>NZ_JBDUXB010000052.1:0-268732 GCF_039945315.1 Tateyamaria sp. | reverse complement strand
GGACGTGTTCGAATACATCGAGATGTTCTACAACCCGACACGCAAGCACACCAACAACGGTATGCTGTCGCCGGTTAACTATGAAATCAAACAGAAGAAGATGAACGAGGCAGGCGTCTAGGAAACTAGGGGCACCTCAGTTCCTTTTTGCCCTGATTGGCCGCAAATATAGGAACGTGAATTGCCCCCGCCTCCGAAATTCGACATACTCTGTCCCAGTCAGAGCGGCAGAACCCGCCAGAGCAGAGGTGACATCTATGAACCAGAGCACGTGTCTGATCGCTGCGATTTGCGCTATCGCGCTTGTGGGCTGTTCCAGCAGCGGCTCACGCTCGACCGCCGTCAATCCGACAATCGCCCCGGCGGTGATGTTTGCCACCGGCCCGATCTACAGCGCATGTCGCGACGCGGGCCGCAAACAGGCCAGTCGCGCGCAGTGTGGATGCGTGCAGGCAGTGGCCAACCAATCGCTTGATCCATCGGATCAGCGCCGGGGGGCTGGCTTTTTCACTGATCCGCAAGAGGCACAGGACGTGCGTACGTCGGAGCGGTCTTTAGACGAGCGGTTCTGGCTGCGCTGGAAGGCCTACGGGGACAAGGCCGCCCAGATATGCACCTGATCCGCACTTAGAGATCGCGCATCCACATCTGCAGTGGCTTGGCCGTCTCGCTCACCTGATCGACGTCTTTCCAGGTAAACTGCGCCACAACACCGGGCAGGCGATCATAGCCCCGTTTTTTCCAGAACGGGTCAAGCGCGCGGTAGTCAGAGGGTTTCAGGGGATGGTCCGGCGGGCGTACAACGCTGGAAAAACAGATTTTCTCGAACCCCAAGCCGCGCGCATAGTCTTCGCGCGCCTCAAAGAACTGGTGCCCGATGCCCTGCCCCCGATAGCGTGGCAACAACACGCTTTCCCCGCAGTAAAAGATCTTTTCGACATCAAATGGCGTGCCCTCGAACGCTTCGCCAAAATCCTCGGCATGTTCGGAGAGTGGGGCCCCGGTAGAAGCCCCTACGAGCCAGTCCCCGTCATAGACAGCCAGCGCAATCGCGCGCTCCGACACCTGGTAGGCTTGCAGATATCTGTGCTCGTTCTCCATAGTGCCTTCGTAGAGGTAAGGCCAGTCGCGGAAGACCGCCATGCGCAGGCGTGCGATGTCGTCGAGGGCTTCGCTCAGCGCTGCCCCGGTCAGCGTCTCCACTCTCATGTGCTGACCTGCCGGATCCAGTCCGCGAGGTTGTAGTAGGTTGTTACGCGAGCAATGCGCCCCTCGGACAGATCAAAGAACGACCCCGCAGGCAGTGTATAGGTTTGCCCATGTGCCTCCGGCAGACCAGAGTCGCTCGCCAGATACGTGCCGTTCACCACATATTCAGCCGCCGCCCGGGTGCCCGAAGGGTCGGTCAGGATCACCATGTCACTGAGCCGTTCGTCATAGCAACGCGCCATATGCTTGCAAAACTCGCCAAAGGCCGCGCGGCCGGTGCGCACCTGCCCTTCATTGACGTGATGGGCTACATTTTCCGTCAGGCAGGCGAGCATGGCCTCAGTGTCGCCTGCGTTGAAGGCATCGAAATAGCGCCCGACGATCTCCATCACCCGCCTTCCTGTGCCGGACCCCAGCGGTCGGTCAGGCGCGTGATGATCTGGTCGCGGGCGGAGCGATAGCTGTCCAGCTTGGCTTCGCGCGTCTCCCCAAGCCCAGTTGGATCAAGGATCGGCCAATATTCGACTTCGAGGTGATAAAACCGCGTCAGCTCGAGCGCGCGACGCTGGCTGGCCGGGGACAGGGCCACCACCAGATCGAAGGATGACAGGTCATCCCCCCACTCCTCCATCTCGTCAAAACTGCGCGAGCGATGGCGGCTGAGTTCCACACCCAGCTCCTGACAGACGGCAATCGAGAACCCATCGATTTCCATGTCGTTCTTGACCCCAACGGACTGCACATAGGTGCCCTGTCCAAAGAACTTTTTCATGATCCCCTCGGCCATCGGGGATCGGACCGCATTGTGATCGCAGCAAAAGAGCACGGATTGCGGCAGTGGATCAGTCATCTATCCGCCAAAATGAAGGACACAGATCAGGGTGAAGAGACGGCGGGCTGTGTCTGTGTCGACTTCGGCCTTGCCTTCCAGACGTTCCTGCAACACGCGGCTGCCCTCGTTGTGGATCCCGCGCCGGGCCATGTCGATGGTTTCGATCTGCGAGGGGGGCAGCTTTTTGACAGCCTCGAAATAGCTTTCGCAGATCTGAAAGTAGTCTTTGACTACCTGCCGGAAGGGGCCAAGAGACAGGTGAAATTCTGCCGCTTTTTCCGCGTTTTGCGTTTCCACATCAAAGACCAGCCGCTTGTCGCGGATCGACAAGCCCACTGCATATGGGCCTTCTGGCACGACGCGTCCGTCGCGCGCGGGCAGGACAAATGTATTGTCCTCCAGCAAGTCGAACATAGCCACTTTCCGCTCCTGCTCGATTTCGGGCGTGGGAGGCGGAAGGTTGGCGTCATCAAGAGTGATCTGGGCGATACGGGTCATGGCAACAGCAGTCAGTTTGCAAACGTTCAGGACGAGATGCTTACGCAAGCCCTAAGGGCAACACAATGGGAACCGTCCGATATTTCCAACGGGCCCGAAAATGCAGCCTTTCGTCTCAGTAAGTGCTGAAACGGGCTGCAACTGGCTCGGGCTTTCGCTGTGTCAGTCGTTCAATTTACGCAAACGCGCCGTCACTGACAAACCGTGTGCCTCAAGGCTTTCTGAGGCCGCGAGTCGCTCGGCCCCCGGCCCAATGGCGCGCAGGGCCTCGGGGCTCATCTGTGCCAGCGTTGTCCGTTTCACAAAATCCATCACCGACAGACCGGAAGAAAAGCGCGCCGAGCGCGCGGTAGGCAAAACGTGATTGGGTCCGCCGATGTAGTCGCCGATGGCTTCAGGCGTCCACTGGCCAAGGAATATAGCGCCGGCATGGGTGATCTGTGCCGAGAGAGCCGCGGGGTCAGCCACACACAGTTCCAGATGCTCGGGCGCAATCCGGTCAGACAAGGCAGCGGCCACATCCAATGATGGCACCGTTACGATGGCCCCGAAATCCCGCCAGCTGGCCCCGGCAATCGCGCGCCGTTCCAGTGTTTCGAGACGTTTGTTCACCGCATCTGCTACCGCACGGCCAAATCCAGCATCCGTTGTGATGAGAAGCGATTGAGCGCTTTCGTCATGTTCGGCCTGACTGAGCAGATCGAGAGCGATCCAGTCCGGATCGTTGTCTGCATCCGCAATCACCAGAATCTCTGACGGTCCCGCGATCATGTCGATGCCGACCTTGCCGAACACCCGGCGTTTGGCGGCCGCGACAAAGGCATTGCCGGGTCCCGTGATCTTGTCCACAGGCGCAATGGTGTCTGTGCCATAGGCCAGCGCCGCAATCGCCTGCGCGCCGCCGATGCGATAGATCTCGTCCACACCCGAAATCTGGGCCGCCAGCAACACCAGCGGATTCAGCACCCCATCCGGTGCTGGCACGGTGATGGCAAGACGCCCTACTCCGGCGACTTTGGCGGGAATGGCATTCATCAGAACGGAGGACGGATAGCTCGCCAACCCGCCCGGTACATAGAGACCAGCCGCCGATACGGGCGTCCAGCGCCACCCAAGCGTCGCGCCGGCGTCATCCGTCCACTGCGCATCCTCTGGCATCTGGCGGGCGTGATAGGCCCGGATACGCGCGGCTGCCAATTCAAGCGCCGCACGGTCCGCGTCATCCACCTGTTCTGTCGCTGCCGCAACCTCTGCGGGCGTGATCCGCAGGGTCCCGGGTGTCAGTGCGATCCGGTCAAATCGCTCCGTCAACTCGATGACTGCGGCGTCTCCTCGGGCGCGCACATCCGATAAAATGTCCGCCACCACAGCATCTACGTCCGGGCTGTCTTCGCGCTTGGCGTTCAGCAGATCGATAAAACGCGCCTCGAAATCGGCATCGCTATAGTCAAGGAACTGGGGCATTGGCATTTCTCCGTCTCCCGGGGACATAGCGGGCCAGCGGGGTGGTCTCAAGGTGGCGATGTGTCGGGGCACCTACACGTGCGCAGCCCATGTCAGGGCTTTGCGAGAATGCGGATCATGATCAGATCATCCTCAAACCCATTTGCACCGGCAATGGCATTTGGAATTTTGCCGGCCAGCTCAAATCCATGGCGCTCATAAAGCGCGATCGCGGGCGCATTTTCCACAAAGACCGAAAGCTCGAGCTGCCAGACGTCCATCTCTTGCGCCGCGTCTATTGCGGCCATCAGCAGCCCGTCAGCAATGCCTTGCCCACGCGCATTCGGGGCCACATAGAGCGGGCCGATTTCGCCACGATGCGCAGTGCGGGGCATTCCTTGACGGTTGAGCCCGATCAGACCGACAGGCACGCCGTTCAGAAAAGCCAAAAACCGGTCGCCATTTGAAAGCCGCTTTGCGTCCTCTTCGATCGGTACCACTGCGGCTTCTTCTGCCGTAACGATAAAGGCTTGCGGATGTCGCGTAATCCCATCCATCCGCAAGGCCCGCCAGACTTCTACGTCCTCCGGCGTGGCAGCGCGGATGACTGCGTCAGTCATCGTGTTCGGGCACGGACTTGGACGGGGCAACATAGGGCCGTGTGACGTCCTTGAGGGTCGCCTCGATCGCCTCGACCTGCAGCCTGATCGCGCCATCCCCGGCAAGGGTCAGCAGGATATGTCCCGCGCCGTCGGTCTCTTCCTCAAAGCTGATCGAAAGCAGGGACAGGATCAGGTCCTTGTCGCTGCGGTCGATGCCTTGGCTCGACACTGACAGCACCGTGTCAAAGGCCAACACCGATTGCACCCGTTCGGGTGCATGCCTACCGGCCCCTTGGTCTTCCCAGCGGAACCGGTTGATCAGCAGGGCAAAACGCCGCTGGCTGCGTGCATAGGTCATTTCAGTGATTGGAAAGACTGCGTCTTGTGCAAGAGACGAAATCACCTGCAAATCATCGCCATCCAGTGCGCCAAGGTTTAGTGGTGCTTCGCGCCCATCCTCAAACCGTGCATCCGTCATTCGCCCTGCACCCTTTCGATCTGTGCGCCCACACCAGACAGTTTGCGCACCACATGCTCGTAACCACGATCAAGGTGATAGACCCGCGCCACCCGCGTTTCCCCTTCGGCGGCAAGACCTGCAAGGATCAGGCTGACAGAGGCACGCAGGTCCGTGGCCATCACGGGTGCACCTTTCAGCTTTTCCACGCCGGTAACTGTCGCGGTCCCGCCGTGCACTTCGATATTGGCGCCCATGCGGGTCAGTTCTGGCGCATGCATGAACCGATTTTCAAAGATTTTCTCTTCCAGAACGGACGTCCCTTCGGCAGTGCACAGCAGTGCCATCATCTGCGCCTGCAGGTCTGTGGGGAAACCCGGGAAAGGTTCGGTCACCACATCCACAGCCCGGATACGCCCGTTTTTGCGGTGCACTTTGAGGCCTTTTTCGGTCTCTTCCACGCTGATCCCGGCGGCGTCCAGCTTCTCACAGAATGCGCCAACCAGATCGATACGTCCGCCCAACAGTTCAACCTCTCCGCCGCAAATGGCCGGGGCAAGCATATACGTGCCCAGTTCAATCCGGTCTGTCACGACCCGGTGCGTGGCCCCGTGCAGGCGGTCGACCCCTTGGATCGTGATCGTCGATGTGCCGTCGCCGTCAATCTGCGCGCCCATGGCCCGCAGGCATGCAGCGAGGTCCACGATCTCGGGCTCACGTGCCGCGTTGTTGATCACTGTGGTGCCTTTAGCGAGTGTGGCTGCCATCAGGATGTTTTCCGTGGCACCAACAGATGCAAAGGGGAAATCGATCACCGCCCCCTTTAGCGTGCCGCCGTCGGCTTTGGCATGCAGGTAGCCATCGCGCAGGTCGATCTCGGCTCCCATCTTGGCCAACCCGTCCGTGTGGATGTCCATGGGCCGCGCACCAATGGCACAGCCCCCGGGCAGCGAAACTTCGGCGCGCCCTTCGCGGGCCAAAAGCGGGCCCAGCACAAGGTTAGAGGCCCGCATCTTTCGCACGATGTCATATTCGGCCCGCGTATTGATCCCCCCGTGACAGGACATCGCCTGCACCTGCCCGTCCTGCATCGACGTAACTTCGGCCCCGAGTGACTGGAGCAGTTGGGTCATGGTGGCGATATCGCTGAGCCGCGGTGCGTTGGTGAGCGTCAGGGGTTCATCGCTCAGCAGCGTTGCCGGCATCAGCGCAAGACATGCGTTTTTGGCCCCCGCAATCGGGATCTGCCCGCTCAGCGGGCCATTGCCGCGTACCACAATACTATCCATCGTCCTGCTCCTTGCCTGCCTGATCCGCTTTGTCCGTATCCGTGCGCGCCTTGGCCTGTGCCTTGCGCCGGCCCAGATTCGCCTTGAGGGCTGCCTTGAGGCGGGCCTCTCGATCATCCTTGGCCTTGGAATTGGGTGCGGTTTTATCTGCCATGGAGCCTCTCTAGCGCAGGGGTGCGGGGGCGTCCAGAATGGGGTTGCGCGGGGGGTCGTTTGAGGCTAGTCACCCGCCCACGGCGCTGTGGTAGCTCAGTGGTAGAGCACACCCTTGGTAAGGGTGAGGTCGAGAGTTCAATCCTCTCTCACAGCACCAGACCTTCCAAATTCCCGGAAGACACGGCGTTCCCAGTCATACGTCTGGTCTCGACTTACGCGCATCTCATTGGGTAACAGCCAAGTGCTGCCCACATTCGAGCAAAAGACCGGAACGGGTTGGAACGCTGGTTTATCCCGATTTTGCCCAATTTACGTCCCACTAAAGAACCATGTGTATCGCTTTGCTTTTTGCCGGGAACTGCAGTTCTAAATTGCTCATGTCTGTGGGAGGCTCTTATGCGATGCAATCTGGCCGGTGCCTTTCTCTCGGGAATGCTTGTGGCACCCGCCGTCGCCGATGACTGACAAAGCCCCCGCCGCTTCTCCCGGCCACATTTTGCGACACTCTTTTTGATCTCGACACACCCGTCTTTGGGAGCATGGAACCCGTCAACCAATTCCTTGTCATGGAATTAGAATACGAAACGCTGCCAATCACGCTGCCGCGGAACTATCTGGAAGATATGTGGGATTTCAACGAAGGCTATAGCGTGCCAAGCCATGCGTTTCGGGTGGATATCGACACGTTCGAGCCCATAAGATCGCGCGATCTGAAAGCTTTCTTTGATGAACACGGGCAACGTAGCCTAGACATACTGATCGACGATAACTGGGGCCTCCGGAAAGTTTTGGATACTGCGATCCGATGGGATTTACAAAGCTACGAAATGTTTGGAGGTCTGACAGAAGTGTATGACCCGGAATTGGGGTAACCCGTATAGAACCCGTCGAGCCATTTCCCCGCCACAAGATTCTTTTCACCAACCGGGTCAAGCACGGCCCGCTGGTAGATATGTTCTCATGCAGACGTCCAGGCGATGGGGTAAACCAAAGTTGCCGGCACCATTTCCGGGTGCATGACGTTGATGTCTATGCCAGATATGACGATCAGCACCTTCCGTCTTGGCAGATCATCAAAGCCAACGTCACGACATTCCTTGGTTGCATGCTGAACTTTGAAAAGAGTTCTAACTGAGCTTATCGACCGCGGCATTTTCGGATTGAGCACGCACGACAGAGATTAAAGGGATGGGTCAAGCACCCAACCCATGACTCGTCCTGCGTATCCCAACTTTGCCCAGTTTACGTCTTACTAAAGAACCATGTGTATCTCTTTTCTCATTCGCAGACCAAATGGAGAGATGATCATGGCTATGGGTGCTTCAGTGATAGCGTTTGTATTGGCCTGCGTGGCCGCGGGCACAACACTTTTTCTTGGCTATTCGGTTTTGATCGCTGTCCTTACTTATTCCGGTGTGGGCGCTGTCGGTCTGCTTTTGGCGGTCTGGATCGCGGATGCTCTCACCAAAGACACCACGCCTGTCTCACAAGGGGTGCTCAGCGGGTGGCCAGCTAAGGTTACTATCGCTTTTCATGCTTGAGAATGAGGGGCCGTGTTTGCGGTCGCGACACGCTGACCTAACAGTCGCGGATGGTCTTCATTCCTGATCCAGCGTCAGCGTGACCCGGTCGCCGGCAAACCAACTGCGTCCGTATTCCACCGGGCGGCCTTCTCCATCCACATTGACGCCCACACTGCGCAGTATCGGAGCGCCTTCGGCGATGCGCAGATGCAGGGCCTGTGTTGCCGTCGCCGCCTTGGCCGTCAGCCGCGTTGACGTACGGGTATAGTCTGCGACGCCGCCAGTTCGTAGCGCGTCCGTCACCGATGCCGACGACTGCAGGGCGCGGGGCAGTTCCGGAAACCGCGCCGCGGGAAAGACAGATCGAAACAGCGCGATCGGTTGTCCGTCGGCAAGGCTGAGCCCCTCGTAAACATGCACCAAGGCGCCTGCCTCAATATCCAGCGCTTCGCGTTCGGCGTTGCTGGGCAGGCGGGTCTCGACCGACAGCACCTCTTTGGCCGGGATACGCCCGGCGGCGGCGACATTCTGGTGAAAGCGCACACGTTTGCCGATGGGATAATCCGTGGGTGTCTGTGCCACAAATGCCCCCGCCCCGCGCCGCGTGTGTACGATGCCCTGTTCGACAAGGTGGCTGAGCGCGTGGCGCACTGTGTGACGGTTCACGCCAAACCGGGTTGCAAGCTGTGCCTCGGTCGGGAGTTTGTCACCGGGCATATAAAGCCCACCGCTGATTTCGCCCGAAAGCGTTGCTGCGATTGATTTCCAGATCGGCGTGCGCGCCATGGGTCGCAAAACTTTCACATGAATTAGGTGGACGGGCGCCGCGAGCGGGCCTATGATTTGTCTAGTTGTATAGCAATCTCGACAACTTCGCAAGGTGTATAGATGGACGGAACTCTGGATCCCAACGCGGCCCGCAAGGCGTGGCTGTCAGTGCTGGCCAAGGCTGATGCGGCATCGGTCGACACTCTGTGGGCTGAAATGGGCCTTGCCCCCGAACACAGCGTTCTGCGCGCGCCGGAGATTGGTGCAGTGATGGTACGCGGGCGTGCAGGGGCAGTTGGCGCAGCATTCAATATGGGTGAAATGACGGTGACCCGGGCCTCTGTCCGACTAGCCACGGGCGAAGTTGGTCATGGCTATGTGCAGGGGCGCAGCAAGGATCATGCGCGCACGGCAGCTTTGGTTGATGCGCTGATGCAAACCAATCAGGCAGGCGTGGTGGAGGCTAGCGTGCTGACCCCGTTGCGTGATGCAGCCACCAAACGCACTGCGACACGTGCAGCCAAAGCCGCCGCCACCAAGGTCGATTTTTTCACAATAGCGCGTGGAGAAGACTGATGGATCACGCCAGCCTCGCCGGTGGTTTCACCGACCCGCCGCACCAATCCGCCGACGCCTTTCGCGCTGTGATGCAAGCAATGGCGCGGCCCGGAACGATCCAAGACCTAGTTGGTGCGGTGCCGCCCGCGCCTTTGTCAGTAGCAGCGGGCACCGTCATGATGACACTGTGTGATCCGGAAACAGGTGTGCATCTGGCCGGTCAGTATGACGTGCCCGAAGTCCGCGACTGGATAACCTTTCACACTGGTGCTCCGCTGGTCAGCGCGGAAGCAGCCAGTTTTGTGGTGGGCACGTGGGATGCGATACCCATAGATATCCTCGCCCTTGGTACGCCCGAATACCCAGACCGGTCCGCCACAGTGATTGTGGAAACACCCAAAATTGCCAAGACCGGGGCAACGCTGCGCGGTCCGGGGATCAAGGACATCGCTGCGTTGAATCTCCCTGAGATCGAGGCATTCCAGCGCAACGCCATGCTGTTTCCCCTGGGCCTTGATTTCATGTTCACCAGCGGGGCGCAGATCGCCGCCCTGCCCCGCAGCACAAAGGTGTCCTGACCATGTATGTAGCCGTCAAAGGGGGCGAAAAAGCCATTGACGCCGCCCACGCGTGGCTTGCCGAAGAGCGGCGTGGGCCCGTGGATGTAGCGGAGCTAAGCGTCAATCAGATCAAGGGGCAACTGAAGCTGGCCGTGAACCGGGTGATGGCCGAAGGCTCGCTTTATGATCCTGACCTTGCAGCACTCGCCATAAAGCAAGCACGCGGAGACATGATCGAGGCGATCTTTCTGATCCGCGCCTATCGCACCACCCTGCCCCGCTTTGGCGGGTCAGAGCCTGTGGACACCGACGCCATGGCCTGCGACCGGCGGGTGTCGGCCACGTTCAAGGACGCGCCCGGTGGACAGGTGCTGGGCCCAACATTTGACTACACGCACCGTCTGCTGGATTTCAAACTGGCAGCAGACGGCGAGACGCTCGGGGCGGCTGAGCGGGAGGAGGCCCCGGCCCCCAAGCCGCACATCATGTCCTTTCTGGACCGCGAGGACCTGATCCAGCCGGAGCCCGAAGGCCCGGAAACGCCCCCGGACCTCACCCGCGAGCCGCTGGAACTGCCCGCCGCACGTGCCCTACGCCTGCAGTCGCTGACGCGCGGAGATGAGGGGTTTGTGCTGGGCATGGCCTATTCCACGCAACGAGGTTACGCGCGCAACCACGCTTTTGTCGCCGAGTTGCGCATTGGGACTTGCGCGGTCGAAATGGACATTCCGGAACTGGGTTTTGCGATCGAGATCGGTGAGGTCGAACTTACCGAATGCGAGACAGTGAACCAGTTTCAGGGTTCCAAAACCCAACCGCCTCAGTTCACACGCGGCTATGGGTTGGTGTTCGGGATGTCAGAGCGCAAGGCAATTTCAATGGCATTGGTGGACCGCGCGCTGCGTTGGAAAGAGCTAGGTGAAGACAATGTCGGCGCGCCTGCGCAGGACGAAGAATTTGTTCTTTATCATGCAGATAACATTCAGGCGACGGGATTTCTGGAGCATATCAAACTGCCCCACTACGTCGATTTCCAGTCTGAATTGGAACTGATCCGCAAGCTGCGCCGCGAAGCGATGGATCGCGTTCCCCATCAGGAGGTAGCGGAATGACGACGATCAGTGAACAGCCAGATCACGACGCTAGTGCGTTGGTGTCAGGTCCGGTCGCGCCGACTGTTCGAGCCGATCAGTTGATCTACGGTCGTTCCCAAAATGATGCCGCCAAGGGCAACGCTCAGCACGATCATTACAATGATTTGCATTTGTCATCTCATTCATCCGCCCCTTCTTTGGAATACGAACAACTTGAGGCAATAGAATGACGGATTATAACTTTGCCTATCTGGATGAGCAGACCAAGCGGATGATCCGCCGCGCAATCCTGAAAGGTCTGGCGATACCGGGATATCAGGTGCCCTTTGCCAGCCGCGAGATGCCGATGCCCTACGGTTGGGGCACGGGCGGGGTGCAGGTGTCTGCCGCAGTGATGACCGCGCAGGATGTGTTCAAGGTCATCGATCAGGGGGCAGACGATACCACCAACGCAGTGTCCATCCGCCGGTTTTTTGAGCGCACCGCAGGTATCGCCACGACCGAGGCGACCAGCGCGGCGAGCGTGATCCAGACCCGCCACCGCATTCCCGAAGAGCCGCTGAGCGAAGACCAGATCCTTGTTTATCAGGTGCCGATCCCGGAACCCTTGCGCTTTCTTGAACCTTCCGAGGTGGAGACGCGCAAAATGCACAGCCTCGACGACTACGGGTTGATGCATGTGAAGCTCTATGAAGACATCAGCGCACATGGTGCGATCGCGACCGCTTACGCCTATCCGGTAAAGGTAGAAGGGCGGTATGTGATGGACCCCTCGCCGATCCCAAAGTTCGACAATCCTAAGATGGAAATGTCAGCGATCCAGCTGTTTGGTGCAGGGCGCGAGCAACGGATTTATGCCCTGCCACCCTATACCCAAGTCGCCAGCCTCGATTTCGACGACTATCCGTTTGAGGCCAGCAAGGCCGATCATGCCTGCGGGCTTTGCGGAGCAACAGAAAGCTATCTGGACGAATTGATCGTCGATGACGCGGGCAATCGGATGTTCATGTGTTCAGACACAGATTACTGCGAGGGCCGGCGCCGCGCCGGCCATGTGGGCGCACAAGGCGCGCCCCTTGAACAGGAGGGAGCGGCATGAGCACGCTTGGAATTGACCATATCGGATTAACCGTCGCGGACCTGACGGCTTCGCGGGATTTCTTCGTAGACTGCCTTGGCTGGACGCAGTTTGGCGGCAATGACGCCTATCCGTCGGCCTATGTGACCGATGGCGTGGCCAAACTGACCCTCTGGCAACAACGCGGCGACACTGGGTTTGACCGTCATGAAACGGTTGGCCTGCACCACACAGCACTGAAGGTCGCCGATCGCGCCACGCTGGATGCGATCTTTGAAAAGGTGCGGGACTGGCCCCGCGTCGTGGTCGAATTTGGGCCTGAATTTTCGGGCAAGGGTCCAAAAGTCCATTGCATGTTGCGGGAACCGGGCGGAACCCGATTGGAGCTGTCCTATGACCCAAGATAACCCGTTGTTGCAGGTCGAGGGCCTGTCCAAATTCTATGGCCACCGGATTGGCTGTGCAGATGTCGCCTTTGACCTCTACCCCGGCGAAGTCATGGGGATTGTGGGCGAGTCCGGGTCGGGCAAGTCCACGCTGCTTAACTGTCTTGCCGGTCACCTGCCCCCCGATAAGGGCCGGGTTATGTTTGACACCCGCGCCGAGGGCATGCGCGACACGGTCACCATGTCAGAGCCCGAGCGGCGTATGTTGGGTCGCACCGACTGGGCCTTTGTGCACCAGCATGCGCGCGATGGATTGCGCATGAATGTGAGTGCAGGCGGCAATGTCGGCGAACGGCTGATGGCTGTGGGCGCGCGCCACTATGGTGACATTCGCGGGGCGGCCATCGACTGGCTGGGCCGGGTGGAGATTGCCGAGGACCGCATTGACGACCGCCCCCGCCAGTTTTCAGGAGGTATGCAGCAACGTCTGCAGATCGCGCGCAATCTGGTGACGGGGCCGCGTCTGGTGTTCATGGACGAACCGACCGGTGGTCTGGATGTGTCAGTGCAGGCCCGGCTACTTGATCTGTTGCGAGGTTTGGTACGCGAGATGGGCCTGAGCGCGATCATCGTCACCCATGATCTTGCCGTTGTGCGTCTGCTGGCGCACCGGCTGATGGTGATGAAGGACGGGTACGTGGTTGAGACAGGCCTGACCGATCAGGTGCTGGATGACCCGCAGCACGGCTATACCCAGCTGCTGGTGTCGAGTGTGTTGCAGGTGTGAGCGCTCCAAACCTAAATATTTTTGTCAGAAGAAACATGACCATGATCAAAATAGAAAATGTCGCCAAAAGCTTTGTCCTGCACAATCAGGGCAGTGCGATCATCCCGGTGATGGACGGTGCCACTCTGTCTATTGCCCCCGGTGAGTGCGTGGCGCTGGTCGGCGCGTCGGGTGCGGGCAAGTCCACTCTGATGCGCATGATTTATGGCAACTACACAGCGCAGGCCGGGCGCATCATGGTCGGGGATGTTGATGTGGCCAGTGCCGCCCCGCGCGCGATACTGGAATTGCGCCGCACGACACTTGGCTATGTGAGCCAGTTTCTGCGCGTGGTCCCGCGTGTCCCCACACTTGAGGTGGTCGCAGAACCCCTGCGTGCGGTTGGCGTGGACAGCGCTACGGCAGAAGTGCGGGCGCGCGATCTGCTGTCCCGGCTGAACATTCCCGAACGGCTTTGGACGCTTAGCCCGACCACCTTTTCGGGGGGCGAACAGCAACGTGTGAACATCGCGCGCGGCTTTGCCTTTGAATACCCGGCGATGCTGCTGGACGAACCCACCGCCAGCCTTGATGCGACCAACCGCGCCGTGGTGCTGGACCTGATCCTTGCCGCCAAGGCGCGCGGGGTGGCCATCGTCGGCATCTTCCATGATGACGCTGCGCGAACAGAGGTTTGTGATCGCGAAGTCGATGTCAGCGACTTTACTCCAGAGGTCGCGGCATGAGCGGTCGGTTGATTGCTGTCGTCGGACCGTCCGGCGTTGGCAAGGACACGGTGATGGAGGCCATGGCGCACGCTGATCCGCGCCTTGGCCTTGTGCGCCGCGTGATCACCCGGCCCAGCGCAGCAGGCGGAGAAGTGTTTGAGGGAGTGAACGTGGCCGAGTTCAAAGCGCGGCTTGCCGAGGGCGAGTTTGCATTGCACTGGGGCGCGCATGGGCTGTTTTACGGTGTGCCTGCGGATGTCGACGCCGACCTTGGGGCCGGGCGCGACATGCTGGTGAACCTGTCGCGCGGGGTGCTGGTTGAGGCAGCCTTGCGTTTTCCCGGGCTTGTCACCATCGCCCTCACGGCGACCGCGGATTTTTTGGCCGCCCGCCTTGCCGCACGTGGGCGCGAGGACGCGGAGGAGATCAAACGGCGGCTGGCGCGTGCAGGGTCGGGGTTACCCGATGGTGTTCCCGCGATCACAATCGACAACTCTGGGACATTGGATGCAACGGTGCAAACGACCCTCTCAGCACTTTATCCGGTCAGGGCATAGCGGTGGATCTGGTGAAACTTTCCAGCGTCGTCTTCGCCCAGCAGGGTCAGACCATTGATCCCATAAGGTGCCAGATCGAGGGCGGACACCGGGGCCGCGAGCGCGCTTTGCACCGGTTCAATCACGTCCGCCTCCAACTTTCCGCTCAGCGTCAGGTGAAAGCGGAACTGGTCGAGCACGTAAGGGTAGCCCCAACGGACCAGATGTTCCTCCTGGGCCGCACTCAGTCGGGAGGCGCGACGCTTGGCCAGTTCGGCTTCATTCGGGGCAGCGCGGAAAGCATCCAGTTCTTGGACGGCGCGGGCCGCGAGGATTCCGAGTGTCGAAGCATCGCCCGACGGCACCAGCGCCAGAAAGCGGCCCAGACGGGCCAGTTCCAACCCTTCCAGCGTGACGGGGGCGGCATCGGCGCACAACGTGGCCACCGCATCTGCCAGACCTTGCGCTGTCATTCCCTCTGCCAGCCGGAAGGGCGGTTTGATTGTGCCGTGGAAGCCGTATTTGTGCGGAGTTGCCGTGATCTTCTCGACGTCCGTCCCGTCCACATTCGGGTGCGCCCGCGCTGTTCCGGTCGCGCTGTCCCACCCCAGCCAGTTTGCACCGAACTCGGCCAGCGGCGTTCCGGGTGCTGGCGTGTAGTAGATGGCGTAGCGCGTAAACATATTCGATCCCATTCCAGTTTGAGATGACATCCACATGACACAAGAAACGATCCTCGCCAACGCCAAGCTGATCCTGAGGGATGAGGTCGTCACCGGCTGCCTGAAATTGAACGACGGGGTAATCAGCGCGATTGATCCAGGAGCGTCGGTTCCCTCAGGTGCTCTCGATTGCGGTGGCGACTATCTGGCCCCCGGGCTGATAGAACTGCACACCGACAATCTTGAACGCCATATCTCGCCCCGCCCCGGAGTTGCTTGGCCACACAGCGCCGCAATCCTTGCCCATGACCGCGAAATGGCGGGCTGCGGGATCACCACCGTTTTTGATGCGATGCGCGTGGGGTCGATCCCTTCTGCCAAGGCGCGGTACAAGAAATACGCCCGCGAGTTATCGTCTGAAATGCTCGCATTGCGCGCCCGCGGGGCGCTCAAGGTCAGCCACTTCCTCCACTTGAGGGCCGAGATTTGTTCCGAGACCCTGACCGAGGAGTTGGCTGAGTTCACACCTGACGACCGCGTCGGCATCGTCAGCCTGATGGACCACACCCCGGGGCAGCGTCAGTTCCGCGACATCGCCAAGATGAAGGCCTATGTGATGGGCAAGAATAACCTCAGCGCTGAGGAATTCGCCGAGCATCTCGCCAAGTTGCAAGGATTACAGAAACGGCTTGGGGCTGCGCACGAAGCTGCGGCGGTGCAAGAGGGCTTGCGACTGGGGGCCGTTCTGGCCAGCCACGACGACACCACAGTCGAACAGGTCGCAACCTCTGCTGTGCACGGCGTGACGATGGCTGAATTTCCCACGACTGCTGAAGCGGCGCAGGCGTGTCGCGACCACGGCATTGCGATCATCATGGGCGCGCCGAACCTTGTGCGGGGTGGTTCACATTCTGGCAATGTGGCCGCCAAGGACCTTGCCGAGCAGGATCTGCTCGACATCGTTTCGTCTGACTATGTGCCCGCCGCTCTGCTGATGTCAGCGGTGCAACTGGGTGAAATCTGGGGGGACATGGCGCGGGGGCTCGCTACCGCCACGGCCAATCCCGCCCGGTCTGTGGACCTAAAGGATCGCGGTGTGGTGGAGATTGGCAAGCGGGCGGATGTGGTCCGCTTTGCGCTGGATGACCATACACCCGTGGCGCGCCAAGTCTGGAGCCTTGGCGCACAAGTCGCCTAAAGGCAGAAGAGACCCCCGCACAGACACACTGCACGAGGGTCGGTACGGAGTGGGTTATGGCAGCAGCACGCTGTCGATGACGTGGATCACGCCGTTCGATGCCAGAATGTCGGCTTGGACAACGTTTGCTTTTTCGACTTTGACGCCATTGCGGCCATCAATGTGCAGGTCCGCGCCGTTCACTGTGGTGACGCCCAGACGTTGACCGGCAAGATCAGTGGACAGCGTTTGACCGGGCACAACGTGGTACGTCAGGATCGCAACCAGTTTGTCTTTGTTTTCAGGCAACAGCAGGCTGTCGACAGTGCCCGCTGGCAGCTTGGCAAAGGCTGCGTCTGTTGGAGCAAAGACTGTGAAGGGGCCCGGGCTTTTCAGCGTGTCAACGAGACCAGCAGCCTGCACAGCAGCCACCAGAGTGGTGAAAGAACCGGCTGCGACAGCGGTATCGACGATATCAGGTTCTGAGCTGAATTCGGCACAGGCACCGAGAGCTGCGAGGGTGGCACCGGCAACGGTCATTTTCATAAAGCTACGGCGTTTCATTTCTTAGTCTCCTTGGTCAGGTGGGGCGCGGGCGGCCATCACTCTTGTCGTGTTGCATTTGTGAGTGGGAATTTTTCCCACACGAGGCGAAGTGACGCACGATTGAGGAAAATCAAGGAATCGCGTGGAAAAAAATTCCACGCGCCCTTAATCTAATATGATGGCAAGCATCGATCCATCCAATGCATCTGACGCATTTGTTCGTGTTCTCAGGGGGTTACTGCGCCCACTGGTGCGCACAATGATTGCACGTGGGCTGACGGCACCAGTAATCTATGCACTGCTCAAACGGGTCTATGTCGAGGTCGCACAGGAAAGTTTTGGCCTGGACGGCACCCCGCCGACCGACAGCCGCATCGCAATGTTGACCGGCGTACACCGCAAAGACATCCGCACAATCCGCGCCGAAACCGATGACGGCACGTCTGAGGCGCGGCGCAAAAGCGCCCTTCTGGCCACGATCATCGGGCAATGGATGTCGAACCCTGACTTTACCGATGCATCTGGCGCGTCCCGGCCCCTGCCCCGCGCGTCTGATGACGGCCAGAGTTTCGAAACCCTTGTCCGATCGATCAGCAAGGACGTGCGTCCCCGTACAGTTCTGGATGAGCTGGAACGGGGCGGACTTGTCACCGCGAAGGAAGACTTGTTGCACTTGAATGCTGAAGCGATCGTGGGCACCGCTGCTGCGTCCGACAAAGAGGCGTTCTTTGGCGCCAACGTCGGCGATCACCTTGCCGCTGCCACGGAAAACCTGCTGGCGGACACCACGCCCTTCTTTGAACGCTCGGTTTTCTACAATCAGATGACGCCCATGGCTGTGGACGGGGTCGAGGCTTCGGCGCGCGCGCAAGCCCAGACAATGCTCGAAGACCTCAACCGCAAAAGCAGCGCCGCCCATCGGCGTGACAAAGGCAAAAGCGGGCCGCGCCAACGCTACCGTCTGGGGGTTTATTTTTACCGCGAAGACGCGGATACAGGCACAGACACACAAGGGCCGGACAAGACGTGACACGCCTCAATCGACGCCACATTCTGAGCCTGATGGGGGCAACAGCCCTGACCGGTTGTGCTCCGGCCATATCTACGGCGCAGCTGGGCGATGACCCGTTTGAAGGCGGCATCGGCGGGACCGGGATCGTGGGACTGATGACAGGCACGGGCAGCGTGCTGGTCAACGGTTTGCGAGTCGAAATACCCGGCACCACTCGCATCTTTGCCAATGGCAGTGCGGCAAGTGACAGCATGCTGGTGCCAGGCACAGCCCTTAGCATGGTGGCCTACGCCCGCCGTGGCCGGTTCGAAGCGCAACACATCGACATCGACTCGCCGCTGATCGGCACGCTCATGCGCACATCGCGTGGCTTTGCGATCAACGGAACGTCCGTGCAGATCGCCCGTGCCGCCGCCTTTGCCGGTCAGCGCGTGGCAGCGCACGGGCTGTGGCAACCCGATGGCTCCCTACGCGGCAGCCTTGTGCAGGCCATCCCAAGCGACATAGACAGCGTTGCAGGTGTGGCTGTTGGCAGCCCGGGAACAGGTTGGAAAATCGGACAAACTCCCGTCGCCCTGCCAGAGGGCGGAATTTTGATTGCGGGCCAGTTCGCCATCGCTGCGGGCAAATTCGCTGACGGCACCCTCACCGCCACATCGTTGGAACTGGGGCGCTTCCGGGGTGGGCAAGCCCTGCGCCAACTGTCCATCGAAGGATACCTTGAACCCATCGCAGCCGCCCCCGGCTTCCGCATTTCCGGCCTCGGTCACAGCTTTGACCGCCGCCTTGCGCTCAACCCATTCGCGCAAGCGCGCGCTCTTTATTTCGGCCGCTATGACGGACGGTTCCGGGCGCGTCGCGCGGTTGTACTGCCCGAAAATCAAGGAACGCGTCAGGCCCTGCTGCGCCCTGCGGAGGGTGAGAATTTTGCCAAAGGACTGATCGGCACAGCCGCCAAACCCATTGACGCACTGTAGTTCTGGATCAGACGGAGACAGCCGCCAACAAGGTGTCTCGCTCGATCTCGTCGCTACGTCCGCTCAGCTTTTCCGCGCCGCGTTCCAGCACCAGAAACTGATCCCCTAACTCTCGGGCAAAGTCGAAATACTGTTCGACCAGTACAATACCCATATCGCCCCTGTCGCGCAGCTGCGCAATCACGCGGCCAATCTGCTGGATGATATTAGGCTGGATGCCCTCGGTTGGCTCGTCCAGCAGCAACAGTTTGGGTCGGGTCACGAGGGCGCGCGCGATGGCCAACTGTTGTTGCTGACCGCCAGACAAATCGCCCCCGCGCCGGCCAAGGAACTCCTTGAGGATCGGGAACAGGTCGAAAATCTCTTCTGGCACGGACCGTTCAGACCTTGGCAGGCAGGCAAAACCAGTTTCGAGGTTCTCTTTCACTGTCAGAAACGGAAAAATCTCGCGCCCTTGGGGGACATAGGCCACCCCGGCTTGCGCAAGCGCATGGGCCGAGGCGCGGCCAATCTCGACCCCGTCCAACTTATAGGTCCCGCCCGAACGGGGGTGTGTGCCAGAAATGGCCTTGAGCAGGCTCGTTTTGCCAACGCCATTGGTGCCCATCACACAGGTCACCTCACCACGTTTGGCCGTCACGCTGACCCGGTTCAGGATCTGGCTGCCGCCATAGTGCAGCGTCAGGTCCGAAATGCTGAGGACGTTATCTGCCAAGATACACCTCGATCACTTTCTCATTTGCGGTGACGTGATCCAAGCTGCCCTCGGCCAGCACCGATCCTTCGTGCAGCACCGTTACCTTGCAGTTCAGACGGCGCACAAACTCCATGTCATGCTCAACCACGACCACCGCGCGAGTCTTGGCCGCTTCCACCAGAATGTCGGTGGTGTGCTCCCGCTCTGCCGGGGTCATGCCAGCGGCTGGCTCGTCCACCAGCAACAGTCGAGGGTCCTGCGCCAGCAGCATCCCAATCTCCAGCCACTGTTTCTGGCCATGGCTCAACTCACCCGACTTGCGCGGCAACTGGTCAGTCAGACCGATCTCCTCGGCCAGCTTTGCGACCGCCTCGTGATCTTCGCGCGCGGGGCGAAAACGCAAGACAGCCCACGGGCTGCGGTCTTTTTTCAACGCCATCATCAGGTTGTCGGCGACACTTTGATCCTCAAACACCGTGGGGCGCTGGAATTTGCGGCCAATGCCCGCCTGAGCGATCTGGCTCTCGCTCAGCTTCAGCAAGGACCGGGACTTTTCGCCAAACAACACCGTGCCCTCGTCTGGCTTGGTCTTGCCCGTCACGATGTCCATGAATGTGGTTTTACCCGCCCCATTGGGCCCAATCACGGCGCGCATTTCTGGCTCGCCGATCTGAAAAGACAGGTTGTTGATCGCCTTGAACCCGTCAAAGGTTTTGGAGACGCCCGAGACTTCGAGAAGTGTGCTCATTTATTCGCCTCGCTTTCGCGCAAAGACCCGGCATCAGGCCCAAGATCCGCGCCATGGCGGTTGGGGCTCGGGATCATGTCGAGCAGCCCACCGATGCCTTTGGGCGCGAACAGCGTGACTGCCACAAAGGAGAAGCCAAGCAGCACGGTCCACCAGTCCACCCATGAGATCACATAAAAGCCAAGGTTGACGTCTGGCGCCTGCCCGCCTGTGAACCATGTGGATACAAGGGACACGAAGGCCGCACCGATGACCGCACCATACAGCCGTCCGCGCCCGCCGATGGCGACCCAGACAGCAAGGTAGATCGAAGCGATGGGCGCGATTTCTGCCGGGTTGATAATGCCCGCCTGCGGGTAATAGAGCGCGCCTGCAATAGCGGCGATCACCGCAGTCAGGGTGAAGATGGTCAGCTTGTAGGCCTCAACCGAATAGCCAAGAAAGCGCACCCGCGCCTCATCATCACGGATCGCGCGGATGACCGACCCGAACTTGCCTGAAACGACCCACGCACAAAGAAGATAGGCAAGGCCGAGACCCAGCGCCGACGCCCAAAGGAACCAGATGGAAACCGTGGCCTGGGGTACGTCCCCCATACCGGGGAGGTTTTGCAGGCCCGAAAGACCGTTGTTGCCGCGCAGTCCGGAGTCGTTCTGGAACAGATATAGGGACAGGGCGAGCGTCATCGCCTGTGTCAGGATCGAGAGGTACACGCCTGTGACCCGGCTGCGGAAAGCGAGCCAGCCAAAGATCAGCGCGAGCAGCCCCGGCACAATCACGATAGCGGCCAGTTGCAGAGGCAAGGAATGTGCAAAGGCCCAGATTGGCGGGAATTCAGAGGCCCCGACCACACCAAAGATCTGCGTCGCAATCCCTTGGGAAATCTCCCCTGCTGTGGGAGGTAGCGGAGCTGCCGCAAGGCTTTGCACCACAATGATCTCGGTGCGCGCATACATCAGCCACATGCCGATCGCGTAGCCGCCAATGCCAAAGAACGCCATATGGCCAAGGCTGAGGATGCCGCAGTAGCCCCAGACCAGATCCATCGCGAGCGCGACCATGCACAGGCACAGAGTCTTGCCTAGAGTTTTGACAAAGCTTGTCGAGATGACGCCGATCCCGAACCCTTCGGCAAGGATCGTGACGCTGATGGTGAAAAGCGCAAGGCACGCCATAAAGATCAGGACCGACGGGTGACGCGCGATGAACGGACGGCGCGAGGCAAGGGCTGCTGTACTCATGATCTACGCCTCCGCCGCACGGCCCTTGAGGGCGATAATGCCACGAGGGCGGAACTGGATGAACAGGATGATGAAAAGGATCATGTAGGTTTGGGCCGCCAGTGTGTTGGACGGGTTCAGCCACTCGATCCCTTTTTGCATGGTTCCCACCATGGCGGCCCCCAACAGGGTGCCCCAGATGTTGCCAACGCCGCCGACAACTACGGTCATAAAGGATTGGACGATATAGTCGGACCCCATCTCGGACGTGACCTTGGCATAAAGCCCGATGGCGACCCCGGCGATGCCCGCGATACCCGACCCGAACCCAAAGGTCAGCATGTTGATCCGATCCGGGTTGATCCCCATCGACGCCGCCATGCGCGGGTTTTGCGTGACGGCGCGGACCTCAAGCCCTAGGCGCGTGCGGTTCATCACGATCAGGAAGATGGCGAGGAAGATCAGCGCAAGGATGAAAATCGCGATGCGGATATAGCTGATCGAAACAATGTCGTTGATCACCATGGACCCATCAAGCCAGCCGGGGGCTGTCAGTGGCCGGGCTTGCGTGCCAAAGATGTTCTTGGCCAGTTGCTGCAGGGCGATGGAGACCCCGAAGGTGGCCAGCAGGGTTTCCAATGGCCGGTGATAGAGCCAGCGGATCACGAGCCGTTCCATCGCAACACCGGCCCCAAAGGTCACCATGAAGGCCAGCGGAATGGCCAGCAGGATCGACAATGTGTGATCGGGCACGAACAGCTGCACGACATAACCCGTATAGGCGCCCATCATGATGAATTCGCCGTGGGCCATGTTGATTACACCCATCACGCCAAAGGTGATGGCAAGGCCGATCGCGGCGAGGAAATAGATCGAGGCCAGCGAGATGGCGTCGAGCGCGAGGTCTGCTGTCTGGTTCAGCGCGACGGAGGTCTCAATATCACTCAGCACCGCTTGTGCTGCGATTGCAACGCCGGGTGGAGCGCCGATGAAGACCTCGTAGAACTGATAAGCGCCAAGGGCCGTGTCGATCTCTTCCGTCGTTGCCGCCGGTTCTGCGAGGCCCTGTTCTACCAGCGTTGCAAAGGCCGCGTTGCGCGCACTGTCTGTATCAAGGCTTGCGACCTGCACACCGGCGACAGTGTCGCCATCAATATTGCGGATCAGTGCTTCGCGTACTTGGTTCGCGGGTATCAGCGGCGGGGCAAGATCAGCCCGTACAAGCAGTTCGTAGGCTTCGGCCTTGGGCAGGGTTTCATCCCCCGGTGTGACGACGCGGATAACTTCAGCACCCACTGGCACGGCCTCGCCGACCTCAATCCGGGTGGCAACAAGTGGGTTCAAAGCAGCGCGGGCATCCACACCCAGATCGCCCGCGAAGTAGGAAATCGCGTCAATCTTTTCATTGTCATCCGCGCCGAACTCGATTGTCAGCAAGCGTTCCAGCCGCGTCATCTGGGCCGAGAGGGCCGGGTCGCCTTCGCGATCCATAACATCGCGCAAGGCGGGCAAGTGTGTCTTGTCAGGGTCGCGCGAAATAGCATCAAGCGCAGTCAGGCGCACGGACGTATCCGGATCGGTCAGTTGAAATTTTACCAAGGCGGCGGCAATCAAACCGCGCACGCCGCTGTTCGGCTTGAGTTGTTTGTATCCGTCATCCGGCACCTGGCCCAAATCCATGCCGTCTGACACCTCGAAGATGCGAATGGTACTGCGGTCAATCTCTTCGGCAAAAACGAACAGGCCGGTTTCTTCGTCCAGCCACATCTCTTTGTTCTGCCAGCGTTGCAGCACCTCTTGGGCCGCAGGCAAACCGCTGTCGGTCAACGCATCAATGGCAACCTGAATGGTTTTCCGGGACGCTTTGGCCAGCAGGTCTGCATGGGTCTGCATCACTTGCTGAATGGGGGCATCTGCGTTTTGGGCAGAGACTGGAAATGCGAGGCCAAGGCAAATCAGTAAGGCCAGAAGTCGTTGCATGTATACCTGCCCCAAGGTGATCAGGGGGCGGATAGCCCGCCCCCTGAAAAGTCTTTCAATTCAGATTAGTAGTTGGATTCGATCTGCACGCAGGTGCTGGTTTCGGTGTTGTACATACCGCAGCCCAGCTCGGCCCAATCCGACTTGAGAACAGCCGACTCTGGCAGGAAGTCGGTCCATGCATCGCCCGGAACCGGCTCGGTCGCAGAGATAATGTCGAACTGACCGTCCGCCTGGATTTCACCGATCAGAACCGGCTTGGCCAAGTGGTGGTTGGGCAACATTACAGCGGTACCGCCTGTGAGGTTCGGGAACTCTTGACCGTACATCGCGGTGCGCACGGCATCGACGTCTGTAGTGCCAGCCGCTGTGGCCGCGTTCACCCACATATTAAAGCCGATAAAGTGGGCCTCCATTGGGTCGTTGGTCACACGCTCCTCACCCATACGGGCTTTCCATGCTTCGACCCATGCCTCGTTGGCATCAGATTCCGCAGACTGGAAGTAGTTCCAGGCAGCGAGGTGACCGACCAGATCGGATGTGTCGAGGCCGGACAGCTCTTCTTCACCAACCGAGAAGGCCACGACCGGGATGTCATCCGCAGAGATGCCAGCGGCTGCCAGTTCTTTGTAGAAGCCAATGTTGGCGTCGCCGTTGATGGTGGAAATCACGCCGACTTTCTTACCGTCAGCGCCCAGCGCCACAACGTCTGCAACGATCTTGGACCAGTCAGAGTGACCAAATGGCGTATAGTTCACAAAGATGTCTTCGGCAGCGATGCCTTTTTCCTGAAGGTAAGCTTCAAGAATGTTGTTCGTTGTGCGGGGATAGACATAGTCGGTGCCCAGCAGCGCGAACTTTTCGACTTCCAGTTCTTCAAGGAAGTAATCGGTGGCCGGGATCGCCTGTTGGTTGGGGGCAGCGCCAGTGTAGAAGACGTTCTTGGAGCTTTCTTCACCTTCGTACTGCACAGGGTAGAACATCAGGCCGTTCAGCTCTTCAAGAACGGGCAGCGCGGACTTGCGCGACACAGACGTCCACGACCCAAAGATCACATCTACTTCCTGAACGGTCAGCAGTTCACGCGCTTTTTCAGCGAACAGGGGCCAGTCGGATGCAGGGTCGACAACAACCGCTTCAAGGTCGCAGCCGAGCAGGCCGCCCTTTTCGTTTTGCTGTTCAACCAACATTTCCATGGTGTCTTTGAGTGTTGTTTCAGAGATCGCCATCGTGCCGGACAGCGAGTGCAGAACACCCACTTTGATCGGGGCATCGCAGGCGACGGCGGGGAGCACAGTTGCCAGCAGCACGGCAGCAGTGGTTCCAAAAAGAGTTTTTGACATTGCGTTTCCTCTAGCGCGGCGCGCGAGGGCATTGCGAAATGGACCAAACGACCTCATATCACCCTTGCGCTTTAAGTTTAGGCGCGTGCGGTGGTGTTTAGCCTTCGAAAACTGACGCCGCCGCACAATTTATCGGCCCAAGATCGGACCGACGCCTAGTTAGCTGCGCTGCAGCAACGGGGCCGAGTCTATCTTGCGCGATTTCTGAGCAGACCCGCGAAATAGATTAATTATTGGGCTATTTTGGCGCTACCTGCTGCGTTTTTAAGCGGGCTTTCTGCGCGAAAGTGACCGGCTACCCTTCAAGCAGGAGCGTTCGGCAAGTTTGCACACCGACCTCAGCGCGCTGCTTGGCGAGCCGAGCCAATCGTTCATCGGCCCCAAAATGAGCGGTGGTCAGCATGGCCGAATGCGCAAGTTTAGCCTCGATCCGATGGTTCAGTGTTTCGCGGGCGCGTTCCGCCGGCATCACAGCATCCAGAAGCGTGACAAAACGTTGCCGCTGATCCTGCAACGCGTCCGAGCGCGCGTCGCTCATCAACCACGCAAATTCCATTTCAGCAGACATACGGCCTGTGCAACCGGCAAACACCAACACCAGATCGTCATAGGCGCGCGCCGTACCACTCAGGCCTATCATGATCAGTGCGCTTGCTATCAGCGTTCTTAAACTGCTCATAAAAGCAGCTTTGCATCTTAATTTGTGCCGTGCAAGCGTGCAGTTTAAAAACTTTTATAGACAAACAGCTGCTAAGTGTCTGAAAACAGATGCTGATCACTTGAGCGCGGAAAGCCGCAGGTGTTTGACCTGATCGCCCCTAAAACCACGGCGAACTTGTGGAGTAGCGTCACGAAGTATGTCCCACGCACCGAGCGTTTCTGACGCAGGCACCTCACGGCACGAGCTCCGACGAAACAAGCACGCCATTCTTGAGGGTAAGTCAACTTTTCCTATGCTTCGTTGAAAGTGCGCGTTGTTTCATGGCGCGCCGCACTGTTCGTTGGAGAAAGCAAGGAGCCCGGTTTTTTGGTACTCCCAGATGCTAAATATTAAATGGCCTTGGCAAATGGCGACGGTGTTGACCTCGCTTTTCAGGCGGCTAGGTTTCCTCAACTGGACAGTGGATTAAGTATCTATCACGATGCCAAAAAGCTTAGCCAAACCTCTTCGCTTCCTATCGCGAGCCTTTACGCTGTCAGTGTGCGTGTCTCTTGCAGCAGGGCAGGCGCTCGCTTGCACCGGGATTGTTCTTCATGCCGAAGACGGTGGTACCGTTCCCGCAAGAACAATGGAATTTGGGTTCGATATCCAATCAAACATCTATGCGGTGCCGGCCGGCACAGAAATCGAGACACTGGCACTTGATGCTGACCAAAGTGGCTTCACGTTTACCGCACAATACGGATTTCTCGGCGCCAACGCATTTGATTACCCAGTTGTGTTTGACGGTCTGAACACCGAAGGCCTCTATTTCGGTGCATTCTACTTTGCCGGCCCCGCTGTATTTGGAGAGGCAACAGAAGATAATCGCGATCGCGCCGTATCCTCAGACGAACTTGGAAACTGGATTCTGGGCCAGTTTAGCACCGTCGAAGAAGTTCGCGCTGCTTTGCCAACGATTGAGGTCGTTGGCACGCATATCGAAGTCATCAATGGTTTTGCACCGTTTCACTATTCGGTTGTTGATGCGTCCGGCGAAGCGATCGTGATCCAGTATACCGCTGAAGGCCTGACCGTTCACGAGAACTCTGTAAACGCAGTTACAAACAACCCATCATATGATTGGCACCTGACCAACCTGCGCAACTATATCGGTCTTCAGGCTGAAAACCGAGAGGCCATCTCGGTTGGTGATTTGTCACTACCAGCGTTCGGACAGGGCAGCGGCATGGTCGGTCTGCCCGGCGACTTCTCCTCACCGTCACGCTTTGTGCGCGCTGTTGCGTTCGCCAACTCTGCACTGCCGTCTTCAACATCTGACGATGCTGTGTTTCAGGCCTTTCACATCTTGAACGCCTTCGACATCCCAAAGGGAGCAATCCGAGATGTCGGTGCGGGTGGCGTACACACTGATTACACCGTCTGGTCCTCTGCAGCCGACACCGCCAATCGTGCATACTATTACAAAACCTACAACACGCAGGCGGTTGAGATGGTCGACGTTCGTGCCGCGGTCAGCGGGATGGAGGAACCTTCTGTGCTTACGATGGAGAGCGGGTTTGTAGCTGTCGACCGCACCTCTGACTTCTAAGTTCTGAGCGCGGCTTAGGCCACAAAAGAACGTTTTGTCACGCCGCTGAACGCAGTGCCGACCTGGAACTGCTCTGGGATAAGAACAAACCGTCGACGCATTCGGCGCCAAGGCCAATTTCTCTTTTTGAATTGGTCGAAACTGCAACAGTCAAAGTCATCAGTCTTTTGACAAGGAAGACTGGCGATCCCGGAAGGACTCGAACCCTCAACATCCTGATTAGAAGTCAGGTGCTCTATCCAGTTGAGCTACGGGACCGCGCTGGCCCACTCATGCCGCAGCAATCGCGATGGGGCAAGAGGCTCAAAGCGTGCGTGTCATGAAAATGCTCAGCGGGTCGTAGATATAGCTGCCAAAAGGTGGGCACTCCTCAAACCCGTGCACGGCATAAAGCGCGCGGGCCGGGGCAAACATCTCGGCACTCCCGGTTTCAAGGCTGACGCGAGTCAGGCCCTGCGCGCGGGCCTCATCCAAAAGCGATGCAAAGATGGCGCGGGCCACGCCACGCCCTCGGGCCTCGGCGGCGGTGTGCATGGATTTCAACTCGCCATGCCCTGCGTCGATCTGTGCCAACGCCCCAACGCCCAGAACCGCACCACTGTCGCGCGCCGCAAACAGTGTCACCCCGCGCTCCAGCAAGGCACCCGGTTCCATCACATGACAGCTTTCTTCAGGGGAACTTGCCCGCATGAGATCAAAATGGCGGAGCAGCAGCGCCTGAACATCCGCGTTTTCAACCGACGCGCGCGACACCTGCATCGCCGACATCACAAGGGCGGGCCTGCAAACTCGAGGTCGGTTTCCGAGGCGATCTGGGCAATCCGAGGCATATCCGTTTCCGGCGATAGTCCTTCGGATTCAACCTGACGGAAAAACGCATCCCCTCCGCCAGGTGTCAGGACGATCACCGCGACCGACCCTTCCGGGGCAAGGCCCTTGAATGCATGCACAGTGCCGGGCGGAATCGTCACGGTATCGCCCGGACCCGCTTCGAATTGAACGCCATCGGCCTCAAACAGCAACCGGCCCGAACGTACTACAAATATTTCTGTGGCCGCATGGTGAATGTGGCGCGGCGGCCCGGCGCCGTTCGGTATGTCTTCTTCCCACACGGACGGAGAGGTGTCGTTTCCGGAAACGTGGAACCGGCGCGGCAGACCAAACGCGCTGTTGGTTTCCCCGGATCCAGACGGTGCGTGGACGGCGCCGCCCATCAGTGCGTCCAAGCACCGCGGCGACTGGTCGCGAAATTCTCGCCATATCCGCCGGGCCTGATGTTGGCGCGCCGTTTGTTGGGTTCCTGCACCGCGGCATCAATCCCGTGATGGGACGCATAATCAAGAGCGGCCTCTTTGGTGTCAAAATTCATGCGCACCTGTGCCTGCGTGTCATCAGACGATGTCCATCCCATCAAGGGGTCAACCGACCGGGCCGAGGCAGGTGCGAACTCCAATACCCAGTGCTTGGTCTTGGCCGTGCCCGAGGACATGGCCGTTTTGGCGGGTTGAAAAATGCGTGCGCGCATGTGGTAACGCTCCAAGAATAGTGTCACGCCCTTATGGCAAGCTGCTGCGGATTTGCCAAGCGGGCGTGGTGCATCAACCCCGCTGCGCCGCCGCGGTTTACGCATTTTGCCCATGCATTTGTCACGACCCGCGCAAAACGGACCGCGCCGCACTCAATCAGGTCACATGCGCAACCTTGTCGGCATCCTGCAACATCTCTTCTATTGCATCGGGAACGCAAAGGCCCTCGGCCACTTGGGCATCCATATCATGTTCAAGTGCGGCCACCGCATCCAACCGCCCAATGATGTGATCCAGCATGTCAAAAGGCACCACGACGACCCCGTCTTTGTCTGCCACGATCATGTCCCCGGTTTCGACACTCTGGCCGCCAATCGGCACAGGCAGCCCAACCCGACCCGGCCCTGTTGAATAGGGCGACCCGGGGTTCAACCCGGTACACCAACTCGGCAGGCCAACCGCGCGAATGCCATCGAGATCGCGCATCGGCCCATCCGTGACAAAACCCGCGGCACCGCAGTTCTGCATCATGCCCGACACACGATCCCCCGCCGCCGCACAGCCCTGAAAGCCCGCAAAACCGTTCACAACGATATCGCCTTCCCGAATGTACTTAAGGGCACCCAACAGGGCCAAAATATCGCTGGGCCGGTTGTCGACCGTCAGCGCGGGTCCAGCCACCTGCACATCCTGTCCGGGAATGGGCACGATCTGCGTGGCCAGCGATCCAGCCCCAAACATGGCATCCACAACGAACCCGGTCGGCACGTTCTGAAAGGCAGCAATCTGTGCCGCAGAGGGTCGCCGCTGCGGCGCCCTGATGGTCAATGTCTTGGGTTCTTCGATCATACTGTGCCCTCCGCTTTCTCAACTCAGGCTAGCGGCGACCTGCCACAAAGAAAAGCACGCGCGGCACCCTGTCAGTTTCTGGCAGCATCCACACCGCGCCCCCTTGCACCGGCCCGCCCAAGCGCCAAGTTAGGCGCATGGCCCACGTACACACCGATTCCCCCGACACATTCCTTTCCAATCCGGCCGAGGATGTGCGCACCCGCCTCAAACTTGAAGGCGGTGTGCCCCTGCGCATGAACACCGAATTCCAGCCGGCAGGCGACCAGCCCACAGCGATCGAAGAACTGAGCGCCGGGGTGTTGGCAGGGGACCGCGATCAGGTGCTGCTTGGGGCCACGGGCACGGGCAAGACCTACACCATGGCCAAGGTGATCGAACAAACCCAGCGCCCCGCCATCATCCTTGCGCCCAACAAAACGCTGGCCGCGCAGCTTTATGGCGAGTTCAAAGGTTTCTTTCCCGACAACGCCGTCGAATACTTCGTCAGCTTCTATGACTACTACCAGCCCGAAGCCTACGTGGCGCGATCCGACACCTATATAGAAAAAGAAAGCCAGATCAACGAACAGATCGACCGCATGCGCCACTCGGCCACGCGGGCGCTGTTGGAACGGGACGACGTGGTGATCGTGGCGTCGGTGTCGTGCATCTACGGTATCGGGTCGGTCGAAACCTACGGCGCGATGACGCAGGATTTGAAGGTCGGCAAGGAATACGACCAGCGCCAAGTGATCGCCGACCTCGTCGCCCAGCAATACAAACGCAACGATCAGGCGTTCTTTCGCGGTACGTTCCGGGTGCGGGGCGACGCGCTCGAAATCTTCCCCGCACACTTGGATGACCGCGCGTGGCGGCTGTCTTTCTTTGGTGAGGAACTCGAAAGCATCACAGAATTCGACCCGCTCACCGGTGAGAAAACGGCCGTGATGGAGCACATCCGCGTCTATGCCAACTCCCACTACGTCACACCCAAACCAACGATGTCCCAGGCCATCATCAAGATCAAAGAAGAGCTCAAAATCCGCCTCGACCAACTGGTCAACGACGGTAAACTGCTCGAAGCACAACGGCTTGAACAGCGCACCAACTTTGATCTTGAGATGCTCGAGGCGACGGGCGTGTGCAACGGCATCGAAAACTATTCCCGCTACCTCACGGGCCGCGCACCGGGCGAACCACCCCCGACCCTGTTCGAATTCATCCCCGACAACGCCATCGTCTTTGCCGACGAATCCCACGTCTCGGTGCCGCAAATCGGGGGCATGTACAAAGGCGACTACCGGCGCAAATTCACGCTGGCCGAACACGGGTTCCGCTTGCCCTCCTGCATGGACAACCGCCCGCTCAAGTTCGAGGAATGGGACGCCATGCGCCCCCAATCGGTGTTCGTGTCTGCCACACCTTCGTCGTGGGAACTCGAACAGGCGGGCGGCATTTTCACCGAACAGGTGATCCGCCCCACAGGTCTGCTCGACCCGATGGTCGAAATCCGTCCCGTCACAACGCAAGTCGATGATCTGCTGGACGAAGTGCGGAAAGTCACCGCCAACGGAATGCGCACGCTCTGCACCACGCTGACCAAGCGGATGGCTGAGGATCTGACGGAATACATGCACGAACAGGGGATCAAGGTCCGCTACATGCACTCTGACATCGACACGCTGGAACGGATCGAAATCCTGCGCGATCTGCGGCTTGGGGCCTTTGACGTGTTGATCGGGATCAATCTGCTGCGCGAGGGGCTGGATATCCCAGAATGCGGGCTGGTCGCGATCCTCGATGCGGACAAGGAAGGGTTCCTGCGCTCCGAAACCTCACTGGTGCAAACCATCGGGCGTGCCGCGCGTAACGCTGATGGCCGTGTGATCATGTACGCCGACAAAGTGACCGGCAGTATGGAGCGTGCCCTCGCCGAAACCGACCGCCGCCGCGCCAAGCAGATGGCCTACAACGAAGAACACGGGATCACGCCGACCACGGTGAAAAAGAACGTCGAGGATGTGCTCAAGGGTCTCTACAAAGGGGACACAGACCAATCCCGCGTCACCGCCAAAATCGACAACCCGCTTGCGGGCGGCAACCTGCAAACCGTGTTGGACGGGTTGCGGACAGACATGCGCAAAGCGGCCGAGAATTTGGAATTCGAAGAGGCGGCGCGTTTGCGGGATGAGGTCAAACGGCTGGAAGCGGTGGACCTTGTGGTGGCCGATGATCCAATGGCACGGCAATATGCGGTGGAGAAAGCGGTGGGCGATGCCCAAAAAGCAGGCGGTCGGAGTACCGCAGGGCGCGCTGGGCAGCGTGGGGGCAATGTTAAGCGGCGGGGGCGGTGACGCCACTAGTTTTCAGAGGTTGGTTCAGCAGATTTAATTTGTTCGTCCAATAGCTTGCCAAGAAAAACATGAAGCTCCGTCAGATCGAGATTGCCCGATAGCGCACTGGCATCCACTCTTTTCATAATACCAACGTATTCATCCCGGTTATTGCGGATAAGTTGCGGCAAGATCGGAGAACCTGGCAACCACCCGCCCAACTTAACGCACAATACAAAAAGGCAAGCCGCTCGAGCGGTTCGGCCGTTTCCATTGTTGAACGGGTGTATAAAATTTAACTTCCAAAGAACAAATGCCACCAGAACAAGTGGGTCTTGTTCAACCCAATGACGGTTTACCTGATTTACAAAATCATCCATCAAATCAGGCAGTTGATACATCGGAGGCGGTTTATAGTCACCTACCGAAACCTCGCAAGGGCGGTAAAGGCCTGCACTAGTGTGAAGGCAAGCAATCGCGTGGTAATTCAAAGCTTTCAAAACGGTTTGAGATAGGAACGGGCGCTGAACTGCTATAGCTGCCTCAACTGCTGACCTCAGAAAATCATATTGCCGAGACCCATTTTCAATCTCAAACTTCGGGTAGGTTGGATGAGCTTCGCCTCCCGTCAGGTCGAACAAAATCAATTACTTAATTGCCTTCACTGTGTTTGACGACCTTCTCGACTTGGGCTTGCGTAATATTTTCGTCATTGACGGTGCTCATGATGAAGGAAATGCGCTGGTTTCGCACTTCGCGCTCGGACAATGTTTGCTTCGCCGCTGCAGATAACCTTTCAAGCAGCGCGGGCGCTGTTGATATGCTTGTCATATTTCTCCCTCCGGCGGGCTTTAAGTAACCCGTAATACAACTAATCCAGTTTGCACTTGGTAAATTGTCATCCACTTTTCCAAGAAGCAGACGCTTAGTCGCGGTATGACGCTCAAGCGAGTCATTGTTGCAACGATCAGACTCAAACGGAAGTTTGTGCCTTTTAAAAGCATGTTGTAGGACGCCACTCCCCTCCCTCCATCCAACCTTGTCTTCCCTAACGACCTGAGCGAGAATGCCCCCCTAATCCAGCAAATGGAGCCACCTCATGAAACGTTTCGCCCTCGCTATCGCTGCCACCTGCGTAGCTGCCACAGCCGCCTCTGCTGACACCTTCGAGAAATACGGAGAAATCGAAGGCTGGAAAGTCTTTGTGGACGTGGAAAAGAAATCCTGTCTGATCGAAGCCGTCGACAGCGCCGAAAACGTTGTCCAGATGGGGCTGACCCAAGACCGCAGTGTCGGCTACGTCGGCATCTTCACAAAGGCCGAAACTGACATCAAAGCCGGTGAGACAAGCGAAATTGCCATCCTGATCGGCGACAATGTCTATGCTGGCGAATCCAAAGGCATGCGCGGCAACATCACCAAAGGGTACTCGGGCGGCTATGTGCTCAGCGATAGCCCCCAATTCGTCGAAGACATCGCACAGCAATACGAGATGCTCATCTTTCCGGAAAAAGAGTACTCCTTCATCGTAGATCTGTCGGGCACCAAGAAAGCCATCGAAATGGCGCGTGAGTGCAATCAGAAACAAATCGGCGGGTAATGCGAGCCTAAGGTGGGCGGTCTGCCCACCGCCCCGGCCTTGTCGGTGCATCTGGGACGGCTCAGGTGCACCTGACATTCACGTTCAGGGAAGTTGCACGACCCTACGGCGTTCCGCGCGCATGTACGGTGGTCAGGCGCATCAACAGCGCTACATAATGATCATGCGCTACCTGATCCCCCTCCTCTTTCTCGCCTCTCCCGCCGCCGCGTGGGAGTTCACACCGACCCCGATCTGCACCCTCACCCACACTGAGGCGAGCGCAGACGTGGCCGTCACCTACGACCACGCCACAGGGCTTTATGCCATCGCGGTCACCAGCCCGAGCGGATGGCCCGCATCACCCGCCTTCTCCATTCGGTTTGACGGGCCGCGCAGCAACATAATTTCGACTGAGCGCCACCAGACGGATGGCCCAACGCTCACCGTGAGCGATGCAGGGTTCGGCAATGTGCTCGATGGGCTCGAGTTCAACTCCACCGCGACCGCCTTTACTCAGACCTCTGCAGTGACCGTGTCGCTGGATGGCGCAGCGGAGCCCGTGCAGCAATTCCGTGCCTGTACGCAGGCTCTCGCCGCCTGAGACAAAATCCAAAAACCGTTAATGTGACCACGTATTTTATTGATTTATAACGGTAATCGGCCTGTGTCAGCGTGATGCAGGCTCACACCCGAGAGGTCGGGAATACCCCACTTCGCACGGCGGGGAGGCTGGTTTATCCTCAACCTATTCAAGAATTTGACTGCCTCCGCCGTGCAAACTGACTTTGAAAAAGGCGACTTTCATGACCCACATACTTTTTGGATTTGGCTTTACCCTGATCACCGCCCTGATCGTCATCATCGGTGACACCGCCATCAAATACGCCGCCGACGGAGGTCAACCGTTCTGGTCTGCCCTCGTGATCGCAGGCTGTATCCTCTATGGTATTTCCGCCCTGTTCTGGTTCTTTGCCATGCGCCATGTGACGTTGGTTCAGGCGGGGGTTGCCTATTCCATGATCACATTGCTGGCTCTGGCTTTGATCGGTGCCATCTGGTTTGGAGAAGTGCTCCATGCACGCGAATATGCAGGGCTTGGCTGCGCTCTGCTGGCCATGGTCCTGATGGCCCGCATCGCCTAAAATCTTCTTCCGACGGTTCATTTTTGTAGTATTTATGCGCGCTATTGATCGCCGCCATCACCAATGTCGTGTGCCTGGCGCACCTTTGATCTGCCCCGTCAGATTCGGCGTGACCCAGCCCCCATAAAAATCGCCCGGCTGCGGCAAAACCTGAACCGCTCCAACGAAACAAGCGTCCATCCGACCCGCATAAATCGCCAAATGATTCTTGAGAGCCGCGAAACGAGCCGATGGATTTGGGTAACTCCAAGCGGCGGCCTCGGCCACCATCCCACCAGCCGTCAGTGTCCAGTAGGTCGCCCGCCCCTTCCATTCGCAAAACGAGGTGCCCGCAACGGGGCTTAGGTCAGCTGTGACATCCGAGTGGGGCAAATAGTAGCTGGGCGCGTGATGCGTTTCGAGGACACGCAAAGCTGCTGTCGTATCGGCAATCACCTCCCCGCCAAACATAACGCGCACGCGCTGCGTGACCGGCTCCAGTGCCGGGGGCCGGGGATAGGACTGCACATTTTCGACGATCAATTCCATGCGGGACAGGTAATCCGTCCGTCGCGCATGGCGAGGCCATCATAACCGAATATTAACCAAGATGCGGCCAAGTCAGGTTTGATTAACCATTTGGAACGCACAACGATGCGCCTGACCCTGCTGATTGTCATTTTATGCGTTCCGTTGCCCGCCAGCTCCGGGGCATGGATGCGCGATGCGGGAACAACATTTCTGTCCTTTAGTACAACGACGGATGAGCTCGGAGAAATGGGCGGCTCATTGTACCTCACACACGGGCTGCGACCCAAACTGACCATTGGGGTAAAGATTGACGTAGATATTCTCAACCAGCGCACAGGAGGTGACACAGGTTTTGTGTTCGCACGCAAACCCCTCCCAACTGGCGAACGTTCATTCAAACTGGCCTACGAGATCGGTGTTGGCAGCACATTGGGTCCAGACAGTTCTTCGCTACTACATGCAGGGCTCAGCTACGGCCGCGGCTTTATGCTTGGGGACAAATCGGGCTGGGTAGCTTTGGACAGTGCTACAGAATGGGAAGTGGCGGACAGTGTAACCACTTACAAACTCGACAGCACCATAGGATTGAGCCTGTCAACGCGATTCCAGGTGATGATGCAGGTATTCTTGAGCGAGACAGGTGGCGACCTCTCAACCACTATCGCCCCTTCGGTGATCTGGCGGCCCCAAAAGGATGGGCCAACCCGATATCAATTCGGCTTGGAAAACGAAGATGGCACCTTCGCCTTCAAGCTGGGGCTATGGCGCACGTTTTAGGGGCCGGGCAGGCCAACTGATCTGCCCGGCGGTCAATATCAATCCTTGTCCATACGGACAGTTGCACGAATCTGGCCACGGACTTCAGACGCAAATTCCAAGGTGAACTCATCCTCGTCGGCCCCAATCCGACCCTTTCCAACCGGATTTTCAAACACGCGGGCATTGGAGGTATTGCGGATGTCTCCGAACAGCGCCACGGAATCCACAAACTGGCAGTAGCTTTCGAACGGCAACTTCTTGTTCGTGCCAATCGTCCAGATCTTGGCATTGGTGTTCTGGTCGTGTGCGACAACCAGCGGGTTGGACGCCTGTTCCTCAACGTTGTGGTAGGAGTTACCTCCAAAATACACAGACCGGTTCCGATCGTAGGCGAGATCGGCAAAGCTTGTATCTACCCGCTCGGCACGGGTCATGGTCCCATTGATGGACCGGAACCGGTTGCCGGTCACAGACACGCCGTTCAGGAAATGGCCACTACCATGCGGCTTGACCACCAGATAGCTGAACCAGTCCGCAACATCGCTGGCCAGAAAGACGTTGTCAGTCAGGCTGAAGGAACTGAACGAAAAGCCGGTTGAAAACTGCGGGGTGGGGTCACGCTCGTTCGTCCACTCGACGAAACAGTTGTCGATGTAGTTGCCGCTGATCACACTGGCAGTAAAGTTGTCCTAAAGCACAATGCCCGCTGTGCGCACACCACCCGCGATCCCATCGCCCTGAAAAAAGTGGTTGCCCATGATCAAATGGTTCTGACCGGCCATGCACAAGAAGTGGCGGAACTGGGTGGCACGGCAGTCGCGCACCTTAGCGTCATTGGAATTCACATTCAGCGCGATTGAAGTACGGTCTTCAACGGTTTCGCTTTCCTCGGCAGAGAGGAACTGGCACCGGTCAATCAGAATGCCCTGACATCCGCCACCAATCGAAGTAAGGCCACGATCCTTCGGGCGACTGATAAAGCATTCCTGCAATTCAAATGTCGAGCCAGCTGGGGCTAGCAGGATCCCACTGGTCTTGTTGTTACACTGGAACTCGATGTTGGACAGGTTGAACTTGGACAGTTTGGAAAAACCACTCAGATCAATCAGATATTTGAAGCGGCTGAACGTGTAGGTCTGCGTCCCAACCGCATCAAAGAGCGGGGCGTTGAGTGTGATTTCCTGCGCCGGAACATTCACTTCGCGCACATAGATCTCGCGGCCAACGCCAACACCCTCAACATAAGAGCCGACTTCGATGTTTGCGGCATTGGTCACATTGGTCAGGGTACGTGCGTCGGAAGTGGAATAGGTCGCCTGGCTGGTTGTGACCGTCGTGTCCCAGTTTCCATCTCCAACAGCTTCGATCTGACCATTTCGGATCACGCGTCGCGTGTTGTACTGATCGCGGTTCGGCACGGCCGCCTGCATGTCAATGGGGCCGTCCACCTGCACCCGACGTCCACACATATCCAGACTGTCGTGATCCGAGCTGTTCAGCAGAGCCTGAAAGGCCTTGCGAAAGGCGAGCCCCTCATCCCCGAATGCCTCGATGTAGGTCGGCAGGTCGTAGTTTTTGCGCAAGAGCAGCATCTTGTCGACGGGCATGCTCAACGTGCCCTCGAACTTCACCAGATGATCAAAGGCAACGTCTTTTTCCAACCGGAACGTCCCGGCAGGCACCAAAATGGTGCGCCCGTCAGCAACCGCATTGGCCGCGTCAAAGGCGTCACTGTCATCCGTGACCCCATCGCCCACAGCACCAAAATCGCGCACGTCCACGGTGGATACGATGTCGCGCAGGAAGACCGAGGTGGTGTCTTCAATTTCGATATCGTCGATGCGCACGATGCCGCCATTGGCACCCGTCAGGTCGAGCCCAAAATGTCCATAAACCGGCTCCGGGCCCCAGACCAGATCGACGCCACCGCGATTTCCTGCACCGATGATCGCCGACACTTCGACGACATCACCATAAGCGGTCAGTGTTGTACTGCTCCCACTAGTGCTGACGCCGCTCACCTCGGACCCATCTCCGCGTGCAGCATAGCCTGCGATACGCACGTCCGGAAGGTTGCCACTGATTGCCTTGATGCGGGCGGTGACCCGCAGATAGCAGCCGGAAAACAGGGGTATCTGCCCCATGTAGCGGACGCGCGTCGTGCTATCGGTTTTCTGCAACTCCAGACAACCACCAAAGTCCTGATCAGCCACAACAAGGGCCGCATTGACTGCATTCAGGTATGTATCAGATCCCGGCGTCCCGTCCCCGCTTGACCAAACATCCAAACCATCCGCAAAGGCCGGCGGCATCAGCAGCACGCCATCAGTGATCGCCTTGTTCATCCATACATCCCTTTTTGCAGGGGCCGGGACTCCGGCCTGTTCGGGACGGGGAAGTATCAATGGATGGTTAACGCGCTGTGGGACGAGCGCGCGGTGTCAAAAGCAGGCCGGCAACGCTCACGGCGATCCTGCCTGCCAGTTTGGCGCAAGCATGCTCGCCCTCGACTTCGGCAATAGCCCTCTAGGGTAACTTCAAATGCGCAAAGTGCGGCGTTTGACAGGCATTAAACCGTCAAATGCCGCGCCCGTGCACCACGCTCAATCGCGGCCGCGTGCAGGCGGTCAATGTTCAGCTCATACCGCATCTCTTCCAGAAGACGCAGTTCAGTTTCTTCAAGCGTTCCGTCTGCCGCTGCAACATCGCAGGCCAACGCATAGGCTGTCTCATACAGGCGCTCCGGCAACGCTTCACGCACCAACCCAAACAGAGCATCCAGCCCGTCTTCCTGTTCGAACAGGTCAAACACGGTTTGCGCCACGCCATTCATGCGGTCCAGATCGTAGGACGCAAAGATCGGCAAGTGGTTTACCGCCGCATTGATCTTGACCAATTCAGCGGTGCGGATGTCCTCATCCGAGGCCGAAATTGCGATCATCATCGCCACAAGAGCATCCTGCGGCGTCAGGCTCAGCTGTTCGGTCTCAGACATGGGTATTCCTTTCCACTCATACTCCCCCTCAATATTGACGCCTGCCCCCCCTCGCAATAGGTAGCGGCGGAATGATGCTGTCCGTGGGGCGCGTCACATTGGCCCCCGCATCGGGCGGGTGGTCATAAATTTAGGACAGTATCTTATGTCGAGTTTGCGTGACAGTGCGATGACGAGCAAAGCATGGCCGTTTGAAGAAGCGCGCAAAGTGCTCAAACGCTATCAGAAAGCACCACCTGAAAAAGGCTATGTTCTGTTCGAAACCGGCTATGGTCCGTCCGGCCTACCGCACATCGGCACTTTTGGCGAAGTGCTGCGTACAACGATGGTGCGCCGCGCATTTGAGATGATCTCGGACATCCCTACCAAGCTGATCTGCTTTTCGGACGATCTGGATGGACTACGCAAAGTGCCCGGCAACGTGCCAAATCCAGAGCGCCTTGAGCAGCATTTGCAGCGTCCGCTGACGGACGTGCCAGACCCATTCGGCACGCATGAAAGCTTTGGCCACCATAACAACGCCATGCTGCGGCGGTTTCTCGACACCTTCGGATTTGATTACGAATTTGTCTCGGCCCGCGAATTTTATGCGTCGGGACAGTTCGATGAAATTCTGCTGCGTTGTGCAGAGAAATACGATGACCTGATGAAAATCATGCTGAAGTCCCTGCGCGAGGAACGCCAGCAAACCTATTCGATCTTCCTGCCCCTGCATCCCGAAAGCCGCCGGGTGATGTATGTCCCGATGAAACATGTGGATGCAGTGAATGGCACCGTGACGTTCGACGATGAGACGGGTAAGGAATGGACGCTGCCTGTCACTGGTGGCAACGTGAAACTCCAATGGAAGCCAGACTTTGGCGCACGCTGGGCCGCACTTGGCGTCGACTTTGAGATGTATGGCAAAGAACACGCCACCAACGAAAAGATCTATGACGCGATCTGCCGAACACTCGGCGCACGCCCGCCCGAGCATTACAGCTACGAACTTTTCCTCGACGACAAAGGGCAAAAGATTTCGAAGTCGTCCGGCAATGGGATCAGCATCGACGAATGGCTAACCTATGCCAGCACCGAAAGCCTGTCCTACTTCATGTATCAAAAGCCAAAGACGGCCAAGCGCATGTATTTCGACGTGATCCCCAAGGCCGTAGACGAATATCACCAGCAACTGCGCGCCTATGTGGGGCAAGACGAAACACAGCGGCTCAATAACCCGGTCTGGCACATTCACGGGGGAGACGTGCCTGCCAGTGACATGGTGGTGCCGTTCTCGATGCTGCTCAACCTTGCCTCGGTCAGCAGTGCGGAAACCAAGGACACGCTCTGGGGCTTTATCCAGCGCTATGCGCCCAACACAGGCCCCGAAACCAATCCCGGCATGGATCAGGCCGTCGGCTTTGCGGTGCGCTATTACAACGACTTTGTGAAACCCACCAAAACCTATCGCCTACCCACAGCCGCCGAACGCGAAGCGCTCGAGGCACTGCGCGCTGAATTGGCCGCCTATGACGGCGCTATGGACGACGAGGCGCTGCAATCCGTTGTCTACGCAGTGGGACGCGACCGGTTTGACCCGCTGCGCGGATGGTTCACAGCCCTCTACGAAGTCCTGCTTGGCGCCAGCCAGGGACCGCGTTTTGGCGGGTTTATCGCGCTTTACGGATTGGACGAAACGATCGCATTGATCGACCAGGCACTGGCCGGAGAACTCGTCGCTTAAACCCCAAGCCCTTGGCCATTTCGAATCCCGCACTATCATCCTTGCATCAGCAAGGAGATTTGCGATGCACAACTGGATAATCGGGGCGGCCCTGGCCATCAGCATGACTGGCGCCGCTTGGGCCCAAGGCACAGAGATCGAAGGAGTCATCAGCGACCAACTTGACGCGTTCAAGGCGGACAATTTCGCCGAAGCATTCGAATTCGCGTCGCCCAACATCCGCGGTATATTCCGAACGCCCGAGAATTTCGGTCGCATGGTGACCCAAGGCTATCCGATGGTCTGGCGCCCCACCGAAGTGACCTATCTGGAGCTGCGTCAAGAAAACGGAAGCTACTGGCAAAAGGTGCAGATCGTCGACGCCAAAGGTCAGGTGCACGTGCTGGACTACCGGATGCTCGAAACCGAGAACGGTTGGAAAATCAACGGCGTACAGCTTTTGGAAAGCGCGGGCGTCAGCGCCTGACGCTTAGAACCGGGGCGCCCCATAAGACGCGATTGAACGAATACTCCACTCAACAGCGTCCCGCAGAGTATCTCCCAGCGCTTCGTCAAAGGCGATGGCGACATCGCTGGCGTCGTCAGAGTCGGAAAGTGAAACTTCCTCGAACGAACGTGACGCGATGATGCGATCGGAAAACGCATCGATGACCTTTATGTTCAGGCGGACATGAATGTTCAGAGGCGCGTCCGCGTCGACGGCCGGCACAAAGGCTTGAAATTCACGGATGTCCGTCACGATCAAAAAATCAGCGCGCAAACCAATGGCCGAACTGCCAACCGCAGGCACTTTGCCCGAATTCTCAAAACTTTCGATCATCACTGACTGCACGATCAACGGGGCACGGTCCACCCAACGCGCCTCAGGCAGGTACTGCACCCGTAGCGGCGTGGGTTGTACGGCGATCTGGTCAGTATTGACTGACGCCGTCGCCGTCGGCTCCTCAACGGCGATCTGATAGCGCAGCCTTGGCAGGTTCGTATCAAAGGTGCTTTTCGGGGTCAGCACGTACAGTTCACTTGGTACACTTGCAGCCGACAGCCCGGACAGTGCGGCACAGCCCGGCAATACCATCACAAGCATCAGGGCTAACGGCCACGATTTGGAAAACGTCTTCATCGGCTGAACCTTGAATTCTGAGTACCTAACAAAAAGCGGGCCGGATCGCGTTCGATCCGGTTGACCAAACGATCGATATTGCTCACCAGACTGCGCGCGTCATCCGTAAACAATAGCAAGGAGGGCAGACCCAGCCGCACAAAATCGGAGAGTTGGCGTTGGTTGCTACTGATCACCTCTTCCAGTGAAGCGGTGAGGTTTGCAGCGGACGTGGACGCCGCAAGGACCTGCTCAGTGACTGTGTCGAGGCTTGCGGACGTCTTGTTGATCGTAGTGGTAAACGCCGTGGTTGCACCACGTACATCAGCAACGATCCCATCAATATCAGTATCGAGAATGCGATTGGCCACCTCGAAGGTAGAATTGGCAGTCGCCAATGTGGCAGACGCATCTTCCATCGCCGTGTAGATCGCGGCCAGAGTGATATCGGCATTGGCAAAGGTTTTGTCCGCCGTCGCGATCAGTTCAGTGCCATCATCGGCAAAGGTGATGAACCGGTCCGCAACCACCGACGCCTGACTGCCCACCTCGTCAATCACGCGGTTGGCGGTCTGTGTGGTTGTGCGCAAATCGCTGGTGAGGGGGGTCAGTTGTTCGTCAATATAGGTGTTCGCCCGCGCCACAGTGGTGCGTGCGTCCCGAATGGTGTTCTGAGCATCGTCCAAAGCAACAACGGTACTGTCCAGCACCACCGTTCCACGATCTGCAAGGTAGTCTATCCGCCCCGCGATCCGCTGAACCTCAGTCCCCGATTCCGAAATGACCCGGTTGGCCGTCTGTGTCGTTGTGCGTAAATCGTCTGACAAGGGCACAAGGTTCGTGTTCGTGAACTCTGTGATCCCCTCAATGGCCGTATTGGCGGATGCAAAGGTCTGATTGGCCGTGGCCAGCGCTTGGCTCGCATCATCCAGAACGACGCCACCACGCACCGCCAATTCATCAATCCGCCCCGCAATCACGCTCGCTTGCCCGCCAACATCGTCGATCACACGATTGGCGGTCTGGCTGGCTGTGCGCAAATCTTCGGCCAGAGGCACCAGTTGATCCGTTGTCAGATCACCCACGCGGGTCACCGTTTCGTTGGCAATTTCCAAGGTGCCAGTTGCAGTCGTCAGCGTCACGTACGCCGTATCTGCCAGTGCGTCCAAACGGTCCGTGAAAGACGCAATCTCGCGCGCGGCAGACCCCAAATCACCCGACAAGGACTCGAAATCTTCCAGCACCGTATCAATCCGCGCCGAAGCCGATGACAGGTTTGCGAGCAGGGTCGAAACGGCATCCTTGTTTTCGGTGTCAAACACGTCGTTGACGTTTTCCAGCAATTCAATCGCCCGCTCCAAGACCTCCGGTGCTCCCTCGAAAACGGTCTGCAGGGCGGTGCGCTCTGACGGGATTTCGCTGTTGCTAGGCAATGGCGTTGAGGTCTCAGAGCCACCCGACAAGCCAACAAAGCTGACGCCTGTCACCCCTTGGGATTGCAACTTTGCGACGGTTTCAGTGTTCACCGGCGTGTCTGCCGAAATCTCGATCTTGACGCGGACCTGCGAGGAGTCGCCGTCGTCCAACGCCAGATCAACCACCTGCCCCACGGGCAGACCGTTATAACGCACGTCACTGGCCGCGCCCAACCCAGACACATCCTCAAACAGAATGTCGTAATAGGAATACTGGCGATCCACCTGAACTTTGGCCAGCCACAACAAAAGACCCAGCGCACCCACGATACCGGCAAGGGTGAACAGCCCGATCAGAACATAGTTGGCTTTGGTTTCCATGGCCGCAGGCCGCTTCCTTCAGGTTTTCTTTGCTTGGGCCGCACGCGCACGCGGACCGGTGAAATATTCTTGCACCCAAGGGTGGTCGATCTCTGTCATTCCCTCAATCGGCCCTTCAAACAACACGCGCTTTTCCGCCAGTACCGCAATTCTGTCGCAGATCGCATAAAGGGAGTCGAGATCATGGGTCACCATAAACACAGTCAGACCCAGCGACCGCTTAAGTTCGTTGATCAATTCGTCATATGCCGCCGCCCCGATGGGATCGAGGCCAGCTGTCGGTTCATCCAGAAATACGATTTGCGGGTCGAGCGCCAGTGCGCGCGCCAAAGCCGCACGTTTGCGCATACCCCCGGACAATTCTGAAGGCAGTTTGCCACAGGCCAAGGCGGGCAGGCCTGCCATGCTGATCTTGAGTTGCCCCAGCTCTTTCATCAGCGCGGGGCTGAGGTTCAGGTGTTCTCTCATCGGGGCCATGACGTTTTGCAAAACCGTAAGCGATGAAAACAGCGCCCCATCCTGAAAGGCCACGCCCCAGCTTTGTTCGGTCTTCAGACGGTCTTCGCGATTGCCATGCAGCACGTCTGTGCCCAGCACATTGATCGACCCGGCCGCAGGCGTGTTCAGCCCGACAATGGTGCGCAGCAAAACCGATTTGCCAGTGCCCGATCCACCGACAACGCCAAGCACCTCACCCTTCCAGACATCAAGGTCCAGATTTTCGTGCACGACCTGCGGCCCAAATTGGGTCCTCAGACCCCGCACAGTGATCACCGCCTCACGGTCGTTTCGGGTGGCCGGGCTGTCGCTCACAATCCCAACTCCGCGAAAAAGATCGAAAATACAGCGTCGGCCACAATGACAAGGAAAATGGCCTGCACCACAGAGGTCGTCGTCCGCCGTCCCACGCTTTCGGCAGAGCCTTTAACCTGCAACGCCTGCCAGCACGCCACGATCCCGATGATAGCTGCAAAGAACGGTGCCTTGATCATGCCGATGGCCAGATGCCAGACGTCTGTGTTCTCCTGCAAACGAGTCACGAACATGCTGGGACTGACGCCCAGTTCAATCCAACTCATCAACGCACCACCGAACAGACCCGAGATGTTGGCGATGAAACCCAGTATCGGCAACATGATGATCAGCGCGATCACCCGGGGCAGCACCAGCACTTCGATGGGATCAAGGCCAAGGGTGCGCATGGCATCCAGTTCTTCGCGCACCTTCATCGACCCGATAGAGGCGGTAAAGGCCGAGCCCGACCGCCCTGCAACGATGATAGAGGTGAGCAGAATGCCAAGCTCGCGCAGGATCGAGATGGCGATCAGATCGACGACAAACACCTCTGCCCCGAACTGACGCAATTGCGACGCCCCCTGAAAGGACAGAACAACCCCAATCAGAAAACTCATCAAAACCACGATCGGAATGGCGTTGAACCCGACCTCCTGCATCTGGCTGACAAGGGCCGCGCTACGCCAACGCCATGGGCGCACCAGCCCATAGGCAAACCGGGACAACACCTCGCCAACAAAGCTCAGCAAAGACACAACCGCATCACCCGCACCCGCCATCGCCGCGCCAATACTGGCCAGCCACGGGACAAACCCGCGGGGCGGGTCTTCGCCACCCTCTTGGTCGGGCAATGCTGTGCGCACAGTGTCCACCAAAGCCTTACGGTTGGTCGATGCGTCGATGATCTCAACCGTGACGCCCTCGGCCTCAAGACGCATCATCAAGGTGGCAATCAACCACGCGCCACTGGTGTCCAGCGCTTCGACCGTGTCCAGATCGATTTGCAGATGCTTCGCGCTGGTCGTCAGGTCGTGAAACTTTGGTGCTATCGGCTCAAGATGTGCGATCACCAAACGCCCCGCCACGCGCAGGACGGGTGCGGCCTGTGACTGATCGAACTCGAGCGTCGGGGTGGTCATAAAGATGAAATCCAGCAGCAGGATCAGGGGCCGCCATGGGCAGACCCACCCTTGATAGCCCAAGCATTTCCCGATGGCTACGCCCCTCAACACAGAGGCCCGATCTTGGCATATGTGTCCCGGTCAACACGCTCACGCAGGCGCACTCAAACGTGCAATCGAATCCATTGACCGATTGGCAGAACACCCCCTATATGCCTCTCAGTCGCTAAGGCTGACATGGGAGAGCGCAGGCCAGATGCCTGCCGCCGAAGGAGCAACGCCCCGACAAACTCTCAGGCACAAGGAACCGTGCCAGCCGCGTCCCAACTTTGGGGCAATCGACGATCTGGAGAGTGGTTGGGTGCAGACGCCCCCAGCCCACCGACGGAGAAAGCGCCAGAAGACCGGCGTGAAACTCTCAGGTTACGCAACAGATGGGGACGTGATCCGGCATTCCGCCGGGGGCGTCCTTTGTCAACTGCGTCGCATCTGGGGGACCCCCACCATGACCCATATCGCCGTGATCGGCGCCGGCATCACCGGTATCACCACCGCCTACGCATTGGCCCGCCGCGGCTATGCAGTGTCCGTGTTCGACAAAAACCGCTACGCGGCGATGGAAACGTCCTTTGCCAATGGTGGGCAGCTTTCAGCCTCTAACGCTGAAGTCTGGACACGCTGGGGCACTGTGATGAAGGGGATGAAATGGATGTTCAATCCCGACGCACCGCTGCTGGTGAACCCAAAACCCAGCTGGCACAAACTGTCGTGGATGGCGGAATTCATGGGCAACATCCCTGATTACGAGGCCAACACAATCGCCACAGCCCAAATGGCCATTGCCGCACGCGAACACCTGCTCGATTTCGCGAGCGAAGTCGGCATGGACTTTGACATGGAACAGCGCGGCATCCTACACGTCTACAAAAAGCAATCCGAATTCGATCACGCCCGCCGGGTCAACGTCCTGCTGGAAAAGGCGGGGCTGGAAAGGCGCGAGGTGTCGGCAGAAGAGGTTCAAAAACTCGAACCCACGCTTCAGACCGAAACGCTGGGCGGGTTCTACACCGAAAGCGATTTCACAGGCGACATCCACAGCTTTTCCCGCAAACTCAGCGCGGCCTGTGAAAACATGGGCGTGACCTTCCACTACAAATCCGTCGTCAGCGAAATCCACCACACCGGCACCGACGTCCGGCTGGACTGGAAAGAAGGCAATGCCAAAAACAGCGAAGTCTTTGATGGCATCGTTGTGTGCGCAGGGGTCGCTAGCAAGACCATCGCTGAACAGCTTGGCGACCGGGTCAACATCTACCCGGTCAAAGGGTATTCCATCACCGTCAACCTTGATGATGCCGCCAGCCAGGAAGCAGCACCTTGGGTCAGCCTGCTGGATGATGAGGCCAAAGTGGTCACCTCGCGCCTTGGCAAGAACCGGTTGCGCATTGCGGGCACGGCGGAATTCAACGGCTACAACCTCGACATCCGCGATGACCGCATCAAACCTCTGCGCGACTGGTGCGAGATGTTCTTCCCAGCCGTCTCGACGGAGCACTGCGTGCCGTGGGCAGGTCTGCGGCCTATGTTGCCCTCTATGATGCCCAAAGTTGGACCGGGTAAAAAGCCGGGCGTGTTCTACAATACAGGGCACGGGCATCTGGGTTGGACACTGTCAGCCGCAACCGCGCAAGGGGTGGCAGACAGCATCGACGCAACGCGGATGAAAAACGCAGCCTAAAGCAGCCACAGGCGGATCAGTCTCCGCCTTGTTCAGGTTCCATACAGCAGCCCCCACCGGTCAATCAGCTTTTGCTGCATGACCTTGGCGCGCCCATTCCAACTGCGCGCGCCTTGGGGGGACTCGCGGTTGGCCTTGGAAATGCGCGAGCGGGTGGCCTCGTCTGCCGCAAAGATGGCAAAGGCCATAACCCGCCCATCCTTGGCAGTCATGTAGCCGGCAAGGCCGGATACATAGTTCAGCGTACCCGTTTTGGCATCCACCGTGATGGGGTGGTTCTTGAGGATACGACGCTTGTTGTCCCGCATCGGAATCGGTTTCAGGATCGGGCGCAACACAGCGTTGCCATGCGCCTTGACCAGCGCCTGCACCATGTCATCCGCCGTCATATTGCTTTTGCCACCAAGGCCCGAATGATCGACAAGCTTCATGGCAGAGGTGCCAAGGACGCTATTGGCCCAGCGGTTCATTTCCGAGGCGGACGCTCTAAGGCTGCCCGGAACCCGTCCCGTACGTTTGACCGTCGCAGACATGCCAACCATTTCCGCCGTGATGTTGGTGGAATAGCGCAGCATATCCTTCAGAATTTTGCGCAAATCATCGCTTTGGCGCGACACAAGCACAGTGCCACGCGGGGCCTTCTTCACAACCTTCGGGTTCTTCAGCACGATGCCTTGCGAACGGGCCAGTGTTTGAAACACATCGCCTGCATAAAGCGCAGGCTTGCGCACAGGCAGCCACCGCGCCCCACCGTTGCCCAGCGCGGCTTTGGCGACCGTCCAGTTGTCGCTGCGCCCTCCGTCTTTGTAGGTGTAGACAGGTACGCGACGGTCCACGATCTGCATCTTGGTCACATACACCGCCGGGCGCAGCCGGTCCGAACGCGCATCCATGGTTACTCCATACGCCCCGCCCGACCGCTTCCATTCGAAATGCACGCGGTTGTAGTTCAAGGCCACGCCGCTCACCGCCGGACTGTAGCCTAGGTGATCGGGTTGTTCTGTGTCGATGGTCTTGACGTAGGGCAATGCCCCTTCAGCGACTTTGAATGCACCGCGCACCTCGCGGATACCTTTGTCTTTCAGTGCCGCGACCAGAGCGGCCAACCCGTTGGTGTCGAGCGTCGGATCACCTCCACCCACAAGGATCAGATCGCCGGAAACCACGCCACCCGACACAGACCCGGTCGCGACGACTTGCGTTGTAAACCGATGCGACGGCCCAAGGACGTTCAGCGCATAAAGGGCCGTTACCGCTTTGGCGACGCTGGCAGGGGGCGTGCCCGTTTTGGCGTTGCCGACCTCCAACCGCGCACCGGTACTTGCATCCGCCACCGCGTAACTGACCCGTCCGCCCAGTTTAGCCGCATTGATGATGGCCTCTGGTCCGGGGGCTGATTTCTTGGAATGGCCAGCTGCGCGCGCCACTGGGCGTAAAGATGCTGCGGGCGGGGCCGCAAAGGCCGTCGTGGCTGCACTGCTGGCAAGAAAACTAAGAAAAACGCGTCTGGAAACCGATCTGAGCATGGGCGCATCTAACCTCAGCTTTCTCGGTCAAACAAGCACTCAAACCATCACGTTTTCTCAAGCTTACCCCAGCCGCCGGCCGCCCGGATTGCGCTGGAGGATTGCACTGACATAGGGACGTTCACAAAACACCACGCAGGGGCGTCAGCACGCCCAAGGATCTGGCTTGCACGCCCCGAAATACGGTACTGCGCATAAAGGCGCGCGGCCCGGCTCATCCGCGCAGAAATGCGGTCGCCGGGACGGGCCAGCACACCCACTGGCACGCTTTCCATGATCCATTCCCAGTCTTGCCAGTGGTGCAACTGCGCCAGATTGTCAGCCCCCATCAGCCAAACAAAACGCACGCCCGGATAACAGGCCATCAACGCCGACAGTGTCTGCGCGGTATAGCGCGTGCCAAGACGCGCCTCGATGTCTGTAACGGTGACGCGCGGGTCTTGCATAACGGCGCGGGCGCGGACCAGACGTTGGTTCAGCGGCGCAGGGCCACGCGTTTTCAAAGGGTTGCCGGGGCTCACCAGCCACCACACATGGGATAGGCCAAACCGCTTCATCGCCTCGCGGGTGATGTGCACATGGCCTTCATGGGCCGGATCAAACGACCCACCCAGCAGGCCGATGGTCTGTCCCGGTCGGGCAAGGGGAAAGGCGTGGCGCATCAGGGCGTGGTCCTCGGCTCACAAAGGCTGCGACGCAGGACCGGACAGCAGATGGGCACGTTTGTCAATCAAGAGGGCGCACAAGATCACCGCGCGTGATCATGCCCTCCTGCACGATCTCGGCACACCACCCCCCGTGTCCGCGCACCGCCGCATATCCGCCATGACCAAAGGTCTCTTCCATGCGCGAACAGGGCGCACAAATGGTGGTCAGCCGGACAACCGTCGAACCCAGCACCACCTCACGCCCCTTCAAGGCGGCCAGATTCAAACCCGCAACCACCACATTGCGGCGCATCTGTGCAGGCAACACCGGGTCACGGACCAGAAAGGCACCAATCGCGACCAAATGCTCTGCCTGCATCAAGGTCAACGCGCGCTTGCCGGGACGGCCATGATCCCCCTCAGGCCCTGCACCGGTCACACGCACGGCCTCCACCTCAACCATATCGGCGCGACGCATAGGGCGCAGGCCAATCCACGCAACCCGACCGGGCACCGCATAGCGCGCCATCATCGCATGTAACTCACTCACCGCACCGCTCCCAAACCACCATTGCACCCCGCCCAACGCACCTGTATCTGAACGCCCAAACGCGTCCCCTCTCTCCAAAGGAGCCTGCCATGGCCGCCTATCAATACGTCTACCACATGTCCGGCGTTTCCAAGACCTATCCGGGTGGCAAGAAATGCTTTGAGAACATCCACCTCAACTTCCTACCCGGCGTGAAAATCGGCGTGGTCGGCGTGAACGGCGCGGGTAAATCCACGCTGATGAAAATCATGGCCGGAATGGACAAGGATTTCACCGGCGAAGCATGGGTCGCCGAAGGGGCCAAGGTCGGCTACCTGCCACAGGAACCCAAACTCGACCCCGAACTGTCGGTGCGCGAAAACGTCATGCTTGGGGTCGCGCCGAAAAAGGCGATCCTCGACCGCTACAACGAACTGGCGATGAACTACTCCGACGAAACCGCTGACGAGATGGCCGAACTGCAAGACAAGATCGACGCCGAAAACCTCTGGGATCTGGACAGCCAGATCGACGTCAGCATGGAGGCACTGCGCTGCCCCCCTGATGATGCGGACGTCACGACGCTGTCAGGTGGTGAGGCACGCCGCGTCGCGCTCTGCCGCCTCCTGCTCGAAGCGCCCGAAATGCTGCTGCTGGACGAACCGACCAACCACCTTGATGCGGAAACCATCGCGTGGCTGCAACAGCACCTCATTGATTACAAAGGCACGATCCTGATCGTGACCCACGACCGCTACTTCCTTGACAGCATCACGGGCTGGATCCTTGAACTAGATCGCGGCAAGGGCGTGCCATGGGAAGGCAACTATTCCTCTTGGGTGGAACAAAAGGCCAAACGCCTCGAACAAGAAGCGCGCGAAGACAAATCTCGCCAGAAAACGCTGGAACGCGAACTCAAATGGATGCGTCAGGGGGCCAAGGCCCGTCAGGCGAAATCCAAGGCGCGGATCAACAACTACAACGATATGCTGGAAACGTCCGAGCGCGAGCGTTTGTCCTACGCCCAGATCGTCATCCCCAACGGCCAGCGATTGGGCGGCAAGGTGATCGACGTGGCGGGTCTGTCCAAACACATGGGCGATAAGCTGTTGATGGAAAACCTCGAATTCTCCATCCCCCCCGGTGCGATTGTCGGCGTGATCGGTCCAAACGGCGCGGGTAAATCCACGCTGTTCAAGATGATCACGGGTCAGGAAACGCCTGACGCGGGCAGCGTCGAAATCGGTGACACGGTGCAGATGTCCTATGTGGACCAGTCCCGCGATGATCTGAACGCAGATGACAACGTGTGGGAAGCAATCTCTGGCGGTGCCGAACTGATCGCCCTTGGCGATGCCGAGGTGAACTCGCGCGCGTACTGCTCTTCGTTCAACTTCAAAGGCGGCGATCAACAGAAAAAAGTCGGCCTGCTGTCAGGCGGTGAGCGCAACCGCGTGCACATGGCGCGGCTGTTGAAATCCGGTGGCAACGTCCTGCTGCTCGATGAACCGACGAACGACCTCGACGTCGAAACGCTGCGGGCTTTGGAAGACGCCCTTGTCGACTTCGGCGGCTGCGCGGTGGTGATTTCGCACGACCGCTTCTTCCTCGACCGGATCTGCACGCACATCCTGGCCTTTGAAGGCGATGCACATGTGGAGTGGTTCGAGGGGAACTTTGAGGACTACGAGGAAGACAAGAAGCGCCGGCTGGGGCCAGATGCGCTTGAGCCTAAGCGGTTGAAGCATAAGAAGTTTGCGAGGTGAATTGAGTGGCAGATTTTGAGCCCTTTAATTTTGAATGCCCATATTGTTTTCACAAGCAAGTCGTAACTGAACATCAATTTTACGAGTCTCAAAATCGAATTTACGTAAAAAACGTCGATATGGGATACGTTGGATCGCATGTGGTGGCCGTGGGGTGCTCTAATCCAGACTGTCAAAAGCTCACGCTTGCGTTTCATTTAAAGCAGTACGAGATCACCAACGTAGGCAACATTCGTCCAACGATAGACGACCCTTTGTATAGCAAAAGACTAATGCCAGAAAGCGCGGCCAAACATCAGCCTGATTACATTCCCCCGCCACTGAGAGAAGATTACGAAGAAGCGTGCAAAATTCGAGATCTTAGTCCCAAAGCCTCGGCAACACTCGCACGTAGGTGTCTACAAGGAATGATCCGAGACTTTTGCGGAATATCCAAGGGCCGATTGATTGATGAAATACGGGAACTCAAAAAGCGGGTTGAAGAAGAAAAAGCGCCAAAAGGTGTCTCGGAAGATAGTGTCGAAGCGATTGATGCCGTTCGGAATATCGGCAATATCGGTGCCCACATGGAAAAGGATATCAACCTCATTATTGAGGTGGATTCAAACGAGGCGCAAACTCTCATTGAACTGATCGAGACCCTTTTTGAGGAGTGGTACGTTGCTCGTAAAAAAAGGCATGACAGGTTTGGCAAGATAATGGCCATCGCAGAGGATAAAAAAGAACAAAAACAAGTCGCCCATGACAAGCCGAAGCAAATCGAAGACCCTGATGAAGGTTAAATCACCTCGCTCATGAGGGCGGTCTGGATCCGGGAAATTGCGTGGCATTTCCGCTCCACACCGACAAACCCCACCGGATTGTGACACCTACAATTCAACAGACTCTTGACGCAGCGCGCCATACGGGCATCCTCGTGACACATTACATTCGGAGAGATTATGGACCGCCGCAATTTCCTCAGCCTCAGCGCCGCAGCCGCGCTTGCCCCGACCCTCATTCAAGCGCAGTCAAACATTGCCTTTGACCCCACCCCCCAAGAGGTGCGGATCAAGAAAGACTTTTTGCCAGGCCAGATCCTTGTCCTGCCCCGCAGCTACTACCTCTATTGGGTGACCGAAGAACGCAAAGCGATCCGCTACGGCGTTGGCGTCGGTCGTGCCGGGCTGGAATTCACAGGCAGCGCCACCATCGACGTCAAGAAAGAGTGGCCAACCTGGCGCCCCACCCAGGAAATGATCGAGCGCGATCCGCATCTGTATACCAAGTTCATCGACAACAACTACATTATGCCCGGCGGTGAAGGGAATCCTCTGGGTGCGCGCGCGCTCTACCTGTTCCAGAACGGTGTCGACACATATTTTCGCATCCATGGCACGACCCAGCCCAACACAATCGGAACGTCCGTATCCAACGGCTGCATCCGCATGCTAAACGAACATGTTGCCGATCTTTACAACCGCGTGCCCATCGGCACGGTAGTGACTGTACTCTGAGTAAAGTTTTCTACCGCACCGATTTCGGCGTTTTTGTTAACGGCTTAAAGCCGAACGACGCGTCTGTTTTTGTGTGATTTGGAACGAAATACCCGACTGTCCGCATCACCTTTCGTCGTGCTATACTGCTCAGTATTGAACGATGCTGCGTTTTGGAGAATCCATATGGCCAACGAAAAAATCAAGAAAGCCGTCGAAAAGCTTAAAGGCAAGAAAGCCAAAGTCAAACCGATCAAGACCGAACCCGAAGGCACCAAAGGCGTCAAGCCGCCCGCAGATGTGATTGAAACGATGGAGCAAGTGTTCGGCGCAGACTTCAAAAAGGTGCGTGTACATTCGGGCGGCAACGCGGCTGACATCTGCAAGGACCTTGGCACCAAAGCATTTGCAAAAGGCTCGGATATTTACTTTGCCAAACCGTCAGACGCGAAAAACAAAGATTTTATCGCCCATGAACTGACGCATGTCATCCAGCAGGCGGGCGGCAAAAAGCTCCCCAAAGAGCAAAAGGGTAAGGCACTGGTGTCCAAGTAACGCTGCATAATGTCGTTTGGCCGTTGTGCGGGGGCGTTCCTAAAGCAGGACCCACCACACCAGAAACGGTGGCACAGCGCAGCCAAACGCAATCATGAACAGCTTGGCAGCGTGGCTCGTCTTGGCAAACATACCGTCGCCCAGAGCACCCTCGCCGTATCCCATGACACTGGCCATTACGGCATATCCATTACGCTCGGTCCTGCGGGCGGATGCGTTGATCGACGACATCGCCGCCTGATAGACCGCATCCTGGCGGGCTTGTTCCTCAAGGTCTGGCTGCAGATTTTCCATACGTGTCATGTGGCGCACTCCTTTATCCGGTCAATACATGGAGCGGCCATTTCGAAAATCCAGCGCTTTGTTACGAAAAAGGCCAACCCGAGGGCTGGCCTTTTCTGTTCTTAGGATCGCGGTTACCTTAGTTCAGCGCCGCATCCGTGATCGCGTGTGTCCAAGCCCCTTCGGGCGCCTTGGAAATCACTGGATCAGACCCGCCCGACAGCAGCGATGCCACCGTACGTTCGTAATCCGCCGGATCCAACGCACCGTTGCTGCCTGCTGTCAGCTTGGCAATCTCGCCCATCATCCGTTTTTGGTGCTCTTCGGTCTGTGCACCCGAGGCATCGTTGTCCAGAACGATTTCAGCAGCCTCATCCGGGTTCTCTTCGGCGTATTTCCAGCCCTTCATCGAGGCGCGCACAAAGCGGACCATCTTGTCCTGAAAGGCAGGGTCGGCAAGGTTCTCTTCAAGCGCATAAAGGCCGTCTTCGAGCGTCGCGACACCCTGATCCTCATACTTGAACACCTGCAATTCCTCAGGCGTCAGACCCGCGTCAATGATCTGCCAGTATTCGTTGTAGGTCATGGTGGACACACAGGCCGCCTGCCCTTGCAGGATCGGATCCACGTTGAATCCCTGTTTCAGCACGGTGACTCCGCCGTCTGATCCGTCAGTCGCGATACCCAGCTGGCTCATCCACGACAAGAACGGGAATTCGTTGCCAAAGAACCAGACACCCAGCGTCTTGCCCGGGAAATCGTCCGTGCTGCTGACACCTGCGTCCTTGCGGCACGTCAGCATCATGCCTGACGATTTGAAAGGTTGCGCGATATTGACCATCGCCAGTCCCTTTTCGCGCGCAGCCAGAGCCGCAGGCATCCATTCCACGGTGACGTCTGCGCCACCACCAGCAAGCACTTGGGTCGGCGCAATGTCAGGGCCACCCGGTTTGATGGTCACGTTCAGATCTTCTTCTCCGTAGAAGCCTTTATCGAGGGCGACGTAGTAACCCGCGAATTGGGCCTGCGTGACCCACTTCAGCTGCAAGGTAACGTCATCTGCGGCTTGGGCCGCAAAGGCGCTCAGGCTGATTGCCGCGCTGGCGGCAAAGGTTGTGATCGTTCTCATGTGGTACTCCTTCGTTGGTTTTGGTTTGTGGTTCGGACCTTCATGACCGGGCCCGTTGAGATGGATGCCAGAATGTCACAGCACGCTCGATGAGCGCAACGCCCCCATAGGCGGCCGATCCTACAATGGCGGCGACGACAATTTCGGCCCAGACAAGGTCAAGCGCAAGCTGCCCGACAGATGTCGAGATACGAAAGCCCATGCCTCGGATGGGTGAGCCGAAAAATTCAGCAACAATGGCACCGATCAACGCCAGCGTGGTGGCGATTTTCAGACCGTTGAAAATGAAGGGCATGGCCAGCGGCAGGCGCAGTTTGATCAAGGTGGTCAGAGGGGGCGCAGCATATGTCTTCATCAAATCCCGCTGCATCTGGTTGCTGGCTTGCAACCCCTCGACCGTGTTTACGAGCATCGGAAAGAACACCATGACGACGACCACGGCGGCTTTCGACTGCCAGTCAAACCCAAACCACATCACCAGGATCGGGGCCATGCCGACAATTGGCAAGGCCGCCACGAAATTGCCCACTGGCAACAAACCCCGACGCAAAAACGAAAACCGATCAATAAAGATCGCGGTCAGCACCGCGGCACCACACCCGATGATGTACCCGCTCAGTGCGCCTTTGATCACCGTTTGCACAAAGTCTTCCCACAGGATGTCTGTCGAAGCGGCAAAGCGCACAGCAATCGCAGATGGCGCGGGCAACAAAACGGCCGAGATGTCAAAGCCGCGTACGACCCCTTCCCAAATCGCAATCAGGGTCAGGCCAAAGACAACGGGCATCGCAAGCCGGATAACCGGCGTGGCAGGCTGGCGCGACATCCAGACGTTCGCCATCCATCCCAGAACCCACGCAAGAAATGCGAAAACGATCCACCCCATCAGGCCATCCCCATCCGGTTCAGTGTCACGCGCTGGATCACCCCGATAATTGCCACAAGCACAGCAGCGAGGGCCGCCGCCATGATAAGGGCCGACCAAATCTGGATCGTTTGCCCGTAATAACTGCCTGCCAGCAGGCGCGCGCCCAGCCCCGCAACGGCCCCCGTCGGCAACTCACCCACGATCGCGCCCACAAGGCTCGCCGCGACACCAACTTTCAACGAGGCAAAGAGATAGGGCATCGAGGCTGGCAGACGCAACCGCCAGAACGTCTGGGACGCGCTCGCATTCCAAGTACGCATCTGGTCCAGCTGCATGACCTCCGGGCTACGCAATCCCTTTACCATCCCCACGACCACCGGGAAAAAGGACAAATACATCGAAATCATCGCCTTGGGCAGCAGGCCCGATATGCCCACCGCGTTCAGCACAACGATGATCATCGGTGCGAGGGCCAGAATGGGGATCGTCTGGCTTGTGATGACCCAGGGCATCACAGATCGATCCATGACAGTGTTGTAAACGATGCCCACAGCCAACAGGATGCCGAGCCCAGTCCCAAGGGCAAAGCCGAGCAAGGTCGCGCTCAGCGTCACCCATGAATGCCAGATCAAGGACCGTTTCGAGGTGATCTTTTTCTCAACCGTGGTTTCCCAGATTTCGACCGCCACCTGATGCGGGGCCGGCAGCTTGGGCTTGTCCTGCGCCCATGTGTCCGCAACCAGCTCGGACGCGCTTAATTCCACACCCGCACGCTCTGCCTTGTCATAGGCCCATGGCGCATTGAGCCAGATGGCCGCCAGATACCAAAAAGCAAAGATCGCCGCGACGATAGTCAATACAGGCAGAACACTGCGCATCAGGGGCACACCCCCCGCTTCTTTGATTTAAGAAAATCCCACCCCATTGCCCGACAGGTGTCTTTGCCGCCTAAAGGGGAGAGCCGATCAAACATCGCCGTGCCCCGCTCTCAACCCTTCCCGGACCCGGTGCGCCACCTCCAGGAACTCAGGACTTTCCCGAATATCCAGCGGACGTTCACGCGGCAAAGGACTGTCAATCACATCCGTAATGCGCCCCGGGCGCGGCGACATGACAACAATCTTCGTCGACAGATACACCGCCTCCGGGATCGAGTGCGTTACAAAGGCGATCGTCTTTCCGGTCCGGTCCCACAGCTGCAAAAGCTGTTCATTGAGGTGGTCACGCACAATCTCGTCCAGTGCTCCAAAGGGTTCATCCATCAACAGGATATCCGCATCAAAGGCGAGTGCCCGCGCGATCGAAGCGCGCTGCTGCATTCCGCCAGAGAGTTGCCAGGGAAACTTCTTCTCAAACCCGGCAAGCTCGACCAGTTCCAAAACGCGGGTCACACGCTCGGCCTGATCCGCTTTGGAATAGCCCATGATCTCAAGCGGCAACGATATGTTCTTGCCAATGGTGCGCCACGGATAAAGCCCGGCGGCCTGAAACACATAGCCATAGGCACGCGCCTCACGTGCTGCCTCGGGGCTGACCCCGTTGACTGTGATCGTCCCGCCCGTAGGTTGCTCCAGATCGGCCATGACACGCAAAAAAGTCGTCTTTCCACAGCCAGACGGCCCGATGAAACTCACGAAATCGCCCTTCTCAATGTCCAGAGACACGTCCTTGAGGGCGTGGACAGGGCCATCATTAGTTTCGAATGTTAGGTCGAGGTTTTGTGCAGAGATGACAGTTGAGCTCACGAAGCGTCTCCATCTCGACAAAAGAATAGTGCGATGACACCCGAAACCATGGCGGCCCACGCTCCAAGAGTCGTCGAAAACTGCAAATTGATGGGTTCATTGACCAATGCGACGTACGGCTGCTGCCAGCTAAAATCGAGGTGGCAAGCAAGAACGACTCCCACAAATGCCGCGACGCTGGACCCGATAACAAATGCAATAGCGGCAGGCAGTCGCGTTTCGCAAACCCGATAGACTACGGCCATCTTTACGGCCGAGACGATCACGGCTGGCAGCAAGATGCTAAACAGCAATGGCAGGCCAAATACGAACACCAGACCCAACGCACCCGAGGCTTCCAGCCCGCCAATCAACACAGGAAACGTTACGAACGTGACTACGAGAGACAGAATGAAGACGACTCCAAAACGGTCGCTCAGGTTTTGTCGCCGCAACTGTTCAGCGGTTGGACGTCGAAACATCAAATCCCCGCTGGGATGTTCAACGGATCGCGCTCGATCATCTTGGGCGCGGTCAGAGCCTTCCACGTGCTCAACGCCTTGGATGCCGAAGAGAACGCCGGGCGTGGCACGAACTTGCCGCGTCCGGGTGCGGGTTGCGAATTCTGGCCCCACGCCCAGATCACTTCACCCCGTGACAGGGTGTAGCGGGACTGCGCGGTCACCTCAAAACCCTCGAAGACATTGTAATCCAGCACCGAATGGTGGTTCGTAGGCGAGATCGTCTTGGTGATCTTCGGATCCCACACCACGATGTCCGCATCCGCACCCTCAACAATAGCACCCTTTTTTGGATAGATGTTCAGGATCTTGGCCACGTTGCTGGACGTCGCCGCGACGAACTCATTCGGGGTCAACCGCCCGGTCTCCACCCCTTCGGTCCACAAAACGGCAAGACGTTCTTCCAGACCGTTCGATCCGTTCGGAATGATGCGGAAATCGTCACGACCTGCACGCTTTTGATCGGTGTTGAAGGCCGCGTGATCCGTGGCCACCACCTGTAACGATCCCGCCTGCAGACCCGCCCAAAGCGAATCCTGATGGTCTTTGGAACGGAACGGCGGCGACATCACACGGCGCGCGGCATGATCCCAGTCCTTGTTGAAATACTCTGACTCATCCAGCGTCAAGAACTGGATCAAAGGTTCGCCATACACCCGCATCCCCTTCTGGCGTGCCCGGCGGATCGCCTCATGGGCCTGCTCACAAGACACGTGCACAATATAAAGCGGCACACCAGCTGCATCTGCGATGGTGATGGCACGGTTCGCCGCCTCGCCTTCGACCTCGGGGGGCCGGGAATAGGCATGGCCCTCAGGCCCAGTGATCCCTTCGTTGAAGTATTTTTCCTGCAAAGCAGCAACCAGATCGCCGTTCTCCGCATGCACCATCGGCAAGGCACCCAACTCGGCGCACCGCTGGAACGAGGCGAACATCTCGTCATCCTCGACCATCAGCGCACCCTTGTAGGCCATGAAATGCTTGAAGGAATTGACGCCCATATCGACGGCGTCCTTCATCTCGTTGAACACGTTCTCGTTCCAGCCAGTGATAGCCATGTGGTAACCCACGTCAGAACAAATCTGCGGTGCGGACTTGCGGTGCCACTCGTTGATCGCGTTCTTGATCGATCCGTCCGCGCCCGGCAGACAGAAATCCACAACCATGGTGGTGCCACCAACAGCCGCCGCCCAGGTACCGGACTCAAAGGTTTCGGCCGCGGTGGTACCCATAAAAGGCATCTCAAGATGGGTATGCGGATCGATCCCGCCGGGGATGACGTAGGCCCCTTCGGCGTCGATATACTCGTCGCCCACGAGGTCCTCACCAATCTGCTTGATCACTTCACCTTCGATCAGCACATCAGCCTTCCATGTGCGGTCCGCCGTACAGACCATACCACCTTTGATTACCTTGCTCATGTCATCTCTCCTCTGTCAGCCAGTTTCTACTGACGAAAAATACCAAGGGGTCTGGGGCAAAGCCCCAACTATACAGATGCAAAACACCCCAACGCCGATCCATGCACGCCAATATCGAGCGGGCCAAAATCACTTTCCACACAGAGCGAAAAATAACCTGCAAGCGGCAGATACACCACGCGATAGGACCCGTCTGTGCGCGTCACGCTCCAACAGCGTTGTGTCATGCCACCTGAAAACTGCACCGTCGTCTCGAACGGTTCAACCAGTGCCGACTGAAAGGCAACCAGCGTATTGCACTCGGTTTGCGTGCCAATCGGCGCCTCGACAATCTCCTCGGCGATCATCGCCTCAATGCGTTCCGCCACACTCAGGTCCGGGTTCAGCATACCCTCACCCGACAATCTCTGCCGTCTCGACAACCGCATGCATCAGAACATCGGTCCCAGCCATGGCCCATTCTTTCGAAATCTCCTCAGCCTCGTTGTGGCTCAGCCCATCCACACACGGGCACATGACCATCGCCGTCGGTGCGACGCGATTTATCCAGCACGCATCATGGCCCGCGCCCGAAATCAGGTTCATGTGAGTATAGCCAAGGCGCTCTGCCGCCGTGCGAACCGCCCCGACACAAGCCTCGTCAAAGGCAACCGGGTCAAACCCGCCGACTTTCTCAAACATGATCTCAAGACCCATCTCATCGGCTATCTTCTGGCCTTCAACCTTCAGACGCGCTTCCATATCCTCGATCACACTCAATTCGGGCGAGCGGAAATCAACGGTAAAGACTACTTTGCCCGGGATCACGTTGCGCGAGTTCGGATAGACATCAATGTGGCCAGCTGCGCCAACGGCATGCGGCGCATGAGACCACGCAATCTCGTCCACCTTCTCGAGAACCCGCGCCATGCCCAGCCCTGCATTCTTGCGCATCGGCATCGGGGTCGACCCGGTATGGCTGTCCTTGCCCGTGATCGTCACCTGAGTCCATGACAGCCCCTGCCCATGGGTGACAACGCCAATGTCCTTAGCTTCCGCCTCCAGAATGGGACCCTGTTCAATGTGCAGTTCAAAAAACGCGTGCATCTTCCGCGCGCCGACTTCTTCGTCGCCGCGCCAGCCGATCCGGTTCAATTCGTCGCCAAAGCTTTTTCCGTCCGCATCCACCCGGTCATAGGCCCAATCCTGTGTGTGAATACCCGCAAACACGCCCGAAGACAGCATCGCAGGCGCATAGCGCGTGCCCTCTTCATTGGTAAAGTTGGTCACAACGATGGGATGCTTGGTCTTCACATCCAGATCGTTGAGGGTCCGAATGATTTCCAAACCACCCAACACACCCAGAACCCCGTCATATTTGCCCCCGGTCGGCTGCGTGTCGAGGTGGGAGCCCACATAGACAGGCAACGCCTCGGGGTCCGAACCAGCGCGATGGGCGAACATGTTGCCCATCTGATCGAGACCCATGGTGCAACCCGCCGCCTCACACCACGACTGAAACAGGGCGCGCCCCTCGGCATCTTCATCTGTCAGGGTCTGGCGATTGTTACCACCCGCCACACCCGGGCCAATCTCGGCCATTTCCATCAGACTGTCCCACAGCCGATCTCCGTTGATGCGCAGATTCTCACCCGGTGCTGCCATGCTGTCCCCCGATCACTTCGGTCACTTTTTGACCAATTGGTAAAGACACGATTGCCAAGGCGCGCATTTGTGTCAAGAACTGCTTTGGACTGATTTGCTTAAACGCGGCGCATCTGCCTAGACTTGCGGCACCAGACATCAAAGGAACGCCCATGCCCGATGGCGCCGCCAAAAAGCCAAGCCGCATTCAACAGCGCAATCGGCACCTGATCCTTGATGCCGCTCTCGACGTCTTCTCGGCCCACGGCTATCGCGGAGCAACGCTGGATCAGATCGCCGAGGCGGCGGGCCTGTCAAAACCCAACATCCTTTACTACTTTTCGGGCAAGGAAGAGATCCACGTTACCCTCCTCAACCAGCTGATGGAAACATGGCTCGACCCGCTTGTCGAAATGGACGCGAATGGCGAGCCGCTGGAAGAACTGCTCGACTACGTGCACCGCAAACTCGACATGGCGCGCGACCTGCCGCGCGAAAGCCGCCTTTTTGCAGGTGAAATTCTACAAGGGGCGCCGCGCATGCACCCGCATCTTGAGGCCGATCTGAAACCGCTCTTTGACGAAAAATGCGCTGTGATCGAGGGCTGGATCGATGCAGGTAAACTGGCAAAGGTCGACCCCCGCCATCTGATCTTCTCGATCTGGTCCACCACCCAGCACTACGCCGACTTCGACGTACAGGTGCAGGTGCTGTCAGACCGGGACCCGATCGAAGGCGCACGAACTTATCTGGATGCGTTGTTTCGCAGGGTGTTGAGTGTGTGAGGGAGCCCTGTGTTTGGATGCCCGCTTTGCGCCGAACCGTTTGGCCAAGCTAGCTTTGATCCCTTTTAGAAGGCGTCAGGCTTCACTGATCAAGGCCGCAATCCTTCATGCACCGCGAATTGCGGATCTCAGATTGCTCGGAAAATGAGGCCGATGGCCATCGCAACGAGCATGAGGATTAGGGCAAGACGAAATGCGTCTTGCGAGAGCTTCCGGCGCACCCTTTCGCCCATTGAGAGGCCAACAAAAGCGCACACAGTACCCAAAACGGATACAAATACTGCGTCTACCGTAAACAAGCCCAATTTACCCAAACCCAAGGCCATAATCATACTCGAGAGAGTGAAAGAGCAATTGATCGCCTGTAGAAACAGATTTCGGTCAAGATGAAGGGCCATGAGATAGGGCATTGATGGCATGACTTGCGACCCGGTCACGCCGTTTGTGACACCCGTCAGGAAACCGCTCACCGGCCCCAAACGGCGCTCCCATGTCACAGAGAGCCTGAAATCTGGTTTGGCGTAAGCAAATGCGCACCAAAGCAGCAAAACAGACCCCAGTATTCCACCAGCAATGCGGCCGTCTATTATCGTCAGGAACCACAATCCCATCACCAAGCCGGGGAGTGTTGTCAAAAGCATTGGCCAAAAGCGAGTGAGCGTTTCTCCAAGCCGCCCGGCTTGGCGCATAACGACCAAATTGGACGAGATCGACGGGATAATCACAAGTGGAAGGGCTTCCTTCAAACCGACCGTCAGGGCAAGAAATGGCAGACACACTGTTGAGAATCCAAGACCGGTGACGCCCTTGGCGGTGGCCGCAAACAAATAGGTCGCCAAAATGGCCGCAAGTTGCCATCCGGTGTAGTCTAGATTGAAATCCAGTTTCGACTCCTCACTTCAGCGATCCAGACGAAGGTGCATTCGCTAGGGTGATTGATATCGGCCCGGCTCGCACAATCAACCTACACCAATCGGTTCTCATGTTTCTTTATGCGAATTGTCCGGGCGCCGTAACAGCGGCTCGAAAAAGTGCGGCGCACGTTGTCGCTTTGCCAGAGGGCCCTCATCTGCACAGGTTGATAGCTTAGCCCACTTTTATTGCGCCCAGATGCAGTCATCTGGCTGCTCCAAATGGAAGTCGGATTTGTTCGCAGAGCCGCCATTAACCCACCCTTAACAAACAGTACCGTACGCCCTGTTAACCGGGCCCTTCAGCCCAAAAGTGCACACTGCGGTGCACGTTCAGTGCACAGGGTGTGCACGGGTTGTGCCCCGCCCACTCACCTTCTTTTCATGGCGTTAACGCCCCGATTAGCGAAAACCACCGGTGGGCGTTGCGCGTACGCTCACTCCGCAGCTGTCGCACTCGGGTTGTTCGGATGTGTCGTCCAGTTGGCGTATTCCGGTTCAACCACCTTTTCGGTCCGCGGATCGACCGTGCCAGGGGCCATCGCCTCCATGGTGATGCAGTCCTCAACCGGGCAGACGTTCACACACAGATTGCAGGCAACGCATTCTTCATCGATGACTTCAAACACCCGCTCGGGGCTCATCGAAATGGCCTGATGTGATGTGTCTTCGCAGGCTGCAAAACAACGCCCACAAGAGATACAAAGATCCTGATTGATCTGCGCCTTGGCCACATAATTCAGATTCAGATATTGCCAGTCCGTCACATTGGGCACCGCCGCGCCACGGAAGTCTTCAATGCTGGTGTGGCCTTTTTCGTCCATCCACTCCGACAGGCCGCTGATCATTTCCTGAACAATCTTGAACCCATAGGTCATCGCCGCAGTACAGACCTGTACGTTGCCGCAGCCCAGCGTGATGTATTCCGCCGCATCACGCCACGTGGTGATCCCGCCAATGCCTGAAATCGGGAGACCAGCCGTGTCAGCACCGCGTGCAATCTCTGACACCATCGACATCGCAATCGGCTTGACCGCGGGGCCGCAATAGCCCCCATGCGATCCCTTGCCGTCAATGGACGGCTCGGGCGACATGGTGTCGAGGTTCACGGAAGTAATCGAGTTGATGGTGTTGATCAGGCTCACCGCATCTGCTCCGCCAGCACGGGCAGCCGCAGCCGGTTTGCGGATATCGGTGATGTTTGGAGTCAGCTTCACGATGACAGGCTTGGAGTAGTACTGCTTGCACCAACGCGTGACCATCTCAATGTATTCAGGGACTTGGCCAACAGCCGCCCCCATTCCGCGTTCGCTCATCCCATGGGGGCAGCCAAAGTTCAGCTCGATCCCATCCGCGCCCGTATCCTCGACCAGAGGCAGAATCGCCTTCCACGCCTCTTCCTCGCAGGGGACCATGATCGACACGATCATCGCACGGTCAGGGTAGTCCGCTTTGACGCGCTTGATTTCTTCAAGGTTAGTGTAAAGGTCGCGGTCCGTGATCAACTCGATGTTGTTCAGACCCAACAAGCGACGATCTGCGCCATAGATCGCCCCGTATCGCGGTCCGTTCACATTGACGACTGGCGGACCTTCGGACCCAAGGGTTTTCCAGACGACACCGCCCCACCCAGCCTCAAAAGCCCGGCGGACGTTGTATTCCTTGTCCGTCGGCGGAGCCGAGGCCAGCCAGAAGGGGTTGGGGGATTTGATCCCTACGAAGTCACTTGTCAGATCAGCCATATGCAAGCCTCCCTATAGGCGGGGTTTATCCCGCTGCGCCCATTAAAACGTCATGTATATCCATCGCCGCGTCGCGCCCTTCGGCCACAGCCGTTACGGTCAGGTCGTCGCCTCCACTGGCGCAATCGCCCCCGGCCCAGACCCCTGAAACGCTGGTGCGACCAGCACCACTTACGGCAATTTTCCCGCTCTCCAGATCAGGCAGTCCATCGCTCTCAAGCGTCTGCCCGATAGCGCGCAGGACCTGATCCGCGGCGATGCAGACGGTCTGGCCCGTTCCAGTCATATCCTGGTTCACGTATTCAAATTCGATCTCACGCACCGCACCATTTCCGTGAATGGCCTTTGGCACCACATGTGTCATGATCCGGACCCCTTTCGAAGCCGCAAGGTCCTGTTCAAACACACTGGCGTTCATGCGATCACGCCCCCGCCGATACGCCAGCGTGACGTTGAGCGCACCCAGCAACTTGGCCTGCACGGCGGCATCGACAGCAGTCATGCCACCACCAATTACAACCACGTCACGGCCCACGGGCAGGTCGGCCAAATCGCCCGCTTGCCGCAGATCAGAGATGAAATCGACGGCGTCCAAAACACCTGCCTTGTCGCCACCTTCAACAGACAACCCGTTCACGCCACCAAGGCCCATGCCCAAGAACACCGCATCATAATCAGCTCGCAAACTGTCCAGCGTAACGTCAGTGCCCAGCGCCTTGCCATGCTCCAGTGTGATGCCACCGATGCCCAGCAACCAGTCCACTTCCGCCTGCGCAAATCCCTCGGGCGTCTTGTACGCGGCAATCCCGTACTCATTCAAACCACCGGGCTTGGCACGCGCATCCATGACAACGACATCGTGCCCCAACATGGCCAACCGATGCGCACAGGCCAAACCAGCAGGGCCGGCCCCGACGGCGGCAATCGACTTGCCGGTGGACGGCGCGCGCGCAAACGGATGCTCACCTTTTTCCTGCAAATGGTCGGTGGCATACCGCTGCAATTGACCAATCAGAACTGGCTTACCTTCAGCGATCTCGCGCACGCACGCCTCTTCGCACAGCGTTTCGGTCGGGCAAACGCGTGCACACATGCCCCCCATGATGTTCTGCGTCAAAATCGTCTTGGCCGCAGCATCCGGGGTTCCCGTCGCGATCTGGCGTATGAAAAGTGGGATATCAATGTCTGTCGGACAGGCCGTGATACAGGGCGCATCATGGCAAAAATAGCACCGATCGGCCGCCACAAGCGCCTCATGCGCATCCAGCGCAGGATGCAGATCGGAAAAATTCGCGTCATACTCCGGCGCGGCCAACCGACCCGAAGCCACACCCGGTGTGAAAGGAGATTGCGTCATTTCTGCTCCAAAGCGACAACTGTTTCGTACTAAAACGCTTTCACAGACAAATATTTTTATCAACTGGTAAAATTTATCAAACGCAGCCAAACGGCCAAACCGCCTAAAGAAGCGGCAAGATGCCAGAAACAGGCATTGTTACGAGAAAAGCTTGATTTGGAGCAAAAACCAGCCATTTTAAAGATGCTAAATCATCTATCGACCCACTGCTCCTACTGGCTCAGTCACTCGATCTAAATGACAATGCCAAGCTGCCGCATGTTGCGGGCAGGACAAATTAGGAGTTACGACGATGGCCACCGGCACCGTCAAATGGTTCAACACAACCAAAGGTTATGGCTTTATTGCGCCTGAAAGCGGCGGAAAAGATATTTTTGTCCACATTTCCGCAGTGGAACGATCAGGCCTCACAGGTCTGGCCGACAACCAGAAAGTGACCTACGACCTCGAAGCAGGACGTGATGGTCGCGAAAGCGCTGTGAACATCGCGCTGGTCTAACGACCAAAGAGTTCTAAAAGAATCAAACGGGCGGAGCATTTTTCATGCGCCGCCCTTTTTTTGCCCAGGCCACCTGAATTGAAGCAAGACAGATCCACCGCGCCCATCTCTGATACAAAAAATCTCGCGGAGTCGCGCATATGATGGGGCAGAGCCACCAAAGACTATCAATAAAATGGTGTCGCGAAGCGTCCTTTGGATCACGGACCGTCCCAGTCGACATCGTCCGCTTCTGAAATCTCGAGGCGACCAACGGGCCAGGGCACCATCAAAGCCTTGGCCGCTTCCAGATCATCCCTCATCCAGACAGGCAAATCATCACGCGCCAAAAGTACGCCCATGCGGTGATGGATCGGCGCAACATCGGCGTTGGGCGCGCAAGTCACCGCCGCCACCTGCGGAACGCGCAAGCCACCCGGCGCGGTCCATACGTCTGTGATAGCCGCAAAGTACAGGAAGTCACCGCCCTTAGCCTTAATCCGCCATGCAGTCTTTTTTCTTTTCTCGCCCGTCCACTCATACCAACCGTTCACGGGAATTATGGCTCGACCCACACCATCAAAGGCGGATTTGTCAAAGACAGTCTCGCTACGTGCGTTGATAATCTGCTCCATCACCGGGCGGCCTCGCGCATTAACCCGGCCGACAGGCACAATGCCCCAACGCATGCGCGACAATACCCCATTGAACGCGACGATTTCCTGCCCGGGTGCGATGTTGCGCCGCGCAGGTTCGTTGCCAACCACGCCCGCCGAAACGCCCAGTACCTCGGCCAAGGCAGTCATAGGGTCCGTCAGAAAGAAACGGCCAGGCATGTCACTCAGCCTTTCGGGCGAGGTCCAGAACGAAGGGTCCCAACCCTTCAACAATCCGCGCCACACCGTTGGCATTTGGGTGAATGCCGTCGGCTTGCATAAAGTCGCCAAGCGTGGCCGGGTCCGTGCCCGCTCCTCCCAGCCCTTCAAAAAAGCTCTCGGCAAAAAGAGTGCCATAGGCCTCGGCAAGGTCGGGATACATGGAATCAAACGCAGCCTTGTATTCAGGTCCGTAGTTGGCCGGCGCTTGCATGCCCACCAACAGCACTTCGACACCTGCACCGGACGCAACACTCAATATTCCGTCCAGATTGGCCCGGCTCACCTCAGGATCGATCCCGCGCAGCAGATCGTTCCCCCCTAACGTCACGATCAGCGCATCCACATCCGGCGTCAGGGTCCAATCCACGCGGGACAACCCACCAGCAGTCGTATCCCCAGAAACACCTGCGTTTATCACAGTCACGTCCCGCCCCTGATCCTTCAGCCATTGTTCCAGTTGCGGAACAAAGCCCTGTTCTGCCGGCAAGCCATACCCTTGGGTCAGACTGTCGCCGAGGGCGGCAATCGTAACGTCCTCTGACCACGCCACAGATGCGCAAAAAACCAGAACAATCGCGCCCACTGACTTGCTCATATCAATCCAACCTCCATATGACCTCGTAACAGACAGTAAAGGCGCGCGCATATGTCCGATCCAGTCCTGTCCCTCAAAAATGCAGCGCTCAGCCTTGATGGCAATGCCGGGCGGGTCGACATCCTGCACGGGATCACGCTCGATATCACACGGGGTGAGACTGTGGGACTTGTGGGTCCCTCTGGATCCGGAAAATCCTCGTTGCTGATGATCATGGGTGGGCTGGAACAGGCAACGGGTGGGACGATCCATGCTTTGGGTCAGGACCTGACAGCCATGAATGAAGACGCGCTCGCCCGCTTTCGACGTGGGCATATGGGTGTGGTCTTTCAGTCTTTTCACCTGATCCCGACAATGACTGCCCTCGAAAACGTCGCCACACCGCTGGAATTGGCGGGCGTCCAAGACGCGTTTGAACGGGCACAGGCCGAACTGGACGCCGTGGGCCTGAGCAGCCGCACCAACCATTACCCAAGCCAGATGTCGGGCGGCGAACAACAGCGCGTGGCCCTTGCGCGCGCCTCTGTCACGCGGCCCGAGATCTTGCTGGCAGACGAACCCACGGGAAATCTGGATGGGGCCAATGGCAGTGCGATCATGGATTTGCTCTTTGATCTGCGCGACCGGCACGGGGCGACCCTCGTGCTAGTAACCCATGCGCCTGAACTGGCGGCACGGTGTGACCGCGTGATCCGGCTGTCCGATGGCGCTCTGGAACCCGACAGCCGGGCCGCCGCCGAATGAGCCTCGCCACTTCCGCTCGATTTGCGGCCCGCGAGTTGCGCGGAGGCCTGCGCGGGTTTCGCATTTTTCTGGCCTGCCTTGCTCTTGGCGTTGCCGCCATTGCCGCTGTCGGCTCGGTCCGCTCAGCCATCGAAGCGGGTTTGGAGCGCGAGGGCGCTGCCTTGCTGGGCGGTGACGCAGAACTCGATTTCACCTACCGGTTCGCGTCTAAGGACGAATTGGAATGGATGAACGGCGTCGCCACAGAAGTGTCAGAAATCGCGGACTTCCGGTCCATGGCCGTGGTCGATGGCCCCGACGGGACAGAACGGGGCCTAACCCAGATCAAGGCCGTCGATGACCTTTACCCCTTGATCGGAGCCGTCGAACTCACGCCAGACATGCCGCTCGATCAGGCACTCGCTATCAACAACGGCATGCCCGGCGCTGTGATGGAACGCGCGCTGATCGACCGCCTTGGCCTCAGCGTCGGCGACACATTCCGTCTTGGCACCCAAACCTTCCGTTTAAGCGCAGAACTCAGCCGCGAACCTGACGGCGCCGCTGGTGGTTTTGCCTTGGGTCCGCGCACCATCGTGTTGCGCACAAGCCTTGAAAACGCGCAGCTTTTGGCGGCAGGCACGCTGTTCAATTCCAAGTACCGCCTTGCCCTGCCTCCCGGCACAGACCTCGATATGCTCGAGGCAGAGGCACGCACGCGCTTTGAAAACAGCGGGTTGCGCTGGACAGATGCGCGCAACGGGGCGCCCGGGGTGTCTGAGTTCGTAGATAGGTTGGGCGCGTTTCTGGTGCTTGTCGGCCTATCAGGCCTTGCTGTCGGCGGCGTTGGTGTGTCGGCAGCGGTACGCGCCTACCTTTCGGAAAAAACCAGCGTGATCGCCACTCTGCGCACGCTCGGTGCAGAACGCAGCACCATCTTTCAAACCTATTTTTTCCAGATCGGGACGCTGTCTCTGCTGGGCATTGCCATCGGGTTGGTCCTCGGTGCGCTTATCCCCCTCGCCCTGGCACCAGTGATCGAAGCGCGGCTTCCAATCCCTGCCAGCTTTGCCATCTACCCCGGTCCGTTGTTTGAATCCGCGATCTACGGTCTTTTGACCGCCTTTGTCTTCACGCTCTGGCCACTGGCACGGGCTGAAGACGTGCGCGCAGCAACTCTGTTTCGCGACGCACTTGGCACTGCACGTCTCTTGCCTGCCGCGCGCTACCTGCTGTGGATCGCGCTTGGGCTTGTAACACTGATTGGGCTCGCGGGCCTGTTCTCCGGCACATGGTGGCTGACGCTCTGGACCTCAGGCGGCATCGCATTTGCGCTGGCTTTGTTGGCCATCGCTGCCACCGGCATCCGCTGGTTGTCGCGCCGCTTGGCACCAAGGGCCAAAGGCAGACCGGCGCTCCGTTGGGCGCTTGGTGCGATCTCGGGGACGCGCGAAGGGGCTGCCTCTGTTGTTTTGTCTCTTGGCCTCGGCCTGTCCGTGCTTGCCGCGGTGGGACAGATCGATGGAAACCTGCGCAACGCCATTTCGGGCAACCTGCCGGACATCGCCCCCAGCTACTTCTTCGTAGATATCCAGCGCGATCAGATTGCCGGCTATACGGAACGATTGGAAAGTGACGAGAGCGTCAGCCGCATCGAAAGCGCGCCGATGCTACGCGGCATCATCACCCAGATAAACGGAACACCAGCCAGCGAAGTCGCGGGCGATCACTGGGTGATTCAGGGCGACCGGGGGCTGACATACTCCGAAACCCCAAGCGAAAATACGCGCATCACCGCTGGCGAATGGTGGCCCGAAGGCTACGCAGGCGCGCCCCAAATCAGCTTTGCCGCAGAAGAGGCCAAAGAAATGGGGATCGGACTGGGCGACACCCTCACCATCAACATCCTTGGGCGCGACATCACCGGGACGATCACATCCATGCGTGAGGTAGACTTTTCCACCGCAGGCATCGGGTTCATCCTTTCGATGAACCCCAGCGCACTGCAAGGCGCGCCGCACAGTTTCATATCCACCGTCTACGCGACCGAAGAATCCGAAGCTCAAATCCTGCGCGACATTTCAAACGCCTATCCAAACGTCACCGCCATCCGCGTGCGCGATGCGATCGACCGGGTCGCCGATGTGCTCGCCGGGCTGGCCGCTGCGACTTCCTACGGCGCGGGGGCAACGTTGCTGACCGGTTTTCTCGTGCTGATTGGTGCCGCAGCAGCGGGCACGCAGGCGCGCACTTATGAGGCAGCAGTGCTCAAGACCCTCGGGGCCACGCGACGGCGCATCCTGATCAGCTTTGCCACCCGCGCCGCCCTTTTGGGGTTGGCCGCAGGTGCGGTGGCTCTGGCGGCTGGGATCACAGGGGGCTGGGCAGTGAGCACGTTTGTCATGGACACTGATTTCAGCGTCATTTGGCCCTCTGCTCTGGCCATCATTATCGGCGGCGTAACCGCCACTTTGGTCGCCGGTCTCGCCTTTGCCTGGGGTCCGCTGGCCGCACGCCCCGCCCAAGTGCTCAGGGGGCGCGAATAAGCGCAGTTGCGACAGCGCGCTGCCCGTGCAAAACCATCCCCAGCCATTGAACCATAAAAGGCGCAGGCTCATGACCGACCAATTGCCCATGCCCGTCACCGCCCCTCTTTCTTCCGCTCAAAAGACGCAACTGATCAACCTGATACGCCGCGCTGCCCGCGCCGAGATCATGCCGCGCTTTCGTAGCCTTGACGCGGGCGAGATCGACACAAAGAAAGACGAAAACGATCTGGTCACCGCCGCCGACATCGCTGCCGAAGCGATGATCACGCGGGGCTTGCAGATGGCGTTCCCCCACGCACTTGTGGTGGGAGAAGAAGCGATATCCAAAAACCCGGATCTGCTCAAAGGTATCGCTGACGCCGAATTATGCTTCATCATCGACCCGGTCGATGGCACATGGAACTTTGCCAAAGGCATGCCCCTGTTCGGTACGATCATCGCAGTGGCCCGCTTTGGGCAGCCGGTTCTGGGGTTGATTTATGACCCTGTCGGAGACGACCTGATCGTGACGGACAATATGTCCCCAAGTGTCTGGCAAACCCGGACAGGTCGCAAACGCGCCATCGCAACAGCAGCCCCAAAACCGCTCGACCAGATGGCCGGATACATGCACATCCGCCTTATGCCGCCAGCGGATCGCGCACTGATGTGGTCCAAGGTCGGTGTTCTTGCCTATGTCGGTACCTTGCGCTGTTCAGCCCATGAATACCGGTTGCTGGCAACCGGGGCGACGGACTTCATCCTGTCCGGGCACCTCAATTGCTGGGATCATGCGGCTGGCGTATTGCTATGTCAGCAAGCGGGCGGCAAAGCGGCCATGCTGGACAGCACGCCCTACAACGCGAGCATGACCTCTGGCTATCTGCTCAGCGCTTCATCTGATGAGGTCTGGGACGCGGTGGCCACCCACTTTGCCGATCTTGTGGCTGACACATGACCCCCTGGTTCTTTGGCTACGGCAGCCTCGTCAACCGCGCCACGCACAGCTACCCGCAAGCACAAGCCGCGACGCTGAAGGGATGGCGCCGGGTCTGGGTGCGGACCGAGTTGCGGGATGTGGTGTTTCTGTCGATCCACGCTGCCCCCGGACACAGCATAGATGGCCTTATCGCAAGTGTACCCAACGCGGATTGGGCCGCGCTGGACCAGCGCGAAAGTGGCTATGCCCGCATCGACGCGACACACCACGTCAATCATGCAGCACCGGCCAACAACATCACCGCATATCAGGTCCCGCCTGAACAGCAGCGCAGCAGCGGAGATCACCGCATCTTGCTCAGCTATCTCGACGTGGTCGTGCAAGGGTTTACCCGCGAGTTCGGCCAAGCGGGGGCCGAGGCCTTCTTTGCGACAACAGACGGTTGGGACACACCTGTTCTGGATGACCGCGCCTCTCCTCTGTACCCTCGCGCTCAGGAATTGAGTTCAAAAGAACGTGCCTTGACCGACCAGTTACTTGCGCAGGTTCAATAGGGACAAGAGGCGTCCTTCGCGCGCAAATTGATCGCGTGGCGCTTGGACTGCGCCGCCGGACGCGATAACCCGCAACGCCAGCACCCATGCGATCCCGCCAAACAACACACCCGCCAGTGCTTGCCCGATCAACACGCCGGGTGCGCCGAACAGGGCCGCACCCAACCACACCAAGGGGATCATGGCGATCGTGTTGCGGCCCCAGTTCATGCCCGTTGAATAGAACGGATGTCCAAGGTTGTTGAACGCCGCATTGGCGATGAACAAAACCCCATTGAAAAAGAACAAGAGCGCCAGCGGCCCGCAAAACAGGTACACCAGATCGCGCGTTATACCGGTGGCTGCAAACAAGTCCGCAATCGGACCGCGTAAGGCAAATAGAACCACAGAGATGACAAGGACCACACCGGCAGCAAAGATCAGCGCAGCATTGAACCCCCGTCGAACGCGATCATAGTTCTGAGCGCCAAAATTCTGGCCCAAGATCGGCCCAACCGCCCCCGAAAGGGCAAAGATCACAGCGAAAGACACAGGCATCAAACGACCTACAATGGCCATGCCCGCGACAGCCTCTAACCCGTATTGCGCCATCGAACGGGTTACGATGGCCTGACCTACCGGCGTTGCCAACTGCGTCAGGATGGCTGGAAACCCGATGCTGACCAGCGGCCCGAAGTCACGCAGCATGTTCATCAATCTGGGACGTGGAAACCCACCGTGGTGGCGTAGGATCGGCAAAACCGCCGTCAACCCGATCACCACCCGCGCCGCAACCGAGGCCAGTGCCGCACCAGTCAGATCAAGACCCAAACCAAAAATCAGGATCGGATCCAATACCGCGTTCACAACCCCGCCATAAATCGTGGCCATCATCGCGCGGCGGGCATCTCCGTGGGCGCGCAGGATGCCACCCCCCATCATACCGACCACCAGAAACGGCAACGACGGCACAATGATGCGCAAATACCCTTGGGCCAGCGTGGCCGTCTCGCCTTCGGCGCCAATCCAGGACACGAATAGCGGCACGTTGATCCAGACGAATGCGGCAAAGATGATGCCAAATCCAATGCCGTAGATCAGCCCATGAGTGCTGCGCATCCGCGCTTCTTCAAGGTCTCCTGCACCCAATGACCGGGCCACAAGGGCACCCACCGCAATCGCCATCCCAATGGAAAAGGACGTTGTGAAAAAAAGGATCGATCCGGCATAACCCACGGCTGCGGCCAGTTCGGCCTTGCCCAGCATCGCGATGAAAATCATGTCGATGAAATCGACCAGAAACACCGCCGTGATACCAAGGGCCGAGGTGAGCGACATCACTGTCACATGGCGCAAAAGCGAGCCCGAGACGAATTTGGCCTGTGCATCAGCCAATTTCCCGTCCCTTCTCTGATTTCAAAAAATCCCCCCCGGAGGGCCGATCAACATCAGCGCCGACGGGTCCAGACATCAGCGCGCCTTGACCACCTGCAACAGCGGCATCAGCGCAGCCATATCAGGCCCATGCGCCTGCCCCGTCAGAGCCTTGCGCAAAGGCATGAACAGCCCACGCCCCTTGCGACCTGTGGCCTCTTTGACAGCACCAGTCCAAGCCCCCCATGTGTTGGGCGTAAATGGCCCGTCTGGCAACATCGCGATGGCCTCTGCCACAAACTCGCGGTCTTCATCTTCGATCACCGGGTCAGCGCCGTCACGGCACAGGGTCCACCACCCCTCAAGATCGCCCAAGGTCTCAATATTATCGCGCATGACAGTCCAGAATGCAGGCGCAAGTTCGCTGGACACGCCAATGGCCTCGATCCGTTCGGCCACAGCTTCAAGCGGCAGGGACTGCAAATACCGACCTGTCAGCGGGAACAAATCAGCCTCGTCGAATTTGGTCGGGGCCGAGCCAAAGCGGGACACATCAAAACCGTCAATCAACTCTGCCATCTCGGTGCGCAATTCAACTGGGTCAGACGCCCCAAGGCGGGCCATCAACGACAGCAGCGCCATTGGCTCCACTCCGCGTTCGCGCAAATCGCGCAACGCCAATGTGCCTAGTCGTTTTGACAAAGCCTCGCCTTGCGGGCCGGTCAGCAGCGAATGGTGGGCAAAGCGGGGGGCGGTGCCGCCTAAGGCTTCAATAATCTGGATTTGCGTCGCCGTATTTGTGACGTGGTCCGATCCACGTACAACATCCGTCACGCCCATCTCCATGTCATCGACAACCGAAGCAATCGTATAAAGCACCTGCCCGTCCTGCCGGATCAGCACGGGATCAGAGACCGAAGCCGCATCAATGCTGATGTCACCCAAAATGCCGTCGGTCCATTCAATGCGGGTTTGATCCAGCTTGAACCGCCACACACCTTGCCCGCGTTCGGCGCGCAATGCGTCCTTTTCAGCTTCGCTCAGATCAAGCGCCGCACGGTCATAAACCGGCGGTTTGCCCATATTGAGCTGCTTCTTGCGCTTCAGGTCTAGTTCAGTTGGCGTCTCAAACGCCTCGTAAAAACGCCCGTTGGCTCGCAGCGTGTCTGCAGCAGCAGCGTAGCGATCTAACCGCTCCGACTGACGTTCAACCCGGTCCCAATGCAGGCCCAACCATTCCAGATCGGCCTTGATCGCATCCACGTACTCTTCCTTGGACCGCTCCGGGTCCGTGTCATCAATACGCAGAATGAAGGTCCCCCCCGCTTTGCGCGCGATAAGGTAGTTCATCAGCGCAGTGCGCAGGTTGCCAACGTGGATGTATCCAGTGGGGGATGGTGCGAAACGGGTGGTGGTCATGAGGTGCTCTCCGGGAACTTGGCCTTGCCTTGTCATAGGGGCACGGCCTTGTCCAGTTTTGCACCAGCTTTCAGAGCTAAAGGGGACCTGACGGCAAGATAATCGAGAATACTGCCGGGCGTGAACCACACGCACCGCGGGCAGTTTTTAATGCCTGTTGTCCGGCACCTTGCACAATACCGCATCAAAAAAATCGATAATTTTTACGTGATCCGCCGTGACATCGACAATTTAGCGCTATGTTAGCACTATCTGACAAGAAGGATGACATTCATGGCAAACACACCCAAACTCTCCCGCCGATCTGCCCTGATGGGGGCCGCAGCGCTGCCATTGGCCGCAGCAACAGCCACCTCAACCCGGGCCGCCGCGCCCATGCTCGGCGTCACACAATCCAACTTTCGCCGTGTCAAAGTCGGAAGTTTTGAGATCACCACGCTGCTCGCTGGCACGCGGCCCGTGGAAAACCCACACAAGATATTTGGTCTGAACGTGGACGAAGAGACGTTCAATTCCGTCTCTGCCGACGCTGGCCTGTCCACCGCTGCCGCGCAGTTCTTCTTTACTCCGACACTCGTGAACAACGGTTCCGAACTGGTTCTGTTTGACACTGGCCTTTCTGGTGCAGCGACCGTCCAAGCGATCGAAGCGGCAGGGTACACCGCCGATCAGGTCGACAAAGTCGTGATCACACACATGCACGGCGACCACATCGGCGGGATTTCCACAGATGGCACACCGACATTCGCCAACGCAGCCTATATCACTGGCGCAGCAGAATTCGACGGCTGGTCCGGATCGGGCAACGAAAACTTCGACGGCAAGATCGTACCGTTGGCAGATCAGTTCACGATGCTTGATGATGGCGGTTCACCCGCTTCTGGCATCACCGCCATGGCCGCCTTTGGGCACACACCTGGCCACATGACCTACATGGTCGAAGATGGTGGCACACAGCTGGTAATCGGCGCAGATTTTGCAAACCACTATGTTTGGTCTCTGGCCCATCCTGATTGGGAAGTACGCTTTGACATGGACAAAGCCGCTGCCGCAGTCACCCGTAAAAAGCTGCTTGATATGATGGCGACGGATCGCACTGCATTCATCGGTTATCACATGCCATGGCCCGGAATTGGCTATGTCGAACGCAACGGTGAAGGCGGATACCGTTATGCCGCGCACAGCTATCAGTTGATGCTGTAACCAACCCAGCGTGAACCAGTAAGGCGGACGTTTTGTTCGCCTTACACCTTACCTGCAGCGCGCAAGCGCTCCCACGCATAGCTCAGATAGCTGCGCGAAAAACTGTGCCCGCCGTCAAAGGTACAGAACTCCAACAGATCATCAGCCGCGTTGCCCTGCCGGGTGCAGGACATTGCGTCGATCTGCACAACTGTCTGAGGGCCAAATCTGCCTACCGCGCGATACATTTCCAGAACGTCCAGAACATCACCCTGCTTTGTCGGGCCAATGGGTCGCCCCGCCAGCGGCACTGTGCGGTCCTTTGTCCCATGAATATGAATGACCGAAGCCGGGGCGGCACAGGCCGCAGGCGGTCCTCCCCAGAACGTACCCGATACTGGCGCAAAACCTGCAAACAGGTTCGGACGCTGGCACGCCAATTCCCATGTCACCATGCCCCCAGCAGAAAAGCCCGACATCATGACCCGATCAGGATCGATCCCGAACCGCGCAACAGCATCGGAAACCATCGCCTCAAAATAGGCGATCTCAGCCGCGCCTGAGGATGCCATATCGCCAGGCGCACCCGGAATATCCCAGTCGTCCCGCGCCGATTTAGGAGCAATCAGCGCCAGACCCATATCGGATACCATGCGGCGCAGCCCCATATTTCGCATCACGCCCCGTGCCGAACCGCGATAGCCATGCGCAAAAACGATTGCTCCGACCGAACCAGTCTGAGCCTCGGGCATCGCAATGCGGTAGTGCCGGTCGCCAATCATGCAGTCACTGTCCGGACCGCAGGCCACAGCGATCGAAGGCAGCAGCATCAAAGCTAAAGACAGGGCAAAGCGCATGGAAGCAACCTCATGATATGCATCAAAATCGCGTGCATATATGGAAGCCGCCGGCGGTCCCGGCACAAGTCACATCACCGTGTAAACGCCGCTCAGGTTGGCTCGCGCCATGCGTTCACGATGGGGTAACGGCGATCCAACCAGAACGCACCTTTGGTCAGGCGGGCTCCGGGCGCGGACTGGAATCGCTTGTATTCGCTCAGGTAAATCAGACGCTCGATCTTGCGCGCCACATCGCCTTCAAAACCCGCCGCCACACAGTCGGCAATCGAGCCATTGCGGTCCACAAGGATTTCCAGCATCGCATCAAGGTCCGGATAGTCTGGCAAGCTGTCGCTGTCCTTCTGATCCTCACGCAACTCGGCACTGGGCGGTTTTGTGATGATCCGCTGCGGAATGGCCTCGCCTTCATTCCCCATCATCCAGTCACGATGATTGGCATTGCGCCAGCGGCACGTCTCAAACACGCGGGTTTTGTACAGATCCTTGATCGGATTGTAGCCACCGGCCATGTCGCCATAGATCGTCGCATAGCCCACCGCCACTTCGGATTTGTTGCCAGTTGTCAGCAGCATCTCTCCAAATTTATTAGACAGCGCCATCAACAACAAACCCCGTATCCGGCTTTGAATGTTTTCTTCTGTCAGGTCTGCATCCAACCCCTCAAACAGCGGGGCAAGGGTGCTCGTCACAGCCGCGCGCGTCTCCGAAATCGGAACGTAGTCATAGCGACAGCCCAGCGCTTTGGCGCAAGCTTCGGCATCTTCCAGCGAATGCGGCGAGGTGTATTCCGAAGGCAGCATCACGCATCGGACATTGTCCGGACCAAGGGCATCGGCGGCGATGGTGGCCACGAGAGCAGAATCCACACCACCCGACATCCCCAAAAGCACCTGCTTGAACCCGGTCTTCGCACAGTAGTCGCGCAAAGACGTGACCATGACACGGTAGTCCTGCTCCCACGGATCAGGATGTTGCGCCTTTTCGCCATCAACCACACGCCAGCCCTCAGGACCGCGTTCAAGGTCCACATGGGCCACTACCTCATCAAAGATCGGCAACTGCACCGCCAACTGCCCGCCGGGATTCAGCGCAAAACTGCCCCCGTCAAACACCTGATCGTCCTGCCCCCCAACCATGTTGAGGTAAATCAATGGCAAACCGGTCTCTACCACCCGGGCGACCATGTGATTGATGCGGGTGTCGAACTTGCCCCGGTAGTAAGGCGATCCGTTGGGAACCAGCAGGAACTCTGCCCCCGTCTCTTCCAGAGTCTCGGCCACATCCGGATGCCACGCATCTTCGCAGATCGGGCTGCCAACGCGAGTATTGCCGACAGAGTATGGACCACCCAAAGGACCGGCATCAAAAATGCGAACCTCGTCAAACACAGTCTCGTTTGGCAGATGATGTTTAAGAACACGGCTCGCAATCTTGCCGCCCTTACAAATCAGGTAGGCATTGAACAGCTCCGCCCCCTCAGCCCAGGGGCAGCCGATGGCCAGCGCCGGGCCGTCCTCACACTCAATCGCCAATGCCTCAACCGCTTCCATCGCCGTCGCGTGAAAGGCCGCCTTCATCACCAGATCCTGAGCATTGTAGCCAGCGATAAACATCTCGGGCAAGGCCACCAGATCAGCGCCCGCATCGCGGCCCACCTCCCAAGCGGCCCGCGCTTTGGCGGCGTTCCCGGCAATGTCGCCAACCGTTGGGTTCAACTGACCCAGAGTGATGCGGAATGTGTCGGCCATTGGCGCGCTCCTTCAAACTCCCACGCGATGTAGCAGAAAGCACGGGCGAGGAAACCCACAGGCGACATCTGTACCCACTCCTCGCGCTGCTTCTTTGTTTCCAAAAAAACCCCGGGGCGTTCCAAACCACGGAAAACTGCCCTTCTTTACCCACGCATCCGGCACAATGCTCAACTTTCCGCCAAGGCCATTGCCCACGCTTGCCCCCTGTCCTACCTTCCGCCTGCCCGCATCATTTCAGCGGGTCCGCGAATCTAAGAGGTTGTCTTATGTCCTTGCGCAATTTGATGTTCTGCCTTGCCCTTTTGCCGGGTTCCGCACTTGCGCAATCGGGCGCCGTGCTGACCAAGCAATATGACGACGGCGGCATTTACGAGGGGACGTTCCGGGGCGGCCTTCAACATGGCGAAGGTACGTATCGCCTCCCCAACGGATATGAATATACCGGCGAATGGGTCGACGGCGAAATCAAAGGGCAAGGTACAGCCCGCTTTCCCAACGGTTCGGTTTACGAAGGCAGCTTTTCCAAAGGCAAACCCGACGGGTTCGGCAAAATCACTTTCGCTGATGGCGGCACCTATGAGGGGGATTGGGCCACCGGTGCCATCGTTGGTACTGGAGTGGCTCTTTACGCGAACGGCGTCCGTTACGAAGGGTCGTTCCGCAACGCCAAACATCACGGCAAAGGGGTCATGCAATCCCCCGGCGGATACGAATACAAAGGCGACTGGGTCGACGGCGAAAAACAGGGGACGGGTGTAATAACCTACCCTGATGGCGCCGTGTATGATGGCCAGATCGAAAGCGGCGTACGTCAGGGAACAGGCACGCTGACGATGCCAGACGGGCTTATCTATATTGGCTTGTGGAAAAACGGCCAAATCGATGGCGCAGGCACACTCACTCAACCCAATGGGGACGTCTACGAAGGCGACCTCGTCTCAGGCCGTCGCGAAGGCAAGGGCCGGGTAACCTATTCAAACGGTGACGTCTACGAAGGACAGTTCGCCGATGACCGCCGCCACGGGCAAGGCACGTTCATCGGCAATGACGGCTACACCTATATCGGCCAATGGGTCGAAGGGCAGATCGAAGGTCAGGGCCGGGTCACCTACCCCGACGGGGCCGCGTATGAAGGGGACTTCAAGGACGACCTAGCCGATGGCACTGGCAAAATCACTTACACCGATGGCTCCACCTACGAAGGCGAATGGATCGCAGGCGTGATCGAGGGGACGGGCAAAGCGACCTATCCCAACGGGGTGGTCTATGAAGGCGGGTTCCAGAACGCGCGCAACCACGGGCAAGGTGTGATGACTTACGCCGATGGCTATCGCTATGAAGGCACTTGGGAAAACGGGCAGCGGCATGGGACAGGGACCGCAACCTATCCCGATGGCACCGTCTACACCGGTGACTTCCTTGATGGTCAGCGCCATGGGGCCGGCAAAATCGTGATGGCGTCAGGCTTTGTCTACGATGGCCAGTGGACACGCGGTGAAATCGATGGTGAGGGCGTCGCGACCTATTCCAACGGCGACATATACGAAGGGACCTTCAAGAACGGCAAGCGCCAGGGAGCGGGCACCATGCGCTACTCCAGCGGCGAAGAAGCGACGGGTGATTGGGACAGTGGCGCACTGAACGAAGCCGAGACGCCGGAAGAAACCGAAGCCACCAGCGACGGCGGCTGATGCCACGCTTTTTGCCGCAACGCCTGATACCGACGCTTGCGCTGCTTGTTCTTGCTCAACCGTTGGCGGCTGAATGGCAATATATCGAGAAGTACAGCGATCCGATCCAGGGATTTGATACGCGTGCAGCCAGCACGACGAACGCGGATGGCTACGGCCTGCACTTATATCGCAACCCGATCGGACGGGTCTATGCGTTGATCACCCTGCCCGACAGCAGCCCGGATCTGGTTCGCACTGGCCCTGTGGCCACGGTTACGCCTATGGGTTTTGACTCCAAAGAGATCCAAGCCCAAAGCGAACGCGGGCGGGTCGTCGAATACGCCATCAGCACCGGGCGGGCCCTGCGCGACCGGCTCTGGCACGGTGAGGGGCAAGCGCCTGCATTCGGCACCTTCCACGATGTACTCGAGGCCCCCAGCCTTGTCGTTTCTTTGATGTTTGAAAACGGGGGCACCGATCAAACGGAATGGTCGATGGAGGGTGCTGAAACCGCCATCGCCAAGGCTCTCGGCATCTCGATGAACGGCGTCCCGGCAGGATCCGAATGGGAAGACGAAGCCGCCCAGGCGTTGTTGGCCGCGATGACGGCCTGCCAATTCCCCAAGCTGGACGTAGAATGCGTGCAAAAGGTGTCGACGTGCAGCGCAAAAATCAGTGAAGACAGAGATATTGATGGTTTCGACATCTGTGTCGCTGCCGAATGACAATAGACGGCGAAACGCGGTCCGCAAAGATAGACAAAAAGGGCAGACCTCGATAACGAACGACAAAACAGAACCGAAAAAATGGGGCCCGAAAAATGGCTACTGAAGGCGCAGAAGGACATAGCGATCCCGGATGGTTTGTACCCCCGGATGCGTTCGACCAGATGTCTTGGGTTATTCTGATCCTTTTGGCGCTGGCGATTTATGGGCTGGTGTCGCTTTACGCTGCCTTTGACCGCTGGGCCGAACATCAATCCCACGGTACCCCGCTGGCCAAGACGATCCCGACAATGCTCACGATTGCGCTGCTCTACGAGATCTTCCCCCTCGCCCATTTCAATATTCTGCTGCCGGTTGCCGCAATCCTGATTGCGCTGATGGCCGATTGGTCACGGTTCCATCTGCACTTCCCCAAAGACGGCGCCGCACATGAGGCCAAGCCGCACGAGGAGCCAAAAGCAGATGTTTGAGCTCATGTTTACGTCCTTCCCGGTCATCATCCGCTATTACCAGCTCAAACGGCGCGGCGAAGAGATGACTGTCTGGAACATGCGCGCCGCCGTCCTGATGTGGTTGGGCATGGCCTTCGCACTCTTTCTGACGATCTTCTATTTCCATCCGAAAAGCTATTCAGGCATCGTTCCCTTCCGCACTGTGTCCGTCGTCGCACAAACCAGCGGACCGGTCACCGAACTCCCAGTTTTGAACGAGGACCGCGTCGCCAAAGGTGATCTGCTGTTCCGGATCGAAGATAGCAGCCAGCGGTCGGCCGTCGCCCAGGCCGAGGCCCAACTGGCCGAGATCGATGCCGAAGAAAACAAAGCGCGTGATCAGCTGATCGTGGCACAATCGACTGTGGACCAAGCCGTTGCCGAAAGGGACAAATATGCGGTTGATCTGGAAAACGCGCAGACTCTGTTCGAGCGAAATGTCGGACGCGAGGACGACGTGCGCAGGTTTCAGGCGGCGTTCGATTCTGCAGAGGCCGCTGTAACGGCAACCACCGCGCAAGTCGATCTGGCACGTGTCGAAATCGAAGAAACCATCCCCGCCAAACGCCGCACGGCCGAAACGGCACTCGAAGCTGCTAGGACTGAACTGGCAAAGACCGAGGTCCGGTCATTCACAGATGGCGTCGTGACCCAACTGTCCCTAGCTGTCGGAAGCCCGGCTTCGCGCCTGATCCTAAGCCCGGCCATGGTGATTGTTCCCGACCGGGACGAAAAACATCCCATCGGTGTGATCGCCGGGTTCGACCAGGTCGCCCGGGCGACTCTGCACGCAGGGATGCCGGCAGAAATTGCGTGTGACAGCAACATCAACATCTCGTTCAGGAACACAGTCATGCCCGCGCATGTGACGTCGATCCAACCGGCGATTGCCACCGGTCAGGTACAACCAAGTGGTGTAATGCTTGAGCCCAGCAATGCCACATCCCGAGGATCATTGCTGGTTTACTTCGATCTGGTGCACCCCGAGCACAAAGAAATCATGCTGAACGGAACCGGTTGTCTGGTGCAGACCTACACCAACAATCTGCCCGGTGCCTTTGGCCATGTGATCGCTGCCACAGGCATAATCAAGGCCGCCGGGTTGCGACTGAAAGTGTGGGGCTCGCTGGTTTCTGGCGTTGGTCTGGCCGGGGGCGGCGCGCACTAATGCGTGCCATTCGCGACTAAACCGTTTCGCCCGAAGACATCTTGTCCAGAAACGCTTCAGCGTCGCGCAACACAGTAGCGCGGCGCTCTTCGTCCATCCGATCCCATGTCCGGTACATGTTCCCCATGCGGGCATTGTTCGAAAACCGATCCCGGTGACGGTCTAGGAAATGCCAGTAAAGCAGGTTGAACGGACAGGCTCCCTCGCCCGTTTTGACGTTGACCTTGTAGTGGCAGCTTTTGCAGTAATCCGACATCCGATTGATGTAAGCGCCAGATGACACATAAGGTTTGGACGCAATGACGCCCCCATCAGCGAACTGCGACATGCCCACGACGTTGGGGGCCTCCACCCACTCAAACGCATCTGCATAAACGGCCAGATACCATTCGGACACTTCCGCAGGGCTCAACCCAGCGAGCAGGGCAAAGTTTCCCGTGACCATCAAGCGTTGGATGTGGTGGGCGTAGGCCTCAGTTTTAGTCTGCACCACAGCCTTTGACACACAGCGCATCCGCGTCTCACCACCCCAATAGAACGCCGGCAGCTTGCGATGATGGTCTAACCCATTGCGATGCGGATAGTCGGGACCCTCATGAAAATAGATCCCGCGCACATATTCGCGCCAGCCAATCACCTGCCGTATGAACCCTTCGGCTGCGTTGATGGGCACATCGCCCGCCTTCCACGCATCTTCGACCGCCCGGCAGACCTCAAGCGGGTCGAGCAATCCGATGTTGAGGTAGGGCGACACCAGCGCATGGTAGAGGAACTGATTGTCTGCCAGCATCGCGTCCTGATAGTCGCCAAACCGGGCCAGACCATAGCGGACAAAATGCGCCAGTGCCTGTCTGGCCTGCGCCTGATCCGTGGCAAACCAGAACGGGCGCAAATCCCCGAAATGATTGCCAAAACGCGCCTCGACCAATTCCAGAACTTCGGTCACGACGTCATCTGGTTCAAACTGCATGGGTCCGGAAAATGTGACCTCTCCCGGGGAAGGTTTGCGATTGTCGTGATCGAAATTCCACTTGCCGCCTGCCGGTTGATCCCCATCCATCAACAGGCCGGTCTTGCGGCGCATATCACGATAGAAATATTCCATACGCAGCGCCTTGCGGCCCTCAGCCCAAGCCTCAAACTCGGCATGGGAGGCGATGAACCTGTCATCTTCCAGCATCTCCACATCCAGCGGACAATCCTCGAGGGCTTCAATCAGGCGGTACTCGCCCGGGCGGGTAACAAGAACCTTGCTTACCCCATACTGATCTGCCCTGCGCAGCAACTCGCCTGCAATGGATTGGGAGTTATCGGTGTCATCAAGCTCGGAATAGGCCACCTGCCAACCATCATCGCGTAACTGGGTCGCAAATTTGCGCATCGCTGCCAGAACCAGCGCGATCTTCTTGGGGTGATGGGGAACGTACGATCCTTCATCACCAACTTCGGCCATCACAACAACGTCGCGGTCTTTGTCCGCCGCGCACAACGCCGCCACGTTTTCGCTCAACTGATCCCCAAGGATCAGGATCAACCGCGCTACCATGGAACAGAAGCCCCGGAGTAATCAAAGAACTGCCCAGTCTGCTCGGGTTTCAACCCATCCATAACACTCATCAGATTGGTCGCCGCGTCTTGCGGAGGCACCGCAGGATGGCGGCCCACATACTTTTCGGTAAAGGCCGTGGCTACGGTGCCGGGATGCAGCGCCACAACTGTCGCCTGTCCATGCGTGCGCGCCAATTCAATCGCTGCCGTATGAACGATCTGGTTTACAGCAGCCTTGGCCGCACGATAACTGATCCAGCCACCAATCCGATTATCGCCAATCGACCCGACGCGCGCAGACAGTACGGCCATCACGGCGGGCCGATCACGGGGCAACAGATGATGCGCGTGCGACAGGATCAAGGCTGGGCCAATCGCGTTCAATGCAAACTGATCCGCCATCGCAGCAGGATCCAACCCCTTGATGGTTTTTTCAGGGGCAGCGCCCGCAATCTCAAGCGCCCCAGTCGCGACAACAACCCGGTCGTAGGGGCCACGTCCACTCAGATGCTCAGCGACCGACCCGGCATCCGTCACGTCAAACCCATCACCCGAGCGCGACAGTCGGTCCACCTCTGCCCCACTCGCTGCATATGCATCCACCAAAGCAGACCCGATGCCCCCAGAGGCCCCAATAATCAAAATATTATCCATGATCCCCGACCTAGCAGGCAAGGCGCGCGCATCAACTTCTTCTGACGAAAAATACCCCTTTGAAGGTTACGGACTGCGGAACGGGGTTACGGTCCGCAATTCCAGTCTTTCCATTTGCAAAAGGCACGGTATAAATACGGCCATGACATTCGCCACACATACTCCTAGCACACGCCTTTCGGGCGCGCTTGGCCGTGGCCTCCTGCTCCTAATTCGCCTCTGAGCGCAGCCGGTTGGCGCGCCCGCTCAGAGGATCGCCCGCGCGCCAAAGGCTTCAGGAACAGAACTCAAAGAGATACCAAAATGACCGATACTGACAAAACCCAGGACCGCGTTGTCATCTTCGACACCACGCTGCGCGACGGCGAACAATCTCCGGGCGCCACCATGACCCACGCGGAAAAGCTCGAAATCGCAGGGCTGCTGGACGACATGGGCGTCGACATCATCGAGGCTGGATTTCCCATCGCTTCCGAAGGCGACTTCAACGCCGTTACCGAAATTGCCAAAAACGCGCAAAACTCGGTGATTTGCGGCCTTGCCCGCGCGCAGTTTGGCGACATCGACCGCTGTTGGGAGGCCGTAAAGCACGCAAACCAACCGCGCATCCACACCTTCATCGGCACCTCGCCCCTGCACCGCGCCATTCCAAACCTCACCAAGGACGAGATGGCCGAGCGGATTGAAGAGACCGTCACCCACGCCCGCAATCTGTGTGACAACGTGCAGTGGTCACCGATGGACGCGACGCGTACGGAAATCGACTACCTCTACCGCGTCGTAGAAATCGCGATCAAAGCCGGTGCGACAACGATCAACATCCCCGACACCGTCGGCTACACTGCCCCTCGTGAAAGCGCAGACCTGATCTCCAAACTGATCGAAAATGTGCCCGGTGCCGACGAGGTGATCTTTGCCACCCACTGCCACAATGACCTTGGCATGGCGACGGCGAACAGTCTTGCCGCTGTCGAAGCAGGTGCACGTCAGATCGAATGCACGATCAACGGTCTGGGCGAGCGCGCCGGCAATACTGCTCTGGAAGAAGTGGTGATGGCCCTTAAAGTGCGCAACGACATCATGCCGTTCCGCACCGGCATCGATTCAACCAAGATCATGAACATCTCGCGTCGCGTTGCCACGGTCAGCGGCTTCCCGGTGCAGTTCAACAAGGCCATCGTGGGCAAGAACGCCTTTGCACATGAATCCGGCATCCATCAGGACGGCATGCTGAAAAACGCCGAGACGTTCGAAATCATGCGGCCCGAAGACGTGGGGCTGTCGGCGACCAACCTCGTGATGGGTAAACACTCGGGCCGCGCTGCTCTGCGCTCCAAGCTCGAAGAACTCGGCTTTGAACTGGGCGACAACCAACTCAAGGACGTCTTCGTACGATTCAAAGCGCTGGCCGACCGCAAAAAGGAAATCTACGAAGATGACCTGATCGCGCTGATGCGCACCGCTACAGATCCGGAAGAAGACCGGATCAAGCTGGTCTCTATGCGCGTTGTGTGTGGCACCGATGGCCCTCAGCAGGCAGACATGGTGCTCGACATCGATGGGACCGAACACAAAACGACGCAAACCGGAGACGGTCCGGTGGACGCGTCTTTCAACTGCATCAAGGCGCTGGTGGAGCACTCCGCTCGCCTGCAGCTGTATCAGGTGCACGCAGTTACCGAAGGTACAGACGCGCAGGCGACAGTGTCCGTGCGGATGGAAGAAGACGGGCGCATCGTGACCGGCCAATCCGCGGACACAGACACTGTCGTGGCCAGCACGCGGGCCTACATACACGCGCTCAACCGCTTGCTGGTGCGACGTGAGAAAACAGGCTCTGATAAGCGCGAAGTCAGCTACAAAGACGTCAGCTGATTGCGCATCCGGCGCAAACAACCCGCTTAAAGAAGAGCCTGAGATGCCGCATGAATGTGCGGCATCTCTTTTGTTGTTCGCCAGTTTCACCCATAAGCAACCCACCAAACCAAAAACAGGATAGTGTCATGCGTCTTTTATCTGCTGCAATCGCGGCAACTCTGCTTCTGACGACAGTCGCGTCTGCCCAGACAATCGACAAAATCAAAAACACAGGCGAGCTCGTCATTGGGTTTCGCACAGACGCATCCCCGTTGTCGGTCCTCGGTGACAATGGCCCGCAAGGGTATTCCGTCGAACTTTGCGCGCGTTTGGCCCAGAAAATTGCGGACTCACTCGCCCTTGAGACCATGGACGTGGTCTTCGAACCCGTTACAACTGAAAACCGGTTCGAAAAAGTCGCAAACGGCGAGATTGACTTGCTCTGTGGTGCGGCAACGATCACCCTGTCCCGACGGGCACTCGTCGATTTTTCGACACCCACTTACGTCGATGGCACGACTGTTGCCCTAAAGAAGGGCGGACCGGGCGCATTTGAAGAATTGGCCGGTAAAAAGATTGGTGTCCGAAGCGCCACAACAACGCTTGTAGCCCTCAACACTACATTGGGATCGATGAATATGGATGCAGAAGTCGTCGAATTCGATGATCATGCGGCCGGGATGGCTGCGCTCGATTCCGATGCTATTTCCGCATACTTTGCAGACCAATCCATTCTGATGCAAATGGTGCAGTCCAGCGGCAATGCGGAAGCTTACAATGTCTTCGAGAATCTTCTGACGATTGAAAAACACGGGCTGGCCATGCGCCGCGGGGATTCTGATTTCAGACTGGTTGTTGATACAGGTCTGTCAGCCTTGTTCGCAGAAGGGGGTGTTTCTGACGCTTTTGGCAACAGCATAGGCGCAACTCCAGGTTTTGCGCTTGAAGCGATGTACCTTTTGTCTCCGACGTTACCCTAAACAGGCACAGTTTTGAGATCACTGGCCCGGGCATTTGTGCCCGGGCCCGCTGCGCTGGTACCGACGAACCTTAGTCCGTAAACGGTGGGCGGTATCGACTCCTAAGCGCTCCAAAATCACGGCATTGAACGAGCGCCCGTTTTGGTGGCGTCTGCCCACGTGGTCGCGTACTTGAGCACCGCTGAAACCATGACGGCACAACCTAAAATTACCCCTTACATGGTCGCAACGCATTGAAACTTTAGTCAAATTTCATTGACTCAGGTGGAAACGTAACTCAAGGTTGAAATATTAGCGTCCAATTTATTGAGATTCCGTCATGCCGATCATACGCATCCGCGCCGCAACCGCAGCCCTTTTTCTTGCTTGTATAATCGCAGGCACCGCTACGATATCCACCGCTCAAAACATACCGTCTGGCGCATGCGTGGTGCCGGGTGGGTGGTGTTGGCCCCTTGTCCCCGCGCCATCTGGTTCGCCCTGTGAATGCCGAACACAACGTGGGACGTTCTCAGGTGTCATTCAGTAATAGTCTTTGAAGAGGTCACATTATGGATCAGAAACAACGACTTACCACACTGGTTTACGAAGCTTCTAATCTACGCGACTACTTGATGCATGTGCAGGGCGAAGACAGTGGTGACCTCGCACAAGCCCTCAGCTTATTTGATCGCTCTGATGACTTTTCCGCCATCGCAGACGCTGATGTCCTAGCATTGCGCGATGCGTTTCAAACGGCATATGATCGACTGTGCCTGCGCATAGATACCTACACGATTGGCGAAGTGCTGCATGGAAAGTCGCCCGTGGGACGCGGAACTCCGATCCTGACCAGCCTGCTGCTTTGCCTCGCAGGGTTTCTGTTGGTCGCCGCGGTGTTCAACTTCACCTATTGGGCAAACCGGGCCTCCGTGGCTGTAGCCGAAGCGCAGGAGTTTTTGGAGTTTGATCATTCCAGCGAAATCGCGCGACTGGTCGAAATGAAGATCCTCTTTGACAAAGTGGCGTCGGATGTCGGCACCGACAATTTGGAACCGCAACTGATGTATCTCGAAGGGATTTCGACCCTGCAACAGCACTATTCGCGCGAAACAGAGTTGATGTCGCGTATGCATGGCCTGTGGGACGAAGCCCGCGTGTACCGCGCACCGGGTGAGTTCCTGACAAACTGGGTCTGCTCTAAGGCAGGAGATTCGGGTGTGCTCAATGTCGCAATCGACTCCGTTTTCGGGTGCCCGGAGAAAGCCGTCATACAACAACCATCAAATGAAGAAGCACAGGTCTCAAATGCTGAGGGCACGCAGCTTTCTAGGAGTGAAAACTCCCAGGCGCCCACTACAGACGTCGATCAACTGACTGGCGATGAACTTACTCAACTTGCCCGAAGCGAAGGCACACAAGGCTGGGACCTCGGAGGCGTAGTCGGGATGGTCGACACTCAGGAAACCTTCGACGCAATCCTGACACCCAGCGTGTTCGATAAACGCTTTACCGCTGTCAAAAATGCGCAGTTTGAAACAATGGAACGCGCCAATCGTCGCGCGGTCAGCTTTTATCAAGACACGCTCGATGCCGTGAGCGTCCGCATTAAGGATCTGCGGGAGTGGCTTAACACGATCCACCTTTGGGCCTTGCCGATCCTCTATGGCATGCTGGGGTCTGTTGTTTACTGTATGTGGCGCGTGCTGAACCCCAGTGTTGCCCCGCTTGGCTTTTTCTATTCATTTATGCGCACAATTTTTGCCGGTCTTGCGGCGATGACGTTGTCGATGTTGCTTGTCCCATCCAATATCCTGACTGCCGGCGTGGAACTGAACAGGCCATTGATCTATCTACTTAGTTTCGTTTTCGGCTACTCGGTCGAGGTGTTCATCAATACGCTAAACCTGTTCAATACCTACTTCCTTGCCAACCTGACGGTACGTCCACGCAAGGACGCAAAATAACTGTTCAGATGTTCTTGGCGAATAACCCGATGATATGGCGAACGTTCTTGCACTTTGATCGGCGCGATAGCGCTTGTTATGTGCTGAAAACGGCCTTTAACCCGGTTAAACCCCTCCCTATAAGACCACGAATTGCACGCACCCCCGAGTCGGGGTGCCCATAAGCATTCGAGGTGCGCAGCAGATGTCGATATTCGGAAATCTTGGTGGCTTGTTCTCGTCAGACATGGCGATTGATCTCGGCACTGCGAACACTCTGGTCTACGTCAAAGGCAAGGGTGTCGTGCTGTCAGAACCATCTGTTGTGGCCTATCACATCAAGGACGGTGTGAAAAAAGTCCTCGCCGTGGGCGAAGATGCCAAGCTGATGCTCGGCCGCACACCCGGCAGTATCGAAGCGATCAGGCCCATGCGTGAAGGCGTTATCGCCGACTTCGACACTGCCGAAGAAATGATCAAACATTTCATCCGCAAGGTTCATAAGCGCAGCACGTTTTCCAAGCCCAAGATCATCGTCTGTGTGCCGCACGGCGCCACACCCGTTGAAAAACGCGCCATTCGGCAATCCGTTCTGTCCGCAGGGGCGCGTCGTGCGGGTCTGATTGCAGAACCTATCGCTGCGGCGATTGGGGCCGGAATGCCTATCACCGACCCCACCGGCAACATGGTTGTGGATATTGGCGGCGGGACAACCGAGGTGGCCGTTCTGTCCCTTGGCGACATCGTTTATGCCCGGTCTGTGCGAGTCGGTGGCGACCGAATGGACGAGGCAATCATTTCCTACCTGCGCCGCCAGCAAAATTTGCTGGTCGGTGAGACAACGGCCGAGCGGATTAAGACTTCTATCGGCACGGCCCGCATGCCCGACGATGGGCGTGGCACCTCGATGCAGATCCGAGGCCGTGACCTGCTGAATGGTGTGCCCAAAGAGATCGAAGTTACACAGGCCCAGATCGCCGAAGCGCTCGCCGAGCCGGTTCAACAGATTTGCGAAGCAGTCATGACCGCTCTTGAAACCACGCCGCCTGATCTGGCCGCTGATATCGTGGACCGGGGTGTTATGCTCACGGGAGGTGGCGCGCTATTGGGCGATCTTGATCTGGCCTTGCGCGAACAGACCGGGCTGGCCGTATCCATCGCTGACGAAAGTTTGAACTGCGTGGCCTTGGGCACCGGCAAGGCGTTGGAGTATGAAACCCAATTGCGTCACGCCATCGACTACGACAGCTAAACTGACAGGCTGACGCCAACAAACAGTTTTCTTGCCCCAAAGGGGCAAATAGCAGACCATCAGACCAATCTCCCAACCGAGGTGAGGTATCTTGGCCAAGGACAGCACAAATGTGGACTATGCCGGCCCGCTGCGGCGGCTGGTTTTGGCTGTTCTGGTTCTGATCTTGACCGGTATTTTCCTGCTTTGGCGGATCGACAGCCCGAGGGTCGAACGGTTCCGCGCCCAAGTCACCGACCAGATCGTGCCCAACCTTGACTGGGCGATGGCCCCCGTGACCGGCACAATCAACCTTGCTCGCGATTTCCAAAGTTACCGCCGCATTGTGGAACAAAATTCGGAACTGCGCCGTGAGTTGCGCCAAATGCAGTCCTGGAAAGAAGCTGCGCTCCAACTGGAACAGGAAAACGCGCGGCTGCTTGACCTGAACAACGTGCGCCTCGACCCGCGCCTGACATACATCACCGGCGTGGTGCTGGCGGATTCAGGGTCTCCCTTCCGCCAATCTGTCCTGCTGAACGTGGGCGCCCGTGATGGCATCGTTGAAGGCTGGGCGACCATGGACGGCATCGGACTGGTTGGACGTATCTCCGGCGTGGCGCAGAATACCAGTCGCGTGATCATGGTCACCGACGCTTCCAGCCGCATTCCGGCCGTTATCCAACCGTCCGGCCAGCGCGCGATTGTGGCAGGCGACAACTCGGCCGCACCGCCCATCGACTTTCTGGAAAACCCCGACCTCGTACGCCCCGGCGACCGAGTGGTGACCAGCGGAGATGGCGGTGTTTTTCCTGCTGGACTGCTCATGGGTCAGGTCGCAGCTGATCCGGGCGGGCGACTGCGCGTGCGGTTGGCTGCAGATTACGAACGGCTCGAATTCCTGCGCGTGTTGCGCCACTACGGCAATGAACCCGTATCCGATACGACGGACGTTCTGGAGGGCAGCGCAACTCCACAAGAAACGCCCGAGGAACTGACGGAGGTGACCGAATGAACGAACAGATTTCCTCTCGCCTTTGGACCATGCGCCTAAGCTTCGGACTGCTGGTACTGGCCATCCTGTTCCTGCACCTGTTGCCTTTGCAAACTGCCGCTGGAGGCCTGATCTGGCCAAATTTTGTGCTGTGTTTCGGGTTGGCATGGTCCGTGCGCCGCCCTGAATATGTGCCCGCCGTCCTTCTGGCAGTGGTGTTTTTGATGGCCGACCTGCTGCTCCAACGCCCACCGGGGCTGTGGGCTGTGCTAGCTTTGATCGCGTGCGAAAAAATGAAGTCGCAGTCGCGCAGCCTGCGGGATGCGTCACTTGCCAGCGAATTTGCGTCCGTCGCTGTCTGGATCATTGGGATCGGGATCGCCTATCAACTCATTCTGGCATTGATGCTGGTTGAACGTGCGCCGCTTGTCCCTGCTCTGATCCAGATCGTCGTCACGGTTCTGGCCTATCCGCTGGTCGTTGCGATCACCCATGGTCTCTTGGGCGTACGTAAGGCAGCCCCGAACGAGATGGGCAGCAAGGGGGTGCGCTCGTGAAACGACCCCGCGTTGATATCGAAGCAAACCACCGTCTGATCACGCGGCGGGCGGCGATCCTTGGTGGAGTACAACTGGCCTTTGTCGGCGCGCTGGCCGCGCGCATGCAGTTTCTGCAGGTCGATCAGGCCGACCAGTTCCGCCTGTTGGCCGAAGAAAACCGGATCAACATGCGCATCATACCACCGTCACGCGGTGAAGTGTTTGACCGCAATGGCGTGCCGCTGGCGCGCAACGCGCCCAGCTACCGCATTGTGGTAGTGCGGGAGGATGCAGGAGACGTGGCCGAGGTGCTAGAACGGCTGGGAAAAGTGGTTGAGTTGGACCCCGAAGAGGTCGACCGCGCCATGGCCGAGATGAAGCGTTCCGCGCCATTTCTGCCGATCACGGTCGCGGACGAGGTCACATGGGAAGACCTCAGCCGCGTCAGCGTCAACGCCCCCGCCCTGCCCGGTATCACACCCGAGGTTGGCCTCAGCCGCGTCTATCCCTTTGGCTCTGACTATGCCCATGTGCTGGGCTACGTAGGCCCGGTCAGCGACTATGATTTGGAACGGCTGGATGATCCTGACCAACTGCTGCGCATCCCACGGTTCCAGATCGGCAAAGTTGGGGTCGAAGCCAAAGCAGAAGACCTGCTGCGCGGCAAAGGCGGTGCCAAACGGGTCGAGGTGAACGCGACGGGCCGTGTAATGCGTGAGTTGGATCGCCGCGAAGGCACGGCAGGATCTGATCTGCAACTGACCATCGACTCCAAACTGCAAAGCTATGTGCAAGCACGCCTGAACGGGGAAAGCGCAAGCACCGTCGTGATGGACTGCACCAATGGCGATCTGCTCGCCATCTCATCTGCGCCCACATACGATCCCAACCTTTTCGTGCGCGGGATTTCGACCCGTGACTATACCTCACTGACCGAAAACAAATACAGACCGCTGGCCTCTAAAACTGTGCAGGGCATCTACCCGCCCGGCTCGACCTTCAAGATGATCACGGCCATGGCCGCACTCGAAGAGGGAATGATCGGGCCGGACGACACCGTCTATTGCCCCGGCCACCTTGAAGTATCAGGGCGCCGTTTTCACTGCTGGAAACGCGCGGGGCACGGCTCGGTAAATTTGCAAAACTCGCTGAAACAGTCATGTGACGTCTATTACTACGATCTCGCCGTAAAGGTCGGGATCGAAAAGATTTCGGCCATGGCCAACCGCTTTGGCCTTGGCATCCGCCACGATGTGCCAATGTCCGCAGTGGCAGCAGGTCTGACACCGACCAAGGACTGGAAATTGCGCACCCACGGGGATGACTGGCGCGTCGGCGATACGGTCAACGCCTCTATCGGGCAGGGATACATGTTGGCCTCTCCTCTGCAACTGGCGGTGATGGCTGCGCGGCTGGCCAGCGGGAACGAGGTCAAACCAAGGCTGATCAAATCGGTAGACGGAATCGAACAGCCCGAACTTGGCGGCGAAAGCCTTGGCTTGAACGAAAACAACCTGCGCAAGATGCGGCGGGCGATGTTTGATACGGTTAACGACCGGCGCGGCACAGCCTATGGCAGCCGGATCATTGACGATGCCATGCGCATGGCGGGTAAGACGGGCACATCACAAGTGCGCAACATCACCGCGGCGGAACGCGCGCGCGGTGTCACCCGCAACGCAGATCTACCTTGGGAACGGCGCGACCACGCACTGTTCGTCAACTACGCACCCTATGACAATCCGAAATACGCCGTGGCCGTGGTCGTCGAACATGGCGGCGGCGGGTCACGGGCCGCAGCCCCGATCGCGCGCGATGTGACCTTGCAGGCGCTGGCAGGCGGCGATCCTCCGCTTGAGGCCTACCCAACCAAGGACCGCGAGCGCATCCGTGAACAACAAGAGACGTTACGTGCCATTCAACCGCTGGCGAACATCACCGGCAAGGATCAGGCATGAGTTATCTTGAGTATAATGCCAAATACGTCCCCACCGGGCCGCGCAAGATCCTGTACCTGAACTGGCCGCTTGCGTTGCTGCTGGCTGCGGTGGCCGGTGTCGGTTTCCTGATGCTGTATTCGGTGGCTGGTGGCTCATACACGCCATGGGCAGAGCCGCAGATGAAACGCTTTGCAGTCGGTTTTGTGTTGATGATCATGGTGGCGATGGTGCCTGCATGGTTCTGGCGCAACATGGCGTCCGTGGCCTACCTCGGTTCACTCATGCTCCTCTTGGCTGTCGAATTCTTTGGCTCGGTCGGTATGGGCGCACAGCGCTGGATTGATCTGGGGTTTATCCGGCTGCAACCATCTGAATTGATGAAGGTCACGTTGGTCCTGATGCTGGCCGCCTACTATGACTGGCTGCCGTCAACCAAAAAATCGCGACCCATCTGGGTACTTCTACCCGTCATCCTAATCCTGGTCCCGACAGCGATGGTGCTGCGCCAACCCGATCTTGGCACATCAATCCTGTTGATGGCCGCAGGCGGCGGGTTGATGTTCCTGGCCGGTGTCCATTGGGCCTATTTCGCAGCCGTGATTGCAGCAGGTGTGGGCCTGATCACCACCGTGCTGCAATCGCGCGGCACGCCGTGGCAGTTGCTTCAGGATTACCAGTTCCGGCGAATCGACACCTTCCTTGACCCAAGCTCTGACCCGCTCGGCGCGGGCTATCACATCACACAATCCAAGATCGCATTGGGATCCGGCGGATGGACGGGGCGTGGGTTCATGCAAGGCACCCAGTCCCGGCTGAATTTCCTGCCCGAGAAACACACCGACTTCATCTTTACGACGCTTGCCGAAGAGTTCGGCTTTGTAGGTGCGTTCTCCCTGCTCGCCCTCTACGCACTCATCATCCTGTTCTGCGTGGTCTCGGCGCTAGCGAATAAGGATAGGTTTTCGTCACTGCTGACGCTCGGCATCGCGCTCAACTTCTTCCTCTTTTTTGCGGTCAACATGTCGATGGTCATGGGCCTTGCGCCCGTGGTTGGCGTCCCCTTGCCACTGGTCAGCTATGGTGGATCAGCCATGCTGGTCCTGATGCTTGCCTTTGGTCTGGCCCAAAGCGCACATGTCCACCGCCCCCGCTAAAGGAACTGCCATGGCCCTCTTTCACCTTGCTTTCAACGTCGCTGACCTAGACGATACACGCGCGTTTTATGGCGATCTGCTGGGCTGTGCCGAGGGGCGCAGCACGGACACTTGGGTCGACTTTGACTTTTTTGGGCATCAACTGTCCTGCCATTTGGGCACACCCTTTGCTTCGGCCCCCACAGGCAAAGTGGGCGAGCACGACGTGCCTATGCCCCACTTTGGCGCTGTCCTGCCGATGTCGGACTGGCGCGCGCTTGCCGACAGGCTGACTGCAAAAGGTGTCGACTTTATCCTCGCACCGCAAATCCGCTTCGAAGGGGAACCGGGTGAACAAAGCACCATGTTCTTCACCGATCCTGCAGGCAACCCGATCGAGATCAAGGGTATGGCGAGCCTCGACGCCGCCTTTGCCACATGAGCGTCAACGTCCTGTTTGCTGCGCAGATTGAGCAATGGCCTGTCTATGAAGCACCACTGCGCAACGAGATCGCTGCAGTTGGGATAAACGCGCACCTCGCCACCGATATCCCAGCCGACGAGGTCGACTACATCGTCTACGCACCGAATTCCGACCTTCCGGACTTTGCGCCTTATACCCGCGCCAAAGCCGTGCTGAATCTCTGGGCCGGGGTCGAGGCCATCGTCGGAAACCCCACACTTCACTTGCCTCTGGCGCGCATGGTCGACCCGGCCCTGACCCAAGGCATGATCGAGTGGGTCACAGGGCATATCCTGCGCCTGCATCTGGGGATGGACGCTCATATCACAGTGGCCCCCGGCACATGGGAGCCTGTGCCCCCGCCTTTGGCATTTGATACCCGTGTGACCATTCTGGGCTTGGGCGAGCTGGGGGCGGCCTGCGCCACTGCCCTCGCCAACTTCGGTTTTAACGTTGCAGGGTGGAGTCGGACACCCAAAGAAATCGACGGCATCACCTGTTTTTCCGGCCCGGACGGGCTTGACGCTGCCTTGGAACGATCAGATTTCTGCGTTCTACTGCTGCCCAGCACGGCCCAGACCGAAAATACACTGAATGCCCGCACCCTTGCGCTGATGCCCAAAGGCGCGTGTATCCTGAACCCCGGGCGCGGGCCATTGATCGACGATGACGCCCTGCTCGCAGCACTCGCTACAGACCAGATTGGGCACGCCACTCTGGATGTGTTCCGGATCGAACCGCTGCCAAAGGACCACCCCTTCTGGGCCCATCCAAAGGTGACCGTCACACCCCATGTCGCGGCAGAAACCCGCGCCGCCTACTCCGCCAAAACCATCGCCGAAAATATCCGGCGCGGAGAGGCGGGCGAACCCTTCCTGCACCTCGTGGACAGACGCGCTGGGTACTGACGCCCCCCAACTTCTCTGATTCAAAAAAATCCTGGGGAGTCCGAAGGACGGGGCAAAGCCCCTAAAAAATGTCGTGGTGCAGCCTCATCAAGATCACGCAGCAAGCCCACGCCCTTTGAGCAGCGCTTCAACGTCAGGCAGCCGCCCGCGAAACGCCTTGTACAACTCCCCCGCATCCACAGACCCGCCCGTGCTGAGGATATGCGCCTCAAGCGCCTGCGCCTGCTCGGCATCAAACGGCCCACCCGCCTCTTCAAAGGCGGCAAAGGCGTCGGCATCCATCACTTCGGACCACATGTAGCTGTAATACCCCGAAGAATAGCCATCGCCCGCGAACACATGAGCAAAATGCGGGGTCGCATGGCGCATCGAAATTGCGGCAGGCATACCCAGATCAGCTAGAACTTCAGCTTGCTTGGCCATCGGATCAGCAGGCGCGGCACCGTCGTGAAACGCCAGATCAACCATCGCCGATGCAACATATTCCACAGTTTGGAAACCCATGTCATAGGTCGCAGCGGCCAGGACATTTTCCAAGAGCGCCGCAGGCATCGCCTCGCCTGTCTCGGCGTGTACCGCGTATTCCTTCAGCACCTCTGGAACTTCCAGCCAGTGTTCATAAAGTTGGCTGGGCAGCTCCACAAAGTCCCGGGCCACAGAGGTGCCAGAGATCGACTCGTAAGTCACATCCGACAACATCTGATGAAGGGCGTGGCCAAACTCGTGAAACAACGTGCGCGCATCATCATAGGACAACAGCGCGGGGTCACCTTTGGCAAAATTGCAGACGTTGATCACCACCGGGGCCTGTACCTCCGGGTACTTGGCCTGCGCACGCATGGCCGAGCACCACGCACCTGAACGCTTTGATCCACGCGCAAAGTAGTCCCCAATAAATACGGCCACATGGGCGCCACGACGGGTGACTTCCCATGCGCGACAGTCAGAATGATAAAGCGGGATATCCAGCGGGCGAAACTCCAGCCCAAACAATCGGTTCGCACAGGCGAAAGACGCCTCGATAATACGTTCCAGCTGGAAATACGGTTTGACCTCTGCCTCATCCAGATCATGCATTTCCTTGCGGCGACGCTCCGAATAGAACCGCCAGTCCCAAGGGGCCAAGGGGCCGTTTACACCGTCCTCAATCATCATCTGTTCCAGCGCTTGCGCGTCTGCATTGGCTTGCGCACGTGCAGGCTTCCACACATCCATCAACAGATCACGGACAGCCTCGGGTGTCTTGGCCATCTCGGTTTCCAACTTGTAAGCCGCAAAGCTTTCGTAACCGAGCAGCTTGGCCCGCTCTTCACGCAAAGCCAGTATCTCAGCAGCAATGGCGCGGTTGTCGGTCTCGCCGCCATTGGCCCCGCGCGCTGTCCACGCTTTGTACGCAACCTCGCGCAGATCACGGCGGGTCGAAAACTGCAAAAACGGCACGATAAGCGAGCGCGACAGCGTCACAACCGGGCCATCTGTCCCCTTTTCCTCACCAGCGGCGCGGGCCGTGTTCACCACAAATTCGGGCAGGCCCGCCAGATCGTCTTCACCCAGTTCCATGAACCAGTCGCGCTCATCTGCCAGAAGGTTCTGCGTAAAGGACGTGCCAAGTTCAGCCAGCCGCCCTTTGATGACCTTCATGCGTGCTTCTTCGGCACCTTCAAGTGCGGCACCCGACCGGACAAAGCCGCGATGGGTCAGCATCAAAACACGCGCCTGCTCGTCCGTCAGCTCCAGATGATCACGCGCAGCGTAGACATCGGCCACGCGGGCAAACAACGCCTTGTTCCCCGAAATCTCCGCAAAATGCGCCGCCAGTTTAGGGGAGAAATCACGCTGCAACGCCTCTCGGGCCGGATTGCTGTCGGCCCCGGCCACAGTGTAAAATGTGCCCAGAACCTTATCCAGATCACGTCCAACCGCCTCCAACGCCTCGATCGTATTGGCAAAGGTCGCAGGCGTTTCGGCCCCCGCAATCGCATCGATCTCAGCGCGGTGACGCGCAAGCGCGATGTCCAAAGCTGGCGCAAAATCTTCGTCCGAAATGGCGTCAAAGGGAGCGATCTGGAACGGTGTGTTCCAGTCCTGCAATAGCACGTTGGTCATGTGGGCAATCTCCTTTGTGCTCTATGTAGGGCGCGGCTCACCCCGCCGCTACCGCCGATCCACAGGTTGTGCAGTCCGGGCGTCGTTTGAGCGAAATCTTTCGGCTTTCGCCATAAAGCGCATCATAAATGACCATCTCGCCGCGCAGGGCCGTGCCGGCACCGGTGATGATCTTGACCGCTTCCACGGCCATCATGGACCCGACAACGCCCGGCAGCGGGCCAATCACGCCTGCTTCTGCACAGGACGGCGCCAATTCCGCCGCTGGAGCCTGAGGAAAGACACAAGCGTAACAGGGCGCGTCATTGGCTGGATCAAAGACACTCACCTGCCCCTCCCACTGCGTCAACGCACCCGAGATCAGCGGAATCCCTGCACGTACAGCAGCGGCATTCACCAGATAGCGCGTGTCGAAATTATCTGTCCCGTCGATCACTAGATCGTAGTCGCCAAGCAATTCATCCACGATTTCTGTGTTCAGGCGGCGATGATAGGGCCGCACAGTCACAAATGGGTTCTGCGCTTCCATTGCGGCTTGTGCCGAAAACACCTTGGGCTTCCCGATTTGGGCATCACGGTGGATGACCTGCCGCTGCAGGTTGGTGTTCTCGACCACATCATCATCAATCACACCGATGGTGCCCACACCGGTACCCGCCAGATATTGCAGCACGGGCGACCCGAGGCCCCCTGCACCAACGACAAGAATGCGGGCATCTTTCAGTGCCTTCTGACCAGCCCCACCAACTTCACGCAACACGATATGGCGAGCATAGCGGTTCAGTTCCGTGTCGGAAAACGGGCCCGATTGCGCAGGCACGGCCTTGGCCGCTTCTTGCTGCGCGCGCCCCCTCAGGTGACGCAATACTGTGCGATATCCAAGCACAAGGGCCGCAAATCCACCAAGGATCAGCCAGAAGGCGGGGCTTTCCCCGGTGGCGAGCCGGACTGGGTGATCATCTGGCAGGGCGACCTGTAGGGCCAGCACAAACACATAGAGCAGGCCAATCATGGTCCACCGGGCGCGATGAGGCACTTTCATAAGGGCGCCAAAACCCCAAAGTATGGCCGCAAGCGCAAAGACCAAAACCATCAGCCGCGCCCCGTCGATCCAAAGCCGCCAACACCACGGGTGGTCTCATCTAGTGTGTCGGTCTCCTCAAAGGCGGCCTGCACCACGGGGGCCAGCACCATCTGAGCAATGCGCATCCCATTTTTTATCTCAAACGCAGTATCCGAGGTGTTAAGCACGATCACGCCAACCTGACCACGGTAATCACTGTCGATGGTGCCCGGGCTGTTCACCAAAGCGATCCCCTGTTTCAAAGCAAGACCAGAGCGCGGGCGAATTTGCACCTCGAAACCGAACGGCACAGCCATGGCAAGGCCCGTGGGGATCAACGCGCGGGCACCCGGTAACAGCGTAACAGCCTTACCATCCGCCAAATTCGCACGAATATCGGCCCCGGCAGCGCCGGGAGTTTCATAGGCAGGCAATGGGATCGACCGATCCGATCCCTCAACCCTCATCAATTTCAAGGACACGCTGTTCATCTTCATCTCGTCAATTAAACCCAAATCCCACGCTGACCAGAGACGATCAGGTCAGGGCATCTGATATACGCGCCGCCAATTGTGTGGCCACATCCGTTTTGGACATGCTTGGCCAGGGATCCGCCCCATGATCCGTAATCAGAATGACGGCGTTTTCGGTGCCACCCATGATACCAGTTTCGGGGGAGACGTCGTTGGCTACGATCCAGTCGCACTCTTTTCTCGCCCGTTTTGCCGTGGCGTGAGCTACAACGTCATCAGTTTCAGCAGCAAAACCAACAACAAGGCCCGGTCGTCCTTGGTCCATTTGTGCGACCTCAGCCAGAATGTCGGGGTTCTCAGTGAACTGTAATTTGGGCATGTCGCCCGCGACCTTTTTGAGCTTCTGCGCGCTGGCACCCTCCACCCGCCAATCGGCAACAGCGGCGGCAAAGACAGCCGCATCAACAGGCAGGGCAGCGTTCACCGCGCCTTTCATTTCCTGCGCTGTTTGCACGGCCACTACTTCGACACCAATAGGCGGGGGCACGACAGCCGGACCTGTCACAAAGACCACATGCGCCCCCAAATCCGCCAGTGCCTGACCCAAAGCGGCTCCTTGAGCCCCTGAAGACCGGTTGGCAATGTAGCGGACTGGATCAATCGGCTCATGCGTTGGCCCCGACGTCACCAACACGCGCTTGCCCGAAAGCGGGCGGAGTCCAAAATACGCCTCGACAGCCGCTACAATTTCCATCGGTTCGGACATCCGCCCGGGCCCGTGTTCTCCACACGCCATGTCACCTTTATTCGGTCCCACGACACTTACGCCGTCGCTCTTTATCTGCGCCAGATTGCGTTGAGTGGCAGGGTGATCCCACATGCGCACATTCATCGCCGGGGCCACCATCACGGAGGTGTCCGTGGCTAAAAGCAGGGTCGAAGCCAAATCATCCGCCCGCCCGTGCGCCATCTTGGCCATGATGTCTGCAGTGGCCGGAGCCACAAGGATCAGATCGGCAGATCGAGACAGCTGAATGTGCCCCATCTCAGCCTCATCTGTCAGATTGAATAGATCGCGATACACCTTTTCACCGGCCAGAGCCGACACCGACAGCGGTGTCACAAACTGTTCCGCCGCGCGGGTCAGCACTGGGGTGACAGCGGCACCCCGTTCGCGCAGACGGCGGATGAGGTCGAGCCCTTTATAGGCCGCGATGCCTCCAGTCAGGATCAGCAATATGCGTTTGTCTTGCAGCATGGGCTGTCACTCCGGCGGGGTTTAAACGTGGGTGACCATAGGCCGAGGCTGCGCCAAGAGCCAGCCCGGGTATAAGCAGGTCAGTTCAGGTTTATGACTTGAAGGCTAAGCACGGATCCTCACGCTCGATGCTGTCCGTATATTCGACAACATCGAAGGTGCCAGTAGGGGCAACGCCAGCTTCGCCCTGACCAAGGGCGGTGATGGACACTTCCGGAGCGGAGCGTTTGAGGTAGACCGGCATTCCCCAATCAGTGCGTGCATGTCCGTTGCCTGTGATCACGATCACGGGCCCGCCCGTCAGCTCAAATACCTTGAGGGCAATCTTGGCCAATTGCGCGTCGCGCAGACGCTGGATGTCGACCATCGCGGGCAGGATGTCTTCGGGTAAAGCGTCGCAATGAGCAGTCATTTGCAGAGCTTCGCGCGCCTCTTGCTCTGTGGACTCCAACGGAGTGGTCAATCCGTAGGCCTCAGCGCCGCTCCCAAACGCGGACGCCAGCCCATCCGTCATCGCCTGACGCGCCGCTGTGCGAGGCACCGCTGCGCCAAACACCTGCGCATCAGGGGCTGCGGCAAAAATCGGGTGGTACATTTCGAAATCTGGCCAACCGGAAATATCCCACTCAAAGGCTGCCGCCAGAGTGGCCACGTCCGCACCCGGGATATAGGCCAGTGCCTGCGTTTCGGTCAGCATCTCGAACACGAGGGCTGCGGGCTCCACCTCGGCCACGATCTCAGCCTGTCTCGCGTGGTGATGCGGGTTGTCATGGGCCTCGCCCAAAACGACAATATCCGCAGAAAAAGGGCCCGCCAAAACCGGCAGGCCCCATGATATCAACAGGAGGGTAACAAGGCTTCTCATACGAGGAAGTGGTGGACCTCACGGCTTTGATTCTCAAGCGCTTTGCGCATCTTGCCAAATGCGGCGGCCTCGAGCTGACGCACCCGTTCCTTGGACAAGTTCAACTCATCACCAAGGCTTTCCAAAGTGCGGGGCTGATCGCGCAACTTGCGTTCGCGGACGATAAACCGCTCGCGTTCATTGAGCGAGTTGAGCGCTGACAAAAGCCACTCGCGCAGCTGTTCTGTGTCGTGGCGATGTTCCACAGTCTCTTCAGCTTGGGCGCTTTCATCGACGAGTGCATCAATCCACTCGCGCCCCTCATCTTCCACGGATTGGGTCGCGTTCAGAGAATAGTCGGACCCGGACAAGCGCCCTTCCATCATCTCAACGTCGTGCAGTGGCACCCCAATCTCGGTCGAGATCATCTGACGCATCTGATGCTTGTCGAGCACTTCACCCGCCGCCGCACTTTCACGCTCAAGGCGGGCTTGCACCCGACGCATGTTGAAGAACAGAGATTTTTGCGAAGATGTTGACCCAGTGCGCACCATCGACCAGTTGCGCATCACATAGTCTTGGATAGACGCCTTGATCCACCAGACAGCGTATGTGGAAAAACGAACCCCACGGTCAGGATCAAACTTGTCAGCCGCTTTCATCAGCCCCAGACCTGCTTCCTGAATCAGGTCGTTCATGGGCGCACCATAGCGTTTAAACTTGGACGCCATGGAAATGGCGAGGCGCATGTAGGCTGTAATCAGGCGATGCAGTGCGGCCTCGTCCCGGTCATCCCGCCAGGCGTATGCAAGGCGCAATTCGGTCTCGGCATCCAGTAATTCGGCTTTCATTGCCGTCCGCGACAGAGAAAACTCTCGGGCGTTATCCAATGGCATTCATTCATCCCCCTGTGGATGTTATGCTTGTTTTGCGCACTTGAGATGTTTACGGACGGAACCGCGCATTGGTTCACTCACGAGGTCAAAAATGTTGCCTTCCCTGACCTTCGTCCTTGGCGGTGCAGCCTCTGGAAAATCCCGAACGGCTGAAAACATATTGGTTAACAGCGGGTTAAAACTTGTGTACCTCGCCACAGCACGGATTTGGGATTCCGAGATTCAGGACAAAGTTGATCTGCATCGCGCCCGCCGTGGGCCGGAATGGACCACCATCAATGCGCCTGTTGATCTGGGAACACCTTTGGATCAGACCACTCCGGATCAGGCAATCCTATTGGATTGTGCGACCATGTGGCTGACAAACATCATGTTGGATGAACACGATCTGGAGGCGGAACAGGGTGCGCTGCTCGCAGCACTCGCCCGATGCCGCGCGCCGGTTGTGATCGTGTCAAACGAAGTGGGTCAGGGGATTGTGCCTGAAAACGTACTGGCCCGGCGATTCCGCGAGGCGCAAGGACGGCTTAACATCTCGCTGGCGCAACAGGCCGATCACGTCCTGCACGTGGTGGCGGGCCTGCCGCGCAGCCTCAAGGACACCCGTACATGACCACTTGGCACTGGGTGCGCCATGGCCCGACCCATCAAAAGACCTTTACCGGCTGGCGCGACGTGCCCGCCGACCTGTCTGATCATGCCGCACTGGACCGGCTCAATGCACACTTGCCCGATGACGCCCTCGTAATCTCTTCCGACCTGACCCGCTGTGTCGACACCGCCGACGCCATCCAAGGCCTCCGCACTCGCCTGCCCCACGATCCATCCTTACGTGAATTCCACTTTGGCACATGGGACGGGGTCGGCTTTGACACCGCGTCGGACTGGCACCCGGATCTGTCCCGCGCCTATTGGGAAGAGCCCGGACATCACACGCCCCCGGGAGGAGAAAGCTGGAACATCTCCGCCGCGCGCGTGGCTGCCGTCGTGAGCCGGATAAATGCTAAACACCCGGACTCACATATCATCGCAGTTGCTCATTTCGGGGTGATACTAACGCAGGTACAGGCCGTTTTGGGCGTTTCAGCGACCGCGGTACTCGCCCACAAGATCGATAACCTGTCGGTCACAACACTTCACCCGAGCTCAGGCCAAGCGACGCATATCAATCACCTTCCGTGATGGCAGGGGCCACAAATCTGCGTTGGCTTTTTGGCCGTCGCCTCGCCTAGCGTGCCTTTTATGACATATGACCTCTATATCGGCGATCGTACTTTCTCGAGCTGGTCCTTGCGCGGCTGGCTGATGATGGAAAAATTCAACCTCCCTTACCGTTCACATCTTGTCGGTCTCTATGGTGGAACCATGGCAGCGGAGATGGCACATCTGAGCCCCGTGCGGCTTGTTCCGGCGATGAAGCGTCCGGATGGGACGGTTGTCGGAGAAAGCCTCGCCATGGCTGAAACACTCGCCGAGGATAACCCAGATGCTGGCATGTGGCCGGCAGACAGTGCGGCACGGGCCACGGCGCGGATGCTGTGCGCCGAAATGGTCGGCGGTTTCAGCGCGCTGCGCGGCGAATGCGCGATGCAGTTGCAACACGTCAACGTTGGCTACGTCCCGTCCAAGGCAGTGCTGCGCGACATTGCCCGCGTCGAAACTCTGTGGGCGCATGCCCGAAAATTCAAAACGGAAGGTCCATGGCTGTTCGGTGCTTATAGCATCGCGGATGCGTTCTATGCGCCGGTCTGCGCCCGCATTGTTGGCTATGACCTCCCAGTCAGTGACGCCTCGCGTGCATATTGCGAAACGACTATCCAAGACCCTGCGTTCAAGGCATGGCGAACCGAAGGCCTCAAGGTCATCTATGACCCGTTCCCGTACGACATGGGCCTGCCAACAGCGGAATGGCCCGTCGCCTAGTCAGCCAAGGAATCTCTGACGGGATTCACGTGCGATGTTGTAGCGCAATTCGAGGCGGGCGAATTCGGCCATCGCTTTCTTTCGCTCTTCCGGATCAGTCAGTGAGGCCAAAAGCGCCTTGTGCGCATCCAACTCTTTCTTGATCTGGATTTCTTCGGGAACCACACCCGCCTGCGCCATCATACGAAACCCCACGGCTTCACCGACATCGACAAAGGTCTCCTCGGGACGTTCGGGCAGGGGCTGCCCCTCACCCTGCAATCCCTCCAGCTGGCCACGCAAACGGGCCTTCTGGATCTGACGTTCAATCAATTTCTGCAGGCTGGCGAGCATGCAATATGCTACCAGCTTGGTTGCAGAACGTCCAACTTCCCAGTGTTAACCAATCATAAACCACCCGCCGCTAGCCATTAACCATATCTGGTGAAGGTGAGATCATGGTGACACGGGCCTATACAGTGGCGTTTCAGGGGGTCGAAGCGCGCGAAGTCGAAGTGCAATGCGCTATGACACCCGGATTGCCGGGGTTCTCTATTGTCGGGCTACCGGACAAGGCCGTGTCAGAAGCACGCGAACGGGTGCGGGCCGCACTCACGGCGATGTCCATTGCCCTGCCCTCCAAGCGGATCACGATCAACCTGTCCCCTGCCGATCTGCCCAAGGAAGGGTCGCACTTTGATCTGCCCATCGCACTCGCCCTCCTTGCCGGCCTGGGCATCCTGCCTGCAGATGCGATCGAGGGGACCGTCGCCTTGGGCGAGTTATCCCTTGATGGCAACCTGATCCCGGTCTTGGGGGCACTGCCAGCAGCGATGGCAGCCGCCGAACAGGATCGCGGTCTGCTTTGTCCAGCCGGGTCCGGATCTGAGGCGGCGTGGGTCGATGCAACTCGCGTCACTGCGGCCAAGACGCTGGGCGACGTCGTGCGCCACTACACCGGCCAAGTCCCCCTTGAACCCGCCAAGGCCGGACAAATCGCCAGCGACGCGGGCCTGCCTGATCTGGCGGACGTGAAAGGACAGGAACGGGCCAAACGTGCGCTCGAAGTGGCTGCCGCCGGACGGCACCACCTGTTGATGGTCGGCACACCCGGCTCGGGGAAGTCGATGCTGGCAGCGCGGCTGCCCGGTATCTTGCCGCCACTGTCGGCGATGGAGGCTCTGGAAACGTCCATGATCCACTCGCTCGCCGGGCTGCTCGATGCAGGTGGAATTTCGATGGACCGTCCGTTCCGCGAACCCCACCACACCGCGTCGATGGCAGCGATCATCGGCGGCGGTCGCGGGGCCAAACCGGGCGAGGTTTCTCTGGCCCACAACGGCGTGCTGTTCATGGACGAATTCCCCGAGTTCCCACGCACCGTGCTGGAAACCCTGCGCCAACCGATTGAGACGGGCGAGGTCATGATCGCGCGGGCCAACAACCATGTGAAATATCCCTGCCGGTTCATGCTGGTGGCGGCCGCGAACCCTTGCAAATGCGGCTACCTTTCTGAACCGACGCGGGCCTGTGGTCGGGCGCCGCTGTGTGGGGACGATTACATGGGGCGCATCTCAGGCCCGCTGATGGACCGGTTCGATCTGTGCGTGGATGTGCCGCCGGTCAGCTTCAGCGATCTTGATCTGCCCAGCAACGGGGACAGCTCGGCAGCAGTGGCCGCACGGGTGGAAGAGGCGCGCGAGCTGCAACAGACCCGGTTTACGGATACGTCATATCGCTGCAACGCAGACCTCAGTGGCGCAGCACTGGACGAATTGGCGGCGCCAGATGCCGAAGGGCGTACGTTGTTAGCGCGCGTAGCTGACAGGTTTGGGCTTTCTGCACGCGGATATCACCGGGTATTGCGCGTGGCACGGACCATCGCCGACCTCGACAGCAGCGGTGACGTGCGCAAACCCCATGTGGCCGAAGCGGTCAGCTATCGCGTCGGAGCGCTCGTCTCAGTCTGAGTTGTGATCCAAGCGGCCAGCTGATCAAGCGTTGCATTGGCCTCAGGTATTAGGTTGTGAAATATGGGCCATACATGGGGCAAGTCCTGCTCAACGGTCAGGTCAACTTTGACGCGTTGGGCCTTTAACCGTTCGGCCAAACGCACGGAGTCATCCAACAGGATTTCCGTGTCGCCCACTGTCAACCACACCGGTGGCGCGCCCGTGAAATCTGCAAACAACGGGCTTGCGCGTGGATCTTCTGCGGCATGGCCATTTAGGTAATTCTGAGCAGCCTTTTTCAGACGCGAGGTGGGCAAAATCACGTCCCGCGCCGCGTTGGCCCGAATGCTGTCTCCGGAAGAAGACAGGTCAAGCAGCGGAGACAGGGCAAACACACCTGCAGGTAGCGGATCGCCTCCAGCGCAGAGATCAGCAAGCAACGCAAAGGCCAGATTGCCGCCCGCGCTGTCACCTCCGACAATCAGTTCAGCGGGATTAACCCCAGTGGCCAAAAGTGCGCGATAGGCGGCGAGGCAATGATCAGGTGCCGCGGGAAACGGTTGCTCGGGCGCCAAAGGGTAACGCGGCAACACAGCCCGCGCGCCCACTCGCTTGGCAAGACTCGACAGCATTGCCGCATGCGTCGACGGACTGCCAAACACATGCGCTCCGCCATGAATGTAAAACAGCGTGCGCCCGAAATTGGTCTCACGCGGCGTAATATGAAGCGCAGGTGCGCCTGCCAGATCGTGCCAAGCGCGGTTCACCCCAAGAGGGGAATGAAAGAAGAGCCGGGACTTGATTTCCAGAATGCGGCGCAGCGCCGCCGGGTTGCTGGCCCGTGTCAGAAACGGTTTTTCGGTCAGACGCAGATAGGGGTTGAGAATGCGCGAACGCAGACTCACACGAATTTGCTCTCAATGGCGACCCAAATCTTTTCGGCGATGTTCACACCGTCAAAACGCTCAAGTTCTTGAATGCCAGTGGGCGAGGTAACGTTGATTTCGGTCAGATAATCGCCAATCACATCAATACCGACAAAGACCTGACCCCGTTCCTTGAGCAACGGGCCGATACGCGCGCAGATTTCCAGATCCCGTTCACTCAAACCAATCTTCTCCGGACGGCCACCCACATGCATGTTCGACCGGGTTTCTCCTGCCGCAGGTACACGATTGATGGCTCCGACAGGCACTCCATCGACCAAAATCACCCGCTTGTCACCATTGCTAACATCGGGAAGGAACTTCTGAACGATCAGCGGTTCCCGGCTGAAACCGGTGAACAGCTCGTGCAGCGACGATAAATTGCGGTCATTGGCATCCAGACGGAACACACCAGCACCCCCATTGCCATAAAGAGGCTTGAGGATCACATCCCCGTGCTCCGCCTTAAACGCCTTTATGGTGTCGAGATCGCGGGCAATGGTGGTCGGCGGCGTGAGATCAGGAAAGTCGAGGACGAGCAGCTTTTCCGGGAAATTACGCACCCAGAAAGGATCGTTCACAACCAACGCATCCCCCTTCAAACGATCCAGCAGGTGGGTCGAGGTAATGTAGTGCATGTCAAAGGGCGGGTCCTGGCGCAGCCAGACAACATCAAAGTCGGCCAGATCAACCTCTCGCATCTCGGACAGTTGCGCATGATCACCCTGCACCCGCTGCACGGTGAAATCCTGACCACGAGCCGTTATCCGGCCAGTCTGGTACGCAAGTTGGTCCGGAGAATAGAAGAACAACTCATGCCCGCGGGCCTGAGCCTCTTCGGCCAGCCGAAAACTGCTGTCCGCATTGATATCCACGTCCCCAATCGGGTCCATTTGAAAGGCAATCTTCATGGCACATCTCCGGCATGTTGCGCGCCTTTGATGGCGCAGCCAGACGAGAGGCGCAATGAAAATGGACTGTGCGCAGACGCACGCAGATCACCCATCGGGTGCTATCAAATCAGACCCAACCGCAAAAAGCGTTCTCAAGCACGCAAACCTGTCCATGTTGATCCATCAAGGCAACATCAAACCGGATGTCTGTCAAACTGCCTTTCTGGCGCGTGCCAACATACTCTTCGGCGGTTGCGAACAGGCGGCGGACTTGCCGTCGTGTGATATGAGACATGGCTGTTTCAATGCTATCGCTCGCCTTAACCTCGACCATGACGACGCCGTCACCATCGGCAAAGATCAGATCAATCTCACCTCGCTTGCCGCGCCAGCGCTTCTCCAGCAGGACATAGGCTCGCGCACGGTATGCGGCAGCCACACGATCTTCTGCAGCCAGCCCCGCCAGATAGGAAATGCGTCCACGGCTTTCGCGTGCCGACACAACAGCATCGCTGGCCTCAAAGCCACTCGGTACAGGCAGGTATGCCATTGCGTCATCCTCTGATCGAGCACATCAGTCGCGCGAAATGGACAGGGCGCGCTGATAAACTTGCCGTTTGGGTACATCCAATGTCTCGGCCACAAACGCCGCCGCATCCTTAACGGACATATCCTTCAGTGCCGACTTTAACGCCGATTCGATGTCTATTTCCCTAACATCCACCCGATCCGCACGCCCCACTAGGACGACGATCTCGCCTTTCACACTGGCCGAGGCATAGTATTCCGCCAGTTCTGCCAACGTACCGTCCCGTTTTTCCTCGAATTTCTTGGTCAGTTCGCGACACACCACACATGCGCGGTCGGCGCCCAAAACGTCCGCTGCGTCAGCCAGCATAGCACCCAGACGTTTGGGTGATTCATACATCACCAGCGTGGCCTTAACCCCCGCCAATTCCGCGAATGCCGCCTTTCTCCCACTCCGACTAGCAGGCAAAAACCCTGCAAAATGAAAGGCATCTGTGGGCAGCCCCCCTACAACAAGTGCAGTGAGCACTGCCGACGGTCCCGGCGCGCAGGTGACCGATACCCCAGCAGCACGCGCCGCGCGCGCCAGTTCAAAACCCGGATCAGCAATCAACGGCATACCCGCTTCGGAGGCATAGGCCACGCTTTCACCGACCGCGGCCCGCGCCACCAGTCGTCCCACGACCCCCTCTTTGGAATGCTCATGCAGCGCTTCAACCCTGCGCCCGGCCAAAGGAACGCCGTGGATATCCATCAGTTTCCTCAAAGACCGCGTGTCTTCGGCAACCAGCACATCGGCACTCGCCAAGACATCCAGCGCCCTGAGCGTGATGTCGCGCGCCGTTCCGATGGGAACGCCGACAAACCACACTCCGCCGCTCAGAACGACCTTATTATGATTCAAAGCTGGACCCGCCTCTGTGTACGTTTATGATCTGCCTTAAACGGGACGGAGCAGGACGCGCACCGCCCGCGACAGCTGGGAGAGAGAGTTTTTATGTTTGCGTTTTTAAAGTCTTTGCGCAAGGCCGCACGCCGAGCCATCATTCCTGTGGCCGCTCTTGGTCTGGCGGCCTGTGACACTGCCCCAATCGGCAGCGGCCCGGCCATTGATACATCCAAGCCAGTGCCGGTCGCCCTGCTTGTGCCGCGCGGATCCGGACAGTCCAGCGATGATCTACTGGCACAGAACCTTGAAAACGCGGCCCGCCTTGCGATGCGCGACCTCAATGGCGTCGAAATCGATCTGCGAGTCTACAGTACTGCTGGAAACGCCCAAACCGCAGCTACCCAAGCGGCAGCGGCCATCAACGACGGTGCGCAAATCATCCTTGGCCCGCTCTATGCTGAAGCGGCTAATGCTGCTGGCGTAGCCGCAGCCGCCGAAGGGGTCAACGTACTGGCCTTTTCCAACAATACGACAATCGCTGGCGGCAACGTCTTTGTGTTGGGATCAACCTTTGGCAACACGGCAGACAGGCTGGTCAGCTACGCCACAAGCCAGGGACGCCGCAATATGGTGGTGGTGCACGCCGAAGACGTGGCCGGCCAACTTGGTCGTGACGCCATTACCCAGTCCATCGCGCGCAACGGCGCTTCGCTCGCCGGCACTGTAGGGTATCCGCTGTCCCAACAAGGCCTTATCGCCGCCGTACCGCAGATCAAAGCGACGGTGGACAATGCAGGGGCAGACTCAGTGTTCCTGACGGCGACACCTTCTGCTGGGCTCCCCCTTCTGACACAACTGCTGCCCGAAGCAGGTGTCGCTCCAACAACAACCCAGTTTATCGGCCTTTCCCGCTGGGACAGTCCATCGCAAACGCTGGACTTGCCCGGGGTACAGGGGGGCTGGTTTGCCCTGCCCGATCCAAACCGAAGTGCTGCGTTTAACAACCAGTACCTGACGGCTTATGGCAGCGCACCACACCCGCTGGCCGGCCTCGCGTTCGATGGCATTGCAGCGATCGGAGCACTGGCCAGTCGGGGCGACTCGAACGCCTTGTCGCGGTCATCGTTGACTCAAGGATCAGGCTTCCAGGGGGCTTCAGGCATCTTCCGGCTGCGTGGGGATGGCACCAGCGAACGTGGGCTCGCTATCGCCACTGTGCGAGAAAACCGGGTCGCTATCATCAGCCCGGCACCAACCAGCTTCGGCGGGGCTGGGTTCTGATCACACGGTGAGCGTTCCTGCCCTTAAAATTCAGCAAAAAGTCCTGCCAGAGCTGATCTGCGACCCATCAGACGTGTTTGATGTCGCCGCATTTGATGCACTGTTGGACAAGGCGATTGCGGACAACGACAGAACTGCCCGCACGGCGTTGCTTGAGCACCTGAAAGCTGCGCAAGTGGACGGTCGGGCCCGCATCGCAGAAGCTTTTCGCCAACATCCGTTCCGCTCTCGCCCCACCACACGGGCCTATTCTTACCTCACCGACTGCCTTGTCGGGGCGGCCTTTCGCACGGCGCAACACCTGTTGCATCCCAACCCCACTCCGACCAAGGGCGAACGGATTGCAGTGCTGGCGGTGGGGGGCTATGGGCGCGGTGAAATGGCACCGTTTTCTGACGTCGATCTGCTGTTCCTGACGCCCTACAAAATCACGCCATGGGCCGAAAGCGTGATCGAGGCTACACTCTACCTGCTCTGGGATCTCAAACTGAAAGTGGGGCATTCCAGCCGAACCGTGCGGGATTGCATCCGGCTGGGTGGCGAAGATTTCACCATCCGCACTGCCATGCTGGAAAACAGGTTCCTACTGGGTGATCCTGACCTTGCGACAGAACTGGACAACCGGCTACGAGCAGACCTTTTTGAAGGCACCGAGCGGGATTTCATCCGTGCCAAACTGGCCGAACGCGAAACGCGCCACCGCAAGCAAGGGCAACGTTATGTGGTCGAACCCAATGTTAAAGAGGGCAAGGGGGGCTTGCGCGATCTGCAATCACTGTTCTGGATCGGCAAGTATATCTACAAGGTTCAGGATGCCGCCGAACTTGTCCCTTTAGGATTGTTCACGCGAGACGAATTCCACGACTTCGTGAAGGCCGAAGACTTCTTGTGGGCCACACGGTGCCACATGCACTTGCTGACCGGACGGCCTACGGAACAATTGACCTTTGACATGCAGGCCGCTGTTGCGGAAGCCATGGGATACGAGGACAAGTCAGGGCGGCGCGGTGTTGAGATTTTTATGCAGGCCTTCTTTCGGCAGGCCACCGTGGTGGGCGACCTAACCCGGATCTTCCTGACTGAACTCGAGGCGATCCACCTCAAAGACGAACCGTTGCTCGACCGTCTGTTCAAACGGCGGCGGCGGGTTAAACCCGGCTACGAAGTGATCCACAACCGGTTAGCCATCGCAGACGACGCCGCCTTTCTGAAGGACAAACTGAACCTGCTGCGCCTCTTCGAGGAGGGGCTGCGTACGGGCATGCTGATACACCCGGATGCCATGCGGCTCATCAAATCCAACCTTGATCTGATTGACGAGGAAATGCGGCGCACACCCGAGGCGCAGCGGATTTTTCTCGATCTGATGCTGAAACACGGCAACCCGGAACGGGCCTTACGACGTATGAACGAACTGGGGGTGCTGGCCGCCTTCATCCCCGAATTCGAACATGTCGTGGCAATGATGCAGTTCAATATGTACCACTCCTACACGGTCGACGAACACATCATCCAGTGCATCGCGCAGCTGGCCATGATCGAAAAAGGGGAACTGGTCGAAGATCTGCCTGTCGCCTCCTCGATCCTGAAACGGGGCGTCAGCCGGCGAGTGCTGTACGTTGCGCTGCTGCTACATGACATCGCCAAGGGAAAACCGGAAGACCACGCCATTCTCGGGGCACAGATGGCGCGCAAGATTGGGCCACGGCTGGGGCTGAAACAGGATGAGGTGGACACGGTCGAATGGCTGATCCGATACCACCTCCTGATGTCGGACATGGCACAGAAACGCGACATCGCCGACCCTCGCACCGTGCGCGATTTTGCCAAAGCCGTGCAGACGGTTAAGCGGCTCGACCTGCTATGTGTGCTCACGGTTTGTGACATCCGCGGCGTCGGACCCGACGTCTGGAACAACTGGAAAGCCGTTCTGATCCGCGCGCTTTACCGGCAGACCAAGCGCGCGCTTGAAGATGGGATGGAGGCGCTCACTCGAGAGGGTCGGGGTGCAGAGGCTAAACGTGCCCTACGCGACGCGCTGTCAGACTGGCCACGCAAAGACCTGCAAATCGAAACCGCGCGCCACTACGAACCATACTGGCAGGGGCTGCACGTCACTGCCCACGTGGCTTTTGCAAACATGCTGCGCAAAGCGGACGGGTCCAAGGTTCTGATCGACCTGCATCCAGACGAAGACCGCGACGCGACACGCATCTGTTTTATCATGCCAGACCACCACGGCATTTTTGCCCGCCTCACCGGAGCGCTGGCACTGGTCGGCGCCAATATTGTCGACGCGCGCAGCTATACGACTAAGGACGGATTTGTGGCCGATGCGTTCTGGGTGCAGGACTCGGACGGCAATGCCTTTGACCCTTCCCGCCTGCCACGTCTGCGCAAAATGATCGAACGAACCCTTGCAGGTGAAGTGGTGACACGAGACGCCATCAAAGACCGCGACAAAATTAAAAAGCGGGAAAAAGCGTTCCGCGTACCCACTCACATCACCTTCGACAACGACGGGTCCGACATCTACACGATCATCGAGGTCGACACGCGCGACCGCCCCGGCCTGCTGCACGACCTGACGCGGACGCTGGCGGCGAGCAATGTCTATATCGCCAACGCGGTCATCGCGACCTACGGTGAACAGGTCGTGGACACCTTTTATGTCAAAGACATGTTTGGACTGAAATACTTCTCGGAAAACAAGCAGGCGAGCCTTGAGAAAAAGCTGCGCACCGCGATCAGCGAAGGCAGCGCACGGGCCGAAGGCTGACCGCCAACCTTTTGACGGTTTCACCGGCAAAGCGCTCATGCGCAACTATTGTCTGTTGTCTGCTGGCGAACTGGACAAGTAGCAGTAGCCCAAAAACTGCACCACAGGATTTAAAGCCCCAGAGGCAACTGGTAAGGATACAGCCACAGCCAAGGATCTCAATGCATGCCCGATCAGAACTCCAGCTTTTTTCACATTGCCACCCAACGCAGCGTGGTGTTGCGCGCAGCGCGTATTGCAACCGTTGTGGGGCTCATCCTAGCCGTTATCAATCATGGGGATACATTGGTTTCTGGAGAAGCGACCCTTTCAACGTGGTTCAAAATCGTGCTGACCTTTCTCGTCCCGTTCGGTGTATCGACGTTTTCGTCTGTGTTGGCCGTACGTGAGCGTATGCAAATGGTTGAACCGATGAAATGAGAGCGTTGGCTATAACCCCGGTTTACCAGAACATAAAAATACTCAAGGTAACGGCATTCTGATATCTCTGATGCCAATCATCTCCAGCAAGGCACCCGCCATGGACAACAGTAAATTCGACACCGGAATGAAAACGCGGCGCGCCGTTCTGGGAGACGCTCATGTGGATCGGGCCGAGGCGTCCAAAACCGACTTTGACACTCCGTTCCAAACTCTGATCACCGAAGGCGCATGGGGCACCGTGTGGTCCTCTGACGCGATCAGCCTGCGTGAACGTTCCATGATCACACTCGCCCTTCTGGCAGCCACCAAGAACTTTGACGAAATCCCAATGCATATCCGCGCCACAGCCCAGACCGGAGCAACCAAGCAGGACGTCATCGAAGCGTTTCAGCATGTCGCGATCTATGCCGGCGTTCCGGCGGCAAACCACGCCATCAAACTTGCCAAACAAACCTACGCAGAGATGGAGGCAAACCCGGAATGACGCGCAAGGACCTAATACAGCGTGACCGCGAATGGCATCCGCCGGCCTACGCCCACGATTACAAATCCAGTGTGACGCGCTCACCGCGCTATGCGCTCCTGTCCCTCGACAACTCCGAAAGCGAACTCAGCGGCCCCAGCTTTGGCCACTCCGACATTGACCCGCTCGATAACAATCTGATCCGCAACTACGCCAAGGACGGAGACGCCATTGGCGAACGCATCATCGTTCATGGCCGTGTACTGGACGAAAACGCGCGCCCTTTGCCCAACACGCTTGTTGAGATCTGGCAAGCCAATGCAGGCGGGCGTTATCGGCACAAGAAAGACACCTACCTTGCCCCAATTGACCCAAACTTCGGTGGATGCGGGCGGACCCTGACGGACGAAAACGGGCGCTATGCCTTTCATACGGTCAAGCCCGGCGCCTACCCGTGGCGCAACTGGGTCAACAACTGGCGGCCAGCGCATATCCACTTTTCGGTCTTCGGCACCGCCTTTGCGCAGCGCCTGATCACACAGATGTATTTTGAAGGCGACCCGCTGATCGCGAAATGTCCCATCGTCAAATCTATTCCGGACCAGCGCGCCATCGACCAATTGGTCGCGGCCCTTGATCTCAACGAAACGGTGCCGCTGGACAGCATCGCCTACAAGTTCGACATCGTGTTGCGCGGCCATCGCTCAACCTTTTTCGAAAACCGTCCTGAGGGGAACTGAGAATGGTCCAATCGTTGAATTACCTCAAAGAGACCGCCTCTCAAACCGCTGGGCCTTACGTCCATATTGGATTGGCCCCGGGTGCCGCAGGCTTTGACATCTACGCCAATGAACTGGGGCGCGACATTACCGGCCCCAACGCCAAGGGCGACCGGATCACAGTGACAGGCACGGTCAGCGATGGCACGGGCGCCCCAGTCAAGGATGTGCTGATCGAGGTCTGGCAAGCCAACGCTGACGGCGTTTACCCCGGCGAAGGCCACGTCGAAGACGGTTTTCGCGGCTTTGGCCGCGCGATCCCCGATTTCGACAGCGGCGTGTTTACGTTTGAGACGATCAAACCCGGCGCAGTGGCCGCGAGCAATGGCAAGCCCATGGCCCCACACATTAACCTCTGGCTTGTGGCGCGGGGGATCAATGTCGGGCTGAATACGCGGATGTATTTCGGGGATGAGACTGAGGCAAACGCCGCCGATCCAGTGCTGGGCCTGATCGAGCAGGTCCACCGCCGCGACACCCTGATCGCACGCCCGGATGGGTCCACCTATCACTTCGACATCTGCCTTCAGGGCGATGCCGAAACCGTCTTCTTCGATATATGAGCGTAACCTATGACCAAACCTTGCATTATCTGCGTCGCCATTACCGGATCCGTGCCGACCAAGAAAGACAACCCCGCCTTACCGGTCACGGTCACCGAACAGGTCGAGAGCACCCATGAGGCCTTTGAGGCAGGCGCAAGCATAGCCCACTGCCATGTGCGCGATGATGAAGGCAAACCAACTTCTGATCCTGACCGGTTTGTCCTGCTCAAAGAGGGCCTGGAAAAACACTGCCCGGGCATGATCATCCAACTCTCCACAGGCGGACGCTCGGGCGCAGGTCTTGAGCGGGGCGGCATGCTGCCCCTGCGCCCTGACATGGCCTCGATCTCTGTGGGGTCCACCAACTTTCCTACCCGCGTTTACGAAAACTCGCCGGACCTCGTGGACTGGCTGGCTGGCGAGATGCGCAAGTACGACGTCAAACCCGAGGTCGAAGCCTTTGACCTCAGCCACATCTTTCAGTCCAAAAAGATGGCCGATGCAGGCGACATCATCGGCACACCCTACGTCCAATTTGTGATGGGTGTGAAAAACTCCATGCCCGCCGACCGCGACGTGTTTAATTTTTACGTCAAGACCGTACACCGCCTGTTCGGGACTGACGCACCGTGGTGCGCAGCAGGCATCGGTCGGTCGCAGCTAGAGCTCAACGAGTGGGCGATCGCCGCAGGCGGGCACGCGCGCACCGGGCTCGAAGACAATGTGCGGATGGACCGGGAGACACTCGCACCGTCGAACGCAGCACTCGTAGCGCGGGCCGTCGAAATCTGTAAAAAACACGACCGCCCCGTCGCCACTTCCGCGCAAGCGCGCGAGATTTTGGGGTTAAGGCCAGTGGCAGCCTGACCCCAACCCGTCGCGACGCTTGCGGCGCCCGACAGGAAATTCTGGCAATAGGCTAGATACTCAATTAGCCACGAATACAGGATAAAAAGGTGGGTATTATGGAACGGTTCGCCGACAGTCACGACAGCTTATACATCACCGAAGTCGCCGAGCAGGCCAACGAACTGGCAGCATCCATCCCCCAACTCCTCGAAAAGATCACGCTGCTGCAAGCAGCTGTGAACGACTTTGCCAAACTCAATCTGGAAGAAGGAACGATACCCAAAGAGTCCTTCGGATACATTCCGCTCGACCTTGGCGAGTTCTTCGCAAAAATCTTCGCGCTTGAACAGGCACTGACACTCGACGTGGACTACCGGCACCCCGAACTGCGCCACCGTCCCTGTACGTTCCTCGAGGTCGGCTGCGGGGGAGGACGGCTGGTGCACTTGCTCAGTTGCACCGACCGGTTCAACTTCGACAAGATCCACGGGTTCGATATCTCAGAGCCAATGATTCAGTCCGGTACGGCTCGGTACGGGCTGGGAAACAACCTGTTCGTGGAAGACTGCCTGACCTTCGACTACTCTGGCTATGACGTGGTTTTTTTCTATCGGCCCCTTCAAGACGATGATGCCGAAACCGCGTTCGAGAACCGGCTGATTGAAACACTGAAACCCGGCGCATTCATTGTCGGGGCCGGGCAGGAATCGCTGGATGACAACCGCAAAGTAGTGGCCAAGGACGAACAACACTCGATCTTCAAGCGGCTGTGATGATGAGCGCATGGCGCTTAAGAAAAGCGGCCTTACAGAGATCGGTGGCCATGCGCCGCCTATTCCCAAACACGTGTTGCGTTCCCAACCCAAAGGCTAGGACAGCGATCGCACACAATGCTCTGCAGCAAGGTCCGCTCGTCGGGACGAAGCTACGGTTCGGCATTTGCAGTGCGGGATCTGCTATCGGCCGTATGTGTCTTGCGCACCATTGGCCCGGCGAAGGACCGGACAGATCGCTTATGCTGGCGTCGGCATTTTGGGGAAGTAGTCTTCGCAATCGCCTTCACGGTTCACGTCTGCAGTGCAGCAATGCAAACCACCGCCAAAAGCGTATGCGTCGCGCAATTCGACCTCGACGACTTCCATGCCTAGCTTATCCATCTGCTCAGCCTGATAGACCTCGGATTTTTCAACACAGACTGTTTTCGGGTCAAGAACCAACACGTTCATCGAAAGCCAAGTGGACGAATAGCAGAGCGGAGGTGGTGCATTGTGCGCAGGTTGGGCCGCATCGACGATTTCCCAATCGTTATCCGCGTACATTTTGCGCTGTGCCTCAGGCAAGCGGCGCTGAGGGTTGTTCAGGATCAAGCCGGGGCGCAAAGGTGTAAAGGTCGCATCAATGTGGATCGGGTAAGGATCACCTGGAAAGTTCACTGTATGCACACGGTGATCAGGGAAGTGACGACGCAACCATTCGATGCCTTTTTCATTGGTCGTAAAGCCATGCTGGACGACTAAGTCACGCCCAAATCGCAGCACGTCTGCCGCATCAAATAGCGGCTCTTCTTCAGTCGTGACAAAGAATTTCTCTTCGGCCCACTTAAGGCGTTGCTCAACGCCGATCTTATCGCTCAGGTAGTCAGGGTGGTAATCGGCATCCGTAAGGCGCGGTTTAGGTGCGCTTTCATGGCGGAAGTTGGGATCTTCGTCGAAATACCGCTGCATCAGCGGGCGATAGTTCAGATACTCAAACCAACGACAGCGATACGACATCGTCGCCTCAAGCATCTCGGACCCGACCGTCAACAATACGTCGCGGGGTGGCATGCACCCAAATTGACTGTCGGTTTTGAAATCTGGCGTCTCGGCGGGCAGCGCGTGGTTGATTGAGGTCGGACGATCAACACGAATGCCACGACCTTCCAGCATCGTGGCGAAATTGTCCAAAAGCTCGTTGGCGCGATCAATCGTCTCTTGTGGTCTGCGGCCCCATTGCCCACGCATGTCACTGTCTTCAGGAACTTTTGCCTCAAGTGCTGGTTCGTTTGGCGGGATATGGCAGTCATCCGCACGGCCCACGATCACGTGTTTCAGTGGGTCCCATTCGTTCCAACTATTGACGACAGTTTTCTGCATTTTACACCTCAGACATAATGCTGTCGTCGTAGTGCCAATGTTAAAGGTTCACAAGTCTCTGGATAGAGCTGGAACTCTCTAGGTTAGATCTGCACCTCACTGCGAGGTTCGAGCAACGTCGATTAAGAGCGCTTGTTCGCTAAGACTTGCAGAACGATCCGGTATAGTTCACCGCCAAGATATTCAGCACTCACAAAGAACCCCAAGCACTAACAGTTCCTAGTCCCGCCAGGGTAGCCAAGTGATTTCTATTAGTGTGGGGACATCCCGAACTGGGATGCCCCCACACCATCAGAGGTTCGTCACATCAATGGACGACGGCATCGTCAGGCCGGGGCCGATTCGTTCCCGAAACCCGGTCTCCGATGATCAGACCATCGGCTCCGGCAGACACTTCGATCGTCTCACCGTCCTTAATGTCCCCGGCCAGCAACATCTCTGCCAGCGGGTTTTGTAGGGCCGATTGGATTACCCGTTTCAAGGGCCGTGCCCCGAACACAGGATCATACCCTTCGTCCGCCAGCCATTTCCGCGCGCCATCGTCCAGTGACAGTTCGATCTTGCGCGCCGCCAGACGTTGGAGAAGGCGACCCATTTGGATGGTCACGATACCGTCCATATCCTCACGGGCCAGCCGATCAAAGATGATCGTCTCGTCCAGTCGGTTGAGGAACTCTGGCCGGAAGTGTGCACTCACCGCGTCCATCACATCCCGCCGCGCGTCCGAGGCGTCTGCCCCATCTGGCAGCTGGCTAAGGCTCTGCGCACCAAGGTTGGACGTCAGGATGATAAGCGTCTGCTTGAAATCCACGGTCCGCCCCTGTCCGTCGGTCAGCACCCCATCGTCGAGCACCTGCAATAGCACGTTGAACACGTCTGGATGCGCCTTCTCGACCTCGTCGAAAAGCACCACTTGATAAGGCCGCCGACGTACCGCTTCGGTCAATACACCGCCCTCATCATAGCCGACATATCCGGGAGGTGCCCCGATCAGCCGCGCAACCGCGTGCTTCTCCATGAACTCCGACATGTCGATGCGCACCATCGCGTTGTCATCGTCGAACAGGAACTCAGCCACCGCTTTGGTCAGCTCGGTTTTACCCACGCCAGTTGGGCCAAGGAACAGGAACGATCCCAAAGGACGATTCTCGTCGTTCAACCCCGCACGCGCCCGGCGAACCGCGTTGGCCACGGCACGCACGGCACTGTTTTGCCCGATGACGCGGGCGTGCAGTTGGTCTTCCATCCGCAGGAGCTTTTCGCGCTCACCTTCCAGCATTTTGGCAACCGGAATGCCGGTCCAGCGCTCGACGACAGAGGCGATTTGCTCAGGCCGTACAGCCTCAGCCACCATTGCGTCGCTCTCGGCGCCTTCGGCCTCGCCCAGCTTGCGCTCAAGCTCGGGGATCACACCGTAGGACAGCTCACCCGCCTTGCCGAGGTTGCCCTCGCGTTTGGCGATGTCGAGCGCAGCACGCGCCTGATCCAATTGCTCTTTCAGATCACGAGCACCGGCCAGCTTGTCCCGCTCACCCTGCCACTGCGCAGTCATCTCGGAACTGCGCTGGGACAGGTCAGCTAGATCTTTTTCGAGTGTCTCGAGCCGATCTTTGGACGCGGTATCATCCTCTAGGCGCAACGCCTCGACTTCGATCTGCATTTGCAGGATTTGACGGTCGAGCGCGTCCAGCTCTTCGGGTTTGCTGTCCACCTCCATCCGCAAACGGCTTGCCGCCTCGTCCATCAGATCGATGGCTTTGTCAGGCAAGAAGCGGTCGGTGATATAGCGGTGGCTCAGTGTCGCTGCAGTCACCAATGCGCTGTCCGAAATCCGCACACCGTGGTGCAGTTCGTACTTTTCCTTGATGCCGCGCAGAATGCTTACCGTGTCCTCTACTGTTGGTTCTTCCACCAGCACGGGCTGGAACCGACGGGCAAGGGCTGCGTCCTTTTCGACGTATTTGCGGTACTCGTTCAAGGTGGTCGCACCGACACAGTGCAATTCACCCCGCGCCAGCGCAGGTTTGATCAGGTTGGCCGCGTCCATCGCTCCCTCAGAGGCACCTGCCCCAACCAGAGTATGCATCTCGTCAATGAACAGGATCACTTCACCCGCAGCTTCGGTGACTTCTGTCAGAACAGCCTTGAGACGCTCTTCGAACTCGCCGCGATACTTTGCGCCCGCGATCAACGCGCCCATGTCGAGCGCCAGCAAGCGCTTGTTGCGCAAGGATTCAGGCACGTCGCCATTAACGATGCGCAGCGCGAGGCCTTCGGTAATCGCGGTTTTACCCACGCCCGGTTCACCGATCAGCACCGGGTTGTTCTTGGTCCTGCGGGACAGCACCTGCATGGCACGGCGAATTTCTTCGTCACGCCCGATGATCGGGTCAATCTTGCCCGCCTCGGCCCGTTCTGTCAGGTCCATCGCGTATTTTTTAAGGGCGTCATAGCCATCCTCGGCGCTCGCGGTATCCGCTGTTCGCCCCTTGCGGATGTCATTGATGGCAGAGTTCAGAGACTGCGGGTTTACCTTGCCGGCTTCCAACGCCTCTTTGGCGCCAGACTTCACCATGCCAAGCGCCATCAGCACCCGTTCGACGGGCACAAAACTGTCACCTGCCTTTTTGGCAAGCCCTTCGGCCTCGGCCAGCACTTTGCCCGTCGCCTGATCAAGATAGACCTGCGCCGCATCCCCACTAACTTTGGGCAGTTTTGCCAAAAGTTGATCAACGTGGGTCAGTACGCGGGCAGGATCACCTCCGGCGCGCGTGATCAGGTTGGCCGCGAGGCCCTGATCGTCATCCATCAGTGCTTTGAGTAGATGTTCGGGAGTCAGCCTCTGGTGGCTGTCTCGTGTCGCAATTGTCTGCGCAGCCTGCACGAACCCGCGCGACCGCTCCGTGAACTTGCTCAAGTCCATGGTCATTCTCCTTTTACAGCGCCCACTTTTTCGCGCCCTCAGATAGGCACGCGAAGGTGTAGGCCTTACGAGTAAAAGATGGGTGTGCAGGTACCAGTTCGCAAGACCCTCAGAACCTCAATCCAACCAAAAAAGGAGTAGTTATTGTCGCCATGTCCGGGGAATTGGGCAGCAGCCTCTTTCAACTAACCCACAGCCTTTTTTTACATCGGATCAAAGTACTATGGCGATTTTCCGCCGAATTTACCGGGTGTTCAGACACATTGGACGTATACGTAGAATCTAGAATTTTTCATTATTAACTGATACTTATATCGCAATCGAATTCAACTTCACAGAGACCGCACGAGGTTGTGACGCCACGTCCGCCGAACTCCCTCTTTTTTTCCAAACGGCAGCGTCCACATACTTATCCACAAGAGCAGAGACATAAAAAGGTGTCAAAATGTATACCATCCCACTGCAATTCAGCGATGTAATCTACAACGCAGCAAACCAGACGTTTGAAGCATTGGTGACCGTGCATGACCGGTCTGGAGCACGCCGCTATGCCTGCGCAATCTCAGCACCGATCGAAATGGAATTCGAGGAAGCTGCCAAAGGTTTGTCAACGCAAGCGATGCGCCGACACGGTCGCAGCGACTTTGGATCGATCCTCAAATTCTCGCGAATGCATTCAAATGGCCAAGGGCCGCAGGCAGATGTCATCTCGCAAGACCACCCACAAGCAGCCTAAGCACTCCGCTTTACCTCGGTTGAACTTAAGGAAGCAGCTTCAGAACGCCCGAATGCGTCCTCATGCATTTGGGCGTTTTCGTTGATGGATTTTGCCCATGTCCTGCCGTATGACCCCGTGACAGCACATTGAGGGGCATAGACATGGCAGATGACAGACTAATCGTGGCGATGGACGTGCCAAATGCGGTGGTGGGGCTCGAATTGGCGACAAATCTTGGGGACAGCGTCAGTTTCTACAAAATCGGCCTTGGGATGCTTACGGGTGGCGGCCTCGCGCTGGCCAACGAACTAAAGCAGGAACACGGCAAGCGTATCTTTCTGGATATGAAACTGTTCGACATCGGCGCCACGGTTGAAGCGGCGGTGCGGGGCCTCGCCCAATTCGATCTCGACTTTCTCACCGTTCATGGTGATCCGCATGTGGTGCGCGCCGCCAAAGAAGGGGCGGCCGGCTCCTCCCTCAAAATCCTGGCCGTAACCATCCTGACCTCGCTGGATCGCGACGATCTGGACAGCTGCCTGATCCAGCCGGGTGAAATCAGCGATCTGGTGCCCGAACGGGCCGCACGCGCATTCGAAGCGGGTGCCGACGGCGTCATCGCCTCACCACACGAAGCGGTAGCGATCCGAGCCCTGCCTGAGTCGGAAGATCGGCTGATCGTGACCCCCGGAGTGCGCCCTGCAGGAGCCGATACAGGGGACCAGAAACGCATCGCGACCCCCGAAAATGCCATCGCGAATGGGGTTGACCACATCGTAGTGGGCCGTCCGATCTGGCGCGCACCAGATCCGAAAAAGGCCGCTCAGGACATTCTCAACGAGATTGTCAGCCCCCAGGCCCTTAGTCCAAATCGCTGACAAACAACGCATTTTTCCAGTTATCCACGACTTATCCATAGGTTGTATCGCGCTGAATTTTTCATCAACTGATTGTGCCTTAGGCGCAACAGGGCACTCTATATCGCAAGGTATGGATTTCATGACTGTGCCAAAACCCGTCCCGGTGGTAAGTTGCCGTTAGGTGATACTCCCCGACGAACCATTTCTTCCTGAAGTTCGTCACCTCCCCCCGCTCGCGTTGCGGGGGGTTCTTTTGAGGGGGACCCTATTTGCTCCGCTCAATCCCGATAGATGCGACACCAGCCAGATAATCACCCAATCGCGGCTTGAACTGTGGGACCACCATGTCGTGCCCCAAAAAGCCATCGACAGACATCAGCGCCCATCTTTGCCCCTCGTCTCCCAACACGATCTGCTCGCGAGTTGTAGCCGGCACATGAGCGGCAAAGAACCACGAGATGTCGCCACTGGTCGTGCCGTAATCGCGGCCCCAAGTGACAAGGGCGGGATCAATCACAAGGCTCAGCTCTTCATGGGTTTCACGAAGCACGCATTGCAAAGGCGTCTCACCGGGTTCGATGCCACCGCCGGGCAGGTCCCAGTACCCCGCCCACATCAGCCCCGGCCTATCATCCCGTTGCAAAGTCGCCAGTTGATCCCCGACAAACAGTGCAAGTTTTGCCCCAATCACCCGTCCCGCCATGTTCAAATCCGTTGCCACTCGCTAATGTGCCTAACACGAGCCACAAAGCCTGCCCATGTCCAGCCTCTGCCGCGAATGCCTGACTGAATTCGAAACCGGAACGCGCTGCCCGTCCTGTGGCAGCCCGCGCGTTGTGGCGCATCCCGAACTGTTCGACCTCACCATCGCGCACATGGATTGCGACGCTTTTTATGCTTCGGTCGAAAAACGGGATGACCCGAGCCTTGAGGGCAAGCCGGTCATCATTGGCGGTGGGCGGCGCGGGGTGGTGTCCACAGCCTGCTACGTTGCGCGTATCCGCGGTGTGCGTTCGGCCATGCCGATGTTTCAGGCCCTGAAACTCTGCCCTGATGCGGTGATCATCAAACCCAGGATGGAGGCTTATGTCGACGCCTCGCGCGCGATCCGCGCGATGATGGAGGAACTGACCCCCGCCATCGAGCCTTTGTCGCTGGACGAGGCGTTCATGGATCTGTCCGGTACTACTCGCCTACACGGCGCCCCGCCTGCGGTGATGCTGGCCCGGCTGATCAAGCGGATGCGCACCGAATTGGGGCTGACGGGCTCCATTGGCCTCAGCCACAATAAATTCCTCGCTAAGGTCGCGTCTGATCTGGAAAAACCCCACGGGTTCTCGGTGATCGGCAAGGGCGACACCAACGCCTTCCTGCGGGACAAGCCAGTGCGCCTGATCTGGGGGATTGGCCCGGCGGCTCAAGCCTCTCTGGAGAAAGCGGGAATACGCACCTTTTCCGATCTCCTGAGGTGGGAACAAACCGATTTGGTCGCGCGATTTGGATCGATGGGAGACCGATTGTGGCATCTGGCACGCGGGCAGGACAAGCGACGCGTGTCGCGGAATGCACCCATGAAGTCGATCAGCAACGAAACCACCTTTGGCGAAGATACGAACGATCCCGATATCCTTGACGGGCACCTGTGGCGAATGGCCGAAAAGGTCTCGGACCGAGCCAAGGCCAAAGGGCTGGCGGGGCGGGTCGTCACACTCAAACTCAAGCGTCGCGATCATTCATCGCTCACACGACGGCTGTCGCTGCGGGATCCTGCGCAACTGGCCGACACCGTCTACCGGGTTGCGCGGGGGCTGTTCGATCAGGTTGGGGACGAGGGCCCCTATCGGCTATTGGGTTGCGGGCTCAGTGATCTGTGCAGTGCTGATCAGGCGGATGCCTCAGGCGATTTGCTGGACCCCGATGCCCGGAAGCGAGGTAAGGCTGAACGGGCCGCAGATGCGATCCGCGATCGCTTTGGGCATGACGCAATCATGAAAGGGCGGGCGCTGCGCTAGGCTCTATTCAGCGGCCAGAGGCACCCGCGTCTGCCCGATCGCTGCGATCTCTGCGATCACTGACTGCAAACGGGCCTGAACTTGCGCGAACCCGGAATTGGGAGCAATCCGTCGCTCATCCATGTAAAGGGCACGATCAATCTCAACTTGAATGGCGTGCTGGTTGCGCGATGGACGGCCGTATGCCTGAGTGATGTAGGCGCCCGCAAATGGTGCATTGCGCACAACTGTAAAGCCGGCCGCAGCAAAGGCCGTTTCGACCCGCTCCATCACTTCGCTGCTCGCCGCGGCCCCGAAACGATCGCCCAGAACAACGTTGGGGCGGGCCATGCCGCCTCGTGCAATACCATCCATCGCCTCATGCGGCATCGAGTGGCAGTCAATCAGAATCGCCTGACCGTGATACTGATGCGCGCCGTCCAGCAACGTTTGCAACATGTGATGATAGGGGCGCCAATAAAGATCAATGCGCCGCTCGGCTTCGGTACGATCCAGTTTGCCGCGATAAATCGCGCGCCCATTCGCCACCACACGGGGAATCACACCAAGGCCACTGGCAATACGAGGGTTGTGACCCTGCCGACGGACACCTTCGATCAGGGCCGGGTCCAGTTCGTCAGCACTGCGGTTGAGGTCGATGTAAGCACGCGGCGCACCGGCCTTGAGCAACGGCGCACCCGCACCCGGGGCTGACGCGAACAATTGATCCACGAATGCATCCTCAGAGGACCGTACCGTCTTTTCATCCAGAACCGTCTTGCGCAGAAAGGTCCAAGGATAGTCGCGCCCGGAATGGGGCGAGGCAAACACCACGCAGCTCGTGCGTCTTTCAGGGTGTTCAACGTCATAGGCGACTTTTGGCATGGATCCTCCTCTTGACCGGTAACATAGACCATGAACCGTGAAAGCCAAAAGCCCTTGATCCCGCCATCGACTCCTTTTATAGCCCCCCTACCCGGCGCGGACTTCCGCGCCCGCTTTTATTGTGGGCCGCAAAAATGTGCAGGGTAACGTGCGGGATTAGCTCAGCGGTAGAGCACTTCGTTGACATCGAAGGGGTCACAAGTTCGATCCTTGTATCTCGCACCACCGCATTCCGCTGACGGGCCGAGGCCCCGACGCAAATTAAACCGGCACCTGATGTGCCAAAACGCAACCCGGCGCTGCTTCGCGCCATGAAACATGAGGAAGAAGCGCCATGAAGGTTCGCAACTCGCTCCGTTCGCTCAAAAACCGGCACCGTGATTGCCGCGTTGTGCGTCGCAAAGGCCGCGTATACGTCATCAACAAGACGCAACGTCGGTTCAAAGCGCGCCAAGGCTAAGGCCCAAGCAACAGACTTTTGAAAAAGCCGTCCCGGTTCGGGGCGGCTTTTTTATTTGCAGATTTGCAATCAATCCAAAGATTTCAATCGACCTTTTTTTGCGGGATAACCCACCTTTGGATCCGCCAACTTCGCTCGTAATCAAGCGTGTTTGGGTGGCGCCAAAGAGGATGAATTGACGCGTGATCCCTAATTTACGACAGTAAGGAGCGCCTGAACGAGTATTCTTTGACAGTTTTTTGCGAGCGCGGCGCGCGCAAATTCAATTTTGACTACAAGCAGGAAAAACCATGAACTCAATGATCAAAGCGGCCCGCACGGTTCTTTCAAAATACGTCACGTTCAGCGGTCGAGCATCCCGATCAGAATTCTGGTGGTGGATCCTAGCCGTGTTCATCGTCCTTTTCATCTGTCAGATAATTGACGGTGCCCTGATCTTGCCCCTGCTTGGGTTTGAAGCGTTTCAACAAGAAGGCGGCACTCCACTGTCATTTATTGTCTCGCTGCTTGTGATCCTTCCAAACATCGCCGTTGCAATACGGCGCCTGCACGACACCGGTCGTGTCGGTTGGTGGTTACTGATTGGACTCGTGCCGATCATCGGAGCGCTTGTCCTTATATACTTCTACATCCAACCAAGCGAAGAAGAGGCCAACCAGTTCGGCCCGCCGCAGCCCTTCGGTTAAACGGCGAGGGCCGCCTGCAAGTCTAGCGAAAACCTGAGCAAGCGATTGCCCAGCCGCAGTGTCGGATTGCTAAATAGCGAGTCGGTCTATGGGCCTGAAAAACCGGCAGACTGAGTCAGCTGAGGAAGCGACATACAAGCGCTGGAAAGATTGGAGCGAGATCTCGTAGCTTTCGGGATCGTATTGAACACAGACGACTGGCAGGACATCGACAGGCATGCCGCGGACGTGTCAGTCCCTGCAGGTCACAAAATCCAGAACCAGGCAAAGGTTGCCGAGTTATGGATCTTCCTGTTCAGCGGCATTGCAGCCTCCGAACAAACGTGGAGGGATGGCACTACGACAATTGCCCGTTTTCTCGAACCAGGTCACATCTGCGCCAAAACCTCGGGCCCGACAGAGACCCGATGCCAGTTCCTGATTGAGTATAACGGCAACGTTCTTCTGCAGCTGTAAAAGAAGGATATCGCGCGGTTCCTAGGCAATACACCTCAAGGGTTTTCCCGTTTGCTGCGGAAACAAAAAACGACCAAGGATTAACCAAGGTTCATCGCCGGTCGAACGGTTTCCCTTAATTTGCAGGCATATATCGATTAGATTTAAACGATGGGAACTGTCGTCATGGCTTACCCGAAAATGCTGACAAAGCGGGACTTTGACTGGACACTAAAGCCCGTCTCGTCTTGTTTTTCGATGTCTGGCTCCGGCACAACGTCTTCGAAGTCGGCACATTCGAGAACTTTCTCCCCGCGCTATTTACGCAGAGGAACACGCCAGAAAGCCTTGAGTACCGGCCTGACATGGATCCCAATCTGATCTCACCCAAAACCCAACAAGGTTTTGACAAATCATTCTATGAACGCCTTGTTAGAGACTACTCACATGGCAAATACCCATACGATGTTCAGCAATATGACAACCCTTCGATCCTTTGACACGCGGTCGTTCACCACAAGACATCAAGCGGTCCGCCTCCACCGCATTCGATGTCTGGCTTTCCAGGCGACGCAAAACTGATCAGATACCTTCGCCACACCATCGCTCTACAAAATGATCCGCATGCGTTTCCACCCTACTGCCACAACCGGCAGCACAGAGGTATCTGCCCGGATGCACAGGCCCATCCCTTGCACGTCCGCGCGATTGGCATAGGTTTCACAACAACCGCAAAATTCAAAAGGCAGAACCGATGAGCGATCCAACCTACACGCCCCCCGCAAAATGGACATGGGACAAAGCATCAGGCGGCACATTCGCCTCGACCAACCGTCCCATCGCAGGTGCGATGAAGGACAAGGAACTGCCCGTCGGCAAACACCCGTTCCAGCTTTATTCGCTCGCCACGCCAAACGGGGTCAAAGTTACTCTGTTGTTCGAGGAATTGCTGGCCGCAGGCGTGAGTGATGCAGAATACGATGCGTGGCTGATCAAGATTGGAGATGCGGATCAGTTTGACTCCGGCTTTGTTGAGGCAAACCCAAACTCCAAAATCCCAGCCCTTATGGATCACAGCGGCGACACGCCGCTGCGGGTGTTTGAATCCGGTTCCATCCTGATCCATCTGGCCGAAAAGTTCGGAATGTTCCTGCCTGCCTCCGGCCCCGCACGCACCGAGGTCATGAACTGGCTGATGTGGCAAATGGGGTCTGCCCCGTTTCTTGGCGGCGGGTTCGGGCACTTCTATGCTTACGCGCCAGAGAAGTATGAATATCCAATCAACCGCTACGCAATGGAAACTAAACGGCAACTGGACGTCTTGGACCGTGAACTGGCGACCCGGCCCTATATCGCGGGCGACGAGTACACCATCGCGGATATGGCGATCTGGCCATGGTACGGACAACTGTGCTTGGGGCGGCTCTATTCAGCGGCGGAGTTCCTCGACGTAGAGAGCTATACCAACGTGATGGCATGGGCGGAAAAGATCGACGCGCGCCCGGCAACATTGCGTGGACGCATGGTAAACCGCGTGTTTGGAGAGCCTGAATTGCAATTGCATGAACGCCATGATGCGTCAGATTTCGACACGCAAACGCAGGACAAGATCGGCACAGCAGAAACCGACTAGGCGCGCTACAGGTACGCCAATCGCAAGGCGGAGTTACCCTCCGCCTTCCCCTTTTCAGATTCCGCGCTAAGTGCAGGGCGAACCTGAAACGGAAATCATCATGCGCCTGCCCCTTTACATCGCTGCCTTGTGTGTTGCGACACCCGCCCTGTCTGCAGACCTCATCGTCAGTTTTCGCGACGGTGCGCCCAAAGACAGGTTTACGCTGACTTACGATGGGTCTTGCGCATCTCAAGCAACGCAGGTCGACATCGACCTAGGCACAGCACCTGCAGGGCTCATTTTTGATATTACTGGCGCTGGCGCAGGGGTCGAAGTGTTTCAACCGCTGGAATGGGTCGTCGGATCCGCCCGCACTACGGCCGTGACCGACGGCGACACGGTCGTCAGCCTCGAGCTCGAACCGCTCGCACCCGGTGAAACGCTGGCCTTTACCGTCGACATCGACGACACGACAAGTTCGCGCCAGATCACAGTGAACGGGTCTGAAATGGTTGGTGCCACGTTGCGTGCAGATGGACAGGAAGCTCTGTTTGACGCCACTGGCACCGCACGGGTCGCACTGGCCAAATGCCAGTCCTAAGACGCATTTCAACGAGCCTCAGCGGCGGCCAACCTGACGGCAGATCAGGATGACCGGCAACAGGCCGACAGCCACGATCACAAGGCTCGGGACGGCCGCACCGTCCAACCGTTCGTCCGAAGCAAGTCGATAGGCCTGCACCGCCAACGTGTCGTAGTTGAAGGGGCGCATGATCAGCGTCGCCGGCAGCTCTTTCATCACATCCACAAAGACGATCAGCAAAGCGGTCAGCAAGCTTGGTGTAAGGATGGGCAAATGGATGCGGCGCAAGGTGGCAAAGGGCCCCTTGCCCAGCGACCGGCTGGCTGCATCCATATTGGCATGAACCCGCGCTTGCCCACCCTCATAGGCGCCAAGGGCGGCGGCAAGAAACCGGACCATGTAAGCAAAGACCAAAAGCCAGATGGAACCCGTGATCAAAAGCCCGGTCGAGATATCAAAAGTGGCGCGCATCCATGCATCCAGCGCGTTGTCAAATGCGGCAAAGGGAACCAACAGTCCCACCGCAATGACGCCGCCTGGCACCGCATAGCCCAGCCGCGCAATATAGCTTGTAGCTCCGGACGTGCGCCCGGGCTGAGTCCGTTGGAAAAACCCAAGTATAACCGCTGCCGTCAGCGTCAGCGCCGCAGCGAGGGCAGCAAGCGTAAGGGAATTGCCAATGAAGGCCAGATAACGCGGGCTGAGCAAATCCTGCCCAGAGCCAACGCCAAGCGAGATCAGCGCAATCACCGGAATGATTGCGCCAAACAGAACCGGTAGACCGCACAGGATCATCGCCGCACTCACCTGCCAGCCGGTCAGATCAATCGGTGGATGCTCTTTCTGGCCACGGCTCGGGTCATGATATTTAGCTTGCCCACGTTGCTTACGCTCAAGCATGGCCAGAAGCAGAGCGAAGGACAAAAGGCACAACGCTAGCTGCGCCGCGCCCGCCCGATCGGCGAACGAAAACCAGCTAGTGTAAATACCAGTCGCAAAGGTCTGCACCCCAAAATAGGCGACCGTGCCAAAATCCGCGATCGTCTCCATCACCGCCAGCAGTACACCGGCAGCAATCGCGGGGCGGGCCAGCGGCAAGCTCACGCGCCAAAACGCCACCCATGGGCGCGAACCAAGAGCCCGGGCTGCCATAAAAGTCGACCCGCTTTGCTGCAGGAAAGAGGCCCGCGCCAGCAGGTAAACATACGGATAAAGTACAAGGACAAGCATGACTGCTGCCCCGCCAAGGCTGCGGATCTCAGGAAACCAGTAGTCCCGCGGGCCCCAGCCCATTACGCCGCGCAAAGTGGACTGCACGATACCGGGATGGTCCAGAACATGGGTATAGCCGTAAGCCAGCACATAGGCGGGAAAGGCGAGCGGGATGACCAACGCGATCTCGAACATGCGCACGCCGGGAAAACGGGTCATGGTCACAAGCCATGCTGCACCTACACCGACAGCAAAGGTCCCAATCGATACCAGCACCACCAAAAGGCCCGTGTTTGCTGCGTACCGGCCCAGCACACTGCCTGCCAGATGCACAACCGTCTCGGTGCCCCCGGTCAGCGCCGCGATTGCGACGGCAAGCATCGGCAAAAGGCAGATGACGGCGATCCCAAATGCCGTCCAAGACAGCAGCCGCGGCGTGGTTCGCAAGCGTGGAATTGTGGAGGTGACTGACACGTATAGGGCGCCCTTGGGTCGTACCCGCCGTTTATCTTACGTTTTCGCTCGGGTTTCCAGCCCTCTGCAACGCGACCTTATTGATCCGTTCAACCGTCATACTCAAACAGCCGCTATTTCCTCGGGTCAGTCGTATGTGCGCTGATCCTCGATCACCAATCCGTCTTTGGGCAGGCTGTCTGGCGCGTGGAGCTCCACTGTGCCTTTGAGTTTCAGAGTGTCTGCAACGCTGCCGGCATATGCCTCGGCGCGGTCAGAGGTTGTTTCCAACTGCACCAGCATCGTGTCCTGTTGCCCGTCCCGACCTGCGATCACACGGGCGCGGGTCACCTCGGGGTGCTTGGCCACAAGGGCTGCGACCTGTTCGGGACGCACGAACATGCCTTTGATCTTGGTCGTCTGATCGGCGCGCCCCATCCATCCCTTGATGCGCACATTGGTACGTCCACAGGGGCTTTGGCCTGACAGAACAGCGCTCATATCCCCTGTCGCAAAGCGGATCAGCGGATAGTCGGGATTGAGCGATGTGACGATCACCTCACCCACTTCTCCTTCCGGCACCGGATCGCCGGTGCCCGGGGTGACGATTTCGACGATCACACCTTCGTCCACAACCATGCCTTCCAGGGCTGGCGTTTCATAGGCGATATTACCAAGGTCGGCCGTCGCATAGGACTGCATGCAGATGATGCCGCGATCTGCGTATTCCTGACGTAAGGACGGGAACAACGCCCCGCCACCCACGGCAGCTTTGGAGAATTTGAGGGTCACGCCCATCTCGTCTGCCTTGTCGAGGATCACTTTCAGATAGTCCGGCGTCCCCGCATAGGCCGTCGTGCCAATGTCTCGGGCGGCAGTCACCTGCAATTCAGTCTGACCAGTCCCTGCCGGAAGAACGGCAGCGCCGACAGCCCGGGCGCCAGATTCAAAAATCATACCCGCAGGCGTCAGGTGATACCCGAAACAGTTCTGAACGATGTCATCCGCGCCAAATCCAACCGCATGCAAAAAGCGGCCCATGCGCCACCAGTCATGACTGATCCCACCGGGTTCATAGATGGGACCCGGGGATTGGAACACATGCGCGAGATTAGACACGGGTATGCCGCCGAACGGAGGCTTCTCGGCCTGCCACTTGGCGAGTTCAGATTTGCGCAGAATGGGTAGAGTGCGAAGATCATCCAGCGTCTTGAGATTGCCTACGTCAGGAAGGCAACTGTCCGCAGCTGCTGCGACGCGCGCAATCTGTTCGTTGACAGCTGCCAACTGTTGCACAGCACGGGCATCCACAGAGCGGGTTTCTAAATCGTCAAAGTAAGTCGTGTCAGGCATCGCAAGACCCGCTCCTCTTTAAATACAGTAAGGCAAACGTGGCATCCGCCGCCGATCAACTCAGCCAGCGTTTGCGGCGGCGATAACTGCGCACATCGCGGAAGGATTTGCGGCCCTCATCAGACATCCCCAGATAGAATTCCTTCACATCCGGGTTCTCACGCAACTCGGCCGCAGGGCCGTCCATCACAACGCGACCGGATTCCAAAATGTAGCCGTAATGCGCAAACCGCAGCGCCACGTTGGTGTTCTGTTCAGCAAGGAGGAACGTCACGCCCTCACTCTCATTGATCGACTTCACAATCGTGAAAATCTGTTCAACCAACTGCGGAGCCAACCCCATCGAAGGTTCATCCAGAAGGATCGTTTCAGGGCGGGACATTAGCGCGCGGCCAATGGCCGTCATCTGTTGCTCACCACCCGAGGTATAGCCAGCCTGCGACTTGCGTCGTTCACGCAGACGCGGAAAGTAGTTGTAGACCATTTCAAGGTCAGCCGAGATCGCGCCCTTGCCATCGGTGCGGGTATAGGCGCCGGTCATCAGGTTTTCCTCGACGGTGAGGTGCTCGAAACAGTGGCGCCCCTCCATCACCTGCACGACGCCGCGTTTAACCAGATCGGCAGGGTCGGCATGGGCGGTATTTTGACCATGATAATGGATCGTGCCCTTGGTGACTTCGCCCCGCTCGCTTGCCAGCAGGCCAGAGATGGCCTTGAGCGTCGTGGTCTTGCCCGCGCCATTGCCACCCAGCAAAGCGGTGATGCCGCCCTTGGGCACCTTCAGGCTGACGCCTTTCAGCACGAGGATCACGTGATTGTAGATCACCTCAATATTGCTGACCTCTAGAACGGTCTCTGTCTTGGCCTCGGCGTCCAGCATGGATCACACCCGTTTGTTCTGAAATTCAAATTCCCGGCGGCAACACAGGCCGCCGCCGGGAAACGTCACTTACCCGCAGTTGGGCTCGATATTGCTTTCGCTGGCATAGGCCGCGCTGTCTTCTTCGATTAGTGGCCCGATGATGTCACCATCCGTCGGCTTGAACTCGGAAATCAGCGACCATTTGCCCGCAGAGGCATCCCACTGTGTGACACCAACCAAAGCGTTACCGCCGTGGTTTTCACAGCTCACAGAGAACTCAGGTCCGAAGTTCGGCAGACCCAGCTCAGCCATTTTAGCCTCCGTGATCTCAAGAGCTTCCATCCCGTCCCGCATCATCGCCGGAGTAATGTCAGCCGTGCCGTGGATGCCTTGAGCGGTCTTGGCCGCTTCGGCAGCCAGCATAGCCGCATACATGCCGCGGTTATAGAGAACGGTACCGATCTGATCTCCGGATCCGGCTGACAGTCCCTTATCGGTGACATAGGTCTTGATCTCGTCAAAGATCGGGAAGTCACTTCCCACACCGTGGAACGTCAGCGCCTTGTATCCGTTGGCTGCATCGCCAGCAGGCAGAACGTCGTTTTCAGACCCGGACCACCAGATGCCGATGAAGTTTTCCATCGGATAGCGGATGTTGGCCGCCTCCTGGATCGCCACCTGGTTCATCACACCCCAGCCCCACATCAGGACATTGTCGGGACGTTCGCGGCGAATTTGCAGCCACTGAGACTTTTGCTCCTGGCCGGGATGGTCCACGGCCACTTCCATCAACTCAAAACCATGCTTTTCAGCCAGACCTTGAAGTGTCCGGATCGGCTCCTTGCCATAGGCGGAGTTGTGGTAGACGAGCGCAATCTTTTTGCCCGAGATGTCACCACCGTTCGTTTCCAGAAGGTAGTTGATCGCGCCAGAGGCGCCGTCCCAGTAGTTCGCAGGGTAGTTAAAGACATGGCTGAACACGTTGCCGTTCTTTGCAGACGTCCGGCCATAGCCCATCGAGTGGACGGGGATGTTATCTGCAGTCGCTTTGGGAATCAGCTGATAAGTGATGCCTGTCGACAGCGGTTGATAGACAAGCGCGCCTTCGCCCTTTGTGGACTCATAGCACTCCACACCTTTTTCGGTGTTGTAGCCGGTTTCGCATTCCAAGATCCGCGCCGGAACACCACCGATACCACCATCGCGCTCGTTCAGCAGGGTAAAATAATCGGCGTACCCATCCGCAAACGGAATACCACCCGCCGCGTAAGGGCCTGTGCGATAGCTAAGGGATGGGAACACAAGGTCCGCCATCACAGGGCTTGCAGCCATCATGGCTGCTGTTGCCCAGGTTGCGATCTTCATCTTCATCGGTTTTTCCTCCCGTTGGTTTTATCCGATATGCGGCCCGTTCTGGACCATTCCGTAAGGCGGAGTTTTCCCCGCCATTGTTGGTGATCGCCCGCCTAGTGCGGGAACGGCCACAATCTCAATTTCTCCTTGGCCACACGCCAAAGCTGCGCGATCCCGTGGGGTTCAAGGATCAAAAACATGATGATCAACCCACCCACAATCACAAGCTGGAAATGCGCCACGATATCCGTAGGCCAACCCATCATGTCCACTCCGACAAGCTTTAACAGCACTGGCAAGACCACCAGAAAAGCGGCCCCGGCAAAGGCGCCAAAGATACTGCCAAGGCCCCCAATAATGATCATGAACAGCACCAGAAACGACTTCTGAATGCCAAACACCTCGCCCACTTCTACGGCGCCAAGGTAAACGGCAAAGAACAGCGCACCCGAAATCCCGACAAAGAAGGAACTGATAGCAAAAGCCGTCAGTTTGGCCTTCAGCGGGTTCACACCGATGATCTCGGCCGCGATATCCATGTCGCGGATCGCCATCCACTGACGGCCCACAGAACCGCGCGTCAGGTTGCGCGCCATCACCGCCGCTCCGATGGTAAAGACCAGACAGAACAAATAGGTCGCCCAGGCCTCGGTGTTTGGCCCGGTCACTTCGATCCCGAACACGGTACGTTCAGGTGCGTTGATCTGACCGGATGCAGAATAGTTGTAAAACCACGCCACCTTGTTGAAGAGCCAAACAAGAAAGAATTGGGCGGCAAGCGTAGCCACAGCCAGATAGAAACCCTTGATGCGCAGGCTTGGGAGGCCAAAAGCCGTACCGACCAGTGCGGTGATCCCACCCGCGATAATTACGTGGAAAAAGATGTTCACATCCGGAAAGGCGGTCATCAGTTTGTAACAGGCATAGGCCCCAACAGCCATGAACCCGCCGGTCCCAAGGCTCACCTGCCCGCAATAGCCCGTCAGGATGTTCAGCCCGATGGCCGCGATCGCGTAGATCAAAAACGGCAGAAAGATCGAATTGACCAGATAATCGTTCATAACGAACGGCAGCACCAGAACTGCAATCGCCAGCACTGCATAATAACGATACCGGTCAAACCTGATTGGGAACGTCTGGCTATCCTGCGGATATGTCGTCGAAAAATCGCCTGCCTCACGATAGAGCATTTCTGTCCCCCTTCATGCGCGCCGTTATGCGCACGCCTTTAACTATGAATTCAAGTTGTGCGCGTTCGCCACATTTCACCCCATTCCCCATGGCACGTTTGGCCCGGGAAAATGGAGTGGGAACCATGACTGCCATACTTGACGACATGCGTCGTCTGGAGGCCGCGCATGCACGCGGCGATCTGAGCGCAATTGATCTTGCCGCTGCCAAGGCGGACTTGCTCGAGTCCGTTCCGGACGCAGACGAACCAGTGCACGCGGTCGAGCATGCACCCTCGCGCGTTACCCGGGTCACGATCTGGCCGATGCTTTTGCTTTGCGTTCTGGTGGTGAACATCTGTGCCGGGGTAACCCTGATGCTGACGGGTGACCTCATGCTGTCGTCGACGCTCGCCATCACGGTGCTTGCCGCGATCACGGTTATGCTGTTCCGGCAACTCGATAGTTGATCATACGCGTTCAATGATCTTCTCCCCGAACAAGCCCTGCGGGCGGAACACAAGGAAGATCAGCGCAAGAACATAGGCAAACCAGTTTTCGGTCGCGTTCATGGTAAAGCCAAACAAGGCCCCGGCAAGGTCGCCTGAAGACATGAAGAACTCAAACAGCTTTTCGCCCACGCCGATGATCAACCCGCCCACAATGGCGCCGGGGATCGAGGTAAACCCACCCAGCATCAGCACCGGCAAAGCCTTGAGCGCGATCAGCGACAGCGAAAACTGAACGCCTGACTTCGCACCCCACATGATGCCAGCCACGAGGGCGACAAAGCCGGCCACCGACCACACCAAAATCCAGATGTAGTTGAGAGACACACCTACTGACAAAGCGGCCTGGTGATCGTCGGCCACAGCACGCATCGCGCGGCCCTGTTTCGTGTATTGGCTAAACGCCACCAATACGGCCACCAGCAGGATCGCAATAATTGTCGCGGTGATATCCAGATTGTCGATGAAAAATCCGTAGCCAAAGATATTGAACGTCGCCTCATCAATGGCAAGGTTGATGCCTTGGGGCAGACAGGTGGTATCGGTCAGACACACATCCAGCTTCTTGATCTCGGACCCCCACATAAGGTCCGCGACCCCTTCCAGCAGGTAAGCAAGGCCAATGGTCGCCATAAACAGAATGATGGGCTCCTGTCCCACCAGATGTTTGAAGATGAACCGCTGCACCGCCCAGGCGAGTCCGATCATCACCACCACTGTAAAGATGATCGCGATGATCGAATGAATCTCCCACCCAAAATAGTGGATTTTGGTCCCAAAGACCGCGTTGATCAGATGGTAAAACGGCACCTGCCCCGTCTGAATACCGACCAAAGTCATCGCCGCAAACAGGGCCATAACCCCTTGGGCAAAGTTGAAGATGCCGCTCGCCTTGAAGATCAGTACGAACCCAAGAGCAACAAGGGCATACATCACCCCGGCCATCAGGCCGTTGAGGAAGACTTCCATGGCGTAGATCAGTTGGTCAGGCATTAACGGCACTCCTCAGGCCACTTTTCACATAACGCAGCGGACTGCGGCAGTTTGGTCGCGGTTAGAACGGCGATATTGGTCTCGTCTAACGTAAAGGCGGCAGCGGGAACGTGCATCATTTCAACGCCACTCCCATCAGATCAGCCGTATGATCGCGCAACGGCTGATAGCTCACGCGCAGACGCGTCAGCCCCTCAAAGGTCAGGTTCCAGTTCAAAGTAATCTCGGTCACGCGCCCATCTCGACGAGACGCCGCCAAAAAGGCCGCCGCGTAGGCGCGCGCCATTGTCATGCGGCTGACCGGCTCAAATCCGGTTGTCGACACAAACTGCGCACCCGCCCCTTCACGCCACTCATTGTAGGCCAGCAGAAGCTCCGAATAGCTCAGCCCGCTAGAAATGATCTCGCAGGCGGGTTCATCATACATGAACACAACCAATGTGCGGTTCAGATCGGTTTCCTGATAGCCCAGCGCGTAGGTGTTCAGCGTGCTTTCAAAATAGCGGCGAAACGTGCGCGGGATTGGCATGATGTCGCGCGGTGACAGACTCGCAGGATCTTCCAGATAGGGCAAACACTGCGTCTCAATCACATTGCATAGGTCGGCCATGCCGGGTTGGGTTGGATCGCAAATGGCCGGTTCTTCGGCCATGACCGGACCCGCCCAAAGGGCCGCACATATGGCAAGCGCTCTAAAGCGCACCGGCAGTCTCCGCGTGGCCAATGCACCACATCGGTGCACGCGCGGCGCACACTCTGTGCACACCCTGTGCACAGCCGTTTTGGCCCAAATATTCAGTCATGGGCGACCCCGAGATAGGCATCGATCACCGCCTGATTGCCGCGCACTTCGTCCGGCGTGCCATCACCGATCTTCTTACCGTAATCCATCACGACAACCCGATCGCTGAGGTCCATCACCACGCCCATATCGTGCTCAATCAGGGCGATCGTGGTTCCAAATTCGTCATTCACATCGAGGATAAAGCGACTCATGTCCTCCTTTTCTTCGACGTTCATGCCCGCCATGGGCTCGTCCAGTAGCAGCAGCGACGGCTCGGCCGCCAACGCGCGGGCCAGTTCGACCCGTTTTTTCAAACCGTAAGGCAGACGGGAGACCGGTGTTTTGCGAATGGCCTGAATTTCGAGAAAATCTATAATCTTTTCAGCCACTTCACGGTTGGCCGTTTCTTCAGCCTCAGCCTTCCCCTTCCAGAGACTTTGCGCAAAAAGGCCTGTCTTCATGTGGGTCAAACGGCCCGTCATCACGTTGTCCAGAACACTCATCCCTTCGAACAGCGCGATGTTCTGAAACGTGCGGGCAATGCCTTGGCGCGCCACTTCAAACGGCTTCATCGCAGGGCGCGGTGCACCTTTGTAAAAAACCTGTCCTTCTTGTGGAATGTAAAAGCCCGAGATGACATTAAGCATCGATGATTTGCCCGCGCCGTTCGGGCCAATGATCGCGCGAATTTCACCCTCACGAATGTCGAACGATATATCCTTGATCGCTTCAACCCCGCCAAATCGCAGGGTTATATTCTTCATCTCCATCACCACGCCGCCGATTTTCCGACCATCTGCGGTGGTGTAGCCTTCGGTCTGATCAAGCATTAACCGTCTCCATCGTCCGACCTCTCAGCCAGGTATTAACCATTTTCTGCGCAAGCTTTTCCCACGCCAATTCGGTGGCCCAAAGGTGCTTTAGAAAATGGAACGTCGCTACTTGCTGAACCTTGCCTACGACTGCCACCAAAAGGGGCTGAGCGCGCGGGCAACCCGCAAAATCATGCGCAAGAGCATCGGGGCATTCACCAACAACCACCGCTTGCGATGTGCGGAGCGGCATGCGTTTGACAGTCACTAAAAGGCCTCCCATCACTCTGCCGCCATCTTTTGTGGCACAGCTGAGGTTTGCGCAGGCTGGATCAGCAACGTCGCGGAAATCGATCCCTTGCGCCCGTCCTCATAAGTGACCTCCGTGGTGGTCGAGACTTGCTCGGACCCGTCGTAAAGGGCCGCAATGATATCGCCGTACTTCTCTTCGATAATCCGGCGGCGCACTTTCAGAGTGCGGGTCAGTTCCCCATCATCGGCATCCAACTGTTTGTGCAGCACGACAAAGCGATGCACCTGACAGCTCGACAACATCTCGTCCTGGGCCACGGACGCATTCACTTCTTCCACATGTCCTTTGATGGTCGTCAGAACCTGTGGATGCTGAGCAAGTTCCTGATAGGACGCGTAGCCAATGTTGTTGCGCTCGGCCCAGTTCCCAACGGCTGTCAGATCAATATTGATGAATGCCGTGCATTCATCCCTGCCATTGCCGAAGACAACCGCCTCTAGAATGTTCGGGAAGAACTTTAGCTTGTTTTCAACGTATTTTGGCGCAAACAACGCACCCGACGCCATTTGTCCCACGTCCTTGGCCCGGTCGATGATGCGCAAGTGCCCGGTGTCTTCCTCGATGAACCCCGCATCGCCCGTTGCGACCCAACCCTCCGGATCTTTGGTGTCGGCCGTGCTTTCGGGGTTCTTATAATACTCTACAAACACGCCCGGTGAGCGGTAAAACACCTCTCCATTCTCGGCAATCTTCAACTCCACGCCGGGGCATTTCACACCCACTGTGTCGCTGCGCACCTCGCCATCAGGCTGGGCAGTGATAAACACTGTGGCCTCTGTCTGACCGTAAAGCTGTTTGAGGTTGATGCCCAAAGACCGATAGAAATCAAAGATTTCCGGGCCGATAGCTTCACCAGCCGTATACCCCACTCGCACCCGGCTAAAGCCCAGCGTATTCTTCAATGGGCCAAAGACCAGCAACTCGCCGAGGCGGTATTTCAGCCGATTCCCAAAGCTCACATCTTTGCCGTCCAGTATCGCCGGACCCACCTTGCGCGCGTGCGCCATGAAATAATGGAACATACGCTGCTTGAGGGCGCTTGCATCCTCCATCCGGATCATCACCCCGGTCAGCTGGTTCTCAAAAACCCGAGGTGGAGCAAAGTAGTAGGTCGGCCCAATCTCGCGCAGGTCCACATGCATGGTCTCCGCACTTTCAGGGCAGTTGGTACAAAACCCGGTCCAAAGCGCCTGACCAACGGAAAAGATGAAATCCCCAACCCAGGCCATCGGCAGATAGGCGAGAATGTCATCACTCTGGCGCAGCCCATCAAAGTCGGACGACGACTTCGAAGTCTCGATCACGTTCCGGTTGCTCAGCACCACGCCCTTGGGTTTGCCAGTGGTTCCAGAGGTGTAGAGCATCACACAGGTGCTGTCATAGTCCAGCTTGGCAATGCGCCGCGCCATCTCGGGCGCCAGTTCATCCCGCTTGGCGCGGCCGGCATCCTGTACATGAGAATATTGGTGCAGCTTGGAATGGTCGTATTTCCGCAAGCCGCGGGGATCGAGATAGATCATTTGCTCGAAGTTCGGCAGCTCGGCCTGCACTTCGATCACCTTGTCCACCTGCTCCTGATCGCCAACGATCACAAAGCGCGCGCCGCAATGCGAGAGTGTATAGGCCATCTCTTCGGCGGCAGCGTCTTGATACAGCGGTACAGGAATCGCGCCGCACATCTGCGCCGCCATCATCGACCAATAGAGCGTGGGCCGATTGCGCCCAATCACAGCAATAAAGTCGCCCTCGGCGACGCCAAGGTCGATCAGCCCCAGTGCCAGCGCTTCAATTTCTTCACGGGTTTCGGCCCAGGTCCAGCTTTGCCAGATGCCGAACTCTTTCTCTCGGTACGCAGGCGCATTGGTAAACTGCGTTGCGTTGCGGTTAAGCAATGCAGGAATGGAGTCCATTCCCGTCGAATTGGCCATTTCGGCAGTCACGTGCTTTCCTCCCTGGTTGCCGGTATCCGGCTTATTTTGGCGGGCGACGCGAATCCCGCAAACAAATCGTCGCGGGAACATATGGACGTGTCAAATCTTTCTTAATACATTCTGAAATGTAGCATAATGTTACAACCTCGAAAGACTGTCTAATGCAATCGCCAGAAACCCTGCACCGGTCGCGCGATACCTCTGTCCTTTTGCGCTCTGGGCTAAATATGATCCAGCAGGCGCTGTCGATCTACAGCGAAGATCTGCGCCTCATCGTCGCGAACCAGCGGTTCCGCGCCATGTTCGGATTGCCATCGCATCTGTGCGAACCGGGCGCCGCTTTCTCCGAGACCATTCGCTATCTGGTGGACTCAGGTGAATACGGCGATGTCGGCGACAAGGAAGACTTCATCACGGCGCGCGTGACACAGGCCCTGACCTTCGAGCAGCACTATGTCGAACGCAAACGGGCCAATGGGCGGTGGCTTTCGGTCGAAGGTGGCCCCTTGCGGCAGGGCGGTTGGATCGCCGTATATACCGACATAACTGAAATCAAACAGCACGAAGACATGTTGCGGGCACGGACTGATGAACTGTCGGGCCGATTGCTCGACCGCTCTGAAGAGCTCGCCCGCGCCAACCGCGCCCTGGAAGCGACCATCAACCGCCTGCATGAAACCCAACAGCATCTCGAAGCGGCCGAGGCCCGCGTCCGCCTTGCCGCAGAAACCACACCAGCCCACATCGCCCGGCTGGACCTGCAGGAACGCTACACCTACACCAACCGGCAATTGCCGGTGCGCCCCGTGAACGGAGCGGACAATATCGTGGGCCATACAGCCCACTCTGTGCTTGGGCCGGAGGTCTACGCCGAAATCTCGCCCGCCCTGCGTTCCGCGTTCGGGGGCAAACCGAAAGTGGTCGAATTTACAGTGCCGCAAGATGGCCGCCACATCCGGGCCGCTTTCACACCTGACACCAATTCCGCAGGGGCCGTGACCGGTGCCTATGTTCTTTCGGTAGATACCACTCTGTCTCAAGCCAGCGATCCATCGCCCCGCCGCGCTGCACAGTTTGGACTCTGGACAGTCCAGTTCGACCGGTTGGACCTGATGGCCCAAGGCTCTGACACCCCAGTCCCTTTGTCTGTGTCCGAGGCGGCGTTGCTGCGCGTTTTCCTGACTTCGGCAAACAGGCTCATATCCCGGGCCGAAATATTTTCTGCCCCCGGCCTTCACCCGACGTCAGCGCGCGCGCTCGATGTGCGCATTTCGCGCCTGCGCGGTAAATTGGGCGACGACCCAAAGGCACCAAAACACATCCGCACCATCTATGGTGCGGGTTATATTTTTGTCGGTGATGTCAGCTGGCTGGCGTGACGCCTATTCTGCGACCATCGCCTGAACCGCTTCGACCCGCACCGCAGAGAATTTAAACTCCGGGATCTTGCCGTAGGGGTCCACAGCCGGGTTGGTCAGGATGTTGGCTGCCGCCTCAACAAAGGCGAATGGCAGGAACACCATGTCCGGAGAAACTGCTCGATCCTCGCGCGCCATGATCTCGATTGACCCGCGTTTCGTAGTCAACCGCACGACACCACCTGCAGATACCCCCAGCTTGCGCAGGGTCGAGGGATGCAGGGAGCAGTTGGCCTCAGGCTCCACCGCATCCAGCACCGTGGCCCGCCGCGTCATCGACCCGGTGTGCCAATGTTCCAGCTGCCGACCCGTCGTCAGGATCATTGGATAGTCGGCGTCCGGCACGTCATCGGGCGGGATCACAGCCGCCGGAGTAAACCGCGCGCGCCCCTCGGGGCGCGGAAACCCGTCGCCAAACACAATGGCTTGTCCGGGGTCTTCCGGTGACAGGGATGGGTAGGTGACAGCGTTCTGTATCTCCAACCGATCCCACGTGATGTTGGCCAGCGACTTCATGTTCAGCTTCATTTCGGCAAACACATCCGCCGGGTTTTCATAGGTCCAGCCGAGTCCCAGCCGGTTGGCCAACTCAACCTCGATCCACCAATCCTCACGCGCATCGCCAGGGGGGGGCAGTGCGGGGCGCCCCATTTGCACCTGACGGTTTGTGTTGGTGACGGTGCCGGACTTTTCCGCAAAGGCGGAGGCAGGTAGAATCACATCGGCATAGTTCGCCGTCTCGGTGATAAAGATATCCTGCACCACCAGATGATCCAGCTTTGCCAAAGCGTCGCGTGCGTGTTCAACATCCGGGTCCGACATGGCCGGGTTTTCGCCCAACACGTACATGGCCTTGATGTTGCCAGCATGCACGTCATCCATGATTTCGGTCACCGTCAGACCCTTCTCATTGGAGAAGTCGCCCGAGTTCCAGACATCGGTAAAGGCTGAACGCACACCATCGTCAGTTACGGGTTGATAATCCGGCAGGAACATTGGAATGAGGCCAGCGTCCGATGCCCCTTGCACGTTGTTCTGACCACGCAACGGGTGCAGACCCGCACCGGGCCGTCCGACCTGTCCGCACATTAGCGCCAGTGAAATCAGGCAGCGCGAATTATCGGTCCCGTGGATGTGCTGAGACACGCCCATCCCCCAGAAAATCATCGCTGACTTGGCACCGGCAAAGGTCCGCGCCACGTCGCGCAGCACCTCAGCTTCGATGCCGCAGATCTCAGCCATCTTCTCGGGGGCAAAGCCCGCCAGATGGGCCTTTTCGGCCTCCCAATTCTCGGTATAGGCGTCGATGTATTGCTGGTCGTAAAGGCCCTCTTCCACGATCGTGTGCATGATCGCGTTTAGCATCGATACATCCGCGCCGGGGCGGAATTGCAGCATATGGGATGAAAAGCGTTTGAGCGCCTGCCCGCGCGGATCCATCACGATCAGCGTGCCACCGCGCTTGGTGAACTGCTTGAAATAAGTGGCCGCGACAGGGTGGTTTTCGATCGGGTTGCAACCAATTGCGATAGCCACATCCGCGTTTTCAATCTCGTTAAAGGTCGCTGTTACAGCCCCCGAACCGACGTTTTCCATCAAAGCCGCCACAGAACTTGCATGGCACAAACGGGTGCAGTGATCGACGTTGTTATGGCCAAATCCCTGCCGGATCATCTTTTGAAAAAGATAGGCCTCTTCATTGGTGCACTTGGCCGACCCAAAACCCGCCACTTCCCGCCCGCGCCCCTTGAGGCCGTTCGCCGCGAAATCCAGCGCCTCGTCCCATGTCGCTTCACGGAACACTTCCTGCCAGTTGCCGGGGTCCACGTTCAACCCTTTGGCTGGCGCATCGTCACGTCGGATCAGTGGTTTGATCAGGCGGTGATCATGGTGAATATAGTCAAAACCAAAGCGCCCTTTGACGCAAAGCCGACCTTCATTTGCAGGGCCATTGATACCCTCAACATATTTGACCTTGTTGTCCTTCACCTTCAGCGAGATCTGACAGCCGACACCACAGAATGGGCAGATACTTTCAACTTCACTGTCAAAATCCGCGCTGTCCCCGACTTGAGTATCGTCCACAACTGAGGACGGCATCAAAGCGCCAGTCGGACAGGCCTGTACACATTCGCCGCACGCCACACAGGTGCTGTCGCCCATCGGATCGGCCAGATCGAATGTCGGATAGGTGTCATGCCCGCGTCCAGCCATGCCGATCACATCGTTGACCTGCACCTCACGGCAGGCCCGTACGCACAAACCGCATTGGATGCAGGCATCAAGGTTGACCGACATCGCGACGTGACTGTCGTCGAGAAGAGGAATCCTCCCATCTTCTAATTTGGGGAAGCGGCTTTCCGAGACACCGTTGGCCTCAGCCATATCCCAAAGATGGGCGGATTTGTCGTGGGCTTCGTCCCGGGCAGGCTGGTCGGCGACCAGCATCTCCACCACCATCTTGCGAGCCGTTTTGGCCCGGGTCGAATTGGTGGTGACCACCATGCCTTCATTGGGTTCACGGATACAGGACGCGGCCAGCACACGCTCGCCCTCGATCTCCACCATGCAGGCACGGCAGTTGCCATCGGGGCGGTATCCCGGCGCAGGTTTGTGGCACAGATGCGGGATCACAAGGCCGCGCCCGTTGGCAACCTCCCAGATGGTCATGCCCGCTTCGGCCTCAACCTCGGCTCCGTCCAGCGTAAATGTCACCTTGTCCGTCATCGCGCGCAACTCCCTCGCCCTCGCAGCACTCTAAACCAGCCCAAACATCAAGAGGACTCCCATTCCCGACACCAAAGCCTGCTTTCGCGTCTCTGGTGTTTCCGATCCACTTCACCGCGCCTCTTCTTCGTTTCAAAAAATGTCTCCCGGAGGGTCCAGCACTTTCCACTGCCCGAGTGCTGCCCTAGAAGAAACCAAACATCAGCCAAAGGCGCCCATGTCCCACATCACCCTTATCCGGCACGGTCAGGCCAACAGCCAAGCCAAAGACGAAGCCAGTTATGACCAGCTCAGCCCACTTGGGCATCAACAGGCTGCGTGGCTGGGCGAACATCTGCGTGCCACGCACCAGCATCACCTGCGTCTTTTCACCGGTACACTGCGCCGCCACCGCGAAACGGCGGCCGGGATGGCGACGGGGTTGGAAGCGGTTGAAGACGCGCGCCTGAACGAGCTTGAATACTTCACCCTCGCCACAGCGCTGCGGGACGAACATGGCGTTCCATTGCCCGATGGGCCCGGCGACTTCACAGCTCATTTGCCGCAAGTCTTTGCCGCTTGGCAGGATGATCGCCTGACAGGTGCGCCGGAAACATTCGCAAGCTTTGAAGACCGCGTTCAGGGCGCGCTGCGCGAGATTTCGGCTGGAGATGGACCGGCGTTGGTGGTCACGTCTGGCGGGTTGATTTCGATGGCGATGCGTCAGCATCTGGGCCTCAGCATCGAAGGCATGGCCAATATCGCTCTCGCCATTATGAACACCTCGATCCACCGCCTGCACCCAATCGGTGGCACCTGGGCACCGGTCATGTTCAACGCCATCCCGCATCTGGAAACGCCAGATCGTCACCACGCCCAAACCCACGTTTGAAAGGCAGTCCATGAAACTCTATTTCGCCACAGGCACGATTTCCATTGCCGTTGCCGTTGCTCTGAACGAAGCGGGAGTGTCCTACGACACCCACCAGCTTAATTTCGCTGCCGGCGAGCAGCGCGGTGATGGCTACGCCACTATCAACCCCAAAGGCCGCGTGCCTGCATTAGAAGTAGGCGACACCATTCTGACGGAGACGGGTGCAATCCTTGAGTATGTGGCCACGCTTGCCCCCGACCTGATGCCCACTGACCCAGTGGCAGCGGCGCAGGCGCGCGGCATCATGTACTATCTGGCCTCGACGATGCATGTGGCTCATGCCCACGGGAGACGCGCCAATCGTTGGGCGGATGAAAAGGCAAGTTGGGCCGACATGGCAGCCAAAGTGCCCCAGACCATGACCGAATGTACCGCGTTTGTTGAGGCAGAGTGCCTGACCGGACCGTTCATATTCGGCGACACGGTTTGTGTTGCAGATGCTTACCTGTTCGTCGTGTGCAGTTGGCTCACTGCAGACGGCGTTGATCTTACTCCCTTCCCGAAAGTGCGTGCTTTTCTGGCCGCCATGGAAGAACGACCCAGCGTTCAGGCTGTGCGCGCAAATGGGACGCTGCCATGACCCATCTATGGGTGCGCGCCGAGCAGCGGGACAATGAAACCCGCGTGGGAGTGACCCCAGAGGGCGTTTCCAAGCTGATCGCCGCCGGGATCACAGTGACAGTCGAGGACAGCCCCACCCGCTGCATTTCCACGGACAAGTACGCATCTCGGGGTGCCGAGATCGCACCAGCACATAGTTGGCCAGAAGCGCCAGAGGATGCCATCATCTTTGGGCTTAAGGAACTGCCAGAAGATGGCACACCTTTGCCTCACCGTCACATCATGTTCGGCCATGCGTTCAAAGGCCAACCTGCCGGACAACGACTGCTCCGGCGGTTTGGTGCAGGAGGCGGGACACTTTTTGATCTTGAGTATTTGGTAGACACTAACAGTCGTCGCGTTGCGGCCTTTGGCTATTGGGCCGGCTATGCCGGAGCGGCGGTGGCTCTGAAATGCTGGGTTGCCCAGCAGAACGCGCAGATCGCTGGCCCCGTTGCGCCCTATTCCAGTTCAAACCACCTGCTTGCCGACCTGCAATCCGATCTGGTCTCGACCGGGCCCCACAGGCCAACGGCTCTGATCATAGGCGCGTTAGGTCGGGTCGGAACAGGGGCCGCGGATTTGTGCACAGTAATGGGTGTACCCACCACCCGGTGGGACATGGCAGAAACTGCTCACGGCGGCCCATTCCCTGAAATTCTGGCGCACGACATCTTTTTCAATTGTATCCTCGCACGTCCCGGCACGCCGGTATTCGTTCCGTCAGATGCGTTGCACAAGCCCCGTCGCCTCAGCGTCATTGGAGACATTGCTTGCGATCCGGACAGCGATTTTTCCCCAATCAAGGTGTATGACCGAACCACAACATGGGATGCACCAGCCCTGCGCGTACATGACACGCCAGTTCTGGACGTCACGGCCATCGACAATCTGCCATCGATGCTGCCTGTCGAATCCTCGGAAGACTACGCCGATCAGTTGCTGGACAGTCTGCTAACATTGGGGGATCTGGACGCTGGCGTTTGGGGCCGGGCGAGAGCCACCTTTGAACAGGCAATGGCCAATACATGAAAAAGGCGGAGATAACCCCCGCCTTTATATCTATCGCGAAATATCTGAACTGATCAAATGCGCGCTAACCGCTGCGCAATCTTCGGGATCAGGCCCTGAAACTGCAGCGGCGCGTCTGTTACGGCCAGACAAATGCAGTCTTCGTGAATATCGGCAACGGGTGTGTGGTGCGTGTCACTGTCCGCCAATTCCACATCGCCACGTGCGAAATAGTCGTCTTCATCTTGAAACGCGCCCTGCAACACCATTGTCATCTCGTTGCCCTGATGCCCGTGATCAGGCATTGCAGCACCCGCCGGGATGAAAAGCAGTCGCGCAGACGCCTCGCGGGACGTTGGCAAAATAGCTTGCTTTACGCCAAGGCCAATAGCGCGCCATTTGACGCTATCCAGATCACCACCCACGTAGTCCTGCAAAGGACCGGGCAGGATAGATCCAGCCGCACGCTTCACAGGCGTCCCTTCTACCGGACCGCCCGCAATCAAGGCCATGGTTGCGGCAAAACTGCCAGGCGCTAACTCCACGTCAGTTGGCACGGCTCGTGCAAGCACTTCGCCGCCCACGGCGTCATAGCTTTCAACCTCTGCCCGGCATGCGTCACAAAGGGACACATGTGTGGCAACCATCAGGTTGAAGGCCTCAGGCAGAGTGCCTGCCGCATACGCCATCAGGATATCGTCTGTTAGGTGGTGTTTAATGTTGTGTTCCATCGCATCAATCACTTCATTGCGTGGCGCAGCCGTTCCAGCGCCAATCGTATCCGACTTTTGATCGTGCCAAGTGGCAGACCGGTTTTCTGGGCGATTTCACTGTGGGACATGTCCCCGAAATACGCCTGCTCTATCAATTCCCGCTGGGCGGTGGGCAATTCTGCAATTGCTTGACCCAACAGTTCGCTTTCTTGCTGCAAGGCCATCACATCGGCCTGATCAGGTTCTTCTTCGGGTCCCCAAGCCAGTTCTTCAGGCTCAGGACGGCGCTGCTTTCGCAGTACGTCAATCTTTCGGTTCCGCGCGATTGTGAAGATCCAGGTCGCCACCGAAGCCCGCGCGGGGTCAAACATGTGCGCTTTGTGCCAACAGGTCGCCAAGACTTCCTGCGCGCATTCTTCGGCCAGCGATGCGTCGGACCCCGATTTTACCAGGAACCCTTTGACCCGCGGGGCAAAGTGTTCGAACAGTTCGGCAAAGGCCGCCTGATCCTGATTATCTCGGATGCGAACCATGTGGCTTACCCACAACATCCGCTTTCCGTCACTGTCATTCATCTTTGCAGGTCCTGTCACCGCCTCTGAGACCATTCCCATGGGCGGATGTGCATATTGTTGCATTGTTTCTAGACCTACGTACATGAATGATCTACGGCCCCTCGTCGCATTTGGATCAAAAAATAAATCTCTGGCATTTGTACATCCGTTTCGGGCACTGAACCGTACACTGTACAACGACTAAGACACACAGGGACGCCCGCCACTTATGCCTTTTGAACATTCTGCCGCTATCCGCAAACGTATCGCAGTGATCGGAGGTGGCATTTCGGGGATGGGCGCCGCCCATATGCTCGCCGCCGATCACACGGTTACCCTGTTTGAATCTGAACATCGCCTTGGCGGTCATGCGCGCACGATCTTGGCCGGCAAGAACGGCGATCAGCCTGTAGACACAGGCTTTCTCGTGTTCAACTACGCCAACTATCCGCACATGGCTGCGCTGTTCGATGAACTGAGCGTGCCCGTAGTGAAATCCAACATGAGCTTTGGTGCCTCTATTGACGGAGGTCGCCTAGAATATGGGTTGGCCAGCATTGATGCATTGTTTGCGCAACGCGCGAACGCCTTCAATCCCCGCTTTCTCGGTATGGTGCGGGATATCGTGCGCTTTAACCGTAACGCCTTGCGTGTGGCGAACGAAGATCGGACGCGCACGGTTGCGCAGTTCTTGGAAGTTTTAGGTACGGGCCACTGGTTCCGAGATTACTATCTGCTCCCACTCAGCGGTGCGATCTGGTCCACGCCAACTGAAAAGATCATGGATTTCCCGGCCCATGCGATGATCCAATTTTTTGAGAACCACGCTTTGCTTAATACGACGGGCCAACATCAGTGGTATACTGTCAACGGAGGCTCTGTCGAATATGTCCGCCGGCTTGAGTCTGCGATGCGCGCTAACGGGGTCGACATCCGTTTGGGGGCACCTATTCAGTCGGTGCGCCGCACCGGCGCGAGTGCTCATGTCAAAGCTTGGGGCGGAGAGTGGGAAGACTTTGACGACGTCGTCTTTGCGACCCATTCTGATGATAGTCTGTCGCTGCTGGAAGACCCATCCGCCGCCGAAAGCGCCGCGCTGGGCGCTGTAAAGTATCAGCCCAACGATATTGTTCTGCATTGCGACGAAAGCATCATGCCCAAACGCCGTCAGACATGGTCTAGCTGGGTCTATACTGAGGACCGGGACGTGCAGAGCGATCGGATTGACCTCACCTACTGGATCAATTCGCTACAACCAATCCCGATGAACGACCCACACTTTGTCACGCTGAACACCAAGCGCGAGATCAGGGAGGAGTTGATCTACGACCAGACTGTTTTGCGTCACCCGGTTTACGATCTGGCAGCGCTTGCCGCTCAGGACACTGTGCGCGCGATGAACGGCAGTAATAACACGTGGTTCTGTGGCGCGTGGATGCGTCACGGCTTCCACGAAGACGGGTTGGCCAGCGCAGTGGACGTTGTGCGGGCAATCAATCGTACCCCAAGCCTGCAGGTGGCCGCATAAATGACCTCAACGGTCGATCATATTTCCGGCGTCACCTACCACGGGCGCAAAGGGGCGATCACAAACGCCTTTCGGTATTCGGTGGATTACATGCTGCTGGACGCGGAGGCCTCTGTCGCCACCCCTTCCTTGTTTGCACGCAATGGGCGCAACCTGATGGCGCTGGATGACGTCGACCACGGTGGACCACCCAAGGATGGCCGTGGAGCCGCGTGGGTTCGCGATGTCTTGCAAGCCCATCAGGTGACCGGCGTTGCGCGAATTGAGCTGCTTGCCCAGCCCAAGGTGCTGGGGCACGTATTTAACCCGGTCAGCTTTTGGTTATGCCGCCGGGAGGATGAGGCGCTGATCGCGGTGATTGCGGAAGTCACCAATACATTCGGAGACCGTCACAGCTATCTTGTGCATCACTCCGACCAGCGCCCCATTGCGCCGGAAGATCGGTTGCAGGCGAATAAGATCCTGCATGTTTCTCCGTTCCAGCCTGTCGAGGGCGGATACGAATTTCGCTTTGACATCCGGGACGACCGCATCGGCGTTTGGATCGACTATTCTCGCGGCCAAGGTGGGCTGATCGCCACGCTCACCGGCAAGCGCGCGGCTCTGACCAATGGGTCGATCCTAAGAGCGGCTCTGCGCCGCCCACTTGGTGCGCGTCGGGTACTTGCTTTGATCCACTGGCAAGCCCTGAAACTCTGGATCAAACGGGCAGTCTATCGTGCCCGCCCACTGCCTCCGTCAGATGAGGTGTCGCGGTGAGCAACACACAACCCCATAATCTGTCGGCCTACGCAGTGTTCGCTGCGTTGCTCGCTTCGGCGGGCCTGCCAATCTATATCCACGCGCCAAAATACTACGTGGATGAATACGGCGTGTCGCTGGCCGCGTTGGGGGCGGTGTTGTTTGGCCTGCGCCTGCTTGACGTGGTGCAAGACCCGCTGTTTGGACGCTTGAGCGAGGCGCTGCGCAGCTTTCGGGGTCTGGGCGTGCTGATCGGGTGTACCGTCATGGCGCTGTCTATGTTGGGCCTGTTCGCGGTGCCTCCTCTGTTGCCACCTCTGATCTGGTTTGCACTCATGCTGACGGGCGTCTTCTCTGCTTTCAGCTTCCTCACCATCAACTTTTACGCCCAAGGTGTAGTCAAGGCCGACCGCCTGCCTGGCAACGGCCATTTGTCACTCGCACGCTGGCGGGAAACCGGCGCATTGCTTGGCGTGTGCGTGGCCGCAATTGCGCCAGTTATGCTAGGCGGGTTCATGGGCGTGCCTTTTGCCGGGTTTGCAGTCGGTTTTTGCGTCCTTGCGCTCGCCGCCGTCGTTATGATGCGTGGCGAATGGGTGAACGACGGCCTGCCACCGTCTGTAGGTTTTCGTGCCGTGTTGAACGACACACTGGCCCGTCGCCTACTACTGATCGCACTGATCAACGCAGCACCGGTTGCAGTGAGCTCGACGCTATTCCTGTTTTTCGTCGAAAGTCGCCTTTTGGCACCGGGGTTCGAAGGACCGCTCTTGCTCCTCTTCTTCCTCAGCGCTGCTGCCGCTGCACCCGTCTGGGGCAAGCTGGCTGAGCGCTACGGCACCAAGCCTGTGTTGCTTTGCGCCATGGTTCTGGCCATCGCAGCCTTTGGCGGGGCGATGACCCTTGGGCCGGGCCACTGGCCAGCCTTTGCAGTCATATGCGTGCTGTCTGGAGCGACACTGGGGGCAGACCTCACGCTTCTTCCGGCGGTGTTTGCTTCGCGTATGGCGCGCATCAGCCCATCGGCCGCTGAAGGCTTTGGGCTGTGGTCCTTTGTTTCGAAATTCACGCTGGCCTTTGCCGCTGTGACCCTGCTTCCGCTGCTTGAGAATGCAGGGTTTGACAGTGCGGCGGCCAGCAACACGCCCGAGGCGCTTGCGCTTCTCACACTACTTTATGCGGCTGTGCCTTGTGGCCTCAAATTGGTCGCCATTGTGCTGCTCGCGACCACAAATCTGAAGGAAACGTGACATGGACGGACTGATCTATGCGCTGATAGGCGCAGGCGTAATCCTCGCACTTAACTGGGCTTGGACGCGCTATGCCGGGTTTCTCGCCCAAGCGCCCGAAGACTACGCCGCAGACGGTACAGTGTTCGACATCCGCACCCACCTCAACGGGCCGATCATCTGCGAAGGGGTGATTTACGGACCAACGGGTCGGGTTTCATCGCGCTTCGTTGGTGAATTCGACTGCCATTGGGAAGGCAACCGTGGTGTGATGAACGAACACTTCAGCTATGACGACGGGTCCGAGCAAACCCGCGCATGGGATCTGACTCTGGGCAATGACGGACGCATCAAGGCGCTGGCCAATGATGTTGTGGGCGAAGGTACAGGCCAGCAGGCAGGCAACGCCGTCCAGTTGAAATACCGTTTCAAACTGCCCGAAAAGTCGGGCGGACACGTGCTGGACACGGTTGACTGGATGTATCTGGCCCCCAATGGAACCATCGTGAACCGTTCTCAGTTCCGCAAATACGGGATCAAGGTCGCTGAACTGGTCGCAACGATGCGCCCGGCCCCCGCCGCAGAAATGAAAGAAGCAGCATGAGTGACATCGACTTGCATGGTAAACGGTACTGGCTGGTCGGCGGTGGCGACGGATTGGGCAAGGCGCTTGCGCAACACATGAGCCGCGCCGGTATAGAAGTGGTCGTCTCTTCGCGCAGCGAAGACAAGCTTGCCGCTTTAGTCGAGGAACTGCCGGGCAAGGCCTCTTATCAGACCGTGGACATCGCAGATGATGCGAGCGTCAAAGCCGCAGCCGAAGCCGTCGGCGAAATCGATGGCGTCGTGCTACTCGCAGGCGTCTACTGGCCGTTTTCCGCACGGGAATGGAACGCAGAACAGGCCACGACGATGGCCGACATCAATTTTACCGGATTCATGCGCGTTCTGGGGCAGGTTGTCCCAAAATTTGTCGAACGGGGTGCAGGCCACATTGTGATCACCTCTTCGCTTTCCGGGTTTCGTGGCTTGCCGGGGTCTATCGGTTACACGGCGTCCAAGGCGGGCACCATGTCACTGGCCGAATGCATGCACGCCGATCTGCGCAAAACGGGCGTAAGGGTGCAGGTCGCAAACCCCGGCTACATCCGCACGCAGTTGACCGACAAAAACGATTTCAACATGCCCTTCATCATGGAGCCCGAAGATGCGGCACGTGAAATGTTCGAATTGATGCTAACGGATCGTTTCAAGAAAAGCTTTCCCAGGGCGTTCTCATTGCTGTTCCGGGGAGGGCAATTCCTACCAGACTGGGCCTACTTCCGCCTGTTTTCCTGATCAGAATCGGCACGGCATTTGTCGTGTGCGGAACAGAATCCACGTACGTGCTCAGCAACGCTAGCCTCATCGAATGTCTGGCGAGAGGCACAAAATGTTGGACACTGTATCACTTGAGAATGGGCGTCTGAGCGACGCTCAGGTGGCGCAATACTGGCAAGATGGGTTTCTGTTTCCCCTGCCCGCGATCAGCGTTCAAGCAGCTTTGGCCGCGCGCGCCGAACTGGAACTTCTGGAGTCGTCATGGCGCTCCGCCGACTTGCCCAATCCGCTGAACACCTACAAACGGATCAATTCACACGTCGTCATGCCAGTGGCCGCGCGGGTGGCGCTGGATCGGGGTGTTTTGGATGTGATCGAAGGTATTCTCGGCCCGGATATACTCATTTATTCAACCGAGTTCTTCATTAAGGAACCCAACACCCGCCAGATCGTCTCAATGCATCAGGACCTGACATATTGGGGGCTTGGAGCCATCGACGGGCTGGTCACCGCCTGGATCGCGTTATCGCCGGCGACACCTGCTTCGGGCTGCATGAACTTTGTCGCTGCCAGCCATAAAAACGCGATCCTTGGTCATGAAGACACCTTCGATCCTGACAACCTGCTCAGCCGAGGCCAGGAAGTGAAGGTCGACGTTCCTGACGAAGATAAGACCGCCATCGAAATCCATCCCGGACAGATGAGCCTGCACCACGGGCTAACGATCCATGGCTCAGGGCCCAACACCACCGATGACAGGCGTATCGCCTGCGTTGTCCGCTACATCCGCCCTGACATGGCGCAACAGGTGGGGGAGAAGGGGTACGCTATGCTCGCGCGCGGCACCGATCATTTTGGTCATTTCGAACACGTGCCTGTGCCGGAACACCCGTTTACACCTGACGCGCTGGCCCTCTACGATAAGATCAGGCGGATGCAGGCGCAGATCATGATGAAAGGCGCCAAAGGCGAGACGGAGATGTACACGTGATGGATCAGGTCAAATTCACGGCGATGAAGGATGGCGATCGCGAAGACTATGCCTTTCTCACCGAACATGAGGTGGAGTTCACAAAAGGCACCGCAGATCGTCTGCTTACAGCGCTTGAAACGCTGGATGAGGGATTGTCAGGTTATCAGATCACCCGGCTTGGGCATTCTCTGCAATCGGCCACGCGCGCATGGCGCGATGGGGCAGACACGGACTGGGTGGTGGCCACGTTGCTGCACGACATCGGCGATATCTTTGCCCCCTATAATCACGACGAATACGCCGCGAGCATCATCAAACCCTTCGTGCGTGAACAGTGCACATGGGTTGTGGAAAAGCACGGCGACTTTCAAATGATCTATTACGGGCAACACGTGGGCGGCAATCAGCACAAGCGTGACGCCTATGCCGGAAATGCCTATTTCGACGACTGCGCGACGTTTTGCGAACGCTGGGACCAGTCCAGTTTCGATCCGGACTACGACATGCTGCCACTGGATCACTTCCGCCCAATGGTGCGCGAAGTGTTCGCACGCAAGGCATACGACCCGGACGTGATACAGCCCGGAGTGCGGGTGCCATTGGTGGATGCCGAGGTTGCGCGCGAGCGATAACTTTAGGCGAAAGCACTACGTGCAGTTAGTGGTTCAGACAAAGCTTCCCGCTTGCTCAAGCCGATAAACGCCGAGTTCGCGCCCATTGTGGCATTTGGCGTTGTTAAAGCAAAACTGTGTTTATTGGCTTTCCGGAGCAGGTCCTACGGTCAGTAATCTGTCATTGCTCCAAACAAGCGCTTCGTAACAGACCTCAGCACCAGCACCGCCGCACCAACCACCATCCCGGCCAATCAAGAGGATCCGATCCGGGCCCCAGTCGACAAGTCTCCAGCCGATCGCCTGCCATGCTGTTACCGTCCCATCAACGATCAGGTTCAGCATACAGCCACCCGAACCGCAGTAGAGCGAAGCAGCGGAAGAGCAGGCGTATTTGCTTTCATCAACTAGCTCCGCGGACACTTTGCCAAATTGTGAGCCAAGTTCGATCTCGCTCACGGCTTCACCCACATTGAATTCACCATTTTCGAATGAACTGCAGTCAGCCGCTGCGCGGTCGATCAAACCTTGAGCCTCAGGCGAGACTGCAAACGCTGAAAGCGTGCTCAAAATGACTGCAAAAAATGCGCCAAAAACTACTCGCATTGCGAATGCCTCCCTGAATAATTCTGACAGCATATTGGGGCTCGCGCAGAACTATCGCAAGTCTTGCTGCCATTCTCAGTTGCGGCGGCGACACGCCACGGGTCGCACTTCAAACCTGCAAACGGCCAAACCGCCTTTACTCCGCAGCAGTATCCTTGAGCGGCAACACAGGTTGCTCTTCCAATTCCTCAAAGTCAAAGTTGTCGAGTCGATTGGCCCGCTTGCCCGCTTTATCGGCACTGATCTTTATGTCTTCGATGTCCTTGGACGCCTGCGAAAAGTGGCGATCCAGATTCCCAACTCGTGTGCCAAGACGATCCACATCCTGCACCAACATCGACAGTTCTTTGCGGATGGCACCGGCCTGTTCACGCATCCGCGCATCCTTCAGTATGGCGCGCATCGTGTTCAGCGTGGCCATGCAAGTGGTCGGCGACACAATCCAGACCCGCGCGTCGAACCCAGCGCGCACAAGGTCTGGGAAATTCGCGTGCAACTCGGCATAGACCGCCTCAGACGGCAGGAACATCAGCGCACCATCTGCGGTTTCGCCCTCAATGACGTATTTTTCCGAGATGTCGGAGATGTGCTTTTTCACCGCCACCTTCATCTGAGCGACGGCTGCCTTGAGCGCATGATCGGAATCCGCCGCGCGCAGGGCCTCGTAGGCCTCTAGCGGGAATTTGCTGTCGATAACGATAGGGCCGGGCGGGTTTGGCAGGTCAATCAAGCAGTCAGCGCGCTTGCCGTTCGACAGGGTGTGTTGCAGCGCATAGCTGTCACTCGGCAGCGCCTTGGACACGATGTCGCGCAGTTGAATTTCGCCAAAGGCGCCCCGTGTCTGCTTGTTCGAGAGGATGTCTTGCAGGCTCAGCACATCGCCGCTCAGCTTGGTGATATTGTCCTGCGCCTTGTCGATGGCGGCCAAACGTTCCTGCAGCTGGGTCAGGCTGGTCGTGGTCTGTTTGGACGAGCCGTGCAGCGTTTCCTTCATCCGCTCTTGCATGTCAGTCAAGCTACGCTGGCTGCGCAGGGCGTTGTCTGCGAGCCTGTCCTGCATCTGTTGCTGGACGACCGCCAGCCGGGCCTCAACCGTTTGCGCGAGCTGCGCCTGTCCGTTGGTGGCAGTGTCAGACACTGTCTGGATCGAGGCGCGCAGCCCTTCCTGACCCTGTGCCAGACCCTGCACATGCTGGCCCAGATAACCCAACTGCTGGGCCAATGGTTCAGAGGCGCGCGCCGAGCGTCCAGCCGCACGCAATGCCGCAATCAGCAGAACAACGATGAGCAACACCACAGCGGCACCGATGAGGGCTGCCAAGACCAGCGGATCGCTCGTGTCCAGCGTTATGTTTCCAATCTGGATCATGTACGCCCAAACAACCGTTCGATGTCGGCCAATTTGAGTTCGACATAGGTGGGCCGCCCGTGGTTGCACTGGCCGGAATGGGGTGTCGCCTCCATCTCGCGCAAAAGCCCGTTCATCTCTTCACCCCGCATCCGGCGGCCTGAACGGACAGAGCCGTGACAAGCGACGCGGGATAGGATTGCTTCAATCCGCGCCTGAACAGATTGGCTGGACCCAAGGTCAGACAGCTCGTCCAGAATGTCGTGGATCATGGCAGAGGCATCGACTTCGCCCAAGATGGCTGGTGTTTCCCGCACGGCAATCGCGTCCCCGCCGAATGGTTCTATGCCAAGGCCCGCTTGCGCCAACCCATCCGCTATTTCGAGCAATGCCTCTCTGTCCCCCGGCGACAGTGTGACGATTTCCGGGATCAGCAAGGCCTGCGCCGCGACACCGTTTTCGGCCATCTGGCGTTTGAGTTTTTCATAGACCAAGCGTTCGTGCGCGGCGTGTTGATCCACGATGACCATACCCGTCGCTGTCTGCGCCACGATGTAATTCTCGTGCACCTGCCCGCGCGCCACGCCAAGGGGCAGATCGGTCGGATCCACCTCAATCGGCGTTTCTACGACCTGCGCACTGAAATCCTGCGCCATCTCGGCAAAGCCTGTTGATCCGCGCGGACCAAGGCTGGGCCGGTCCATCTGGTAGACGCGTGGGGCCATCGGTTCGGGCTGCATTGCGCCAAGGGTGGCGCTGGCCACTGTCGAGGAGGCTCGGTGCCCAGCTTCGGCCAGAGCATGGCGCAAACCAGAGACGATAAGCCCACGTGCCAAACCCGGATCGCGGAACCGCACCTCTGATTTGGCGGGGTGCACATTGACGTCGACGAGTTGCGGATCACAGTCCACGAACAGCGCTGCGGCCGGGTGGCGATCTCGGCTGAGGAAGTCAAAATAGGCGGCGCGCAGAGCGCCTGTCAGCAGCTTGTCTTTGACAGGGCGCCCGTTCACGAACAGAAACTGCGCCACCGCTGCGCCGCGCGAATAGGTAGGAAGGGCGGCGTACCCAGTTAGGTGCAGCCCCTCGCGCTGTGTGTCGATGGGAATGGAATTTTCAGCAAATTCGCCCCCCAGTACATCAGCCAGTCGCGCACGCAAGGCGGCCATTGGATCGCCTGTCTGCGCCTCTGTCTTGAAAACGGTGCGCGGATCGCCGGTCACGTCACGCAATTCGAAACGAATAAATGGTTCAGACATGGCGAGGCGCTTGATCACATCCGTGATCGCCTGTGCTTCGGCGCGGTCAGTGCGCAGGAACTTCAGGCGTGCAGGCGTGGCGTAAAACAGATCACGCAGAGTGATCACTGTGCCGGAGTTCAGGGCCGCCGGTTTGACCGTAGATGTGACACCTCCTGCCACTGTTATCTCTGCCCCGGGCTCGCCTGGCACCCGGCTGGTGATCGTCAAACGGCCTACCGCGCCAAGGCTTGGCAGTGCCTCACCACGAAATCCAAAAGTGTGGATGTTGAGCAGATCAGACCCATCGATCTTTGACGTCGCATGGCGGCTAAGGGCAAGCGGCAGGTCGCTGGCGGCAATCCCGCACCCATCGTCGGTGACACGGATCAGGGTTTTTCCGCCTCCCGAGACATCAATAGCGATCCGGCGCGCGCCCGCATCTATTGCGTTTTCAACCAGTTCCTTGACGGCGGATGCAGGCCGCTCAACCACTTCACCTGCGGCGATGCGGTTGACGGCTGCGGTATCGAGTTGCCGGATCACAGGACGTATGTTGGGGGTCTGGTCGTTCATCCCACAAGACTTAGCATGAGTGGGCGCGATTCGACCACACCTAGCAGCGGTGCCGACGACACATCGGCCTTGCGGCTCACCCGTCGATTGCGGCCTTGTACCACGCGACAATTGCGGCGCGCTCCGCGTCTTCCATGTAGCTCAGATTGGCGGGCGGCATGGCGTGGCTGATCCCCGACTGCAGGTAGACGGCACGGGCATTGCGGGTCAGATCTGCTTCTGTTTCTAGCGCCACGCCTTTTGGCGCCCATAGCAGTCCCGACCAGACCGGTTCGGCGGCATGGCACATGCTGCAACGTCCCAGCACGATGTCGTGTACCTCTTCGAACCCTTCGGCTTGTGCAAACCGTGCAACCCGCTGCGCCTCTTGGTTCAGGTTGGGGGCGACACTCAGCCAGACAATCGCGATAAAGATCAGTGCGGTCACCGCCCAGGTCCAGTGCGGATTGCCCTGACGGGAATGGTGCGTGTTGAACCAGTGCCGGATCGTAACCCCCATCAGAAAGACGAGGCTCGCGATGATCCAATTGTACTCGCTCGCAAAGGACAGCGGGTAATGGTTGGACAGCATCAGGAAGATCACCGGCAGGGTCAGGTAATTGTTGTGGGTCGAGCGTTGCTTGGCGATCTTGCCGTATTTGGAGTCGGGCGTGCGCCCCTCCATCAGATCCGCCACGACGATTTTCTGGTTGGGAATGATGATAAAAAAGACATTTCCTGACATGATCGTCGCTGTGAAAGCACCCAGATGGAGCAAGGCCGCGCGCCCTGTGAACACCTGCGTGTAAAACCACGCCATGGCCACCAGAACAGCAAACAGAGCCACCATCAGAGTGGTCTGATTGGCGTTTACGAACAGGTTGCACAGCTGCGTATAGGCCAGCCAGCCAAAGGCGAGCGAGGCGAGCGAAATGCCAACCGCCTGCCAAGGCGCGAGGTCCATAACGTTGGGGTCAACCAGATAGAATTCAGCGCCGAGGTAGTAGACTAACACAAGCAAGGCAAAGCCGCTCATCCACGTCCAGTAACTTTGCCATTTATGCCAGATCAGCCCGTCGGGCATGCCTGCCGGCGCGACTAGGTACTTCTGGATGTGGTAGAACCCGCCCCCGTGGACCTGCCATTCTTCGCCATCTGCACCGCTGGACAAATTGCGATCCCGGTGCAGCCCAAGATCAAGCGCAATGAAATAAAATGAAGACCCGATCCAAGCGATGGCCGTAATGACGTGCAACCAGCGGACAGCGAATTCGGCCCATGCGCCCAGTGCGGCCAGATCGTACATGTTGTGTTATCCCTTTGCTCTTGCTTAGCAGAATAACAGGGCTTCAGGGAGACGAAAGGGTGGAAGACGCTCTGCCCCCAGCCTTCAGCCTTCTTGTGGTATTCTCAGTCTACAGATTAATCGTAGCGCAGTTCGACAGCCTTACCCTTGAACACCCAATATGCGAGCGCTGTGTATCCGCCGATCATGGGCAGCACAAAAACTGTTCCGACGAGAATTAAGAACAGGCTTTCCGGTGCGCTCGCGGCCTCATAGATCGTCAGCTTTTCAGGAACTACGTAAGGGTAAAACGAATAGGCGAGCCCCCCCAAACGCCAGAATAAACAGACTGATCGCATATAAGAACGGTGCCCGTGCACCTTTGTCCGTCGCGTTGGGCAGGCGTTGCAAGGATCGCCACAGCATCCAGACCAGCAGTGCCGACAAGAGCGGCATTGGCGCCAGCAGAACGATTTCCGGGAAGGTAAACCATTTGTCGAAAATGCGGGGGCTGACCAAGGGTGTGGCAAGCGATACCGCCCCAAGACCAAGCACCAGACCCCAGATCCCGCCTTTTGCCCAATCGACCACCTTGGCTTGAAGCGTGTATTCGGTTTTCAGGATCAGCCAGCATGCGCCGATAAAAGAATAAGCTACCGTCAGGAAAACGGCTGTCATCACCTCGTAGGCCAGCAAAGGTCCTGCAATATTTCCGACAGTTTCCATAAACCCGGGCCAGTTGGTCCCGAACTGGAAAGACATGGTGATGCCTGAAACAACGCCCATGGCAAAGGACAGCGCAAAGATTTTGACCCAGAAGCGGTAGGCCTCCATCCATTTGCCATCGCCAGTCGCGTTGAAGCGCAGCTTGAAAAACAAAAGCACCCAGCCCAGGGCGATCGTGATTGTCGGGAACAAAATGTGGAACGAAATGTTTGCGCCGAATTGAATGCGGGACAGAATAAGGGTGTCCATTGTGGCCTCCGGTGGTCAGAACCGTCTGAATTCCATGTCTGACCCTAATATAATTGCCCAACTATGACTATCAGCGGAGGTGCGACAGCATGCGCATGCCGCGAAGTTGCGCGTATTGTCGCGGGGCTTGAATGCAGCCCACATATCAAATGCAAAAGAGCGGAGGCATTGCCCCCGCTCTTTGATCATAGCGTGTTTAGAAGCTTAGATTTCTTCTGGCAGAACCAGATTGAGGAAAATGGCCACAGCCGCCGTCGGTGCCACTGCTGATGTCATCAGTGTTTTGACCACTCCGGGCAGGTACTGCACCGCTGATGGGACAAGGTTCAAACCCAGTCCGGCGGCAAGGGACACGGCGATGATCACCATGTTGCGACGGTTCATCTTGACCTCGGTCAGCACGTTCAGACCAGCAGCGGCTACCATGCCAAACATCACGATGACCCCGCCCCCAAGAACCGGCAAGGGCATTGATGCAATGACCGCGCCCACTTTTGGCAGCAGTCCGCAGATAATCAGGAACAGCGCCCCGATGGTCACCACATGGCGAGACATGATGCCCGTCATACCGACAATGCCAACATTCTGGCTGAAGGATGTATTCGGCAGACCGCCAAAGACAGCAGCCACGGCAGTTCCCAGCCCGTCGGCATAAGTCGCGCCAGCAATCTCTTTGTCCGTCGCTTCGCGCCCTGCACCTGCTTTGGTCGTCGCGGAAGCGTCACCAACGGTTTCAATGGCCGACACGATGCTAACGAGAACCACGGCAATCACGGCTCCAAGGCTGAACTCAAACCCATATGGCAACGGCTGCGGCGTCATGAACAGCCCGGCATTTGCGACAGCGCCAAAATTCACCATGCCCAGCGCGAAGGCCAGAAGATAGCCAACCACAAGGCCGATAAGGATGCCTGCGTTCGATATGATACCTTTGGTGAAGAACTTGAGCACAAGGGCGACGACCACAACTGTGAGAGCAACGCTCCAGTGCTTCAATGAGCCAAAGCTTTCTGCTTCCATCTGGAATGTTGCAGCGCCGCCGGCAGCGTATTTGATCGCAACAGGGATCAAATACAGACCGATTGCCAAAATCACGAGGCCGGTGATCAGCGGTGGGAATAAGAAACGCAGATGCTGAATAACCGAACCGAGAAAGAAATGCACAATCCCACCGATCAGGCACGCAGAAAGTGCGACACCCAGACCCTGGGTCGCCGCGATGCCTGCGAGCACCCCGACGAATGCAAAGCTGGTGCCTTGCATGATCGGCAGACGCGCGCCAACAGGTCCTATACCGATGGTTTGGAAAAGCGTCGCTATGCCGGCGAACAGCATGGCCATCTGGATCAGATAAACTTGCTCAGGCCCACCGAATGCAAGGCCAGCAGCCCCTGCAACGATGATCGAAGGGGTTACGTTGGAGGCAAACATTGCCAGTACGTGTTGCAGGCCCAGCGGCACCGCCTCTACCAGAGGTGGCGTCTCATTTGGGTCTGAATAGTACCCGTCGCTCATGTCAGTCATTGGTCTTTGTCCCTGTTTTCAGCCGTCTTGATCGCGGCTAGAAAAGGTTATGGGACCACGCGATAGGGGGGATCAAGCAAAAACTCTTGCAGGTTCGCGCCCGGGCCAATCCTGTCCACAACTGCAAACAAACCGGGCGAATGCAGCGGAGTGAGCACACCGTGCCATGTCCCACGATGCAAATTGATGCCCTGCCCGGGGGCCGTCAGGAAAGCGAACGGCAGACCCGGTGCGCCCCCATCGTCCGGAGCAACCGTGACAAGAAAGGGGTGTTCAGCCATTGGTATGAACGCCTGACTGCCCTCTGGATGCCGCTCAAGCAGGTCAAGGGTGTAGGGCAGTGCGCGCGGTGTTGCCTTGAACAGACTCACCCCCGCTTTCCCGTCTCCGAAATCCATGCGCGCGCGATCGTGAAAGCGCCCGCAGAGCCCTGCGTTGATGATCTTGTCCGGCTCGCCGGCGCATTCCAGCACGTCGCCAAACGGCGCAAAGGCCTCTGCGGTCAAAGGTTGGCATTGGATATCAGAGCGGAACATGCCGGTTCACATCTTTGTAGAGCAGGTAGCGAAACGGCTCCGTTCCGGTCGCGATACAGGCCTGTGGGCAAAACGCACGCAACCACATGAAATCACCCGGGCCAACTGAAACCCAATCCGTGTTCAGCAGGTATTCGGCGGTGCCTTGCAACACATACAACCCATGCTCCATCACGTGCGTCTCTGCAAAGGGAATGCGCGCACCGGGCAAAAAGTTCACCAGATTGACGTGACAGTCGTGGCGCAGATCCAGCGGATCGACAAAACGCTGCGTGGCCCATGCGCCATTGGTGTCTGGCATCGGCACTGCCTTGACGTCCGTCTCATGCGTGACAATCGGTTCAGGCAGCGTCAGCCCATCCCCTTGCACATACCTTTTGCGAACCCAATGGACGCCACAAGGCAGGTCGCCTCGGTTAAACAGGGTCCATTGAGCCCCGGATGGGATGTAAGCATAGCTCCCCGGGGTCATAACATGCACGGTTGCACCAATGGTTAAATGAGCTGTGCCTTTCGCGACGAACAGAATCGCTTGTGCATCCTTGTCGGGTTCGGGGTCGTTGCTACCTCCCTCTGGCGCAAGTTCTATTGCGTATTGTGCAAAGGTTTCCGCAAAGCCGGACAAAGGCCGCGCCAGTATCCACGCGCGGGTGCCTGCCCAACCGGGCAAGAAGGACGTCACGATATCGCGCTGCGTCTCGGCAGGGATCACTGCATAGGCTTGGGTGAAAACTGCAGTGCCCACAGGTGAATTATCTTGAGCCGGATGGCCTCCGGGGGGAAAAGCATAGGTGCTCATTGCATCGCCTCCAATCGCAGACGCGCGATCCGCTCAACCTGCCTGCAGGCCTCGGTAAATTCAGTTTCGGTGTCATTGGCGATCCGGCGATCAAAGGCGCGCAGGATACCGGACTTGTCGTGATCCTTGACCGCAATGATGAAAGGAAAGCCGTGCTTGGCTACGTAGGCACTGTTCTGAGTGTCAAACCGCTGGCGTTCGTCGTCGGTGAGCGCATCCAGCCCCGCACTCGCCTGCTCGGCCGTGCTGTCATCTGTCAAACGCTTGGCCGCTGCTAGCTTGCCCGCAAGGTCCGGGTGGGCACGCAGCACCGCTAGCCGTTGATCATCACTGGCTGCGCGAAACACGCGGCAGAGCGCGTTGTGTATGCCTTGGGCTGTGTCATGCGCCGGCCCCAATTCCAGCGCCCATGCCCCTTCGGCAATCCAAGGCGAGTGTTCAAAGATACCCCCAAAGGTCGATACGAAATCCTCCTGCTCTAGCAGATGCCATTTGCTACGGGGTTGAGGGGGATGCTTGGACGCCCAATGTGTCGCGATATCCGTGCGGCGGGCGCACCAGACACCCTCAAACTCATGGATGTACTCAATAAATTTGCGCAGCGCCTGCACACGACCCGGGCGCCCGATCAGGCGGCAGTGCAAACCAATGCTCAGCATCGCCGGGCGCCCCGACGTGCCTTCGGCGTAAAGTGCATCAAAGCTGTCCCGCAGATAGGCAAAGAACTGATCCCCTGCGTTAAACCCTTGCGGTGTGGCAAAGCGCATATCGTTACAATCAAGCGTATAAGGGATGATCAGCTGGTCACGCCCATCTGCATCGATCCAGTAAGGCAAATCGTCGTCATAGGTGTCGCTGATCCATTCAAAATCTCGCTGTGCGGCAAGCGAAACCGTATTCACCGAACACCGCCCCGTGTACCACCCCTTGGGGCGCGCGCCGGTGACTTCGGTGTGTAACTTGATCGCTGCGTCCATGTCGGCGGCTTCGGCCTCTGGGTCATGATCCTTGTAATCAATCCACTTCAGCCCGTGGCTGGCGATTTCCCAGTCGGCTTCCTGCATCGCCTCGACCTGCGCCGGACTGCGCGCCAGGGCTGTTGCGACCCCGTAGACCGTAATCGGCACGCGGGTTTCGGTGAACAGCCGGTGCAGCCGCCAGAACCCTGCGCGGGCGCCGTAGTCATAAATGCTTTCCATATTCCAATGGCGTTGTCCGGGCCACGGGGCGGCGCCTACAATCTCTGACAGAAACGCTTCGGACGCCGCATCGCCGTGCAACAGGCAGTTCTCGCCGCCTTCTTCATAGTTCAGCACAAAAGACACAGCGATGCGCGCACCACCGGGCCATGTCGCATCCGGTCGATCAGCCCCGTGCCCATGAAAATCGCGCGGGTAACGGGGGCTCTTGTCAGCCATGGACTTCCCTTTGAAATCAGAGTGAGATGCGCACAATCTGAGCGATGATGAGGCGGGATGCAATGGCTACAGGATATCTGACGACGCATGTGCTTGATACGGCACGCGGTGTGCCTGCAAACGGTATTACAATCGCGCTTTACCGGGTATCAGCCAATTCACACCGCAAAATTGCCGAAGCCGTCACAAATGTAGACGGGCGCACAGACACACCAATCCTGCCGGAGGGCAAGATGACGGCGGGCCAGTACGAACTGATCTTTTTCTGTGGTGATTATCTGGATGCCCACGAACTGAATAGTGACCCGGTCAAGTTCCTCGACCAGATTCCGATCCGTTTTGGGATCACGGATGAGGACGCCCATTACCACGTGCCATTGCTGTTATCGCCCTATGGCTATTCGACCTACCGCGGCAGTTAAACGCGTTCAATCAGCGTGATCTGAGATGTTCCAAAACTGCGCTGATCAACCGGCCCGAACCCCTCTGGAGGGACCATTGCCGCGCTTTCTTCCCAAACCACCAGTGCCCTGGGATTGAGCCAGTCGCGCACAGCAACGAGCGCACGTTCCCCCAAGCCCTTGCCATAGGGTGGATCAAGAAAGACAAGATCAAACGGTGCCCCGTTCCATGCGGCAAGACGAGTGGCGTCGCCGCGTATCACCTGTGTCTCATCCTGCGCTTTCAACTTGGCGATATTGTCTGTGATCAACCGCTGCCCCACACGACCGTTTTCCACAAAGACAGCAGCCGCAGCCCCCCGCGACAATGCCTCTAAGCCCAGCGCGCCGGTACCCGCAAACAGATCAAGTACATGTGCGTCCTCGATCACGCCGCGGCTCGCCAGCATCGAAAACAGCGCCTCACGCACGCGGTCGGGAGTTGGACGCAGGTGCGCGCCCGGATCGCCTTTGCCAACGCCGGTCAAAGGCACCCCGCGCCAGCGCCCGGCGATGATCCTCACTTGAGCAGTGCCTTCAGGTCACTGGAAGGATCGGCGATGACATCCGCGTCCGGGCTTTTGCCAGCTTCGATCAAACGTTTGCCAATCATATACCCGCGCGGATCGTTGGCCGCGTCCACCGCCAACAGGGTGTCACCCTGATAATACCAGAACGATTTGGCGCTGCCCCCATCACGGGTCACCACGCGGTCATAGCCGGTGTTCAGGCCTGCGATCTGCAATTTCACGTCATACTGATCCGACCAGAACCATGGACGGGCGGCATAGTCTTTGCCCGCCCCAAGGATGTTTTCAGCGACACATTCCGCCTGATCAATGGCGTTGGGCACGCTTTCTAGCCGGATACGCCCACCGCGGTACGGGAACGAGGCGCAATCGCCTGCAGCCCATACATGGGGCGCAGACGTGCGCCCCTGAGCGTCGGTCGCAATGCCGTTGTAGATTTCAATACCGGCAGCCTCAGCCAGCGCTGTGCCGGGTGCAATGCCGACACCGACAATGACGAAATCCAAATCCAAGGAAGTGCCATCTGACAAAACAGCGCCAGACACCGCGCCGTCGCCCGTCAGATGGTCAAGGCCGACCCCTTCACGGATATCGACACCGTGCTCACTGTGAAGCGTTCGGAAAAAATCACTTGTCTCAGGCGCGGCGACCCGCTGCAGGATACGGTCCGCCATCTCGACCAGCACGACCTGCAATCCCAGCTTGGACGCGACCGAAGCGGCCTCAAGCCCGATATACCCGCCGCCCACAATCAACACCCGTGCGCCAGAGGTAAAGCGAGGGGCCATCGCATCAACATCCGACAAATCGCGCACCACAAAAACACCGTCCAGATCGCCGCCAATGGCGGTTGGCAAATGGCGCGGGACGGATCCTGTGGCCAGTACAAGATCTGAATAGGTCAGCACATCGCCATCAACGGTGACGGATTGAGCGTCGGTATCAATGCCCGTCACTTCAGTGCCCAAACGCAGGTCGATGGACTGATCCACATAGAACGCTTCGGGGCGCAAGAACAGACGCTCCAACGGCATGTCGCCCATAAGATAGGCCTTGGACAAAGGTGGGCGTTGATAGGGGGGCACAGGCTCGGCCCCGACAAGGGTCACTTGCCCCTCAAACCCACCATTGCGCAGCTTGGCGACACAGGATGCTCCTGCCTGCCCGGCCCCGATCACAACCACATGATCCATCTATTTTACCTTTGTTCTCGCCCTTTGCCGACGCTCAACTATATCGCAGATAAGTAGCGAAGCAATTCCAAGAAAGGCCTGATTACATGGCAATCTCCCAAGGCGACACCCTTCCCGACGCAACTCTGGTCTATATGGGCGACGAAGGTCCGGCGACAGTCGCGCTAAGCGACAAGACCAACGGGCGCAAAGTTGTAATTTTCGCCCTACCCGGCGCCTTTACCGGGACGTGCAGTACCGCCCACGTCCCCAGTTTTATCCGCACCAAGGACGCGTTTGCCGCCAAAGGCGTCGATGAAATCATCTGTATCTCTGTCAATGACCCTTTCGTGCTGAAGGCGTGGAGCGAGTCTACCGGCGCAGGTGAAGCCGGGATCACGATGCTTGGGGATGCCGAAGCGGTCTTTACCAAGGCGATGGGGCGAGATTTTACTGCGCCGCCCGCTGGCATGATCAACCGTTCGAAACGCTATGCGATGTTAGTCGAGGACGGCAACATCACGCTATTGCAGGAAGAAGAAAACCCTGGCGTCTGTAATGTTTCTGCCGGGGAAGGCATGCTTGACGCCATGTGAGGCAGAGCCAATTCAAACATATAGCAAAAGGCCCCGATGCGGGGCCTTTTTCCTTTGGATCAGACCAGCCCGTCCATCTTGCGTGCCAGCTTGACGTCCAGCGGGCTCAGTCCATCGACGTCATGGGTGGTCAAAGTCACCTCAACGGTCTTGTAGACGTTCGACCATTCGGGGTGATGGTCCCACTTTTCCGCCCACAGCGCGACACGGGTCATCCAGCCAAAAGCATCGACGAAATTGCCAAATTGAAAGGTCTTGTGGATCGCATCCCGGCCGTCAACTGTAGTCCAGCCTGTCTCGATCAATGGCGCAAGCAACGTGTCCCGGGTTTCTTCGCTTAAACGTTCTGTCATTGCTGTTCCTCTATCTCGACCCGCTTGAAGGGGCCGTACTCTGTCAGAATTTCGATCTCTTCCTCGACCGCCTCCCGCTCGGCTTGCAGGTAGTTGGCGATTGCGTCAGCAAAACCGGCGTCATTGACCCAATGCAAGCTGTACGTCTGCGTTGGCAAATAGCCGCGCGCCAGTTTGTGTTCACCCTGCGCTCCGGCCTCGACCCGCGCCAATCCTTGGTTAATAGCGATGTCGATGGCTTGATAGTAACACAATTCGAAATGCAGGCACGGGTGATGCTCGGTGCATCCCCAATACCGGCCAAAAAGCGTCTGCGCGCCGATAAAGTTCAACGCCCCGGCCACATATCGCCCATCTCGTTCGGCCAGAACCAGCGCCATATCATCGCGCAGTGTCTCTTGAGCGATACGAAAAAATCGCCTTGTGAGGTACGGCGTTCCCCATTTTCGTGCGCCCGTGTCCTGATAAAACTCCCAGAACGCATCCCAGTGTTCAGGTCGCAAATCGTCCCCGGAAAACGTCTGGATGGAACCGCCAAAGGCCTGCGCCTGCGCGCGTTCTTTCCGCATGTTCTTACGCTTGCGACTGCTCAGGGTCGCCATGAAAGCATCGAAATCCGCATACCCATCGTTTAGCCAATGAAACTGCTGTGTGGTGCGCACCATCAGACCCAAATCTGCACCCGCGTCACGCTCGGCTTCGGTGCAAAAGGTCACGTGCACTGAACTAAGGCCGTTGTTGTCCGCCAGCTGCACCGCCCCTTGCACAAGGGCCGACAAGCCGGACTCGGCAAAGTCTGGATGGGTCAAAAACCGCCGCCCCGTAGCAGGGGTATGGGGCACTGCTATTTGTAGTTTCGGGTAATACCGACCACCTGACCGTTCGTAGGCATGGGCCCAATTATGATCAAAGATGTATTCGCCCTGTGAGTGCCCTTTGGCGTACATCGGCGCCACACCAATTGTCTGGCCCTGCATGATCGCTTGTAAGTACTGTGGCTGCCATCCAGTACCGGGACCGACAGAATTGCTGTCCTCCAACGCTTTGAGAAAACGGTGAGTTGTAAAGGGATCATTGGGGCGACCATCCTCAGCCGCCTCAGGACAAGCGCACGCATCCCACGTCTCGGCTTCGATGGCCTCAAGGCTGGGCAGGACCCGAATTTCGATCTCTTGCTCGGACACGAAGGTTCCTTATGGGCTTTCGCAATTCAATGTGTGTCACGGGTGCGAAGGATCAACCGGGATGGGCCGCCAAGTACCCTTCGAACGTCACATTTTGGGCGATCTTGCGCGCCTCTGCCTCAGCTTCTGGCGATTTGATGGTCCAGCACAGAATATCCGCACCTCCTGCTTTCAATTCCGCCACGCGCGGGCGGGACAAGTCCGCAGCGTCGTGGCTGACAAAACTGGCTTTGACACGGTCGTAGTCGGGGATAGCACGCAAAGCCTCGCACGTCGCCCGAGACAAGGGCCACTCTTTGGGATCATAGCCACTGGTTACCAGACCTCGCGGGATATCGGGGCACAGTTCGGCCATGCGGGCGACAGAGTGCGGATTGAAAGACATCACAGCCACCGGGCCCGCGTAGGTCTGCAATGCGTTCGCCACTGCTTCCTCAAGCGGACCGATCTGCTCTCCCATTGCGCCATCCTGATCCTTGATCTCAATCAGCACCGGAACCTGTCCTGCGACCAAAGCAAGGATTTCCGGCAAGGACGGTATCCCTTCTGATCCGCCGCACAAAGTCGTTTGCGCAAGGACCGATGCCATCCGTGCGCGCACTGAACCACTGGCTTCAGCCAACCGGTCAAGGGCATAGTCGTGAAAGACCATGGCGGCGCTGTCCGCTGACAGTTGCACATCAATTTCGATGCCATAACCATGGGCAATGGCCGCAGAAATCGCCGCGCGGCTGTTTTCGGGCCGCCCGTCGGTCACATCATGCAAGGCACGATGCGCCAAAGGTGTGGTCAGAAAAACGGGGTTCAGCCGAGGCCTCATTTGACCTGAAAGATGCCTTCGATCTCGACCGCAACGCCAAGGGGCAAAGACGCCGCAGAAACAGCCGAGCGGCTATGACGCCCAGCGTCGCCCAGAGCTTCAACGAGGAAATCGGACGCGCCGTTGATCACCTGTGGCTGTTGTGTGAAATCGGCGGTGGAATTTACGAATCCAGTCAACTTAACGACCCGCACGAGGCGATCGATGTCTCCGCCGCACGCCGCCTTGACTTGCGCCAGGAGACTGATGGCACACGTTTTGGCCGCGGCCGCCCCGGCCTCTACTTCCAAATCTGCGCCCAGTTTCCCTGTAATCAGCCCATCGGCACCGTTCGAAATCTGGCCAGAGACATAAACAATGTCGCCAATTTGCACAAACGGCACATAGTTGGCGGCAGGAGCTGGAGCGTCAGGCAAAGAGACGCCGAGTTCGGCAAGACGAGTGGCGATGGACATGTGGTGATCCTTTCTGGCGATCTGGGTTTGGCGCAGACGCTAGACGCAAGCCATCACCTCGAAAAGGGCGAAAGATCGGGATTCGCGAAATGCCCATTGAAAATGTCAGCCATCGGTGCGATTTTTAGTTTCAGTTTGACCGGAGTATCAAATAATTGGGGTTTGATGCGGCTTTGGTCCCGCATCCGCGATTTTGATTTTTCTTCTCGATTTGACTTTTGACGCAGCATTTCAATCTCGTTTTCAGTCGGACGTTGCCCGGATTGCGCGCGTGACCCGCCAGTCTTACCAATCGGTCGTTTAAGCGGCTGCTTCGCGTTGCATCAGCACCTTTTCGCTTTTTTCACGATCATTCTTGGGCAAACGCCTGCCTCTGGTCGGGATTTGTGTAACGCAACAGCCACATCGCCATAAATCGGCGTTGCGTGCACTGTGCATTTTGCGGACAAACACTAGGTGTTCTTTACGAAGTTGCCGGAGATTTTGAGTGACCATATTTTCCCGCCTGCACCGTGCCTCTGTGCTCGTGCTTGTCGTGTCCCTTTTGGGCGCGTGCGCGGGGTCCAATGGCACAGCGATCACGCCCGAAGGGATCAATGACCCCAACGAGAAAGCGAACCGCGGCGTTCATGAATTCAATCGCAGCCTCGACCGGGCCTTTATCCGGCCAGCAGGGGTCGGATATACTAACTTTGTTCCCGACGGGCTAGAAGACGGCATCACCAATTTTGCGCTTAATCTGGAAGAGCCCAAAAACATGGTGAATAGCTTGTTGCAGGGCAATCTGCGGGGCGCAGGCCTGTCTCTTTTCAGCTTTGTAACCAACACGACGCTGGGGTTTGGTGGGATAATCGACGCTACTCGGGAACTCGGCATTCCTGAAAACGACACCGATTTCGGTGAAACGTTGTATGTCTGGGGGGTTGGTGAAGGCAACTATATCGAATTACCGTTTCTGGGACCATCCACCCATCGCAGAACGGCAGGTTTGGTTGTGGACCTGTTTACGAACCCGCTCAGCGCCGTTTTTGACGGCCGTAGCAGATTTTTCTACCTGACTCCCGCCGGCTTCGCATCAGGTCTGTCGGCACGGGGTCGCTTTACAGACACAATCGACTCGGTGCTGTATGAAAGTGCGGACAGCTACGCTCAGGCGCGGCTGATCTATTTGCAAAACCGCAGATTCAAGCTTGGCGACGCGGAGTCGAGCACCGAAATTGACCCGTTTGAATTGGACACCGAGGGGTTCTGATATGCAAAGACGACACTTTTTGGCGATTATGGGCGCATCCGCCTTTCTGCCCGCATTGCCAGCACGGGCTTTGACCGATGCCAGCGCAAAGAAATTGGTGGATTCTCTGGTGAACGACGTCAACAAAGTCATCACCTCGGGTAAGAGCGAAAAGGCAATGTATTCTGAATTTGCCCGCATCTTTGCGCGCTACAGCGACACGTCCTACATCTCGGCTTACGCCATGGGTGCGGACGGGCGCACAGCGTCGAAGGCTCAAAAGCGAGCTTTCTCAGAAGCGTTTCAGAGTTATATCGCGCGCAAGTACGGGCGCCGCTTCCGCGAATTCATCGGCGGTCGGCTTGAGGTGAAATCCGTGCGTCGGGTCAAGAACTGGTACGAGGTCGACACCACCGCGTTCCTGCAGGGCGAAGCGCCTTTCACGGTGACCTTCCACGTGTCGAACCGGACCGGGCGCGATCTGTTCTTTAACATGTTCATTGAAGGCATCAATCTGCTGTTGACCGAACGGGCCGAAGTCGGCGCGTTGATCGACCGCAATGGTGGTAATATCGATGGTATGATCCGCGACCTTAAATCTGCGGGCTAAGCCGGCGCGCTCAGCGATCGCGCACGCCCAGTATATCGCGCAACAGTTTTTCGACCAGGCCCTCAGTGGTCCGAGGGATGTCTCCACCTCTTTGTTGGGTCGGCGAGTTTTGCGGCTCGGGGCCCCGGACCTGCGCGCCGTCGGGCGCCCGCATTGGCAATGGCCGTGCAGGCACCCCGTCGTGGACACGCACCATTGTTTCGCGCCAGATCTCAGCAGGCAGACCACCACCCGTCACACCCGTGAGCGGCGTATTGTCATCATAGCCCATCCAGACTCCGGCAACGTAATCGGCGGTAAACCCGACGAACCACGCATCACGCGCGGCCTGCGTTGTTCCGGTCTTACCCGCAATTTCGCGATCTCCGAACTGAGCCCGCTTACCAGTGCCCTGGCTGACCACTTTTTCCATCATCCAGATTAACTCTGCCGCCGCCTGATCCTGAATGACGCGCTCGCGTATACCACCGCCGGTGCCCATCAGAGGGGCGTCATCCCCCTGCAGGCGCAAATCCACCAGACCATAGGGTGTCACGGATGAGCCCCCATTCAGTATACCTGCATAGGCCCCCGTCATATCCAAAAGCGTGCTTTCGGATGCACCAAGCGCCAGTGCAGGCCCATCGGCCAGATCGCTCACGATCCCAAAGTCGCTGGCCACACGGCGCACCAGATCTCGTCCCACGCTTTCCGACACTTTAACGGCTGGGATATTCAACGAGTCCTGCAATGCCTCGGTCAGGGTGACTCGGCCGCGGTAGTCGTTGGTGTAGTTGCGCGGGGACCAGGGACCGGAGCCGGGGATATCAATGGTGAGCGGGGCATCCTCGACCGTGGCCAGTGGCGAATAGCCCAGTTCGAGCGCTGCGGCATAGACAAAGGGCTTGAAAGCTGAACCCGTCTGACGTTCGGCCTGAATGGCGCGGTTGAAGACACCTGAGGCACGGGTTTCACGCCCGCCCACCATGGCGCGCACTGCGCCGTCCGCGCTCATCACCACGATAGCGGCTTGCGCTTTGGAACCTTCGCGCACTTTGGTTTCAAAGACCACTGTCAACGCCTCTTCTGCGGCGTTTTGCAGACGCTGATCCAACGTGGTGCGGATAATTACATCCTCTTGCGTGTTGCGCGTGAAGAACTCAGGTCCCGTCGACATCACCCAGTCAGCAAAATAGCCACCAGCATTGCGCCGGGCTGCAGGAGCAAGACCGGCTGGGTTCTGTTGCCACCGGGCAACCTCTGCATCCGACAGATACCCCTGTTCGCCCATCAGGCGCAGGATGGTTGCTGCGCGGTCATGCGAGCGCTGTAGGTTTGTGGTTGGCGCATCACGCGATGGCGCTGTCAAAAGCCCTGCGATCATCGCAGCCTGCGACGGGTTCAGATCAGACGCAGGGACACCAAAATATCGTTGCGCCGCCGCTTCAGCTCCATAGGCGCCGCCACCCATATAAGCCCGGTTGAGATAGATCGACAGGATTTCATCCTTGGAATACTTCACTTCCATCGCCAGCGCATAGACCGCCTCTTTGGCCTTGCGCTGGATAGAACCACGGCGGCAATCGGCGACGTAAGCCGCCTCGTTTTCCCATTCAGAGGCAACGTATTCCTCACCGAGGCACAGCAGTTTTGCGGTTTGCTGTGTGATCGTCGACCCACCGTGCCCGGACAGCGGGCCGCGCCCTTCGCTGAGGTTGATGCGCACCGCACTAGCCACACCCCTCGGGCTGATGCCGAAATGCCGGTAGAACCGTTTGTCCTCGGTCGCGACCACCGCGTTTTTCAACGCAGGAGAGACAGTTTGCGCAGTCACTGGCCCACCGAACTGATCGCCGCGACGGGCAAATATCTGTTCATCGCGATCCAACAGGGTGACGGACCCACGTGCCCGGCCGTCCACCAGCTCTGACGCATCTGGCAAAGTCGTCCAGTAAAAGCCGACAAAGAGCGCCAGAACGGCACAGGCAGCGGCAGTGACCCGCCAGGTGATCTTCCAAATGAGGCGGAGAAACCAGCGGATCACGCGGGTGAAAATGTTGCCTTTGGGCTTTTTGTTCGGAGCCCGTTTGCGCTTGGCCGGAGCAGCCTTTTTCGGACTCGGCTTTTGGGCCTTGGAACCATAGCGGCGTTCAGCCACCAAAGGCCGCTTGCCTTTTTTTGAATCACGCATCTGACGACCCCTGCCCGGCCTGTTCTTTGAGGCTACCATATCGACTTTGAACCCCATTGCCACGCCTCAGCAATTGCGGTGTGTGATTCTTATTTGCCACAATTTTGGGCACATCATCAAAATTGCGCATTTTTTATGCACATGCGGAAAAAGTATGCGCCGGAATCGGGTGCCAAATCTTTGCCCCGTAAAGGGAATGCCCTCTTTTGCCATCTGTAACGCAGGGCGACCTGCCAATCTAAGGGGACACGTGGTGAAACTCATCATTGCAACGATCAAGCCGTTCAAGCTGGAGGAGGTTCGCGAAGCGCTGACCGAAGCCGGCGTGCGCGGTATGATGGTCACAGAAATCAAGGGCTTCGGCTCGCAATCGGGGCATACAGAAATCTATCGCGGCGCAGAATACGCTGTAAATTTCGTGCCTAAGGTCAAGGTTGAGATCGTTGTGGCAGAAGCCATGGCCGATCAGATCGTCCAGACAATCACAAAAACGGCCCAGACGGGCAAAATCGGCGACGGCAAAATCTTTGTCCTCGACGTGGAACAAGCGGTGCGCGTGCGCACCGGCGAAACCAACGAAGACGCCATCTAAGCGCTCCAGCAAAGGGAAAAACGGAAAATGAAACTCACGAAATCTCTCCTCGTTGGCGCAGGCTTGACCGCACTGCCGACGCTGGCGCTGGCACAGGATGCCGCTCCGGGCTTTGACGAGATCGGCCCATACATCATGACAACCCTGCTGTTCTGTATGGCGGGCTTCCTTGTCTTCTTCATGGCCGCAGGCTTTGCGATGCTCGAAGGCGGCTTGGTCCGTTCTAAGAACGTCACGATGCAGATGACCAAGAACATCGCCTTGTTCTCTATTGCTGCGATTATGTACTGGTTGGTCGGGTTCAACACGATGTATCCCGGCGACTTCAACGGTTACTTCGTGATCGGTGGTCAGACAGTCCTTGATGCAGTTGGTGTATCGGCGGCTGACGCAGCACTCGACTATGCGTCAGTTGGTTCTGACTTCTTCTTCCAGCTGGTGTTTGTCGCAGCGACGGCCTCCATCGTGTCGGGTGCCGTGGCTGAGCGCATAAAACTGTGGCCATTCCTGATATTCGTCATCGTTCTGACTGGCTTCATGTATCCCATCTCCGGTTCCTGGCAGTGGGGCGGCGGCTGGTTGTCCGAAGCAGGCTTCTCAGACTTTGCTGGCTCGACAGTCGTGCACTCCGTGGGTGGCTGGGCCGCTCTGGCTGGTGTGATCGTGCTTGGCCCGCGTCTTGGCAAATACAAGGACGGGAAAGTGAACCCGATGCCCGGTTCAAACCTCGCGCTTGCTACATTGGGTACGTTTATCCTGTGGCTCGGTTGGTTCGGCTTTAACGGTGGCTCGCAGCTCGCTATGGGTACAGTGGGCGACGTGTCCGACGTGTCGCGCATCTTTGCCAATACCAACATGGCCGCCGCTGCGGGTGCTGTCACAGCGCTGATCCTGACCCAGGTTCTTTACAAAAAACCTGACCTGACCATGGTGCTGAACGGTGCGCTGGCGGGACTGGTGTCGATCACGGCAGAACCCCTCGCGCCGACACTGTTTGGCTCGCTGTGGATCGGTGCCGTGGGTGGTATCATCGTGGTCCTGTCCATTCCGATGCTCGACAAGTTCAAGCTGGACGACGTCGTCGGCGCGATCCCGGTCCACCTTTTTGCAGGTATCTGGGGCACAATCGCCGTGATCTTCTACAACTCAGATGCAAGCCTTGGCACGCAGCTGATGGGCATCATCGCGTACGGTGTGTTTACCTTCGTCGCCTCGCTGATTGTTTGGTTCATCCTCAAAGCCGTCATGGGTATCCGTGTCAGCGAAGAGGACGAAATCAACGGCCTGGATATGGCTGAGCTGGGTATGGAAGCGTATCCCGAGTTTTCCAAGGGCTAAGGTCCTTTGAACAAAACAGGGAAAGGCCGGGCGACATCGCCCGGCCTTTTACATTTCTGAGGTGTACGACATGTCCACCTTACGGGATGCGGTTCCGGTAATGTGAGTGCACCGCTCAATCTAAAGTGTCAGACACCCGCTGCGATGATCGCATCCGCAAGGATCGGTATCGATTGCTCATTCAGGCCCGCAATGTTCATGCGACTGTCGCCAACCATATAGATCCCATGATCTTCCCGCATCTTCACCACCTGTTCGGGTGTCGCCCCAATTCGCGAAAACATGCCTCTGTGTTCGGCGAGAAATCCAAAGCGGTCGGACCCGGCCCTTTGCTGCAAGGCCTGCGCCAATTGCTCACGCAGCCCCAGCATCGACAGGCGCACGTCTTCCAACTCGGTCATCCAATCGGCACACAATGCATCGTCGTTCAGGATCATTGTCACCAAACGCGCCCCGTGATCCGGGGGGAAAGAGTAGTTTTGGCGATTCAGGAACGCCAATGTTCCCTGGGAAATCGCCTTGTCCGTCCCGTTGGCCACCATCATCAGAATGCCGGTGCGTTCGCGGTAGATACCAAAGTTTTTAGAACAGCTTGCCGCGATCAGGCATTCCGGTACAGCCGCCGCAACAGCCCGCGTGGCAGCGGCATCTGCATCCAGACCATCGCCAAAACCCTGATAGGCGATGTCGATCATCGGTACGGCGCCTGTTTCCTGTAGAACTGCAATCACGTCCCGCCATTGAGCCATGGTCAGGTTAGCGCCCGTCGGGTTGTGACAGCAGCCATGAAGCAGCACGACATCCCCGGCGCGCGCCGTTTTGAGGTCAGTAATCATACCATCAAAGTCAACGCCGCACGTACTGTCATCAAAGTAGCGATATTGCATCTTTTCGATGCCAAGATGGTCAAGGATCGACAGATGGTTCGGCCATGTCGGGTTGGACACGAAGACCCGTGCTTCGGGTCTCGCCATCTGAATCAGTTCAAACGCCTGACGCACAGCCCCCGTTCCGCCAGGTGTCGCCGCAGCCGCAACATCCTCGCGAGCGACCGCACCGCCCAGAACCAGTTTTATCATCGCATCCGAAAAGGCAGGATCACCAACCAGCCCAACATAGGACTTCGACGTTTCGGCCTCCCACAACTGCTGTTCAGCCGCTTTAATCGCGCGCATGATCGGCGTGTTGCCGCTGGCATCTTTGTAGACACCCACGCCGAGATCGACTTTTTCGCTGCGCGGGTCTTCGCGGTACATCTGCATCAGCATCAGAATGCCGTCAGGTTTCTGCGCGGAAAGGTGTTCAAACATCAGGCGTCTCCTGTAGCGACAGGCACGGTGGGGAACATCCCCCATTCGGCCCATGATCCATCGTAGAGCGACCAGCTGTCATTTCCGAGCCGCTCAAGCGCGAGGGACAGGATGGCTGCCGTGATCCCCGAGCCGCAGGTCGTGATCACCGGCTGGGACACATCCACACCCGCTGCCTCAAAAACCGCGCGGGTCTCTTCAGGCGTTTTCATGGTTTTGTTGCTGTTCAAAAGCCCGGTAAAGGGCACGGAACGCGATCCCGGAACATGACCAGCACGCAGGCCCTCGCGCGGCTCGGGTACGTCACCGCGAAAGCGACCGGCAGCGCGGGCATCCACGATCTGGGTCGAGCCAAGTTTGGAGGCTTGCGACACTTGCGTTACATCGCGCACAAGGTGGTTCTGAAAACGGACAGTCAGGTGACGGTCTTTGACGATGGGTGGCATGTCTTCGACCGGGCGCCCTTCTGCCAGCCATTTGGGCAGGCCGCCATCGAGAACCGCGACATCTCGGTGACCCATCAGACGGAACAACCACCACACCCGCGGCGCACTTTGTATGCCAGCCGCGTCATAGACAACGATCTGATGTCCATCGCCCACGCCCATTGCGCGCATGCGGCTCATGAACTTCTCTGCAGGTGGCGCCATGTGTGGCAAATCAGAGCGCGCATCGCTGATTTCATCAATATCAAAGAAACGGGCGCCGGGGATGTGGGCGGCGTCATACTCCGCACGGGGATCACGCTCTACACCCGGAAGGTACCAGGACGCATCCAGAATGCGCAGGTCAGGGTCTTTAAGGTGAGCGGCCAGCCAATCGGTCGACACAAGTGTTTTGGGATTATCGGACATGAGCGGGCTCCGCGGCGCTGTCAAAAACGCCCTTGGGTACCGCTCTGCGCCGTTTGTGACAAGGGGGCGTCGGCGACGAAACCTGCGACTCAGAGGCTAAGTCAGCCCTGTTTTAACAAGCGCTGTTTCTGACGGCCCCAGTCACGCTTGGCAGACGTGTCCCGTTTGTCATGCAACTTTTTGCCCTTGGCGATGCCGATTTTGATCTTCGCCATGCCCTTGTGATTGAAATAAAGGACAAGCGGCACAAGAGTCATACCTTTGCGCTGGGTCTGGTTCCAGAGGTTACTCAATTCCTTGCGGCTGACGAGCAGTTTACGCCGCCGACGCTCCTCATGCTTGAAGGATTTAGCCTGCAGGTACGGCGCAATGTAAGAGTTGACCAGCCACAGTTCGCCATCTTCTACGGCGGCATAGCTTTCGGCAATGTTGGCCCCGCCGACGCGCAGCGATTTGACCTCGGACCCTTCGAGGATGATGCCACATTCGATGTCATCGTCGATGGCATAATCATAGCGCGCCCGCTTGTTTTCGGCCGCGATCTTATAGTTTGGGTCTGATTTACCTTGTGCCATGGGTTCCGGATGTAGGCGGTGGTGAGATGTGGCGCAAGGGGTGCCCCAACCTAGGACGCAGTGCGGGTCGCAGCTTCTAATGTATTACAACCAATTGATCGGACTCGCTGTTCTGCCTTGCAAACCTTGGCGCACAATTGTGAGGCGGTTTGCTGTACAAACTGTCTTGGGACCAAGCGGGTCGAAAATGCTTAATCCCATTCCGAAATACGCCGCAACGTGATCCTAGGTTGGCTAGAAGGTTGATTCACATCCCAAGATCATGCGTTTTATCAAACTGCCTGAGCTCTAGCCTGCCCAAATGAAACAAGTTTCTTCCGGTTTTCATCCCATAAATGCAGTCGCGCACTTTGAAGGCTTTGCTTGATTGTCATGCGGTTGCTCGACGCAAGAACATCATGGTCCCGAAGCACTTCGGGCAACCGATAGAATGGAATCCGACTGTACAAGTGGTGCACGTGATGAATTCCAATGTTCCCGCTCAACCATTGCAACACGGATGGCAAGACATAGTGAGAGCTGCCGTGCAGCGCAGCATCATGCAAATCCCAGTCTTGCTCGGCTTCCCAATGAGTGTCTTCGAACTGATGCTGAACGTAAAACAGCCATACCCCAGCGCTTGCTGCGAGCAGGGTCGAGGGCAGGAAGATCAGAAGGATCGGCATGACCCCACCGAAGTAGAACATAACCGCCAGCGCAATGAAGATCACCGCGTTGGTGCCCATTGAGCTTACCCAGTATTTGGCATGACCGGTAAATCCCAGTGGCAGTCTGTTTTGCAAAATGAACAGGTAGCCGGGGCCGAGGCCAAATAGGACCAGCGGGTGCCGATAAAGTCGGTACAGCAAGCGCTGTAGTGGCGTTTTTGCCTGATACTCCTCAACCGTCAGGGTATGGACGTCGCCCATGCCGCGGCGCCCAAGGTTTCCGGACGAGCTGTGGTGCAGTGCGTGCGAAGACCGCCATACGTCGTAGGGCGTCAGAGTGACGATGCCGAGTGCGCGGCCGAGCCAATCGCTCAAAACGCGGTTCTTGAGGAAAGCGCTGTGGCCGCAATCGTGCTGAATGATGAACAACCGCAATAAGAAGGCGGCGTTACACAATGATATGACAAACGTCAGCAACGGGCTGGTTGACATGAAGTACCACGCCAAGGCCCACAAAAATACGAATGCGCCGACGGTTATCGCCAACTCAAAGCTGCTTCGGACAGTATCCGGTTCGCGATATTCGGACAGAATTTTGACCCAGTCACGAGCATTGTTCGTGTGATAGGCAGACGTATCGTTTTCGTGGGTCATTGCTTCTCTTCGGTTAGCCGTTTCCGCAGTGCTAAACGAAGTTTGCGAATATACAACCAACGATGCGGTTGTTCAGGTCTGAACTCTCAGCGAAATCGATACTGTGTGGCTATGAACCATCAGAAATGGGGGGCGGGAAGTTGAGAATCCGGTCGTCGTTTTGGAAGCATCTAATGGCAAATACGCTGGGATTGAGGTTTTGCGCTGAAGACCAAAGGCTCTCTTCTTGTGGTGAGAGGCCAATGATCGCCAAAATGGGAATCCCCAGTCATTCCAGCAACTTTTCCATAAGGGGCTCATCCAATGCAGCGATACTGCAGACACCGGTTCAATCCCCTAATTTTTTGTGTACCTCGTCCAGATCGATCTCCGCGATAGGCATCTTGTTGCCCGGGTCATCGAAATCGTATTTGAACAGGTCAAAGTCGCGTTTATAGATTTCGCGGACCAGATGCATGGACAGGTCGTCAAAATAGTCTTCAACCGGATGAGCACGCTTTGGCCCGTGCCCCTCGCTTTCGTTGAAGCGGGGGATTTCTGTGATGTTCACAGCATGTGGCGTTTTGATTGCCTTCATCACGTCTTCCATCCCCTCGTTGAACTTTTCTGTCCAGACGATCTTGTCGTAAGTCCCGCCGTTCACGATGAAGGTCGACACGTGACCTGACATGGCGGACCAGTGGATGTCCGGGTCCATGGGGCGTTTCCAGCGGATGGTATCGCGGGCAAAGAGTAGAAAGCGGCGAAAGGATTTGATCTGGTCAAACTCCTGCTTGCCATCCGGCCCGCCTACGTCGATCCCGTATTTCTGGATCAGGAGCGGTACGAGGTTACCACGATAGCGTTTGCCATTGCGCTGGATGCCGCAAATCTTGTCAAAGAACGAGCTGAGGATGCGGGTGTACGGGTTGCGTACACAGGTAAAAGCGTAAGAGTTTTGGGCCTTTACGTTGCTGGTGATGGTGGGCTGGCTGGCATCCAGCGCCCATTTATGCATACCACTCTTTGCGTCATGAATGTCGCCATCGAAGAACGCGCCGTGGTCAGAATAGTACATGATCTGACCGATGGTGGAACAGGCGCACTTGGGCACCACGCGGTACACAACACTTTCACTCTCTGTCATCCAGGTGCCTGGAAACCCCATACCGCCCGTCCTTTGTGCCCGCCGCCTATCCGGGCGGCTTGAATTGTCGTTAAAAAACCAAAGAAATCTTGTTTATTCAATCACTCCTTACCTCTATTCACGTAAACAATACTGGGTAAAGAGGTAGTTAAGTTTCCAGAATGGCCAAAATCGCCTACATCCTCCTGTGTCACAAAGACCCGGACGCTGTGATCAAGCAGGCGGAACGGCTGACTGCGGCTGGCGACTACATGGCGATCCACTTTGATGCCAATGCCGATGCGGCGCATTTCAAGCAGATCAAGACTGCGCTGAACGACAACCCGAGTGTGACGTTCGCCCATCGCCGCATCCGTTGTGGTTGGGGTGAGTGGAGCCTTGTGCAAGCGACTCTTCACGCGGTTGAGTCCGCCATCGAAGCGTTCCCGCGTGCGACGCATTTTTATATGTTGTCGGGTGATTGCATGGCGATCAAAACGGCAGAGTATGTCCACAACTTTCTTGATGACAATGACGCCGATTTTATCGAGAGCTTTGACTATTTTGAAAGCGACTGGATCAAGACTGGGTTCAAGGAAGAGCGACTGATCTACCGCCACTTCTTTAACGAACGCACGCAGAAGAGGCGGTTTTACACCAGCTTCCAGCTGCAACGACGCCTTGGGCTTACCCGTGAGATTCCGTCCGACATAGATGTAATGATTGGCAGCCAGTGGTGGTGTCTGCGGCGTCGCACGATCGAATGGGTTCTTAATTTCACCCGCGAACGCCGGGATGTCATGCGGTTTTTCCGCGGGACATGGATTCCGGATGAAACGTTTTTTCAGACCGTAGTCCGCCATGTGGTCCCAGAAGACGAAATACGATCGCGCACGCTGACCTTCCTGCTGTTCAGCGACTACGGGATGCCCGTAACGTTTTACGACGACCACTATGATCTGCTGCTCAGCCAGGATTTCTTGTTTGCGCGTAAGATAAGCCCCGAAGCGATTGACCTAAAACGACGTCTCGGCCTGCTCTATGCTGCTCAGAACGTGCATTTCCAGATTTCGAACGAAGGGACGAGCCTGTTCAAGTTCCTGACCGGGCGAGGCCGGATCGGCCGCCGCTTTGCCACCCGCTTCTGGGAGACCGAAAGCACGCTGGGGCGCAATCGCGAACTGCTGATCATCATCTGCAAGAAATGGCATGTGGCCAAACGGATGCTCGAACGGATCCGTCAGATGACGAACGTGCCTGCCATTGAGTACCTGTTCAACGAAGAACACTCTCCGCTTCCTGATCTGGGCGGCATCCAGACCACGTTGGAAAAGCGCACGCGCCACCGCCGGGCGTTGATGCGGATGCTGTTTGATTACTATGGAACCGACCGGCTGATTGTGTGCATGGACCCGGGCAACATTGACCTTCTTCAGGACTTTGCCGGGGATCGGTCGATCACCCGCATGTTGGAAATCAACTGCAACTTTACGGACGAGTATCTGGTGGGACACGCGATGCGCGTGGGTCTCGCCGGCGAACAAACCGGTGCTGAGACCATTGACCGATTGCTACCCACCATTCGCAATGACATCGTGTTTGAGTCCGACCGTATTCGCGATGCCGATTTCGAACATCTGGATCGGATCGAGGAGTCTGCTGACCTTGACCAGAACTCCCGCGCCCTTGCCCGGTTCCTGAGTGTTCCTGAAGACAAGGCGCGCGAGATTGCCGAAGTGGAATACCTGTTTGCAGACTAGGTAAGGCGGCCAAGCTCCGGTCACAACAAAACCACTCGAATACCACACAGCAACTGCGTATGGAGGCATTCATGACCGATGCCCCTCTCACCTTGTTCGCCATCACACTGCCTGGCCTTGAGGTCACGCTTGCAAATGAGGCGCGCGAACTTGGGTTCCGGGTGACAGATGTTGAGCCAGGTGGCGTTAGCATGGAAGGTGACTGGTCCGAAGTCTGGCGCGCCAATTTGGAACTGCGCGGTGCCACGCGGGTGCTGGTGCGGATCGGTTCGTTCATGGCCTTTCATCTGGCTCAGCTGGACAAACGTGCACGGAAGTTTCCGTGGACCGATGTATTGCGCGCTGATGTGCCTGTGCGCGTGGATGTTGCGACCTCGCGCAAATCCAAAATCTATCACGCAGGCGCTGCCGCCGAGCGGATCGAGGCCGCATTGCGCGAAGAGGCTGGCATGAGCATCGCACCTGATGCACCCGTCATTCTCAAGGTGCGGATCGACGACAATCGAGTCACGATCAGCGTCGATACGTCGGGCGAACTTCTGCACAAACGCGGGCACAAGCCCGCCGTCGGCAAGGCCCCAATGCGCGAAACCATTGCAGCGATGTTTCTGCGACAATGCGGATTTGATGGGACTGCGCCAGTGTTTGACCCAATGTGCGGTTCAGGCACATTCGTTATTGAGGCGGCAGAGATGGCCGCAGGTCTTCAACCGGGTCGGTCTCGTTCCTATGGGTTTGAGAACCTGGCCACCTATGACGCCAATGCCGAAGCGCTGCGCCGGACCAGTCGGTTACGTACGCCTGAAACGCGGTTTTACGGCGCGGACCGTGATGCCGGTGTCATCGACATGGCACAGGCAAATGCGGCAAAGGCAGGTGTCGATGATCTGGTGACGTTTACCTGCACCAATGCGGGCGAGGCGACGCCGCCCGAAGGTCCACCTGGCCTGGTCATCGTCAATCCGCCTTACGGAGCGCGGATTGGGGACAAAAAGGCGCTTTACCCTGTCTATGGACGCTTGGGCCAAGTGCTGTCCGAGCGGTTTTCCGGTTGGCGGGTTGGGGTTGTCACATCAGAACCCAGCCTTGCCAAGACCATGGCTTTGCCCTTCTTGCCGGACGGCCCGAGCATTGCACACGGGGGTCTGCGCGTCCGTCTTTACCGCACAGACCCTCTGCCCTGATTTATTTGGATTTCCACGTGTCCAGCCAGCGGCGGAAACGCCCACGCTTTTCATCCACCGCATCGCCAGCCGCCTCCCAGCTGTCCTGAAGCTCTTCCAGCTTTGGATCGATCCGCGCCTGGCGGAACCGCCGCCAGCGCACCCAGATTGCGTAAAAGAACGCAAAAAGCAGGGCCAGAATGATGATGTTGACCCAATAAATCCCTTTTGACGCATCCGGCCCGTCGACTTGCCTGATCGAAATGGCGTTTGGAAAGGCCGAGAAGAATTCATTGCGCCAGCCATAATGCGTGACCACATACCACTCGGGTGCCGCCCGGGTAGAGACAGCGTCTGCAGCTTCAGTATAAAGATTCGCTGTGTCGAACTTGAAATAGGGCGGCCAACTCCAGCCGGTGTCTTCGTTGCGGTAGACGATCGGTTTGCCGTTGGCGCGCACCCCCTGAATGAACTGTACATCGCGGGTGATCATTGCATCCGATTGTTCGTCTGGTCGCGACCAGAAGATACGTGTCCAGTCGTTGAGCTGCTGACGTTCCTCATAGGTGCTCACGATCCGCACGATGTCGCGGTGTGGCAGAGTGTAGTGCAGGAAGGCCGCGAGGCAGACCCAGAAGGTGATCAGAATGGTCCAGCCGATATAGCGCATGGGGGTCCCCTTCAGGCGAAGTTCACGAGGTAAATTATTAGGCAAACAAGCGACATTGGCACAATATACACGCCCAGTATCAGCTTGCGCCGCAGCGAGCTGTCATATTCCATAAGGCCCGCGCGGACATAGGCATCGCGCGGAATGTCAAAGTCGCCCGCGTCATATTCGGCCTCAAGCCGGTCGCGCGCCCGGGCACGGGAGTAAAGCGACAGCGACAGATAAATCACGCTGAGCACCACAAAGGCGATAAACAGAAGTCGAACGAGAGCCATCACTTACCTCCTTACTGCGCCCCATGGCCCCACCCGCGCGATCGGGTCGAGCGGTTCTGGCGTTGGGGTTTCCATCGGCGCGTCGTGACCAAACAGAGCCGCACGTGCACCCGCCTTGTCGGCCTTGTACTCGGCTTCGAGGTAGCGTGCGACATATTCCTTTTTCGCCTCCGGCCAGCGAGCATAGGCCGCGTAGAACGCCGGTTTGTGACAGATAAACAGCTGTCGCACATCGCGCGGCGAGAGTTCAGAGAGCAGCATATTGACCAGATCCATCTCTGAAGTGGCGGCCGCCCGCAAGGTGTAAAAGTAGGCCGGATGATCTGACGAGATACGCGGCCACTTGCCCCCGTTCTCGGCCCAATTCACCAGATCGGCCAGTCCGTGGAATTCGTCGGGCAGCAAGGCAGAGTGTCTGCGTGCCAGCATCCGCATGTCCCGCCGCGTCGTGCCCTCAAGGTCTACGCCAGCTTCGGTCACGGCAGAAACAAGGATAAAGTCCATTTTTTGGCGCAGGATCGCAGCCCCATCGATGCCGCGTGCCCTAACGATGGGTTCGACCAGATCGTTGTATTCGAGGAACTTGGCGATCTGGTTCCGGTCGGACAAATCAAAACAGTATTTGGTCGCCACATCGTCGGGTTTGTCCCGGGCTGCGATGGTCGCCGGGTGATCGAGCGTCTGAAAAATATAGAGGCCGCCGAAATGTGCCGTCCAGAAATTGCCCTGCTCGACCTTGAGCGGTTTCAAGTTGACCGGGTTGCGTGTCACATCACCCGTCTCTCCGGCCAGTGTGATCATCTCGGCGATCAGCACATCGTCAAACCAACCATCTTCTGAGCTGAGGAACGTATCAACCTTGTCCGCTAGAGCACCTGCATTGCGCACCGTGCCGCTGGTCGTGTCCGCCTCGACTGTGATCGCACGTATGTCGAACAGGCTGCGCGGTGTGGAAATATCATAGACAGAGTTGATCAATTCCCCCGCCACGGCATCCCGCGCTGTGAGGGCAAAGAGCGCGGCTTCGTTCTCCGTAAAGAACTGTTGCAAGATCGGACGGGAGGTCGAGAATTTTGCGTCCAGCAGCGGGCAGTGGCGCTGTTCAGAGCTAAGCAGAATGAACTGCCGGTTGACCCCGTTGTGGTTGAGGTAGAGCGGATCGTTCAGATCATCGCCCACTTCGGGGGAAAAGCCAGAGATGTCGATGTAGAAGTCGGTGAGGCTGGTGCGATTGCCCGTGAGGTGTTCGAGCGCACGGTTGTAGCGCTCGAACAGCGCAGGGGAGGCCACGTGGAAGAGGTTGCCATACATGAGGCCGCGTTGGATGAGCCGGATCATGGCATATTGCCTTTCGCCATGTCCTTGCCACGTTGCACTTCGACCCGTTGGGCGAGGTTGAACCACGAAAGCAACAGCATCGGCCCCCATGCGATTGCAAATAGTACAGAGCCACGAAGAGCAATCTCAGCAACCAAAAAGGCGCCCCCAACCGCCATCGCGCTTTGATAAGCGAGTGTATCAAACGCCACGAGAACCAACGCCGAAATCGCGACCAAAGCGATCGCACTTGCGACGACGGCCACTGCGACACTGCCATGCGAACGGGTGTCTGTTGAAACGAACGTACGAGGCACAAGCCACCCGAGCGCCCCAAGGATCAACAGTGGCAAGCCCGTGTTCCAGATGTTTGGTGTCTCGGTCACCCCTTCCCCTCCACCCACCGTTTCTTCGCCTCTTCCTGCCGGCCAAAGTCGCGCACTATCGCCTCTACGGCCACCTCATCCGACTTGTCCGCATAGCGGAATTCGCTGTCGGCGTAGCGGTTGATTTCCTGCACCACCATCTCAACCGTGATCGGCACGCGCAGTTCTGAAATCATCGCTTTCTTGGCGTCGTAGTCTTTGAATAGGAACAGTTCCGGGTTCTCCATCCATTCATCAGGCAGCTCGAAATCCATCGCGCGGACTTTGACTGCGTCGGTGATGTTCTTGATCGCGCGGCCGGTAAATCGGTCGTCGGCCTCTTGGATCGCCTTTAGGTACGTGCCGAGCTTGGCGATGGTGTCGAGCGTGCCGATGTTTGAATGCACGCGGTCGAACACCTCTAACAACCCGGCCTCGTGCGGACGCGAATGAAAGTCAAAGCTTGCGGCAACAGCCTTTTTGATCTCTTGAGCCGAGAAGACCTCGTGATCGCCGGTCGGGATGTCGTGGTTCTTGCCCATGAGCAGATAAAGGATGTCGATGTAATCTTCGCGGGTTTGCGGACCATCCACGAGGAAACGGGCCCCGGCGCGCTGACGCAGGGCGTCATCCACGTTTTCGGGATAGTTCGAAAACATGCCAAAGGTGCAATTGCCGCGCACAACCGTATTGGCCCCGGCAAAGCTTTCCATCAGAACGGCCGTGATTTCCAACTGCCCAGCAGAAGACTGTCGATCCCCCCGCTTGCCTGCAAGCTGGTCGATGTCGTCGATTGTCCCGAAACCGATGGCCGCCGGGTCCAACACGTTGTTGATAAACGCCTTGGCATTCTGGCCTGACTTGCCCTGGTAGCTGTCGATGTTGTCAGTGCTGAGGTTCTGATAGCGGAACGGGTAACCTGCGACCTGACAGTAATCATTGAGCAACCCGGCCATCATCTGGATCAGCGTTGTTTTGCCCGTGCCCGGTTTGCCATCGCCCATAAAGGTAAAGATGAACCCGCCCAGTTCGGCAAACGGGTTCAGCCGGCGGTCAAAGTCATATGCCATCAGCATCTTCGACAGTTTCATCGCCTGATATTTCGCGATGTGGTTGCCCACGACCTCATGCGGTTTCTTGAAGGTCATGGTGAGGGTGGTAGATTTCGCCGCGTGCGCGGGCCTGAACCCCTGTACTGTGAAATCATCGGCCTCGACCCGCCAGCTTCCTTGGGTAAACGGCGCAAGCCGTGGGGCGTTAGAGGCGCGCAACGCGACCTTTTCCATCAGCGCTTCGGCGAAGGCCGTGACGGCGGCGACCAGATGTGTGTCGTCTGGTGCGTGTGCTGCGATGTCCTGATCCAGTTCCCACAGCGCGCCGTGCAACGCGGTTTGACCGTTGTCGGTCAACACTTCTTCGACCTCACCGACTTCGGCGGTCACTTCGGTCTGGTGGGCAGACAGCAAGTAGGCGGTGGCATTGCCAAAGACGTAAAGGGTGATCAACGCTTCGGCGGCGAGCAGTTCTGCGAACTCGGTTTTGCGAGCGGGCGGCAAGGCCCCTTCGAGATTGGCGCGTTTCAGATCACCAAGACCAGAGACGGCGGCATAGTTTTCAGCCACCGCCAAAGCGATGGAAATGGCGCGGCGCAAAGCATTGAGCACCGTTGCCTGCACCGGCGACATCAGCGCATCGTCGTCATCCGCGGCCTCAATCGTCGCCATCAACTGCACGGCCCCAGTGGGCGTTGTGCGCCGTGTCACAAGCCCCGGTGTGGTGGTGCGAAACCGTCGCCGCGTGCCCATGCCAGAGGAGCGTTCCTGTGTTTCTGCGCCCTTGCCTTTGCCGATGCGCGGAGCATGATCAAAGCCTTGCAACATGGCCAGCGCCATTGGGTAGTGGGCGACGATCTCTGCCTCGCGCAGTTCCATTTGATCCGAAGTCTGGCTCATCTCACTGACCTGCTTTCTTCATCTTGACCAATACACTCTTGCCTCGAGGGCAAATGTGCCACTCAAACGACCCATCAATACCTCAACACTCGCCCTGCCGGGCTGACCACGAATTTGCGCACAGCGCCAAAGCCCGGCGGATTCAACTCTTCGAGCGCCTGAAACGGGCGCTGCGGCAACACGATGTTACGTTCCATCCGGGTGGTGCCCGTTTCTGCGCCCCGTCCGGCAAAGGGATCGAGCGCGAACACCTCGCGTTCGACACTCGAAAACCAGCCTGCGCGTTCTTCGACCACGCGTTCGGATTGGAGGTCTTCTTCGGTCCAGACCATTGCCCAATCTTGTCCTTCGGGTGCGCGCGCGGCCTCGAGCACTTGATTGATCGGGCCCGATTGCTGGGTGAACGCTGAGGAATACATTGGCCCCAAATGGAAGCGGCGCAGGCGTTTGGGATGCAGATCGTCGAAATCTTCGTCAAAGCCCGATGCGATCGTGACCAGTTTCAGCCCGCCCAGCGCCTGCGCCATCAAATGCGCCTGTGCTTCGGGCCAACGCCGTTGGTCTTTGGGCAAGGCCGTGCGCCCGGAGTCCTCGACCTCCATCATGTAGATGATGGGCAAGTTGACCTGACTGTCATAAACCGCCCAGTGAATACGGAATGTACGGCGCTCATCGCTTAGGTTGCCGGTCCACTCGATCTGCGGATCATTGCGGGGCCAAAAGAGTTGCCCACGCAGCAATTCCTCGTAATAGAGCCGCTGTGAGAGCGCGAATTGGAGCTTGGTCGGTGGTTTGCGTTCGCCGATGATCACTTCGACCATCTGCTTTTTCAGCTCATCCGCCGAAGGCATCCCCGCAAGGTGGCGTTCGGCCTGTTGCGCGTCAGAGGCCATGGTGATGATCTCTTCGGCGGCCGGGAAGCCGGATTCGATTGCGTCGATGGCAAGGCTGCCGAAAAAGCGGCCCGTATCGCGCCCGACCAGAAGGTATTTCTGGGACAGCGCGCGGAAGGTGAAAGTAAGTTCGGTGATGTAGCGGGTGAGGATCTTGACCTCGTCCCGGTTCAGATTGCCTTCGGCCTCCATTACACCTGCAACGCGGCCCAGATGCGAGGTTATCGTCTCAAACTTTTTGAAGTAGCGTCGCGAGGCGAAAAGGTCGGTGAGGCCGATGGTTTCGGGTTGGGTGTTCATTCGCCACTACCTCCGCCACTGCCATCACTCCACTTTTGCCGACCCGAACGGTCAGGCTCGGAGTTTATTGCACCGAGCCAAATCAGCCCAAACAGAAGCAGCGCAAATCCGATGATGTAGACCCACCATTCCGCACCGAATTTGGCGGCAACAGCGATGGTGGCGAAACCACTAGCGACAGGAACGAGTTTCTTAATCATTCAACCCTTGCACCAACTGCACACGAGGGTTTTGAAAGTAAACTGAGATCACCCGCCCTTACGCCCCCGTGTCAGAACGAACATTCCAAAGAGCCCGCACAGCAGCCCTGCGATGTTCACCCATGGCGGCGCACCAAACGCAAAAGTGCCGATGAGGCTGAGAATGGAAAGCGCGATGGCGGCGATGCCGAGTCTAATGTTCATTTTTGTCTTTCCATTTTACATACCAATCTACGCTGACGGACCAAAACCCGTAGGCAAGTACCACGAGCAGTGCAATTGCTGAGATTGTTTGGAATGCCACCTCATAGGTTGACCTGCCCCAAGTCTCGATCGAAAACCATTTCGCGAGTGTCAGCAGCCCCAGTACGGCAAGTGCAAAGGATGTGAGCGAAGCGCGTTTCAACATTTACCCCCCATACGCATTGCTGTCGTGCTTCTCCACGATCTGCGAGAAGCGGCGGGCAAAGCGTTCGTCCGCCTTGGCCTTCTGCTCCAACACGTCGCGGGCAAAGACCATGTGATCCTCGTGCGCTTCCAGCATGTCAGCCATCTTCTTGTTGGTCGCGGCACCAATCCCGGCCATTGCGGTCTGTGCCTCCTGATCGGTCTTGACCCCGATTTCGTTGATGCGGTGCGCCACATCCTGTTGCTGCGCCGTTTTCAGCGACTTTGTGAGGGCATCGTATAGAACCACGCGTTGCTTGGTGTCGGTTTGCAGTTTGTTGATCAGCACCATCTGCGTTGCCGCCTGGTTCTGAAGGCTGTCGATCCAGGTTTTGCCCTTTTCGATATAGCGTTCCAGCGTCTGGGATTTGGCCAGCTTGACCTGTTCGTCCTGCACCATCTGATTGTACTTGCTGTTCACATCCGCCAATTCGGTTTCGAGCGCCGTACGTTTTGCTGCGTCAGTTTCCGAGGCGATCTTGTTTTCAAGCGTGATGATTTGCGGGTCCATCGCCTGAATATCACCCTGAAGCGTGGCCAGTTCCTGAACGGTCATCTCACGCTCATCCAGCGTTTCGGTCAGGTTGCCCTCGACCTTGACCTTTTGCTCTTCGAGCATGGTCAGTTGCCCGGTTAGCAGTTGCACAATCACGTCGGATTTCGAGATCAGGTCCTGCAACTTGTCGTCAATAGAGGCGCTGCGCACCCGTTCTTGGCGCATGGATTCAGATTTGGCCTTGGCAAAGATGCCCACGACGCTTTCCCAGCCGGTCTTGTTGCGCATCTCGTCAAAGTCTTTGGAGAATGCAGCCGTGACGTCGTCGAGCCCCATGATCAGCTCGGCAATGTTGGCGTTCATGACGTCAGTATGAGCGTGCACGTCCTCAAGTGTGGCGTTTTCGATGTCGATGGCAATGTCGTCACCCGACTTCATCTTGGCGCGCGCAACCTCGATCCGGCTAGTCAATTCGGCGATCTTGGTTTGTGCCTCGGCAACCTGGTCTTGAGATTCTTTCACCTGACTTGCGAAATCCGCCATTTAATTCTCCGTTCTATCAATGTGTTGGAACCCATATAGGCAATGTTACTCCGATTTACATCGGTTAAATCCCTTAGATTTCCCAAATTGTTGCAAAACCGTCTCGGGAAAGAAAGCGGCAAGACAGGGTTTTCGAGCCCGCATTGCACCTGTACTGCTTGAACGCGGTTCATACGAGGGCATGATATGGCGAGCAAAGCTGAGGAACGGCGCACCGCTCTGCGCGATACGTTGATTGATATTGCGGAACGTCAGATTGAAGAGACAGGCCTGGCCGCTATCAAGGCCCGCCCATTGGCGCAGGCTGCTGGATGTTCGGTCGGTGCAATTTACAACGCCTTCGGAGATCTTGAGGACATCATAATCGCGGTGAACGGCCGCACCTTTGGTAAGCTTGGTCGTCATGTTGCGGCCGCTTTGAAAGACAAGACCGATCATTCCGCGACAGAGCGGTTGGTGGCGATGTCATATGCCTATCTTGATTATGCCGCAGCCCACCCCAACCTTTGGCGCGCCCTTTTTGAATTGCGCATGTCGACGGATATGGAGGTGCCTGACTGGTACCTGAACGAGTTGGGGCAACTGTTCAGCTATATTGATGGGCCAGTTCAGGAATGTTTTCCGGATATGGAACCGCAGGACGTCAGTTTGATGACCCGGGCGCTGTTTTCATCGATCCACGGAATTGTCATGCTTGGCCTTGAAAACAGGATCAGTGGCGTGCCCCAAGATCAGATCCACCGGATGATCGGAATGATCCTGCGATCCGTTACTGGAAATGAATTTTTCTGAACAGCGTTCACATTTTTCCTTGAACATCGTTCATGGCGCGCCTATCTCCTTCCTTGAACGATGTTCACAGCAGGAGAAAAATTATGTTATCTACATTTCGAACACTCTTTGTCGGGGCCAATGCTCGCGCTGAAGACCGGCTACGCGATGTTTATGCCATCGAGTTAATTGATCAGAAAATTCGCGAAACGGAAGCACAGGTACAGGCCGCCAAAGGAACCCTTGCCAGCCTGATTCAGCGTCGCCGGTCAGAGCAAAAACTGTTGGATATGCTGCACACTCGGAGCGAGTCGTTGACAGAGCGTGCCCGCGCCGCAATTGCCGCCGGTCGCGACGAAATGGCGAACGAAGCTGCGACCGCCATCGCGGAAATGGAGAACGAAACCGTCGTTCGTCAAAGCACCCTCGACCGCCTTGATACTCAGGCCACCCGACTGCGCGCATCCGTAGAGAAAGGCCACCGCCGCGTGATTGATCTGAAACAGGGCGCACTGCAGGCCAAGGCGATCCGCCGCGAGCAGACAATGCAGGCGGGGCTGAACACCACGTTGAAAGGCGTATCTTCAGCCGACGAGGCGCAGGATTTGATCAACAAAGTCGTCGGCAAAGATGACCCGTTGGAGCAGGCCGAGATACTGGCTGACATCAATGCAGGGCTTGATCACTCCAACCTCGAAGACCGGATGGCCGACGCAGGTTTCGGGGAGTCCACCAAGGTTACAGCGCGCGACGTGCTGGACCGACTGAAAGACTAGTCAATCCACGAGAATTTTTTGAAGAAGGAAAAGACCCATGTTGAATGATAAACCCGACAATACCGTCATCATGATGTTCAATGCCGTTGGTGTGGCTGCCGCCTATGCACTTCTTGGCCTGTCGCTGTACCTCAGCACAGACGTGCCCCTGTCCACAAAAGGCTTTTGGGGCATTGGTATCTTGTTGCTGACCCTCAGCCTTGTGAATTTCGTTAAGTATCGTTTTGACAACCAGCAGCGCGTTGACCGGATCAACCGGATTGAAGAAGCCCGTAATGAAAAGTTGCTGGAGGATTATGTGAGCGACACCAAAGACGCCGCCTGATCAATCTACTCCCCACATTAACGGGCCGCTTTGTTTCTAGAGCGGCCCGTTTTTTCGTTAGCCAACCACGTTGTGTTCGGGTCCGTAAGGAAATCCGGTGATGTTCTCGGCACCGTCTTCGGTTATCACCAGAATGTCGTGTTCACGGTATCCGCCTGCGCCCGGCTGACCCTCTGGAATGGTCAGCATCGGTTCCATCGAGATGACCATGCCGGGTTCAAGCACCGTGTCGATGTCCTCGCGCAGTTCCAGCCCCGCCTCGCGCCCATAGTAGTGGGACAACACGCCAAAGGAATGCCCATAACCAAAGCTGCGATATTGCAGCAGATCGCGCTCAGCGAAGAATGCGTTGACGGCATGTGTCACCTCAGCACAGCTGGCACCCGGCTTTAGCAGCGACATCCCCAGTTCGTGTGCGCCCACATTGGCCTCCCACAACTTTAGGCTCGCGTCGTCCACTGTCTCGACGAACAGCGTGCGTTCAAGGGCCGTGTAGTAACCCGAGATCATGGGAAAGGTGTTCAGTGACAGAATATCGCCCCGCTGCAATGCCCGCGCGGTGACTGGATTGTGGGCGCCGTCAGTGTTCAGGCCCGACTGGAACCAAACCCACGTGTCACGGTATTCCGCATCGGGAAAGCGCTTGGCAATCTCCAACTCCATCGCGTCCCGTCCGGCCATCGCCACGTCGATCTCGCGCACCCCTGCTTTGATCGCGTCCCGAATGGCGTAGCCGCCCACATCGGCCACTTGGGCCCCATGGCGGATCAGCGCGATCTCGGCCTCGGATTTATGCATACGCTGGCGCATTGTGGTGTCGGATAGATCCACGGTGGCGACGGGTTTGAGGAAATCCTCCATCTTGCCCTGTTGCAGCAGGGTCAGGTGATCGGACTCAACTCCGATCACGCCGCCTTCGCCTGTCACTTCGCGCACCGCGCGCCAGAAATTGTCGCGTTGCCAGTCGGTGTAGGTGATGTTGTCTCCATGACAGCGCCGCCATGGCTGGCCTGCATCGATCCCAGCGCTGATGGTCACACAAGCGTCTTCAGTGACGACACACGCATAAGGGCGGCCAAATGCGCAGTAAAGAAACCCCGAATAATAGGCGATGTTGTGCATCGAGGTGAAGACGGCTGCGGTCGCGCCTTGCGCCTCCATCCGGTCGCGCAATTCGGCGATGCGCGCATCATATTCTGCCCCCTCAAACGGCAGAGGACCCTGTTCCCCGTTGTGCAGTCGGTAGAAATTTGGACGAGTGGTCATCCCTGACCCTCCTTTTTATCAGAAGGTCCCGGCGTTCAGGACGAAACGGCGTGATGGTGCAAGCGACGCCATCGCTTGCGGCCATGTTTTCTGTCGCGGATCAGGGCTCCGTCGTCAAGCGCGAGATCAGGTCAGAGGCGGGATCAGAGAGCGGCTCGATCACATTGAAGTGGTGTTCGCCCGCAATGACAGCATGTGCGCAGCCCCACGCCTGTGCCAGCCCACGCGCCTGTTCGAGAAACGAGGGACGTTCGTCGCCGCCAACCCATACGGTCACAGGCACGTCCGGGGCGGGTTGGTGCACCGGGCTTTCGGCACGAGCCATATCGGTATCCATCCCGAAATCATCATTCATGCTGGTGCGCAACAAAGGTTCCAGATCGGCGACCGGTGATATGGGCACTGCATGGATCAACCGACCGCGCACATTTGCCGGCAGCATCCCCGGCGCCAGCATACGCGCCGCAAGGTGCCCTCCGGCCGAGTGACCCGCGAGGCTGAGAGGGCCCGTTGCAGCATCCGCGATCGTCGTCATCGCTTGTGCGACCTGTTGTGTAATTCCGGCGATCCGAACTGTCGGGCACAAATCGTAAGATGGCATGGCAACCGCCCACCCCCGCGCCAGTGCGCCCGCAGCCAGATGCGACCAATACGAGGGATCATATTTGAGCCAGTATCCACCATGCACAAAGATGAACGTGCCTTTGGCCTCGCCCTCGGGCGAAAAATGGTCGAACACCATGCGCTCGGACGGGCCATAAGACACCCCCAATCGCGCGCGCGCCCCAAGGTAGGCGCGAAAAGCCGCCGCCTGTTCGATCCATTGCGGGGCAAAGTGTTCAGACCCCGGAACATAGGCCCCGATTGCGTATGCGTCGTCGAGTTCGGCCATGTGCCCTCCTGCCATTGGAACTTTACAATCTTAGGCTGGCTTGAAAGACAAGCGCCAGACCCGAAAGGAGATACCCATGCTGGATCAGAACACAGACCTGAAATCGATGCTCAAGGACCCGACATTGCTGGAAACCAGCGCCTATGTGAATGGCGCTTGGTTGGACGGTGACAAGGGCACGTTCGACGTCACCAACCCGGCGCGTGGCGACGTGGTGGCGCAGGTTGCTGACCTGAGCCGCGAACAGGTCGCCGATGCCATCGGTGCCGCTGAAGTCGCCCAAAAGGAATGGGCCAAGTGGACCGGCAAAGAGCGCACAGCCGTGATGCGCAAGTGGTTCGACCTGATGATGGCCAACCAGGATGATCTGGGCATCATCCTGACTGTCGAACAGGGCAAGCCACTGGCCGAGGCCAAAGGCGAAATTGCCTATGGTGCGTCCTTTGTCGAGTTCTTTGGCGAAGAGGCCAAGCGGATCTACGGCGAAACGATACCCGGTCATCAGCGTGACAAACGGATTACCGTTTTGAAGCAACCCATCGGTGTTGCCGCGTCGATCACGCCCTGGAATTTCCCGAACGCGATGATCACGCGCAAGGCTGCGCCAGCGTTGGCTGCTGGCTGTGCCTTTATCGCGCGGCCCGCCGAACTGACGCCCCTGTCAGCCATCGCGATGGGCGTGCTAGCCGAACGGGCGGGCATCCCCGCGGGCGTGTTTCAGGTTGTCACCACGTCAGACGCCTCGAGCACGGGCAAGGAATTCTGCGAAAACCCGATTGTGCGGAAACTGACCTTTACCGGATCAACTGCGGTGGGGCGCATTTTGCTAGGCCAAGCCGCCGATCAGGTCATGAAATGCAGCATGGAGCTGGGCGGGAACGCACCCTTCATCGTGTTTGACGACGCTGATCTGGATGCAGCGGTCGAAGGTGCCATCATGTGCAAGTTCCGCAATAATGGCCAAACCTGCGTCTGCGCAAACCGAATTTACGTGCAGGCGGGCGTCTATGACGCCTTTGCCGAAAAGCTAAAAAGCCGGGTCAGCCAGATGAAGGTTGGTGACGGTCTGGAAGCAGGCGTGGACCTTGGGCCGCTGATCAATACGGCAGCGTCTGCGAAAGTCGCAAGCCACATCAAGGATGCCACGGAAAAGGGTGGACAGATCATTTTGGGCGACGCATCGGGCGATCTGGACGGCAACTTCTTTGCGCCCACGATCATCACTGGCGTCACGCAGGATATGGCCGTCGCAACCGAAGAAACCTTTGGGCCGCTTGCCCCTCTCTTCAAGTTCGAGGACGAAGACGAGGTGATCGCCATGGCGAATGACACGATCTTTGGCTTGGCGTCTTATTTCTATGCCAAGGATCTGTCGCGCGTTTACAAGGTCGCCGAAGCGCTGGAATACGGGATCGTAGGGGTGAACACAGGCATCATCTCGACCGAGGTCGCGCCGTTCGGCGGTGTAAAGCAATCCGGTCTGGGCCGCGAAGGATCCCATCACGGGATCGAGGATTACCTCGAAATGAAATACGTCTGCATGAGCGTCTAACGCTTGGCCCCACCTGACAAAGGTGCAGGTGGAGCCATCGCCTTACTCTTTTACAAGCCGCAGTTTGGCCAAATCGGTCCTGACAACAATATTGCTCTCAAAACCACCGTCGCGCACGGCGCTTTCATAGTCCGCCTGTGTCAAACCGCCCTCGGGCAGTGGGTATGGTCCCTGACGCGGCGCGCCCATCGGTGGGATCAGGTGGGTCAACATCAGGTTCGGCACCCCGGCCCGTTTCGACAGACTGCCCAAATCCGTTGCTGTGGACTGACGGAAATAGATTGGTGGGGGAAAACCGGTTGTCCCATCCGGCCCCATGACGGGGTGAATGACCGAATGCACCACAATGTCAGCCCCTTTGGCCAGCAATTCAACCTGAGCAGACGTGGACGTATCGCGTGGTGGTGCCGGGCTGTCATTGCCTGCATCACCGCCGATCACGACGCTGCCAGCCGGCGTGTCCACCCGGTAAGAGGCGTGGCCCGCCACGTGACGGCTTGAAATGGCGGATACGCTCACTTCACCGCGTTCCCATACTTTTTGGGGTGTTTGAGAGGCCGGGAACGTCATGACATTCAACAGGTCAGACGGCCCGCCGGGCAAACGTTTTGGATTTTCGGCCAGCCGCTGCGCCATCTCTCCCGACTGGATCAGCGGGGCGCCAAGAGCCTTGGCAAAATTCTCGCAACTCATGATCCGATTGCCCGCCGCCTCGGCGTCGGCATGGCAGACCATGTCGACCTTGGGACCCCCAGAATTGAAATGCCAGCGCAACTGCATCATGTCCGGCAGCCCTTCGGAATGGTCAGAGTGCACATGGGTCAGGAAAACGGCTGTGAGACGGCCGACAGGCACACCGATTTTCGACAGCTGTTGCGTGGTGCCGCGCCCTGTATCGAACTGCAAAAGAACGTCTCTGCACCCGGTTTCTTCGTTGCCATATGTGACCAAAGTTCCGGACCCAGCCTGTCCCTGAAAGACTGGTGGACCGCCTTGGGTGCCCGTCAAAGTGACCTCAATACACGGAGCTGCGATTGCTCCTGTGCCCGAGGCGGCGACAGCCCAAAAGGCCACCGCAGCTAAGCGGTTGAACATAATGAATCCTCCCAGTTTCATCGATATTTTATGATTTTTACAGTTTTACCGATTTTTTGGAAGGTTGGCAAAAGAAAACGCGGCAGGTCAGGGACCCGCCGCGCTGAAGTTACGTCAAGACTGATCTATTCAGCCGCGCGCCGCGGCAATACCCAACCGGGCCGCACAAAGTGACAGGTGTAACCGTTCGGAATACGCTCGAGGTAGTCCTGATGCTCAGGCTCGGCCTCCCAAAAATCGCCCACGGGCTCGACCTCGGTCACTGCCTTTCCCGGCCACAAACCAGATGCGTTCACATCCGCAATGGTATCTTCGGCAATCAGTTTCTGGTCCTCGTCCACGTAGTAAATGGCAGAGCGATAGCTGAGGCCGCGGTCATTGCCCTGTTGGTTGATCGTGGTCGGGTCGTGGATCTGGAAAAAGAATTCCAGAAGCTCGCGGTAGGACGTCACAGACGGATCAAAGATAATCTCGATCCCTTCTGCATGGGTGCCGTGGTTGCGATAGGTCGCGTTCGGGACATCGCCGCCGGTGTATCCTACCCGCGTTGCCTTGATCCCCGGTTTCTTGCGGATCAGGTCCTGCATTCCCCAGAAACATCCGCCTGCCAGAACTGCGCGTTGATCGGTCATGCCACATCCTCCACTTGATCCAAATATTTGCCATAGCCTTCGCTTTCCATATCGTCGCGGTGGACAAAACGAAGCGAGGCCGAATTGATGCAGTACCGCAGGCCGCCGCGATCCCGTGGTCCATCGGGGAAAACGTGGCCCAGATGGCTGTCACCGTGTTTGGAACGTACCTCGGTGCGGATCATGCCGTGCGAGACATCGCGGAACTCTTCGACATAGACGTCCTCGATCGGTTTGGTGAAAGAGGGCCAGCCGCAGCCGGATTCAAACTTGTCCGAAGACGCAAACAACGGCTCGCCCGAGACGATGTCGACATAGATGCCCGGCTCTTTGTTGTTGAGCAGCTTGCCGGTTCCTGGACGTTCTGTCCCACTTTCTTGCGTGACATAGAATTCTTCAGGCAACAGGGTCGCGATGACGTCGGGGTTCTTGGTGTATTCAGACATGATGTCCTTTCCCGTAGGTTTGACGAGGGTTAGTCCATATTTGGAGCAATTCGCCACGATTGAAAGAGGGTGACGCCGACGGATTTTGCCCTAAATGCTGCATACCCGAGAATGAGAGGCCAAGATGCACCGTATCCTAGTCGTCCTGCTCGCCATGTGTTTCAGCGGTATTGCGTCCGCTGACCTGCCCGATGTCTCGTTTGCATCGATTGACGGCGGGCAGCTGCATATGTCCGATTGGAACGGGCGTCCGGTGATGGTCGTCAACACCGCGTCGCAATGTGCCTTCACCGGTCAGTACGAAGAATTGCAAGCGCTCTACGATACGTATCGCGATGAGGGCCTCGTGGTGTTGGCCGTCCCTTCAGACGACTTTCAACAGGAACTAGACACGGCCGCTGAGGTAAAAGAGTTTTGCGATATGGCTTTTGGCTTGGATATGCCGATGACCGATATCACAAGTGTGAAGGGCGCGCAGGCCCACCCGCTATACCGCTCGGTCAAGTCAGAGACGGGCTTTGTCCCACGCTGGAATTTCAACAAGGTCCTGTTTGGCGCAGACGGCGATGTAATTGCGACATGGGGCTCGCGCACATCTCCAATGTCAGCAAAGGTAAGACGCGCAGTCGCAGAAGCCATCGGGCGGCAGTAGGTGCCCGTTGCGTCCACATTCCGATTGGGACGTGGCTGGGTGAAACCGTCGATCAGTTCGTTGTTGTTGTCGTCGCGCCAGAGACAATTATGGCAGCAGCGGTACTAGCCGCAGATGTGGCCAAAGTAGAAGTCGTGGTCAAAGCACCAACGGTTTGCCCCTGAGTCGTTTCAGCACCGGTGGTTCCGGAAACCAGTATGTTCAGTGGGATATTTTGAGCGTGTCCAGCAGTCGATGCCATTGTTGCTGCGACGACGATTAATGCTGTGATTAGGGGCGTTTTCATGCCTACGGCTCCTCCAAGTGAGAGAGGAAAAGTTATGCCGAATTTGACAAAAACTCAATCTGAAGCGCCAAAAGTCTGAGCAACTGGTTAACGCGAGATCGCGCCGGAGTGTGCGGTTATTCTTTCAAAAGGCGTGTTCTTACGTAGCCAATATCTGGTCCAGCCCATTGCCGCGATTGCCATACTGTAGATTGACGCTCATCAACCCAGAAGTCATAACTTTTGACCGCGCCGCCCCATTTGCAGGCCAATCGCACATGGCGGCTTTTGATCTGCCTCTCGAAAATATCGATGACTTCATACCCGACCAACTGGGATGTGCATATCTGATCAATGGCCTTGGTACTGTTTTCACCGGTGATGGTGTACAGGACATGACGACCAGACACTGGCGCGCGCGCAGACAATGCCGCGACCATTGTTTTCACCAAGGTCGAGTCGACATCGTTTCCTAAACCACGGGTCGCAATCAGGACGCCACCGCGCAACACGATCTGCGCGTCGTCAGCAGACCGCCAAACCCGCACGGCACCTCGCGTAGAGTCCGGGCGATCCGAAAACGGGGCTAAAACAGCGACACGTCCAGATCGCTCAAGTGTTACTTCCAATGTTGGCGTCGTCAAAGCGGCGATCCATTTTTGGCCAAACTCCGGTACATTTTCAGGCGTTGGAGGCGGTTTGCGGAACTGGTCAACGATTGTTTGTGCTCCCCGAGACTGGGCGTATGGCGCGTCGCTGCCACCAGAACATCCAAACAGAGTGGATGCCAAACACAGCACGCAAGCTCGACAAATTGAGGTCATTGCCACACACGCCCCCAATCATTCGCCACGTCCACCAAATGACCAGACCGGATCTGCTCATACAGGCGGTCATTCACGTTCAGCCGCGCGCCGCCATCCCGCTGGATCGGCCTGATCGCGGCGCTGACCGCACGGCGCGTTGGCTCGCGGACAAACCAACTGACCGGCACAGTGAACGTTATTCCTTTGTCAAAAGAGCCTTCACCAAAGTCTTCTGCCGACACATCCGTCAGTGTGAAAAAGCCACCAACTCGCCACCCATTGGCAAATTGTCGTTCCACGGTAACCGTTGCACCGAAATCACCGGCCAGATATCGCCCAGCATCAATCTGAGCGTGATACCCATTCCCAAAGTCGTAATAGCCCTACAAATGGCCCGTTGCGACTTCATAATCCTGAAACCCGAAGCCCTGATCAAAATCTCGCTGCTTGACGTAGTTAAGTTCCATTCCAACCGCGAGGCGACTGTTGACGGGCTTCCACAAAAGTTCACATGAAATGCCCCCGAACATCTGCTCAAGATATCCTAAGCTGATACGCCCATAAGTGGTTGGCACGACCTTCCATTGTCTCCACAAGACCAAATGTTCCAACGACGTGTCTGTGGCCTGCGCGTAGAGCAATGCGTCGGTGCGCACGCGCGGCAAGACCGAGTCTGATGACCGCGAAGCGTCTGCGATGTTGCCAACAAGACGGTGGCGCACTTCGCCAAAGACTTGCCACCCAGCAGCAAATCGATACTGCGCCATCGCAGAAATACCCAGATCTGCACGCACGGGCCTATCAGGATCGAAAAAGCTGGGCCGAATGTAGGGACCAACTGCCCACCTGAAATTCGGATAAAAGCCCTCGACCTGCGCAGTCAGTCCTTGGGACGCCGGATCAGCATCCGAGACCACGGTACGGGACAACAACATCGCACTGGCATCAGGCTGAAACTCAAGCGTCTCGAGATCGCGCCGTGACAGTGAGATCTTGGACAATGGGATGTCATTTGCGACCAACACAATGTCAAAGGTCTCAATCGAAGGTGGCAGAACCCGCGCCATTGCCCGTGCTACACGCCCAGTCAGAATTGCTAAGTTATCAAACCGGTCGCTGGATGCCCGCACTTCGGCACTGGTGGTTGTGACACTGACGCTGTGCAGTCGGATGCCATCCAGGACCAATTCTGACCCCAAAGCATCTCGGATCAGCGCCGGTGCGTTTTGAACAGCGACCCATCCCTGATCATAGGCCACCGGGTTGGACAACCGTTTCGGGCGTTCAATTATGGGACGCGGACCAGCAAGCCTGTATGGGACAGGAGGGATTTTCGGATTAACCTGCAGTTGCAGGTTCACCCCTATTTCTGAACCATAAAGCCAATACCCACCGACCCGGAGCGCGGAACTGACCTGATATTCAATTCCGAAATTGAATCGGGATCGTTTGGAAAAAACTGCGCGCGAGGTTTCCGCAGTATATGCATCTGTTGAGTATTCAGCCTTCAGACTTAGTCTGTCATTCACCCCCCATTCCAAACCGCCAAATGGCGAGATTGCCCCACGAAACCACTGATCGACAGAGAATTCTCTACCCGGATCACCTGGTACAAATTGAGGACGATCCGCCCCAAAAGGCGAGCCAATCGAGCCCGCACTGCCTAAGCGTCCCCAGCCCAGTCCCACCGTCGCCTTGAGTTCCCCGCCAAAGCGAAATGCTCGCTCAAAAGTTTTGGTGCCGACGACGTATTCTCCCGCGTATATGCCGGTGCCTGCGAGGTCCTGCAAGCCAATCGAGATAGCCGGCGCAATGCGACCTTCTCTGACAAGCAAATAGCGGAAGTCAAAGCTTCGATCCCCTAGGTGTCGAACCCATCCGAATTCCAGTTCTGAATGCCAACGTATCGAAACGTGACGGTAACTCGAGGTGAAAACTGGAAGCTGAAGTTTGTCCGAGTCTGCCCGCCAAAACTGGATACGCCAATGGCAATTTGTCCGTTGGGCAGCACATTTGCGTCCGGCATGTCTATCAATCCGGGGACACCATAGAAGTTGAGCGCGGGCGTTGAAGACGGGCTTGCAGACAATGTCCGCTCACGTGCCATCACTTCAGGTGCAAGGGTGCAAGCCACGAGGCAAAAGTGGACTGTCTTCAGGTGCGCTGACAAAACGTTCCACACTGTGAGGCGTCTTCTTTGCGATGCACCGTTGCGCATCAAGAACATTCAACCCTCAAACGTCGTGAACGCTGAGCTTTCTCAGGCACAGAAACCGCGCAGCCCGGTCCATGTTTGCCTTTGGGAGGGGCGATCCCGTCTTCCACCACCTCTCCAATCCCTTCGACCCAATGACATGCATTCGCGCGCGCGCCAGCTTCATCCTCGTTAGCAAGGGCCCACCGCAAGGCGCGAAGGGCCGCCGCGACTTCGAACTCAATCAATCTGGCCTCGATTGCGGTGAAAATCCTGGGATGGGACGTGACAGCGCGCCTTCCATTCACGGTGAGTTCTTCTTGCAGTTTCTCACCACGTCGCAGTCCGATGAACTTCAGTTGAATATCGCCGGTCAGATTGTCCTCATCGCGCACACTATAGCCCGCACTGTGGATCACCCGGCGCGCCAGGGCTTCAATCTTCACTGGTTCACCCATATCTAGAACGAAGACCTCGCCTCCCAGCGCCATGGAACCGGCGTGCAGTACGAGGTGAACAGCTTCTTGTACGGTCATGAAGAACCGCGAAACGTCGGGATGCGTCACAGTCACTGGCCCGCCGCGGCGCACTTGATCGCGAAACAACGGCAAAACCGACCCTGACGAGCCCAAGACATTGCCAAATCTGACGATCGAAAAAACAGGCCCATTTTGCTTTGACAGACGCCGCGAAACATCTTGCACGATCAGTTCACAAAAACGCTTGGACGCGCCCATGACGTTGATTGGGCGCACAGCTTTGTCGGACGAAATGAGGACAAACCGTTCGACACCGGTGGCGACGGCCTGATTTACCAGTATCTGTGTACCAACGACATTGTTTTGCAACCCGGCAAGTGGGTTCAGTTCGACCAGTGGAACATGTTTGTAGGCGGCCGCGTGCAGGACAACTTGGACCGCATGATTACAAAGCGTATTCCGAATTTTGCGTTCATCCGTCACCGACCCAAGCACCGGAACAACTTCGATATTGGTCCCAACGGCCTCACGATCAATGGTCTGATGCACCAGATAAAGTGCGGCTTCGCTGAGCTCAAAGAGAATGATCTTTCGCGGCCTGCAGGCAAGTACTTGGCGACTAAGTTCAGACCCAATGGAACCGCCAGCCCCAGAGATGAGCACAACACGATCCGCATACGACTCTGCCCCTTCCAAGCGGGATGGAAACCCGCTTCGACCCAGCAATTGAGATGCGTCATCAGGGTGACTTTCGTCTTCCTTCGCAGAGGGGTGAAAAAGACCCACATTGGCAGAGTCCTTGTTGCGTCTGAGCGCAACAAAGACAGCTCGGAAACGATTGCTTTGGACAACGTGTGCTATCGCAGTAAAAAAAGAAAATGCGGCGGGTGACAGAAATTTGGCTAGTCTGATCATCGCGCCCTCTTTGACCCACACCCCGACAATTCCGTCGTAGAGTGCCGTGCCATTTGTTCGAATTCTGTGGGCGATCTGGAGTGCCCAATTACACCCCAATCATTGCGCGCTCTTGCTTAAATCTGCGTTAAACGGGCTGCCATTTTTGATCTTCCCCCATTTGCCGGCAAACGTTGAGCAGAATGCGGGCGTACAGAACGGAAAAGGTCGACCGCGGTTTCCACACCCAGTCGAAAGTCAAAGGCAATGGTCTGATGACGTTGATAGATCAGATCAATACGAGCCTTGCGGGGCACACAAATACGGGCGTAGACAGCGTCAGTCTGCTGAGACGTGCGGCACCGAGACAACAAGCGCGCCTCGTGTTTGTGAAAACGCAATGTCGCAAGACCAGTGACACCTGGGCGCATCTTTAGGACACGCGCATATAGATTTGGAAACCGCTCTACATATTCACGCAAAGGCGGTCGCGGGCCGACGAAGCTGATGTCGCCTTTGAGGATGTTCCATAGCTGTGGCAGCTCATCCAGACGACTTGCGCGCAGCTTTACCCCAAGCGGGGTTATGCGCCCTGCTTTATTGCCCCCAGACACCCCGGCATCGGATGCAACCACAGTCATTGTCCGAAACTTCCACAATCCAAAGCTTTGCTGCGGCGTTTTCATGCGCTCTGCTACGTAAAACACGGGGCCATCTTGCACGCGCCAGATGCGCCATGCGACAAACGCCATCAGTGGAACCAGAAGGATAAGCAAGAGCGCTGCAAAAATCACATCCAACGTCCGCTTGCCTAGTGTCATCTAGCTCTGCCTGTTCTGCCAATCCTCAACGATGCCCATCGGAGTACTGTCCGAGGACTTAAATTCCGTGAACATACGCAACCGCGTCGTATCAAGGTTAACAGATGGTATCGTTGCGGCGGCTGCAGGTTTGGGCCGCCACTCCAAACGCGCCGCATCAAGCAAGGCGCCCATTTGAATGCAACCGGGCGCAGCCACATTCAGAAGAGGTGGCAATGCAGTTGCCTCAGACAGCTGCAAGAGCGTGCGAGCCAGCGCATTTGGGCCGATGTAACTGCGACAAGGCGTGCTGCCATCTGGTAGTTGATCAAGCCGGAAACCGGGAACCCAGCCTGCCAGAATGGCATCCGCACCCGCCACGTTACCAAGGCGCAAGACAGTATTGGGATGCGGGTGTTGGGCCGCTGCACTTTCCATCACAAGTTTGGCTTTGCCATATTCAGAGTTGGGCGCCGTGGGACCATCCTCAGTGCATACACCCGCCGTAACGCCGTAAACTGCTGCACTGGATAGCAAAATGACGCGCCCAGCGGAAACATCTTGTGCTGCATCGAGCGTTCGCACCGCAATGTCTGTGTTCATGTGCAGTGGCTGAGCACTGGCATTCGTAACCCCAGCCATACAAATAACTGCATCCGCATCGCGAAGGGCCACGCGTAAGGCGGCCGTGTCATGAATGTCTACGTCAGCGCGGGCGAACCACCGGGCCTTTCGCGGGAACAGTGGCCGTAACAAACGAGCAAGCTTGCCACCCGCCCCAAGAATGACCAGATCCACGACCTAGGGTACCGTCATGCGGATGTCTTTGGGTACAAGTGCGTTGATCTGCCGGATGTGCTCGGGCAGGCAAACGGACAGAAAATCGTAGTTTTCGACCACATGCTGTCTAGCTGCAGGTCCAAGATGCGCAAAATCGCCCGGACGATCCAACACCTCGGCCACTTGCTCGGCCAGCGCTTCGTGATTGAAGAAGTCTACCAGCAAACCGGTTTTCCCGTGCTCCATCACCTCACGTACCGGGGCGACGTCACTGGCAACAATTGTCGCCTCCATCGACATGGATTCAAGCAATGACCAGGACACAACAAAGGGCATGGTCAGGTAAATGTGGCATGTGCTGATCTGGATGATCTGCTGGTAATTTGCATAGGGCACCTGCCCCAGAAAATGCAGGCGATCCCAATCCAGCATATGTCCAACCTCGGCTTCCATCTGCCCACGCAGACCGCCGGGGTGTTTGGATTTGCCACCATAGGAAGTCTCATTCCCCCCAATAACCAGAACGCGGGCGTTTGGGCGTGCTTTTTGGATCAAAGGCAAGGCGCGCATGAACTGGTGAAACCCGCGCGTGGTTTCGAGGTTGCGTGCCATGAACGTGACCACCTCGTCAGATGCGGTCAACGGACGATTTATCCGCCCCAGTGACACGCTCGCCTTTGGGTCAGGCAACAGTTTGTCCGTCCGAATGCCGTCATGGCAGACATAAATTTTGTCATGGAAACTGGGTGGAAAGCGGTTTCGTTGCCACCACGTCGGACTGTGAGCGACATCGACAACCTCAATATTCACTAAGGGTACGACATTGTTGCCATGCATGATGTAGGACGCGTGATCAGATACCACATCGTTTGGATCAAACCCGACAGGACCACCGCGCACCGAGTAGAAGTACTCGAAAAAGCCAATCATCGGCGTCTCGGGCAGCACCTCACGGAAAAAGCTCATCTCGCCCCAGCCGACATGACCGATAACGATGTCGGGAACAAAACCGCCTGACAAAATCTCGCGCAGGGCCGTAACCGCGCCGAACCCGTTGCCTGCCGCCGTTTCCCAGGTTTTAGAGAGGCCATAGGCATCTTTGGACGCCTTATGATGCGATTTGTAGCGAACAGTGCGCACACCTGGGATATCCGGGACCTTTTCCCGCTGAGTCAAAAAGACAATCTCGTGTTCGCCTTGCGCAGCCAACCATTGGACCAGCTCGCGGTACTGGCCCGGCATGTTCTGGTGCACAAAAAGCAGTTTCATCAGGACCTCACAACCTTGCCCGCGTACAGTGTTCGATCACAGCCCGCACAATCAAGGCGACGCAGACCATATGGCAGCAGTACCGCGTTTTTCTTGCCCCGGGCTTAACCCGAACGTCGCCCGGTAACTTTTTGAGAAGTGGGAGAGAGAGCGAAACCCGCAGGCAACACAAATATCCGTCACACTCAACGAGGTTTGGCGCAGCAATCCACGCGCTTTTTCGAGACGAAGTTTGAGATAGTAGCGTTTTGGCGGCATATTCAGATGCTTGGCAAACAGACGTTCAAGCTGGCGCGTACTGATCGACACGAGGGCAGCGATTTCCTCCGGGCGCAGCGGGTCTTCGAGGTTATTTTCCATGATCTGCAGAGCCATTCCCAGCTTGCCGTGAGCCAAATCCGGGCGGGCACGTCGGGACAATCTCTGGCCATGTGTCGCTCCGCGTGGATCAGTATAGACCATCTGGTCGGCAACCCACGTGGCCAGATCGACTCCGTAGTCCCCCTTGATCCGCGCCAGCATCATATCCATGGATGCCGCCCCTCCGGCGGTCGTGAACACACGACCATCAATAGAAAAGAGACTGTTCTCGATAATCACATCCGGCAACAATTCGACCAATGCATCATAGTATTGCCAATGGGTCGTCACCCGCTTGCCCCCCAACAATCCAGCCAATGCCAGTGTGTAGGTGCCCGAGGAAAGCGCCCCAAAATCCATACCCTTGCGGGTTTCGCGCCTCAGCCAGTTAAGGACGGCCCGCGTGCTGCCGATCGCGGCATCATCGCCCGCGCACACGACCAGCGTTTCGTGGCGATCAAGCGGCGGTAACGCATCATCAACGGCGCATGTCACACCATTATAGGCCGGAACCGGCGCGCCTGTTTCGCCGACAATCCGCCAACTGTAGAAAGTTTGCCCGGACGGGTGCAGGTTAGCGAGGCTCAGTGCCTCAAGCGCGCAGGAAAAACCCAGTAGCGAATAGCCCGGGATCAGCAGAAAAACATAGGCCTTAGGTGTTGACCCGTCAGGCAGCAAGGGCGACGTCCAAAAGATCGCGCACTTGTCGGGCGTAAGGTTCATTCACCAGCCGGGCCAGTTCCTCGCCATTCTTCATCACCAGAAGAGTCGAACGGCGTTCGACCTTGAGCCGTTCGGTCAATTGCGATTGGCCAAAGGTGTCCCAATCCACATCAATGAATGTAAGCCGCCCATAGGCCGGGTTTTCGGCGATTGCCTCGGCGATCAGGTCCGCCTTGATCTGACAGGTCAGCGACCAACTGGCGCGGTAATTCAGGATCACCACTTGTTGCGTTTCGCGCAGCGTATTCCAAATCGCGGGCGAAAAGGTTTCTGCGGGGTAGGCAAAAGCACATGGTGCAGTCAGTGCGGCAACTGACGAAAACAAAAAAGTACGACGGTGCACTGGCGACGCTTTCTCAAATCAAAATAATGGAGCAAAGGATATTGCGCATGTCTCAACGCGCAAGAGGGCATCCATCATGTTTTCTGGGCGCGTGACAATTGCACCGCAAGAATGCCTGCAGCGATCACGGCCACACCGATCACATCGCGGAGCCCCAAACTTTCGCCAAGAAGGGCAGCAGCAACAGCGACTCCAAAGAACGGATTGAGAAAGTGGAACGTCGCCGCTTTGGTCGGCCCGATCCGTGCGACCAGCGCAAACCATATCCATGTGGCCAGCAATCCAGGCGCCAAGGTCGTGTAGGCAAAAGCCGCAATCAATTCAGGCGTAAGATCGACCCGTATCGTTTCGGTCAGTGCTGAGGCCACAGCCAGCACAATCGCACCTACAAACATCTGCAGACCAACCACCATCATCAGGTTGCCCCCCGCCGACATGGTGCGCATCGAAAGAGTCGCAATGGTCAAAGCAATTGTGGCGATCAGGCATAGCGCGACGCCATACATGTCCACTCCTGCCTCCATCCGCGCCGACATGATCAGAGCAACGCCCGCGATGCCGAGGATCAGCCCGATGATGCCCAGCGCCGGCAGACGATCACGAAATACGATCCATCCAGCAAAGGCCACCAACAGCGGCATAAGCGAGGCGATGATTGAAGCCAGCGACGCTTCGACCGTCTGCATCGCATAGAAATTGAGGCCAAGGTAAATCGCGTTCTGGCAGACGCCAAAGATAATTGTCGCCCGCCACTGATCCCGCGTCAGCCGCCACGACTGGCCAAGCAGTCGCGCGATGCCCACGCCAATCAGCCCGGAAACAAAAAAACGCAGAGCCAGAGACGCCAAAGGCGAGGCATCGGCCACAATGATCCGCGCCGACGTAAAGGCCGAAGACCAGATTAGGGCAAAGGTCAGCCCCATCAGTAACGCGCGAATGTCCATGAGCCTGCCCCTTCTTGCGCGGACGTTCGGGGAAATACGGCGGGGATGCAAGACGCGTCATCACGCGCCTTTGTGATGAATGTGATCATCAAGCCGTGCACATAGGAACTGTGGAGCCGGGAGGTACATCAATGCAGTTCAATCGCCGTCAGTTTACAGGTTTGGCAATGTCCACGGCCGCGCTGCCACGGGCAGCCCTTGCTCAGGATTTAACCCCAGAGGCGGCACAGCGCGCCGCTTTGTATGGAACATCATCCGAGTTCAACGACGCGATGTCCTACATTGGAGCGCGCGGCGATTTGGACATGGTCGCAGGTCTGCTTTTGTCATTGCGCTTTTCCCGCGCGCGCGGGCTGGTCATAGGAGAGACCCTCGAGGCACTCACAGGTGAGGATCATGGCAACGATTGGTTTGAATGGATGCTTTGGCAGGAATCGAACCCACAAATCGTGCCCCATGCCAGTTACCCCGCCTTCGCACGGGAAATGTATCTGCGGATCGACCCCAACTTTGACGAATTCCTGCGCACTGAACACATCGGTCAAGACCGCACGCAAATCCGGCTGGAAGAGGTCACATGGGGCGGTGTCCTAAAGGACGGCATCCCGTCGCTCGACAACCCGGACCTTATCCCGGCTGGGGATGCGGAGTATCTGCGTGGCGACGATCTGGTGTTTGGTGTGTCGATCAACGGGGACGCCCGAGCCTACCCCCTTCGGATCATGGGGTGGCACGAGATGTTCAATGAAGTGATCGGGGGCGTGCCTGTGGCGTTGGCCTATTGCACGTTGTGCGGATCGGGCATCTTGTTTGAAACGAATGTGGCCGGGCGGTCTGAACCGTTCATTTTTGGGTCTTCCGGGTTCCTTTACCGCTCGAACAAGCTGATGTTTGATCGGGGCACAAACAGCCTTTGGAACCAGTACACCGGTGAACCGGTCATCGGGCCGCTTGCAGACAGTGGGATCGTCCTGAAACAGCGTCCCATTGTGATCACCTCATGGGACAAGTGGAAGGCATCGAACCCGAGCACCAAAGTTCTTTCAGTCAACACCGGACATCGGCGCAACTATGGATCAGGCGTGGTCTATAACGAATATTTCGCCTCGCCCGATCTGATGTTCCCCGCGCAAGTCGATCAGAAATCGCATGCACAGAAAGACTATGTCTTCGCCATCCGGCAATTCGGTGCCGCACGGGCCTGGCCGCTGGACGCCTTTGACGGCATGCCCGTGATCAATGACGGCATTAGCGACACACCATTGTTGCTGGTGGGTGACGCCGATGCACGCAGTGTGCGGGCCTATGAGCGAGGCGCGCGAACATTCACGCCTGCCGCAGGGCGGATCAAGGATCAGGACGGTGTCGAATGGAGCGTCACTGAAAGCGCCGTAGTTGGCCCGGACGGTACGCGCTTGCCGCGTGTGGCGGGGCATATCTCTTACTGGTTTGCGTGGGACAACTATATGGGTGACACCGCCACCGTGTACGAAGGTTGATCGGACATCAAAAAAGGGCCGCCCTTGGGCGACCCTTTCATCAGTCTGAAAGCTGACTTAGCCGTTCACGCTATCTTTCAGCGCTTTGGCGATTGTCATTTTGACAACCTTGTCCGCGTCCTTCTTGAATTGCTCGCCGGTGGCTGGGTTGCGCACCATACGCTCGGGGCGTTCGCGGCAGTAGATTTTGCCAACACCGGGAAGAGTCACGGCACCGCCGCCGGATACTTCCTTGGTGATCAGGCCGCACATTGCGTCGAGTGCAGCGCCTGCAGATTTCTTGTCAGTGCCCATTTCCTCGGCCAGTGCGGCGACGAGTTGGGTTTTGGTCATTGGTTTTGCCATTTTCTGGTCTCCTTCGTCTGCCCGACAATTAGGGCCTCCTACCGGATTTGTAACGGTATGTTGTAGGAAAACACAACGAATAGTGGCCTGTTGCAAGGGAAAAACCGCTATTTTTCGCAGTTTTCAGCCCATTAAAGGAAGGCTGTCTCGTCAAACGCACGCAATTTCCGGCTGTGGATGCGTTCCAGCGGCATTTCGCGGAGCTGTTCCATGGCCCGGATTCCGATCATCAAGTGGCGCGCGACCTGCTCTTTGTAGAAGTTTGAGGCCATACCTGGGAGCTTCAACTCACCATGCAGCGGCTTGTCCGAAACACACAACAGTGTGCCATAGGGCACCCGGAACCGATATCCATTGGCAGCAATCGTCGCGCTTTCCATATCAAGCGCAATGGCACGAGATTGGCTGAGGCGTTGAACGGGGCCATGCTGGTCGCGCAATTCCCAGTTTCGATCGTCATAGCTCGCCACTGTTCCGGTCCGCATAATCCGCTTCAGTTCATACCCTTCCAGCTGGGTCGTTTGAGCGACCGCCTGTTCCAGTGCGATCTGGATTTCCGCCAGAGCCGGGATCGGCACCCAAGGGGGCAGGTCCGTGTCCAGCACGTTGTCTTCACGCAGGTAGGCGTGCGCCAGAACAAAGTCCCCTAAAGCCTGGCTATTGCGCAGCCCAGCGCAGTGCCCGACCATGATCCATGCGTGAGGACGCAAGACGGCTATGTGATCTGTCGCAGTCTTGGCGTTGGATGGACCGACGCCGATATTGACCAGAGTGATGCCAGACCCATCCTCACGCTTGAGGTGGTATGTCGGCATTTGCGGCATCTTCGGACTTGCGGCCAGGGGTTGGTCGCCTGCCGTGATCTCGGCATTGCCGGTTGATACAAAGGATGTGTAGCCACTGTCCGGATCATCAAGCTGCGTGCGCGCATAGGCTTCGAATTCGGACACATAGAACTGGTAGTTCGTGAACAGCACGTGATTCTGAAAATGATCTGCATCCGTTGCCGTATAGTGAGCAAGGCGCGCCAGCGAGTAGTCAATGCGCTGCGCCGTGAAGGGTGCAAGCGGGTGGATCCCGCTGACGGGTTCGTGCGTGCCATTGACGATGTCATCATTGGTGTTGCTGAGGTCAGGCACATCAAACACATCGCGCAGTGGAAAGGCCGCTGCCCCCTGTTGCGGAACAGTAATGTTTGGATCGTTGGCGACCGCAAAATGAACAGGCATCGGCGTGTCTGAGTATCCGATTTCAACGGGCTGGTCATGGTTGGCAATCAAAAGGCCAATCTGCTGTTCGAGATAGTTGTTGAATAAATCGGGGCGAGTGACGGTTGTTGAGTAGACGCCAGGATCAGCGACATGCCCAAAACTCAGCCGCGTATCCACGCGTGCATAGGACGATGTGGTGAACCGGATTTCGGGATAGTACGCCCTGATCCGGCCCTCTGGCGCGCCGTGTTCCATGGCACGCTGGAACTGTCCGCTGAGAAACTGGATCGCGTCTTCGTAAAGGTCGCACAAATGAGCAACGGCCGCCGCCGCATCGTGGAATTCGGAGTGGCCGTGTTCGGCCTGTTCTAAGGTTTTCATGTTGTTGGCTCGAGTATAGGTATGAATTCAAAGGTGCGCACATCGACCAATCCTAGGTCTGAGATGCGCAATTCGGGGATAACGACAAGTGCAAGCAACGAGTGCTGCATGTAGGCGTTGTTGAGTGTACAGCCGCAGTCCACCATGGCCTGCACCATCTTGTCGGCTTTGGCCGCCACTTCGCGCGCAGGGCTGTCGGACATCAGGCCCGCAATGGGCAGTTCGACTAGGGCCATTTCTGCGCCATCGCGCCAGATGGTAATTCCGCCGCCGACTTCTGCCAGCCGGTTCACAGCCAGCGCCATCTGCTCGCGATCGGTGCCGACGACAATCATATGGTGGCTGTCATGCGCGACAGTCGACGCCATCGCCATGCGCCCCTCGTAATTGAACCCAGCGACCAGCGCGTTCGTGACACCACCGTTTGCTTGATGCCGTTCGATCAGCGAAATCTGACAGGTGTCGCCATGGCTTTCGACCTTGCCATCGCTGACGGGCATGTCCCGTTTCAGGGCTTTGGTAGGCGCTTGGTTTTCGACCACACCGATGACGTTGGCAGTCACCGAATTACGACCCTCAGGCGCTTTTATCTCAAAGTCGACGGCGGTCTTGAATGGCCCCATATGTACAGTTTGACGTGCTGCATCAGGCCAGACCAAGTGCGGGCAAGTCACCGTCAGCGCGCCGTCCATGGCCACTGTTTGACCCCGCGCAATCACCTGTTCAATCGGAAGAGTGGTCAGATCTGACGTCAGGATCACATCCGCCCTTCGTCCCGGGGTCAGCGATCCAATCTCGCGCTCCAAACCAAAGTGTGTCGCCGTGTTGATCGTCGCCATCTGCAAGGCGACCAATGGATCGCACCCGCAAGCAATGGCGTGGCGCACGACGCGGTTCATGTGGCCTTCGTTAACCAGTGTGCCGGAATGGCAGTCATCCGTGCACAGGATCATGTTGCGCGGGTCGAGGCCTTTTTCCGTGATCGCGGTGATCTGTGTTTCGACATCATACCACGCACTCCCCAGACGGATCATAGACCGCATCCCCTGCCGCATCCGCGCAATTGCGTCGGCCTCGACGGTGCCTTCGTGATCATCTGCCGGGCCACCGGCGACATAAGCCGCAAAATCAGGACCCAGATCAGGCGAAGCATAGTGCCCCCCCACAGTCTTGCCCGCGCGTTGTGTCGCTGCAACTTCGGCCAGCATTTGCGGGTCACCTGCCGCCATGCCGGGAAAATTCATCATCTCGCCCAGACCAATGATGCCCGGCCATGCCATGGCCTCGGCCACATCATCAGCGCTGATCTCGTAGCCAGTCGTCTCCATCCCCGGTGCGGACGGCGCGCAGGAAGGCATCTGTGTCCAGATGTTAACCGGCTGCATCAGAGCCTCGTCATGCATCAACCGCACGCCCTTGAGGCCCAACACGTTAGCGATCTCATGCGGATCGGTGAACATCGACGTGGTGCCATGTGGGATCACGGCGGCTGCGAATTCTGCAGGGGTTAGCATGCCGCTTTCGATATGCATGTGCCCGTCACACAGGCCAGGGACCATGTAGCGCCCGTTTGCTTCGATCACTTCTGTATCGGGGCCTGTGCAATAGCCGGCATCGGGCACCACACACGCGATACGCCCATGTTTGATGGCAATGTCATGGTCCGGCAACGCCTCTCGGGTGTGCACGTTCACCCATATGCCGCCCCGAATAACGGTGTCAGCCGGACAGCGGCCAGCGGCAACATCAACAAGATCGGGGGCGGTGTCGGGCCACGAAGGGAAGGGCGTGTGTTCCATGTCCCGTTGGATCAAGATTTTTGACCAGACGCAAGGGGGGGGTGGCCATGTCGTCAAAGCTTCATTTCTTTGCCGTTTTTGGTTGAACGGTCGGACAGGCAAGGCAAAGGTGCAATCATGGATTACGGCAGCATAGATGCAGATACCTTCGGACGTGGACTGCGGGGAATCGGCCTGAACCTTTTGGTGCGGGATGTGGCTGTCGAGGTTGCATTTTTGCAGACCGTGTTCGGGATGCGCGCGCACCAGCCAACCGCAGACTTCGCCATCATGACCTATGGGGATCAGGTGTTTCAGTTGCACAGCGATGGGACTTATCACTCCAACCCGCTGCTTGGGCTTCTTCCGGAAAACCCTCCGCGCGGCGGTGGGATTGAAATCAGGCTGTACGATACGGATCCGGAAGAGGCCTGTGCACTGGCTGAGATGGCAGGTGGAACGATCCTGCAAGAACCAACCGACAAACCCCACGGACTACGGGAGGCATATATCCTTTGCGAGAACGGGTATGCTTGGGTGCCGTCGCGTGGGAAAGACGTTTGACGTTCTCTGCTCAGCAACTCGCAAATGATTGGTTGGAATCTTCTGATGTCTGATGTCATCCAACGCACCATTGACCTCATACTTTGGACGCCTCCGGGGATGGAGGGCACAGACGCGCGGTATTACATGTTTCACCGCCTCGGACCTTGGGTTGCAGGCTTTACTCATGGTTTGTGGGCAATTACTTTTGCGTTGAATGGCGTAACCGTGATGGCCTACTACAACATCGCCGTAACTCTTTTGTTCGTTTTGTACGGATATCTTTGGCCGCGTCGCCAGGGTCCCATGTGGTATATCCTCCTTCTCTATTTTGGTGAAATACCGCTGCACGCTTTGCTTGGGACGCTTCATGCAGGAGTAGGAGCAATGTTTTGGCTCTTCCCTCTTGTACCTGCGATCGTATGCTTGGTTACGCCACAGTTTTCATGGGTGCGCAAAACGCTGATCTGCTCGGCACTCGTTGCTTGTGCCATCTCTATTGGAGTAGTCGCGATCACATCGCAGCCATGGGTGATTATGCCCGAAATGTCCGTGATCTTCCTATTTGTCGTAAATACAATCAGCGTTAGTTCGGCATTCATCTTATACTTAGGGATCAACCAGCATCTGGTTGAAACCGCAGAGGCGGGTTTAAAACGCGAATATGAACGTGCCGAGAACTTGCTGCACAATATTTTGCCCTCGCCGATTGCACTTCGTCTGAAAAACGGGGAACGCGTCATTGCGAATGATCATCTAGAGGTGTCGGTAATTTTTTCTGATATCGCAGACTTCACTGCCGCCAGCGCAAAGCTTTCACCTAGAGAGTTAGTCGAGTCACTGAACCTGATTTTCACTGAGTTCGACATTTTGGCAGACAGATTTGGCGCAGAGAAAATCAAGACGATTGGTGATGCCTACATGGTTGTTGTGGGAGTCCCGGAAGACAAACGGAACCATGCGGAAATCGCCATAGAGCTTGCCACAGAAATGCTTGTCGCCGCAAAATCCATCAGTTCTCGCACACATTTCGACATCAATTTGAGAGTCGGCATCAATTCGGGACCTGTTGTGGCTGGGGTCATCGGGAAACGAAAGTTCGCTTATGACCTTTGGGGCGATGCGGTGAATCTGGCGTCGCGCATGGAAAGCCAAGGCACACCGGGTCAGATCATTGTCACAGAAAATACTGCAAAGCTGTTGACCAGCCGTTTCAAAGTGACCTCGGAGGGAATTCGCGACATCAAGGGTAAAGGCGAAATCCCAATTTTTAGCGTGCAATCCAACCTCTAGAAGATGTTCAGGCCTAGTGCTTCTGATTTGGGATACTGCAAGTCATCGCCGGCTGCGAGAACGCGCAATCGAAACTTCCGATTGCTACCAAATGCGCCGGATCAGCTGATGGTTCTAGCAATATGAAATGTCGTATCTGGAACAGCCTTTGGAGTTGAAGTGCGACCCGCACTTCATGCAACCTACAAGCAAAGCTGTAGGGAGCCAAACGCCATGACCGTCACCAATATCCGCCCCAATATGGACCACTGGCAGGAGCGCGTTGACCTTGCCGCCGCCTTCCGCTGGACCGTACGCCTGAACATGCACGAAGCAGTGGCCAACCATTTTTCTCTCGCGATAAATGACGATGGCACCAAATTCCTGATGAACCCCAACCAGATGCACTTTTCCCGCATCAAGGCGTCTGACCTGATCGTCGTAGATGCAAATGACCCGGCATCGATGGAAGGGCCCGATGCGCCCGACCCAACGGCGTGGGGGCTGCACGGCGGTATGCACAAGTTCTGCGCCCACGCGCGCTGTGCGATGCATGTGCACTCGCCATACGCGACAGCCCTTGCGGCGCTTGCCGACAGCACCCTCCCCCCCGTCGATCAGAACGGGTGCATGTTCTTTGACCGCGTTGTGGTAGACGAAAACTATGGAGGGCTAGCATTCGAGGAAGAGGGCGAGCGCTGTGCCACGCTGATGGATGACCCCAAAAAGAAAGTCATGGTGATGGGCAATCATGGCATCATGGTTCTGGGTGATACTGTCGCCGATACCTTCAACCGGATGTTCTATTTCGAGCGGGCCTGCCAGACCTATCTTCTGGCGCTGCAAACCGGCAAACCCTTGCGCATGATCCCCAGCGACATCGCCGAAAAGACCGCTCAGGAGATTGAGGAATACCCTGAACAGGACGAACGTCACCTCAACGAACTCAAGGCGATCCTCGACGAAGAAGGGTCAAACTATGCCAGCTGACCTCGATATGGCCGAAGCAGATCGGGCAACCGATGTTGATCCGGCCGAGGTCAAAGAAGCCGGGCGCTGGAACCACCGCCCCCCGACACCCATCGCGCAGAACCCGCTGTTCCAATGGCCGCCTAGGCCTGCTGCGATTCTCAGATGGTATGCGGCTTTCTGGTTCGAAATTTCGACCACAACTCTGTGCCTTGTGTTGGCGTTGGGTGCGTATTTCCTGATCCTGCCGCCGCTTGAAGCGATGCAGACGTTTCAACCCGGATGGATGATGCGCGTTTGGTTGGCAAACCTTGTGCCGCAATGCCTGATCGCAGGTGCACTGCACTGCTGGTTGATCACGTCCAAAGGCCAAAGTGACAAAACCAAGTTCGACCCGCGCGACCAGAACCGCAACAACGGGTCCTTCACCTTTAACAATCAGGTGCTGGATAATATGTTCTGGCATATCGCCAGCGGCATCACACTGTGGAGCGCGGCGCAGATCGGCGTGTTCTGGATGATGGCGAACGGCTTTGCTCCATCAATGCTGTTCCCGGACAATCCGGTCTGGTTCATCGCGGCCTTCGTTCTGATTCCGATCTGGTCCAGTTTTCACTTTTACTGGGTACACCGCGCGCTGCATTGGCCACCGCTGTACAAGCTGGCGCACGCCTTACACCATCGCAATGTAAACGTTGGCCCCTGGTCCGGCATAGCTATGCACCCGGTCGAACATCTGTTGTTTTACACCAATTTCGCCATTCACCTTGTGGTTCCATCCCACCCACTGCACGTGATGTTTCATGGTTACGTCCAGTCGACGCACCCTGTCTTTTCCCATTCGGGCTTTGAAGAATTGGTGGTAAAGGACAACAACCAGCTGCACATGGGTGTCTTCTTTCACCAGCTGCATCACCGCTATTTCGAGTGCAACTATGGCACTGTCGAGATGCCATGGGATCGCTGGTTCGGCAGCTATCACGATGGCACTGGCCGCGCGACGGAAGAGGCCCGGGCGCGTAAGAAGCAAATGTACACTTAATGCGCCATCAAAGTGCGCCCGCAGCGTTAGACTTTGCGGAAGGTCAGCAACAGCGATGTGTCGCCAGCGTTCGGACCAGTTGATGCAGGCCCGTAGATTGGGACTTTGGTTTCGCTGAAATCTATGATCCGCGCTTGCAATTCATCTATTTTGGCGGCGAACCCTGCGGCGCCGTAGTGCCGCGCGTTGACGGCCAAAACAATCCAGCCACCGGGACGGACGGAGTCCAGCACCGTATCAATCCCCTGTGGACCGACATGCCCGTGGGTAAATGTGCCCGAGCTCACCGCACCTTGATAGAGGCCCTCTGGAAGGGTAAGCCCAGCCAGCAGGTCGCCCTTGAACAAGTTCCGGTATGCGCCTTTTCCGGCTGCGACCTTCAGCATGTCCGGCGATATGTCTGTACCATCCACCGGACCAATCCCGCGCTCGCGCAACGCCTCACCGCATAATCCTGTCCCCGCACCGACATCCAGCACAGGCCCGAACCCGCCCATCAGCACATAATGGCGCGCGACCTCAAGGTGCAGGACATAGTCCGTCGCCTTTGCAAAGGTCTCGTCATAAGTCTCTGCCCATTTTCGATACAGTCGCACCGAGTCTTCGGGCGTCTTTAGGGTGTAGGCGATGTTGGCGCTCAGTTCTTCACTCATATCACCAATTAGGCAAAGGGCGGACACTGTTGGCAAGGGGCTTGTCGAATGCTGCGTCAGTTGGCACCTATGGACCATGACCAAAACGCTTCTTTCCTTCGGCCACGGGTTTTCGGCGCGCGCGTTGACCAATCTGCTTTTGCCACAAGGATGGCGGATCATTGGGACCACGCGCAGTGCGGAAAAGGCCGAGGCTCTGGCAGCCTCAGGTATAGAACCCGCGATTTTTCCCGGCTCTGATGTCGGTGCGGCCATTGCCGAAGCCACGCACCTGTTGATTTCCGCCGGACCGGACGCCGAAGGAGACCCTGTGTTGCGCGACGTCGGGGCACAGATCGCGGCGCACGCAACTTCGTTTGAATGGGTAGGGTACCTGTCTACCACAGGCGTTTATGGCGACCACCAAGGCGGTTGGGTCGACGAAAACGCCGCACTGACCCCGGCAACCAAACGTGGGCTTTGGCGGGTCGACGCCGAAGCCGAATGGGCGGCCATCCCGGGCCTGCCCCTGCATATCTTTCGACTGGCTGGCATTTACGGACCTGCCCGTGGTCCCTTTGCAAAGGTGCGCAGCGGCACTGCACGTCGGATCATAAAGGATGGGCAGGTCTTTTCACGGATCCATGTGGACGACATCGCCCAAGTGATCGCCGCATCCATCGCCCAACCCAATCCGGGGGGCATATACAATGTGTGCGACAATGACCCCGCCCCACCACAGGACGTGATCGGGCACACCGCCGAACTTCTGGGCCTGCCCCTGCCCCCCGCTCTGGATTTCGAGACAGCGGACATGACCCCCATGGCACGCAGTTTCTATGCCGAAAGCAAGCGGGTCAGAAATGATCGGATCAAGGACGAGCTGGGGGTAAAACTACTTTATCCAACTTATCGCGAAGGATTGGCCGCCTTGCTGGCACAAGAAACGGATTAGGCCGCCATGCGCGCGCCCTTAACCCGGCATATGGCAGCGCCAAGCAGGCCAAAGACAACCAGGAGACCCAGCGCCGTTCCCGCGTTCACGGCATAAAACATCGCCCGTTCTGGCAATTCCATGTTGTTAAGGAAGGGATAAGGCAGGCCGCTGGTCACGCTGCCCGTGGGTCGTTCATTGAACCGTTGCACAAAGAATTCGGCCCACGCAACATAGGCCGCGATGATCACCATCAGGGGCAATACTGCCCGCCACACCCGGCGAAACACGGCCGCAATGAACAATGCATCGATGATCTGCAACACAGGCCCGAGTCCATGCAGGTAGTATTCCAGCCACCACACAATCGGGTCGCCATTGTTCACCAGCGCCGGGTCCGTCAGGTAAAGCCGCCAATAAAGGAAAACGACCATGACGTTCAGCACAGCCGCGCACATCGCCGTCACCTCGTGGGACCTGGTGATCCGCCCTTCGGTGCGCGCAAGCATCCTGCTGGCCGAGAAGAAGGACAGGAACAGCGCCCATATCGTTAGGTAGCGAAATGGACCGCCCGGCCCAGTCCACTGACCGAACAGCATCTGGTACAGACAGTATCCTGCGGCCAAGACAAAAACGATCCAGCGGTAGTAAAGGACAGGGCGACTTTGGATATCCATCGTCTCAGCGTGGCGCAACTTGCGCACGCACGCAAGAGTCAGGCGCGTGCTTCTCCGAGAGACGCGATACCAAGCACACTCAGCACCTTGGTCTCGATCTGTTCAGCGTTCATGCCCGCAGCGGCGTACATATCCGCCGGGCTGGATTGATCGATGAATGTGTCTGGCAGTACCATCGAGCGGAACTTGAGCCCTTGGTCGAACACTCCCTCGTCCGCCAATAGCTGTGCGACATGACTGCCAAAACCGCCCACTGCACCCTCTTCGATGGTGATCAGGGCATCATGGGTGCTGGCTAGTTCAAGGATCAGTTCGCAGTCCAGCGGTTTTGCAAATCGCGCATCGGCCACAGTCGGCGTTATCCCCTTGGCGGTCAGGTTTTCGGCGGCCTTTTCAACCTCTGACAAGCGGGTGCCAAAGCTAAGGATCGCCACGCCTTTTCCTTCGCGGATCATGCGCCCTTTGCCAATCTCGATCGGAGTTCCGCGTTCCGGCATCTCGACGCCCGTCCCTTCGCCACGGGGAAAGCGGAAGGCGATTGGGCCATCGTCATGCGCTGCGGCTGTTGCAACCATATGTGCAAGCTCTGCCTCATCCGCTGCTGCCATCACGACGAAACCCGGCAGATTGGAGAGATACGCAACGTCGAACGCCCCGGCATGGGTTGCCCCATCCGCCCCCACAAGCCCAGCGCGGTCGATGGCAAAGCGCACAGGCAGACGTTGGATAGCCACATCATGCACCACCTGATCATAACCGCGCTGCAGAAACGTCGAATACATAGCGCAAAACGGTTTCATCCCACCGGCCGCAAGGGCCGCGGAGAACGTCACGCCATGCTGCTCGGCAATCCCAACGTCAAAACAACGGCTCGGATAGCGTTCAGCAAACAGGTTCAGGCCAGTACCATCCGGCATGGCCGCCGTTACCGCACAGATTTTGTCATCGGCCTTCGCTTCTTTGATCAGATGTTCCGCGAACACCTTCGTGTAACTGGGCGCGTTCGAAGGCGTCTTTTTCTGCGCCCCTGTGAGCACGTCGAACTTGGCCGTAGCGTGGCCTTTGTCCCGTGCCGTTTCGGCCGGGGCATATCCCTTGCCCTTTTTTGTCAGCACATGGATCAGGATGGGGCCTGTTGCGCGTTCTTTGACTGTGCGCAGAACGGGTAGCAGTTGGTCCATGTCATGCCCGTCCATGGGGCCAAGGTAACTGAACCCCAACTCTTCAAACAACGTACCGCCCACGGCCATGCCCTTGAGCATTTCCTTGGCTCGCTTCGCCCCTTCTCGGAAGGGTTCGGGCAGCATGCTGACCGCTCCTTTGGCCGCCGCCTTTAATTCATGGAACGGGTTCTGAGCATAGAGGCGGGACAGGTAGGACGACATCGCGCCAACGGGCGGTGCAATCGACATCTCGTTATCGTTCAGGATCACGACCAAGCGTTTGCCGAGGTGGCCCGCGTTGTTCATCGCCTCGTAGGCCATGCCCGCGCTCATCGACCCGTCGCCAATCACAGCGATCGCATCGCCTGTGCCCTCAGGCGGGGTACCACCCAAATCACGGGCAACGGCGAATCCAAGTGCGGCACTGATCGATGTGGATGAATGCGCAGCGCCAAACGGGTCGTAGGGCGACTCCGATCGTTTAGTGAACCCGCTCAGGCCATCCTTCATCCGAAGAGTACGGATACGGTCGCGCCGTTCGGTCAGGATTTTGTGGGGGTAACACTGGTGGCCCACATCCCAGATCAGTTTGTCCCGTGGGGTGTCGAAAACGGCGTGCAACGCAACGGTTAATTCAACAACGCCGAGGCCTGCGCCGAGGTGCCCGCCCGTCATAGACACGGCAGACACGGTTTCGGCCCGCACTTCGTCTGCGATCTGGCGCAGCTGGGAGTCTGAGAACTGTTTCAGATCAGCAGGGCGTTGAACCGTATCCAGCAGCGGGGTTTTGGGGGCGTCAGTCATGTTTGTCTTTCACGTCTTACGGGTCACAACAAAGCGGGCGGCGTCCCGCAATATGTCTGCGTTCCCCTCATATACACTTAAGGCATCACAGGCTTCCGTCACCAGCGCATCTGCGCGGCGTTTCGCCTCGTCTAGGCCCAGTAGGGAAACAAACGTGGCTTTGCCTGCGTCTGCGTCCTTGCCTGTCGCCTTGCCCATTGTTGCAGCATCGCTGGTCACGTCCAGCACATCGTCGGCGATCTGAAACGCAAGACCAAGGGCGCGGGCATAGGATTGTAGGGGGCCAAGATCGGCCTCAGCCATGCGGGCGCCAGCGGTTGCTGACCATTCGATCAGCGCGCCGGTCTTGCCGCGCTGCAAGGTGGTGATTTCGTCGAGTTTAAGCGGGTCGGAGGCAGTTTCGGCAGCGATGTCGAGTGCTTGTCCGAGAACCATGCCTTGTGCACCGGACGCGCGTGCCAGTGAAAGTGCGAGATCAGCCCGCACGTCACCAGAGCCGACAAGCGGGTGGCTGACCAATTCAAAGGCCAGCGTTTGCAGCGCGTCCCCGGCCAGAACCGCCGTTGCCTCGTCCCATTTGACGTGGACTGTGGGCGCACCGCGCCGCAGGTCGTCATCGTCCATGCAGGGCAGATCATCATGCACAAGCGAATAGGCGTGCAAGGCCTCGATCCCGGTTGCGGGCCAGATGGCCGTGTTTGGGTCGATCCCATGCAATCGCGCGCTTTCCAGCACCATGAAGCCGCGCAGACGTTTGCCACCAAGCGTTGCATGCGCCATGGCGTGGATCACCGGCAGATCACCCAGTCCCGCAAGGACAGCGTCAAACTGCGCCTGAATGGCACGGCCCGCCTCGGTTAGGTGCTCTTGGAACACGACTTAGAGGTCGCTAACCGGTTTCAGACCTGTGGGATTTCCGTCGCCGTCGAGTGTGATGGCGGCAACCTTCTCTTCGGCCTCTTTCAGCTTGGTCTCGCACCGCGCCTTCAGGGCCGCGCCACGTTCATAAAGCGTGATGGAAGCATCCAGCGCCACGTCACCGCGTTCCAGCTGGCCCAGAACCTGTTCCAATTCGGCCATCGCCTCTTCAAAGCTCATCTCGTCTACGGGGCGGTCTGTCATTGTGCGGCCTTCATCAGCGATTGGACATGGGCGCGGGCACACAGCGCCAGCGCGTCGAGATCATAGCCGCCTTCCAACACCGATACCACCCGGCGTTCGCACAGGGTTTGTGCAGTTTTTGTGAGCATATCGGTGAGAGTGGAATAGGTATCTACGGACCAGTTGAGCTGCGCCAGCGGATCGTCCTGATGGGCGTCGAACCCGGCGGAGATCAAGATCAATTCGGGTTGATGCTTGATCAGTGCAGGCAAGACCAGCCGTTCATATTCTGCAATGGCGTGCGCTCCATCGGTTCCGGGGGCCAGTGGGATGTTGAGAACCGTCCCGTGCGGGCCGCGATCAGAGGCCTCGCCCGTGCCAGGCCAAAGCGGCATTTGCTGGGATGTCACCACAAGCGCACGCGGGTCGTCCTGCAACAAAGCCTGAGTCCCGTTACCGTGATGTACGTCAAAGTCGACAACCGCGACCCGGCTGAGCCCATGCACCTCAAGCGCATGTTTGGCAGCGATTGCGACATTGCCAAAGATGCAGAAGCCCATGGGCAGTTTCTGTTCTGCGTGGTGTCCGGGTGGACGCATGGCGACGAAGGCATTGGTCACCTCATCGTCCAGCACCATATCCACAGCTTTTATCGCGCCGCCCGCTGCGCGCCAGATGGCGCTCTCGGAAGTGGGCGACAAAAAGGTTTCGGCATCCGTTTCGCGGTCCAACCCTGCAAAGCCGTCTGTCGGCATCTTGGATCGGACAAAATCGATATAGCTTTGAGGGTGGCACAGAGCGATGGAGGCGTCGCTGGCCAAAGGCGGATCAACACGCACCACATCGAGATCCTCGAGCGCACGCTGTATGTAGGCAAGCCGCGCGACCTGTTCGGGCATCCCGGTCGGGGTGACATGCAACAAACCGTCGGCATGGGTCAGAAGAGCGGTTGTCATGGCTTAATCCGGCGCCAGCATGTAGCCCGCCCCGCGCACAGTTTGGAGGTAGCGGGGTTGCTTGGGGTCGGTTTCGATTTTGCGGCGCAGGCGGGTGATCTGCACATCGACGGCCCGTTCTTGCGCCTGTCCTCGGTCACGGCCCAGATCCTCGACCAGTTGGGCGCGGCTGATGGCTTCGCCGGGCTGGGCCGAAAACAGCTTCATCAACTGCATCTCAGTGGCGGTCAGGCGCACAAGGTCCGAACCCAGCCACATCTCACCGCGTTCCATGTCGTAGCGGATGGGGCCGAGTGTCAGGATCTTTGGCGTCGCCTCGGCCTCGTCCATTTCCGGAACCCGGCGCAGGATGGCGTTTATGCGCAGCAGCAACTCTTTGGGTTCAAAAGGTTTGGCCAGATAATCGTCCGCCCCAGCCTCCAACCCCTCAATCCGGTTTTCGGTGTCGCCCTTGGCTGTCAGCAACAGGATCGGGGTGGCGTGGGTTTCGCGCAGGGCGCGACACAGGCTCAACCCATCCTCGCCCGGCATCATGACGTCCAGTACGATCAGATCAAAATCAAGTCCTGCCAGAATGCGTCGCGCATGTTCGGCGTCGCGCGCAGCCGTCACCAGAAACCCATTGCGCATCAGAAACTTCTGTAAAAGCGATCTGATCCGCTCGTCATCATCCACGATCAGCAGATGGGCATCGAATGTACTCATGTGCCGCTCTCCTTGAGGCGTGTGTAAGCGCGTTGCATTTCGCTGTCCATCATCGCCTCGAGGACCTGCCGGAATCCTGCCACCGCCTCCGGTCCTGCATCGCGGAACGCCGCGCGCATTCGAGCCCGTTGGGCGTCTGACAACCTTCCTTCAAGCAAGCGACCATCATCAGTGAGGTAGAGGTGGCGTTCGCGCTTATCGATGCGGCCTACGCGGCTTTCCACCAGTCCATCGGCAATCAGAGTGCGCAGGACCCGGTTCAGCGATTGCTTGGTCACCCCAAGAATGTTGAGCAGGTTGTTCACGGTCGTGCCCGGAGCACGGTTGATGAAATGGATCGCACGGTGATGGGCGCGCCCATATGCCATGTCTGTAAGGATACGGTCCGGATCAGCGGTGAACCCGCGATACGCAAAGAACATCGCTTCGATCCCCTGACGCAATTGTTCATCTGTCAGGAACAGCAGGTTTTCCCCACTGATCGCGGCACTTGGGCGTCCGTCGGCCATGCTTCCCCCCGTTTCACTCTTGGTCGTTTTGCAGGCAGTTTAAGTCAGCCTTGTTGACATTCCAAGAGCGAAGCGATATCGAATCGCAGGTTTTGCGCAACTTTATGTCCACAACGGACCTACATGCGCAATTTTCGCAAACTACGGAGGCTGACATGGCTGGCTATGATGATCGTGATGGAAAAATCTGGATGGACGGCCAAATCGTCGACTGGCGCACGGCCAATGTCCATGTCCTGACTCATGCCATGCACTATGCCAGCTCGGTCTTTGAGGGTGAGCGCGCGTATAACGGCAAGATTTTTCTCAGCCGCAAACACTCTGAACGTCTGCACTTTTCTGCCAATGAACTAGACTTTCAAATCCCCTACACGGTGGACGAAATCGAAGCCGCCAAGCAGCAAGTGCTGACCGCGAACGGTCTGACGGATGCCTATGTGCGCCCGGTGGCGTGGCGTGGTGCTGGTGAAGACATGGGTGTCGCGTCTGCCCGCAACCCTGTTCATCTGGCCATCGCGGCGTGGGAATGGGGCAGCTATTATGGGGATGCCAAGTTCAAAGGCGCCAAGATCGACATCGCCAAATGGAAACGCCCGTCACCCGAGACAGCGCCTGTACATGCCAAGGCCGCCGGCCTTTACATGATCTGCACCACCTCCAAACACGCGGCAGAAGCCAAGGGCTGCTCCGACGCCCTGTTCATGGACTACCGCGGTTATGTCGCCGAATGCACCGGGGCCAACATCTTCTTCGTTAAGGATGGAGAGGTTCACACCCCCAAGGCGGATGTGTTCCTGAATGGCCTGACCCGCCAAACCGTCATCGGGATGCTGGAAGACCGGCAGATCAAAGTGCACGAGCGCGTCATCATGCCTGACGAACTTGAAGGGTTCGAACAGTGCTGGCTGACCGGTACGGCAGCTGAAGTGACGCCTGTTGGTCAGATTGCGGACTACAACTTTGAAGTTGGTGCCATCGCACGCGATATCGCGGAAGGGTACGAGACACTGGTGCGCAGCTAACTGAATGGATTTCGATGCATTTGCCGAGGCGTGGGAGGCCGCTTGGAACTCCCACGACCTGGATCGCATTCTGGCCCACTATTCGAGTGACATTATCTTTCGCTCGCACAAGGCAGTGCGACTGACCGGAAGTGGCGAGCTGCACGGCAAGGACGCGTTACGCGCCTATTGGGCCAAAGCATTGGCCGAACAACCCGACCTGTCCTTTGTGGTTGTCGATGTTCTGCACGGGCATGGCATGCTGGTGATTGCGTACCGCAATCACCGCGATGTGCTGGCGGCTGAAACATTGCGCTTTGGTCCGGATGGACTGGTGGTGGAGGCTTCGGCCTGTCATCGCCCCTAACCTTTGGGATCGGTCACCTGACGCGCTTTGCGTCGGTCCATTCCCAACTGCCGTTCGCGCCAGATGATCAGCACGCCGCCCAGAACGACCAGCGCTGCACCGGCCACCATGTTCAACGTCGGCACTTCGGCAAAGACGAAGTACCCGATGATTGCCGCAAAGATCAGCGATGCATAGTCGAACGGCGCAAGCATCGACGCCCCCCCGAACCGATAGCTGGAGGTGACAAGGATTTGCGCCACACCGCCGACAAGACCGGCCCCGATCAGCAGGGTTGCATCAAACGCCGACGGGATCACCCAGCCAAAGGGCAGGCTCAGCAAGCTGAGAATCGTCGCCGTGAGTGAAAAGTAAAACACGATTGCGGCGGTGTGCTCTGTCTTGACCAGCGTGCGGATGTGGATTTGCACCAGCGCGCGCAGGATCGAGGCCCCGAGAACCATCAACGCGCCAATCGTGCCTGCCGTGCCCAGCGTATCGGCGTCCACGCTCAACCGAGGCCAGATCACGATCATTACCCCGACAAGGCCAAGGGCGACCGCGCTGATCCGAAACAGGCGCACGGTTTCACCAAGCATAACTGCCGCCAAAATGACGGTGAACATCGGCGTGGCATACCCGATCGCTGTCACTTCGGGCAGGGGCAGCAAACCCAGACCTGCAAAGGTCAGCGCCATCGCAGTGGTGCCAAACAGTCCGCGCCATATGTGACCCATCAGGTTCACAGGCACCAGCGCCTGACGCAAATCACCCCGATGCCAGATCCAAATCATGATGATTGGCATGGCAAAGAAAGAACGAAAGAACACCGCCTGCCCGGCAGGCACAGACTGCGTTGCCTCTTTGATCATCGCGGCCATGACCATGAACAAAAACACCGCCGTCAGCTTGAGGCCGATGGCGGTGCCGGGTTTGTTTTGGGTCGTGGGTGCTTTCATGTTGCCGAACTCATGAAGGGTTCCGTGTCAGGTGGCAAGGTGTCAGTTGATCGCGGCAACACCCAATGGCACGTTGAACTTCAGGCACCAAATGTAGACTTCATTGAAATCGGCGGGGTCCACACCTGCAGGCACGGTAAAGGACTGCTTGCCGCTCAGGGATTTCAGCAGGCTCATGCCTGTGGCCTTGTCATACTTGCCATCTTTGCCGAACCCGACGCGCGGGTCGGGTGCGCCATCAAGGCTGAAGTCGGCGCCAAGGACAACAGTGTGGCTGCCATCGTCGTTCTTGATGACCTCGACGCCACCTGTTGTGATGTGATCTGATGCGCCTGTGAACGTACCGGATGCGACGGCACCCGCATCTGCGGCGTTTGAGAATGCGATGAAGCCCGCCAAAGCGATGGCGAAGACGGTTGAGAGAACTTTAAACATGTCGTTGATCCTTTGCGGAGTTCGTTTGGTTGTGATCCACACTTAGAATTTGGAACCGATCAGTTCAAAACACTTTAATGTGAATTATAGACTAAACAGTTCCGAATGCTATATGAGAGGGCAAAGCCCGTTTTGGAGACAGCATCATGGCACGCCCACGTTCCTTTGACACCGATCAAGCCATCGACAAAGCTATGCAGGTCTTTTGGACCCATGGGTACGAGGGCGCGTCCCTACCTGACTTGCTCGACGGCATGGGCCTGACCCGCGGAAGTCTTTACAAAGCGTTTACCGACAAGAAGACGCTGTTTCTGAAAGTGCTGGACCACTACGAAGGCCAAGCCGTGAAGGCCGGTGTCACCCTGTTGACAGATCCTGCGATTCCCAACGGGGCAGAACGTATTCAGACGATGTTTACCAATTCTTACCGCGCCGTCACACAGGGAGACCGGCGTGGCTGTTTGCTGTGCACCGCCGCTGCCGGCCCCAGCATGTATGACGACGAAATTGCCCAAGCCGTGTCCGCAGGGCTTGGAGCGATGCGCGATGGAATTGACGATGCACTCAAGGCCTCACCCAAACACAAGGACATGTCAGACGACGCGCGCGGCGCGCTCGCCGATATGCTGATCTCTCAGTATGTGGGGCTGCGCACCATGGCACGTGCGCGCATTGATGAGGCAACGCTTGAAAATGTGGTCCGTTCGGTTGGCGTTTTGTTGTCTTAACCGATCGCCCCGCGCACACCACCTGTCTGACCACGATCCAGCAGCAGGTGGTCAAGGACCACGCAAGCCATCATCGCCTCGCCCACGGGTACGGCGCGGATGCCCACGCAAGGGTCATGTCGCCCTTTGGTGATGATCTCGGCAGGTTCGCCCGCTTTGGTGATGGTCTTGCGGGTTTGCAGAATGGACGAGGTCGGTTTGACTGCAAATCGCACCACGATGTCCTGTCCGGTTGAGATACCGCCAAGGATGCCGCCAGCGTGGTTCGAGGGATACTCTGGCCCATCAGACCCCATCGTGATCTCGTCAGCGTTCAATTCACCCGTCAGCATGGCCGCCGACATACCTTCACCAATCTCGACGCCTTTGACGGCATTGATGGACATCATCGCGGCGGCCAGATCAGTGTCGAGTTTGCCGTAGATCGGTGCGCCCAGACCTGCAGGCACGTTGCGGGCGACGACTTCGATCACGGCGCCTACGGACGATCCCGATTTGCGCAACCCATCCAGATACTCGGCCCATGTCTCGGCCGCCTTTGCATCCGGCACCCAGAACGGGTTCTGATCGATCTGGTCCCAATCAAAGTTCGCACGATCAATCTCGTGTGCCCCCATGCGGGTCATGTAACCCTTGATTTCGACCTTGGGTGCGAGATGGGAAAGGGCTGCGCGGGCCACGCCGCTGGCCGCCACGCGCGACGCGGTTTCCCGCGCCGAAGACCGCCCGCCACCGCGATAGTCGCGGATCCCGTATTTCTGCCAATAGGAGATATCGGCATGACCGGGCCGAAACTTTTCGACGATATCGCCATAGTCCTTGGAACGTTGGTCGGTGTTCTCGATCATCAACTGGATTGGTGTGCCAGTTGTCTTGCCCTCAAACACCCCGGACAGGATTTTCACCGCATCGGGTTCACGCCGTTGTGTCGTGTATTTGTTTTGGCCGGGTTTGCGTTTGTCTAGCCATGTTTGAATCATGTCCTCGTCGATCGTCACGCCGGGAGGGCACCCATCCACGGTCGCGCCCAGCGCAGGCCCATGGCTTTCGCCCCATGTGGTCACGCGAAAAAGATGTCCAAATGTGTTGAACGACATGAAGTGTACTCCGAAAACCGACCACGCGGGACATACGCTGCGGACTGTCCGTTGCCAAGTCCGTTGGGGAATCGTGGCTTGGGTGCTGATCCTTACCCTTACGGGTCCAACAAACGGGTCAAGCGCTATGACGGGTCGTACCGCGATCACTACCATAAGAGACCGTGGCTGAGTGTCGCTCCTCGGGTGCTTGCCGTTTCGTGGGCACCCTCCTATACCTCTTTTTACCTCGGGGTGCTGGCGACAGCTGAGATGCAATGATGCGAACCCGTTGAACCTGAACCGGTTAACACCGGCGGAGGGAAGGTTTGGATCATCCCAACACCTATTTCCCGCCGTCTTTCTTTATTGGAGGATGCGATGAAGTATCTGATGACGACTGCCGCGGCGCTGTGTGCGAGCGTGGCTTGGGCCGAGACGCCCGTTCTGACTGTGTATGCGGGGGATTACTTTACCTCCGAATGGGGTCCGGGCCCCAAGATCGAAGCGGGTTTCGAAGAAATCTGCGAGTGCGATCTGGAGTTTTCCACGGGCGATCTGATGCCGCGCCTTTTGCTTGAGGGCGCGCGGACCAAGGCCGATGTGGTCATTGGTCTGACCACCGACGTCACCGCCAAGGCACGCGCCACTGAATTGTTTGCCCCGCACGGGCAAGACAACAGCGCCCTGACCCTGCCGATCGAATGGGATGACGAGGTTTTCCTGCCTTTCAACTATGGCCACACCGCATTCATTTATGACGAAACCCGCATCGATACGCCTCCGGCCAGCTTCGAAGACCTGCTGGCCATGGACGACGACATCAAGATCGTCATTCAGGACCCACGCACATCTATCTCTGGCCTTGCGCTCGTGTTGTGGGTGCAAGCGGTCTACGGAGACAAGGCTGCGGACGCCTGGGCAAAGTTGTCGCCCAAGATCCTGACGGTGACCAAGGATTGGTCGGCCAGCTACGGTCTGTTCACCGATGGTGAGGCGGATATGGTTCTGAGCTATACCACTTCACCCGCCTATCACATGTTCGCTGAAGAGGATTTCACCAAAAAAGCTGCGATCTTCCCTGAGGGTCACTATTTCATGGCCGAAACCGTGGGCAAAGTCGCTGCCACGGACCAACCTGAACTGGCCGATGCCTTCATGGCCTACGTGATGAGCACAGATTTCCAGACGTTGATCCCGACAGCCAACTGGTCGCTGCCTTCGGCGTTGCCAGAGGATCAGTGGCCCAAAGGTTGGGCGCAATTGCCCCTGCCGGAAAAGGTGCTGTTCTATTCGGAAACTGAAGCGGCAGAGGTGCAGGCACAGGCCATCGAGACATGGCGCGCCACTCTCAGCCAATAAAAACTTCGACGCTCACGGGGCCAGTCGCGGCGGGATCGGTATTCTTTCTGATCATCGCGGCGCTGGCCGCCGTGGCGTCAAAGGCCCAATGGCCCGTGACATTCGGTGTCGCGGATTGGGCAGCGCTGCGTTTTACAGTCTGGCAGTCATTTCTGTCGGCCTTGGTCAGCGTAGTGTTTGCCATTCCCGTGGCACGCGCTCTGGCCCGACGCCGTTTTGTCGGGCGGGGGCTTTTGGTCACCTTGCTGGGTGCACCGTTTATCTTGCCGGTGATTGTGGCCGTGATGGGCCTGCTCGTTGTGTTTGGCAGGTCCGGATGGGTCAGCCAGGGGCTGGGGCTGTTCGGATTGCCGCCCCTGTCCATCTATGGGCTGAACGGCGTCGTACTGGCCCATGTGTTTTTCAATCTGCCCTTGGCCACGCGCCTGATCCTGCAAGGTTGGCAGGCGATCCCATCGGAGCAGTTTCGCCTTGCCGGGCAGTTGGGTTTGCCCCCTGTGGTCGTTTTTCGCACGCTGGAGTGGCCCGTTTTGCGGCAGGTTGTGCCGGGGGCCTTTGCCCTGATCTTTGTCATCTGCCTGACCAGCTTTGCTGTGGCGTTGACGTTGGGAGGCGGGCCGCGTGCCACGACGATCGAGTTGGCCATCTATCAGGCCTTCCGCTTTGAGTTCGATCTGGGCCGCGCCGCGATGCTGAGCCTTTTACAACTGGTTGTGGCCGGGTCAGCGGCGGTGGCGGCGTTGTGGATGCTGCCACCTATCGCGGTGCAAATGGGCCGCGACCGCCCGGTGCGGCGTTGGGATGCGCGCGGAGCGGGGCTGCGCGCTTTGGACGCGATGTGGATCGGTCTGGCGGCGACGTTTTTACTGGTGCCGCTGGGGGCGATCGCGACCTCCGGGCTCGCCGGATTGGGCCAGATGCCGTCGCAGATCTGGTCTGCGGCCTGGACGTCCGCGTGGGTCGCGGCACTCAGCACCATGGTGCTTGTTGCGCTGGCCTTGCCTATCTCGATGTGGCTGGCACAAACGCGCCGGGGCGGGGCGGAGGCGTTGACGCTTGTCAGCCTTGCCGCCTCTCCGCTGATGATTGGGACGGGGTGGTTCATGCTGATCAATCCATTTGCCGCGCCAACACAGTTTGCGCTGATCGTAACGGCACTGGTCAATGCGATGATGTCCCTGCCCTTTGCAGTGCGTATCCTGATGCCTGCGATGCGACAGGTGATCGCGGAATACGGACGGCTGAGCGCGGGCTTGGGTCTCTCTGGTTTGGCCTTGTGGCGCATTGTCGTGCTGCCGCGTGTTCGCGCCCCACTGGGTTTTGCCGCTGGCTTGGCGGCCGCCCTGTCGGTCGGGGATCTGGGCGTTGTGGCCTTGTTTGCGGACGGGGATCGCGCAACGCTGCCATTGCAGATGTACCGGTTGATGGGCAGCTACCGGACAGACGCGGCGGCTGGAGCAGCCCTGTTGCTGCTGACACTGGCGCTGGGGATGTTCTGGGCGTGCGATGCGTGGGGGCGACGACATGCTGAAAGTTGAAGGATTAAAGATCAGTTTGGGCGGCTTTGCATTGCAGGCCAGTTTCGAAGTGGATGCAGGTCAGCGAGTCGCTGTGATTGGGCCGTCGGGCGCGGGAAAATCGACCCTACTTGGGGCGATTGGAGGGTATATCCCGTCTGAGGGTCGCATCAACGTGGGCGGGAAAGATGTAAGCAACGCCGCCCCTGACCAGCGCGGCATCGCGATGCTGTTTCAGGACGGGAACCTGTTTCCGCACCTGACGCTGGCACAGAATGTCGGGCTGGGCTTGCGCCCGTCCTTGCGGTTGACCAATGGCGAACGGGCAAGCGTTTCCGAGGCCCTTGGTCAGGTTGGATTGGCTGCGTTTGAAGCCCGCAAACCGGGCGACGTCTCTGGTGGGCAGCAAAGCCGAGCGGCCCTTGCCCGCGTGCTGGTACAAGGCAAGCCGCTGTTGTTGCTTGATGAACCCTTTGCCGCCCTTGGCCCGGCCCTGCGGGGGGAAATGCTGGATCTGACAAGCAAGGTGGCACGCGATACCGGTGCGACCGTTTTGATGATCACCCACGCGCCCGAAGACGCGGAACGGGCGGCAGATCAGGTGATCTTTGTGGACGAGGGGCAGATTGAACCGCCCCAGCCGGTGTCCGAGGTCATGTCAAACCCGCCCCCTGCTTTGCGCGCCTATCTAGGCCGCTGAGCGCAAAGCCTTGCGTGTGTCGAGGATGCCAAGTGCGGCTTGCGCGGCCTCGCGTCCCTTGGTCACAAAGTGGTCTGCATAGATCGTCTTGTGATGGTCAGTTTCCTGAAACTGGTGCGGTGTCAGAGACACTGACAGAACCGGTACGCCGGTTTTCAAGCCAACCTGCATAAGACCATCCACCACAGCGGAGGCGACAAAGTCATGCCGGTAGATTCCGCCGTCCACTACGAGGGCGGCACAGATAACGGCGTCATACCGCCCCGACTCGGCAAGGGTCTGAGCCATGAGTGGCATCTCAAAAGCGCCGGGAACGTCATAAGCATCGACCTGAGACGGTAGGATCAATTCGGTAAAACCCTGATAGGCACAGTCGACGATATCGGCGTGCCAGCGGGCTTTGACGAAGGCGAAGCGGGTGTGTGTCATTACAATCTCCTTTAGGTTCAGACACTTCACACCCAAGGCGATTGCGCACAACGACGCGCACCCATGTGGGTGCGGCAACTGCACGTTCTCTTTCATCCGGACTATGACCGTCGGCTCAGGCCTCTCACCTGATCTGCTGGACCCTCGCCCAAGGCGAGGCGCTCGCGGGCTGGCAGATCACCAGTTGATTTGGGCCTGCATACCGCCGGTGGGGAATTTCGCCCCGCCCTGAGAACAGCATCAGGTTGCCAAGTTGCACGTCCCAAGGCAAGAGGGACGCGACGTAGGACGGACCAGAACCATGCATCCAAACCCCGTGTTTCATGACCAGACAGCGCAGGACAACATTGCCTTTGCGCGCGAGCGTGCCTTTGGCATTTTGGCTATAAATCATGATGCTGGCCCAGTGATGGCGCATGTGCCGTTCCTGATTGATGAGGATGCGAGCCATTTGCATCTGCATCTTGTCCGCTCGAATCCGATTGCCCGCGCGTTGAAGACCCCGCTTCCTGCGCGGATCGCCGTCAGTGGGCCGGATGGATATGTCTCGCCCGACTGGTATGAGGTGACCGATCAGGTGCCTACGTGGAATTATGTCGCCGTGCATCTGACCGGCACTCTGGAACTGCGCCCACACGAAGAAATGCGGGACCTTCTGGATCGCCAATCCAAACATTTTGAAGACCAGTTGACGCCCAAGGCCCCTTGGAAAACTGACAAGATGACACCTGAGGTGCTGGACAAGATGATGCGGCAGATCGTGCCCTGCCGGATGAAGATCGAAAAGGTGGATGGCACGTGGAAGCTGAACCAAAACAAACCCGATGATGTCCGGCTGCGCGCGGCGGATTACATGGATGCTTATGGGATGGGCAACGAGACGCGCGCGCTGGCAGCTCTCATGCGTGGGGCCAAATAGGGCCCGTTGGACAGGGCCTGATGCTCTGCTACGGTCCGCCCAACCGGAAAGGGACCCTTATGAAACTGTATCACTCGCCCGCCTCGCCGTTTGTGCGCAAAGTTGTTGTTTTGCTTCATGAATTGGGCAAGATCGATGATGTCGAACTGGCCACGGTCACCACCACGGCGCTTGCGTCGGATGCAAACCTGATGGCTGCGAATCCACTCGCGCGCCTGCCCGCACTGGAGCGACCCGAGGGCGTGACTCTATATGACAGTCGGGTGATAACAGCCTTTCTGGACGATCTTTATCAGGGCGGGATGTACCCCGAGGACGGTCGCCGTTGGGAAACGCTGACGTTGGAAGCCACTGGCGACGGGATCATGGATAGCGCCGTGTCCATGGTTTACGAAATCCGACTGCGGGATCCCGAGCAAGTGTCCGAGCCTTGGATCGAGGCGCAGTGGGGCAAAGTGGCGCATGGCCTTGATGCGCTCAACACCCGCTGGATGAGCCACTTGTCCGGACCAGTCGGCGCCGGGCATATCTCGGTCGCTTGCGCGCTTGGATACCTCGACTTTCGCCACGAGGCCCGGGACTGGCGGCAAGGACGCGCGATGCTTGCAGCTTGGTATGAGGGATTTTCGGCGCGTCCTTCGATGGTCGCCACAATTCCCTGAACGGCCCAATTTGCGCAACGTTCGCAGCCCCAAAACTCGCCAAGCAATCGAATCACGGGTTAACGCCATAAAAACAGGGGAATCAGGTGTGCACTGGTCGTGCACAGGACGTACACACCCTGTGCACCGGTAGTACACCCACCCCGGGATTAATGCAGCGCGCGGTCCTTGAGTCTTAACAAAGGGTTAAACCCTTTGCCCTGCGACCACGTGCGGCAGATTGCACGCTGGACGTGGCTCGCCGACGGCGCTAGATAGCTCGACAACATTGGTGACGCTTCGCGCGTGGCCGGATATGTCATTGGCCCCTCGGGGTCGCTTGGAAACTGGAGAAAACCCCCGTGTCCCACGCAGAACAAGAACACGACGGCGAACGCCGCGATTTTCTGTACTACGCCACAGGTGGCGCAGGCGCAGTTGTTGCCGGTGCCGCAATCTGGCCGCTGGTCAATCAGATGAACCCGTCGGCTGACGTTTTGGCCCTGTCATCTATCCGGGTAGACGTCAGCACCGTGGAACCGGGCACGCAGTTGACCGTCAAATGGCTGGGCAAACCTGTCTTTATCCGTCGTCGCACGGAAGAAGAGATTGCCGCGGCACGCGAAGTTGAATTGTCCGACCTGCCGGATCAGGCCTCGGAAAACGCAAACGCCCCATTGGGTGCGGATGCTTCTGACGAAAACCGGTCGCTCGATGAAGCCGGCGAATGGCTGGTTATGATCGGTGTCTGTACGCACCTTGGCTGCGTGCCTCTGGGCGATGCGGGCGACTTTGGCGGCTGGTTCTGCCCCTGCCATGGTTCACACTACGACACTTCGGGCCGTATTCGTCGCGGCCCTGCACCGAGCAACCTGCCGGTGCCTGTCGCCGAATTCGTGGACGAAACCACGATCAAACTGGGTTAAGGGAGAGCTATACCATGGGTGGAATTCCTCACGACCATTATGAACCAAAGGCAGCATGGGAAAAGGGGCTGGCAAAGCGTCTTCCTATCGTAGGCCTTTTGTACGACACATTGATGATCCCCACGCCCAAGAACCTGAACTGGATGTGGATCTGGGGCATCGTTCTGACATTCTGTCTGGCGCTGCAAATCATCACCGGCATCGTGCTGGTCATGCATTATACGCCGCATGTGGACTACGCGTTCTCGTCTGTTGAGCACATCATGCGTAACGTGAATGGGGGCGCGATGCTGCGCTATATTCACATGAACGGCGCGTCGCTGTTCTTTGTCGCCGTTTATGCGCACATCTTCCGCGGCCTCTACTACGGCTCTTACAAGGCGCCCCGCGAAATCACGTGGGTGATCGGCATGCTGATCTACCTTTTGATGATGGGCACTGCCTTTATGGGTTACGTTCTCCCATGGGGGCAGATGTCTTTCTGGGGTGCGACAGTGATCACCGGCCTTTTTGGCGCGATCCCGTTCATCGGTGAATCGCTGCAAGCCTGGTTGCTTGGCGGGCCAGCCGTGGACAATGCCACGCTGAACCGCTTCTTCAGCCTGCACTATCTGCTGCCCTTCGTGATTGCCGGTCTGGTAATCGTACACATCTGGGCCTTCCACACTACGGGCAACAACAACCCGACAGGTGTTGAGGTTCGCCGTGGCAGCAAGGAAGAAGCAGAGAAAGACACACTGCCTTTCTGGCCCTATTTCGTGATCAAAGACTTGTTCGCTCTGGCCGTGATCCTTGTGGTGTTCTTTGCGATTGTTGGCTTTATGCCCAACTTCCTTGGTCACCCGGACAACTACATCGAAGCCAACGCGCTTGCGACACCTGCACACATCGTTCCGGAATGGTACTTCCTGCCCTTCTACGCGATCCTGCGTGCCTTCACCGACGAAGTTTGGGTCGTGCAACTGGCTGGGTTCCTGACCGGTGGCATCGTAGACGCCAAGTTCTTTGGTGTGATGGCGATGTTCGGTGCGATCGTGGTTCTGGCCTTGTCTCCATGGCTCGACACGTCGTCGGTCCGTTCGGCACGCTATCGCCCGATGCTCAAGTGGTGGTTCTGGTTGCTGGTCGTGGACTTCTTTGTCCTGATGTGGGTGGGAGCCATGCCTGCTGAGGAGCCTTACAATACGATCTCGTTGATCGCCTCGGCTTACTGGTTTGCCTACTTCCTCGTCATCCTGCCATTGCTTGGCGTGATCGAGAAACCGGATGCGCAACCCGCGACCATCGAAGAAGACTTTGCCGCACATTATGGTGGCGACGATGCGGGCGCTGCCCCATCGGCGCAGCCAGCGGAATAAGGAGAGACTGCAAATGTTCAAGAAACTTGCAGCAAGTGTGGTGGCAGCGGTCATGCTGTCCACCAGCGCATTCGCAGCTGGCGGATCGTCAGGTCACGTTGAGAATGTTGATTTCTCATTTGACGGTCCGTTCGGGTCCTATGATCAGAACCAGTTGCAGCGCGGATTGCAGATCTACACAGAGATCTGTGCCGCCTGTCATGGTCTGAAATTCGTGCCTCTGCGCACGCTGGGCGATGAGGGCGGCCCCGCTCTGCCAGAGGATCAGGTTCGTGCATACGCGGAATTCTACGAGGTGTTTGACGCTGAGTTGGACGACTTTCGGACGGCCACGCCAAGTGACCACTTTCCGGCGTCTGCTCTGGAAAATGCACCTGACCTGAGCCTGATGGCCAAAGCGCGCGCGGGCTTTCACGGCCCCTACGGTCTGGGCATCAACCAGTTGATGAACGGTATTGGTGGCCCTGAGTACATCACCGCCCTTTTGACCGGGTATACCGGTGAAGAGAAGGAAGAGGCAGGCTCTGTCCTGTACGAAAATACCATCTTCCCCGGTGGCTGGATTGCCATGGCACCTCCTCTTTATGGGGATGACGTCGAATTTGCAGACGGTCACGCCACAGACCTGCATCACTTGTCTGAGGATGTCTCTGCATTCCTGATGTGGACAGCTGAGCCGAAACTGGTGGCTCGCAAGCAAGCTGGATTTGTTGGCGTGTTGTTCCTGACAGTTCTGTCAGTGTTGCTCTACCTCACAAACAAGCGCATTTGGGCGCCTGTGAAGTCGCGCTACAAAAAGTAACGCCAACGCCCTTTGAAATTTGAGAGAGCCCTGCTAGTTGGCGGGGCTTTTTCTTTTGTGGGGTGCGTACGCTTCGTGCGCCTTGGTTAGGCGACGAGTTGTGTGTCTGTCCGCGCCGTTATCGTCACGTCGACAATCGCGCCTTCAGCCTGAGGCGTCTCGAATATGACTTCGCAGAATTGCTCTGTCCGGCCCATGGTCGCGCTTTCCATCAACACGCGGTGCGTTTTGCCAACCTGTTTTGACAGGTGTTCGGTGACTTGTGCCTGCCCGGCCGCACGCAGGCGCGCGGCGCGTTCTTTGATCAGAGTGCCATTCACTTGTGGCATACGCGCTGCGGGCGTGCCGGGGCGAGGCGAATAGGGGAAGACGTGCAGCCATGTCAGGTCGCACTCCGACACAAGGGCCAGCGCATTTTCAAAATGCGCCTCAGTCTCGGTCGGGAACCCTGCGATGATATCCGCCCCAAAGGTCATATCTGGGCGCAGTTTGCGTGCCTCTTGCGCGAACTGGATGGCATCGTCGCGCAGGTGCCGCCGCTTCATCCGTTTGAGGATCAGATCATCCCCATGCTGGAGACTGAGGTGCAGGTGCGGCATCAGCCGTTCCTCGGTCGCGATGGCCTGCATCAGCGCCTCATCCACTTCGATCGAGTCGATCGAGCTGATCCGGAGGCGCGGCAGGTCCGGCACCAGTTTCAGAATGCGCTGCACCAGATCACCCAAGCGGGGCGTTGATGGCAGATCAGCCCCCCAGGACGTCAGGTCGACGCCCGTCAGCACCACCTCGTTGAACCCACGATCCACGAGGCGTTTGATCTGGTCCACAACGACACCGGCAGGGACGGACCGCGAATTGCCCCGCCCGAACGGGATGATGCAAAAGGTGCAGCGGTGATCGCACCCGTTCTGGACCTGTACATAGGCCCGGGAGCGCGTCCCGAACCCGTCGATGAGGTGTCCGGCAGTTTCGGTGACCGACATAATATCATCGACCTGAACTGCTTCAGTTCCGAAATCCCCTGACAGCGCCGCCCACGTGTTCGCCTGCATTTTTTCGGTGTTGCCGATGACAGCGTCGACTTCGTCCATTGCTGCGAATGTGTCGGGCTCTGTCTGCGCGGCGCAGCCCGTTACGATCAGCTTGGCGTCCGGGTTGGTGCGGCGCAACTTGCGGATGTCCTGACGCGCCTTTCGCACCGCCTCTGCCGTCACGGCGCATGTGTTGACTATGACCGCATCGCGCAAGCCGGCTTGTTCTGCCAGCTCTTCCATCGCTTTGGTTTCGTAGGCGTTGAGACGGCAGCCGTGGTTGGAAAAGACAGGCGCGCTCATAGCCCGTCCAGAAAACTTTGGGTCAACACCCCGTCGAAGACGTGTGCGGTTGGTCCCGACATCCAAACGCCATCGTCGCGCCAGTCGATGTTGAGAGTGCCGCCATCCAGATCGATGCGCACTGTGCGCCCTGTCAGCCCCTTGCGCGCTGCTGCGACGGCCACAGCGCAGGACGACGAGCCAGAGGCCAATGTGATCCCGGTGCCGCGTTCCCACACCCGCATACGGATGTGATCCGGCCCGATGATCTGTGCAAACTGTACGTTGGTGCGTTCTGGAAACAGCGGGTGATGTTCGATCTGAGGCCCCCGCGTTGCCAGATCTATTGCACTGACATCTTCTACGAAGAAGGTGCAATGCGGGTTGCCCATGCCTGTGGCGACAGGGGAGCCTTCGATCGGCAAGGCCAGCGTGTCCACATCGGAGGCAAGCGGAATATCCTGCCAGTCCAGCATCGGCGCGCCCATATTGACTGCCGTCACCTTGTCCGCGTCGCGTACCGCCTGCAAGGACCCGCGCCCGGTGATGGTGATGTTGAGGCGATCAGCGCCGCTTTGCGCCATTTCGCGAGCTGCGATGCAACGAGTCGCATTGCCACAAGCTGCAGAGTGCGACCCGTCCGCGTTATAAAAGGTGATCGTCAGATCGTCGCCCTCGGTGATCAGCGCAAGCTGATCAAACCCCACACCGCGATGCCTGTCAGCCAGCGCACGGACCAGCGGCGCGTCCAGCGACACAGGTTGCGCGCGCGCGTCCACAACGACAAAGTCGTTGCCCAGCCCATGCATCTTCATGAAGGGCCATTGAGAGGAGAGTGGATCATGCATTGCGCGCATATAACGCCGCGCATTTGGGGAATCCAGTATGTCGCAGAAAATGAGCACAGAATCGGCTTGACCCGACTGCCCACCCTTTCTAGATAGGCCGCCTAGTGGGGCCGTTAGCTCAGTTGGTAGAGCAGCTGACTTTTAATCAGCGGGTCGCAGGTTCGAACCCTGCACGGCTCACCACTTTTCCCATGCAAACGTTTTGTCCGTCTTTGGGAGTGAGCGACAGAACTCTCCCTCGCTTGCATCATCTAAAAACGATGAAACCCACCTCAGTTCTTGCATTTATGGAACAGATGACCGACAATTTTTGCGCACGTTAAAATATCTGGCCATGCCACGGTGTTTTTGCGAGCCAGAGCAGAGGCAGGGGAGGCCGATCTGTGCAGGAACACAAGAAACGCATCGACACGATGGAGGAACTGGCCGTCGCTATAGGTGTCTCTCGGCCCACCCTGTCACGTTTTTTTCAGGACCCCGAACGCGTCAGCAAGACATCGCGCGCGCGTATCGCCGAAGGTCTGGAACGCGTCGAATATGTTCCGAATTTTTTTGCCACGCGTCTCAATCGCAAGACGACCGGGATGATCGGCGTTATCATTCCCTACCTGAACGATCTGTTTTTTACCAAACTTCTGGAGTCCATTGAACGTGCCGCAATGGACGCGGGTTTCACTGTTATCACACAGTGTTCCCATTCCGACCCGCTGATCGAGGCCCGTGCGGCCGAAACGTTTATGTCGATGAGTGTTGATGGGGCCCTTGTTGCCCCTTTGGGCAACCACAGTGATATGAAGGTTCACGACCGGCTGCGCGCCCGCATGCCTTTCATGCTGTTTGATTCGCGTCCTAAGAACATGCCGGATGTGGATTTTGTAGGCACCAACCACGATCAGAGCACTGGCTTGGCCACGGAATACCTGTGCCGCGTGGGTGCGCCGCCTGTGTTTCTTGCCATGCCGCGCGTGAACTTTAACGCGATGGAGCGCGAGAATGCCTATATCGCCAAGATGAATGAGTTGGGCTTTGAGCCACACATCATCGGAACCGAGATGATTCAGGACATTGGGTTGTTTGAGGCCCACGGCCAGGCCGTTCTGGACCGCGAGTTTGCGGCGGGTCGGTTGATTGAGTCCTCAATTCTGTGCGTGAACGACCGTGTCGCCATTGGCGCCCTGCGTGCCGCCGCGTCCCATGGTTTGGAACCGGGTGGCAAGCGTGTGGGCGGGTTGCGCATCATGGGGCACGACGACTATCCCTTGTGCCCCTACACCGTCCCAAGCCTGACCACGGTCGCCCAGAATGTTGATGAGATTGGACGCACAGCCGTGTCCCGCCTTGTCGGTGCTATCCATGCACAGCAAATGCCGGAAGGGCAGTTTGTAAAACTGCTCGATGGGGACATAAAGGTGCGCGAATCCGCGTGATCAACCGGGCGGTTGGCGCTTCCGTTATCCCCCGAGGATTCCCGGCAAGTTCAGCCTCTGATCGCGCGCGCAATCCAGAGCATCCTGATACCCGGCATCGGCGTGCCGCATCACGCCTGTCGCCGGATCGTTCCACAGCACATTGGCGATCCGCCTGTCTGCGTCTTCTGTCCCATCACAGCAGATCACCATGCCAGAGTGCTGGGAAAAGCCCATACCAACCCCGCCCCCGTGGTGCAGCGACACCCAAGTCGCCCCGCTTGCGACGTTCAACATCGCGTTCAGCAGCGGCCAGTCAGAAACCGCGTCAGAGCCGTCTTTCATCGCCTCGGTTTCGCGGTTGGGAGAGGCGACAGACCCTGAATCAAGGTGGTCCCGTCCAATCACGATCGGAGCGGAGAGTTCGCCGGTCCTCACCATCTCATTGAACGCCAGCCCCAGTTTGTGCCGCACACCCAGACCCACCCAGCAGATACGCGCGGGTAGCCCCTGAAACGCGATCCGTTCCCGTGCCATGTCGAGCCAGTTGTGCAGGTGCGGATCGTCTACCAGCTCTTTCACCTTGGCGTCGGTTTTGTAGATATCTTCAGGATCGCCCGACAGTGCACACCACCGGAAAGGTCCAATCCCGCGGCAAAACAGCGGGCGGATGTATGCGGGCACGAAGCCGGGGAAAGCGAATGCATTTTCCAGCCCTTCTTCTTGCGCGACTTGCCGGATGTTGTTGCCGTAATCCAGCGTCGGCACGCCTGCGTTCCAGAAATCCACCATCGCAGCGACTTGTACCTTCATGGACGCACGCGCGGCCTTTTCGACCTCTTTGGGTGCGGTCTCTTGTTTGGCGCGCCACTCTGCAACGCTCCAACCCTGTGGCAGGTAGCCGTGGATGGGATCATGCGCCGAGGTCTGGTCCGTGACCATGTCTGGTCTGACACCGCGCCTGACCAGTTCGGGAAAGACGTCGGCCGCGTTGCCGATGAGGGCGACCGATTTGGCTTGGCCTGCTTGGGTCCATTCCTCAATCATCGCCAGAGCGGTGTCGAGATCATGCGTCTTTTCATCGACATACCGGGTTCGCAGTCGGAAATCGGCCCGTGTTTCATCGCATTCCACCGCCAGACAGCATGCCCCGGCCATCACGGCAGCAAGTGGTTGCGCCCCGCCCATGCCGCCCAGCCCGCCGGTCAGGATCCACCGGCCTGTTAGGTTGCCGTCGTAGTGCTGCCGCCCCGCCTCCATGAAGGTCTCATAAGTGCCCTGCACGATCCCTTGCGTCCCGATATAGATCCACGATCCAGCAGTCATTTGCCCGTACATCGCGAGGCCCCGCTTATCGAGTTCGTTGAAGTGTTCCCAAGTGGCCCAGTGCGGGACGAGGTTGGAATTGGCGATCAAAACGCGGGGGGCGTCTTTGTGTGTGTTGAACACGCCCACGGGTTTGCCCGATTGCACCAGCAGGGTTTGGGTGTCCTCGAGGTCTTTGAGCGCGGCGACGATCCGATCGAAATCCTCCCACGTCCGCGCGGCCCGGCCGATACCCCCATAGACCACCAGTTCGTGCGGGTTCTCGGCCACGTCCGGGTGCAGGTTGTTCATCAGCATGCGCATAGGCGCTTCGGTCAGCCAACTTTTGGCGGTGATGTCCGGGCCGGTGGGGGCAAAGACGTCGCGGATGTTGTGGCGGGGGGACGTCATGAGGAGGCTCCTAGAGTTGGGGCAAGCGCAGTCAGGCTTGCCAGAATGTGGGTCAGGTGGTGGCGCAGGCCTGCGGCCTTGGTCGCGTCATAGGTCCACGGGGCAGCTTCGTTTTGCAGATACTTGGATTGGGCCAGTTCCATCTGGATCGCGTGGACGCCCTTTGCTGGTTGGCCGTAATGCCGTGTGGTCCACCCACCTTTGAAGCGCCCGTTCAGGACAGATGAATACCCGGGCGCAGTCTTGCAAATGCCCTGAACAACCTCCGTGATCTGCGGTGCACAGGTTTTCCCTTGGTCCGTGCCAATGTTGAAATCGGGCAGTGTGTCATCGAAGAGGAAGGGAATATGTGAGCGAATAGAGTGGCAGTCATACAGGATTGCGATGCCATGTTTGGCCTGAACTCGGGTCAGTTCGGACCGCAGTGCTGCGTGATATGGAGCGTGGTAGTTTGCCCGTCGGGTTTCAATGTCAGCATCGGTGGGCGGGTTGGTCCAGATCGGCTCCCCATCAAAGTCGGTCAGCGGCACCAGCGTCGTGGTATTCTGTCCGGGGTAGAGGTTCGCTCCTGTCGGATCACGGTTGGCATCAATGACGTAGCGGTGAAAGTTCGCCCGCACCACACCCAACCCCGGCAACAGATCGGCGTAGAGTTGATCAATGTGCCAATCCGTATCCGGGAGCGCCTGCCCATTGCTGTTCAGGTTGGCCATGGTTTCTGGCGGCACATACGTGCCCGCATGGGGGATGCCGAGGACAAGTGGGCCGTCTCCCTGAATGACGGTGACGGGCGTCATGCGTCGTGTCCTTTGACGAAAGCTGGCAAGGTTACTGCATCACACAGCGCACCGGTGGCAACAAAACGCGCGGCGGCTTCGATGTCGGGGGCCATGTACCTGTCATTGCCAATCGCTGGCACATCGCGGCGCAGCACGTCGATGGCCTGCTGCAAGGGTTTGCTGGTCTGCAAGGGCGCACGAAAGGCAATACCTTGTGCGCCGCAGATCGCTTCGACCCCCAAAATCACGTTGAGGTTGGCGTTCATCCGCTCCAGACGACGCGCGGCATGGGCGGCCATGCTCACGTGGTCTTCCTGATTGGCGGAGGTTGGCGTGCTGTCGGTCGTGCAGGGGTTGGCCAGATGCTTGTTTTCGCTCATCAGCGCAGCCGTTGTGACTTCGGCAATCATCAGACCGGAATTCAGACCCGGATCCAGAGTGAGGAACGGGGGCAAGTCAAAGGACAGTGTCGGATCCACCATCAGGGCGACGCGGCGCTGTGCGATGGCCCCGATTTCAGAAATTGCGATGGCGATCTGGTCAGCGGCAAAGCCCACCGGTTCAGCGTGAAAATTACCCCCGGACACAATCAGATCATCGTCCACCAGCACCAGCGGATTGTCGGTGACCGCGTTGGCCTCAACCTCCAAAGTACGCCCGGCAAAGTGCAACAGGTCCATAGTGGCACCGATCACTTGCGGTTGGCAGCGGATGCAATAAGGGTCCTGCACTCGGGTGTCCCCGTCACGGTGACTGTCCCGGATTTCCGAGCCTTGCATGAGGTCACGCTGCGCGCGCGCCACGGCAATCTGCCCCGCATGGCCGCGCAAGGTATGGATCGCATCCTGTAAGGGAGCAGTGGACCCCATGATCGCGTCCGTCGAAAGTGCACAGGTGACAACGGAGGTCGCAGCATTTTGCCAAGCCCCCCAAAGGCCGACAAGCGCGCAGGCAGTCGAAAACTGTGTGCCATTGATCAGGGCGAGCCCTTCCTTGGCCCCAAGCGTGACAGGGGACAGCCCTGCCTGCTTGAGCGCCCGGTCAGCAGGCATGCGTTGGCCTTCGAAAGTTGACTCACCCTCGCCCATCATGGCGGCGGCCATATGCGCCAATGGGGCCAGGTCTCCCGACGCCCCAACTGACCCTTGGGATGGGATAATCGGCAGGACATCTTTGGCGAGCATCCTTTCGATCTGCGAGATGATGCCCATGCTTACACCCGAGGCTCCGCGCCCGAGGGACAGCAGTTTCAAGGCCATCATCAGTCGCGTAGTAGCAGAATCCAGCGGATCGCCCACGCCACAGCAGTGGGACAGGATCAGGTTGCGCTGCAAACGGGCGACGTCCGCAGGCGCAATCTTGACGCTTGCGAGTTTGCCAAAGCCTGTGTTGATCCCATAAACGGCCTGATCGCCGGCGGCGGCCAGTTCCACTGCTTTGGTAGCGGCTTTGATCCCTTCGTGGGATGACGGATCAAGGGCCACGGGGCCCTGCTCTGACCTGATGATGTTTAATTGCGCAAGCGTGGTCTCTCCCGGTATCAGGATCATAGCTGCCCCCTGAAAATTCGCGTATGCAGCGGGTTGAACCCGATGCGGTAGGCCAGTTCTGCCGGATGCTGCACGTCCCAAACACACAGATCGGCCTGCGCTCCGGGCGCGATCCTGCCTCGGTCGGTCAGGCCCAGCGCGGTGGCCGCATGTGCCGTGACGCCCAACAGCGCCTCGAGCGGGGTTAGCCGAAACAGGGTGCAACCCATGTTCATCGCCAGCAACAGCGATGCCAGAGGGGAAGAGCCGGGGTTGCAGTCCGTCGCCAGTGCCATGGGCACGCGGTGGGTGCGAAAGGCCTCGATTGGCGGGGATTGAGTTTCTCGCAAAGTGTAGAATGCGCCCGGCAGCAGAACTGCGACAGTACCTGCCTTGGCCATGAATTTAGCATCAGCTTCAGTCGTGTACTCAACATGGTCCGCGCTTAACGCCCCGTAGCGCGCCGCCAATTGCGCCCCACCCATATGCGACAGTTGTTCCGCATGCAGTTTGACCGGCAGGCCCAATTCTCCGGCGACGTCAAAGACTCGTTTGATCTGTTCAGTGTCAAAGGCGATGCCTTCGCAAAATCCATCCACTGCATCCACCAACCCTTCGGCATGGGCGGCGCGTAGCGTTGGGATGCACACAGTATCGATATACGCATCCGGATCGCCGATGAATTCTGGCGGGACCGCATGCGCGCCCAGGAAGCTGGTGCGAATGTCCACGGGGCGCTTGGCACTGATCTGGCGTGCAACCCGCAGCATTTTCAACTCAGTGTCCTGATCAAGGCCGTATCCGGACTTCACCTCGATCACCGTGACGCCTTCGGCAATCAACGCATCAACACGTGTCAGCGCATCGGCGAGGAGAGTTTCAGGGTCAGCCGCGCGCGTGGCCTTGACGGTAGAGACAATCCCGCCACCTGCTTTGGCCACCTCAGCATAGCTGGCTCCGTTCAGTCGCTGTTCGAACTCTGCGGCCCGATTGCCGCCAAACACGACGTGGGTATGGCAGTCGATCAATGCCGGCGTCACAAGCCGACCGTCCAAATTCCGTACTGGGAGAGAGGCGTAGGTATCGGGGAGGTCCCGTTCCGCTCCGACCCACGAAATGCGGTCACCGTCCAACACGACGGCGCCCGCTTCGATCAGGCCGAACGTGTCGTCGGTACGCAATGTGGTAATGGTGGCGTTGGTCAAAAGCACTGGGGCGACTCACTTGCGGTAGGTTGGCTTTAATGTTTTTATGTATGCACATATAAACCTGTCAAGCGAGGCGGTAATGCAAACGATCTGGGCTGAAACGGCTTTGCTGCCGTCTGGCTGGGCGGAAGAGGTCCACGTGGAAGTCGATGCGCATGGCCGTATTCACTCAGTTGTGTCGTCCGTTCCACGGGCCGGAACGACTGTGCCCTGCCTGTTGCCCGCCCCCGTCAACGTTCACAGCCACGCCTTTCAGCGCGCGATGGCCGGCCTTACGGAAGCGCGTGGGTCCGATCCGACCGACAGTTTCTGGACGTGGCGCCAACTGATGTACCGGTTTCTGGACCGACTGACCCCGGATCATATCGAGGCAATTACTGCGCTTGTTCAGATGGAGATGCTGGAAGCGGGATATGCCACGAATACCGAGTTCCATTACCTCCACCATCAACCGGGCGGTGCACCCTATGATGCGCTCGCTGAAACATCTGAACGCATATGTGCTGCTGCTGCACAGACAGGGATCGGGCTGTGTCTGCTTCCTGTCCACTATGAGTTTGGCGGATGTGATCGGCGTGCTTTGGGGCCCGGTCAAATCCGCTTTGGCAATTCGATGGAGCGGTTCCAATCGCTTTGTGGCGATGCGGCCACCTCTCTTCTGCACTTGCCTGAGGATGCAACATCGGGCGTCGCCCCACATTCGATGCGCGCTGTCGGGACGCAAGACCTGACCACCTACACAGACCTGTTCCCAAGTGGTCCTATCCATATGCATCTGGCTGAACAGCGCGCTGAAGTGGACGAAGTTCAGCAACATCTACAGTCCCGCCCCGTGACATGGGCGCTGGACAATATGGACGTGACGGACCGCTGGTGTCTGATCCATTGTACGCAGATGACACCAGACGAAACTGTACGACTGGCCCGATCGGGCGCGGTTGCAGGCCTTTGCCCGATCACTGAAAGCAGTCTGGGCGATGGCATCTTTGATGGGGTCCGGTGGTGTGATGCAGGAGGTACATTTGCCATCGGTTCGGACAGCAATATCCGTATTTCGCTGAGTGAGGAGCTACGCACGCTCGACTATTCGCAGCGATTGCGGGATGGGTCTCGCGCAGCGTTGGCCACGACGGACAAATCCACAGGACGGCAGTTGTTTGATGAGATGCTGCGGGGCGGGGCGCAGGCAACGGGTCGCGCCAGCGGGCAGATCGCAGAGGGCCAATGGGCCGACCTGATGGCGCTTGATACAGCGTCGGAACACCTTTGGGGTCGCAGCGCTGATCAAATCCTTGATGCGTGGATATTTGCGTCTGGCGACCGCTTGGTTCAAGACGTGTGGGCTGGCGGTCGGCACATGGTGCGTGATGGTTCGCATATCCATCGCCTGCGCATTGTCGCTGCTTACAAAAAGACCTTAGACGCCTTGCGAGATGCCATATGAATTCACCTGCCTTTCGCGACTGGCAATCTGTGCAAGACGAAGTCCTGCGCCGCATTCGCACCCGTGTGTGGGAACCCGGTGCGATGATCCCGAACGAAGCAGACCTGGCTGTCGAATTTGGGTGCGCGCGCTCAACCGTCAATCGCGCTTTGCGCAGCCTGGCCGAAGCCGGATGGCTGGATCGACGCCGCAAGGCAGGGACCCGCGTGGCCGCGCAACCCATTGCAAAGGCAACCCTAAGCATCGCCGTTATCCGGCATGAGATCGAAGAACGTGGTCAAAAGTACAGCTATCAAAGGGTCGCGCGGACCTTGAGCGTTCCTCCGCTGGACGTCAGCGCGGCGATGCGCATGCCCGCAGAAACTGTCATGCTTTACATCCGAGCGCTGCATCTGGCGGATGATATGCCGTATGCGCTGGAGAGCCGCTGGATCAATCTACAAGTGGTTCCGGGCGCGCAGGATGAACCCTTTCAAAACCTGAGCGCCAATGAATGGCTGTTGCGCCATGCGCCCTACTCAGACGGTGAGATTGCCTTTTCAGCCGTGAATGCGGGAGAGGACGAGGCTGAACTGTTGGCGTGCTCCGAGGGCGCCGCACTGTTTGCGGTCGACCGTTTGACGTGGGATAGCGATGCGTCTGTCACCAAGGTTCGATTCCTGTTTGCGCCGGGCCACCAGATGCGCACCAAATTGTAGGCGTTTAGTAGGGCAGCCCAACATAATTCAGCGCCATGGCGGCCTGCGCCTCTGGGCTGTCGCGCAAAAAGGCGAGTTCAGCCAGTTGCATCTTTTTGTCGAATTCGGTCTGGCCCGGGTAGTGGTGCATCAGGTTTGAAAACCACCAGCTGAAGCGCTGCGTTTTCCAGACCCGCGCCAACGCCTTTTGCGAATATGTGTCGATGCCGTGGCTGTCGCCGTCGGCGTAGAACTGTCGCAGACCTTGGTTGAGGTAATGCACATCCGACGCGGCGGTGTTGAGCCCCTTGGCCCCGGTCGGCGGCACGATGTGTGCTGCATCCCCGCACAGGAACAAGCGGCCCCAGCGCATCGGCTCGGTCACGAAACTACGCAAGGGGGCGATCGATTTTTCGATACTTGGACCGGTGATCAGTGTCTCTGCTGCCTCTTCCGGAATTCTGCGGCGCAGTTCATCCCAGAAGGCGTCATCGGACCAGTTGTCCGGGCTGTCAGCCGTATCGCACTGAATATAATAGCGGCTCAGTTGCGCGTTGCGCATCGAACACAAGGCAAAACCACGGGCTGAATTGGCATAGATCAGTTCATCGTTCACAGGTGGCGTTTCAGACAGCACACCGAGCCAGCCAAAAGGATAGACCTTTTCAAAATCGGTCCGCACGGCATCTGAAATTGTCTTGCGGCTAACGCCATGAAACCCGTCACATCCGGCGACAAAATCGCAATCGATGCGGTGGCTTTGACCACCATGATCAAAAGTCACGTGAGGTGAGTCTGTGTCCGGGTCGCAGATGACCACGTTTTCGACCTCAAACCGGGTGTCGCCCCCGGTGGCGTCGCGCGCGTCGTAAAGATCGCGTGTCACCTCGGTCTGACCATAGACCATGACAGTCGCATCCGTATGGTGCGCAAAGTCGACCCGAAACATTTCGCCATCATAACCGATCAGCGTGCCATCATGGACGAACCCTTCAGTCTTCATCCGGGCATCGACGCCAGCTTGACCCATCAGGTCTACCAGCCCCCGTTCGAGCACACCCGCGCGGATACGGCCCAGAACGTAGTCGCGCGATTTGCGTTCGAGAATGACCGCGTCGATCCCGGCAAGGTGCAGCAATTGCCCTAGTAACAACCCGGACGGCCCGCCGCCGACGATCACAACTTGTGTGCGCATTATCCCCTGCCCTTGATCATGGGTACAGTGCTACACGCGGCACCTTGGTGCGTGCAAGATCAGCTTTCGGGGGCGCAGCCGCCCCTTGCCGTGGCTGTTGCGATATAGCGGTCCAACTCTTCGAGCTGGTCTCCATTCCCTGTCGGAGGGACGAAGTCGCGCAGGATGCCTTTCCAGATATCGGTCGCCCGCGTGGTGGCATCGACATTACCCCGTTCTGACCATGTCCCGAAGTTTGCAAAATCAGCGACGAGCGGTTCATAGAATTCTGTCTGGTACCGTTCCATCGTATGGGCAGCTCCAAAGAAATGGCCGCCGGGTTGCACCTCTTCCAATGCATCGAGCGCAATCTCGGCGTCTTCGGCCGGAGTGGGCACGCAGAGTTCAGCAACCATTTGCAACACTTCGACGTCGGTGATCAGCTTTTCGTAAGAGATCGTCAGACCCCCTTCGAGCCATCCAGCGGCGTGCAGCGTCACTGTGGACCCTGCAAGCAAGCAACCCCACGTGCCGAACTGCGTTTCATTGGCTGCCTGCACATCGCCAAGGTTCGCCGCCGAGCCCGATGCACACCGCCATGGCAAACCGATATGGCGCGCCAATTGCCCCGCCGCGAGCGATGCCTTGAAGTGTTCGGGTGTGCCAAAGATCGGCGCACCAGATTTCATATCCACGTTGGAGGTGAAGGTGCCGTAGCACACGGGCGCACCGGGGTTGATCAGTTGTCCAAGCGTGATCGCCGCCAGTGCTTCGGCGTGGGACAGGGTCATCGCGCCTGCGACCGTGATCGGGGCCATCGCGCCCATGAGCGTAAACGGTGTGATGATCGCCATCTGTCCGGCGCGCGCAAAATCCATGACGCCTTGGGCCATAGGTACATCCAACTGCCGGGGTGAGTTGGTGTTGATAATCGTGTAGCAGTGCGGATTGGCCGCGAACTCATCGTCCGACAGCCTGCGAAAGCTTTGCAGCATCTCGAAGGACTCGGCCACTTGCCCGGCCCCACGCGCATAGATGAAGGGGACCTTGTCGGTCAGTTCCATCTGACCCCTGGTCATCGCGTAGTGGCGCAGGTGCATGGGCACATCCTGCGGTTCCACCAAAGGCGGGATCATGTGCAGCACATCAAAATGCTGCGTGAGGCTAATCAATTCGCGAAAGTCCTGCTCAGTGCCCGGACGCCGCCCTCGTTCCAGATCGGTGGCATGAGGACACCCGGCGCCGGGTTGGAATACCATGGAGCCAAGCTCCATCAGTAAATCACGCGCCGGATTGCCAGCGATCAAAGGAAAAGATTTTGGCGCGGTGGCCAGCGCCGCCTCAACAATTTCACGCCCGATATGAACCGTTTCTGTAGCTTCATCGACCTTGGCCCCGGCGGATTTGAAGGTCGTCCGGGCTTGCTTGTGCAGCACCTTGATCCCGAGCCCTTCCAGCACGTCCAGCGACGCCTCATGGATCGCAGCGATCCTGTTGTCAGCGAACACGTTCATCGGCGGGAACGGATTGCGCAACTGGCTGTAATCCGTTCTGCGCGTCTTGGTGGGTGGCGCGCCGCGCCCGCGGCGACGTGGGCGGTGTTCGCTCACCCGCGCATCGCTTTACCAGCCGGATCGTAGGGGGAGGCTGCGATGATCTTGGCGTCACGCTCTACCCCGACAATATGGACCTTGAGGTTGGACCCTTCACCGCTGTGTTCGGTGTCCACCAGCGCCATGGCCAGCGACTTGCCCGTGGTGTGGCCGAACCCACCAGAGGTCACAAAACCAACACGCACGCCGTCTTTCCAGATCGGTTCATAGCCAGACGCATCCGCTCCGTCCGCGACGATATCTAGAGTGACTTGTCGTTGCGCGGGTCCGTTGCCGTCGCGTTCAGCTATAGCCGCAGCCTTACCGACGAACTCCTTGTCCCAGTCGATCCAACGATCCATGCCCGTCATGCCGGGCGTGTAGCCTTGGGTAAATTCCGCCGACCAGATGCCGAACGACTTTTCAAGACGCAGGGACAAGAGGGCGTTGAAGCCGTATTCGATCATCCCGTGCTCGGCACCCGCTGCAAGCAGCGTGTCGCGCAACGCCTTGAGGTCGCCCGCGCGGCAGTGCAATTCAAAGCCAAGCTCACCAGCCACCGAAAGTCTGCCCACGTGGCAGCGCACGAGGCCGATGTCCATTTGACCGCAGCCCATGAACTTGAGCGCATCCGCATCGCCGTCAGTCAGCGCAGCCCGAAGCACCTCGCGCGATTTGGGCCCCGACAACGACAGGCCTCCCATCTCGTCCCCCAGATCACGGACAGCGACGCCGTCTTCTATGTGATCATTGAACCAGCGCATGTGCCACGCCCGCAGGTAGTAAGATCCTGTGATCCAATATCGCCCGTCTCCCCAGTTAAAGATCGTTAGATCCCCTTTGAGACGTCCGTCTTCACCGAGCATCGGGGCCAGTTTGACTCGACCCGGCGCGGGGAGTTTTGAGGCCATGAGCTGGTCCAGCCATGCTTGCGCATTGGGACCTGTGACCTCGAACCGCGAAAAGGCCGTGATGTCCAGCAGACCGACAGTCTCACGCACGGCGCGGCATTCGGCGCCCACTATGTCATGCGCGTTGGAGCGTTTGAGCGATGGGGTTTCGGCAAAGCCCTTGGGCGCGAAGTATAGTGGCACTTCCAGATCCCAACTTTGGCCCCAAACCGCCCCTGCCTCGGATTGATCGGCGTAGATGCCAGTCATCTTTAGCGGGCGTCCCGCGGGCAGTTGTTCGTTGGGATACGTCATCACAAAACGACGAGAATAGAACTGGCCAGTCGTCTCTTTGATGTATTGCTTGTTCTCGGCCCAGACGCCGTAGCGGGCCACATCCATGCCGTACACGTCCGCCTCTGGTTCGCCGTGGATCATCCATTCGGCCAGCGATTTGCCGACGCCGCCACCTTGCAGGAAGCCGGCCATGACCGCACAGGCCGACCAGTATCCTCGCTTGCCGGGCACAGGCCCAACCAGAGGGTTGCCGTCGGGGGAGAAGGTGAAGGCGCCGTTGACCCATGTTTTGACCCCAACATCCTGCAATGCGGGATAGCGTTCAAAGCCCATGATCAGCTCTTTTTCAATCCGATCAGGGTCTTCCTGCTGCAACTCGAAACCGTATTCCCAAGGTGCTCCGTCCATATTCCAGTGCTGGTGATCAATCTCGTAGATGCCCAACAAGACACCCTTCTGGTCCTGACGCAGATAAGTGAACCCTTCGAGGTCGACGGTCATCGGTACTTCGAAATCAAGCTCTTCGAGCGCGGGGATGGTGTCGGAGATCAGATAGTGGTGGTTGAGCGGGGAGACAGGAAGTTCGATGCCCGCCATACGCCCCACCTGCTTGGCCCAGAGGCCGGCAGCATTGACCACATGCTCGCAAGTAACGGTGCCCTTTTCAGTGACGATCTCCCACCCTTCCAGTTTTTGGTTCAGCTCCAGCACGCGGTTGTGTTCGACGACAGTGGCGCCATATTTCTTCGCAGCACCTGCGTAAGCATGCACCGTACCGGTGGTGTCAATGTACCCTTCGCGGTCCGCCCACATGCCGCCCAACAGCCCCTCACCCGACATGATCGGGTTCAGTTCGACCGCCTCTTCGACAGAGACGAGACGGCAGTCTTCAATCCCGATGGACTGAAAGGTGCGATAGGCCGATTGCAGCCATTCCCAGCGGTCGGGTGTGCCTGCCATGGTCAGTCCGCCGGTCATGTGCAGGCCAATGTTCTGCCCAGACTCTTTTTCGATCTCGGACAGCAGGTCGATGGTATAGGCCTGAAGCTGGGCAATGTTCGGGTCAGCGTTCAGCGCGTGGATGCCACCCGCTGCATGCCAGCTGGATCCGGCAGTCAGGACCGAACGTTCGATGAGGCACACATCGCTCCACCCCATCTTGGCGAGGTGATAGAGCACGGAAGTGCCCACAACGCCGCCCCCGATGACGACAACACGATAGTGCGATTTCATGACGATCCCCTGTCACTGACTTTTGAGGGAAGGCTCAGACATCAGGCCGCACATGTCCAATGGATTCGCGACACCCGCAGGACAGCCAGCGACCCGTTGGATCAGGCGGCGATACTGGTCATGTGACGGGTCATCACCTCGGCCAACCGATCTTTAACGCGCGGATAGCGGGTGCTGGGCACTGGGATGGACACAGCATAGATGTCACCTCCCACATCCCGCAGAGCAAATCCGATCGCACACACACCCTCGGTATGCTCGTTTTCATCATGGGCGAGCGCGCCCTGACGAATATCCTCGACCTCCGACAGGATCGCAGCCAGCGGTTTGTCAGGATCGCCTTCCAATTCCGCGAGGATCAATTTGGTGGCCTGCGTGGCCTCCATACGCGCCAGTGCCGCCTTGCCATTTGCCGTGGTGGTCAGCGGAAACCGTTCCCCGATGCTCGACACTGTGCGCAAACGTTGAGAGCCGACGATCTGATCGATAAACAACATGGCTGACCCCTCCAGAATGGCGAGGTCGACAGTCTCGCCTGTCTCATCAGCGATGGCCTGCATGATGGGGCGCAGCCGGTCCCGCATATCCGATGATGCGGCCTGCCCCAGACTTTGGATTTCAGGGCCAAGCCTGATTCCTGAGGCCCCTCTTTCGGTCGAAATGAACCCCTCAACCGCCAGAGCCGAAACGATCCGCTGTACCGTAGAGCGGGGCAGTTGAACGCGAGTCGCGATCTGTCCAAGGCTCAACCCACCTGTGTCTTGCCCCAGCAGGCGGAGGATGTCCGCCGCCCGGGAAATGACCTGAATGCCCTGATTTCGTTGATTATCTTGCCCGTCCAAGCCTGTGCTCCACTTTCCGATCCCGCGTGCTGGCGGATGGCCAAGCCTAGAAAACACGGACGCTGAAAACAAGACTTGACCGTTATGCGATACACTCGCACCATATTGCGAAACACCACACACCGGTTTTGGGAGGAACAGATGGTCGTCAATATTCGTGGGATCGATTTTCAGGAAAACGACAACAACGATATGGGGATCGAGTTTGTGAACCTCAGCCACCGCTATGGGTTCCAGTGCCCGAACTGGCCGTACTTCAAGGACGTCCAGATCGACCGGAAACACTACATGGCGAAGTCCGGTGTGTTGTCCCAGACCATCACAACAACCATGCACGTCACCACCCACATCGACGCGCCCGCCCACGTGGTGCAGGGCACCCCGTTCATTGACGAGGTCCCTTTGCCACACTTCTTTGGTACGGGTCTGGTAGTCAGTATCCCAAAGAAGAAGTGGGAGCAGATCACGGCGGACGATCTGGAAAAGGCCTGCGGTCATGCCATTCGAAAGAATGACGTCCTGATCATCAACACCGGATGGCACAAACAGTATGAAGACGGCGACTACTTTGCCTATTGCCCCGGCCTTGTCCCATCGGCAGCCGATTGGATGGTCGAAAAAGGCGTGAAGGTGGTTGGCCACGACACCCAGGCCAATGACCACCCGCTGGCAACGGCTATCGGTCCACAACGCAACGGCCCGATCCTGCCCCATCTTGAAGCCGAGTATCTCGAATGGTCCGGCGGCACCCCATGGGAAGTTGATTTCCCGGAATGGGAGCCTGTGCACCAGACCCTGTTCAAGAACGGTATCCTTGGCATTGAAAACGTGGGCGGCGATCTGGACCACGTCACCGGCAAGCGGGTGACCTTTGCCTTCTTCCCATGGAACTGGGATCGCGGCGATGGATGCATCATCCGTCTGGTTGCGATGATGGACAAGGATCAGGCCTATCGGATCGAAGCAGGCGCTGATTTCTGAACCGGGGGGCGGAGGACACCTCCGCCTTACTGTTCGTCCGTAAGGCGGATTTCAATCCGCCCAACCGACCGGAAAGGACATGCGATGTTAGTCAAGCGTTTTGACGATGCCACTTCTTACGAGGCCCCCAACCATTGGGGCGTGACCGGACTGCGCCTGCAAGGGTTTGAAGACGGCGGCCCGGAAAACCAGTGGATTGGCTTTTCCCAGTTTCTACCCGGTGGCGGTGCGGGCCCCGACGCGACCCCTTTTGAAAAGGTCTATGTGGTTATCGAGGGTGAGATGACAGTCACGATCGATGGTACAGACACTGTATTGGGTGCGATGGACAGCTGCACAATTCCGCCGGGTGAAGTGCGCAAGATCGAAAACCGGAGCAACCATATCTGCAAGATGCTCGTCGTCATCCCCTATCCCGAAGGAGGACGCCCGACATGAGCCCCGAGTTGAGCCTCGACAACCCACTCTCTTTTTTCGACGTCTCTGGCAAAGTCGCCCTTATCACAGGGGCTTCGGGCGCATTTGGTGCTGTTGCTGCACGCTGTTTATCCGGTGCCGGTGCCAAGGTCGTTCTGGCCGCGGGCAATGCGGACGCGATGGCCGAAGTCGCTGGTACGTGCAAAGGCGAGACACACCAGATCAACGCCCGTCCTGACTCCGAAAACGCTTGTGCGGCACTGGTCGCCGAAACAGTAGCCACCTATGGCCGCATCGATATTCTGGTCGTCGCCTCTGGCATGAATAAAGTGGCCAAGATCGGCGAAATGGAGCCATCGACCTTTGAAAATGTCATGGACGCCAATGTCACCCAAAGCTGGCTCATGGCCCGCGCCGCCAGCACGCAGATGCAGGCGCAAGGGGATGGGGGCAAGATTGTACTCATGTCTTCAGCCCGTGGACTGCTGGGCCATCCAGCGGGCTACACCGCCTATTGCGCCTCCAAGGCGGCTGTAGATGGGATCACCAAGGCTTTGGGATGCGAGCTGGGCCCCACTGGCATCACCGTCAACGCCATTGCGCCCACAGTCTTCCGTTCTCCCCTTACGGCATGGATGTTCGGGGACGACGATCACGCCAAAACGGTGCGCAGCGGGTTCCTTGCCCGTGTGCCCAAGGGACGTTTGGGCGAGCCTGAGGATCTGGCAGGGCCACTCTTGTTCCTGTCCTCAAAGGCGTCAGATTTCTACACTGGCCACATCCTCTATGCAGATGGTGGATACACCGCAGGATGAGCCGGATCGCAGTCATAGGCGGCGGTCTGATGGGCCATGGCATTGCGCTGACCTTTGCCCGCGCGAGGCACGACGTGACCGTCACCGACCCCAACGCCGACATGCTGAACAGTGTGCCAGCGCGCGTGTCCGAAAGCATGGCGTTGCTGGGCGCGGATGAGACAGAAATCACAAACGCCCTCGCCGGCATCAGTTTGGCCGCAACTGTAAAAGATTCTGTGCACGACGCCGATTATGTCTTCGAGGCTGCGCCGGAAAAGCTGGAACTGAAACAATCGATCTTTGCCGAGATCGAAAACCACGCACCCGAAAGTGCGGTGTTGGCATCCAACACATCTGTCATTCAAATCACCAGGATCATGGAAGGTCTGCACAGTCGCCATTGCGCCCTTGGCGCACATTGGTGGAACCCGCCGCACATGATCCCACTGGTCGAAGTGGTGAAAACCGAATGGACCGATCCTGCCCTCGCTGACGGGATGGTCACGCTACTCGCCGACGCAGGCAAAACGCCTGTGATGGTCGAAAAGGATGTGCCCGGCTTTATCGGCAACCGTCTGCAACACGCGCTGTGGCGCGAGGCGATCAGTCTGGTCGAAAACGGGATTTGCACCGCCGAAGCCGTCGATGATGTGGTCAAGGCCAGCTTTGGCCGTCGTCTGGCCGTGCTTGGCCCGCTGGAAAACGCGGATCTGGTTGGGATTGAGCTGACCCAAGACATTCATGCACAAGTTTTGTTTGACTTGGAGGCCTCACCTGCGCCCTCATCCCAACTACAATCCCTGCTGGATCAGGGACGCACCGGTATGGCGGCCGGGGCTGGATTTCGGGAGTGGAGGACCGAAGACCTGGCCCGCACCAAAGCGCGCGTGGCCGAACACCTAAAAAAACTAGAGGCGATATTGCCCGACTAAAGCACTGACAATTCTGGGAGGAATACCAAATGACACTCAAGACAAACAGACGCGCCGTTCTGGGCGGGTTGGCCGCCACAGTCGCGGCACCGGCCATCCTGACATCCACACGCGCCTACGCGGCCAACCCAAAAATCCGCGTCGGCTTTGTGACCCCAACGACAGGCCCTCTCGCAGGGTTTGCCGAAGCTGATGACTACATCATCGAAGGGCTGAAGGCCAAGTTTGCTGGCGGTGTCATGAACAACGGCAAATCCTATGACATCGAGATCATCAAGAAAGACAGCCAGTCCAACCCCAACCGCGCCGCGGAAGTCGCCGCCGAGCTGATCCTGTCGGACGAAGTCGACATCATCACCGCCGCCGCGACGCCAGACACGACAAACCCCGTCGCGGATCAGGCTGAGATTAACGAAGTACCCTGCGTCACCACAGACGCTCCATGGCAGCCTTACTTCTTCGGCCGCGGGGGCAATCCGGCCGAGGGTTTCCGCTACACCTATCACTTCTTCTGGGGGCTTGAGGACATCATCGCCAACTTTACCGGTCTTTGGAATGACGCGGGCGTCGCCAAGAAGGTCGGTGGGTTGTTCCCCAACGATGCCGACGGCAACGCCTGGGGCGATGCGAAGCTGGGTCTGCCCGGCCCATTGGCCGAGCAAGGCTTCGATCTGGTCGATCCAGGTCGGTATCAGCCTCTGAACGACGATTTCTCGAACTACATCGCGGCTTTCAAAGATGCGGGATGCGAGATTGTAACCGGTGTGATGATCCCGCCGGACTTTGGCACGTTCTGGGCGCAGGCCGCACAACAGGGGTTCAATCCCAAGGTTGCAACCATCGGCAAGGCCCTGTTGTTCCCATCGGCCATCGAAGCATTGGGTGATCGTGGTGTCGGTCTCACCTCGGAGATCTGGTGGTCGCCAAGCCATCCGTTCAGCTCGTCCCTCACAGGCGCCTCTGCCGGGGATCTGGCTGCAGGCTTCACGCAAGCCACTGGCCGCCCGTGGACCCAACCCATCGGTTTCAAGCACGCACTGTTCGAAGTTGTCGCCGACACGATCAGCCGGGCCGAGGATTTGGACGATCCGGATGCCATCGCGGCAGCCATCAAAGGCACGAACATGTCCACCATCGTCGGCGATGTGAACTGGTCCAACGGGCCTGTGCCAAACGTGTCCAAGACTCCGCTGGTGTCGGGCCAATGGCAAGCGGCAGGTGACAGCGTCGAGTTGGTGATCACTAACAACAAGCACGCTCCGGACATCCCTGTGGGCGGCGAATTGCAGCTGCTGGGCTAAACAAAGGTGTCCGCCCTCCTGTCCATCTCGGGCCTCAAAAAGTCGTTCGGCGCCGTTGTGGTGGCCGACGACACTAGCTTTGACGTTGCTCAGGGTGAGGCGGTGGGCATTCTGGGGCCCAACGGGGCGGGCAAGACATCTCTGTTCAACCTGATCACCGGGGCACTCGGACCCGACGCGGGTCAAATCGCGTTCGCCGGTCAGGACATCTCAAACACTTCGGCCGCGCGGCGCTGCAAACTGGGCATTGCGCGGTCTTTTCAGGTGCCCCAACCTTTTGGGGGCATGACCGTTTTTGAAAACGCGCTGGTCGGCGCAATTGAGGGCGCGGGCCTGCGTGGTCATGAGGCGGAAGCTCATGTGCTGGCCGTTCTCGAAGACACCGGCCTGCTGCCCAAAGCCAATATCCGCGCCGGAGCGCTGTCGTTGCTGGACCGCAAACGCCTGGAAATGGCGCGCGCGCTTGCAGCCAAACCAAAGCTCTTACTGCTTGATGAAATCGCAGGAGGCCTGACCGAAGCAGAATGCACCGCCTTGATAGACACGATTAAGCGGGTCAATGCGAACGGTACGACCATCATTTGGATTGAACACGTGGTGCACGCGCTGCTGGCCGTGGTTGAACGCCTGATCGTCATAGACTTTGGCAAAAAGATTGCCGAAGGCGCACCCAAAGCCATCATGGAAAGCGCTGAGGTCAAGGAAATCTATCTTGGGGTCGATCCCGATGTCTGACCCATTGTTGAAACTCAGCGGGCTTGATGCCCATTACGGGGATTTTCAGGCTCTGTTCGGGCTGGATATGGAAATCGCGACAGGCGAAGTGATTGCCATAATAGGGGCCAATGGTGCGGGCAAGACGACGCTGATGCGTTCGATTTCGGGGTTACTCAGCAACGAGGCAACGCAGGTCACTTTCAAAGGACAGACCATTGGCGCACTTCGGGCCGATCAGGTCGCCTATGCTGGGATCGCGCTAGTGCCAGAGGGTCGGCAGTTGTTCCCATCTCTATCAGTTGAAGAAAATCTACGACTCGGCAGTACAGTCGGCAGTTCCGGGCCATGGTCTCTCGACACCATCTATGACCTGTTTCCAATCCTGAAAGAGCGGCGCAATCAGCCCTCGACCTCTCTCTCCGGAGGACAGCAACAGATGGTCGCCATCGGCCGAGCGTTGATGAGCAACCCCGAACTGATCCTCTTTGACGAGATCAGCCTTGGCCTTGCCCCTGTCATCATCAAGTCGATCTATGACGCGCTGCCCAACATCATTTCAGGCGGCATGACCGCCCTGATCGTAGAGCAGGACATCACCAAGGCGCTCGCCGTATCCTCCCGGGTTTATTGTTTGCAAGAGGGCCGCGTGTCGCTGACCGGCCGGGTCGAGGATATCACGCGCGACCAAATCACAGCCGCCTATTTCGGAGTGGACGCATGATCGAATGGATCAACGCCGTGGTGCAGGGCATCCTGCTGGGCGGGCTCTACGCGCTGTTTGCCGCTGGTCTGTCGCTGATTTTCGGCGTGATGCGGTTGGTCAACATTGCCCATGGCGACCTCATTATTCTCGCCGCCTATCTGGGCCTCAGCACAACGCTGATCCTTGGGGTGCATCCATTCGTAGCCCTTCTGATCGTCATGCCTGCCATGGCCGGGATTGGCTACATCCTGCAACGGGGCCTGCTGAACCAGACCCTTGGCAGCGACATCCTGCCGCCCTTGCTGGTGACATTCGGTCTGTCCGTGATCGTGCAAAACGCCTTGTTGGAAGGGTACACCGCCGATCCGCAAAAGCTGAATGCCGGCGCTATAGAGACAGCAAGCATTGCTGTGGGTGGTTTGTCATTGGGTGTGCTGCCCCTGCTTACTTTCGGCATGGCGATCGTTGTGATCGCGGGCCTACAATGGATTTTCTATTCTACTGCGCTTGGTCGCGGGTTTCGCGCTGTGTCAGACAATCAAGACATTGCCCAACTGATGGGTCTGAATAAGGCGCATATCTACGGCCTCGCCATGGCGCTCGCGCTCGCAGTCACGGCGATTGCGGGCATCCTGCTGGGCGTGCGCACCAGCTTTGATCCGGCCATCGGGGGCGGGCGTCTGATATTCGGGTTCGAGGCTGTGATCATCGGCGGGCTTGGCAACATCTGGGGCACTTTGGCGGGCGGCGTGATCCTTGGCGTGGCCCAAACCATCGGGGCCAAGATCGACCCCGGATGGCAGGTTCTGGCGGGTCACATCGCCTTCCTCGTCGTTCTGGCCGTGCGCCCGAACGGCCTGTTCCCGAGGGTCGAGCATTGAATACCGTCACCCGCGCCACTCCTGCGTCTCGCGTTGCAATGATCATTGCAGTTCTCGCCCTAATCGTGCTGGCCGCGGCCCCTTGGTGGGCGGGCCGTGCAGATTTGCGGCTGCTGGGCGAGATTTTCCTCTACCTCTCGCTCGCCTGCCTCTGGAACCTGATGGCAGGATATGCGGGCCTTGTGTCGGTGGGGCAGCAGGCTTTTGTTGGCTTTGGCGGTTACATGCTGTTCGCGCTTTCAATCTTTGGTGGGTTGCATCCAATCGTAGCGATCCTGTTGGCCGGGGTTCTCGCCGGGCTGATGTCAGTTCCGATTGCTGCACTCATCTTTCGCCTCAAGGGGGCCTATTTTGCCATCGGCACATGGGTTGTAGCCGAGGTGTTCAGGCTAACCTTCGCGCAAATCTCCGCCCTTGGAGGCGGGTCCGGAACATCGTTGCCCGTCGACATCGTCCGTAGCCTAGCGGACTCCCGCTCGGGTCGTGAAGCGCTCAGCTATTGGTTGGCTCTTGGCGCGGCCGTGACCGTCATAACGTGCGTCTACCTCTTCTTGCGCTCGCGTCGTGGTCTGGCCTTGACAGCCATCCGCGACAGCGAAGTGGCAGCCAGCGGCCTTGGCATCGACATCTGGCGAACCAAGCTGGAGGTCTATGTGGTCACCTCGGCCTTTACCGCTATCATCGGAGGGCTGCTGTTCCTGCAAAAACTGCGCATCTCTCCAGACGCGGCATTCTCCGTCAACGACTGGACTGCTTTTGTGATCTTCATTGTCGTGATCGGCGGTATCGGCACGCTCGAAGGACCCATCATCGGCACGATCCTCTTCTTCCTGTTGCGCGAAACCTTGGCGGACTTTGGCACCATCTACCTGATGGTGCTGGGCGCTGTTGCCATCGTCGTGATGCTCAAAGCGCCCAAGGGCGTCTGGGGCCTCGTGCGCGACCGCTACGACCTCGAACTTTTCCCGCTCAGCTATCGAGTGAACACCAAACCAAAAGGCGACTGACCCATGGCCAAATCCAAGACGATCATCACCTGCGCTGTCACCGGGTCGATCCACACGCCCACAATGTCTGACACGCTGCCCATCACGCAGAACGAGATTGCCGAACAGGCGATTGCAGCGGCGGAGGCCGGGGCCTCTATCCTGCACCTGCATACGCGTGATCCAGATGACTATCGGCCATCCGTCAACCCGGATCACTATGCGCCCATCCTTTCTCGGGTGAAGCAATCGACAAATGCTGTGGTCAACATCACGACGGGCGGCGCACCGACCATGTTGATCAAAGAACGGATCGAGGCAGCGACCAAGTTTTCGCCAGAAATGTGCAGCCTGAACATGGGATCGATGAACTTCGCCTTTCATCCGCTCGCAGGGCGCTATGACACGTGGAAATACGACTGGGAAAAGGACTACATTGAAGGGTCAGAAGCGAACATCTTCCGCAACACCTTCGCTGACATCCGTGAGGCAGCCGAGACGCTCGCCCCCCACGACATCAAGTTCGAGCATGAGTGCTACGATGTCGGCCACCTCTATAACCTCAAATTCTGCATGGCTCAGGGCATGTTCAAAGCGCCTGTGTTCATCCAGTTCATCTTTGGCATCCTTGGCGGGATCGGACCCGAGGTAGACAACCTGATCTTCATGAAGCGCACAGCCGACCGTCTGTTTGGCGATGACTACCGCTGGTCCGTTCTGGGTGCCGGTGGCGCACAGATGGGTCTGGCGACCACGGCCAGTCAGATGGGCGGGAACGTACGTGTCGGTATGGAGGACAGCCTGTTCATCAAGCGGGGTGAGTTGGCCGAGTCAAACGCCCAACAGGTCACCAAGATCCGCCGTATTGTCGAGGATCTTGGCAACGAGGTCGCGACGCCAGACGAGGCGCGCGAGATCCTCGCCCTGAAAGGCGGGGACCGGGTAGGCTTTTAACTCGCCACAGCCTTCATGAACCGATCTTTGATGACGACGGGGTCCATTGTGATCACCGGCAGCTTGATATTGCCGCTGTCGCATTTCACCACGATGATCGTCATCTGCTTGCTGTCGATCGCCGCTTGCAGCGTCGCGCCCGTGTCCACGTCCTGACAGGTGACGACGTTCTCGCATCCGCAGGCAGCCGCCACTTTCTCAAGCGCTGTC
>NZ_JBDUXB010000051.1:0-66687 GCF_039945315.1 Tateyamaria sp. | reverse complement strand
GCTTTTTTTGGTCATCGCGGTCTCAATGATCCTTGGAATATGGTTTTATCTGCCGGGCGACCTGACCACTTTGGGCGTGTCGGCGATCTGGGCGCTTCTCTTCCTCGCGAATTTCTTTTTCTTGATCGAAATTGACTATTTCGCAGCGCCCCCTGACAGTTATCCGCTTTTGCATCTGTGGTCTTTGGCGGTTGAAGAGCAGTTCTATGTCGTGTTGCCGATGGTGTTCCTGCTGTGTTTTTCGATGGGGATCAGGCGTGTCCTTACGGTTGTAGCAACCCTGTCATTGTTGTCATTTCTGAGCGCTGTTGCGATTTTTGAAGTTTTTCCCAAGGGCGCTTTCTATATGTTGCCCGCACGATTTTGGGAACTGGGCGTCGGCGTTATGTTGGCGCTGGCCAGGCTGGACCAGCCGAAAAGAGTGTGGGCCCATGTAGCGGGTCTTTTGGGGATCGGTCTTATCGCCTTTGCCCTTTGGGGGTATTCCGACCAGACTCCTTTCCCGGGTATCGCCGCGCTGCCGCCTGTTCTTGGATCGGCCTTGGTGATTTGGGCGGGTCCCCAATCTGTTGTAGGGCGGATTCTGAGTGTGCCACCGATGGTGGCGATTGGTTTGATCAGTTACGGTTTTTACCTGTGGCACTGGCCGCTTCTGGCATTCTATCGCTATGTCATGATGGACGATGTGAGGGCTTTGGGATTGGTTGGGGTTGTGATCCTATCGCTTGTTCTGTCGGCCGTCAGTTACAGATTTGTCGAACAACCGATAAGGCGCCGTCGTTGGGTTTTCCGGGAGCGTGGCCGTATTTTTGCGCTGGCGCTGTCCTGCACAGCCATGCTGAGCGCAGTTGCAATTCTGACAAGCGAAAGAAATGGTTTGCCCAACCGGTGGAACACTGACGCATTATCACGTTTAACAGCCGGAAGCCAATCCGATTACGGCCACCGGGCCAAGTGTCAGACGGTCGAATACTTGAAGGGCCAGTTTGTATGTGGCATCGGCCGAACAGAGGGCACCATAGATTTTGTAGTCTGGGGCGATAGCCATACGATCTCGATGCAGGCTGGGTTCGCAAGATTTGCAGAACAGGCCGGCCAAAGAGGCGTTTTGGTCGGCCATAGTGCCTGCCTAGGGTTGTTGGGTGCGCGCAACACCCGTATGCCGATTTGGCATGACTGCGTTGGTAATAACGATCGGGTGCTATCCTATATCAAGCGTGTGCGGCCGGAAACAGTTGTATTGGTATCACGGTGGACCAACTTCCCCCACTTCGAGTTTTTGAGGGATGATCGCCCTCGGAGTTGGCTCGCAAATTCCCTTCCTCCCTTGCGTCATAGAATCCTGAAGACAGCCGTAGACGAAACGCTTCAAGCTTTGCACGGTGTTGGGATCTCGCGTATTGTCTGGATGCGAACGGTTCCCGAGCAGAAGCACGATATACCACGCCTAATGGCCCGAAGCGTGCAATGGCAGCATCCGCTCCCTAAAGCTTCCCCCTTGGCCGATCATATCAATCGACATCTTATCGTTGATCGCGCTTTTGCTCCGCGCGACGGTTTGGTGCTGATTGCCCCAGAAATCGGTATGTGTGTCGAGGGTGTGTGTGGCTTTCAGGTGGACGGCATTCCATTGTACGATGACGTCCACCATATTTCTCCTGCAGGTTCAGAAGTGTTATGGCCTCTAATCTCCAATGCTTTAGACCCGACCGACGGGCATTAGCTGTTAGGCCATCCCGCTTCCTTAAGTCGCCAGTGTGAGTGAACCGCAACGCCTATGGCGCAGTTTACCTAAACTGCAGACATTCACCGCAGACAAAGGACTACTTCAGCCGGATGTCCAGAGGCTCTTGATCAGAAAGCAAGATCAGTAAGATATCCTGATTCTATTCCAACATCTGATCAGTGCTGTGCTCAAAAATTAATACTTTCACGAGTTCCGGATCAGTTGTGCAAACGTAAACCAGACCTCTCATCTGGGACTAAGAGCCTTTGAAAAGCTAATCAACATGCTGTATTTAAAAATATATTTTCCATCTTCAGAATACTCTACTAACAGGATGGCCAAGCTTAAAAAAGACAGATTCGCGCCAAAAGTGTGTTGTAAATTGGGCAAAAATAAGTAAAAAGTGATAACAGAGTGTGGTGTGCTATTGTTTGAAAAATAGCTTAAAAAGGGGATTTAAGTAATGAATCTGAAACATGTGGCTATTGCAGCCTTTTCGTATTTGGCAATCGCGGCAAGCCCTGCTGCTGCTATAACAACAATCGATTTCACCAATGGTGCTGAGCCGGACGGCGTAACGGTCTCGTCTTTGGCCGGAGGTGCCGTGAACTATTCGCAAGCCTTCGATGGCCTTTCTCCGGGAGCAAGTTATTGTCAAGACCTCGGACCATTGGCCTGTGCGTTTGACGGTTTTGGTATCGGAGACGACGAGATCGAAGCTGACCGCCGTACCGAGGCTGCTAGGGTGACGTTCGACAACGGACCGACACGTGTTCTGGGCATCCATTTCTTTGATATGTTCACGTCAACTAATGGCAGTGAGTTGGCCCGGTTTGAACTTTTTGATACGGGCGGAGCTACACTTCTGAAAAGTGAGCTGCGCGCTAACGATCCTGCCGATGACTCGGGATATGCCTATGCCGACTTCGGAACAGGGATTGCAGGCGTGTCTTACATTGAATTCTGGGCGCGTTCAGAGTTTAGGTCGCCTTGTACGACCGATAGCTGCACAGACGATGGAAACAACGATTTTGCCGTTGCTGGTATTAGTGTTGTTCCGCTCCCAGCGTCCGCTTTCTTACTGCTAGCAGGTATTGGTGGCATGGCAGCGATGCGCCGCCGCAAGAAAGCTTGATCGTTCAGTCACTGAACAAATAATAACGGAAAGTTGGCGGCCTTTAGGCCGCCTTCTTTTTTTGAACACTGGCGCCAGATGGGTACCAGCGCAGTTTCTCGGGCACTTTTGATTGATGTCGTATGTACCTTCATTCTGAGCACGATGTTCAAGTCGGCCCACAAGGTGCCGCATGAAACCCGACGCCGGCACGCTTTGAACGTGCGGCTGATCTGCCGGGAAGAGTGGAGCAACTTGGAACAATTCGATGTATGTCCGAGGCGGTGGATATGTAAAAAGGTTGGATCAAGCGATGTGCCATCCCATGCTTTAGGTCGTTGGGCCGATCATAACCGCAATTTACGGACAAGGTTTCTGGTTTTGCGATAAAGAATGGGCGGTACAAAATCGCGCACGACGCGCAAAGTGGCCTCGTTGCTCTTTGTATCCCCTGATCCAGGGCGCTTTTTGAACACGGTGGTCTGCTCCACGCGCCCTTCCTCCTATGTTGCCGTGTAATAGTAGAGCGCAATCGACAGGCGCGGGTCGACGTTAGGATGGTTCACAGGTTCGGGATTGCCGTGCATCGTGTTATCTCCTGTGGAAAAGCAGCGCATCCGGTTCATGATTGGGGCAAATCCTGCCACTTTCTCTTTCATGTCGTTGGTCCAGATCTCGAAAGAGCCACCGTACTCCTCTTTCCAGTCTGGGTTGAGGTAGATCAGAAGATTGAGCCGTCGTTCTAGGTTCATGATCGAATGGTGGTTGAAGTCCGCATGGATCCCCAGAAACCCGGTTGTTTCCGTAAGGTGGATGCTACCACCCTGATAGTAGGGATCAGTCCCTTGATGCCGGACATGTTTTCCAGAAACTGGATGAAGGGCCTTGAATTGAGCGCATGAAAGACCCCCTTGCTGTAGGCGGGCATCCGGTCCGGGTTGTAGAATGTCTTGAGCCTTTCGTTTGCGCTGGAATTCTCAGGAGCCTTCTCACCCATTTCAAAGGCTTCCGCGCGTACCTTTTCCAGAATCTCCAGTGACAGGAAATCATCGACACAGATGTAGTGATAGGGCTCTTTGGACTGATAATCCTGTGCGAGGGATGCACCGATAGTTTTGGCATCCTGATGGCTGATTTGCAGTGTTTCCGGATCAAGCGGGAAGAAGGATATTTAAATGATCCCAATATAAAAAGACGGGATTATAGAAACGGTCAGGCCTGACAATGGCAAGGTTAAAAGCTCCAGGTAGCTGCAGCTGCAGCTGCAGCTGTTGCGGTTCGTGGGCACTTCGCTGCAAAACGGATGCGCAATCGGCCCTCAGGGGCGCATTGCAGCAGCCTGACCAAGGGCCGCCTCAAAAACATCGACTGCATCGGACCACGTATGGCCAGACACCGCTTCATGGGCGGCCTGAGACATCTTGAGCCAGTCCCCTGTTGGGCCATTGAGGACATCGATGGCGCGCGTGGCCATGGTATTCCAATCGTCGATATCCACCAGACACCCGTTGACACCATCTGTGATGACATCTTCTGCCCCACCCACGCGCGTCGAAATCACCGGGGTACGGCAGGCCATGGCTTCGATGATCGGTAGGCCAAAGCCTTCCATTCGGCTGGGAAACAGCCACAGATCGCAACTTCTATAGATCTCTATCAATGTCTGGTCATCTGGCTTTTCGACCAGATCGACCCAGTCCGGCAGTTGTTTCTTGTTATTGCCCACAGCAACGACTTTTACGCCCGGAATCTCTTGGCGGATGCGGGTCAATGCCTTGGCCGCAATATCCATCCCCTTGCTTTGCTTGCCCCGGTACAACAAACCAATGGTGGGCGGCATGCCACGCACGCGCGGCGGCGCATTGAACAGACTGTGATCCACGGCGTTGCTCATAATGGCCACCGGAGCGTCCAGGTTCTGTGCCTTGATCATGGCCTGCAATCGGCGATTCAGGGTGATGAAGGTGAACGGCATTTTCCAGGTCGGTATGAGCGCATCAAGCTCCTGACCCGGCGCGCCGTAATCCTGCATGAAATAGGCCTTGGCGCCTTTCCGAGACGAGAGCGCATTAACCCATGGGGCAGTTTCCCACCAAGTTGCGATAACTACATCCGCATCAGGCAAATCCGCATCCCGCACTGGGCGGCGCGTCTCAAGCGTTGTGACGCGATCCATGATGCGATCGAGAAAGGGCCCATCCACTCGTTTGCGCAGCCCCTCACCATGCTGGATATAGTTGCGCAATACAGCTTTGAGACGTGGCTTTTTGTGTGGCAGCTTGAAAATTTCTACATCATGACCCCGCGCCACTAGTTCCGAGGCCACAAGCCCGATCACGCGATTGCCGCCGTTCAAGGCATTGGAAAACATTATGAATGTGATTTTCATAGGGGGTGGCCTGTTCTTTGATGCGATAACTTGAATGGTTCATCTGGCAGTGACGCGCTTGCTCTTCTACCGCCTGTCTCGGCATACCACATGACGTAAGGCCATATTTTTCCGGTTGTCAAAATACAACTAATTAGCCCTCATATCCGCAGCGTTCGTTTACCCAACGCTTAAAAAACCGGACTACTGTCAGTCTCCTGAGATCCTCAGACAATCCTGCTTCCATATTTATCCATGTCACGCGGTCGCGCGCATCTTCATGTATTGGGTCAGACAGTGGATCAGGCTCATGTGGATGTCTTCAACAATACCGTAATTGTCAGCAGCTATGTGAACCACGTGGCGCGCAATCTCTTTGAGCTTACCACCCTTGAACCCGACAAAGGCGATTGTAGGTACGCCCTTGGCGTTGGCATATTCCACCGCGTTGACTACATTGGGCGAGTTGCCCGATGAGCTAACCACCAAAAGTGCGTCCTTTTCGGTAAGGTAGTATTTCAACTGCTCCGAAAACACCGCGTCATATGAGACGTCATTTCCCAAAGCCGTAAGAATAGGTCCGTTCGCGGCAAGTGACACGGTCCGCAATGGCACCTGACCCTCAACATATGTGCCCTTGGAGATGTCACAGACCGAGTGATCGGCAATACCTGCGCTACCTCCATTGCCCGCTAGGTACAGCGTGCCACCTGCGGCGGACACCTGGTCAAAGATGTTCAGAACATCCTGAATGGGTGCTTTGTCGAATGCAGCTACCGCCGCGGCGAAGCGTTGGTAATAATCCGTTGCAAATGTCTCTAGGCTTTCGGTCGGCATAGGATGTCCTTCTGGCAATAATGTGTGCGTGGCTTCGCTTATGCCGTCAAAATGGTGACGGCGTGTTAAAATATTGACCGAGGAGAAATCTCCGCTGCCCCGTGGCGCAGATGCAATACAAGCCGCGCTGCAGAGACGCAAATCAGTTTTTAGAGCTGGTCAGCTTGCCTCGGCGTTGGCGTCCTTATACCGTCCATTATACATATTGATCTGTCGAAACTGGCCCATCTGATACATGATCCACTACATGACAACGCAAGGCGTGGGCGACGCTTGGGTGGGCAACGAGCTGCGCGTTGTCAAAAAGGCGGGCATCCCGGTCACGCTTCATGCGTTGATGCGCCCGGAAAAGACATACTTTTCGTCCCCAGACATTGCAGAGATGGCTGAGGCAACCCATGCTATTTACCCCATGTCCAAAAGGCGGGTCCTGCGGGCGGTTCTAGCCGCCCCTGGCCGGTTTGGCGGGCGGTTCTGGGCGGCATTGAAAGATGCCTGTTTCGCTCCGCGCGAAACGTTGCGCATCCGGGCCGTGGGTCTATGGCATCTGGCTGTGGCCTGTCACTGGGCGGCGCAACTGGCGGATGAGGATGTCACCCATATCCATTCGCAATGGATTCATTCGGGCGGCACGGTGGCCATGTATGGGGCCTGGCTTATGGATCGGTCTTTCAGTTTTACCGGACATGCGGCAGACCTGTTCCGCAACCGCTCAGCCCTGCAATCCAAGATCGCACGGGCAGACTTCATTATTTGTATCTCAGAATTTCACCGTCAATTCTACATCAAGAACGGGGCGGATGCTGACAAGCTGCACATCGCATATTGCGGTATCGACACGTCACATTTCATCCCCAGACGCCGGACCCGTCCGGAAAGCACGCCGTTGCATATCCTGTCATCGGGTCGGCTGGTGGCAAAGAAAGGGTTCCCGGTATTGATCGAGGCCTGTGGCTTGCTGCGCGAGCGCGGTCTGGACTTTCGTTGCACCATTGCAGGCAGTGGCCCCGACGAGACAGACTTGCGCACGCAGATCGAGGCTGCCGATCTTGGGGATCTCATCACTCTAACCGGCGAGGCACTCAAGCAGGAAGATATCCCTGATTTCATGTATAGCGGTGACATCTATACCCTGCCCTGTCTTTGGGCGGCCGACAACGATGTGGACGGTTTGCCACAAATGCTGATGGAAGCCATGGCCTGTGGATTGCCCGCAATTTCAACAAATCTGGTAGGCATTCCGGACCTGATACGGAGCGGCGAAACAGGGCTACTTGTACCCCCCGAAGATGCAATGGCGCTAGCAGATGCGCTAATGCGCCTGGGAGGGGATGAAGAATTGTCACAGGATCTCGCAGAAAAGGGCCGCAGCCATCTTATCGACAGGTTTGACCTGCAGAACTGCCTCGAACCACTCATTTCACAATACAGAGCCAGACTGGAAAAGCCGTGATTATCACCCAAACCCCTTACCGTGTCAGTTTTGCTGGAGGCGGTACCGATCTGCCCGCCTTTTATGAGCATGAATTCGGAGCCGTTCTGTCCATGGGCGTGGCCCAACATATGTATGTCACAGTCTCGCCCCGCTTCGACAAGACCACGCGTATGGCCTACACCCGGGTCGAGATCGCTGATGGTATCGATCAGCTCGACCATACGATTGCGCGCGAAGCACTGCGCATGACGGGATTGGGAGAACATCTGGAGATTACGACCGTAGGCGATGTGCCTGCCGGAACCGGTATGGGGTCGTCCTCCAGCTTGGCGGTCGGCATGCTGAATGCACTTTACGCATATAAAGGGCAGGTGACGTCTCCGGGGATGCTGGCAGAAAAAGCCTGCGAGATAGAAATCGATATCTTGGGCAAGCCCATCGGGCGGCAGGACCAGTACGCGGCGGCCTATGGCGGCGTGAACTATATCCGTTTCAACCCCGATCATACGGTTGATGTAGAGCCTGTGCCTTGCGATCCAGCCTTTCTGGACCAGATCGAAAAGCATGTTCTGCTGCTCTATACAGACCAGCAGCGCGATGCTGACACGATCCTGAAAAAGCAATCCGAAGGCAGCCGGGACAAGATGTCCGTGTTGCGCGACATGCGTGACCTCGCCGGTGAACTGCGCACCACCATGGGCGGTGCGGGCGATCTGGAAGACTTTGGACGCATCCTGCATGAGGGTTGGGTGCTGAAACGATCCCTTGGGTTTGGCATCACCAACCCGGGTGTCGATGAATGGTACAACGTAGCCCGTGCCAATGGTGCCATGGGCGGTAAATTGCTGGGCGCCGGGGGCGGAGGATTTCTGCTAGTGATGGCACCACCCGAAAAACATGACGCGATCCGCACTGCCTGCGGCCATCCACGTGAATTACCCTTCCGCATTGACCGCCGCGGGTCCCGGGTGATCTTTATCTCAGATCGCTATACGTTTTAGGCTCTAACAAAGAGGCAGAGACATGAAGGTTCTGATCACAGGTGGGGCCGGGTTTATCGGAAGCCACACAGCCGATGCGCTGCTCGCGCGTGGTCACAGTGTGCGGGTGCTGGACATCCTGCAACAGCCCGTCCACCGGGGCGGCGAAAAACCCGGGTATCTGGACCCCGAAATCGAATTGATGATCGGCGATGTGCGTGACGAAGCGGCTCTGCTTGCAGCCTTACGGGGGGTCGATGCGGTCTATCACCTCGCCGCCTTTCAGGATTACCTGCCCGAGTTCTCGCGTTTCTTCTCCACCAATGTGACCTCGACGGCCCTGATCTACGAATTGATCGTGCGGGAAAAGCTGCCCATCCAGAAGGTAATTGTCGCCTCAAGTCAGGCCACTTTGGGTGAAGGGCTGTATCTGGATGCAAATGGCGCGCGTGTGTTGCCGGGGCTGCGGCCGGATGATCAATTGCGCCGCGGCATCTGGGACATTCAGGCGAGTGGCACCCAAGCTGGACCTCTGACCTCGCAAGCCACGGACGAAACCGTGGCCAACCCGCAAAACTGCTATGGCACCTCCAAGATTGCCCAGGAAAATGCGGCTCTGAATCTGGGGCGCATGTATAGCATCCCTTCAGTGGCCATGCGCTATTCGATTGTGCAGGGTCCACGTCAGAGCCTTTACAACGCCTATTCGGGCGCCTGCCGGATCTTCTCGTTGAGCTTCCACGTGGGGCGCGCACCAGTGATCTATGAGGACGGCAATCAGGTGCGCGATTTCGTGAACTATCTGGATGTGGTGGATGCCAACCTCAAGGTGCTCGAAGATGACCGCGCGAATTACGAGATGTTCAACGTGGGCGGAGACAAGGCCGTGACTGTCGGCGAATTTGCGCAGACCGTCGGGCAAGTCTTTGGCCACAACGACTTCGAACCACAAGCGTCGGGCAAGTACCGCTTTGGTGACACACGGCATATCCTGTCGGATGTCTCCAAACTCAAGGCGCTTGGATGGAAACCCACCCGCAGCACATTTGACAACGTCAGCGCCTATCGCGACTGGATGGAAACGGCCGCCCCGGTCGAGGACATTCTGGAGCAATCCGACAAGATGATGGCAGCGCTGGGTGTGGTGCGTAAGGTGAGCGCATGAGCACCCGAGCCCTGTTGCTGGCAGGAGGCTTGGGCACGCGGCTGCGCCCGCTGACCGACACCATGCCCAAATGTCTGGTTCAGGTGGGAGGACGGCCCATGCTGGACTACTGGGTCGATGCTTTGGACGCTGCGTGCATTGATCAGGCGCTGATCAACACGCACCACCTGCCGGATCCCGTGCGTGCCCATCTCGACACGGTGAATCATACTAGAAATGTGACCCTAACAGAGGCCTTTGAACCTGAATTGCTGGGGTCTGCCGGTACCGTGTGCGCCAATCGTGACTGGGCGGAGGGGACTGATCAGATCGTGGTGATCTATGCCGACAACCTCAGCGACATGGATCTGGGCAAGCTTGTGGATTTTCACGAAGGCCACGACGATCCGATGACCATGGCGCTGTTCCACACCCCCTACCCCGAGAAATGTGGCATTGCCGCGCTGGATGCAGACACCCGCGTGACTGAATTTGTCGAAAAGCCTGAACACCCCAAAAGTGACCTGGCCAATGCGGGGATTTATGTGCTGGACGCAGACGCCTGGCGCGAGATTGCGGATATGGAGGCGTTCGACTTCGGCTTTGACGTTATCCCGGCCTTTGTCGGGAGGATGCGTGGGTACACCCATACTGGCTATCACCGCGATATCGGCACTCATGAGAGCCTCGCGCAGGCGGAAATGGACGTGAAGGGGCTGTTTTCATGAGGCCTGCGGCGTTTCTGGACCGAGACGGCACCATCATCGAACTGGTACACCACCTCAATGACCCAGCCGATGTGCGCCTGATCGACGGGGCGGGCGCAGCCATTGCGCGGTTGCGTAGCAAGGGCTGGCCCGTGGTCATTATCACTAATCAATCAGTAATCGGGCGCGGCAAGCTCACCGAAGCAGGACTGGCCGAGATCCACACCGAGGTGCGCCGCCAGCTGGCGCAATATGACGCAGATGTGGATGGCATCTATTTCTGCGCGCTGGCGCCGGGTGTCAAAGACCCAACCGTGATCGAGGATCAGATGCGTAAACCCGGCCCCGGCATGCTGGTTCAGGCCGCAGCCGAGATGGACCTTGATCTGGAAGCTTCCTGGATGGTGGGTGACGCGGTGTCGGACATGCTGGCGGGGCGCAATGCAGGGTGCCATACAATTTTGGTGCGCACAGGGTATGGCGCGCAGTTTGCACATGATAGAGCCTGCATAGACCGCACAGTCGCGGACATGTCCGAGGCCACAGAGATCATTTTGAATGAGGGACTGCGATGAAGATTTTGATCACCGGCGGCGCTGGCTATGTGGGCAGCGCCTGCCTGCGTTATGTGGCCGAACAGGGCCATGAGGTCATGGCCTATGACAATCTGATTATGGGCCATGCGGACGCTGTGGATGGCCACCCACTGGTCAAGGGCGATATCGCCGACACCGATCTGCTGACCAAGACGCTCAAGGATTTCGGGGCGGATGCGGTCATGCACTTTGCCGCCGCCACCTATGTGGGAGAAAGTGTCGAGAACCCGGAGTACCACTATCGCAACAATGTCGGCGGCACGCTCAGCCTCCTCAATGCGATGCGGACCGCTGACGTCAGCCGGATGCTGTTTTCCTCGACCTGTGCCACCTATGGCATGACGCAATCCGACACCATGTCCGAGGCCACGCCACAGGATCCGTTTTCACCTTACGCCCGTACCAAGCTGGCAGTGGAGTGGATGATCCGCGACTTTGCCGCCGCCTATGGCATGGGGTTCACCCTTTTGCGTTATTTCAACGCCTCCGGCGCGGATGCGGATGGTCGCCACGGCGAAGATCACCGCCCCGAAAACCACCTGATCCCACTGGTGCTGGAAGTGCCTTTGGGAAAGCGCGACAAGATCATGGTGTTCGGCGATGACTATCCTACGCCCGATGGCACCTGTATTCGCGACTATGTACACACTCGCGATCTGGCAGCAGCGCATCTTCTGGCGATCGAGGCCACACAGGAAGGTACGGATGAGGTGTTCAACATTGGGACAGGCAACGGCCAGTCGGTGATGGAAATCATCGACGCCTGCGAGGCCGTAACCGGGAAACCCATCCCTCGCACCATCGTGGACCGCCGCCCAGGCGATCCACCCCGGCTAGTCGCTGAACCCACCAAGCTGAGAACGCAACTGGGTTGGGAGCCAAAATACAGCGATATCGAACAGACCATCGCCACCGCCTGGGCCTGGCATCAGGCGCATCCAGATGGGTATCAGTAAAGGTGATTCCAAGCGGAACTGATAAGCGGGCACGCGCCCAAATCGACAGGCGACTAGCCCAGGACCCTGCTGTTGGTGCCGAGCCGCGCGGTGACATTTATGGTCGGATCAAGGTACACCCGGATCGGTTCAATCTGCGCAGCCTGCCGATGGAAACTAGGGTTATGGCCAAGTCCTTACTGCGCAACGATAAGCCCAAGCCCTTTGTGATTTATGGGCGCCCACGGTCCGGCACTACACTATTGGTACACCTGTTGGACCAAGTACCACAGGTACGTTGCGATGGTGAGCTACTCCGGTGTCTTCTTATGGACCCGGTTGGCTTCCTGTGCAGGCTACCTCGGCGGGCAGGCGCGGATCTTGCGGCTTATGGCGTCAAGGTGATCTCCTATCACCTGTTGGAGGTGCAGCGCGTCCGCCGCCCACTCGCCTTTTTCGACAAACTTGCCGCACAAGATTATGCGGTCCTGCACCTGACGCGGAATACTTGGGATCAGACCCTGTCACTGGCCAAGGCTCATGCAAGCGCAGTCTATTTCAGTAGTAAGGACCCAAGGCACCAAAAGATATCAATAGATCCTGACCGCTTTTTGGACCTGTTGCGCTGGAACGAGGCGGTGATCGCCTATGAGCGCAAGGTGATGGCCTATGTGCCGCATTTACCCATCCGGTACGATATTGATCTCAAAAGTGCCGGGATGCATCAACCGAGCATTGACCGCGTTTGTGACTTCCTCGGAGTGCCCTCCGGCCCCGTTACAGCGCACTTCAAGCGCACTGGCGGCAAGGACGGCCTACACACGACCGAGAATAGCCAAGAACTGATACGCCATGTGCGCGGCAGTGAATTGGCCCATCTGGTGCCCGATACGCTTGATTAGCAATTTTATGTTTATACACGGCACTCTAGATCGCTCTCGTGGCAAGCAATCATAATCTCATACCCATCATTTTTTAACCAAATCCGCGCGGCTGGCAAACCCACCAAAATCGTCACATTCGCGAACGCACTGTGCCAATCATGCCGGAACAGGACCAGACGAGGCCTTTATTGTGAATCCCAATTCGATTCACATCACACGCAAACCGGTTTAGAATAAATGTGTACTGAGCACCCACCCGGACAAATCACACAAGAAGGAGGTAGAAGATGACAGCATCGAAAATCTTTTGTTTGGGCTTTCAAAAGACAGGCACAACCAGCATGGCTGTATTTTTTGAAACGATGGGGCTGCGTGTTGCGGGGTACAATAACTTTCGCGACATGGAAAAAGGCGAGATCTCCGACGCGGCGGTTCTCAAGCACGCAATTGAAATCATGAAGTACCACGACTGCGCTCAGGACACCCCTTGGTTCCTGTTGTACAAGGAACTGGATCAGGCCTTTCCTGGCAGCAAGTTCATTCATGTCGTAAGAGACACGGACTCCTGGATAAAAAGCGCTACAAATCACTTCAAGCACTATCCTAAGAACTTTCATACTTGGATTTATGGCTCTGCTTACCCATGCGGCAATGAGCAGTCATGGATAGAGACATATGAGCGGCACAACCGGGATGTGCGCGTATATTTCGCTGACAGAAAAAACGATTATCTGTTTTTGAAGCTCGAGGAGGTGGTTGAGCGTTCAGAAGACATTGGCCGCTTCATCGGCCATGAAGGCGCCATACCTGCATGGCCCCATGCCAATAAAAACGCAGAAAATACCAAAAGACGTTTTTCGCAACGCGTGAAGTCCCGGTTGGTCAAAGCCTTTAGGGCCTAGGGTCAGCATGCACACATTCCAGCCGCGCTCAACGCGGGGAGCTCACTCCGGATCGGCCAGCGCTTCGATAAGATCAGCGACCCTTGCCAGTATATTCTGATCATCCAGTCCGAGGTCCGGCATCTGCGTGCCCGGCGCAAAACCCTGAGGATCGTCAAGGTACGCGATCAGCCTGTCCCTGGTCCATACGCCATCCACCTGACGCAGAGCATCAGAATAGCCCTCAAACCCAGTGGACGCCACCGCACGCCCGTAAAGCAACCCAAGGCTGGGCGCATTTCCATGTTCACCTGCAACGACGGCATGGCACTCTATACAACCATTAAATGTCTGGTTCAGCACTTCGCGCTCTTCCAGGGACAGTTCGAGACTGCTCAACGCAATTTCGAGCGGATCACCATCAAAGATATCGGTAGCCTTGAGAAAGATGAGCTCCCGGGCATCGCTCCAAAGCACGACCCCCCCTTCAATCGGCTGTGCGTATCGCACGCGCACCCCTACAGCTATACGCTCTGCAAAGAGGACACGGTCGCCTTCCAACCGGATACGGAACAGTGCATTGCCCCCGAGAGACGCCATGAGGAGATCGCCGTCCCAGGCCGGATGCACATTCTCGATCACATTCAGGCTGGAAATCGCGACGGACGGCAACCACGAGAATACCGGCTTATCAAAGCCCTCGTGACGCCCCGCAGCCTCATTTGTTCCAGGCATCAAGTGTCTATTATATTGTGTTCCCAGAGTCACGACAGGCCAGCCGTAATTGCGCCCATTGACGATCCGGTTCAACTCGTCGCCGCCACGCATCCCGTGCTCAACAGCCCAGACCTCACCGCCAAACCACGCGACTCCCTGCATGTTACGCAGACCCTTGGCAACGATCTCGTGTCCAGAGCCATCCAATGCGATCTTTATTAACTTGCCGTGCTCATACGCATCATCCTGCGACACCTCAAAAGAGGCGTAGAGACCATCGAAATGATAGTCACCCGACCCGAGATAGATGTTGCCCGCGCCGTCATGCGCAATTCTCCCCCCGGCAGCATGCCCTTCCACGGCCCGGTAAATTTCTTTCAAAGGCAGGCAAGGCTGCGTTTCATAGATCGTCGTCCAATCTTCTGCGACAAGGGTCATCTCTCTCAGACTACCTTCGGGCAGATCAAGTCGGGCAATGGCCGTACCATAGCAGGTGTCTTCCGGATAATATCGTGTAAACGACGCTACCAGCGCGCGTTGTCCGTCTGCCTCGATCGCGAGAATGTCGTTGTAGCGAAACCACTTGAACGCATGCGTAAGATCTGCGAACCGGGTTTCGGCATCGGCCTGATAAGCCTCAAAACCATTGGGCGGCGGGGTCATCTCCAGGAATTTGACATCGTTTGGAGATGTGGCGTGTACGAACGTTCCATCACCCGCAAGTAGGAGTACCCCACCCTCCATTGGCGTCATTCCACCGCCTGAAATCGGACGCTGCAACGCGATGCCCGTCTTTTGCCCTTGCAGACGCACGAACGTGCTTTCGAAGGAAGTCGTCGCCGCCGTTTCTTGAGCAGTGCCCGCAGGTGCTGAGTCCAGCCGGAATGCTATGGATTGTGCAATTTTGTATGGTCTTGTTTCGAAATGAACAAGCCCGGCACCGACAATTCCACCGACCGCCAAAAGCAAAACTGCTGCACTAAGGACGATTAATATCTTTTTCATGAACTACCGCTTCAACTCACTGGACGCCCTCTTCCCTTGCATCGGTCATGCTCTGGCTACAAGGCTGTAATCTGTTCTGGTTCTGATCCACGTGTACTTAAGATCATGATACACAGTCAAAGACTAATCGGGGCGTTTTCGGCTCAGGATGTGAATTATGGCCGCAGCCCATATCTTTCTCCACGAAACCCAAACCTTTGTGCAGCAGCCACGATCGTCCCGGTCCGGACAGACGACCATCATGCCCTCTGTGGGACGGCATTGGCGTCGATCTCGGCCACGGCCTGCGCCTTGCCTACCCGCAGTGCGCGGCGCTGATACGCCCGGATAAAAGCGATCAGGTCAGGATCTTCCAACTGCCGGGCACCACGCAACCATGCACCCAGATAACCCTGCAACATTGCAAGCCCTCCCAGTACAAAAGGAGGCTCAGCCATACGAAAGACACAGGTCGCCAGATAGTAAAACGGATCAGAGCCCATGAAATACTGCCCCCGCCCATGGCGGCGGCGGCCCTCATAGATCGACACCTCGCTCGACCCCATCGGGCGCAGATGTTCAAAGCGCAGGTCAGGCACGTCCCAACTGACGGCGCGCCAGCCATTGGCGCGTGCCTTGTGGCAGTCTATCGCATCCCACATGACCTCGCGCACAAGCCCGCCGATATCTTCAAAACAGGCGCGCCTATAAAACTTAGCCATACCAGCTGACATCTCGTCGCCGCGCCGCTCAGACACCAGTGCGCCACCGCGCTGCATATAGGGCTTGCCCGAACAGGTCCCAATACGCGGCTCCGCCTCCATCCGCTCCATGAGACATTCAAAGTAACGCGGCGGCAGATCCAGATCGAGATCCAGCTTGCAGAGATAAGGATAATCACCAAGATTTATAGTCTCTAATCCAGCATAAAACGCTTCAATCACGCCCGGCCCCACAGCCCGATGACCACGATCCGGCTTTGACACCACACGAATCCAGTCATGGCGGGCTGTGTATTCGACTAGAATATTTGGTGTATCATCGGTTGAACCGTCATCCACGATTACCCAAAGGGCCGGTGGCACGCTTTGGGCAACAACACTGTCGAGGGTACGCTGCATATGCTGCGCCTCGTTCCTACAGGGTGAAATGACAACATATCTGCGAGGTGATGTCATGGAGGCCTTCCGTATGTATCTGGCGTGCATGTCAGACAACTTTCCGGCACGTTATAAAAGTATAAATCAGAACTGTAAGAGGATTTCATGGTATTACACCAAAGGCCCTTTGCCTTTATGCACCGGAATCCGATTCATTTACGCGCATCTGAGAGATATACACCGCCATGCCCAAATGTTTTGTGTGATTGTGCAACGGTTTTTCCAGACAACCACCCATGACCGCGACATACTTCGCTTAGCACAGGCTTGGCGGGTTAAACCCGACCCGGGGATAGAGCACAGAGCATGCAGATCCGTTCCGTTCTTCGACACACCCTCATCGGGGCGCTAGCAGCGTTGCTTGCGCTTGCCACGATCATTGCCTTGGCTGCACGTCACATTCCTTCGGAGACCCCGATTGGCCCTCTGGCACGGATCTTTGACAGTCTGGCACCTTGGCTTTTGGCCGCCGTCTGTCTGGGGGCCGTAGCGGTCTGGGCTCTTGGAGGGCGCTGGCTCGGATACGCTCTGGCATTCATATCGATCTTGGGGGCAGTGGACCTGATCCGACTGCACCGCTCTTACAGCCTGCCTCTGGTCCCTGAGGCAGAAGTCGCCGCGCGTGTGATCTTCTTCAATGTGTTGCGTGTCAACGCTACTTTCGCGGATCGTATTGCAACCGCCGTGCTGGAGGCAGATGCGGATGTTGTCGTCTTTACAGAAGCGGTGGGAATCCGAGATGCCCTACCCCGATTGGCCCGGCACTATGAGATACTGACACCCTGCACACTTGACGCTTGTGAGATCGTAGTCGCCAGCCGTCTACCCGTGCGCCGTCACTGGTACCTGTCCCTGAACCCGGCCTGGGAGGCGCGCTATGTTGTGACAGAGCTTGAGGCACATGGCGGACAGACCTTCTTTGTTGCCGCCTCGCATCTCGTCAAACCCTGGTTCAGCGGCGTGGCCGAACCTGAGATCGGCCAACTGCGCGGCCAGTATGATTGGTTAGGCCTTCCGGTACTGGCGGTCGGAGATTTCAACGCCGCTCCTTGGTCCCGGCAGATGATGACATTGATGCGGCAAACAGGGATGAAAGCGCCGCGCCGCGCACCCGGCACATCGCCTGCCAGCGCCGGGTGCTTGAGTATACCGATTGATTTAGCACTTGTTCATAACGGCGCGCGGCTTGTTTCCATTGCACCTTTCGGGGACAATCTGAACTCGAACCATCGCGGCCTGCTGATCGACCTCGCCCTGCCAGTCGCAACCACGCCGTAGCATCAGGTTCGCTCGATCACAGCAGGCATAGGCGGCGCACAGGACCCTGCATAAAGACCGCTGATCTTCAGCTTAGTACCTTGGAAGAGCTTGCATTGTAAGGCATAGGAGTGTCACAGGATAACGAGACCGAGAGTAATTCCAAAAGATGATCATCTCTCATCGCCACAAATTCATATTCATCAAGAATCGCAAGGTTGGTTCGACCTCAACCGAGGTGGCCCTTCAAAAAATCTGTGGACCGGAAGATATTCTAACCCCTGATTCCATGTGGGGCCGGGAAAGCGATGTTCTGCTTCCTCAGGCCAAAAACTACCACAGCAAGTATTTTCCGTTGCGCGAAATCATCCAGAACCACAATCTGGTGGATACAGCCCGCGCCCTACGCGATATGGCGCAACGCCCTAAATTCTACAATCATATGCGCGCATCTTCTGTTCGCGCACGCATTTCACGTAAAGTTTGGGACACGTATTACAAGTTCTGTTTCGATCGGAACCCATGGGACAAGACTGTCTCTTTTTACTATTGGTTCGGACGTCGCGGTACCCTACCACCGTTTAATGAATATCTGCGCAACCACAGAAAGTACGGTACAAACGATCAGACTCTGCCAAGCGACTGGACGCGCTATACGCTACGCAACACGCTGATCGTGGATGACGTGTTCGATTATGCTGATTTGGAGAGCGGGCTGCGAACGGCGCTGACCAGAGCAGGCGTAGAAGAAAACATCATCAACGAAGCAACCCTGGGCACGGAAAAAACCGCAATACGCAAAAAACGCTCTGTGGAGTTCGACCCGGACGTTGACGCTATTATCCGTCGTGCCTTTCGCAACGAAATCCTCACTTTCCCCTTCTGTGCATCCCCGCCATCAGACATCTGATGCCGCACACGCCATAGTCTGCACCAAGATGGACTGCCGGACACCTTCAGGCTTGTGTGCATACCAAACCTTCTGGTCCGGACAACAGGTCCGGGGGTGACCCATCCGGATGCAAAACCCAGTCATAGAGTCTCAGGATCTGTTGCGCCTTGGCTGGCCAGGTAAATAGGGTCTGTGCACGCGTATAGGCGCGGTCTGCCATGACCGGCAGGGTAGAGGGATCCGCAATGATCCGGTCAAGTGTTGCCCCAAGGCTAACGATGATCTGTGCCCGCGGGCCGATAGGGACTGTCAGGCCAGTGTCCGGCGTTACCAGCTCGCTCGGGCCGGCATAATCCACAATCAGCGGCACCACCCCCAGCGCCATCGCTTCCAGCACCACACCGCCCCCGAACTCGCGGATCGAGGGAAAGGTCAGCAGATTGGCACGCGTCGCTATATCCTGCACTGCATCATGGGGCACCTGACCATGAAAGGTCACCGCCTCTGACACACCCAGATCACGAGCCTGCGCTTGGAGACTGGAGAGCATCGGGCCATCCCCCACCATATCCAGCACCAAACGGCCCGCGGCAAGATGAGGTGCAGCAGCTTCCAGCAGTATGTCGGGTCCCTTATAAGGCACCATACGCCCTATAAAGCACCCCCGCAGCGGCCCTGAGATATCCTGCACACTGCGTTGGTTAAACCGTTTGGGATCTATGGCGTTTTCTGGCAGCCACAGTACTTTGCCCCTATATTGGGACGGTATTTCACTGGCTGTGTGATGCGAACCTGCTAAAATAGCCGATGTGTTTCGGAACATTGCCCCCCGGCCCGGTTTCAACTTGTAGAGCCCACGTACATAAGAGAGCCACTCCCGTTCGCGCCGCCGCTCTGCATCAAACCCCGTCGGCCATGGCACACCACCATTCAGAGGCCCAAGCACGAAAGGCACTCCGACCCCCGTGCACCACTTCGAAATCGGCGATACCGCTGTAGGCGTCAAAGGGGTCACGCGGTGCACTAGGTCGAACCTGCCCGCCTTGATGTCAGAACCGAACTGGTGCCAGACCTGCCGTTCGAAATAGGGATAAACCAGACTGTTGATCGCGGTATTCAGAGTCCAGCCTCTGCCCGTGCCCATACGCAGCATCTGGCCGGCCCGCCAGATTGGTTTGGTCACAGCTTCGGTGTCAATGGCGGTAAAGTCCTGTCCCTCCTCCCAGCCCTGCGCTGCGATCGCCGTGCGGTTGCGGACTTGCGTGACCAGGTGCACATCCGCCACCTCACGCAAGGCCGCAGCAAAGGACCAGCCAATAAGCGGAACGCTCACCCAGTCTGGATTGGCGGCCTCTGCAATCAACAGTACAGACGGTCTGGACATGGCTCTACCTGCGATATTTTTTTGAAAAGGTGCCGAGTCGTGCGGCCATATCGGCGCGCAACCTTGGGCCGAACCAGCGGGAATGTCGCATCAGCTCAGCCCAAGTTTGCGTTTTACGCGCATGATGCGGGGCTTCAGAGTGCCAAACCATGCCAGCGTCGCTGCCGTCTTGACGGACCCCTGCCGTACTACCGGGCGGGCCAGTTCGGAATAGTGGACCCCCAGCGTCTTGCGATGCTGGAAAGGGTCATCGTAAATTGAGAATTCGATCCCCAGTTCATCCGTCAGATGCGCCCAGCGATGCGGTGCCGTTCCGCGCAACGGGTGCACAGCCAATGTATAGGCCACAGGCCCGCCCAGACGCATGGCACAGTGCTTACCAACTCCGTCTTCAAACGGATCATAGCGCAGGATATTCTCTATGACCCTTTGGACGGACGCCTCCAGAAATGGATGACCCGCAGCCGTTAAAATGAACCAGTTAGTATACTCATAGCCCGGCACATGAGCCAGTTCCGGATGCGCTGCAGCCATCGTGCCTGCTGCTTCAGGCGGCATATCCGACAGGTTGGGCCATTGGCTGAGGACATTAAGATCACCCGGCTGAATGATCATGTCCAGAGGTTTGAGGGCCGTCGACTTGATATCAAAATACGCCCCGCCTTCAGCATAGCAGACCAGATATCGGAATAGATCCGAACGCGGAGCAAAATAGACCGGGTCGATGCTGTCATAGATATCGAGGACCGCCTGACCATAAACGTCGCCAATATAGGTTTCGACCGCAGCCGCATCATAAAAGCGGTACTCCCAGTCCAGGTTGCGGTCACGCAGGGCTGCGATACTGTCAACTATCTCGGGTGGCAGCGCATCCCAGCCCTGCATCATCACCTGATGGATAACTTTGGGAATGGAAGCGCCAAGTGGCACCTTCGGCAGCATAGGCATCTCCGGCGTGCGCGACATCAACACAAGCTCCTCATCTGCGCCAGGCCGAAAGGTCAGCGTCTATCATCTGCTCCAAGCGATCAATATCCGTCTTGAAGGCCGCCAGCAACGCGGCCCGAAAATCAGGGTCTTGTTGCGCCACAGGCCCCGGTGCCGCCGGGCGCGACAAATGTTTCATCATCACGACACTGGGCTGGATCCCCAATGCGTTTAGAACACGCTTGGCCGGACCGACCAGCGGACGCAGTACAGGTGGGGGCGCGCTGATCATCTGTGTAAGCCAGAGAGCACGGGACTGCCGACGGATATTTGTCTGCGGCAATGCCACAGGCCCAGAAAAAGGGTCTAATCGGAGGAAGTTAAGGATTCGGGCGATGACGGCATCTGGGGCCTGCGCGATCTCTTCGAACCGTAAGATCAGCACCTGGTCACGGCCAAAGACCTCGAGATAACGCGCCACCTGATCGGCATAGCTGTAGATTTCACGATACTGCAGTTGCCTGGGCTCAGGGCAATAGGGAGGCAATCGGTAGCCATGTGCGCGGGCCTCCTGCAGAGCCCAGGAGGCCTGAAACGTGGTCTGATCCTCGCGAAACCCATCGCGCAACTGATGGTACCACGAACGCGCCGCATCCGCCGGGTTGCGCAGCGATAGGATGATCCGTGCGCCCTGGTTTACTGCATGGATGCGCCGAGGCGCGTCATGACTCATCAGGTAGAATGCGGACGCCTCACCCAAACTTGCCCCCTTCGGTGCAGTATCGAACAGCGCGTCATAGCCAGCCGCATTCTTCACCTCTGCCAGCCCAGGTAGATCCGAAGAAAAGTAATGTGGTTCTTTGGGGCTACACATGAAAATTCCGGGATGACGTATCAGCAGAGCCTGCAGACTTGATGTCGCACATTTTGGCGCACCCACAATGAAAAAGTCAGGTCGGTGATGCAGGGCAGGTTCGGACACAGTGAGTTTGGATGCTGTCATTCTTTCTTCTCTGCCCCAAGTCCTTGGTGTCCGGCCTGCACACATGCGCATTTGTCACCTGATAGGTTCACAAGGTTTTTGGCACAAATAGAGAAAGGCTGCACCCACAGACCGCAACATTTCAGCAAAGTGCGGCTGAACAAATGCACATTCATGCAGCCATGTGAGCTACCCCTCAAATTTTGGACACTGACGTAAGCTACGATTTGCTATCTGCTGATCTTCAACGAGAAGGGGATTAGAGATGTCGAAACGTAAGAACCACAGCCCGGAGTTTAAGGTGAAAGTCGCGTTAGCGGCTTTGAAGGGCGAGCGTACAGTCGTGGAGTTATTAGGCCATTTTGGCGTTCACCCGACCAGGATCGCAGTGTTTTTTCGATGCCTACGGCCAACGATTTGCGCAAAAACACGCTCCTTTCGGCGATTTGCGCGGAAATTTGCGCGTTCCGGCACCGCACGCTGGTCTGTGCCGCCCGGAGACATGATAAAGCCATCAAAACAACATAACCGAGACCCACTTCAGCCCGAATTCATAATTAGTACATAATCTGTTCACGAGTGTATTCGATATTCAGGTTTGATCTTGCGGTTACTTGGAGCAGTATATGACCATCTCGTACGTCCTCGCGTGCTTTCATGCGGTATCAAGGAAGCACTAAGATGGGGTTACTCTTTGCATTTTTTGGCCTTTTGGGGGCAGGCGCGGGCATCGCTGGTCTGTCCCGTTCGGATGATGGCGCAAGCCTTGTAGGTGCTTTGCAGCCGCTGCTCACACCTGTATCCGCCACTTCCCATACTCGTCAGCAATGCACATCATTTTTACGCATGCTGCTTACAGCAGGCGCCCTAAAATGAGTGTTGAAATCCGCCCGCTTGAGGATGACGATCTGCGGCATCTAGCCGGACGCTTACGCCCTATGGACCTGTTGGAAGTGCGCGCGGTCGCCCCCAACGGCCCGTTGGACGAGATCCTTATGGCCGCAGGCCGCAAAAGCTTTCGCGGACGGGCGGGCTTTTTCAATGGCGACATGGTCGCGTGTTGGGCCATTGTGCCGCACAACGGCTCCGAAACCGAAGCTACGCCATGGCTTTTGGCGACAGACGCCATCGACCGCCCAGACGTGCGCCGAGCCTTCCTGGCCCATGGCTCGAAAGAGCTGCGTAGGCTCACTGAGGGTTTTGAATACCTCTGGAACTTCGTGCATCGCGAAAACGACATGGCTCGGCGGTGGCTGCGCTTCATGGGCTTCGAGTTCCGCGACCCGAAGCAATATATGATTTCGGGCGAACACTTCGTCCGCTTTGAGATGAGGACGTCCTGATGTGCTTTGGGAATTTTTCCAGTTCTGGTGCCGTGGCATCTTCTGAGCGTCAGGGCACAGATGATGCTGTTGCCATTTTTCCGGATGAAAATCAGCCGGCGCCGCAGCCGGAGCCCACGCCCGAGCCGGAGCCCACGCCAACCCCTGTTGGTCCCGGTGGTACCATTGATGTAGAAGGCGGGCGCGTCGCGACATTGAGTGTCGGTGAGAGCCAGGACATTGCGTCTGTACGGATCGCCGATGGGCCGGAAGTTGGCAATGTAACGGTCAATCCAGACAATACACTGGCACTCGTGCTGAGCCACCCAGATGTAAAGGATTTCACCGGGACACTTGAGTTCAGCTATGAGATTACTCGCACCGATGGATCCCTCGAAACAGTCGCCACAACGGTCAATGTAACTGAGTCATCGCAACAGGACGGTTGGGGCGCAGGCGATTTCTATATGCTGCAGACCGATGATGCGGGCGAGTTGGTCATTGAGCATGGCGATAATCATCGCATGGTACATGTGTCCGGAAACGATCTTGCGTTGTCACGCGAAGAGATAGCCGCGTTGGAGAATCTGGATCTGTCTGAAATCGATGGCGAGTGGCTTGCGGACAGTATTTATGGCCGCACACAGGACACGGCCCTTGATGACGAGGCAGGGCAGGTGCTGTGGGAAGAGATCACCGGTGATGACGCTACACCGGGATCGCACTGGCTGTTGTTCGAAAAAGGCTATGAATACGAGGTCGGCCGCCTGATTGGTGGCGGTGCGGAGGGCGAAAGCGAACTGCATCCACTCTATGTCGGTTCCTATGGCGAAGGAACACTGCCCGTTTTGAACGGTCAACTAACGATCTATCAACAAGACAGCGCCAATATCGTCATACGCGACATTTCTTTGGGTGATAAGTTCCAAACCCTGAACGGAGGAAACTATATCCTCGACGGCATTGACAACAACGGGGAAGAGATATCGTTTCAGCATCAGGGCACTGTTACGCTCAGGGACTCGAAAATCACCGATACACATACCGAAGAACCCACAGATGGGGGCGATGAGTGGGAACCATACCCGGATCGGGTTTCTGGGCTTTTTGTAAACAATGCGCAAGGGGTTTTGCTGGAAAACAACTTCTTTGATGTCAACGGGTTCGAACTGGATTACGACTATTACGCCAGCGCCGATGCAGGACAGGCACCCAGCCTGCTCAATCATAACGTCTATATCAACCGGGGCGCAGGCGATGTCACATTGCGCGACAACATCAGCCTGCGCGGCTCCTCCTTTGGGGCGCAGGTCAGACCCGGCGGCTTTATCGAAGACAACGTCTTTGCCGGCAGCAATGTAGGGGTCAATTCTCTGGGTGGCCGTGACATCGACGGCTCGGACGTCCAAACCGGAGAATACACACTTTACAATGGGAATGTGATCACATCTGGCGGATTCAATCTCGTGTACACATTCGAAGGAGCCACCACGTGGGGCCTGGTCAACACCGGCAACCAGACAGCTCTGGTCGACAACATTATCACACACCTCATTGAACCGGGGACCAACCCCGAGTTCAATGAAAACTACGATGATGAGCAGCAAACACAGGCGATCACCAACAGAGACACGCAAGACTTCGCCTTCAACGACACAGTTATATATAACTGGGCATTCGACAACGGCCGGAACAATTCAGAAGATGAGAATATTGACGGGCTCGACCCCGCGACACTGGATCAGACCACAATCGAAAACTTCACTGCCGACCTGCTGTCTTTGCCGGATGCAGAGCTTGCGGATCTCGCAGATTTTCTACGGGCACAGTCCACAGACGGTTTGCCCGACCTGGTGGATGCAGATGTCATCATTCGTTATTTTCAAGAAGGTTTCGGCGTCGTGTCCGAGGGCGAAGGTCCACGTGACGACAGCGCCACCTTGCGCTTTGTTCCCAATGACGTCGGCGACGGAATCCGCTGGGACAACCGGTTGAACTGGGACACCGAGGATTTGCCGGGCACAGCCACAGGGGACAGCGTCGATCTGAGCGGGAACTGGGTAATTTATGGTGGCACCACAAATATCGAGGATCTCGATTTTGGAGCGGGCGGGAAATTGACCCTCACCCATGGGTACCTAGAGGTGGAGGGCACTGTTTCGGCAGATTTCGACGGCAGCGTGTTCAATATCGACAATGCTGGACAGCTCTGGATCAACGGGTATATGGATACGGACCTGCTGGAAATCGATGTGGCCGGGGGGCGCTTTGCAAACACCGGTACAATTGATGGCCTGATTGATCTTGATGTGTCCGACAACGCACAGGCGATCCTCGCTGAGGCTGGTGCAGAACTGACTCTAACAGATGATAGCATCATCACAATTTCAGGCAGCGATGCAGATGTCGGTTTTGATGGTGATACAGGTGCCGCAGCGACACTTGAGGTGGAAACCGGGGCACGCATTGAGTTTGTAGCAGATTCCGAAGGCTTCAGCGCCATCACGGAATTCCGCTCGGGCCACTATGACGAAGACACCCCAGACGTCGCTTCAACGGTCGCTGCGAACGGAGGCCTTCTGAGCATCGACTTCACCGCACTTCAGGGTGCCGCATTGGAACAAACGCTGATCGCGGCAGATGAGATTGTAGGCGGCTTTGACGAAGTCGAGTTCATTGGCCTTGCAGATGATCAAGATGCCAGGCTGACGGTAGACTACGACAGCGATACTATCACATTCAGTGTCTCAGCCCTCGGGGAGGGCAGTGGGCAAACCATGATCGATATTGTGGATGACGGTGGTGCCGCACCAGCGGATGCTGCGGATTTGTGGGCCGTGTTGACAGACGGTCAAGGAACCCACAGCGATACGGACCAAGCTGAACTGCTGGAAGAGGATTCTGAAAGCGAAGCGGCCTGATTCAGGCCGCACCTAGACAGGAAATCAGGGTATTATTGTACCGCTAGGATCGATAAGGTCTAGGCTCAGGGCATAAATATACCCGCCCTGCGGGAGCCTGCGAAAATGTCATATTCTAATCGCACGGTTTTCCTGTCTTTGCCATGCTTGTTGCTATAATGACAGGAGCACCTGCCTAACGTACCACCGTAACCGACATCCGTGATTAGCAAGGTCCGTATTGACCCATGACGTATTTGAGCCAAGACAACCGTTCGCTTTCCTCCTTTTTAAATCTGGGGCTGTTCTGGTTACTCATCGCCACGATCTCGGCTGTCGTGTTCTATTGGGAGGGTTTTGAGGCCCTGCTGCTGGCTTGGCAACTGCCTGAATACAGCCACGGCCCCCTGATCCCCGTCTTGTCGGCCTTTCTATTCCTGCGCCAACTCAAAGATGTGCCCGTGCAATATGGGAATGTGCCCGACCGGACACCCGGTTTGTGGCTTCTGGCATTTTCACTACTCTTGGCCCTCATGGGCAAGCTCAGCAAGATTGACGATCTTGTCGCCTATGCCCTGATCCTTTGGGTGGGTGCGGTTCTGCTGATCTCGTTTGGGTGGCGCGTGGGCAAGCATTTCTGGCCACCCGTATTACACCTTGTTTATATGCTGCCGTTGCCGGGTGTGATCTATTACAAGCTGTCGACATGGCTGCAGATGGTCTCCTCCGAATTTGGGGTTTGGCTGTTGCAGCAGATCAACGTGCCCGTCTATCTCGAAGGCAACATCATTGATCTGGGCGCTCTCAAGTTGCACGTCGCCGAGGCTTGTTCTGGCCTGAACTACCTGTTCCCGATCCTGTCTTTTTCATATATCTTTGCCGTCCTTTATCGCGGCCCGATGTGGCACAAGGCCGTGCTCTTGCTGGCCGCAGCCCCGATCACGGTGGTCATGAATTCGGTGCGCATCGCAATAGCGGGTTGGATCGCACAGCATTGGGGCATTGATCATCTGGAAGGGTTCACCCACTTCTTTGAAGGCTGGGTGATTTTCATGATCTGCATCATACTCTTGTTCATGCTGGCTTGGGTGATGCTGCGCTTTCAACCCGAGCGTATGTCCCTGCCAGACGCGCTGGATCTGAATACGTCCGGTCTGGGCACCCAAGCGATGCGCCTGACACTGATACAGCCCTCGCGCGCACTGATCATCTGTAGTCTGGTCACCGTAGGCAGTGTCGTAGCATGGCATGCCAAGCCCGAAGTCGCACAGGTCGACGTGGCGCGTGACCCCTTCGCGATCTTTCCGCGCACATTGGGTGAATGGAATTCTTCTCCCAACATCCCGCTCGAGAGTAGCGTCGAGATTACTCTGGGGGCAGATGATTATCACTCCGTCCAGTTGATCAGCAAAACCGCGGAAGCTCCTGTTAGCCTATTCATGGCATGGTACGACGACCAGTCGGATGGTGGCACCCACTCACCTGAAGTATGCCTGCCCGGTGCGGGTTGGGAAATTGCCTGGTTGGAACGTATCGATATTGCTGCTGAACTCGGTCTGCCAGAAGAATTCCAATTGAACCGTGCCGTGATCCAAAAAGGACAGATACGCATGATAGGATATTACTGGTTTGAACAGCAAGGCCGTCATATCGCTTGGGATATCGCAGCCAAGTTCTGGCTGCTATGGAACGGCATTACACAAGGACGCACGGATGGTGCAATGGTGCGTCTTATGACTACGGTGCTGCCCAGCGAAACAGAAGAAGAGGCTGAAGAGAGGCTGAAATCCGTCTTTCTCGAAATGAACAAATTCCTGCCGCGGTTCATCCCGGAGTGATCCGAACCGGACGGGCTGGACATCACCCGTAATACTCATAAGACGTCTCTGACGTTTCATAGCGGCACTTGTTCAGCACAATGCCCAGCACGTTGGTCACGTTTGCGATCTCGCGCTCGCAGGCATCCAGTTCGGGCATCTTGGTCTTTTCCGCAGCCGCCACGATCATCACGCAATCCACCTTGTCGGCAAAAGCCATCATGTCATCGCCCACCTGAAAAGGGGGCATGTCGAACATCATCACCGTGGGATCATACGTAGCCTCGATATCGTTAAGGATCGCGCCCAACTTGGGGTCCTGCAACAATTCGGCGGGCATCATCACCGGGCTTTGTGCCGCGCCGATCGACAGATTGGGGCGCACGCGCAGCCCGTGATCAGCAAAGGGCGCATTACCGTTCACCACCTCGACAAAATCACGGTCCGTCTTGAGTCCGCAGATCTTGCGTAAACTGGGTCTGCGCAAATCTGCCTCGAGGATCAGGGTCCGGCTGCGGCTCTGACGTGACAGGCTGAAACCAAGGTTGAGGACAATCGTGCTTTTGCCGCTACTGGGTCCGGGCGATGTGATCGCGACACGGCGCCAGTTGTTAGCCTGCATCTGCTGCAACATCCGCGTGCGCAGCTTGTCGAACTCGGTCGCCTCGCGATTGCGGTCCAGCGTGACGATACGCTGCGTGCGCAGGCGGCGCAGGGACACATCGGCTGTAGGCAAGGCATCCCAGGCCGCATCGCTGTCATGAGCGTTCGGATGTGCGGCAGGTTCAGTCATCTGTTCGGGTAGCGGCTGGTGCTGCGTCGACACCTCGGTTTGACCGCCACGCTGCGCGCGGGCCTTAGCGATAGCGGATTGAATTTTTTCCATGAAACGCTTTTCGCTCCCTTTGCACTAACCGAGCAGGTCGGACACCGAGTTCGGCAACCGGTCTGTGATCTTCTTGAGGACAAGGTCCAGCGGCATCACATATGTATCCACCGCCCACAATCCGCCCACGATCACGCCCGCAATGCCCCCGAGAACAACCGTCAGGATGAGACGGCGACGGATACGGTCGCGGCGCGTACGGATGAAGGGCAGCACACCAAAAGGGGTCACCTCCAGTTTGTCGATAATGTCCTTGGGACGCCGGATGGAGGTGTTGAGAAGCTCCAGCAGAGCAATGACCCCAAAGCCCAACATCACGCCGCCTACCACCCCGGCAATGGCCAGTTTGGGGCGGTCTGGGCTGGTAGGCTCAGCGGGCGGGACGGCCTGTTCAATGACAGAAATACGTTCGCCCTTGGATAGCGCTTCGATGATGTCGCCGGTTTCGGCACGGCCTCGATTCACCACCGCCTGATCATATTGTACCCGGGCGGCAGCGTAATCGCGTTCCAGCGTGTTCAGTGCGATGGTGTTGGCTGGCGTGGCATCGATGCTTGCGCTCAGCACTTCCATTTCTGCTTCGATTTCCGCACGGCGATTGGCCAGAAACGCTAACTGATTGTCCAGATCTGCGATCTGGATATCATAAAGAGACAGGGGGCTGCCCGTTTCAGTGCTGACCTCGCCATTAGTCTGGGCCTGCAGCGCTGCTTTCTGTTCTTCTGCGACGATCTTTTCCAACGCATCGATCTGCTGTTTCAGGACACGGTTGCGCGGATTGTCTAAGGCAAGCACTGCCACAGAGGACGAGTACCGCTCACGCAACTGGCGCAGACGGGCCTCTGACGGGCTGACGGGCCCCCGGGCTGCCTGCTCGGTCAGCCCGGTCACATTTCCAGTGGCCTCATAAAGCGCTTCCAGACCAGCACGCCGTTCACTTAAGGCAGCTTCCTCGCGGGCCAATTGCAACAGACGTTCTTGGGCCGCCGTAAGCTGGCTGCGCCGAAATTCCAAACTGTTAGGCAAGGCGCCCTTGTTGGCCTCCTGAAAGGCAATGATCTGGGAGCCACGGTTGGCCAATTCCTGATCCAAACGCTCTACTTCCTGCTCAAAGAATTCCAGCGTCTGCCCTGACACCCCAGTACGCATCCGCACGTTTTCCTCCAGCATTGCGGTCACAACCTCGTTAGTGACCTGTGCTGCCAGATTGGGTGAAGTGGCGCTGAAACTGATATTGACCAACGTCGCAGCTCCTCTCCCCCCAGTGGTTCGGATCCGGATCCGACTACGCAAATCCGAAACGATCTGATCGGGGCGCAAACTTTCTCCCGCAGTGCGTGGGCCGTAGATGTTGAGGCGGTTGGCCATGTCCAGAAGCGTGTCGCGGGTCAGGATACGCTGCTGGATGATCTGCAACTGCTCACTGGCCTCGGTGCGCACGGTCGAGGCGGCAAGCTCGTCCGGGATCTGTTCGGATTCCACCACCAGCCGGGCCTCGGCCGTGTAGCTGGGCGGCAGGGTCAGGGCCAGCGACACGCCCATGGCCGTTCCAGCGACAACAAATATCAGGAAATAGGGCAAGCGGCGCATGAACAGCGCAAAGTAGAAACCAAGATCAAGCATCAGGGTTTTCCTGTCACTGGGCTGACCAAACGTAGAGGATCAGTTCCCAGACTGCCTGCAAAAAATGCACCATCACCCAGCACCTGTTGCACCGTTTCCGCCGTCACCGTCAGATCCTCATTGGCAAAGGCATAGACCATACACAGGTCTGCCAACTGGTTTACAAGCCGCGGCACGCCCCCAGAATGCTGATGCACCAGTCCGCAGGCATCCGTATCAAAGATATCGTGCCTTCCACCCGCCTTCACAAGGCGATGCTGGATATAGGCCCGTACGGTGTCTGCATCCATCGGACCCAGATGGAAATGGGCCGACACCCGCTGAGCAAACTGAGACAGGTCGGGACGCATTACGATGTCGCGCAACTCGGGCTGGCCCACCAGAATGATCTGGAACAACTCATCCTTGTTGGAGTTGATATTGGTGAACATACGCAGCTCTTCAAGATTTTCACGACTCATATTCTGCGCCTCATCAATGATGGCAATGGCGCGTTTTCCGGCGGCGTATTGTTCGATCAAATAGGTCTGAAAGCGGGCAAAGAGATCTACATAATCCGTCGTCCCTTCGGTACTCTGCCCAAAGGCAGACATCACCCATCGCAGCAATTCGCCCCGGTCTCCTTGCGCGTTGGACACAAGGCCAATGGTCACGCCCTCCTCAATGGATTGAAGGAGATGTTGTACTAACGTGGTTTTGCCCGCACCCACTTCACCTGTGATCAGAGTGATGGGCGCACGGGTGACGATACCATATTCAAGGATCGAAAAAGCGCGCTTGTGGGCCGGGCTCCAGAACAGGAAATCCGGATCCGGGACAAGCGTGAACGGGCGCTCGCGCATGCCGAAATGACTGGTATATATCTCCAACGTATTCATAACACCTGCTGTCTGTACCTAACACGCATCGCACCATCACCAATGATGCGCCCCAGCCACCAAGCACATCATCTATATAGGATAGCTGACACAGCGCCTATAGGCCTTGCCGTTTATTTCAGCAAGCTGCGTCCAGAATCACACGGCATATACCTAGCCTTCGATTTGGACAATTTTTGGACCTTAACCCGCTTTGATCCCAAATTTTGCACAATGAATTCTTGAGATCTCAACTCAAGGGCGAACTTTTAAAAAAATTATCTCTAAATACAAATAAACCTCACGCTGGGCACGAAAATTCCATAGAAATTAAATAGCGTCCCTGCTATGAAATGGATACCCCGTTTCTAATGTAAATCGCGGCTTTGGCTGTAAAATAGTAATGTAACCGAGTGCACTTTGAACCTAGTAACTCTCTATTCAAGCTTCGATCAACCGCCACACAAGAAATCCGATCTGCCGGACATGTGTGGGCACCGAAATCGAAGCGAACGGATGTTTTAATGACTGCCCAAGATGTATATTTAACCGATACGCTGAAATCCGCGGACGTGCTTTACACAAAGCCAACTCTCGCAGCTCAACCAAAAACTGGCCTCTACCGCAGCTTTTTCAAGCGGGTGCTGGATATGACCCTGATCGTACTGAGCGCCCCTATCGTCCTTCCAGTCGTCATGGCGCTGGCCCTGATTGTCGCGTGCAACGGTGGCAAGCCGTTTTATGCCCAGGACAGGATAGGCAAGAACGGGCGTGTGTTCCGCATGTGGAAGCTGCGCTCGATGGTGTGTGACGCAGATGCCAAACTGCACTCCTATCTGGATACTAATCCGGTCATGCGCGCCGAATGGGACAGCAAGCAAAAACTGCTGCATGACCCCCGCGTTACCCCGGTCGGGCAAATCCTGCGCAAGTCGTCCATTGATGAATTACCACAGCTTTTCAATGTGTTGAAGGGCGATATGAGCCTCGTAGGCCCGCGCCCTATGATGGTTGATCAGCGCATGCTTTATCCAGGTGACGATTATTACGACCTGCGCCCCGGCATCACCGGTTTTTGGCAAATCACGGACCGCAACAATGCGTCCTTTTCCGAGCGTGCCTTTCATGATAGCCACTATAATGCGCGCCTGTCGCTGTTGACCGATATCAAGGTTCTCTTGGCAACAATCCGCGTCGTACTGCGGGGTACCGGCTACTAATCCAGAACCGGGCGACCCAAGATTACGCGGCCTCATATTTTTTGACGAGGCCGTGCAATTTACACCCTTTTGCCTTTGTTTTGATCGCTCTTGCGATGTAACAGGTGAGTTATGTTTAAACGTATTCTGACCGCATGCGCCGTCTCTGCTCTGATTTTCCTTGCCGCCTGTGACAGTGCCGAGGAAAAGGCCGAGGCCTTCTATCAATCCGGCCTTGCGCTGCTGGCCGAGGACGACCCAGACCGGGCAGCTGTCGAGTTCCGCAACGTGTTCAACTACAATGGCGAACATCAGGACGCACGCCGCCAGCTTGCAGAGATCCTGCGCGCAAATGGCAACGTCTCTGGCGCCTTTGGCCAATATCTGCGTCTGGTCGAACAATATCCCGAACTGGCCGATGCCCGCCTGGCCCTCGCTGAAATAGCGATTGACGGCCAGCGATGGGAAGAGGCCGAACGCCATGGTCGCCGCGCGCTTGAACTGGACCCGGATGCAGACGGCACAGACACGGTGCGTGTCTCGCTCGATTACCGGCAGGCCAGCCTCGATGAAGACGTACAAGCCCAGAGTGCGCTGGCCATCGAAGCCCGCGAACTGGTCGAGGCTGACCCGAATGACATCCGCAGCCTGCGCGTGCTAATCGCCCATGCCATGACCCAGAACAACCCCGCGGCAGCCCTGCCCGATATTGATGCGGCCATCGCCTATGACCCCACGGACCTCACATATTACGCCATCAAAATTCAGGCCCTGAACGCCCTTGGAGAAGCCGATGAGATCGGTGACCTGCTGCGCCAGATGTACACGCAGTTCCCCGAGAACACCGAAGTCCAGCAATCGCTGATTTCCTATTACATCCAGCGTCAGGATTTTGCAGGCGCCGAGAACTTTTTGCGCGAGTTGGCAGGGGATGACACCGCCACCCCCGAAGGCTTCGTGCCTGTGATCCAACTGCTGGAACAGACGCAAGGGCGCGATGCCGCCCGCGCCGAGATTGAACGTCTGGCAGATGCCAACAGTGAAAATGCCGATAACCGTGCTTTTTACCGCGCTCTGATCGCCGGATATGACTTTAACGACGGCAACCGCGATCAGGCCATCGCCGATTTGACGGCCCTCGTTGAAGGTGCCGAGCCAAGCGATCAGACCCGCAGGATCAAGGGCACATTGGCCACAATGCTGCTGGCCACAGGCAATCAGGTGGGCGCACGCGCAATGGCCGAAGAGATCCTAACCGAGGATGCCTCTAACGTCACCGCTCTGAAACTGCGCGCCCAGATGCTGATCGACGGCGATCAGGCAGGCGATGCCATCCTTGATCTGCGCCGCGCGCTTGACCAAAGCCCGCGCGATACCTCGATCATCCTGCTGCTTGCGGCCGCGCACGAGCGCAACGGCAACACCCAGTTGCAGGGCGAACGGCTGGCGACGGCTGTCGAGGTATCAGGCTCTGCAGCGCGCGAATCCCTGCTTTATGCCGATTTCCTTGTCCGTCAGGGCCGCGAGGCGGCAGCCCGCTCGGTGCTGGCGGATGCGCGCAATGCAACCCCCGAAAACCTCGACATTCTGGCTCAGGCCGCGCGTCTGGCGCTGGCGGACAATGCCATTGGCGTGGTGCGCGGCATCATGGCCGACCTGGAAAAGCTTCAGGACCAGCCCCGCGCGCCTGAACTGCTGCAAAGCTTGCGCACCGCCACCCTGCTCAGCCAGGATCGCCTCGACGAGGGGCTGGAACTGCTCCAACAGCAGGCCGAAACCTCTGGTGAGGCAGGCGCCGTCTTTGCGGTGCTGCAAACACAACTGCGTGCCGGCAAGCTGGACGAAGCCCGCGCCTATCTGGATGAACAGATGGAAGCGACCCCCGAAGATCCCAGCCTGCGCATGATGAATGCTGCGTTGCTATTGTCCGAAGGCAATGAGAACGCATCCGAAGCCGAACTGCGCGCCATCGTCGACGAATTCCCGAACGCCATAAACCCGATCAACCAGCTTTATTTGCAGCTGCGCCGCGCCGGCAAGACGGAGGAGGCCAAGGCACTGCTGGCCAGCAGTCTTGAGGCCTTGCCGGACGCCACGCGCCTGTTGCTCTACCGCGCTGCCGATCTGGAACAGGAAGGCGACGTGGAAGGCGCGATCGCGATCTACGAACAGCTCTATGATCTCAATTCCAGCAATGTGACCATCGCCAACAACCTTGCCAGCTTGCTGAGCACATTCCGAGATGACGAAGAAACGCTGGAGCGCGCCGCAGCCGTGGCCCGCCGCCTGCGCGGCACCGAAATCGCCGCATTTCAGGACACCTATGGCTGGATCGCCTACAGACAGGGCAATTTCGAAGAGGCGTTGAAATATATGGAACCCGCCGCCGCAGGCCTGCCGGAGAATGCACTTGTGCAGTACCATCTGGGCATGACCTATGTCGCTCTTGAGCGGTCCAAAGAGGCCACAGCAGCCCTGACCCGCGCCATCGAGATTGCAGGGCCCGACACCACACTGCCTCAGATGCAGGTGGCCCGTGAAACGCTCACCACGCTCAAGGGCCAGTAACACGCGCCCTGCCCCACCCACAGCGTTGCTCATTCGCAGCATAGGCCCAAAACTTGGGCCATCACCTGCCAAGATTGCTGTGCCCGTGCAACCACCTGTGGTATCAGATTTGGAAACGACCCGCCGCCTAGGGTGGCTCATAAGTATAAGATCAAGAAGGCGATGACATGATACACCGCACCCGCATCTTTTCCTGGTTTTTGTCCCTGTTGCTTGTGCTGCCCGTGGCGGCCGCAGCGCAAGAAGGCTACCGGATCGCGCCGGGGGATGTGCTCAGCATCGAAGTGCTCGAGGACGAGGCCCTGAACCGCTCCGTTCTCGTGGACCCAGGCGGACGCATCAGTTTTCCCCTGGCAGGTACGATCCTTGCGCAGGGCAAGACGGTGGCTGCGGTGCAGGGTCTCTTGGTGGCCAAACTGGCCCCAAACTTTGCCGCACCACCCAGCGTCTTTGTGGCCCTCCAGCAGGTCGCACCCCCGAGTGCGCCGGTCGAGTCTAAATCGGCGACCATCGATGTCTATTTCGTAGGTGAGGTCAACAACTCTGGCCTCGTCGAGATCAAGCCGGGGACAACGCTTTTGCAAGCCGTTGCAATCAGTGGTGGGGTTACAAGGTTTGCTGCGATCAAGCGCATCCAGCTGCGCCGCACCGGAGCGGATGGCGTGCAACGCGTCACAATTCTTAACTATAAAGCCCTGGCCAACGGGGCCGTGACAAACGATATCGTGCTAAGGGACGGAGATGTCATTCTGGTACCGGAACGGCGACTGTTCGAATAACAGGCATTCGCACAGGCGTAGATACATTTACGCGCGTCAGGGGGCTGGCGCGCTCGCTCTGCTATGCGTCATTGGCGGTGATATCCGTGCGCAAGAGACGCCGCCCGGTCTGACCGCGCGTCTTGATATAACCCAGCGCCTGGAATTCAGCGACAACCCGGATTTCGATGTCGACGGCAATTCGGATTTCTTTGGGCGCACGATCCTCGGCTTCGGGCTAGAAAGCGTCACCAACCTTCAGCGATTTGCGCTGAACCTCGGCACAGATATCGAGGAAGGCCGCGACGACCGCTCTGGCATCAATGTGACGAACTCCTTCGTCAGCCTCAGCTACGACCGCGACACGCGCAATGCGCTTATCGGGATCAGTGCTGAATACCGTGAGTCAGACACCAGTTCGTCATTTTTCGATGATTTCGATATTGATGGCAATGTCATCAATCAGGACAGCGGTACGCGTGAAACTTACCGCTTCGGGCTTGAAGGTGCTGTGGGCCGCGAGGCGCCGATCGGTGCCAGTTTCAGCTGGAATTACAGCGAGATCAGGTACAGAGACATAAACGATCCGGATCTGACGGATCAAAGCAATAGTGATTTTCAGGGACAGGTCGATTTCCGCATCACGCCGCGGATCACCACCAGCCTGACCGGAAAATACTTCGATTTCGACGCGCAGGGAAACGGAACCAACCGCAAGACCACGGGCCTGGGCGTTTCCACCGCGCTTGAGATCAATCCCATCCTGACAGCGGATGTGGGGCTGAGCTATGACCGGGTCGAACGCAGTGGCGACGAGATAGGCACTGACGAGGGTCTCAGCGTCGATCTGGGGCTGATCCGCACTATGACGAACGGATCGGTCGGGTTGCAGTTCTCCTCCGACATCACCAGCAATGACGACGGGCGACGATCCTATTTGAGTGTCACGAGGGATGTAGAATTGCCCCGCGGTGACCTCTCGGTGGAACTTGGGGTGACGGGGGCCGATACGATTGGTAACAACCCGCTGGTGAATATCAGCTACCGGCACGAACTACCCACGGCTGCCTTGACCTTCGGTGTGGCGCAGCGGGTGGTCATAGACAATGATAATAATGAGCGGATCAATACCAGCCTGCGGGCAGGCTATGATCAACAGATCAATAGCCAGTCAAGCTATGGGGTCAGCGTTACTTTCTTAGATCGCAATGATCTCAGTGTAGCGGACGATGACGGGCAGCGTATTGATATCAGCCTCGACTACCGTCACGACCTGACCCGCGACTGGGGGCTCGTCAGCGGGATTTCGCATGCCTATTCGACCGAGGACGATGGCGAAGACCGTCGCCGCACCACAATTTTTGTAGGTCTACAAAGAAGTTTCAACTGGATACCGTGACACGCGCCGGCTCTGACAGGCCGTATCCAACCTGTGCCGCGCAAAACGCATCCTTGCTGCGCCGCTCTCGCCAATACTGCAAATACACGCCCTATTTCCTGCCAGTCTCACCTCTCCCCGTTGTGACGCTCAAGACAGACCTCCTGAGCCCCAGGCAAAGACATCTAACGCAATTTACTTGCAGCGCTGTCAGGCGTCCGCCACTCATGAGCTATGACGCCCCCTACCCCACCCTCTGCCCCCTGGCTGGCCATCCCCTGGCCCGGTGTTGTGATTGCTGTGCTGATGGCGCTGACCTGCGGGCTGGAGCTGATTGTGGCGGCGGCGGACATCGGGCTGATCGGATCGGCACGCTGGCGCGCGCTTGTGCTGCAATACGGAGCCTGCTGGCCAGGTCTGATGCGAGACTGGCAACCCAACTACGCCGCCCAGCCCTGGACGATGTTCTTGAGCTATTCGCTGCTGCATGCGGGGGTGTTGCACCTGTTAGGCAACATGGCCGTGCTTCTGTGGATCGGGCCCGGTCTGGTGACGCGCATCGGGCAGCTAGGGTTTCTGCTGCTCTGGGTTGGGTCGGTGCTTGGCGGTGGGATCGTGTTCGTGGCCATGGCAAATGATCCGACCCCCATGGTGGGAGCCTCGGGAGCGATATTTGGATTGATGGGGGCGCTTGTGATGCTCGACTACGTGCGCACCGGCAAATACGACAAAGCCCTTGGGATCACGGCAGCCCTTGTCCTTCTCAACATCGCGATGCTGATCATCGAGGACGGACTATTGGCCTGGCAGACCCATCTGGGCGGGTATATCGCGGGGGGAGTTATCGCATTGTTTATCACGGATCGGCTCCTCGAGACGGCCGACACTGATTGATCCGGCACCCCCCATTCAATGCGAAGAAAGCCACCCTATTTCCTGCCACCTTCGCATAGCTTTGAAGCCCCAGGGCGGAATCCAAAAAATTGATCTTGTGTTTCATCAAGATCACGCAACAGATCCGGCGCGGCAAACACGTTGCTCATAGCTTCAGGAAACATTACTTCGGAGACGCCCAACTGATGGCGACTGCCATGGTGTCCAAGCGCTAGCTTTTTCGTGCAAATCCTCTGTTGCTGCAATACCCATGCCACGACTCGACAGAGTCTGAATGAATAAATGTGAGCCGAGCGATGCAACAGGATGACCACCCAAAACGAGTTTTTGTGACCGGAACCGCCGGATTCATCGGCTTTCACCTCGCTAAACTGCTTCTGGCTGAAGGCTTTGTCGTGCATGGCTATGACGGGATGACAGATTACTACGACGTGGCCCTGAAACAGCGCCGTCACGGGATATTATTGCAAAACCCAACGTTTTCGATGACGACCGCCCGGCTGGAAGATTCCAAGCGCCTGGAGGCCGTGACAGAGGCCTTTGCTCCGGATGTCATCATCCATCTGGCAGCTCAAGCCGGGGTCCGCTACAGCTTGGAAAACCCACGTTCTTATATCGACAGCAACATTGTCGGCTCCTTCAACGTCATCGAAGTCGCCCGTCAACTCAAGGTGCAACATTTGCTCATGGCATCGACCTCGTCCGTCTATGGGGCCAACCAGACAATGCCGTTTGCCGAGACGGACAAGGCCGACACACCGCTGACGATTTATGCCGCAACCAAGAAGGCCAATGAAAGCATGGCCCATTCCTATGCGCACTTGTGGGATCTGCCTATAACGATGTTCCGCTTCTTCACGGTCTATGGCCCTTGGGGCCGGCCTGACATGGCCCTGTTTAAATTCGTTGACGCGATCCTCAAAGACCAGCCCATTGAGATCTATAACCATGGTGAGATGTACCGGGATTTCACCTATGTAGAGGATCTTGTACACGGCATCCGGCTATTGATCGACGCAGTGCCCGAACGGCCCGCTTCTACGGACGCGATTGCGACGGACGACAGCCTATCACCTGTGGCGCCCTACCGGGTGGTCAATATCGGCAACTCTGACAAAGTCCGGTTGCTCGATTTTGTAGATGCGATCGAAACCTGCCTTGGGCGCAAAGCACAGCGCACCTACATGGATATTCAACCAGGCGATGTCCCTGCGACCTGGGCCAGCGCCGAATTGCTGTACAATTTGACAGGTTATCGCCCACAGACTGACATCCGCACAGGCATCGCACAATTCGTGGCCTGGTTCAGAGACTATTACGAGAAATAACGGGCAAGAACGATGATACTGCATAGACCAGACGCGTTGAACGTCGCGGTGATCGGATTGGGATATGTCGGATTACCGTTGGCAGCAGCATTCGGCGCAAAACGTCCAACCCTTGGCTTTGATATCAACACAGCACGCATTGAGCAGCTGCGCAGAGGCGACGACGCCACCCAAGAAATGGCCCCCGATGAACTGTTAGCGGCTCACCACCTGACCTTTTCAGATCAGGTAGAGGACCTTGCCGCCTGCAACACCTATATCATCGCAGTCCCCACACCAATTGATGCGCATAAGCGACCAGACCTCTCACCACTTTTGCGTTCCTCTGAAACTGTGGCCGATGTGCTTCGACACGGAGATCTGGTGATCTACGAATCCACCGTCTTTCCAGGAGCGACAGAAGAGGTCTGCGTGCCCATCCTCGAACAGCGGTCTGGGTTGAAACTGAACCGAGATTTCTTTGTCGGCTACAGCCCTGAACGCATCAACCCCGGCGACAAAGTTCATCAGCTTGCCTCGATCTGCAAGGTGGTCTCGGGTTCCACTCCAGAGGCCACAGCACTGATCGAGGCGCTCTATGCGGAGATCATCACCGCTGGCACTTACAAAGCCAACAGCATTCGCGTAGCCGAAGCCGCGAAAGTCATCGAGAACACCCAACGCGACCTCAATATCGCACTGATCAACGAACTAGCCGTGATCTTCAACAAGCTTGGTCTGGACACCGAAGCCGTCCTGCAGACCGCCGGCACCAAATGGAATTTCCTGCCATTCCGACCCGGCCTTGTTGGCGGGCACTGCATCGGGGTCGATCCCTACTACCTGACCCATAAGGCACAAGAGATAGGCCACCACCCCGAAATCATTCTGGCCGGACGGCGGATCAATGACAGAATGAGCGGCTATGTCGCCAGCCAGATGGTCAAGGCGATGCTACACAAAGGTATCAACATGGCTGGTGCACATGTTCTGATCCTCGGTATCACGTTCAAGGAAAACTGTCCTGATGTGCGCAACAGCAAAGTGGTCGACGTAGTGCATGCGTTTGAAGAGTATGGGTTGGCAGTAGACGTATATGACCCAAACGCCGACGCTACAGCCACATACGATCAACACGGCCTCAGCTTATGCGCGCGTCCAGAGACAGGAAGATACGATGGTATCCTTTTAGCAGTCCCACACACACAATTCCGCAGCATGTATGCCGCGGACATACGTGCCTATGGCAAATCCGTACATGTTTTCTATGATATGAAAAGCGTCTTTTCCAAAAGCAGTAGCGACTTGCGCCTATAGCCTAACGAATTTACCAGCCCGCCCAAAGAGAAGTCACATTTCTTGAGTAGTACCACACGGTCCACACTCACTTGGCAACACATCCCGATCCAGAATTGGAGCTTCCCAGCTCTGAAATCGTAGGCGACAACAAACTCCCCAGTCTCTCCTCTTACACTTGCAAGCATGTGTTGCTACGCCAGCAGGTGTATTGGCCGGGTTTCATCTTGTATCCGATCTGCGCCTGCACACCGGCAAGCTTTGCAAGACGCGCGACGCGGTTCAATCCACCTCTGTAGTGACTTGCCAGCGTCTGTGGGAAATGGTTTCGAGTTGGAACTTTTTGGTTATGTCGGAGGCCAATATTTTTGGGTACAGACCTCAAGTTTTTGGTTTCTTTTATGCGAAGTAATCGGGGGAGGACGCAGAATTTAGTATTTGCTCTTTGGAGCAAACCCACCGACTTCTAGTCGATCCCTGTTGAATTTCATTGAGAACTGGCCCGGTATTGTCACCGAGATTTAACCCGCCTCTAATTATGTATCAGCGGCTATACTTTGTTCAATATGGTGGCCTCCTTTGATGTTTTCTTCGCGGCTTCTGAACTGGCTTTGAAGCGATAGCTGCAGTTGCCAGTCTCGAGGATGTGGCAACGGTGCGTAACTCTGTCTCAGCAAGCGAATTAAATGCGTTGCCCCTACCCAGCCCCACAGATCTGGCTGATTTGACACACCTGATTCAAATTGGCGCAGGAAAAAACGAAATCGAAGCCGAGTGTTGACGACTCATTCTGTGCTACTCTCTGGCAGCCCAGACCCGTGCAGTTGCCGCATGAGTAGCAGTCAAAAAGTTTCAACGATAGAACCGTCCAAGGCCTCCTCCAAACTTCACTCCCTCCGCCAGACCCGCATCTTCCAGCTGTTCTCGATCCGGCAGGTCCTGGAGCGACTTCAGATCAAAGGCCACGAGGAACCGCTGCGTTGTAACGTAAGTGTAAGGCGCGCCACGTCGCGGGGATCGCGGTCCGGTTCCGATCAAGCCGCGCGCATGCAGCCGTCCGATCAGGTCACGGCTGATCTCCTTGTCAAAAATGTCCTTTAGCCGCTCCCGTGTGATCGGCTGATGGTAGGCGATAGCGGCCAGCACCGTGACATCGAACTCGCTCAGGTCCAGCAACTGGTCCCCGACATCCGCCACAGCGCGGATTGCGGGGGCGTAGGCGGGTCGCGTCCGAAACATCCAGCCACCGGCGACCTGGGCTATCTCGAAGGCCCGCCCTTCAAGATCGGCAACAAGGTCCTCGACCAGCAGATCAACCGCGGCCCCCTGCCCCACCACGCGGGCCAGATCCTCGCGCGGCACGGGCGCGGCAGAGGCGAACAGGGCTGCCTCGATCCGGCGCATCCATTCCCGCCAACGCAGCTCTGGAGCTAGGTCGGGCAACTCGCGGTCAAGCTCTGGTTCAGAACGATCCTTCGCCATCCCTACACCCCGTAAAGCCGGAAGGTGTCGCGCCCGGTCAACTCGCGCACGACGCCGAGTTCGACCAGCCGGTCGCAGAGCCTCCGCGCGGCGCGATCCGGCAAAGGCAAGGCCGAAGGCGTCACGGCATCGCGGGTTAGGAACATCTCGACCGCGTCGCCCGCCCGCTTGGCGCGCAGTTTCGGAGCCACCGTTTTCAAATGCACGGCCCGCCGCGCGAGATCTGCAGCCAGGCGCACAGCTTCAACCACCGACGAAATGAGCGCGCGATGACAGGCCAAGCGCAAGTCCTCCCCATCCTTGCGCAGGTCAGCGCGTTTCAGGCCCGGGGCCAGCAGCGGCACGAGATGATCCCAACCGAGCGCCTGAGCGATAGCGGCATCGGCGAGGATCAGTGCCGGAACTTCGGCATGCGGCGCCTCTGTCACCACCGCCTCGAGCACCTTGACCGCACGGGCGACGGGCGCCCCCCGCCCCGCATCGAGCCATGTCGCGATCTGACCCGGCTCAAGAGTCGGCAAAGCCCGACCCAGAGCCTTGAAAGTCACCGGCCGCTCCACTGCGCGCCGCCAGGCAAGGTAGGTTTCGCCCACCGGTCCTGGCAGGTCGCACGGACGCAGAAGGTGCACACCGTCGCGCAATTCCTCGGCCCGCTCCGGGCGGCCCGAAAACGCCACACAAGCCTCCGCCGCGCGCAATGCCAGCCTGTCCCACAACAAGGCTTGGGGCACCTCCTTCCGCCCCACCACAAGATGCAGGTGGTTCAGCGCCGCACCCGACAAAAACGTACCATCTTCAAGGGTTTTAGCGCGTGCGGAGGTGACCCAGGCAGGCATCCGGGGTAGTGTGTCCATATCGCTGATGTGATCCGGCCAGGCAGATGTCATGCTCAGAGCCTACACTCGTGCGGCGCTTTCTGCCAGTAAATGGCGAGATAACCGCCCTTCCTTGTCGCTGCCCGCAATGTCCAATAAGTTTGCATTATCGGACATAAGTGGGATAGGCTCGGAAACATGGACAACACGCCCCAAAACCAGCCCCCAGACGCCCCGAAATCGCGGCCAACGAACTCTTATACAACGAACGTAGCGCAGCGACGTCGTTTGTTGGCAAGTGACCAGAAAACACCCGGCCTCTCGCTTTGCTCGACCCCGCATGTCCCGAAAGACACATAAAACAAACCAACAGAACGACGGAGACGAGAGAGACAAGGCACTTGCCCTGCCCGCCCATGTCGCGGGCCGCGCAGGCCTGGCCGGCTCCGACACGCTTGATCGGCTCGTCGAGACCGCCCGTGACTATGCGAAGGCTTCGACAACCGAGAACACCAACAAGGCCTACGCAGCCGACTGGAAACACTTTGCGCGCTGGTGCCGTTTAAAGGGCACCGACCCCCTGCCCCCCTCGCCCGAGATGATCGGGCTTTATCTCGCGGACCTAGCCAGCGGCGCGGGCTCCTCCCTTTCGCAGTCGGCGTGCCGACCCCTATCGGTTTCGACCATCGACCGCCGGCTTTCCGGTCTCGCCTGGAACTACGCACAACGCGGGTTCTCGCTTGACCGCAAGGATCGTCACATCGCCACCGTTCTGGCCGGGATCAAACGCAAACACGCACGTCCACCAGTTCAGAAGGAAGCGATCCAGGCCGAGGGCATCCGCGCCATGGCCGCCACACTTGGTTTCGAACTGCGCGGACTTAGGGACAGGGCGATCCTGCTCGTAGGCTATGCTGGGGGCCTTAGACGCTCGGAACTCGTCAGCCTGGACGTGGGCAAGGACGATACGATTGATTCAGGTGGCTGGATTGAGACCCATGACGACGGCTTGGTGTTGAGGCTGAATGCCAAGACCGGCTGGCGCGAGGTGGAGATCGGCCGCGGATCCTCAGACCAGACCTGCCCAGTCCATGCGCTCGAGCAATGGCTGCACTTTGCCAAGATCGACTTCGGCCCGGTCTTCGTCCGGACGTCGCGGGACGGCAGACACGCCCTTGATACCCGCCTTTCGGACAAACACGTGGCCCGCCTGATCAAAGAAACCGTGCTCAAGAGCGGCATCCGCGCCGACCTGCCCGAAAAAGACCGCCTCGCGCTGTTTTCCGGTCACTCGTTGCGTGCAGGGCTGGCCTCTTCCGCCGAAGTTGATGAGCGATATGTCCAAAAGCAGCTCGGACATGCCTCCGCCGAGATGACCCGGCGGTATCAACGCCGCCGCGACCGGTTCCGGGTGAACCTGACCAAGGCCGCGGGGCTGTAAGCCAGATCAAACGGCCGCTTTCTGATGTAACCCAAAATTGCAAATGGCAGTGCTTTATGCACCAGGTCAGCTACGCATACGCCTCCACATAAGAGTAGCCCATCCCTGTCTGCAATATGCGGGATGTGCCGGGATAGTCGAAAAACACGTTTTAGGTGATAATCACGCCAGAGCAGCACTTGCCTGCGCGCTCTAGGGTCAGGACCCATTGATTTCCGGGAAGCTGCATGATTCACCGTTGGAAAAACGAGCGGTGACATGTCTGATCTTTTCTGGTTGAGCGATGCGCAGATGGCGCGTTTGAGGCCCTATTTTCCAAAGTCCCACGGCAAACAACGCGTTGATGATCGACGTGTGCTGAGTGGGATTATCTTCATCAATCACAATGGTTTACGGTGGCGTGATGCGCCGAGGGAGTACGGTCCTCACAAGACGCTCTACAACCGTTGGAAGCGCTGGAGCGATAAAGGCATCTTTGCGCAGATGATGGTCAGTCTGGCGGCCAGCCACGGCGAAGAGAAGACCGTGATGATCGACGCAACCTATCTCAAGGCCCACCGGACAGCGACCAGCATGGGCGTAAAAAAGGGGGGCGTGGACGCCTAATCGGTCGGACCAAAGGTGGCATGAATACCAAGTTGCACGCCATCTGCGACAGCCAGGGCCGGCCTCTCAACCTGTTCGTCACCGCCGGTCAGGTGAGCGATTACATTGGCGCAAGGGCATTATTGAGCAGCTTGCCAGATGTGGATTGGCCACTCGGCGACCGGGGTTATGACGCTGACTGGTTCAGAGAAGCGTTGAAAGACAAAGGGATACGCGCTTGCATTCCAGGCCGCAAACAACGGAAGAAGCCGGTGAAGTACGACAAGCGTCGCTACAAGCGCCGAAACCGGATCGAGCTCATGTTCGGTAGGCTGAAGGACTGGCGGCGCGTTGCAACCCGATACGACAGATGCCCAAAGGTCTTCCTATCAGCCATCGCACTGGCCGCACTTGTCATTTACTGGCTATGAGTCCTGACCCTAGCTTACTTGCGGTGTAGGAACAAAAAATGTTTCGCGTGCGAAACATCAGTAAACACAACTCAAGAAAAAGCGAAGGAAGCATCAGTGCCTGCTGCGCAGCCAATCCCGTAGGTTCGCCAACAACGCGTCATCGACACCTGGCCCGGACAGTGTCGCTTTGCCGGTTTGTACGCGCAATTCCACTCCCTCCACAATTCGTTCCAAGGGTGGAGAAGGTGCCGCCTGCGTCAGCGCGCGCATACAACGCTCCAACACAGCCCGCTCGGCAGCAGCATCTGCCAGAGGCCGCGCCTTACCAAGGTGCGCAATCAACTTCACTTTGAATGCTGGCTGCGCCCGCATCGCCCCCACCAACGCCAGTCCCAACTTCTCAGGAATAGCACTTGGGAAAGACAGTTGATCGTCCAACTCCACCAGTTCTGTAAAGCTCAGGATCTTCGACCGCTTGGCGCGCCGCACGGATAAAAACAGGCTCTGTACGGCGTGTTTGGGGCTCTCATACACACCCTCCTCTGCCGCTTTTACCGCGATCCGGGCGCGTTCGTAGAAGCTGAGGTTTGCGCGCAACTCATTTTCTTCGACCATGGCGCGGTAGGCGTCCGGGGCGCCGTTGGGGCTGCGCACGAGGGCTTGTATGTAGGCAAAGCGGGCGTCCTCGGGGGCTTCGGCTTGCAGGGCCTGCAAGGCCATCAGGCGGCGCCAGCCAGAGATCAGGCCGTAGCGCCCCTGCCCGAGGTCCACCACTTCAATCGGAGTTTGCTGGCCACGGTCGCGCAAGCTGTCCGTCAGGCTCAACATGTCATCCTCGTCGACCGCCACCCGGTCGCGCACCAGATGGTTGGCCTCGATCGCATCGAGAGGAAGACGCAGCACCATGCGCCCTTCTGCCCGTGCGCTATGCAACTCGGCGCTGACCTCTTCCAACGCTGCGTGACGCGCTGCATCACCGGCTACATCAGCAATCGGCGCGCGGGTGCCGACCCAGCCGTTCATCGCCTTGGTTTCCAGCTCTCCCGATCCTGCCAGAGGGTCGGGGATTTCAAAGGCAGGGGCAGGGCTCAACCGTTTGCGTTTGGCCATGATCAGGCTCCTTTCTTGGGGCGGCGCTGTGCCAAAGCAGGCTCTATGCTGGGCTTTGGTGCAGGTCTCATGCGCAAGTATACCGTCATTCCGCCGCTGTTGCCTCCGCGCGCATCTCATCGCGCCGCCAGATGCCGTAAAGCAGGCGTTTGAAGCCTGCATAGGTTTCGTCAAAGGTCGCGCGTCCGCGGGCATAGGTGTCGCGGTTGAAGTCGCGGTAATCGGCCTCGTAGATCCCATTCACACTCTCGCCTGCTTGCCCGATCAGCGCAGTAAAATCCTGCCGGTAGGGGCTGAGTGTGCGGCCCATATAAGCTTGCATGAGGCTGGCTAGTTCGGTCTGCTGGCTGGCATCAAAGCGCGTGATGATCGTCTGCACCGCGTCCCATTCAAAGGCAATCTCGGGGCGGCCCAAAGCGCGGGCGGCGGTGTTCTCGCCCTCTTCGATCGAAGAAAACGTGGCGTGCAGCATATCAAAAAACCGCCCCGTCGAGTCGAATTCCATGAAAGACGCGCCCACCGGGACCAGCAGGATATCCGCCGCCGTCAGCCCATTGATGGTGAGGTAGCCAAGGGCAGGGGGAGTATCGACGAAGATGAGGTCGTAGTCATCCAGTACCCCGTTTTCGGCCAAGGCGTCACCAAGCGCATCCCACAGCTTCCAGCCCCGCGCGGCCATGCGCCAGACCGGGATCTGGAATTCGGACCAATAGAGGTTCAGCTGTGCGCCGATCAGATCGATGTTCGGCCAGTGGGTTTTCTTGATCACATCAGCCGCGCTGATGCCCAAAGCCTCGGTGAGGGTGTCATCAAAGGGCAGGGGAGGATCACCCCGATCAATGCGGCGCTGGTTTTCACCGCGCAAATACTGGGCGTAATGCCGTGCGATCAGAGGAAAGGCCGTGTCCCATTCATCCTCAATGCGCGCGCCAAAGATCGACGACATCGATCCTTGGCTGTCCAGATCCACCACCAGCACCTTGTAGCCGTCCAGAGCGGCGGACATGGCCAGATGGGCGCAGGTCGAGGTCTTGCCCACCCCGCCCTTGAAGTTGGCGATGGCAACCACCTTGGCGGGCAGGCCCTTGGGGCGGTAGGGCAGGTATTCCTTGGCCTTTGATCCCTCCTGTCCGAAATGGGCGCGCAAAGTCAGCACCTCGTCCAGGGTAAACCATTTGGCGCCGCCTTCTGTTTCGCTAACGCCTTGCGGCAGATCAGGGTTCTGGCGCAGCACGCGGCGGAAATGGGCTGGGGCAATGGGGATCAGATATTTGGTGATTTCCCATGTTGAAAAGGGACGCAAAGAGCGCTGCCCTGCCTCGTCCAGCCCGCGGCTTTTGAGGTCATTGCAGCCATTAGCGCAGGCTTTGGCAATTGCACTCAGATTATCGGCGAGCACCGGAGGGGCCAGCTCAGCTTGCGCGCGATCCGGGGAGATGTTGAAATAGGGAGGAAGGTTATCCACACTGTCGCCTCATGCTCGGGACTGGGCTGTTATCGCCCATGTCACATGTTTTAGCCATCCTGCCATGAATGGTGATACATGGGAAGATTTTTATTATGTCTAAGTATCACTGGTGGGTTTATTGGGGCATTTGCCCTTTTAAAGCTGGGGTTTGAGCCGTCCCGCGCCCGCTTTTCAGTTAAATTTTTGTTATATACTAGTTACATGACTTTGGATGTCCGTACTCTGCGTTTTCTTTCAAAGACTTGAGGTATCTTTTCAGAGAACTACCGACTCTGAAACCCCGAAAGAGCGACTCTGATCCCACGCTGCACCGACTCTGAAACCCCGATGGCAGGGGCCTTGTTGCTGGACGGAGTTATCCACAGGCCTTATCCTTGGTGTAAATGAAACCCCGAAGCCAGATTCGGTGCCTTCGCACGGTCATGCCGACGCGCTGTGGTGCAGATGCACGATGAGCATGGCTAAAATGGGGGACGATGAGGACAGGCAGATGATCACATCATGGTGGCTCCGATGAGCGGCGCTGTACCCGCGCAAGGTGGTGGGGCATCTCAGGGCGATTTTTTTGTCTGCGATTTTTTTGCGGCGGTGCCCAAGCACGATCTGGCCACAATGGAGCACCCGCTGTTTTCGCTCTCCACCCGACCGGACCGGCGCATCTTGGAATACACCCACAACGGGACCGATATCCGCATCACCCCCAGCGTGAAGGGGCGGGCGACGATCTTTGACGCAGACATCCTGATCTTTTGCATCTCCCAACTGATGGCGGCGATCAATGCGGGCAAGCCGACCTCGCGCCATCTGACGCTGACCGCCCATGATTTGCTGCTGGCGACGGGGCGTGAGACCTCTGGAGATGGTTATCGCCGTTTGCGCGATGCGTTTGAACGGTTGGTGGGCACGCGCATCACGACCAATATCGTCACGGGCGAGGCTGAGACCACCAGCGGCTTTGGCCTGATCGAAGCCTGGGAGATTGTGCGCCAGAGCCGGGCAGGGCGCATGGTGCGGGTTTCTGTGACGCTGTCCGAATGGCTCTATCGCGCAGTGCTGAGTAAGTCAGTTTTAACCCTGAACAGAGATTACTTTTCCTTGCGCCGCCCGCTGGAGCGGCGGATGTATGAACTGGCACGCAAGCACTGTGGCCGCCAGCCGGTGTGGCGGGTGTCGGTGGGCACGCTCTTGAAGAAATCAGGGTCCACCAGCCCACGCCGCGTGTTCCGCGCTATGCTGCGCGACATCATCGCGCGCGATGGGCTGCCTGATTACAGTGCGAGCGAAGTCCCCGGTGATCTGATTGAGATCCGCCCGCGCGAGGTGATTGAGCGGCCCGACCGCGCGCCGCAAATTAGTACACAAGCCATGGATCAGGCGCGCAGCCTTGCGCCGGGGATGGACGTCTATGCGCTGCAGGCCGACTGGCTGGGTGTCTGGACGGCGTCCGGCCAGCCCGCCTTACGCAGTCCTGACAAGGCGTTTCTGGGCTGGGTGAAGAAGCATCATGGGGGCTAAAGTGGGTGCGCTCGTACAAACATCGGATATAAAAATCTGTTAAGATCTTTTTGACAAATGCAGTAGTCCTCTGGTGCCCAGCGACGGGCCGGACAGGCAGTGCCGTGGAACTGACGGCGTCCAGGGGTCAAGAGCAACTGTGCTAAGAAGCGAGCGCCACGGAGACGCGCTGCGCTTTGTAACGACGGCCAATACAGTCTCGGCACTGTCCATTTCGGCCAAAAAATACTTTTGTGAATTCTGGCGTGATTCCCATTTCTCCTTTGATGCGCCTGTCAAGCCGTGCCGAAGATGGCCACCCACCAAATCTTACCATCCGTATCAGATGTCATGGCAAGACCTATGTCGCGTGCCCGATGATCCATCAACACTTCGTGGGTCGCAGTGTCAGCAAGCCAGTATGTTACGGTGTCAGGAGTGAAACGATGCGTTTCAGCTAGGGCCTGCCCGAGGATGTGTCCGGTGTATCCCAGTCTTGCAGCGTGGCGGTCTGGCGTGTTTTCGGACGCGTCCAGATGGGTTAAATGACCTGTTTTTTGCAGATAGGCGGCGTGGTTCTGTGCCAAAGTGTCAAGCAGGGGGCGTTGTATCAGGCGCGTCAGTCCCGCTCTGCGACGCGCCTCTGCCAAAGCACGATAGACTTGTGTGACCTCGTGACTGCTACCATTAGGCATCGACCAGCGCAGTGCCCCCGTTATCGAACTGGCGACAAGGCCGATCGCGGCTGCACTCAAAACCGTTCTGCGCTGCATATGGCCTGTCTATACCTCGTGTTTAGGGATGGTGTTTTACCTTAGCGGGGCCATTATCCCTCGGTACTGAGGTCACAGTTCGATTTTGATCCTGTCAAGTGCAAATCGGACCGAGTCTGGATCAACGGCGAACGCCTCTAATGAGTGCTGCCGGTAAGGTTCTTCTAGACGATAAATGTGATCAATGTGATTTTTGCGCATATATCCGCGTACGCCACACCACATGCCTGCTTGTGCTGCAACAACGGCGCGATAAACATTAGTTAGATGACCAACTGGGAACAACTCTATGAGCTTGATCGCAGGGCGGGTGCTGTCGCGATAGAGCATCGGCGCCAGTGCTGCGCCATGTATAGCCACAACTTCCTGCGCATTTAGAAGATAGCTGAACTGCTTTTCAGGGCTGAGATCCTCCATATAGAGGGTCTGAAACCCGTATTCTGACAAGAGCTGGGTTATTTCCTCTTCGTTTGTCAGGTTGCGTGTGGATTTGCGGGACAAGAACAGTCTGTCCGGACTGTCATTTTGCAGCGTGAGTGTCTTGTCGCGTATTCGGGCTGCCACCGGACTGGCGGTTGGGTCAGTTAAAAGGCTGTTTCGGACGCCGCGAATGCAATTCCAGTCGTCAAAATCTATGTGTACGCCAAAGCCGGTGACCTGAGCATCTGTATAGACGCATTGCATTTTGAGGGTCTGTGCCATTACTCGTATATACTGCGGCATTTTGGCTGGCAGAAGCACACAAAACCCAAGTGGGTTGATCCCGAGTGTATGTGCGGCGAGCGCCAGAAAAGCCAGATGTATATTCAGGAAATGTGCCCAGTTTCCCGGATTTCCGGCGCGTAAATCGAGGATGAGACGCTGATCAATCTTAAAGGATGGAGGCCGCTTCAGTTGGCGCAGCCTTGATTTTAACCCACCACCGCTGGGGGGGGGGGCAAAAACCTGCTCGCCGACGCTGATCCTCACACGGCCCCCACCCGTTTTGGTTACCGCCAACCTGACTTCTTCACAGCGCGGCATAATACGGTCGACCAGAAAGGAGCGCGGTGTAACAAGCCAAGCTGCGGGCATGTGAAGCGCCTCTAACACCAGATTATGGTCGCCGCTGACTAGAGAATGTGACACTGTTCTTTTGCCCCGCGCAAAACCATTTCTTGTGCGCAGTTTACCTGCGCAACCTGTTTGACTTAAGACTATGACGCCTGCTGGAGCCTGTCACGTGGTTCGAGGTGTTGGTGCATTGTTTGGTCCTTGGTAGTTATGCCGCCCGGGAGCTGTGGCGACCAAATTACGGCATCCCACCCGCGCGTTGCATCCGCAGCTTGCGTCTTGTTCGGGGGCCTGTCATCTACATTTCCAAATGAACAGACGCTCAATGACAGCACGAGCCTGGTCATCCAAAAAACTGGTTTCTGCATGATCCGACTATGCTGCGTAAAATATTAGAGAGCGGAGCCTTGGGTCGCCGCGTTGGCAACGCCGGCCTCTGGACATTTATCGGGTTTGCCAGTGGCAATGGCCTACGCCTAATTTCGAATCTTATCCTGACTCGTATGCTGAGCCCGGAGGTTTTTGGTCTTATTGCGCTTGCCCAGGTGTTCACGAACGGCATCACCATGCTGAGCGATGTCGGGGTCAAAGCGTCGGTGATCCGTAGCACCCGTGGCGAAGACCTGGCGTTTCTACGGACGGCATGGAGCATACAGGTCTTTCGTGGCGTGATCGTGATGGGTGTGTGCTGTCTTATGGCATGGCCCGCCGCGCTTTTGTACGATCAGCCTATCTTGTTTTCGCTAATCTGTGTATTGGCGCTTTCGGCTCTGATCCGGGGGTTTCAGTCCATTTCGGTAGCGACGGCGAATCGGAAACTGCTTATCAAGACGATCACGCTTCTGAACATCTACTCACAGATCGCCACTCTGGTTGTAACAGTTTTCGCGGCATGGCAACTGCAGTCGGTCTGGGCTCTGGCCATTGGGGCCGTGGTGGGTACTACGCTCACCGTCGCGTTGTCCCACAGGTTTCTACCAAGCTTTGAACATCGTTTTACGTTGGAGCCAGAAGCGCTGCGCGAGATCATCGGTTTTGGCAAGTGGATCCTGCTGGCGACGTTTTTCACATTTTTAGGCGGGCGTGGACAACAGGCTGTATACGGATTTCTTTTTCCCATTGAAGTGATTGGGCTTATTGCAATTTCCACATTGCTAGCGTCTGTGCCTAACGATCTTTTCAGAAGCCTGTTAAACACCATCCTGCTGCCATCTTTTTCAGAAATTATGCGTGAGCGTCCGAAACAACTGCCCCGGGTACTTCGCAAAGTCCGCCTGTTTACGATCGGGTTGGCCTTTCCCATGTTTTTTGCTGTTTCATTCATGGCTCAGCCTATCATCGAGTTACTTTATGACGATCGATATGTGGGGGCTGGCCTCATTCTGGCTTTGATGGCCCTGAACATGGCCGTGCCGACATTATCGGCCACCTACCAGAACCTGCTATTGGCCAAAGGGCGCAGCGACTTGCATGCTCTTTTGATGTTCCTTTGGGCGACAGGAACTGTGGCAGGCATCGTGTTGGGTTTTTTGACCTTTGGACTGGTGGGCAGCCTAGTAGGTGTCGGGCTTGCGATGAGCCTGATGTTCTTCATCAACATCGCAATCGCGATGCGGCGCGGCTATGCCACGGTATCGTTGGATATCGTCGCCTTTTTCATCATCGTTGTGGTCTATCTGATGACGCTGTGGACTTTGGACATTCCGCCGTCTTATTTGTCGCCTGAACTGGTTCACCAGATTTTCGAGTGATCCGCGCGCGCTTAACTATCACTTGTAATCGATTCGCCGCCGTTCGGTTGACGTCCAGTGCTTGTACCAGAACTCGATGATCCCCAAGGCTTCTGGCAGTTTACCCAAGATCAGGAAGGTTGCACGCAGCCGTGTTTCGCCCATGCGCATCAGCCGTATCATCTGCGCGGGCAGGGTGAGCAGCACCAACAGCGCCCAAGGGGTGATCAGGGCGCCGATTAGGGCCATTGCAGGCAAGGCGATGCCCCACATCAGTGCCCGCCGGGTTTCAGAGACTTTGTGACGTTCCGGGGGTGCGCCGTAAAGCGCCACGGCCTCCCCATAGCCGTAGCCCACCCGCCGGGTCCGCCGCCACCATTGTGAGAATTTTGTCATCGCCACATCGTGCAATGTCATTTCGGCATCCAGACGCCAAATGCGCCATCCTGCTCGCCGCATCCGGATACACATTTCCGCCTCTTCACCCACGATGGTATCAGGATCAAAACCCCCGACCTCTTCGAACGCCGCCGTACGGATCATTGCATCGCCCGCACATGCCTTGGCCTCACCTACGGGGGCGGCCCACTCCCCGTCAATCACCCGGTTCCACAAGGTTGCCTCGGGATAACGTTCGCGTCGTCGTCCGCTGACAGCCGCCACGTCCGGGTGCGCCACCAGAAAGTCGGTCGCCATTTCCAGCCAGCCATCACGTATCTCGCAATCACCGTCTACGAACTGTATGAGATCGGGTTTTCCTCCGGTTTCGGCCAGTTGCCGGAACCCGGCATTGCGTGCCCTTGAGACGGTGAACAGAGTCGATGGATCCAGTTCGACAATTTCTGCGCCTGCCGACACTGCGGCCCCGACGCTGCCATCGGTAGACCCGGAATCCACATAAACCAGACGATCCACGCGACCCTGAAAAGAGGCCAGACAGCGCACTAGGCGTTCGCCTTCGTTGCGCCCTATTGCAATCGCTGCAAGCTTGGGTCGGCTCATGACACTTCTCTTTTCATATCTGTCTCTATAACGTCTGGAAACAGCTCTGAGAGTCTTGTTTGGTCGGAGGCAAACTGGGCGCGCAATGCGGCTATACGGTCAGGACTGAGGGTGGGCCTGGCATGCATTTGACGGGATTTGGCCAACCGTGTTCGCAGGCTTTGAGGGACCAATGCCCGGCGCAGGGAACGTGCCACGGGGTTGTCAACCAGAAGATTGTGTAATGGCAGCTTGCGCACCCGCTCGGCCGAGACGTTCTGTGTGCTCAACTCGCTGTGCCATTGCGTCGGACCCTTGAACCCGATGTGATGTGCAATCCGCGCAAGTTCGTCTGCCGGATTGGTTTTGAGCCGCTCAAGACTGGTCAGGCATATCGCGTCGATCCCATAAGCATCGATGAAAGGGGCGATCTGCTTTGCATAGAGACTGTATTCCACAAGTTCAGGATAGGTTTCTAAGGCGCTGTCAAGATTGCCGCTCATCCGACGTTCGCTCCATTCATGGATGAAATGTGATACGGACCGCTGTACCGGGTCGCGCACCATGTAGACCAGCCGAGGGTTTGCTAGAACGGCGCGCATGCGCGTAACGGTGTGGGGGTGGGTCGGCAGTTTGGTATAGTGGGTGCTAGCTTCACCTTTGATGTCCTGTGTGCCGGCTCGTTCAAACAGCGACGCATACCAGTGCAGGCCTCGGGCGAACACGTCATCGTCAGAAAAAAAGTTCGGCTCCTTCGGGGTGGTCAAGAAGAGACCGTTTTGCTGCCCCAGCTGGGTGGCAAGCGTTGAGGTGCCACATTTCATGGCCCCAATGATTATGAAATCTGGGCAGGACATGGCTTTTCCTCAGGAACGGTCAGCAGGCGCATAAGATGGACCCAGAGGGCGAAAGATATTGGTCCAGATGTCGTGGCCTTCGCTGGCCTTGGCATTGTCGGAGTGCCGTCCCATGAGACGGCGTCCGAGCGCCAGAATGCGTCCCGCCGCCCACATCAGGTTAGCTGCCCACAATCCCAGGTGCCCATAGGCTTGGAAGAAAAACCGGGTTCGGGAACTGTAATAATAGGCTGGCAGACGCGCGCGCGCCTTTGCCAAAGACTTGACCGGCGCGCTACCGCCCCGAAAATGTATCATGCGCGCATTTGGGCAGTGCTGGACGCGCCATCCGGCTCGGTGCGCGCGCAGACAGTATTCAGCGTCCTCGAAATATAGGAAATAGCCTTCGTCCATCGGGCCGATGTCGCGCACCATGCGCTCGTCGAGCATGATGCAAGCAAAGCTGGCCCAGCCGATCTGGCGCGGGTCAGGGTCTGTACCTAGAGGAACGTTCCAGCGCTTAAGCACCTTGGTAACGGGCCCAGAATTGGCACCACGGATAAATTCACTGAATGGCGTGTGAAACCGAAAACAGCTTCCCTGAATGGTTCCATCTTCATGTTCGATCTGCGGGGCATACAGTCCCGCGTCCGGATTTGTCCTAGCTTCAGTGAGCAAGGCGCTCAGGCATCCTGGCAACACGCGCGCATCGGAGTTCAGTAGCAAGTAGTGTGTTGCGGGCATGGCGGCCATGCCTTGATTATGCCCGCCCGAGAATCCAGAATTGGTATTTGACGATACCAGATGCACGGGTGTTCGGTCAGGCTGAGCAGCGATCCAGTCCGTCAGCTTCTGTTCCGATCCATCCTCGGAGCAATTGTCGACAATGACCACCTGCACGTCCAACTCTCCGATATCTTCAAGAACCGACCGGACACAGTCCAGTGTCATGTCTGCAGTGCGATAATTGATTATGGAAACAACAAGTTGGTGTGTCATGTCATCGTTTCAGAACTGGTTGTTTCCGATAGTGGCGATTGTATTGGCGAGTATAGGGGGATACTTCGCCCCGCGCCATGGTCAAACCTGAGCGCACAGGTTGTCTTGGGGCCGACTTCGTCGTTGACGCAGCACGCTCGCCACCTAGTTCAAGACGTCCTATAAGCGCCCCGACGATCAACCACGTGATCGGAGACCTGCCGGAATTTGGGATCATGTCGACCATATTGGCGGCCAGCACCAGACAGAGGGTCGCTGTTACCTGATCGGCATTGTATTTTCGTCTCCTCAGAGCAAGCAGGATTAAGGGTATGCTCATGAGGCCAAATTCCGCGAGGTAACGCACCCAGCCCCCCTGCCCGATAGAGACAATCCAGAACCCGTCGACTACGGATTCAGTTTCGCCCTGTTCGTTGAAGATGCGGCTTCGACTGTAGGGGCCCCATCCAAAGAACGGCCTTTCTTTTGCACGCGCCAGAAGCTCGTCCTCGTTTCTAAGCCGAAACTGTAATGATCTAGCACGCTCTTCGCTATAGGACTCCGCAATGGAAACGATGCGATCCGTTGGTACGAGATCAACCCCGCGCATCAGCGGATAGATCAAGATGCTTCCGGCGATGACACTCGCAAAGAGAAGCTGGGCCTGGACACTCAGTATGAGAATGACCGGCAAAAAAACCACTGCAATGGCGAGTGCTCCGAGAGAGTTGCTGAGCAGGAGTGTTAACAACAGCCATGCCCCGGCCAGCAGCCAACGCTTTTGGTTCTTAGTTTCGGACCGATACAAACCGATTGAGGCCAGAACGGTCATGGCAAAGAAAATCGCCAGCAAAAGGCCATGCTCCAAAAACACGAGCGGTCGAAACCCACCGTCTCGAATATGTTGCGCCCAACTGTGGGGGAAGAAGCCGTAGACCCAGCGGTTCATCTGTGGTGACAGACGTACTTCGGTGAGCGCGAGGAGCGAATAGGCCAGCCCCGCAAAGACCAATCCGACCAGTAGCACCCGGTGCCCCTGAGCATCTGCCAGGTATTTGCGGCCAAGCAGGATTGGCCCAATCATGGCGACAGAGCGGACAATCAAGGAAAACCCGTCATAAAGACTGAGGCCGGGAATGGAAAACCCTGTATCTGCAAAGCGCAGCCGGTCTGAATTTGTCAGAGCTGTCAACAATGCGCCGGCTATGAACATCAGCAACAAAATCACCCCGATGGTGGACTTGGGGCTCCACCCACTCAAAGTGGATACAGCAGGAGATATGCCTGCGGGTACAGGCTTTTCCCCGGGACGCATGACTAGAGCCAGAATGAGCAGGACCAGGCATGGAATTGTGTCTTTTTCAAACGGAGGCAGCAGCGGCAGATTGAGTCCGCCTCGTTCCGGCAGCAACAGATATCCGCCGATCAGTGATGCTACGATTGTATTCGGCCATGGCAATGTGCGCGCCATGATGATCATCAGGATTGGCCAACCTATAAGGGCGACAGAAATCATGAGGGTCCGCTGTGTTTGACTGGGTCGCGATGTGCATTTGTGCGGCGGGTGTGGAGCGCGCGCGCAAGCAGGCGCGGCAATATGAGCAGACAGGCCCCATAGCGTGCCGCAAGCCTGCGCGGGTTGCACAACAGTCGCCATGCCCATTCCATGCCCACAGCACGGACAATCCGAGGTGCGCGTGTTTGTGTTCCGGCGATGAAGTCGAGACTGGCACCAACAGACAGGAACCCCATCTGAGGACAGGCCTTGAGACCACGCGCCGCCAGAATTTCCTGTTTGGGCGCTCCCAAGGCCAAAAAACACACACGCGCGCCGGACCTGGCAAGATCCCCAAGCAGCGTATCGGCCTGTGCCGCATCAGGGTCAAATCCCATGGGAGGTGCAATCGTTGTTGCAATCGTCAGACCCGGATATCGCTTGGTTACGGTTTTTGCGACCGTTTCCAGCACAGCATTGGTAGAGCCTAAAAGGGCAATCGGCACAGACATTTCTGCGCACAGCCGCATCATTGGCTCAACAAGGTCGGACCCTGTCACGAGTTCGACATTGCGCCCGGCGCAGTACGACAGCCATACGATGGGCCGTCCGTCTGCCGAAACATGGGTCTGTTGCCCATAGGCTGTCCGGAACGGTTCGCTGTGATGCAGCTTGACCACGTGATCAAGGTTCAGTGTTGCAACCGAGAATCCAGTCCGTGACGTCATGCGAGACCGCAGATCTGTCAGCAGTGCTTTTTGCGACTGAACGGTGATGGCTACGGATACATCATTTTGGTCTGAAGGCGTCCAGATCATTTCGGTCAAACGGTGCCTTTGGGTTGTGACATGTCCGGTTACATACGTGGCTTCGTTATCGTGTTTCAAGTTGGCCTTTTTATGTCTTTTTGCGAGACATGGTCGCGGATTTTGGAGGGGTCAGCGCAGAGCGCCTGAGATGAGCGTTTGCAGTCAGAAGTTGCGTACGGTGGTATAACCCCCCTTAACGAGAGGCCGTCATTTTCAAATTTGTTTTTACCGCCACAGGCACATTTTTGAAAGGGTAGCGTGGATGGATCTGTTTGAAGGATATACGCCGGGTCTTGAAAGCCCAGCGACACGCTTCGAGCAAATCGTGCCGGATGATGCCAATGATATTTCTTTTCTGACCCGTGCCATAGCGGTTGACGCTGCGGGCTATGTGCAAGTTGTCACTGCGGGCGGCGATACGGGACGTGTCTTTGTCGCTGCCGGTATTCCGTTTCCCATTCGGGTGCGGCAGGTCTTTGCCACAGGCACTACAGCAGGCGGAATCGTGGGGCTGGCATGAGTTCGCTTTGCCTGTCGTGCGGTATCGGGAGTGTGAAGGTGCCCATACCTGCGATATCGCCTGTGCTTGCGGTATCCTCGGTGGTTCAGGGCCCCGTCCGTGAGGCGATGCAACTGGGCGCGGACATGTCGGATGCCTGGGTTGTGGCGGGGCGCGCGTCTGTGGTCATTGAACGGGAATATCGTTTGCTTGTCGGTGGGGTTGTTGTCCTTGGGCCGCAAGCCGACCCCATCTTTATGGTGCCTCATGGTACGGGCGGATTGACGTATTCCTACCAATTGCGGGTCAGGGTTGCCGAGGCGCCTGACGTTTTCTCAGTGTGGATTGAGATTGATGGTGGCACCGTTATTTACGCCCTCCCACAACCCATCGGTACCATTCCCGATATCATGCTTACTGTTGACAGTGAAATCAAGATCACCGGCACCACGGGTCTTGTTACGATCACCGTCATCAAGCCAGAGATCTGTGCCGCCTATGATGCCGGCAACAGTCCTAGCTTCTTCACAGTTGATGAAGCGGCTCTGGTTGGCGGCCCAGCCTATCTTGTTCCCGTACGGATCAGCGAGACAAATCCCGGCGTTGGAAGCATCATCACTCTCACACCTGGATTTGCGGTTTACGATGGCAACAACGTGGAACCCTCCATCACGTATGAGTGGATGCGAGACGGTGTGCTCATACCGGGTGGGACGGGACAAACATATTCTGTCCAAGCTGGCGATGTTGGTGCACAAATCACGGTGCGCGCGACAGCAACTGGCACAAATGGCGTTGGCACGTCGCTTTCGGCACCTGTCATTATCGCAGGGTCCGTGGCTGCAATTACCGCGATCATGGGCGATACATCCGGCATCAACATTGACTATATGGGTGTGCTGAGCGTTTTGGGCGGCACGTCTGATATAACATTGGAGGTGGTATAATGCCCACAGGAAACATCGCAGTCGGCGCAGGTATCTATGACATAATGATCGACGGAGTGGACAGCCAAGTTGTCGTGCCGACACTAACGGCAGGATCCGTTGTGCAAATATCCCCAGCCGTGAGTGATATACTCACGGTGACAGGATCGAATGCATCTGCAGCCGCCACGTTCCAGTGGCAGGCCGATGGAGCGGATATCAGCGGCGCCACGTCGGCTTCTTTTGACACGACCGGGGAGCCTGCAGGCGACTATCGTCGCGGCGTCTCGGATGGAGGGCAGGGGTCGACATATACAAATGCGGTGACTGTTTCAGCATGGCAAGCATCACAACCGGGCACATTCCGCGTGCGCGTCAGCATCGAAGATGAAACATGGAGCGCAATATCAGACGGTAATGTGATTGAAACCGTCGCCCCCGGTCGCGTGCAGGTTTGGATTGATCAGTTTGAGAATTGGGCTGTCAATGATCCGCGCCATATCCACGTTGAGACCGACATGGGCGAGCGATACGATTTCCAACATACAAACCACCCCGATCTGCCGACAAGCCCAACATTACTCCGGCCCGCTGGTATTACGGCAGGGCTGTATCCGGGGCCTATCTGCGGCCACTCTATGCGTGGCACCGATATGTCAGGCAATCAAGTTCTGACAGCCACCTACAACGGATCGGCGGGGCCTGTTGGCACACTTGACCAAACGATTGAGGTGTATGTGAGTGACGGCTTGGCCTCTGATACTCTCACCTTCACCTTGCGGCTGATTGATCCCATTGTCTATTATGCAGACCGCACCAAGGCCACTCACGCACCCACTGCGATTGAGACTGCGCGTAGAGGCTTTATCTATGTGTCTCGGGATGGTGATTTCTCTGACGCCCCTGCAGAGCGCACAGAAACAACGACAGTTGCGGGCATCTACCACCGGACAATCGGTGACGGAGAGTTTGACAGGAACCTGTTTAAGACAACAGGCTTTCCGTGGGGTAACTACCCAGACAGCGCAATGATCCTGTTCAAGGCAGGTGAAGAGTTCTATCCAACATCGTCTATCTCACCAGATTGGGCAGGCGAGAATGGTACATGGGGCACGTGGTATCACACGGGCACAGATGGGGATGCACCAGCAACGCTGAGTTATGACAAGCTGGCCACGTATGATATCACAAATACTCCGGCCATGTGGCAGAGTAACGCCAACGCCTACGTTGGAGTGCGCTTCAAGGACTTGATCTGCAAGGTTTCCGACTATGACGTGTCGGATGTGACGTGGCGCGAGTGGTGGAACATTATCAAGTACAGCGGCCAGACTGGCACACTGACTGAGAATAGCAGTACAAGCGGTGCTGCCGGGTTCAACGGAGAGATCATTTCCAATGGCAGCGGTGCTTACGCCATGGTTATTAGTGATGATGGGGCGGGTGAACTCATTTGTCGTCAGGTAGTGGACAACTCAGACGTTGACCATGAAGATGCAGAGCCTGCCACCTTCACTAACGGTGACACCCTGACCGGACAGACAGGCGGTGCGACAATGACATTTGTTGCCAGTGGCTCACGTCAGGACCGGATGCAAAAAGTACCCGGTAACTGCTTCCGCGCTCAGAACAACCGAGGCTTGATGATGGATAATGTCCAGATCATTGGTGCCGCAAGTGGGATTGCCAGCCTGGGGCAAGGGTTGCATCTGAATGACTGCCTGATCAGCAATTGCTGGAACTACGCAGCCCAAGACACCGACAGCACCGGGGATACTAAGTGGACAGAAGCCGGAACGGTTACAACGCAACCTCTAGCCTATGAGGGAACACCGCGCGACTTTGGTGGGGCAACCGTATCGGGCAACCGGAACTACTTTAACGTGATGATCGACGCCACAACTATGGCCACGAATGACGTCAGCCACGCTGCGAGACGCTGGGCGGAACTGCAAGAAATATCGATGCACTACTGCTTTGCTCACTGGTATGGCGGACACGGGGGTTCGCACCAGCCCATGCTTCGGATTGGTACAGGTGGCTCGGATGCTGAGGGTCTGATGTCTTTCAACATGTATGGTTGCGGATTTTCTGGAGGTGGTACGCAGGTTCTGTTTTCCACCATCGGGGCGCCCGTGCCACGCACACCTGCCTTCATTCGAGTGGAACGGACGCACATGCTAGGAACACATGCCACAGCCGAACGTAATTTCTACTCTGTTTATACCAACTTTGTAGTACGTAACTGCATTCTTGATCGACCAGCCGGAACGGGTAGTTGGGATAACAAGACCATTGAGTGGATTGTGTCTAGCGATGACACCTACGGCTCCGATCCTGACACGAATGCGGTGGAACCTATTGTGGAGTTTTGTACATTCACGGCACTTTTGGACACTGCCACGGCTTCGACGGTTGGTGCACCACATGCAGACGTGAGGGATGTGACGATCAACTATAGTAACAATGCCTACATAGTCGATACGAGTGTGATTGGGTCTGTTGACTCTGGCATTGCTGCTCTTGCGGACGAGCCTAACAAGTTCAGTGGGTTTGTGCCACTGGCCACAGCTAAGGCTTATCAGTCTGCTACGGGCACGCTACTGCCCGCAGCCGAAGGAGATGCAGTGGGTGTAGATCGGACGGGCAATCTATCGCAAGGCGCGTTTGAGCCTCCATAGGCGCTGCACGGCATACCTAGGATTGGTCGTCCGTACGGAGGATCATTCAAACGTAGTTTGTTCCTGTAAATATGCGGCGATCGTAGGTGAATGGCGCATTGCAACATGATTATTGTCTGTGAACAGTGGTCTGCCATCCACAACTGCGCGGCAGATCCCATTTTCACAAAATGGATCAATCACTGACAGGCTGCGCACATTCTGTCCCAGCACGTTGTCCATCGCCGCATGGACAGAGGTGAAGGTTGCCATATGGTCGGCAAGCGACCGGTCCACAGGTCTGTCGCGATTGAAAGCGATGTTGCCTGCGAGCGTCACCGGCACATCGCCTGTGGCCGCAAAAAATGGTTCGACAATCGTCACCTGTTTGCCTGCAGTGCGCAGTCTATCTACTGTTTGGGCCAACCGTGTGGCAAAAACTTCTTCCACTTCGGCTTCCGGAACCCAGCGTCCATCGAAGGGCTTGCCTCCCTTGGGCAATCCTTGTCGCCAGATTGAGATGAGCACGACTTCTGTAAAGTCTGGTGACCACTCTGCCAGTTTCAGGGCCGTATCTATATTGGAACGGCAGTGGCCCTGTCCGGCCCCCGCAACCGGCATGCACCCAGGATTGAACAGCAACGTGCCGCCCCGTCCTTGTTCTTCCAACCATAGGTCCATGGCACCCGAGAGGGCCCGTGCATGGCTGTCGCCGATCACAAGGACCTCGCGCGGCGCGGATTTATCACCAAGCGCACATGTTGCATCGTCTAGCGCTGCACGTTTTGTGCAGTGTCGGCGCAGTGTGGGACTATCGTCGCGAAAGGCGAGGATTTCTGCCACTTCCGGAGCAAATCGCTCTGGAACTCCTCCTCGCTGCTGGATCAGGCCTGAGGCTGCGATCATCACGACGGACATGGAAGCGACCAGCCCGACGTAGTGTCCCCGTTTTGACAAGACCCGGCGTCGGCGCACTGGTACCTCAATCAAATAATAGATTCCTGCCGCCACGGCAAAAGACAGCACAAAGCCGAACAATCGCCATGGAAACGTGAACTCGACGAGGTGTTCCTGCAGGAAAATCCGAATGGGCCAATGCACCAGATACAAAGGGTAGGATATCTTTCCGATCCACACCATTGGTGGCGTGGCTAGCATCCGGGTCGCCGGCGCTTTTTCAGCAAAGCCCCCCAGAATGACCGCGACAGTCCCAAGCGTGGGCAGCACCGCAAACCAGCCCGGAACTTGGGTGAGTGGCCCATATACCACGACAGATGCTGCAATCAGGCAGAGCCCGAGTGGCCCCATTACCTGCAGCCAGGCCCCTCGTACCACACGCCCATGCGTTACTAGAGCCAGCACCGCGCCAATCATCAACTCCCATGCGCGGGTTGGAAGCAGGTAGAATGCCAGCTCCGGCTTGCGCGGCGTGAAGAACAACCCCAGACCAAAAGAGAGGAGCAGCGCCAATATGACTGCAGGCAAAAGCAGGCGTGGGGCCCATCGCCAGATGATCCAGCATGCCAGCGGGAAGAAGACGTAAAACTGCTCCTCCACGGCCAGGGACCACATATGCAGCAAAGGGACCCCATCCGCGCGCAACCCGAAATAATTGATGTTTTGCCAATAATAGAAGTTCACCACATAGAGCAGCGAAAACATCGTCTCTTTTGCCAGTTCCACAAAGCGAAAGGGTAGGAACAGGAGCCATCCCGCAACAAGCGTCAGCAACAGCGTAGCGAGCAGTGCCGGGTAAAGGCGACGGATGCGCCGGTAAAGAAACTCACCAAAATTAAAGTGCCCGGTTTCAAGATCCTTGCGGATGATGGCCATAATCAAGAACCCGGAAATGACAAAAAAGACATCGACGCCTATGAACCCCGCCTTACCAAGCGTGAAAAGGTCAAAGTGGAAAACCAGGACCAGCAGCACCGCCACTGTTCTAAGCCCGTCAATGTCTGCTCTGTAAGTCATGTATCTCTCAAGCTATCCCCAAGCACGTAACTGGGAAAGCATGCGATTGCATCTGAAAACGACCCTTGGGTTCGTGCCGCCGCAGCCCGCGCGGAGTACATGTGCAACGGGCTGGCAAAAGGCCTTGCGCTCATACATGCGCAACATCCCGTTCACGTTATAACCAGTGATATCTATTGCCATCCGCGACCTGCATCATTCTAGGTGGGTGCAACGGTGAAAACAGGAGCCCGAACAATGCAGTTACGCGACAGAATTACAGACAGAAAGGCACGTGTGGGTGTAATCGGACCCGACCCATGGATGTTTGAAAACTCTGGTATGTCATGAGCGACTACAGCAATGTCACGTTGCACAACGCAGCTGCCGCTGTACAACACGGCTAGATCACGATGTACCGTGCGTCCGGCCTTAGCGAGAACCCCAGTCAATACAGTGTTGCGGTGTCGATGTTTGATCAGCATGGCGACGGGAAAGGCACAGAATTTACTGTGGAGTGTCATGATTTTTGCAAGTTCGCCGAGGCATTGGACTGCGACGCGGACCTCGTCAAAATCGATATCGAAGGGGCCGAAGTTGCTTTGTTGAACTCTCCTGTCAAAGAGCGCATCAAACATATTTTTGTTGAAACCCACTATAATCTGTTTCCTGAACAGATTGCCCCCATTGCCTGGCTGCGGCGACAATTCTCTGGAAGAACAGGACGGAATGTCAACTTTGACTGGCCTTGAAGCGGTCAGCAGGTGCAAAGAGTAGCTTAAGTTACGCCAAAAACTTTCCAGAGTTTGGTGAGTAGCTCGAGTGTAGTGAGAATTTGGGTAGTTAAAGAGCACTTTCATGACATGGACTGGCATCAAGGAAACCACGATTTGGAAAGCTGTTCGCAAGGGGAAGGCAAAGACAACCGGGTTTCTTATCGGTGCGGCGACAAGGCACATCATTCTGCCCCGTGCATTTCGCCTAGTGGTCTTTGCGGGTCTCAAAAGGTCTGGCAATCATGCTTTTATAAACTGGTTCCTAAACCAATCCCATGGACCATGTGCCTTTTTCAATCATGTCCCGCCGCATCAATATCCGACTGACCGCTTCCGCCGCGAGTTTCGCCTGAACAACAGCAGCGCTTTGCCCACTGTGGTCTTCAGTTATGAAGATCACAATTTGTCCGATATTTTCAACGGGGCCTTGCAAGACTTTATCGGTCATCACGCGACTAAGATCGAAAGCCGCTCCGCATGCCTGATCCTGCGAGATCCACGCAATCTGATGGCCAGCCGCTTTCGCAAATGGCCTCAGGAACATCTTGATACGGGCAAAGCTGATGGCCTGGTTAATTTATGGAAAGACTATGCCGTTCATGCGCTGGAGGGTCGCCGCCCTGATCCTGCGTTTGAAACTGTCCCGGTTTATTACAATCACTTCATCACAGACGCGGCCTATCGCACCAAGTTGAGCCAAAAACTTGATATTCGCGATGGTGTCCAAGGCCTTGATGAGGTCACCTCCTATGGCCACGGCAGTTCTTTCAGCGACACGAATCAGCCTGATATGAAGGGTATTTTCAAGCGTTGGGAACATTATGAGGCGGACCCGAGCTTTCAACGGCTCTTTGCGGATGGCACCCTGTGCGCCTTTGCCAGGCGCTTGGAGGCGTTACGCTGACACACCCATTGGTTCGCGCAGAAACAACACGTCGCTGAATTCCGTTGGGGGAGCGTTCAAGCGGGCAAGAGGCCCCAGATCATGCTGCAGGACATAGTGTTGAAGATCATATGTTCCCTGCAATAAATACACCTCAAAGCCTAGGGATCGGGCGCGTTTGATCGTGTTCCACAGGTTTGCAACAGCAGGGTCATATTCAAACGCGACCATCTCAAGCTGGCTATGATCCGGCAGCGTGTCTAAAATCTGTTCCAGCGCGATCTTATCGTATCCTTCCACATCAATTTTTATCGCTGTGACCTGATCCAGGGGACTGTCGGACAAGATGTATGGCGGTTGCTTTTTGCTCAAGTCAAAGGGTACATCCACCAAAATCAGTGCTTTAGCGCTGTTCATGCCTTAGTTAGGTGCCGGATTGTTATGGGAATAGACTATAGAAGGGATGTCGACGGATTACGCGCCGTGGCTGTACTGTCCGTTGTGCTCTACCATGCATTTGGGGCGCCTTTTTCGGGCGGTTTTGTAGGAGTAGACATCTTTTTTGTCATCTCCGGTTTTATCATTACCAGCATCCTTATGCAGCAGTTTGCCGATGGGCGTTTCTCGCTTCTGGATTTTCTGGAACGGCGCGTGCGGCGTATACTGCCGCCGCTTTTTTTGGTCATCGCGGTCTCAATGATCCTTGGAATATGGTTTTATCTGCCGGGCGACCTGACCACTTTGGGCGTGTCGGCGATCTGGGCGCTTCTCTTCCTCGCGAATTTCTTTTTCTTGATCGAAATTGACTATTT
>NZ_JBDUXB010000050.1:0-20485 GCF_039945315.1 Tateyamaria sp. | reverse complement strand
CGCTAACTCACGCGGGGACAATTCCGTCTCCCGCAAGGCGAAGTCGACGACCCTGCGCTTCACCTCGTCGGGCACCCGGTTCCAGACATGTTTTGACTTGGGAGATTGATCCTGCAATCCGGCCTCACCGCGCTGAAGGTAACGGTCGTACCAACGATAGAACGTGGTCCATGGAATGCCGAGCTTGGCCAGCGTCAGGCGTGCCGACAGGTGGCTTTCCTCGACCAGCTGTATGATCTCCAACTTCTCAGATGCAGGGTAGACAATCGAATCTATAACGTCCTGGTAGTCCTGCTCCACCTTATGGACAAGCAAGCAACAGATAGTAGCTTCCGAAATCGTCTTACCGAATTGATCAAAGAACGCTCTGATAATGAGCGTACCAGCATGGGCATTCCTGCCGATTGGCAAGATCGCCCCGTATTTGACTTACAACGTGTCTGACGACGGACAGTCAAACGACCACAGTTGTCGGGTACAGTAGCCAATGAGTTCAGAGACAAAACGACTGCGATCAATCAGCTTTGGCGATGCAGTCCAAAATGGAATGTGTCTCCCATATTCCTGACATTCATATAATCTGTCTTATGTTAATTGAGGCCTTCGAAAGGGAAAGCACATGTTTCATTCGAGCAGAAGCCCCACGTCTTGGATCACAATCTCTTTTCGGCTGACTTTCAGCGCCTTCTGACTGCAGTTTATCCAAGGATTGCGTCACCCACTGCCGGGTCGCTCCAACGATAGAGACGATCTGATCATAGGTGATGGTCCTATCAATGATCACGCAGCCGCCCTCATGGCGCCCATATGTCTCAGCCAGAAAAAGCAGCAATTGCCGCAAGCGTTCTGACACCGTGCGGGTGCCCAGCATCTGGATCAGAGCAGAGTAGCACTTGACTTTGTTCACCAGCCCATTAATCACCGCTATTGCAACATCCGGCACCTCGCGCACCAGCCGTTGTCGGCTCATGCCCGACAGGAACAAGAGTTCGCAATCTTCCAACGCATCCGCGGACCAGACGTGGCGCCCGGTGCCAAACACCTCGGGGCCGCCCAGAAAGTGACCGATGCTCCAATAGGCGAGCGTGATTTCGCGCCCTGAGGGCCCTGCGTAAAACGTGCGCACGCGGCCTTTTTCAATGATCCATACGCCGGTATGTGGGTCCCCCTGAAAGAACACCCCTTCCCCCTTGGCCACTTTGCAGCGGCTGCCCTGTTGGCGTACTTTCTTTTGGTCTTCCCCGGACAGAGACGTGATAAACCCAGCACCCTTATTGATGTCCAACAGGTACTCTGAGAGGAAAATCGCGCTTGGGCCATCGGCCAAAGGGCTAGAATTTTCGGTCACTTGAGCCTTTCCAGCGATGCAAAATAGGCTGCGATATCATCAATATTCTCACTGAGATCTTCAAGCAGCCCTTGGTGCACCTCAACAACGTCATGCCACCTTACTCTATCGATTTGTCGGTAGGCACCACTCCGTCACCAAGCGTCGCCGCGCTGTTGACAAATTGGACATTTTAGCCATATATTCGGTATCCGAAAGGAAGTCAAAATGACCCGCGTTACTGCAACAGAATTTAAGAACAACATTGGCGCGTTCAGCGATGCTGCGATGAGCGAACCCGTGATTATCACCAGCCATCAGCGTGACCGCCTTGTGCTTTTGTCAGCCGATGAATACCGCCGTTTGACAGGGGTAACAGAGGGTATCAGCGACAGTGACAAGGAGCGTATCACGCGCGGCCTTGAGCGCCATCGCAACACCATCATGGAACTGGCGAACAGATGACGGAACCCAAATGGGTGACGCGCCAGCAAGTCGAGTTCATCCATGATGCCGTGATCGAGATGGGCGGTGGCTCGCTTGGTTTGCGTGACGCCGCTTTGCTTGAGTCCGCCCTTGCACGGCCACAGAACCAGTACGTCTATGGGGAAACGGACACGTTCCAGCTCGCCGCCAGCTATGCCGAAGCGATTTCCCGCAACCATGCCTTTGTGGATGGGAACAAGCGCACGGCGTTTTACGTGGCCGTCGATTTCCTTGAGCAGAACGGGTTTCAGCTCCAAGCGGCCACAGGTGTCGAACATGCCGAGATGATGGAGCAGCTCGGTCAGGGCAAAGTCACCCGTGATCAAGCGGCGGCGCATTTGCGGGAGTATTCACGCCAGATTGGCAAAGGAAGCTGACTTGGGATCAGTGGGACTGTTGCATTAATTCCCACCGTTTCAAGGTTATGCTAACATGTTGATTTTACGACGCCAAACCAAATAGTTGCGCTACGAAGGCAACCTCCCCTCGCACACCGGGTTGTCGGTTTTGAATATGCCCGTTCTTGATTGTCCTGATGGTTTCCATTCCTTGCAGCGTCGCCTTCGCGCACCTTAATGATTGGAAGCTTTGCCGGTATCCTAGCAATCTCTTGAGGGCGGCATGATCGCTTTCAACCCGGTTGTTTCGATACTTTTTGTCGATATGCGTAATGTAGTCAAAATGCGGATCATATTGGTGATTTATGTCTCGTATGACCTTTCGATAGGTCGGCGCTTTATCTGTACAGATTGACACTGGTCTGAGGAACCGAACGCGCTCGATCGCCTTTTTCAGAAAGGCTTTGGCTGCTTTTGCATCGCGCCGCGCGGTTAGACGGAAGTCGACCAACTCGCCGTCTGTATCGATGGCCCGCCAAAGATAACGCCATTTCCCGCCGACGCGAATGTAGGTTTCATCGACGTGCCAGTTGAGGCTTGCCCGTCGTAGATGACATTCCGTGCGCTTCGCCAATTCCGGTCCAAACTTTTGGACCCAACGAAAGACCGTTGAGCGATCAACATCGACGCCACGTTCGCCTAAAAGATCCGCGATATCTTGGTAAGAAAGCGGATAGCGAAGATACATCCGCACAGCAGACAAAATGATCAACGCTGGAAAACGATGATGTTTGAACGGTTGTTTTCTGCGCATATTGATCCCCTGCCCTGCTGAAAATTAGCGGTTTACAAGTTAACGCAACAGTCCCTTCTTTTCTACGTAGGCGTTGGAACTGCGCAGCGCTGGAGCGTTCTCTTTTTTCCATTGTTCAGATTTTGCGGCAGAAACCGCGCTTCGAACGCCGTCTTCCGCTGCGCGGGACAAATTCACTTGCAAAGCCTTTTCCTCAGAAAGCAAGGCAGCATCAAGAGAAAGGTTTGTGGGCTTTCGTACAGCTGAGTTCGTGGCTGCTTCTCCTGCATTCTGGATAACATGCGGCAGTCCTGCGCGTCAATCATGCGCATACTCAGTGCGCATAAGCAAATATCTGTAAAATTTGTGCTCTTGACCTGCACTCAGCATACCATCTCGACATTTCACAACAGCGGTTGCATGCCTGCAAAAAACTTACTATTTCTATCGGAAATATCGTCTTGTTGTAGCCAAGCCATCAGGCCCAGCCATCCATGTTTCTTTTGAACATCCGGAGTATGGGCCCCAATGCCAGCACCACAACTTTCAGCCGAACACATCCGAAGTCGCCGGGCCGAGGCCCCAAACCCACGGGACCGCGATTTTGCCGAAGCGCTTGGCATAAGTGAAGCCGCTCTTGTCGCTGCATATTGTGGTCAGGGTGTCACCCGGATTGCAGCTGATCCCGACGTGGTTATGGCCGCCGCGCAAGAGTTGGGTGAAGTGATGGCTCTGACGCGAAACACGTCGTGCGTTCATGAAAAGATCGGGACTTACGATAACTATCATCCGGGCAAACATGCCGCGATGATCCTGACGGACGATATAGACCTGCGCATTTTTCCAACCACTGGAAACACGCATTTCTGGTTGAGCGTCACGGCGAAACAGGGACAAGGCGCAGCATACAGGTTTTTGATGCCGCCGGGGATGCAGTGCACAAAATCATCCTGAAAGAAGGCTCCAATCATGCCGTATTTTCCGATTTGACCCGGAGCCTTGCGTCTGACGACCAGTCACAGGACGCGGTATTTGACACGCGCATGCGCGCTGAGCCAGCAAAGATAGCCAAAGATAAAATCGACATACTGCGCAGCGAGTGGAAGCGATTGACAGACACGCACCAGTTTCTGCGGCTGGTGTCCAAGTTGAAAATGAACCGTCTGGGTGCTTATCGCGCGGCAGGTCTGCCTTTTGCACGCAAACTCACACCGGACTCCATCGTGGCTTTGCTGGGTGCCCTGCAACGCACGGAAACGGAAATCATGCTGTTCGTTGGCAATGAGGGCTGCATACAAATTCACAGCGGCCCGCTGAGCACGCTCAAACCCATGGGGCCATGGCAGAATGTCATGGACCCGCGATTTAACCTGCATCTTCGGCAGGATGAAGTGGCAGAGGTATGGACAGTGGAAAAGCCAACGCAACGCGGGATGGCCACTTCGGTCGAGGCCTTTGACGCACATGGCGCCTTGATCATGCAGATCTTTGGGGTGCCCAAGGAAGGGCGCGACAGCCGTCCGGCCTTCCGGGCGATCGTTGCGGATTTGTCAGAGGTCACAGCATGATGCATCGGCGCGCCTTTGTTGGTTTTGCGCTGGCGTTCGCGGTCCCGCGCAATGTGCTTTGGGCGGCTACCGGTGCACAGGATGTCATTGCCATTGGCGGCGACGTGACCGAGATTGTCTATGCTTTGGGTCAGGGTCATCGGCTGCTGGCGCGCGATGCGACGTCGACTTACCCGGCCGAGGCGCGTTCCCTGCCCGACGTGGGGTATATGCGGCGCTTGTCGGCAGAGGGGGTTTTGTCGTTCGCCCCTTCCCTGATTGTTTCTGCCGAAGGTGCGGGACCGCCTGAGGTGATTGATATTCTGCGCGCGGCCGATGTTCAATTTGCCGAAGTGCCCGAAGGGTACGATATCGATGCGATTGTGCAGAAGGTAAAATCCGTGGGTGCGGCCCTCGATGTCCCTGATAAGGCTGAAACACTGGCACGCGACACAAGGACCGCAATGGATGCGGTACTTGCCCGGACGGCGCAGTCCAATCCATCGCCCAAGCGCGTGATGTTTATCCTGTCGACACAAGGCGGGCGCATTCTGGCCTCGGGTACTGGCACGGGGGCGGATGGGATCATTGGCATGGCCGGAGGCATCAACGCCATTTCGGAATTTGAAGGATACAAACCGCTGTCAGACGAAGCAGTGAGCGCCGCAGCCCCGGATATCATTCTGATGATGGACCGCAGTGGTGATCACGCCGCAACGGATGACGAATTGTTCGGCCTCCCTGCCCTGTCGGTCACACCTGCGGCGCAAAACCGGGATGTCGTTCGGATGGACGGGTTGTTCCTGCTTGGGTTTGGCCCGCGCACCGCCGATGCGGTTGCTGCGCTGAACCGCGCCCTTTATCCAGCCTAAAACGATGGCTTTGGCTGATCATCTGCCATCCAGCCGCGTCACCCGCGCGCGGCGCTTGCACGTTTGGCTGGCCTGCGCCGTCGGTGTCGTGGGCCTTTTCAGCCTTACGGTCGGCGCAACTGATGTCTCCCTTGGGCCCGCATTGCTGAAACTGGCAAAGGGCGAGGCGTTGACGCGCATGGAAGCCATTGTTCTGTGGGACATACGTGCCCCGCGCCTTGTGCTTGGCCTTCTGGTCGGGGCCGCATTGGCGGTGGGTGGTACTGTGATGCAGGGGCTGTTCCGCAATCCTCTGGCGGATCCGGGGTTGGTCGGTGTCAACGCGGGCGCTGGCCTCGGTGCGATCTCGGCCATCGTGCTTGCCGCTCTTGCCCCGGCTTGGCTGGCGTTGGCGGTCGGCGATCAGCTTGTCCCGGTCGCGGCCTTTTTCGGAGGCTGGGCAAGCACACTTCTGCTTTACCGCGTGTCGACGCGGCGGGGCCGCACATCGGTGGCCACGATGCTTTTGGCCGGGATCGCTCTTGGCGCTCTCGCGGGCGCATTGTCGGGCATTCTCGTCTACATTTCGGACGACAGGCAGCTGCGTGATCTCACCTTTTGGGGGCTTGGATCGCTGGGCGGTGCCAGCTGGGCCAAAGTGGTCGCCGCCGGTCCGATCATCCTGATTTCAGTGCTTGTTGCCTGCACCCTTGGCCGCGGGCTGAACGGGCTCGCCTTGGGCGAGGCGACGGCAGCGCATATCGGGCTGAATGTTCAGTGGGTCAAAAACCTCGCGATCCTGACAGTTGCGGCCGCCACTGGGGCAGCGGTCGCGGTGTCAGGCGGGATCGGCTTCATTGGGATCGTCGTGCCCCATTTGCTGCGGCTTGGCTCCGGCCCGGACCACCGGCCTTTGCTGATCAACGCAGCACTTCTGGGTGCACTTCTCTTGGTGCTGGCGGATGTGATCACGCGGGTGATTATCGCGCCCGCTGAACTGCCCATTGGCATCGTGACGGCGGTGCTGGGTGCCCCCGTCTTTCTCTGGATCCTGCTGCGCCAGCGTGGGATGGTCGATTTATGAGCCTTGTCGTGCGCGATCTGGCGGTCCGATATGGACGCACGCCAATCCTGCACGGGCTCGACTTTGACGCGGAACCCGGTGCCGTCACTGCGATAGTCGGTCCGAACGGATCGGGCAAATCAACCTTGCTCAAGGCAATCTGCGGCGACCTGCCCTACGCAGGCAGGATCACACTGAACGGCACCGACGTGGCCAACGCAAAACCTTGGGCGCTTGCCGCTCTGCGCGGGGTGCTGCCACAGGCGTCAACCCTCGCCTTCCCATTTCAGGCCATCGAAGTGGTTCGGATCGGATTGGCAGCCGGAACAGGCGGCGATCGCGAAGGCCGGGCGGCCGCCGCGTTGGAGCGCGTTGGCCTGAACGGGTATGCAGAGCGCTACTATCAAGAACTCTCAGGTGGGGAACAACAACGGGTGCAATTGGCGCGCGTGTTGGCGCAGGTATGGGAGCCGAAATCGGCACAGGGTCCACATTGGCTGATGCTGGATGAACCGGTCTCAAGCCTTGATATCGCGCATCAACTGCAAGTGATGTCCATCGCCCGCGCCTTTGCCCTTGCGGGTGGGGGTGTGGTGGCGGTCATGCATGATCTCAACCTCACCGGCGTGTTCGCAGACCGGGTTCTCGTGATGGCGGACGGCGAGATACTGGCATTTGGTACCCCCAAGGATGTCATGACAAACGCTGTCTTGTCGCGCGCCTATGGGTGCGACCTGCGGGTCAATGCGCTGCCTCAGGGTGGCGCGCCTTTTGTGTTGCCGCATAATGCACAGGTGCACAAAATGGAGGCCGGTTGACGTGAGGTGGTTTCGCTTTGGACAAGACTTCGTTTTGTCCCTCGGCTATTGTCAAACCAACAGTCAGGGAGGCACGCGATGAAACTCAGCACCAAAGGGCGTTACGCTTTGGTCGCGCTGGTCGATATTGCGTTTCATCAAGATGCTGGCCTTGTCTCTCTGAACGATCTGAGCGCCAGGCAGGACATCTCCCTGCCCTATCTCGAACAGCTTTTTGTGAAACTGCGGCGCAGCGGGCTTGTTTCATCCGTGCGCGGACCGGGAGGCGGGTACAGGTTGGCGCGGTCTGCAAAAGAAATTCGCATAGACGAAGTGTTGACGGCCGTGGATGAATCCGTTGATGCGCTGCACACTGGCGCGGGTGTCAAAGGGGGCGCATCCGGAACCAAGGCGCAGTCTTTGTCGAACCGTCTTTGGGAAGGGCTCAGCGCCCATGTTTATGTGTTCTTGCACAAAACCACACTCGCTGACGTGATCAACAACGAACTGGTGCCCTGCCCTGCGATTCCTGAATTGTTCAAGGTAGAGGTCGAAGACGCCTGATTATCCAGCCACGATATGGTGTCGCACATGGGCGCCCGTCAGATCGGCAAACCCAAGGGCCGCTGCACGCAGCCGTTCTGTGTCATTCCCTTCGCATAGCAACATGGCCGACGATGCCATCATCGACAGGCGGCGTGCGCGGGCATGCTGAACGAGTTGCAGCAAATGACGTTCATGTTCGGTGACAATCGCGGAGCACTCTTCGCATCGCGGATTTGAAAACCGAAAAGTGGACTGGCGGGATGTCCGCATCTCGTGCACGACGGACAACGCGCGACGCATCTTTTCGGCACTGGCATCGCCCGGGAAAAAACACTCGGACCCCAACATGGCCGTCACCCATGCACCACTTTGCGGTTCCTGAAAAGACAGGCAAAAGTACCGTGCCGCCGTTAGAAAAGCAAACTCCACCGGATCAACATCCAAAGCGTCCAGCGACAGATCGCCCTGCGCGCGGCGGTTGTTGCAATTGCGTTTGGTCATGGCGTGAACCCCTTTTTGCAAGGACTGCTTCGTTGCGGTGCCGGGGTTGGCACAGTCCGATGTGCATAAGTATCCATCGGATGGGTCATCAGGCGAAACAGGTTGGGGTCAAAATCGCCCCAAAAATTCACCACGCATTTGCGGATATTTCTTGTGAATGCACGTCCCGGAAACATCGACCAAGCTCCTTTTCTCCAGACATTTCCCGGGCGGACAGAGCGTTCTGCGGCTTGGTTTTATAAAGATGACAGAAAACGTCAGGATTTTGCAAGAGATTCCTGACTATTTTGATCGGGAAGGGTTGATTTGTGTGCGGACACCTGTAATTGACTGTTTCTGTAAGGTTAATAATGCGGGAACAGGGAGAGCTTCCATGACTGCCAAAACAACATTTGTAACGTCTGCAACGCTCGCCATTATGGCGACCAGCGCTGTGGCCGAGGGTGAGTTGAATCTGTATTCATCACGTCACTACGATACCGACGAACGTCTGTATTCGGACTTCACCGATGCGACGGGCATCACCATCAACCGGATCGAAGGCAAGGCTGACGAGCTGATCGTGCGGATGCAGGCCGAAGGCGCCAATTCGCCCGCCGACATCCTGCTGACAGTTGACACATCGCGCCTTGAACGTGCCAAAGATGCCGGCGTGCTAAAGTCCATCGACAGCGATGTTCTTGAAGCCCGCATTCCTGCTTATTTGCAGGACGAAGACAATCAGTGGTTTGGCTTCAGCCAGCGTGCACGGATCATCTTTTATGACAAAACCGACGTGCCCAACCCGCCGCAAACCTATGTTGACCTGGCTGACCCTGCTTACAAAGGGCAAGTTTGCCACCGGTCTTCCACCAATGTATATTCGCAAACGCTGTTGTCGGCTGTGATCGCCAACCATGGTGAAGACGCTGCCAAAGGCTGGGCAAAAGGCGTCGTAGACAACTTTGCACGCGCGCCGCAAGGCGGTGATACTGACCAGTTGCGCGGCCTTGTGTCGGGTGAATGCGACATCTCTATCTCGAACACTTACTACTTTGCCCGCGCGATCCGCAAAGACGTGGACGGCTTGCCAACCGACGCCCGTGACAACATCGGTTGGGTGTTCCCATCTCAGAATGGCGAAGGTGCACACATGAACCTGTCGGGTGGCGGTGTCGCAGCCAACGCGCCGAACTTGGACAACGCAATTGCGTTCCTTGAGTATCTGGCAAGCGATCAGGCGCAGCAATATTTCTCGGCTGGGAACGACGAATACCCCGCCGTGCCCGGTGTCGGCCTCAGCGCGTCAGTCGCAACACTTGGGATGTTTAAGCCGGACGATGTGGATGCCACAACCGTTGCCAACAACGTGCCCACGGCGCAAAAAATCTTTAACGAGGTTGGCTGGGAATAAACCCGCTACCGGTACCTGATTTTGGAAAGGCGCGGCGAAAACCCGCGCCTTTTTCTTTTCTTACTTTAATACTCAGGATTGACGTACCCGACAAAAACAATCAAGATATTTGCAACTGAGTCTCAGCCACCCACATGTGGGCAGCCCGGACGCCCCGTTCTGACAGGAGCTGAGACATGGCAAAGAAACACGTGAGTGACCGTGCGAAAACGGAAAGATGTTGCGAGAAACCGTGCTGCCAGGAATTGCTGCAAGAGGCATTGGCCGGCGCAGTGCCTGCGGATCAATACCTCGAACGAATGCTTGATCATCTGGAGCGGACATCATGAACGCCATGACCCAAGTGCCCGACACAACAACCGCCCCCGATCAACAGCAGATTGACACATATGATGCGCGCGATCTGATCAAAGAGGGCAGTCAGGTGTCCATCGTTCTGGACGGCCAAGTGTATTACCTGCGCATCACGCGCGCAGGCAAGTTGATCCTCACAAAATGAGTTCAGCCCATCACGCCCGCGGCGGGGCCACAATCGCCGCATTGAATCAAATGGACGCTTGGGAAGCCAAGCTTGTCCTGAACCTGCGCCTTTGGTGCGAAGGACCCCATGGTCAGGCCAAGGCCCGCAACGAATACGTCAATGCACTTCCAGCGTCAGAGGCGGATCGTGCATGGCACATGTTCGAAGGTCTGGTGACGAAGATCATAGATACCACAACACGCCCGCTGGTCCGCCACGACATTGATTGCAACTGCGTGGGGTCGGATGAATGCGTGTTTGTGCATCTGGTGCGCACAGCCTCTGACGGCCACCTGAACGACGCAGCCTTGATCGCCACGCTGCTGACGGGCCCAGCACATGCCGAACATATCGCAATCCTTGCTGGAGAAGTGGGCACTGCGCTGCGCCACAAACACCACAAGCCTGCGCCTCATTCACCCGCAACCGCACCCAACGTGGTGCGTCTGCATTAACTTGCTGAAAAGACCAAAAAGGGACAGCCACCTCATGAAACTCAAACTTACGACCGCATTGGGAACAGTGCTTTTGGCAGCCGCCCCCGCATTCGCGGACAAGGCCGCAGTATTGGACAACTATGCCGATATTGCGCTTGCGAAATACACCGACAGCCTGACGACAGCGCAGATGCTTCTGGCGTCAGTCAACACACTCACAGACGCGCCTTCGGCCGAAGCCCTGCAAGCCGCCAAGGACGCATGGCTTGCCGCGCGCGTGCCCTACCAGCAAACCGAGGTCTACCGGTTTGGCAACGCCATCGTCGATGACTGGGAAGGCAAGGTAAACGCTTGGCCACTGGACGAAGGTCTGATCGATTACGTCGATGCAGCCTATGGCGGTGCAACGGACGAAAACGAATATGCGGTGCTAAATGTGGTAGCGAACGCGTCCTTCACTTTGTCGGGCGACACCATTGACGCATCTGACATCACGCCCGACCTGCTCGAAGGGTCGCTGCACGAAGCAGATGGCGTGGAAAGCAATGTAGCGACCGGTTATCACGCCGTGGAATTCTTGCTCTGGGGCCAGGATCTGAATGGCCACGGCGCGGGTGCAGGCAACCGCCCCTGGACGGACTACGCGTCAGGTGACGCTTGCACAGGCGGGCACTGCGACCGCCGCGGTGACTATCTGACAGCGGCAACGGAGCTGCTGGTGTCCGATCTGGAATGGATGGTCGCGCAATGGCAGGACGGCGGGGACGCCCGCGCCCAACTGACCGCAGACGAAAACGCAGGGATCAGCACGATCCTGACCGGCATGGGCTCACTGTCCTACGGCGAAACGGCGGGCGAGCGGATGCGTTTGGGCGTGATGCTGAACGACCCCGAGGAAGAACACTCCTGCTTTGCCGACAACACCCACAACGACCACTTCTACAACGCCGTGGGCATCCGCAACGTCTATCTGGGCAGCTATACACGCATTGACGGATCAATCGTTTCCGGTGAATCGCTGGCATCCCTTGTCGCGGCCGCCGATGCAGGTGTGGACGCGGAATTGCAGGCAAAACTCGACGCTGCGGTTCTGGAAATGCTCGAGATGAAAATCGCCGCTGAATCCGGCTTTTCCTACGACTCCATGCTGGAACGCGGCAATGCGGCGGGCGAGGCTTTGATCATGGGCGCTGTGAATGCGCTGGTCGATCAGACGCGGTCGATTGAACGCGCAGTCGTTGCTTTGGGTGTGGATCAGATCGAATTCGAAGGGTCTGACAGCCTCGATAACCCTGACGCTGTGTTCCAGTAAATAGGCTATATGCGCAGCGGCGGCGTTCCCTAAAAACGTGCTGCGCATATCTGTCACCCTAGGGTGACCTACGCGTGCCCCGATCTTCTCCAAATCAGGCGGGGCACGCGTTGCAACTTCCAACACAATACCCAGCTAAAAGACGTACCAGCGAGGTTTCAGATGGCCAAAACCCCAAGTCCCTGCATCGACGTTTGCAAGTTCAAGCGGGAAGGCCACTGTATTGGATGCTCGATGACCAAGGCGCAAAAGTCGCTCTTCAAGGAACTGAAGAAAGACAAACACCGCGAGGCCTTTGTTGAGATGCTGGTCGGGCAGCAATCGAGACTGGGGAAGTACCGACACTGGGGGCCGCAATACCTCCGCAAATGCCTCAAGAAAAAGGTCAAGCCAATCGCCGCCGTGCGCGATGTTGCCTGATCTCCATGCGCCAAGGAGCAAACGATGTTTTTTCGCCTGATCGCGCTCAGCGCAGTGTTTGCCAGTCCGGCAGTTGCTGACTACCACCTGTCCCTCACAGAGATCGGCAAAAGGGATTACTATTGCACAATCACAGTTCAGCTGACCAATGAAGGCGATCAGACGCTGACCGAAATCAACGCCTTCTTCCTGAATTACATCGGAACGGATCAGGTCGGGCGATCCAAGGGCGCGTCATTCATGAATGTGGCACCTGGCGCGCAAGTTTCCGCGACGTTTGAAACGCCCAATGCACCCTGTTCGGACAGCACGACGGACGTGCAAAGCTATGAAATGATCATAGGTGCCTGCCGTATCGACAGCGCGTTCGAAGACAAATCAACCTGCGTCGACCGGATGGATCTGGACCCACCGTTCACGAGGGCGTCCTCTTTGAACTGAAACAATGGGTGCCGCGGGACAAAAAGAAAAAGGCCAAGCCGTGCGCCGCTGTAGAAGACGTGGCTTGACCTTCCCGGGGTCGTGACGACCCCTGCTTAAGGTGGCTGCCTGACCGCTTGGCTGCCGAAATCGGTGGCTGAGCGGTCAACGTGGCTCCCTTTGCTCTGTCGACCGTTAGGCCAGATGCGCCCGCAGGAACCACGCAAACTTTTCGTGCTCTTGACCGCGTGCAATGCACAGATCTTCTGTCAGGGTGTCGCCTGCTTCGGCGGCCACCTGCCCGGCACCTGCCAGTGTGGCCGCCAGCGTTTCCTGTGCGTCCTGCATCATCTTGATCATCTCTTTGTCTGATGCATGACCATCATGTTCCTTGACCTTGGACCGCGCCAGCATACCCGAAAGCGTTCCTTCGGCATGTTCATCAAGCGCGCGGATGCGTTCGGCCAGATCGTCCTGCGCGACAAAGTGATCTTCGTACATCTTTTGGAATAGATCGTGCAGCGGACCAAAGGCCATGCCTTTGACGTTCCAGTGAAAATTCTGCGCCAGCATCGTGGTGACGGCGGTTTCCGCCACAGATTGGTTCAGCGCCTCTGCAATAGCGGCACGTGCGTCAGTGGACAGCGCAACAGCTGTTTGGGTCATCCCGGGCTCCCTTGGGTTTTGGTCGCTGGCTTGCAAATGGCTGGCTGGCGTGCCCGACAGTATCTAGGCGGGCCAACTGCAGATGCAAGGATTCTTTAGAATTATTCTAATCCAGAGAAAAATACTCTGAAATGCGACCTACCAGAAAGCGCACCAAACGACGGTGTTCTGGCAGGATGCGGGACCCCAAAAGAAAGCTCAGGCTTGCCTCATCGTCCCGGGAACAGGCCAGTCCCAACTCGACCAGCCACGTTTCATCAAAACTCATCTCGACCGTGCCAGGCGCATGCAGCCGAGGCTGTTTGCCAAGCGCTTGCGCCAGACAGCGCATCAACGCTTCGGCATGTGCCTCCTGATTGGCAGTGCGTGTCACCTGCAACAACGCGCATGCCTCAAACAGATCGGCACGCGGTTTGGCGCGGCATTCCATCGCCTTGAAACGCAAATGGTTCAAAAACGCAAAGGCCTGCGGGGTTGTCGGAGTGGTGGGCCGCGGTTCGGCTGATTTGTCCAAGCGCAAGGGCACCATGTCGCAGGTCTTTCACTGAGGGGCAGGCAGGAATCGCCTCGCCAAACTCTATTCCTGAGTATATTTATAAGTTATGAAGCAGATCACAACCTTCTTGGCGACATTACTGGTCGGAATTCTGTCACTTTCAGTTGACGCTTTGGCAGAACTTGCAGATTTACACCTGCCCGTAATCCCACGAACCCACGCCGAAGCAGAGCGGATCCAACGGGTTGTGGCCCCCACAACCGATTTTACGATCGCCGAACAGTTCGAAAACAACCCGGCAGGGGCAGCCACTGTGCGTGCGACCAAGACACCAAACGTGTTTTCGTCGCCTTCTGGCAACATCAGCTTTGAAAAAGAACTGGATTTCAAAGTCGGCAATGGTCTGTTCAAAAAACTCTGGGTGTCTTCGCCGTCATCCACTTTGGCCTCTGACGGATTGGGTCCGCTGTTCAACGCGCGGTCCTGCCAGCGCTGTCACCTCAAGGATGGGCGCGGCCACCCCCCAGAAGGGCCGGATGATACCGCCACGTCCTTGCTCATGCGGATTTCGATCCCGGGTGGGCCCACAGCAGACGATATTGCGGATTACCTCGCCACCCAGCCTGACCCGAACTATGGCGGTCAGATACAGGATTTTTCGGTCGCCGGCATCAATGCCGAAGCGAAAATACAGATCACCTACACGGAAGAAGCAATCCTGTTGTCAGGGGGCGAAACCGCTTTCCTGCGCGCACCAGCCTATGACCTGACCACGCTCGGCTACGGCGTGCTGCATCCCGACATCATGCTCAGCCCGCGCGTCGCCCCGCAGATGATCGGCCTTGGCCTGCTGGATGCAATCCCGGTGGCTGACATCTTGGCGCGCGCAGACCCGGATGACGCAGACGGTGATGGCATTTCGGGACGTCCCCAGATTGTCATGTCCACCGAATACGGCGTGCCCATGTTGGGGCGCTTTGGCCTGAAGGCGGGCCAGCCATCCGTGTGGGAACAATCCGCAAGTGCTTTTGCGGGCGATATCGGCATCTCGACCACCCTTCACCCGGCAGGCTTTGGCGATTGCACGCCCGCGCAAGTGAAATGCCGCACAGCGCCTGACGGAAACACCGCCGACCACGACAATGCAGAGATCGGTGATGTTGGTCTGGAACTGGTGTCCTTCTACTCTTCCAACCTTGGTGTCCCGGCGCGGCGCGACATCGACGATCCACAGGTCCTGCGCGGCAAACAGGTTTTCTACGAGACAGGCTGTATTTCCTGCCACACTCCCAAGCACGTGACGCATCGCCTTGATGGGCAACCCGAACAAAGCTTTCAACTGATCTGGCCCTACACGGACATGTTGTTGCACGACATGGGGCCGGGCCTTGCCGACAACCGACCCGAAGCACGGGCCACCGGGCAAGAATGGCGCACCCCGCCGCTGTGGGGCATCGGCCTGACCGAACAAGTGTCCGGCCACACCTATTTTCTGCATGACGGACGCGCACGGTCCCTTCTTGAGGCTGTGCTGTGGCACGGGGGCGAGGCCGCGCCGCACAAACAGTCTGTGATCGACATGCCGCCCCCCGACCGCGCCGCCCTCATCCGTTTTTTGGAAAGCCTCTGATATGCGCTTCGCCCTGATCCTGCCCTTCCTCGCCCTGCCCGCCTTTGCCGATGTGGAACGCGCGCTCGAAACCCATATCCTGCCGGGTCACGCCCAACTGGTTGAAACGACTGCAGCACTGGCCAATGCCGCGCAAGCCGACTGCACGGCCGACGCTGTCCGCCCTGCCTTTCACGATGCCTATGACGCGTGGATCAGCATCAGCCACATCCAGTTCGGCCCGCTTGAGGATCAGGCGCTGACACTGCAAATGTCCTTCTGGCCGGACCCCAAGGACAGCGCGGGCAAAGCCATCGCGCGCCTCAGCGCGGCCAAAGACGCAATTGTCGACGATCCGGCAGGTTTCAACGATGTCTCTGCAGCGGTCCAAGGGTTCACCGCCCTCGAACGGCTGCTTTATGATCCTCAGCCTGACGCGGACTATGCCTGCCGCCTGACGCAAGCCATTGCAACGGGACTTGCCAGCAAATCCGACAGGATTGCAGGCGATTGGCCCGCGTTTGCCCAAGGGATGCTTACGGCAGGCGCAGACGGCAACACACGGTTCCAAAGCGACGAAGAAGCCCAACGCGCGCTCTACACGGCGCTCTCAACGGGCCTCGAATTCCTGCATGATCAACGGCTTGGCCGCCCCCTTGGCACGTTTGACCGCCCCCGGCCCCGCCGGGCCGAGGCGCGCCGCTCCGAACGGTCTTTGCGTCACATCCAACTGTCACTTGCGGCCCTCGAACATCTTGCAACCGCAATTACAGACACTGACCTTACCCAGACCCGCGCCGCATTTGCACAGGCGCGCAGCCGGGCAGAAGCCATCGACGACCCGGCACTGCAAGGCGTCGCGGACCCCGCGCAACGGTTCAAGGTCGAGGTGCTGCAACAGGCTGTGCGCGCCGTGCAGGTTGCCGTCATTGACGACATCGGAACGCCCCTCGGCATCACAGCAGGGTTCAACGCGCTGGACGGCGACTAATGCCGTCGCGCCGCATGTTCCTTGCGGGGCTGACCTCGGCCTCTCTTACGCCGTCCTTGGGCTGGGGTGCTGTTGGCAACCCCATCGCGCTCAGTGCTGCGCAGCACCCGAACGGACAAAACGTGCTGGTCGGGCTGACCGCGAATGGCGACATCACCTTCCAAATCCCCCTGCCCGCCCGTGGTCACGCCGCCGCCGCACACCCGTATGTGGCCGAGGCTGTTGCGATTGCACGACGCCCCGGCACCTTTGCCAAGGTGATCAATTGCGCGACGGGCGACGTCACGCAAACCCTGCACGCACCCACAGGACGGCACTTTTACGGCCACGGAACGTTCTGCGCAGACGGCACAACGCTCTTTACCCCGGAAAACGACATCGCCACAGGCCAGGGCCGCATCGGCATCTGGGACCGCAGTGCAGGTTACAAGCGGCTGGACGAATTCACGTCAGCCGGGATCGGGCCGCATGAAATCCTGCGCCTGCCAAACGGAACACTTGCTGTCGCCAATGGGGGCATCCGCACGCATCCTGCATCTGGTCGGGACAAGCTGAACCTCGACACCATGCGCCCCAATCTGGCGATCTTTGACAAAAGCGGCATGCTGACCGATTTCGCCGAAGTGCCGACCGACAGACATCACAACTCCGTCCGCCACATCTCAGCGGCGGCGGACGGAACAGTTGTCTGCGGTTTCCAATGGCAGGGCGACCCGTTCGATACACCCTCGCTTGTGGCTCTGTACAAGGGAAACGCGACACTGCACCCGGCCGAAATGGACGACGCCACACTTCGAAAACTCGACGGCTATATCGGCAGCGTCAGTGCCTTTGGCGACCATTTCGCCGCATCAGCCCCGCGCGGTGGCGAAGCACTGACATTCGACAAAACGGGTGCGCAAACAGGCACGCACCGGGCCGTCGACGTGTGCGGGCTCTGCCCTATGCCTGCACCGACCTGTCTGGTGACGGACGGATTGGGGCACGTTTACAGCCTGTCCAACACCGGACTGACACTGCTGGGCAAACACCCGCTCGCTTTCGACAACCACCTCGTCGCGCTGCCAAACTAGTCAAAAGGCAACCCGCCGCATTAACGACCCATCAAAAAGGAAACGCGCATGTATATCGCCATGAACCGCTTTACCGTCTCACGTGACAACGCCCAGGCGTTCGAAGACCTCTGGCTGGGCCGCGACAGTCACCTCAAGGACATGGAGGGTTTTGTTGAATTTCAGATGCTCAAAGGACCCGAGGGCGACGACGGCACCCGGCTCTATGCCTCGCACACTGTCTGGACCAGCGAAGACACGTTTCGCGCATGGACGCGGTCCGATGCGTTCCGTGCGGCCCACAAGGGCGCTGGCAGCACAGCAAAACTTCATGAAGGTGCGCCTAAATTCGAAGGATTCTCCGTTATTCAGGAAATTTCAGCAGGTTAGAGCCTAATGACAGGCCCCCGCCGTCAAGTGGGGATCCTCCACGCCGGGCAGCATCATGCCCATCAACGCAGCACAGACCGATACCGGTGCGAACACACGCTCAGCATCCGCTTGGCGCGCAATCAAAACAGTTGCGGCGTCCGGATGCCCCGCTGCGGCTGCATCCTCAAGATATTGCATCCCGCGGGCGTGTGTCTGTCCATTGCAATCTTCAGTGACCATTCGTTCCCCCAAAAATGCCATGGCATTGATGTCCCCCCGATCAGCCAGACGCTGTACGGGATAGTCAGCAACCGCGTTGCAGGCCGACACAGGCTCTGTGGGGACAGGCGGCAACATCACAACGGCACTGACGAACGCAGCGGCAAGCAAAGTGTAAATAAGAGCAAAATAGCGGACCATTTCAGCCTCCGGCGATTGGTATTCTGAACGTGGTTTCAGCCCCCGGCGGAGGCGGTGGAAACGGGGCCGCGCTCCGGATCATTTGCATGGCTGCTTTGTCGAGCTTGGGCGACCCAGAACTTTGCGACAGGGATAAAGCGCCCAGTGCCCCGTTTGCGCTCACCCGAAAGACTACAACCGCCGGGGATCCTGCGTCATTGACCCGTGGACGGCGCTGGCGTTGGATCCGACGCACAACTTGCCCTGTATAATTTGAAACAGCCGCGTTGCCTGCCCGTGCAGATTGCTGATTTCCGCTCGTGCGCAGCGCGCTTGGGGCCGTGGCCGACCCGTCGACCTGCCCTGCCCGTGCGTTGGTTTGTGCCTGATTGCCGCGCGACGCCGGGGCCTGCGGCGATGGCTCCGCCCGTGCTGTGCGCACCGGTGCGGTTGGCGGATCTTCAGGTGCGTTGCGCTCTTCAAAGGCGCGGCTGCGGACTTTTGGCCTCAGTGATTGGGTCAAATCCAACTGCGCGGGTTCTTCGGCTGTCAAAATGTCCGGCTGTGCGACTGTTTCGGTCGGGCTCACGTCAGCAAGCGGTGTCAGCGTGACGGGCGAAAGCGCGCTCAGGCGATCAGGTTGGGACGCTGACGCGATTTCGGGGGTGAGGAGTGTCGCATCGGGTGTCATGGCGGTTTGTGCGATGTCGAGAACGGGCAATGGCATCGCATCTGGTGCAACGACGCCTGTCGGCAGCGGTTCCGCCGGCTTTGCCACGTTCAGGGTGGTTTCTGATTGCACCTGATCCGTTGGGCGCAGGGGGTCCCTACTGTCCTGAAGGTCGGCACGTTCCGTAGGTGTTGGTGGCGGCGCAAGCGGTGCATCCACAGGTTCGATCGTGTCCGCAGTTGCGTCTTCCACAGCCACTGGTTCGCTGATGTCCGTGGTCTCCATTGCGGTCAGTGTCCCCTCCACCAGATCGGCAAACCCATCGCCCAAGGATGCCTGTGTGCCACCCGCCTGCCCGCCTGCGATCAAGGTGTTATTCTGCAGGTCCAGACGCATCAGCCCCGTCAGATGCAAGGCGGTTGCCAGCGCCAGCGCCAGCCCGCCAATCCAGCGTGATGCGGCAATCATTCCAACCCTCGTTCGGTCACAATGATCACCTTGCCCGCGCCCGCATTGCGCAATTCACGCCCCGTATTGACCAGATCTTCCGCAGGCAGGGCGCGATCAGGCACTACCCGCACTTCTGCGCGTGCCTCGGGGTCCAGACTGTCCACATAAAACGCGGCCCCCGGCTGGTCTGTGCCGCGAAAGCTCATCCGCCCGTCAGCGTGCAGGATCAGCGCATCAGGCGGCGGTCGCCCTTCCAGTTCAGAGGTATTGACCAGCGCCAGATCGCGGTCCAGAGGCGGCGATAACGTCCCGGCCACCATGAAAAACACCAGCATCAGAAACACGATGTTGATCAACGCAATTGTCGGCTCGCGCTTGGACCCGGGGGAACGGGCACGCATCAGGCCCCTCCAAGGACTGTGACACGCAATCCCGGCACTGTGCGCAACATGACCAGCAAGTCAGTCAACCGCTGCGACGTTACGCCGTCGCGCAAACTGACCAGCACGGGTTGCACGTCATCCGGCGCCACACGGTCGCGCAACGAGGTCTCCAGGCCCGCGATGGCAACAGGTTCGCCATTCAATTCCAGGGCCGCTTCACCAACGCGCAGAAAAAGCGGAGGCACCTGCGCCACATCCGCCGCCTGCCCTGACCCACCGGCACTCAGCTCTACTTCTGCAAACTTCGAAAACGTCGACGTCAGCATGAAAAACAACAGCAGCAGAAAAATTACATCGACCAGCGATGTCATCGACAGTCGCCGTCGCGCGCGGCGGGCTCTAGCCATGGGCCGGCACCATATCAGCCTCTAACGCGGGGTCTTTTGCGCCACCGTCCGGGGCCACAGCCGTCAGGATAAAGGTGTCAGCAACCACGCGCTCTCGTTCTGTCGGTCGTCAGAGTTTTTGGAACCAATGGCGACCTAAACTAAGAGAGAGTTTGGCTCATCTTGTTGGTTTGATTATGCGGCGCGTTGTCTGTGTTGCAAGCGGCGCGCTTCGAGCGTCTTTCGTTTGATCCTTTCCC
>NZ_JBDUXB010000049.1:0-129553 GCF_039945315.1 Tateyamaria sp. | reverse complement strand
CGCTAACTCACGCGGGGACAATTCCGTCTCCCGCAAGGCGAAGTCGACGACCCTGCGCTTCACCTCGTCGGGCACCCGGTTCCAGACATGTTTTGACTTGGGAGATTGATCCTGCAATCCGGCCTCACCGCGCTGAAGGTAGCGGTCGTACCAACGATAGAACGTGGTCCGTGGAATGCCGAGCTTGGCCAGCGTCAGGCGTGCCGACAGGTGGCTTTCCTCGACCAGCTGTATGATCTCCAACTTCTCAGATGCAGGGTACCTCATTCGTGGTCGCCCCCATCGCCTGTCATGCTTTTTTTGAGAAGACGCAGTTCGAGCGTCTGCTCTGCAACCACCTCCTTGAGGTCTTTGGCCTCACGACGCAGCTCTTTCACTTCGTCAGTGTTTGCGGCGCGCGCTGTATCCCCAGCCAGGCGCTTCTTCCCGGCCTCCATGAAGTCTTTGGACCACTTGTAATAGATGCCCTGAGATATCCCCTCCCGGCGACACAACTCGGCAATGCTGTCCTCGCCACGCAGGCCATCAAGGACGATCCTGATCTTCTCTTCTGATGAATAATGCTTGCGCGTGGCGCGCTTGATATCTTTGACGATCTTCTCGCCTGGGCTCTTCGTTGTCTTTCTCATCGTCCACTCCTCGGTGGCTACGATGAGCAACAAACACTCTCTTAGCAAATAACCCTATTTGGACCCATAAGCGCTGACGTCAGACAATGAGCCCCGAAGCGACAATCGACCTGCTCAACACCTTTTACACCCTGATGTTTGATGCGGTCACAGGCAATGGGGGCATTGTCAGCTTGATGGTTGGGGACGGTTTGATGGCGCTGTTTGGGGCGCCGCAGCCTTTGGAGAACTCCGCTCAAAGTGCTGCCTCCGCCGCTCAGGAGATGCGCGATATGATGGGCGTGCTCAATCAAGAACGCGACGCGCTGGGCGAGAGTGCGATCAAGGTCGGCTTTGGCATCGCAACGGGAGAGGTGGTGGCGGGCTATGCCGGAACCGATGAGCGCGCCACCTACACCTGCATTGGCAAGACCGTGAACCTTGCCGCAAGGCTTGAAGCACACACAAAAGTGGCAGGTCACACGATCCTGTGTGACCTGCAGACGCAGCGTGCGCTTGTAAATGGGGAGGGCAGCGCGCCACTGTCGCCAATTCAGTTCAAGGGGTTTTCCGAGGCGCTGGATGTCTTTGCCTTGTAGGTGCGGACACCGATTTCGAACTTTATGACTGCGCGGTCTGCTGCATCAGATAGCGATAAATCTCATCTTTGAGATGCATCCGTTCTTTGCGCATCTGGACCAGATGGTCGTCCGAAGTTGGTTCAACATCTGTCTCTGCCCGGTGCACCGCCCGATTGGCGGTGTGATAGGCGTCGCTCAGCTTGGCGAAGTGGGCATCTTTCTCGCGCAAATCGTGCATGAGTGCGGTGTGTTCTGGAAAATCTTCGGCAAGTTCGTGGGGTGTATGAGACATGTAATGTCCTTCTTTGTTGGCTTAGTTATTGGTTTTGCGCGTTTGCGGGTGCAGTGACGTGGCAAGGATATGATCGGAGTTTTGCACCACATGGTCCGCGTGCAGGACGATCAGCGGGTCGGGCAGGGCCGCAACTGCAGTGTCTTTGTCTGGATAGTCCAGTTGCGAAAGAAAGTGCTTCATGCAGTTGAGGCGCGCCCGCTTCTTGTCGTTGGAGCGGATGACGGTCCACGGCGCATCGGCGGTGTCTGTGTAAAAGAACATCGCCTCCTTGGCTTCGGTATAGTCATCCCAACGTTCAATGCTGGCGCGATCAATTGGCGAAAGTTTCCAACGTTTCAGCGGATCGGTTTCGCGTGAGGCAAAGCGGCGCCGTTGTTCTTCCTGTGTAACCGAGAACCAGTATTTGAACAGTTTGATGCCCGACCGGGTCAGCATCCGCTCAAATTCTGGCGTCTGTCGCATGAATTCGAGGTATTCGTTGGGTTCACAAAATTCCATGACCCGCTCTACGCCGGCACGATTGTACCAGGATCGGTCATATAAAACGATCTCACCAGCTGTGGGTAAGTGTTTGATATAGCGTTGAAAGAACCACTGGCCGCGCTCTTCTTCGGTCGGTTTGTTTAGCGCCACGACACGTGCATCGCGTGGGTTCAGGTGTTCCATGAACCGTTTGATCGTGCCCCCTTTGCCTGCGGCATCACGCCCTTCGAACAGCATCACAAACTTTTGGCCCGTATCGGCAACCCAGTGCTGCACCTTCAGAAGCTCGACCTGAAGCGCCGCCTTCTCGGTTTCGTATTCGTCGCGCGAAATCTTGTTGGGATAGGGGTATTCACCTTGCTCGAAGCCGACAACTTCGGCTGCAAGTGGGTTTGCATCTGATTTGCTGTTTTTTGTGACCTTATCGAGCATGTGGTTTCCTTTCCAATGAAAGGACCCTAGGGGCTGTTACCCTGTTCTGCTTTGATATGTGTCAAACGACCTTGTTACGCCCCAAATTTGGCCCAACGTGCAAAAGAAAAAGCCCGCAGTCTTACCTGCGGGCTTTGTGTTCCAAAGAAAGCAAAGGGCTTACAAACCGGGATACATCGGGTAGCGCGCGCAAAGGGCGGCCACTTCGGCCTTGACCTTGTCTTCGACGGCGCCGTTGCCGTCTTCGCCGTTTGCCGCCAGTCCATCGACCACTTCGATGATCCAGTCGCCGATCTGACGGAATTCCGCTTCACCAAAGCCGCGCGTCGTGCCTGCGGGGCTGCCAAGGCGGATGCCGGACGTGATTGTCGGTTTCTCATCATCAAAGGGCACACCGTTCTTGTTGCAGGTGATATGTGCCCGCCCCAACGCTTTTTCGGTCGCGTTGCCTTTTACGCCTTTGGGGCGCAGATCGACCAACATGACGTGGGTGTCAGTGCCGTGCGTGACCGTGTCTAACCCGCCTTTGTGCAACTGATCAGCGAGCGCTTGCGCGTTCTTGATCACCTGTTGCTGGTAGGATTTGAACGACGGATCGAGCGCCTCGCCAAAGGCTACGGCCTTGGCGGCGATCACGTGCATCAATGGCCCGCCCTGTATCCCGGGGAAGATGGCGGAGTTGAATTTCTTCGCCAGCGCCTCGTCATTGGTCAGGATCATACCGCCGCGTGGACCGCGCAGTGTCTTGTGCGTGGTGGTCGTGGCCACGTGCACATGCGGGAACGGGTTGGGGTATTCCCCTGCCGCGATGAGGCCAGCAAAGTGTGCCACATCGGCCAGCACCCATGAGCCAACCTTGTCGGCGATCTCGCGGATGCGGGCAAAGTCGATGACGCGCGGGATAGCAGACCCACCGGCGATGATCATCTGGGGTTTATGCTCAAGCGCCAGTTCTTCGATCTGGTCATAGTCGATATCGAGTGTGTCGCGGCGCACGCCATATTGCACAGCATTGAACCACTTGCCGGACTGGTTCGGTTTGGCGCCATGTGTCAGGTGCCCGCCTGCGTCCAAGGACATGCCGAGGATCGTATCACCGGGCTGCAGCAGCGCCTGAAACACACCCTGGTTGGCCTGCGAGCCAGAGTTCGGCTGCACATTGGCAAAGCCGCAATCAAATAGTTGCTTGGCTCGCTCAATGGCAAGGTTTTCCGCCACATCTACGTACTGGCAACCGCCATAATAGCGGCGGCCCGGATACCCTTCGGCATACTTGTTGGTCATCACTGACCCTTGTGCCTCGAGCACGGCGGCCGAAACGATGTTCTCGGAAGCGATCAGTTCGATCTCGTCGCGCTGGCGTCCCAACTCGTCGCGGATCGAGCCAAACAGCTCTGGGTCGCGGTCGGCGAGGGATTGGGTAAAGAAACCGTCGGTGCGATGGGGCGCGTTCATGGGCACTCTCCTGATGATCTGCGAGTCGAGTTGAATTTAGACCGTTTCCTATCGGAAACCACACCGGGCGCAAAGGATGTAAAGCGACTAATCCCACGCGATCGGCGGCAATGCTGGTAAGGGGCGAAAATATATGGTTCTTTCGGCACAAAGACACCACCATAGGAAACGCACATGTCGCTGAAAATCGCCTTTGCTGCCAGCGGCGCACCTGTGGCGCAGTCGGCGTGTGCGGCGCTTGTGGATCGGTACGGCGATGCTGACCTCGAAGATGCGGACGTGATTGTGGCGCTTGGGGGAGATGGATTCATGCTCCAGACCTTGCACGGGTCGCAGCATCTCAATGTCCCCGTTTACGGGATGAATCGCGGCACAATAGGTTTCCTAATGAACGAATACGGCGAGGCGGATCTCGAAGCGCGCCTTGATGCAGCCGAAGAGGCGCTTTTGAACCCGTTGACTATGACGGCTCGGGATGTGGATGGGAACGAGCACAAGGCTCTGGCCATAAACGAAGTGTCATTGCTGCGCGCAGGGCCTCAAGCTGCCAAACTTCGCATTTCGGTCGACGATAGACTGCGCATGGATGAGTTGGTTTGCGACGGTGCACTGGTCGCAACCCCCGCTGGTTCCACGGCCTACAATTACTCCGCCCACGGACCTGTGCTGCCGATTGGCTCTGACGTGCTCGCCTTAACGGCGGTGGCGGCGTTCCGTCCACGCCGATGGCGGGGGGCTTTGTTGCCCAAAATGGCACGCGTGCGTTTTGAGGTCCTTGAGCCCGAAAAGCGCCCCGTGATGGCTGAAGCAGACTCTCGTGCCATCCGAAATGTGGTGTCCGTTGAAATCCAGTCCGAACCGGCTGTGGTCCACCGTATCCTCTTTGATCCCGGCCACGGGTTGGAGGAGCGGCTGATCTCAGAGCAGTTCTCTTGACTCTGCGCGATCCGGTTCCACGATCCCTGTGCACCGATTGCGGGGTGTCCCGGATGGCCGACCCGACTGTTTGCGGGACAGCCTGCCAGTTCATCAAACCAGACTATCCGGGTCTTGAGCGCGCCGTGCACGGGCGCTACCGAGGGACGGGGGATGAACTGTTCTTTGGCCCCTTTCAGTCGATGCACCGCGCGGCGATGGTTGCTCCGAAAGATGGCGCGCAGTGGACGGGGATCACGACGTCACTGGCTGCTGATCTGCTGGAGAAGGGACAGGTCGACGCAGTGCTGACCATGGTGCCGGACGAACAGGACCGCTGGAAACCGCAGCCCGCTCTGATCACGCAAGCCTGTGACATGGTCCGCGCCCGGGGCATGCGCATGGGGTACGCACCGCTTCTGGCACTTTTGGAGGAAGCGCAGGAACGTGGGTTCAAACGACTCGCAGTTATCGGGATTCCCTGCCAGATCTATGCGTTGCGCAAGCTTGAGGCGTCTTTGGGTCTCGACCGCCTGTACGTCATCGGGACGCCGTGTTCGGACAACACGACAACCGAGAACTTCCATGAGTTCCTCGCTCTGCTCGACGAAGACCCGGACAGTATCACCTATCTGGAATTTCGCGCCGACTACCGGGTCGAATTGCGCTTTGCAGATGGACGGCAACGGCTGATCCCGTTCCTCAAACTGCCGATCTCGGACTTGCCGCCGGACTTTTTTCCTCTGACCTGCAAAACATGCGTGGACTACACCAATGTGCTTGCCGACATCACGGTGGGCTATATGGCGGGCGAGGGCGATCAGTGGCTGATTGTGCGCAATGCACGAGGGGCGGAAATGCTAGAGGGGCTCGGTGCACGCGTCACGCTCAGCGCTCCGGGCTCAAAGGGAAAACGGGCGGCTGCCGTCAAAGGGTTTATCGCCAATACGGCCCGTGCTGCGGGAGGGCTGCCCCTCAGGCGGATGCCGAATTGGGTGCGGCCCATCGTGAGTTGGCTGCAACCACGCACAGGTCCGAGGGGGCTGGAATTCGCCCGCACGCGGGTTGAGATGAAAGCAGCAGAAACCGTGCTGCATTTGCGTCATGCCTTGCCGGCAAAAATGAAGAACATGATCCCAGATCACGTTTGGCACATCGCCAAGCGCTATGGACTGACCCCCAAGGAAGGCGAAAGACCATCTACTTCTTCTGACTGAAAATACGGCGGGCGAGGGCGCTCAAGCACCCGGAGGCAGAGGTTCCAAACACTCTACTTTGGTCAGCTGCGTATGGCGTCCTAACTTTGCGGATCCAGATACCCGCGCGCAATGTTGGCCATCTGGTCTACATCAAGAACCGGAGGCAGCAGCGTCAGTAACGCACCATTGGCGTCCAACAAATGTACGAAACTGCCATGGGCATAGATCCAGCCGTATTCCGGGTCCTCAAACAGCGGTGTGATCTCGACGGCAAAGGCGTCATAGGCTGCTTGCAAAGCGCTCGGTTCTCCGGTCAACCCGACGAACCCGGGATGGATGTCGGAGAGGGGCGCACCCATAGTCTCGACCCGATCCTGATCCGGGGCGACCGTGATCATCACCGGCGTCACATCAATCCCGTCTTCGGCGAGTACATCCACGACCTGCGCCATCAGAGGTAGGGCGGCGGAACAGATGTTGAGGCAATTGGCATAGCCAAAAAATACAAGCTGCGCATTGCCGTTCGGATCAACCTCAGTGCGCACGTCGCCGTACTGGTCTAATAGTGTGAAAGGCCCTCCGATATTGACCGGAAAGGGGCTTTGTCCAAACGCTGGAAATGCTGCGCAACACAATGCTGCTATAAGGGCGCGCATCGCTCAGAAGTTCTCTTCTATATAGGTCTTGTCGACATCAAGCCCGAGCCCGAGATAACCTTCGGTCTCGATAATGCTGTTCACGCGCGGGTCGCGACGGAACCACGGGCCCTTGCCCTTGGCTTCGGGATGGTTCTTGGCCCAGACTTTGGTCCATTGATTGGCTTTGATCTTGTCCGCATCCGCCACCTTGATCGTTTGCAAAAGATAAACGTTGTTTGCCCCAAGTTCGGGATCATCCAGCATCAGTCCATCGACGGTGACGGTCTGGCCGCAAAATGGGGCCAGTTCCACCGCAGCGCCGGTAAAGGCAGGCTGACTGTTTTTCATTGGTAGAACCAGAACGTCATCGGCTGTGCGCACGAGGCCCAGTTGCCGTCTGCCGGCACCACAGTCTTCGGGGCAGTCTCCGGTCAAGGTGCACAGAACGTCGACGACTTCTGCGTCGAATTTGGCGGGAGCTTCGGCATAGAGGTTCCACGAGCGCGCCTCGGAACCTTCCGAGAAATCCTGCGCGGCAAGCGGGCTGGCGATCAGCGCCAGACATGCAATCAAGTGTTTCATTTGTTGGGATCCGGGATCGAGAAGGGGGGGGCATTGCCGTAGTCGTCGTGGTTCTGGTTGGTGATATCCAGATCAGAAACCACGTTCGCGACGACGAGGTAGTTCAGTCCGTCACGCTCATAAAGCATGCCGTCGGCTTCAACCGTATGGGCCGCAAGGTTCAAGAGCGTATCACCACCGGCCGCCTCGGCGTCATCGCCTACTTTGAGAACCATGTAGTCAGTTCCATCCTCGGCCAGCAACCCGACGGGGATACCGCCGGCACTGCACCACAAAGCGCAGGTATGGTGGGCGGACCCGACAACGGCGTCCGGGCTACCCATGACGCCAGAGTAGTAACACCACGTGTCAATAATCTCGCCTGTGACCTGAATGCGGGTGCCTTCCGCCGCCTGCGCGCCGAGCGGCGCGGACAGCACCATCAACGCTGTTCCGAGGGTCGCTTTGAGTGATAACTTCATCATCTTGGCCCTTTTCTTGATATGCTTTGAGCGTACGGACAAAAGCCTACGGGTCAAATCACGCTTTGGTTGCGCGCGCATTTGTGATCGCTTGGCGCTCTGGGTCGCGCATGCTAGAGTTCGCCCAATGACAAAGAGGCACGAGCGGGCCCGGCACATACAGACATGACGGCACTGAGCAAATATGAGCGGCTCGAAGCGACGGGCTTGTGGCGCAGCGCGCCTGATGGGCAACGGCGTGAGGTGTTCGTGTCTATTGGCGATGCCACGCTGGTGATCAGTGATCTCAACAACCGCGCGGTGACGCATTGGTCTCTGGCCGCTATTGAGCGTGGCGGGGACGTGGATGGACGCATCGTCTTTCATCCAGATGGTGACCCAGGTGAAACGCTGGAATTTGCCCCCAACGAGACCGAGATGATCGAGGCGATCGACACATTGCGTCAGGCCGTAGCGCGTGCCCGTCCGCATCCGGGGCGGTTGCGCTGGTTGGGGGCCGCCGTTTCTGTATTAGCTGTCGGCGCGCTCGCTGTGTTGTGGTTGCCTGGCGCGTTGGTCGATTATGCGATGCGTGTTGTACCTCCCGTCAAAGAGGCGGAAATTGGTGCGGCGTTGCTTGTGCGCATTGAACGGGTCTCCGGCGCACGGTGCCGCAGTGTACAGGCCCGCGATGCTCTGACGGCGCTGGCGCGACGCACAGGGGCTGTGCGGATTGTGATCGTTCCGGGTGGCGTGCGCGCGGCATTGGCGTTGCCCGGCGGAACAATTCTGCTGAACCGCGCGTTGGTGGAAGATTACGAAGAACCGGATGTGGCGGCAGGATATGCGTTGGTAGAGCAGGTACGCAGTGTGGCCACCCCTCCATTGCGGACCCTGCTCGAACACGCAGGCGTTCGCGCGTCCGTCACATTGCTGACCACGGGCGCTGTTCCGTCCAAGGCTTTAGATGACTATACCACTGCGCAGCTGTCGCGCTTTGCACCTACACTGCCAGCTGATGAGGTTTTGCCTGCATTCGCAGATGCTGCGTTGCGCAGCACTCCGTATGCGCGGGCACGCGACATTTCAGGGGAACAAACGCTAGATTTGATTGAAGCGGACCCAATGGCCGGTCAACAGCCTGATCCAATCATGCGCGATCGTGATTGGCTACAACTTCAATCCATTTGCGAAAGCTGAGCGCAGGGCGGATCAGGACCCGCCATACTTTTTAGCTATCAGCGCACAAACGCATCTTTGAAACCGGCCGCGCGGCTTGTGTTCAGAGCTTGCGCAAGGCTGTTTGAACTTTCAAAGGGCCCTGCCACCACAACCTGGTAGCGTTTTAACCCACGTCGGGTCTTGCCAATGCGTGCAGGCAGGCCAGCGCGGATGATACGTTGCGCGGCGGCTTGCGCATTGGCTGGCTTGTCGTAGGTGCCGACTTGCACATAACGGCCTGTGCTGTCTGCTTTGGCCTTGGCTGGAACGACGGGCTCCGGGGCCGATCGTGTCGAAACCGTCGGCGCACGGGTCTTTGCCTTGTTGCGGACAATGCGCTTTTGCAATTGGCCGTCACGGTAAACGAGGGTGACACTGCCCAGTTCGCGCAGTTGCGTTTCCATGTCAGTGTAGGGGTAAACCAATGCGATCGTGGCCGTCACATCCTTGCCAGACGTGCGATCCACAAGGCGGCGTGGCACTGTCTGTGTCCAGACCAGCTGCGTTCGCACGACACCCTCAAGCGATTGCTCAGCGCGACGCGGGTTCAAGCGATCGTCGTCCCACACGCGGCGATATCCTTTTGGAACCGGGAAAGCGTCCTGCCGAGGTCGTGTCTCATAAACTTGGCGTGGTACAATACGAGAGCGCGGCGTCACCACTGGTGGAGCGGTGGTTGCTTTAGGCGTTGTGCGTGCAACTCGTGGGGCCGCGGCGGCAGGGGCCGGAGTGCTCGCTACCGCTGCGGGGGCAGGTCGCGCTTGTGGTCGTGCGGTAGAGGCCTCGCCCTGTGATGCCTGTGTTGTGGTCGCAGATTCCACGACTACTGGCGTTGATGGGGCTGACGCACTCGCGCTCTGCGTGCCGATAAGCGTTGGTGTCTGTCCACAGATCAACTGGCGTTGCTGATTGACCTGCGGCACCCAGTTGATGTTGCCATCAATGCCTGCACGGATGAACACGCAACCGTTGCTGTCGACGTATTGCGCGCCACGGTAAGACGCAGGCGGCAGCTCCGCTGGTGCCTGAACAGCAGCAAGGTTTTGCGCATACGCAGCACCCGAGCCAAAACCCAATCCGATCACAGTGATCGCGGCAATTCTTGTTAATTTCATCATATCCCCCACAAGATATAGGAGAAATGATGCCTGAATCCTGCTTGTTAGTAAAGCCGCAGGAGGGTTTATTTGGTGCCAAACATGCGATCACCCGCATCTCCAAGGCCCGGAACGATGTATCCCACCTCATTCAGACGTTCATCGACTGCTGCGGTGACGACGGGCACATCAGGATGTGCCTCTTTCATCCGTGCGATTCCCTCGGGTGCCGCCAACAGACACAAAAAGCGGATATTGGTTGCACCCGCCTCTTTCAAAAGATCGATCGCCGCCGCAGATGAGTTGCCCGTGGCGAGCATTGGGTCAACTGCGATGACCAGACGATCCTCCAGCGTTTCGGGCACTTTGAAGTAGTACTGCACCGGCTGCAGAGTCTCTTCGTCCCGGTAAAGGCCCACAAACCCAACACGCGCTGACGGGATGAGTTCCAGTACTCCGTCCAGCAAGCCGTTGCCCGCCCGCAGAATCGAAATGAGCGCCAGTTTTTTTCCCGCAAGGGTGGGCGCGTCCATCTCGGTCATCGGAGTCGAAATCCGCTTTGTGGTCATCTCAAGATTGCGGGTCACTTCGTAAGCCAGCAGTTGGCTGATTTCGCGCAACAACTGGCGAAACACGGCTGTTGGCGTGTTTTCATCTCGCATAATGGTCAGTTTGTGCTGAACGAGCGGGTGATCAACGATAGTGAGATGTTCGGACATAGCGGCAGGCTCCTTGCTTGTCCCTTAGTGCCGCGCCAGACGGCCAAGGACAATCCCCTGAGGTATTTCGTTTACTTTGGTGAAACGCCCAGATGCTGGGCCACGAGGCTCGCCACATCGACAAAACCCATCAAGCCCAAGGGCGTTCCATTATATCCATCGACCAGTACCGGAACACGTTCGCGAGTGTGGTCGGTGCCGACCCAAGTCGGGTCATTGCCATGATCAGCCGTAAGCACCAGCAAGTCGTCCGGGCGCAGTCGGGCGCGCAGTTTGCCGATTTCGCTGTCAAACCACTCCAGATGTCGTGCATAGCCGGCCACATCCCGGCGGTGTCCGTAGAGGCTGTCAAACTCGACGAAATTGGCGAAAGTCAGACTGCCGTCTTCAGCGCTATCCACAAGATCAGACAGGTGGGTCATCAAGGTGGCATCGTTACCTTTGTGCACCTCGTCAAAACCTTGCATGGAAAAGATATCTCCAACCTTTCCAACGCCATAGACGTGGCGACCTGCATCTTGCACCCAGTTCGACAGAACCGGGGCGGGCGGAGTGATTGCATAGTCCTTTCTGTTGCCGGTTCGCTGAAATGATCCGGCGTCCCCTATAAATGGGCGCGCGATCACGCGACCCACGCGCATCTCGTGCAGTTTGGGCGCAACGGTCGCGCAGAGATTGAGCAGTCGGTCGAGGCCGAAATGCTCTTCATGCGCTGCGATCTGGAACACACTGTCCGCCGAGGTGTAGCAAATGGGCCAACCCGTTTTGATATGCTCAGGCCCGTGAAGTGTGATGATATCCGTGCCTGAGGAATGGCAGTTTCCCAAAATCCCGTCAGTTCCTGCTGCATCACAAACCGCCTGCACAACGTCCGATGGAAAGGCCCGCGTGTCGTTGGGAAAGTAATGCCAATCCCAAGGCACTGGTACGCCCGCCAATTCCCAATGGCCCGACGGCGTATCTTTGCCACGCGACTGCTCTGTTGCGACGCCTGAGCGTGTCGAAGATGCCGTGCCGCCTGCCGCCAAGGCCATAACCTCGCGCAAGCCTATTTGATCAAGCGTCGGAACAGCCAGCGGCCCACTGCGCCCCTGATCAGCTGCGCCTGCGGCACAGGCGTCAATGATATGACCAAGTGTATTGGCCCCAGTGTCTGGCACAGTGCCGTTGAAATAGGCATCCGCATCCGGTGCACCGCCGATGCCCACCGAATCCATGACAACAAGAAAGGCGCGGCCCATCATCCGATCCGATCAAGGATCAAGTCGGGTGCCGGAACCGGGCTGGCGGCAATGGTGATCGCGGCGCGCAGCGCTGTTTCCGCCTGATCGGCATCACTTGCGCGTCCCGCATGCACCACAGCCAGTGGCTCGCCGCGTGTCACTTGAGTTCCGATCCGCACCACATCTGACAGGCCAACAGCAAGGTTCATGGCCTCACCTTCGACCTTGCGGCCACCGCCCAGATCAACAACTGCCATGCCCAGCGCTTCGCCGTCGATCGCAGTGACATAGCCTGATGCAGGTGCCGCAATCTCGCGGATAACCGTGGCTTCTGGCAAGAAGCGCGCCCAACTCTCGACAAACTGAACCGGTCCACCCATCGCAGAAATCATCGTGCCAAAGCGTTCAGCCGCGCGGCCATCGGCAATCGCGCCCGTGATCGCGTCTGCACCCGCCTGAACATCCTCGACCAAACGCGCATCAGCCAGCAGCACACCTCCAAGGCTGGCACACATTTCAACGAGTTTACCCTTGGTCTGTCCGGTCAGGACCTTCATCGTCTCCGCCACTTCGAGCGCATTGCCAAGGGCGGGGGCGACCGGTTGGCTCATGTCGCTGATCAGGGCTGTGGTTTTGCAGCCCGCAGCGTTCGCTGTCTTTACCAGTGCTTCGGCAAGTTCGTTTGCCGCTGCGCGGTCCTTCATGAACGCACCCGAACCGACTTTGACGTCCAGCACGAGGCCATCAAGCCCCGCCGCCAGTTTCTTGGACAGGATCGATGCGGTGATCAGATCAAGGCTTTCTACAGTCGAGGTTACATCACGCACCGCATAAAGCCGCTTGTCTGCCGGGGCGATGTCTGCCCCGGCACCAACGATGGCGCAGCCTGCACGGGTCACTACATCGTGCAACTGTTCGACGCTCAGTTCGGTGGCCAGACCCGGGATCGCGCTCAGTTTGTCGAGCGTACCGCCCGTGTGCCCAAGGCCTCGCCCAGAGATCATCGGCACGAATACACCGCACGCGGCGAGGGCCGGCGCGAGGACAAGGCTCACGCAATCGCCAATCCCGCCGGTGGAATGCTTGTCCAGAACCGGGCCGCCCACGTCCCAATCCAGCACCCGGCCGGAGTCGCGCATGGCCATCGTGAGTGCGACCCGGCCCACATCACCGAGGCCATTCAGGCAGACTGCCATGGCGAAAGCCCCGGCCTGCGCATCGGTGACAGTGTGGTCCGAAAGACCCTGGGCAAACCATTTCAGTTCATTGCGCGATGGCGTCTGACGGTTGCGCAGTTTGCCAATGATGGTGCGGGCATCGCTCATGAGCCGGACCCCATATGGTCGGCGGTAAAGGCCCCGGGCAAAAGTTCGTCCATGCGCATGGTTTGCTCGGTGCCGCCCGTCGTTGCCATCGTGATGGGCACGTCAGCGCCGGCAAATTCAGCCAGTTTCTGGCGACAGCCACCACAGGGGGGCACAGGCGTCGGGCTGCCTGCGATCACATAGGCGGCCGCAATCTCGCGCTCGCCCGCGGCGATCATCGCTGCGATTGCGCCCGCTTCGGCGCAGGTTCCTTGCGGGTAGGCGACATTTTCAACATTGCAGCCTGAAAAGACGGCCCCGGACGGAGTAAGGATCGCAGCCCCCACCAAAAATTTGGAATAGGGGGCATAGGCATTTTCGCGCGCTGACACTGCCGCCGCCTTCAACTCATTCATCTGTCGTACTCCGTTCACACCCACGCCATGTCGCACCGTGATTGTCGGAAAATCAACCCTTGGCGGCCGGTGACGGCGACCAAAATCGGGTCGATGCAGGATTTGTGGCGAAGGTCGCGGTGTTTCCGATTGCCTTCGCCAACCTGACCCTGCACAGCCGTTCGTGCTGTTCGGGAAACTCTTATGCAGGTTGTGCGTCTTCGGTCTTAAAAATGCCCGGCAGCGAAACCTCCAACAATTCGAGATCGCTGGATGGATCAGCATAGTGCACAGCCAGTCCCGGCGGGATCACGAATGCATCGCCGGGGGCAAGGTCGACCGGGTCGCGCTGGTCGGCCTCAAGTCGCATGCTGCCCTCCATCACAAAAGTGAACAATATGTCACTGTCATGAGTGCTCCAAGCCGTCGGTCCGTCGGCCCGTCGGGCAACCTGCACACCCGCAACTGCTTGCGTGCCATCCGAAATCCCCGTGTCACGCCCCTCAAAACCTGCGAGGCGAAAGGGTGACCACGTTGCCTCATCGACCCGGTGATGGACAAACCGCTGGCCCTGAAAACGCCGATCCGGGTTGGCAGGCCCATTTGGCAGGGTCATATCATGATCTAAGGTGGTGATATGCTCCGCTGGGACCCCAATCTCGATCACCTCGATATTGTCGCTGGCAAAGAGCACGCGGTGGCGGATTTCTGGGGGCTGGATAACACAACACCCTTCCTCAAGGCGGAAAGGTTCGCCCTGATCTTCGTAGACCAGATCAACCCAGCCCTTATAACAAAAGATCAGTTGAAACCCGACCGTATGATAGTGAACGACGTCTGGGACTGGGCCGCCATCGGGAATGCGAATATGGCTGGCGATAATCGATCCGCCAAGCCGGTCAGGAATAAGATCGCGGTAGTGCATACCGGCCCGTCCAATGACCCAAGGGGCTTGGTCGGCAAGACGACGGACAACGAAACTGTGGGCCGTTTCCGGCATTTCCAGAGGTGGGTTCAATTCACAGATATCAACGCGGGTGCCGCCTGGTGATTGGAATGAGCGTTCATCAAAACTGTCCGGATCATCTGTCGCAATGCGCAACGTGCCGGTTGGCGCATCTGTTCCAGCCTCCAGACGCAGGCGCACTCCAAGGCCAGAAAAAACGGCCACGGAGGGATCATCTGCAGGAAAAATCGTATCCATCCGCATGCCCAACCTCTTGGTGAAAAACGCAATGTCTTCCCGCAGGTTGGATGTGGCCAGACAGACTTCGGCTTGTGTTCCGCCCATAAATGCCCCCTTCTTCTGGCAAAGCTAACTCTGGGAACAGTGTGGATGCAATCCGCGCTGGGGGCAAAGCACCTAAAAAATGTCGTGGGCGCAGCCCGCATCGGGATCAGTTTCTTTGCCCCGCAAGCAAAGGTGAATTGTTGGGTTGAAAAAAATAGTTTAACGCTAAACCAAATTGGGAACTCCCGGGGGGAACAGATGTCAGATCAACCAAGTTTGCGGCAGGCCGCGCTCGACTATCACGAATTTCCCAAGCCAGGAAAACTGGAAATCCGCGCAACCAAGCCGATGGCAAATGGGCGCGATCTGGCGCGGGCCTACTCTCCCGGTGTTGCCGAGGCCTGTCTGGAGATTAAGGATGACCCGGCAAATGCGTCCCGCTTTACGGCGCGCGGAAATCTGGTGGGTGTGGTCAGCAACGGCTCCGCCGTCCTCGGTCTGGGAAATATTGGCGCGCTTGCTTCCAAACCGGTGATGGAGGGCAAAGCAGTCCTGTTCAAAAAATTCGCGTCGATCGACTGTTTCGACATCGAAGTGAGCGAAACTGACCCTGAGAAACTCGCCGATATCGTCTGCGCGCTGGAGCCCACATTCGGAGCGATCAACCTTGAAGACATCAAGGCGCCCGACTGTTTCATCGTTGAAAAGCTGTGTCGAGAGCGCATGAACATCCCTGTGTTCCATGACGATCAACACGGAACCGCCATCGTGGTCGGGGCAGCTGCCAAAAATGCCCTGCACGTCGCCGGCAAAGCATTCGAAGACATCAAGATCGTTTCGACCGGCGGCGGGGCTGCTGGAATTGCCTGCCTGAACATGCTGCTGAAAATGGGCGTCAAACGCGAAAACGTCTGGCTGTGTGACATCCACGGTTTGGTCTACGAAGGGCGCGAGGTGGATATGAACCCGGCCAAGGCGGCCTTTGCACAAGCATCTGACAAACGCACTCTGGACGACGTGATTGATGATGCCGATTTGTTTTTAGGCCTGTCTGGCCCCGGCGTGTTGAAGCCGGAACATGTGGCCAAAATGGCAAAACGTCCCATCATATTTGCGCTTGCCAATCCTACACCGGAAATCCTGCCTGATCTCTGCCGGGAGATTGCCCCGGATGCGATCATTGCCACGGGTCGCAGCGATTTTCCCAATCAGGTCAACAACGTGCTTTGCTTTCCCTTCATCTTTCGTGGAGCGCTGGATGTCGGGGCAACGACGATCAATGACGAAATGGAACTGGCTTGCATTGATGGAATTGCGGCCCTTGCCCGCGCGACCACCAGTGCCGAGGCAGCCGCCGCCTATCAGGGTGAACAACTGACTTTTGGTGCGGACTATCTGATTCCCAAACCGTTCGATCCCCGCCTTGTTGGCGTTGTCAGCTCTGCAGTGGCGCGCGCGGCTATGGAAACAGGCGTTGCCAACCGGCCGATAGAAGATCTTGAGGCCTACAAGGTGAAATTGGATGGATCTGTTTTCAAATCCGCACTTCTGATGCGCCCAGTTTTTGAGGCGGCACGTGCCAAGACGCGGCGCATCGTGTTTGCCGAGGGCGAGGATGAACGGGTGCTGCGCGCGGCGCAGGCCATGATCGAAGAGACCACCGAAACGCCCATCCTCATCGGACGGCCCGAGGTGATTGAGGCCCGGATTGAACGGGCTGGTCTGAACCTCGAACTGGGCAAGAATTTCGAACTGGTGAACCCGGAAAACGATCCCCGCTATCGCGACTATTGGGAAACCTATCACGAATTGATGTGCCGCCGTGGTGTCTCACCAGACATCGCGCGCGCGGTTATGCGCACGAACACAACTGCAATCGGGGCTGTGATGGTTCACAGGGACGAGGCCGACTCGCTCATTTGCGGCACGTTTGGCGAATTCCGCTGGCACCTTAACTATGTCACGCAGGTGCTCGGGCGCGAAGGGCACCACCCCGTTGGTGCGCTGTCAATGATGATCCTTGAAGACGGTCCGCTGTTTGTCGCCGACACACAGGTTCACCTGCACCCGGAACCCGACAAGATCGTGGAAATCGCTGTTGGCGCTGCCCGCCATGTCCGGCGTTTTGGGATCGAACCGCGGATTGCGTTCTGTTCGCAATCCCAGTTTGGCAATCAAGGGGATGGCTCAGGTTGGCGCATGCGCGAGGCCGTCCGTCTGCTCGATGCGCAAGGTCATGACTTCTGCTATGAGGGCGAAATGAACGTCGACACAGCCCTTGATCCGCAATTGCGAGCGCGCCAGTTCCCGGCCAATCGGATGGAAGGGGCGGCCAACGTTCTGGTTTTTGCCCATGCAGATGCGGCATCTGGTGTACGAAATATCCTCAAGATGAAGGGGGGCGGGCTTGAGGTTGGTCCGATCCTGATGGGCATGGGAAACCGGGCACATATCGTCAGCCCATCGATCACGGCACGCGGATTGTTGAACATGTCGGCGGTGGCTGGCACACCGGTGGCGCAGTACGGATAACACGCTCTGGCGGGAGGGTGGGACGATACCGCCCTCTTGTCATGTTTTTCTGAATTGTCGCCGGGCACGGGTATAAACAAATTTTGTAACGCTATATCTATGGTTGTAGCCCTGCTTTGAACCACCAAAGACGATTCTTGAATCCTTCACGGAGAATGACCAATGAACCGGTTTATTCCAATTATCACCGTCGCACTTGGGCTGTCTGCATGCGCCGAAACGGTCGGCGAAATAGAAGGCACATTTGTGTACAATGGCCAAATCTACCGATCGGTTGAACGCCAGTTCGTATCCGGCAATCGCAACTATTCGCGTCGGTACATATCTGTCGGAACCCGAAACGTGAGTTGTTCGGCGACGGATGATCTAGATTGCAATGCCGCCATCCGTGAAACCCGCGATCGCCCGTTCGATCCGTAGTGTAAATTTTGCAGGACTGTTGGCGCTCACACCCCTTGCCCCTCCCCCCTAGGGGCGCGTAATCCTCGACCTTAGTAACGTCGGGGAGGAAGACTATGGGCTATCGCGCGGAGTATGACAGCTGGAAAGCGGACCCGGAGGCGTGGTGGATGAACGCTGCGCAAGCCATTGATTGGGTAACTCCGCCAACCCAAGCGCTGTTTGATCGCGGTGACCACCTTTACGAATGGTTTGCTGATGCAGAGGTCAACACCTGCTGGAATGCCGTTGACCGACATGTTGAGGCTGGGCGCGGTGAACAGGTCGCGATCATCTACGACAGCCCAATCACTGGATCAGCCTCCAAAACGACGTATGACGAATTACAAAGGCAGGTCGCGTCTTTGGCCGGTGCCCTGGCTGCCAAAGGTATCGGGCTTGGGGATCGTGTCATCATCTACATGCCGATGGTGCCAGAAGCCCTTGTGGCAATGCTGGCCTGCGCCCGTCTGGGCGCCGTGCATTCCGTTGTCTTTGGCGGTTTTGCCGCCAACGAATTGGCGGTGCGCATCGACGATTGCGCCCCCAAGGCGATCATTGCCGCCTCATGCGGGATCGAGCCGGGCCGTGTGGTCGCCTATAAGCCCTTGTTGGACGGCGCCATTGAACTGGCCGAGCACACTCCGGACGTTTGCGTGATCTTGCAAAGGGAACAAAGCCGCTGTGATCTTGGGCCGCTGGACGTCGATTGGCATGATTTTCAGGCAGGCGTCGCGCCGGCCCCTTGTGTTCCGGTTCCCGGCAATCATCCGGCTTACATCCTGTACACCTCTGGCACCACGGGCGCGCCCAAAGGCGTTGTCCGTCCCACCGCTGGTCATCTGGTCGCACTGAACTGGACCATGAAGAACATCTATCAGGTCGATCTGGGCGAAGTGTTCTGGGCGGCTTCTGATGTCGGTTGGGTCGTTGGACACTCCTACATCTGCTATGCGCCGCTGATTCACGGCAACACGACGATTGTGTTCGAGGGCAAACCCATCGGGACACCCGATGCGGGGACCTTTTGGCGCGTGATCGCTGAACATGACGTCAAATCCTTCTTTACGGCACCGACGGCAATACGCGCGGTCAAACGCGAAGACCCCAAAGGCCTCGAGCTCAAGAAATATGACATCTCTGGCCTGCGTGCCTTGTATCTGGCTGGCGAGAGGGCCGATCCGGATACGATTGAGTGGGCGCAAAACCTGTTGGGCGTGCCAGTGTACGATCACTGGTGGCAAACCGAAACGGGTTATACCATCGCTGGAAACCCTGCCGGGCTTGAGGCCTTGCCGGTCAAGATCGGATCCCCCACGGTCGCAATGCCGGGCTACGACGTTCAAATTCTTGATGAGGCCGGCCATCCTGTCAAAGCCGGCACGCTCGGCGCGATCGCCATTAAATTGCCGCTGCCTCCTGGCACCCTGCCGACGCTTTGGAACGCCGAGGCGCGGTTCAAGTCGTCCTACCTGAACGCCTTTCCTGGCTACTATGAGACTGGGGATGCCGGGATGATGGATGAAGACGGGTACCTCTACATTATGGCGCGCACCGATGATGTCATCAACGTAGCCGGGCACCGCCTGAGCACGGGTGCCATGGAAGAAGTCCTTGCAGGGCATCCGGACGTGGCTGAATGCGCAGTTGTCGGAGTGTCTGACCCGCTCAAAGGGCAGGCACCGCTTGGCCTTGTCTGTCTGACCAAGGGCGTGAACCGGCCTCATGACGAGATCCAGGCAGAATGTGTGAAGCGGGTGCGCGAACAGATTGGGCCAGTGGCTGCATTTAAGTTGGCGTTGGTTGTCGACCGTTTGCCCAAGACCCGTTCGGGCAAAATCCTACGCGCAACCGTGGTCAAGATCGCCGACAATGAGAAATTCAAGATGCCCGCGACCATTGATGATCCGGTCATTCTGGACGAGATCAGGGAAGCGTTGCAAACTATCGGACTAGCTACGGGCGCTTAACTGCTCTTACGTTACCAGGCGAGGATGTGCGCTGAGACAGAGGCAGCGCCATCTGGATCGCAGCACCCCCGCTGTGATCCAGAATTCTCAACTGCCCGCCATGGTTTTCCGCGACCCTGAGCGCAATGGGCAGGCCCAGACCTGAGCCTGCCCCGCCGCCTGCCTGTGCAAAGCGGCTGATGGCAGCGATGCGTTTGTCCGCTGGGATACCGACGCCGTCGTCGATCACATCAAGAACCGCCATGCCTTCTGTGGCCCGTAGTGACAGAGTGACGGTCGTCATGTCTGGCCCGCCGTGTGTCGTAGCGTTTGTCAGCAAATTTAGAATGGCCTCGTGCAACATCACCGCTTCGCCTCGCACGAACACCTGATCATCGGGCAGTTCATAAACCAATGTGGCCGCCCGATCACTGGTGGCAGTTGTATAAGTGGTCCCCACCTGTCGGATAAGGGCGCCAAAATCGAGTGGTTCACCGGATTGGCGCATGTCGGTCCCGCTTGCCCGCTCAAAGGACAACAGCTTGTTTGTGAGCGCGCTCGCTTCGCGGGCTGCCTGCACCAATTCAGCGCTGCGTTCCTGCGCTGCGTTGGGGTTGGGCGCGTTTTGCACTGCTTCGGCCAATGCTAACACTCCGGCCACCGGATTGCGCAACTGATGCGCCGCGTTCGAGATGAACTCGTCCTTTGAGCTGATCCTGCGCGATATCCGATCGAGCAGGCTGTTGAGTGTTCGGACAAGGCCCTGGGCTTCGACCGGGACGGGCCGCTGAATTGGTTCCAGTTCAGTCGGTGTGCGTTTGGCGATTGCGCTTTCGAGGTCAACGAGTGGGCGCAGGCCCAGACCCACCCCGAACCAGACGACCACAGCGACGCAGAGAACCAGCAGGGCGATGACACCAAAGGATCGGCTAAGCACGTCGCGCACAAAATTGCTGCGCACCTGAGCACTTTGCCAGACGGTGATATTGAACACGCCAGCAATTCCGCTGACCACGGTAACATCTTGGAACCGTAAGACACGGACATCTTCGCCCTGATAACGTGCGTCATAAAAATAGGGTTCGGTCAGGGTTTCGGATGCTTCAGGCGGCAGGATTGGTGGCGTTGAATAGCCGGTCACAAACACGCCGTCCGGGGCGTAGACGTGATAGAACAGTTCACCCCCTGACGTGTCGTTAACCAATGCGCGTGTTGCTGGGCTGAGTGCGTCACCATCTGACACGGCGACGTCGCGCGAAATGGCAAGGGCGGCAGACAGCAAGCCGCGGTCAAAGATGTTGGCGGCGCGCAGGGTTGTGTTGCGAAACTGCCAGGCAGCAGTCACCAGCGCGATCACCAACAGCGGCGTCAAGATGATCAGGATCAGGCGGGCGCGCAGGGAATTGAGTTTCATGCCTCGTTCTCAACCAGCATTTGGTATCCAAGCCCACGCCGGGTGCGGATTATGATGCCATAGGGCTTCAGGCGACCGCGCAACCGGGAGGCATAGACCTCGACCACCGTTTCTTCAGCATCCGCACCCACGCCATAAACATGATCCAGAACAAGGGACTTGGACACGGTGCGCCCTTCGGCCAGCAGCAGGCACTCGAAAACTGACAACTCCCGCCGGGGGATGTCCAATTCAACGCCGTCCGAAAACAACTGGCGCGCGCTGGCATCATAGTCCAGTGCCCCGATGCTGCGCATCTGTTGCTGGGGCACGGCGCGGCGGCGCAGCAGGGCGCGCACGCGCGCCTCCAGCTCTGCCATTTCGAAGGGTTTGATCAGGTAGTCGTCCGCACCCGCATCCAAACCGCGCACCCGGTCGTCGGTATTGGCGCGCGCGGTCAACAGGATGACGGGCCGCGCATCCCCACGCTTGCGCATGTCTGACAGCAAGGTCAGCCCGTCTGTGCCAGGTAGGTTGATGTCGAGAATGACCAGATCGGCGCCATCGTCTTTCAGATAGGATTGCGCCGCACTGCCATCATGCAGCGTGTTCACGGCGTGCCCGGCATCCTCGAGGCGATAGCTGATGCCCTTGGCGAGGCTGATGTTATCTTCGACCAGAGTTATGCGCATTCTGTGTATTTTTGCCTCTGCAAGCCTAACGCAAGGTTCGCAGGTCAAGACAGGGACATCAACAGGGGTGGGCACCCCTGTACGATTCTATTCAAAGCCCCTTTGGGAGAAGGGGTTTTACATAACCGGGAGGAACATATGTCCACTTTCAAAACCACGCGTCGCGTGGCCATGAGCCTTATGGCCACGGCCGCTGCAACATTCGCCACATCCGCATATGCAGGCGGTCATGGCATTGATCTGGAAGGCAAAACCGTTGAATGGATCATTCCATTCTCCGAAACTGGCGGATCGGCAAAATGGGCGAACTTCTACGCGCCTTTGCTGTCCGAAGCGCTGCCGGGCCAGCCCACAGTTGTCGTGAAATTCATGCCCGGTGCGGGTTCGACCAAAGGGGCGAACTTCTTCCAGGAACAGAAATATGAAGACGGAACTCTGATCTTCGGCTCGTCCGGCTCTACGCAGTTCCCTTTCCTGCTTGGCGATCCACGGGTCAAATTTGACTACGCCGACTGGAACGTTGTTCTGGCCTCCGGCACAGGTGGCGTTGCATATCTGCCGCCAGAGCTGGCAGAGAAAATGGACGGCATGGATGCTTCCGGCCTTCAGGGCGAAGACTTCATCTACGGCAACCAGGGCGCTACGCGTCTGGACCTCGTGCCAACGCTGGCATGGGAAATGCTGGGCCTGAACGTTGAGTCTGTTATGGGCATCAAAGGTCGCGGCGATGGCCGTCTGATGTTTGAACGCGGCGAAGCCAACATCGATTATCAGACGTCCTCGTCTTACCTGTCCGGTGTCACTCCGCTGGTCGAGGCGGGCACAGCTGTGCCAATGATGACTTGGGGCGCGTTGGATGATGCCGGTGATATCGTGCGTGACCCGACATTCCCGGATATCCCGACGTTCAAGGAAGTTTGCGATGCGACCCCAGCATGCGAAACATCCGGCGAAAAGTGGGATGCATGGAAAGCCTTTTTCATTGCCGGTTTCCCAGCGCAAAAGATGGTGTTCCTGCCAAATGGCGCCAGCGCAGACGCGATTGTGACGTACACAAAAGCCTTTGAAGACGTCAAAGCACGCGCAGATTTCGCTGAAATCTCTGGCAAGCGTCTGGGCAAGTACCCTCAAATGACTGGCGATGCCGCGGCAACCGCCAAGGCCAGTGCCACTCAAGTGTCGCCCGAAGCAAAAGAGTTCATCGTGAACTGGCTTCAGGAAAAGTACGGCGTGTCGCTGAACTAAGCCTTTGCTTTTTGAACACCCCGCTGGAAACGGCGGGGTGTTTTTCCAAGTAAAGAGGAGGGCGGCGTCATGGAAGTCATCATGGAGGCCTTGCCAGCGTTCGGCGACGCATGGGGTTTGATCCTACAGCCGATTGTACTGGGATATCTGGTTCTTGGTGTTGTGATGGGGCTGTGCATCGGGGTGTTCCCGGGCCTCGGCGGCATCGCTGGACTGTCTCTTTTGCTGCCGTTCATGTTCGGAATGGACCCTGTTCTGGGCCTGGCCCTGATGATTGGGATGGTGGCCGTCGTTCCGACATCCGACACCTTCGCATCAGTTTTGATGGGGATACCGGGGTCTTCTGCATCGCAGGCCACTGTTTTGGACGGCTTTCCGATGGCCAAGAAAGGGATGGCGGCGCGTGCACTTTCAGCTGCTTTTGCCTCGTCCCTTTTCGGCGGGCTGGTGGGGGCCAGTTTCCTCACGATCTTTATTCTGATCGCTCGGCCCATCGTGCTGGAGTTCCGCACGCCTGAACTATTGATGATCACCATTTTTGGCCTGTCCATGGTGGGTATCCTTGCGGGCCGTGTCGCGATCAAGGGCATCGTGGCCGCAGGGCTTGGCATGTTGATCGGCACGATTGGTGAGGGTGCGTCGTCAGGCGATCTGCGCATGTCGTCCTATGACTTTCCCTACCTCACGGACGGTTTGAAACTGGTCATCGTCGGCCTTGGCATCTTTGCTATCCCTGAGATCATTTCGCTGCTGCGCAAAGACCGGGCCATTTCGGAACAACCGCAACTGGGCGGTGGCTGGATCGTCGGCGTGCGGGACTGGTTTGCCAATATCTGGCTGTCGATGCGCTGTTCTATCATCGGGGTGGTCGTGGGTGTGATCCCTGGGTTGGGCGGGTCCGTGGTGGATTGGATTGCCTATGGGCATGCGGTGCAAACCACGCCGGACAAATCTAACTTCGGCAAAGGCGAAGTGCGTGGCGTGATCGGGCCGGAAAGCTCGAACAACGCTAAAGAGGGTGGGGGACTGGTGCCCACGCTGCTGTTCGGCATCCCCGGTTCTGGTTCAATGGCGATCTTTATCGGAGCCATCGCGCTCTTGGGCTCTGGTCAGATCGAAGTCGGCCCGGCCATGCTCAAAAATAACCTCGATATCACCTATGCTATCGTGTGGCTGCTCGCCTTGGCCAACGTGGTGGGCACTGTGATTTGCATCGCGGCCTCGGGCGGCATTGCAAAGCTGACAACCATCCGCTTCGTTTTGCTTGCGCCGTTCCTTTTTATGATCATCAGTTTTGCCGCCTTCCAGTCGGGACAAAACCTGATGGACCTCGTCGCACTGTTCGCCATCGGGTTCCTTGGTATCCTGATGCGCCGTTTTGACTGGTCGCGCCCGGCCTTCCTGATCGGGTTCGTACTGTCCAACCCGGCAGAGACCTATGCCAACCAAGCCGTGCAGATCGCAAGCTCGCGTTTCCGTAAGAGCTTTGGCGAAGGGATCGAGTACATGTTTACGCCGATCGTCATTGTTCTGCTGATCATCACAGTGCTGTCGGTCGTCATCGGGTTGCGTCAGGCCAAACACATCATGGCCGAAGGCGACGTGAAATCCGGCTCAAAGCGTGCCCCTTTCGTCTTCATGCTGCTGGTCACAGGTTACATCGCCTATGCGTTCTACGATGCCGCTTCGATCCCGTCATTCAGCCGCGACCGCACGTTCCCGATGTTTGTGGCTGGTGTAAGCCTCGTTGGGTGCGTGGCGCTGATCATCCGAATGATGCTCAAACCAGAAACGGACGTCATGTTTGCAGACCGCGAACGCGAGGGGGATGACGCCGAAGCCACCCATGGCCTCTGGCCAACGTTGGGGTGGTTTGCGGCGCTGTTGGTGCTGACGTCCTTGCTGGGTTTTATTCTTGCGCTGGCGGTATTCCTCTTCAGCTTCATGTTGTTGCGTGCGCGTCTGAGTGCACCAATGGCGGCCGGATACACGGCAGCCGGTATCGTGTTCATGTGCACAATGGCGTGGCTGTTGAACCGCGACTTCCCGCCCGGTTTGCTGCAGGAATACGTTGATCTGCCCTGGCCACTGACATGACGCAAACGGCAATCCCATTTGTGTTCATGCGCGGCGGCACGTCGCGTGGGCCATATATGAACCGCGCTGATCTGCCTAAAGATCTTGAGACCTTGGCCAATGTGCTGGTCGCCATTGTGGGATCGGGCCACCCCATCAACATTGACGGAATCGGGGGCGGTGTTGCTGTTACGACCAAGGTCGCCATGCTGTCGCGCTCTGAGGATGACTGGGCGGATGTCGATTACTTTTTTGCCCAAGTCAGCGTGGACGACGCCCAGGTTGATTTCAAACCGACCTGTGGGAACATCCTGTCTGGTGTCGGCCCTGCTGCAATTGAAATGGGCCTTGTCGCAGCACAGGATGGCGAAACACCCGTCAACATCCGCGCTGTCAATACAGAGGCCCGCGTGGCTGCCGTGGTCCAGACGCCGGGTGGCGTGGTGAGCTATGAGGGGGACGCACAAATCGATGGCGTGCCCGGAACTGCTGCGCCGGTCGCATTGCAATTTATGGAAACTGTCGGTGGTGTGACGGTGGCTTTTCTGCCCACGGGAAACCTCGTGGATGATATCGACGGGATCAACGTCACGTGCATGGACGTGGCCATGCCGATGGTCATCGCGCGGGCATCCGACTTTGGACTGACGGGGTATGAGTCTGCCGCTGAACTGGACGAAAACACTGACTTCTTTGCGCGGATGGAGGCTGTGCGCATCAAGGCGGGTGCGCTGATGGGGATGGGGGACGTGACCAAATCGGTCACGCCCAAGTTTGGACTGCTGGCCCCTGCAAAAGACGGGGGCACCATCGCGACCCGATATTTCATGCCATGGCGCACGCATCCGACTATGGCAGTGACAGGCGCGCAGTGCCTTGCCTCTTGTGTGCTGACCCCCGGCACAGTGGCGGATGGGCTTGCAGCCAAGCCCAATGAAACGCCTGTGACGATCACGCTGGAACATGCAAGCGGGCAGATTGAAGTGTTGGTGGACTATGATCAGACTGATGTCGGTTTCGAGATCAAGTCGGCAGGCCTTGTCCGCACCGCGCGCAAGCTGGCTGCTGGAGAAGTATTCGTACCGGCATCCCTTTGGGGCGGCTAGCTGTTCGCCTTTACAAAACCGCTGTCGATGGCCCGCTCAACGAACGCATCCAATGCCGCAAGCCGTGGATCATCGTGGTGGGGAAGCACCATGGCTTGACGCACGGACGTCAAAGCGCCCGGTAGCAGTCGCGCGTTCATGTCACCTTCAAAAAAACCTTCGAGCGACTGTCGTACCCAGGCAACGGCATCACAACGCCCGTCACGGAATGCTGCAAAACTGTCGGGCGGCGTTCCGAACCGTTCCAGCGTGGCCTGCTGTAGGGTGTCGGTCAGGTACATGTCATAGGCTGACCCTTTGGCGGTGAGCACTTGCACGCCCGTACGGTCAACGTCGCCGATTTGTTGAAACGCCGCCTCTGCGCGAACTGCATAGGTCGCCTCGATCACGATATAGGGTCGGGTGAATGCGATCTTTTCGGCGCGCGTTGAGTCGATGGCCAGAAACCCCACGTCCCAAACGTCGCGTTCAGCACCCGCAAAGACTTTGCCCGCGCCCTCATAGATCACATGCTCCAGACGCGACCCTATTTCATCTGCAAGGCGCTGGGCGAGGGCCGGGCTTATGCCGCATAACTGAGCGCTATCCTCCTGCACCAACGCACGATTGCCGGTGTTGATGGCCACCCGCAACACTCCGTTTTTGGCGAGGCTGGTGAGGTCGTTGGTCATTTTATCCACCTTGTTGTTTGCGCGCCCGATGTCGGATCGGGGCTTGCCATTTCCAATGACTCATTCTAATCACAAATAAATTGTATCCGCTGGGATACAAAAATGAACCAGAGGAAAAGAAATGTCAAAATCCGTGATCGTTGTGGGAACTGGAAACGCCGCCTTGTGTGCTGCCATCGCGGCGCTGGAGAAGGGCGCGCGCGTGACCTTGCTGGAAAAGGCGGACGAAGCGCTGGCCGGCGGCAACACCAAGTACACTGCGGGGGCCATGCGCTTTGCCTATGATGGGGCGGACGACCTACTGCAGTTACTGCGCGACCCGAACGATGCACGGCTGAGCGCCACCGACTTTGGCAGCTACACCACCGACAAATTCGGTGGCGACCTACTGGGCTTCAACGACGGTCGTCCTCTGTCGGAAGAACAACAAACGCTAGTCAACACGTCGCTTGAGACAATGGGATGGCTGGCGTCGCATGACGTCAAATTCGAACCGATCTACAGCCGCCAAAGCTTTGAGAAAGACGGACGGCATGTGTTCTGGGGTGGGCTGACACTGGCGGCTGAGAACGAAGGCGTCGGACTATTTGACATGGAACTGGCGGCAGTCGAGCGGATGGGCGGAACTGTACGCTACAACAGCGCTGTGACCGGGTTGATCATGGACGGGGCACGTGTTGTCGGCGTGCGTGTGGGTGATGAGGAACTGCATGCGGACGCGGTCATTCTGGCGTCTGGTGGGTTTGAGGCGAACGAAGAGATGCGTGTCGCCCACATGGGTCCCAACTGGAAAGCGGCCAAGGTGCGCGGGACGCCGCATAACACCGGCGACGGGTTGCGCATGGCTGAGGCCGCGGGGGCAGAGGCAAATGGCCTTTACAAGGGCGGGCACGCGACGCCGATGGATCTGCATATGGCGGATTTCGGAAACCTTGATCTGCCCCCGGGCGAGCGCAAGAACTATCGCAAGATCTGCTACTTCCTTGGCGTGATGCTGAACGCCAACGGGGAACGTTTTGTCGATGAAGGCATAAACTTCCGCAACTACACTTACGCACAATATGGCGCCGCCATTCTGGGGCAGCCCGGACAGTTTGCCTGGCAGGTCTTTGATTCCAAGGTGTTTGACCTGCTGTATGGCGAGTACAGTTTCCATGACGCCCACTTTGTCGAGGCCGATACGCTGGAGGCGTTGGTGGCCAAGATGGAAGGCGTGGACACGGCAGGCGCCATGGCGACCCTGTCGGCTTACAATGCGGCTGTGGATACAGAGACACCGTTTGATCCAACCGCCCTAGATGGCAAAGGCACGAGTGGTCTGCCGCTTGCCAAATCGAACTGGGCGCAAACGTTGGACAAAGGGCCCTTCCGTGCATACCCTGTCACAGGCGGCATAACCTTTACCTATGGCGGCGTGAAAGTGGACGACCAAGGCCGCGTAATCGGAACAGATGGCGCCCCAATCTCAGGGCTGTTCGCTTGTGGTGAGATGGTGGGCGGCGTGTTTTTTGCAGGCTACCCCGGCGGGTCGGGCCTGACATCAGGCGCGGTGTTCGGGCGGCGTGCGGGGTATGGTGCGGCCTAAACGGCCGCCGCCAGTTTTCGCAGCTCGAACTTCTGGATCTTGCCCGTGGATGTCTTAGGCAATTCCTGAAACACGACCTTCTTGGGGGCTTTGAACCCGGCCAGTTTCTCACGACTGAACGCGATTAGGTCGGCCTCGCTCGGGGCTGTGCCCGGTTTTAGTTCTATGAAGGCGCACGGGACCTCACCCCATTTCTCATCCGGTTTGGCCACCACCGCGGCAAGGTTCACATCCGGATGCGCCATCAGCACGCCTTCGACCTCGACCGAGCTGATGTTTTCACCGCCCGAAATAATGATGTCCTTGGCGCGGTCTGCGATCTGGATGTACCCGTCCGGGTGCTGGATCGCGATGTCACCGGAATGGAAGTAGCCGCCTTCAAAGGACTCAGACGTCGCTTGCGGGTTCTTATAGTACCCCTTCATCACCGAATTCCCTCGGATCATGATCTCGCCCTGAGCCGCCCCGTCCATCGGCACCTGCGCCATGTCCGTGTCCATGACCGTGATGTCTTCCATCATTGGAAAGGCGACACCCTGACGGGCTTTAATGGCCGCTTTGTCGTCCTGAGGGAGTTCATCCCAGTCTTCGCCCCGCCACACGCATTCTGTGACGTGACCATAGGTTTCCGTCAGTCCATAAACTTGGGTGACGTTGAACCCCATGGTTTCGATCTTGCCCAGTGTTGCCGGGGCAGGGGGCGCGCCTGCAGTAAAGACCTCGACCACGTGATCAAACGGACGGCGATCACTTGCGTCGGCGTTGACCAGCATGTTGAGCACGATAGGCGCACCGCCGAAGTGAGTGACCCCTTCGTCTGCGATGGCGTTAAAGATATTCGCGGCGGTGATGTCACGACAGCATACGATCGTGCCGCCGAGCATGGGCATCATCCACGTATGGTTCCACCCATTACAGTGAAACAGTGGTACGATCGCCAGATATACGGGGCGCAGCGTCAACTGCCAGCTCACCACAGTGCCCATCGTCATCAGATACGCTCCGCGGTGGTGATGCACGACACCCTTGGGGCGACCGGTGGTGCCGGACGTGTAACTAAGCGCGAGGCTTTCCCATTCATCCTCAGGCATGATCCATTCAAATGTTGGATCAGCGGCTGCAAGCACCTCTTCATAAACCGGGTGCTGTCCAGTTGCGGGAAAGCCCGCAGCCTCATCTGGCACTTCAATAATCTCGGGGCCAGACCCGCCCATATCGGCAATTGCGGCCTCTGCCAGCGGGACAAATTGTGTATCGACCAGCGCGACCTTGGCGCTGCCATGGGTGAAAATGTAGGATACGGTATCCACATCCAGCCGCATGTTGATGGTGTTCAGAACCGCACCACAGGCGGGCACGCCGAAATGGGCCTCGGCCTGTGCGGGTAGGTTGGGGATCAGAGTCGCAACGACGTCTCCGGATTTCACGCCACGCGCGGCCAATGCAGAGGCAAGTCGCGTGCAGCGTTCGTAGTATTGGGCGTAGGTGACGCGATGTGTGCCGTAGACTACCGCCGTGCGGTGGGCAAATACGTGGGCTGCGCGGCGCAGATGCGAAAGGGGCGTCAACGCCACATGGTTCGCCGGTGTCTTGTCCAAACCCGTTTCATCTGCCATCCAACCCATCACGTCTCTCCCCATAACCGCAATACGATGTCGGCAAACTATGGCGATGTAAGTCGGGGAAGAAAAGAGAGGATGCGTTGCAAAACATTGGACGCGCGCGCGTGCATCACTAGGGTGCGATCATGATCCTGAGTCCGGGCCGCCGATACGTCTTTATCCATGCTCCCAAAACGGGTGGCACGTCCATGGCTTTGGCCCTCGAAGGGCGGGCGATGAAGGATGACATCATGCTGGGCGATACGCCCAAAGCATCAAAGCGGCGCAATCGGGTCAAGGACATCGAGACGCGCGGGAGGCTTTGGAAACACAGTACACTGGCCGATATCGACGGACTGGTACCAACTTTTGTTGGGCTCTTTGCGTTTACGCTTGTCCGCAACCCTTGGGACCGGATGGTCAGCTATTACCATTGGCTGCGGGAACAGTCCTTTGATCATCCGGCTGTTGCTTTGGCGGCGAGGGCGGAATTTGTGGACTTTGCGTGTGCGCCCGAGACGTGCGCTTCCATGCGGGCGGCCCCGGCGCGATATTACATGACCGATGCGACAGGGCAGGAACGGTGTAACCTCTACATCCGGCTGGAGGCGTTCGAGGCGGACGTGGCACCGCTGTGGGATCATCTGGGATTTGAACTGACCCTGCCTCAATCAAACGCATCAACGCGTGGCCCTGATTATCGAGATTACTACACCCCGGCTGCTCAAAAAGCAGTGGAGGAGGCCTGTGCAGAAGACATTGAGAGATTCAGGTACGCCTTCGAATAATCCCGTCTAAAGAGAATTTTCTTCCAAATTGTCCTAAATATGCAGCTAGTCTTTGGCACTTGACGGGGATTGTACGGCAATGTGGCGACAGTGCCCAAGTTCCGCCTTATTCGTGGCAAGACTTCGCCCCGAGAATCATTCCAACTGACTCCATCAAACGCAACCGGCGTTCCAAAGGCGCCGTCACCATGGGGATGGATGAGATGTTTGGATGGACGAAGAAAAATGCGCCACGCTACATGCCAGAAACTTCTGGCGCGAGTGATGGTGTTGCCTTGAATACCGCCGGGCTGCTGAGTGGATGCTATGTAGCGACTGCCACGGGGTGGCGACCAGTCGAAGCCATTGCGGTAGGCGACATGATAATGACCTTTGACTGTGGGTTATGCCCGGTCCGTGAAGTGCGTCGTGAGACGTTTTGCGTCGCGGGCATGATAACGCCTTCGGTTTACGACTCGGTTTTTGTGCCAGCCCGTGCTCTGGGCAACTCGAAAGATATCGAACTTCTGCCGGATCAGGGAGTGTTGATTGAGAGCGACGCTGCCTGTGACGCGCATGGCGACCCGTTCGCTGTTGTGCTTGCTCGGTCTCTGGTTGGGTATCGCGGCATAAGCCGCACCCCGGCCCGTAGACAGATCGAAGTGATCACACTGGTCTTTGATAAGGCTCAGGTCATTTATGCAAATGGCGGCGCCTTGATTTATTGCCCGCCTGCGGAAATCTGCCTTTCGGATTTCGGCAAACAGCGCGACCTGTACGATGTCATTCCGGTGGATGAGGCAGAGTTTCTGGTCGAGTGCATGATGGTCGAAGATCGCGCTCGAGTAGCCGCCTGACCACAGTTGAATATGTCAACGCGCCGAAGCCAGCGCGCTGATGCCCTCCAAGGAAGAATGCCTCGTGCCTTTGGAACAATTGCTCGTGCCCTCGGGTTGTTCCAGGCATTCGGCAGTGATGGTTTGACCAGTTTGGGCGTTGGAGATAGGCCATCCACACAAGAGAAAGGCCACGCGTATGCGTGGCCTTTCTTTTCAGTGTTCTTGAGTTAGTTAGGCGGCTTGGGCGTCTTTCGGACCAAACCGACCATAAAAGCTCTGACCTTTCTCGGCCATCTCGCGCAACAGGGCCGGGCATTTGAACCGCTCGCCATATTTGGCTTCGAGCTGATCGCAGCGTTCGGCCGCATAAGGCGCACCGATGATATCAAGCCACGAGAGCGGCCCACCTGACCAAGGGGCAAAGCCCCAGCCAAGGATTGCACTAACGTCGCCTTCGCGGATGTCCATCAACACGCCTTCTTCGAGCGCGCGCACAGCTTCCAGCACTTGAGAGAAGAGCAGGCGGTGCTGCACTTCAACCAACTCCGGTTGATCTTCGGCCAGCGGGTATTTGTCGTTCAAACCGCTCCAGAGACCGGTGCGCTTGCCCTTGTCGTCATAGGCGTAAAAACCTGCATTGACTTTGCGCCCAAGACGCCCTTCGCCCTCAAGCCAAAAGATCAGATCGTCAGCACCCGATTTTGGATATGCATCGCCCATGGCTGCCATAGTGGCACGGGCAATCTTGGCCCCGAGGTCGATGGCTGTCTCGTCGGTGAGTTGCAGTGGCCCGAGCGGCATGCCCACGAGCTTCGCCGCGTTTTCGATCAGCGCAGGTTCGATCCCTTCGGTGACCATTCGCGCCCCTTCGTTGACGTATGGGATGATGCAGCGGTTGGCGTAGAAGAACCGCGCGTCGTTCACAACAATCGGCGTTTTGCGGATCTGGCGGACATAGTCGAGCGCCTTGGCGACAGCCCGGTCGCCTGTTTCGTTGCCTTTGATGATCTCGACCAACAGCATCTTTTCAACGGGAGAGAAGAAGTGGATGCCAATGAACTGGTCCTGATTTTTGGACGCCTTGGCAAGTTCAGAGATAGGCAGGGTAGAGGTGTTTGAGGCAAAAATGCAGTCTTCAGGAATGATCGCCTCTACCTTTTGGGTGATTTCCGCTTTGATCTTTGGATCTTCAAATACCGCTTCGATGATCAGATCGCAGCCCTTGAGCGCTTGCAGATCTGGCGTCGGGGTGATGCGTGCGAGCAGCGCGCCGGCCTTTTCTTGCGTGGTCTTGCCCCGCTTCAATCCACCCTCGGTGTATTTCTGTGCGTAGGCTTTGCCTTTGTCTGCGGCCTCCTGATCGCGGTCGATCAAGACAACCTCGATCCCGGCTTGCGCGGATACCAGCGCAATGCCAGCTCCCATCAGGCCCGCACCCAGTACGCCCAGCTTTTTCACCCGCTGATCAGGTACACCCGCAGGCCGCACAGCGCCTTTTTCTAAGGCTTCCTTATTTAGGAAAAGCGAGCGGATCATGGCACCCGAAGACGGGTTGAGCAGAATGTTGGTGAACCAGCGCGCCTCAACCTTGAGGGCTGTATCAAAGGGCACAAGTGAGCCTTCGTAGACCGCCGAAAGAAGTGCTTTGGCGGCTGGATAAACGCCTTGCGTCTTGCCGTTGACCATAGCCGCAGCGCCCACAAAAGTCATGAAGCCCGCAGGATGGTAAGGCGCACCGCCGGGCATTTTGTACCCCTTTGCATCCCATGGTTTGAGAAGGTCAGCGTCCGTCGCGCTGAGCACCCATGCGCGTGCCGCGGCGATCGGGTCATCGACCACTTCATCCACCAGAGTGCCCTTGGCCTTGTCGGGGCTCAGCATCTTGCCTTCCAGCAGGAAGGGGGAGGCGCCCATCGCGCCCAGTTTGCGCACCAGTCGGGTTGTGCCACCCGCGCCGGGGAAGATGCCGACCATGATCTCTGGCAGGCCAACCTTGGCTTTGGGATTGTTGGCAAGGAAAATGCGGTGCGTGGCCAGTGGCAGTTCCAGCCCAATGCCGGCAGCTGTGCCGGGTAGGGCTGCGGCGATCGGCTTGCCGCCTTTGTTAGTTTTGGGGTCCATGCCCGCCCGCTCAATCTTGCGCAGCAGGCCGTGCATTTTCATGGTGCCATCAAAGAGGCCCTTTGCGGGATCGTCGCCCGCGGCCTCCTTCATTTTGGCCAACAGGTTCAAATCCATACCGCCGGCAAATGTATCCTTGCCGGACGTGATCACGACACCTTTGACGGCCTCATCGGCCAGTACGTCGTCGATCATGTCGTTGAGCAGTTCGAGACCTTCGAACGACATAACGTTCATGGATTTTTCGGGCACATCCCACGAGATTGTGGCGATGCCTTCCGCGTCCTTGACTAGAGTGAAGTCGGCCATGATTTGGTCCTTTCCTGAATTTCACGGTGCGTCGGCAAAGCATCTGTCGGCTTTGGAGCGCCATATGGGTACGTTTCGTTGGCGATAGAGTTGGTGACGTGTTTCAGTTTCCAACCCATGCCTATGTGTTTGAGGATCATGCGGGATTTGATCGCAGGTATGGCCTCTTGGCCGTCCTTGGAAAATACACTGTTGTGGTAGCCGCACATGATATTGGGGCCCAGAAACTGGGCTGTTTCAGCCATGCGCTCGAACGTGTCGGCCTTGTCCCCGCTGATCATATCGACCGTCAGATCAAAAAATGGACGGACATCCTCTGGGGTGACCATCAGAGTGTCCAATGCGTTGCCATGACACGTATACGGCAAGTCGCACAGCGCCATGTAGGCGTCAAAATCCTGATCCCGGGTGGCATCAGTCAAACGATCCAGAAACTGTTGATAAACCGGCAGCGGGTTTTTCACGTTGCGTCTTTGATCGTTCAACTCCTTTGGTTTGCGCACGGAGCCTTCCGCAGCGAAATGCATGAGGTTTATCGGCCAACCGCGCGATTCAAATTCGCTGGCCACTTCAACCGCGCGCCACACTCCGTCGAAGTTCTGCAACACGATCCTGTTGAGGTAACTTGGCACCATCTGGGTAGCGTTTCGCAACGCGTGCGTAACATAGTACCCTTCGATCATATGATCGTTGATAAACTCCGCATCCGTGGAAAGCCGGATCAGTTGGTTCACACCAAGATTGCGCAATGAGTTGGCAAAGGCATCGACCTCGATATGCAAGTCGGTGTCTTTTTCAACGATCAAGTCGATGTCGAACGTAACACGCCGGTATGGCATGCTTAATGTCGCCCGCATCGCGGAGACATCGCCGTCGAGCAGGGCGCGAGACTGGATGTCCAACACGTCCTGCATCAACAACATCGCCTCGGCGTGTTGGACCTGGTTTCCCGATCCTTCGCCCATTAAACGCGCTCGATTATCGTAGCAGCTCCCATGCCGGAAGCTATGCACAAGGTCGCAAGACCCACTTCTTTGTCTGCACGCTCAAGTTCGTCCAGAAGAGTGCCGATGATCATCGCGCCTGTCGCACCGAGCGGGTGACCCATCGCGATCGAACCGCCGTTTACGTTGACTTTGTCATGGTCCACGTCAAAGGCCTGCATGAACCGCAAAACGACGCTGGCAAAGGCTTCGTTCACCTCGAACAGATCGATGTCGGAGATGTCCATGCCATTGTCCTTGAGGATCTTTTCGGTCACGGGCACCGGGCCAGTAAGCATGATGGTTGGGTCAGTTCCGATCTTGGCCGTGGCCCGGATACGGGCGCGGGGTTTGAGGCCCCATTTCTCGCCAAATTCCTTGTTGCCGATCAGTATGGCCGCCGCTCCATCAACGATGCCAGACGAGTTGCCCGCATGGTGGATGTGATTGATCCGCTCAAGGTGCGGGTACTTCATCAACGCGACTTTATCAAAGCCGGGCATGACTTCGCCCATCGCTTGAAATGCCGGGTTCAAGCTGCCCAGCGACTGCATGTCGGTTTGGGGACGCATGTATTCGTCGTGATCCAAGATGGTCAGGCCATTGACGTCCTTGATTTCGATCACTGACTTGGCAAAGCGGTTGTCAGCCCATGCGGCCTTGGCGCGCTGCTGGCTGGCGACGGCCAATTGGTCGGCGTCGTCGCGGGTAAAGCCGTATTCGGTGGCAATAATGTCCGCACTGATGCCCTGAGGGACAAAATACGTGTCCATCGCGATGCTGGGATCAGCGGCAATGGCTGCCCCGTCCGAGCCCATAGCAACACGGCCCATCATCTCGACGCCGCCCGCGATATATGCGTCGCCCGCTCCGCCGCGCACTTGGTTAGCGGCGAGATTAACGGCTTCCATGCCGCTGGCACAAAAGCGGTTGATCGCAAGGCCCGGGATCTTTTCGTCGAGGTCCGATGCAAGCACGGCAGAACGTGCAAGGCATCCGCCCTGTTCCATGACTTGGGTGACGTTGCCCCAGATCACGTCTTCGACCGCGTGCCCGTCAAATCCGTTACGTTCTTTGATCGCGTTCAGTGTCTGTGCGGACAAGCGCAGCGAGGTCACTTCGTGCAGGCTGCCATCTTTGCGCCCCTTCCCACGCGGGGTGCGGATCGCGTCGTAGATATAGGCTTCGGTCATGATGTTCGTCCTTTCGGAATGGGCGTCGTATTCATATCATAGGTGGAGTAGACCGGTTGGTCTAATCAAGAGTGACGTTACGGCGATTTACGTAAACGTTAAGTCAGGCGCGATCCGAAGGGGACCCGGGCATGAGGTCGTAAGGTGCTTTCCAGCCTTCAAGCCCCTGCAGGTTGGTCAACCAGCGATCAATATTGGGCCAATCGGCACGCGAAAACCCGAACGGTTCTGGGTAAAACAGATATCCACAGCAACTCAAATCGGCATTTGTGACGCCATCACCCACAATCCAGTCACGGTTCGCAAGATGTGTATCAAGTACGGTGTAGGCCCCTTTTAACCGCCCCTGATTGAAGGCGATGACCTCTTGGGGCCGTTTATCTTCGGGCAAGAAATTCATCAGGAACCGAGTGACGCCGCACATGGATGACAGCTTGTGATTGTCCCACAAAACCCAACGCAAGACTTCGTATTTGGCTTCGCCCTCTCCTCCGAACTTGCCAGTTTTATCTGTGATGTATTGCTGGATCACGCCGGACTGGCTGATCTTTTTGTCTCCGTCAATTAACAGAGGGGCTTCGCCCATTGGGTTCAGCGCGCGGTAGGCATCGCTGCGCGCAGCGCCGCCGAAAAAGTCGACGTAAACCGGTTCCCACTCAAGACCGGACAGTTCCAGGGCAAGAGCAGCCTTGTAGGAATTTCCACTTTCGCCGAAGCAGTGCAGTTGGAGCGTCATGTTGTAGACCCTTTTTGTCGGTGTGATTGAATTGGCAGGGCCGGGGGGTTCACACCCCGAAACCTCCATGGAGTTTGTTGCGCGGGTTTAAGCCTCGCCTTAGATTCTTTGCAGATATGGAAGACGTGTTAGAATTTTGGGCTGCCGGTCCCGTCATCTGGCCAGAAAGGCATCTGACGAAAGCTCTCTTGCTCAGGGATCTTGCTGTAGCGGAAGGCGTCAAAACGCCCTCGCGATAAGCTCTTTCATGATTTCGTTGGTGCCGCCGTAAATGCGTTGGACCCGCGCGTCTGTCCACATCCCGCCGATGTCATAGTCTTGGGTGAACCCATAGCCACCGTGCAGTTGCAGACACTCGTCCAAGACCCAAGCTTGCGTGTCAGTTGTCCAGTATTTGCACATCGCGGCCTTGTCGACGCTCAGCTCTCCGCGCAGGTGCTCGGCCATGCATTCATCAAAAAAGGCCCGACTGACCATCGTTTTGGTTTTTGCCTCGGCCAGTTTGAATCGGGTGTTCTGGAACTGCATGATCGGCCCGCCAAAGGCTTCGCGTTCTTTGCAATACGCTATCGTACGCTCAACCGCGCCCTCCATCGCACCGACAGCAGAACAGGCGATGATCAGCCGCTCTTGGGGCAATTGCTGCATCATCTGATAGAATCCCTGACCCTCGGTGCCGCCAAGAATGTTTTCAGGTGGGATTTCGACGTTGTCGAAGAACAGTTCGGACGTGTCAGAAGCATGCATCCCAATCTTGTCAAGGTTGCGACCTCGTTCAAAACCTGCGGCACCGTCTGTTTTGACGACGACAAGAGAAACGCCTTTTGATCCCAAAGCTGGATCAGTCTTGGCCGCAACGACAATCAAATTGGCATGCTGGCCGTTGGTGATGAAGGTCTTGGACCCTGTTAGCTTGTAGGCGTTGCCCTCGCGGATGGCGCGGGTCTTGATTGCCTGCACGTCTGATCCGGTCGAGGGTTCGGTCATCGCAAGCGCGCCGACCATCTCGCCAGTTACCATCTTGGGCAGCCAGCGGGATTTCTGATCGTCGGTGCCATAGGCGAGGATGTAATGGGCAACGATGCCGGAATGGATGCCATGCCCCCAGGCCGCCAGATTGCAGCGCGCCGCTTCGATCAGGATCGCCGCTTCGTGGCCAAAGTCACCGCCTGCGCCGCCGTACTCTTCGGGAATTGACGGGCAAAGGAGTCCCAATTCACCAGCCTGTCCCCAGGTGCTGCGATCCATCTCGCCCTGTTTGCGCCAGCGTTCGAATTCGGATGCCCACTCATTGGTGATGAACTGCGCAGTCATATCCGCGATCATCTGATGCTCGTCGGTTATCCAGCCTGCGGGACTTTGTTCCAGATCCTTCATTTTCTCCTCCCCAAAAGAAAAAGGTCAGCGTTTGCGGGCCTCAAGTTCTGCGTTGAACAAGCGCAGCCGTGCCGTCAGGTTTTCTTCGTTCATCACACTGTCGAAGTTTTCGAACAGAAAAGACAGTGCCTCGCCCTCATCTAATCCCGCCTCGGCCGCGAACCGCTTTAGTCGGCGATAACCGTCTTCGGTCATGGCAACAGGAAAACGGCGGGTGAGGCGAAAGCGTTTGGGCATGAGGACAACTCTGAAAAGGGTAGGGCGGGGGTGTGCCCCGCCCCGACCTTAGAAGTTTGCAGCCTCAAGCGCCATAACTGTATCGCTTCCGGATTGAATGCGCGTCAGGTGCAGCGCCGTGGCAGGCAATTGGCGCGCCATATAGTAGCGCCCGGTGGCCAGCTTCGTCTCGAAGAACTCAGGATCAGATGTCCCGTCCGCAAGTGCGGCGCGCGCTGCTTTACCCATCCGTGCCCACATCAGGCCAAGGCAAACGTGACCGAACATGTGCATGAAGTCATAAGACCCCGACAGCGCGTTGTTGGGGTTCTTCATCCCTTGCTGCATGAAGTACATGCCCGCTGCTTGCAGATCTTTTGATGCGGCCTTCAACGGTTCAAGGAACTCCTTGTCATAGGCCTCGTCTTGACCTGCGTTGTCCTTGATAAAGGATTTCACCAGATCAAAGAACGCCATCACATGCTTGCCACCGTCCTGGGCCAGCTTGCGTCCGACAAGGTCCAATGCCTGAACGCCGTTGGCTCCTTCGTAGATCATCGCGATCCGGGCATCGCGGGTGTATTGCGACATGCCCCATTCTTCGATGTAGCCGTGTCCGCCATAGACCTGCTGGGCCTTGATGGTGTTGTCATAGCCCCCATCCGTCAGGAACCCTTTGATGACCGGGGTCAGCAGCGACACAATGCCGTCCGCATCCTTGTCATCAGACCGGTGGGCCGCGTCGATCATTGTCGCACCCCAAAGGATGAATGCACGGGCGCCTTCGGCAAATGACTTCTGATCCATCAGCGAGCGACGGATATCGGGGTGTACGATCAGCGGATCGGCAGGGCCTTCTGGGTTTTTCACGCCTGTGACGTCACGACCTTGCAAGCGGTCTTTGGCGTAGTCCAGTGCGTTCTGGTAGGCGACTTCGGCCTGAGACAGCCCTTGCATACCCACACCCAGACGTGCCTCGTTCATCATGGTGAACATGGCGCGCATGCCTTTGTGCTCTTCACCGATCAAGTAACCGATGGCGCCATCATAGTTCATCACACAGGTCGAGTTGCCGTGAATGCCCATTTTTTCTTCGATGTTGCCGACGGCCACGCCGTTGCGGGCACCTAATGATCCGTCTTCGTTCACAAGAAACTTGGGCACAATGAATAGAGACACGCCTTTGATGCCTTCAGGCCCGCCAACGATCTTGCCCAACACAAGGTGGATGATGTTGTCGGCCATGTCGTGCTCACCGGCAGAGATAAAGATTTTCTGGCCCGTGATCTTGTAGCTGCCGTCATCCAGCGGTTCGGCCTTGGTGCGCATCAGGCCTAGGTCGGTGCCGCAATGTGGCTCGGTCAGGTTCATCGTGCCGGTCCATTCGCAGGACACCATCTTGGGCAGATAGGTATCTTTCTGCTCTTGCGTGCCATGCGCCAGGATTGCCGAGGCCGCGCCGTGCGTCAGGCCTTGATACATCGTGAAAGCCATATTGGCTGAACTGAACATTTCCCCAACGGCGGAGCCGATGACGACGGGCATATTCTGCCCCCCGAACTGTTCGGGCATATCGAGGCCGGGCCATCCACCTTCCTTGACCTGCTCGAACGCGTCCTTGAACCCTGTGGGCGTGTAGACGATACCGTTTTCAAGGCGGCAGCCTTCGGTGTCGCCGACCACGTTCAGGGGGGCCAGCACCCCAGCGGTCAGCTTGCCTGCCTCTTCGAGGATGGCAGAGGTAAAGTCTGCCTCTAACTCATCATAGCCGGGGATCGTGCTGCCTGTGATGTTTAGCACATCGTGCAGGATGAATTGCATGTCTTTGGTGGGTGGGGTGTAGCTTGGCATGGTGTTCTCCCAGTCGTAGCGCGCCGCTTATTCAGCGGCGTTTTTGGCGGTGTTCATAGAGGCGAGCATTTTCTCACCCCATTTCAGTTGGTCTTGCAGATCGCCGATGGCTTCGTTCAATTCGTCGCGCTGGGCGACCATGTCTGCAAGGCGATCGCTGGCAATTTCGTAGGTGCGTGCCAGTTGGGTCTGTTGCTGGTCGCCCATGTCATACAGGTCGAGAAGTTGTCTGATCTCTTCGAGGCTGAAGCCAAAACGCTTCCCACGAAGGATCAGTTTGAGCCGGGCCCGGTCGCGCTTGGTGAACAGGCGCTTTTGCCCTTCGCGCACTGGGGACAGCAGTTCCTTGGCTTCGTAGAAGCGCAATGTCCGCGGTGTGACGTTAAATGCGTCGCACATTTCACGGATGGTCATCATTTTCTCGTTCATCTTTGGAACACTCGCGTATCTTGTTTCGACAAGTACATGGGAGAGCTAGTAGAGCGATGCAACCATGCCATTACGTTTACGTAAGTCTACGTTACGTCATTTTGGAGTTGACGTGGCTGTCTGCTGCGTCAAGCGGGCAAGTCGCGCTAAATTTTGGGAATCAGTTCGCAGTTTTGGACGCAGAAAGACGTTAGGCGCTAGGCTGGTCTGACGCGCGAGCGCTGTTACCAGCGCTGATCCACAGCTGGTCCAGTTCATCAAGACGTTCGGTTGAGTAGTTTGGAGCCGAATCCCAATATCTGCCCGATTCCACGAAGTATCCGAGGGTATCTTCGTAGCCATGCGCACGGTTAAACGCAGAAGGATTGGCGCGCATCCGAGGCAAAGTGATCTGGCCGATGTCTTTCAGATCCATAGGCGGAAAGACAAGACGGCTTTCGCCACCTGGTGCTCGCATGCATGCGCAGCCCTGTTCTGATGCATGCAGCATCAGGCGTGCTGACTTGGCTTCAAGATTGCGTAAAGTGATGTCTTCACGCAGAGGATCTGCCGACCCTTTGCCATAAAAATGTGGATTTCCGGTTGTAGAATAAACCATGTCACAGCCAACAAAAACCATAGCTGAGGGGCGCAAGGCACTGAGAACCCAATACCCTGCCGTAAAGGCCATGGTCGCGCCCGCATAGATGATCCCGCCGTATGTGTTGTTGGCGGGAACGTATTCGTCCGCACCTATGCGCTTTTGCCCGTCAGTCAGATCAGTTGGCGCGCGGTCTGCCGGAAAGTCTTCCGGTGAGATGTGATAGTCCCAATCGTCGCGCACGCTCCAAGCATTGTTGATCGCAACGATCGAAGAAAACAGCGATTTGGGCAGATCCCGGGCCGCCAGCACACCCGGAGCGCTGCCGAGGATCAGTACTGGTTTCGTCGATTGTGTCATTGCAGCGTTTACCTTGGCCTGTGCCTCCAACGGTTTAGGACGCGTGAGGCGGAGGTCAAACGAAGTACATCTAAAAAGGGACCCAAGTCCAAAAAGTGAGCAGTGCGCCTATTTGTCGGCCAATTCGCTTGCGACGCTGTCACGCAAGTCCTTCAACTCGGCCGTGGCGTCGGCGAGCTGTTTGCGCTGTTCTTCCAGTTCGGCCAGCTGTCCATCAGCCAATTCGACCCAAGCCCGCATTTGGGCTTCATTGCCTTCATTTTCGTAGATCAGTAACCACTGGCGGATATCTTCCAGCTGAAACCCGAACTTTCGGCCCCTCAGGATCAGTTTCATACGCGCCTTCTCGCGCGCGCCGTAAAAGCGTGAACGCCCTTCGCGGTCAGGCTTGAGCAGCTCAATGTATTCGTAATAGCGCAACGTACGCGGCGTTACATCGAACTGCGCGCACATTTCTTTAAAGCTCAAGCGCTCATCTGACATGGCTTGCCTCTCCCCTAAAGCGAATCCTAAGGCGGGATTTCCCCGAGGGCAACAGGTGCCTTGCCCTGATCGAGGGGCACGCCCATAACGTGATGACTGTCCAGAAAGAAACGAGCGATATGTCCGACCGACTGAAGAATGTGCGCCAGTTCATCGAAGCCATCCCGCATTCCCGCGATCTGGGTATGGCTCTTGTCAAAGTGACGGACGGCGAGGCGGTGATCTCGATGCCGTATGACAAGCGCCTGATCGGTGATCCCGAAACCGGTGTCATCAGCGGAGGAGCCGTTTCGGCGCTAATGGATACGTGTTGCGGAGCGGCCGTGATGGCGCATCCGTCCAATACCGGTGGCACTGCTACGCTGGATCTGCGCATCGACTACATGCGCGCGGCCACTCCGGGACAGGCGATAACGACCCATGCAACTTGTTACCATGTGACCCGTTCCGTCGCCTTTGTTCGTGCTACGGCGGTAGATGAAGATGCCGACAACCCGGTGGCGACCGCGACCGGGGCATTTACGGTGGAGGGCGCGCGATGAAACGACCCGAGCCCGTTCAGGCCGTCAAACAACGACGCGATGCCGCCCTGCGTGCACTGGTGGATGGGGTGCCATACATCCAGTATCTCGGCGTCCGGATTGATCGTCGTGGTGACGAATTGACGGCAATCCTGCCTTTTGCTGACAAACTTATCGGAAACCCCATGTTGCCTGCCCTTCATGGCGGAGTGACGGCTGCCTTTCTTGAGGTGACGGCAGTGATCACGCTAAGCTGGTCATATCTTTGGGACGATATCGAAAGTGGTGCGCTCGATTTTGAAGTCGCTGATTCGCCATCCTTGCCGCGTCTCCCGAAGACAGTTGATTTTTCGGTGGATTACCTCCGCTCCGGCTTGCCCCGCGATGCCTATGCACGTGCACGGATCAACCGGTCCGGGCGGCGCTATGCCAGCGTCCATGTGGAGGGGTGGCAAGACAATCGCGACCGGCTTTTTGCGCAAGGCACGGGCCACTTCGTAATGCCCCAACGACGGTGAGCACGGCTGCGAGCCCAACTGCGCCTGCAGCGCCCCTCACGCATCGCAGGGTGCTGAAAATTGCGCTGCCCATCGTTTTGTCCAATGCAACGGTACCGATCCTCGGAGCCGTGGACGTTGGCGTGGTGGGACAGATGGGAGAGGCCGCGCCCATCGGGGCCGTCGCCATGGGCGCAATCATCCTGACCACAGTGTATTGGATCTTCGGCTTTTTGCGCATGGGCACCGTTGGTCTGGTCGGGCAGGCGGCCGGGGCGGGGGATGACGATGAGGTGTCTGCATGGCTGACACGCGCGCTGCTGGTCGCGGGGCTTGGTGGTCTGAGTCTGATCGTGTTGCAAATCCCGCTGTTCTGGGCAGCGTTCCAACTGTCACCGGCCAGTGCCGAGGTCGAAAGCCTTGCCCGTGGTTACCTGACCATTCGCATTTGGACGGCTCCTGCGGCGATTGCGGTTTACGCCCTTACCGGTTGGCTGATCGCGATGGAGCGCACAGGCGCTGTATTCTGGATTCAGCTGGGCATGAACGGGGTTAACATCGCGTTGAACTTTGTCTTTGTGCTCGGCTTTGGTTGGGGGGTTGAGGGCGTGGCCATCGCCACAGTCATCGCCGAAGTGCTGGGCGCGGCTCTGGGGCTTTGGTTTTGCCGCTCGGCCTTTGTGCGTCCTGCATGGCGGGACCGGACGCGGGTGCTTGAGAGGGCGAAGCTGGTTCGGATGGCGTTGCTAAACACAGATATCTTGCTGCGCTCAGCCATGTTGATGGTCATCTTTTCCAGCTTTGTTTTTATCGGCGCACGGTTTGGCGATGTGACGCTTGCGGCCAACGAGGTGCTGATCCAGTTCATGTATATCACCGCACACGCTATGGATGGGTTTGCTTTTGCGGCTGAGACGCTGATCGCGCGGGCCTACGGGCGCGGAGACGGGCGCCGTGTCCGCCGTGCTGCGCTTATAACGGGGATGTGGGGATTGACGGTCTGCGTGATCACGGCCGCGGCGTTCCTGTTGGCTGGTCCGTGGCTGATTGATTTGATGGCCAAGGACGCGGACGTCCAACAGGAGGCGCGCGCCTATTTGTGGTGGATGGTGGCAGCACCCTTGCTGGGCTGTGCGGCGTGGATGCTGGACGGCATTTTCATCGGGGCCGCGCGGGGGCGGGACATGCGCAACATGATGGCGCTGTCCTTTTTGATCTACTGGGGGGCCATTTTCGTGTTGTTGCCGGTGATGGGCAATCACGGCCTTTGGGCAGCTCTGCTGATCTCCTTTGTGGCACGTGGGGTGACGCTGGGTGCGCGCTATCCCGCGCTGGAACGGGCCGCGGGTTGAGAGCTGGGGTGCTGCCCAAGCCTTGAGTTTAATCTGCGAGATGAAGGTGGGTCAGAGCCAATTCTGGACTTTGGTTCCGACAGCATCCGTGACCGACGCATGCCCATCCTGTTCCAACAACCCGTCGAGACACCGTGCGATTTCTGCCGCAAGGCTTAGCCCGCCATAGACAAGGCCGGTGTAAAGTTGCACCGCCGATGCACCAGCGCAGATTTTGGCATAGGCGTCTTCGGCAGACGAGATGCCGCCTACACCGATCAGCGGGATGTCTGTCAACTTGTGCAACTTGGCCAATACTCTCGTGGATTTTTCAAACAGGGGCGCGCCGGACAGCCCGCCTTTTTCCTGTGCATGCGCGCTGCGCAAACCAGAACGGTCAAGCGTGGTGTTGGTCGCAATGATCGCGCTGATCCGGGCGTCTTGCGCCACTTTGGCAATATCGGCCAGATCCTGATCCGTCAGGTCTGGTGCGATTTTGAGAAAGACTGGCACGTTGCCGCGCACCTGCATCACACCATCAAGCAGAGCGGCAAGTGCCATGGGGCCCTGCAGATCGCGCAAGCGCTCGGTGTTGGGGCTTGAAACGTTCACAGTGGCAAAGTCGATATGCGGTGCGCAATGGGCCAGCACCTTTGCAAAGTCCTCAGCCCGGTTCGCACTGTCCTTGTTGGCCCCAAGGTTAAGCCCGACAGGCACCCCTTTAGGTCGTTTGGAAAGGCGCTGCGCAATCGCCTCCATCCCGTCGTTGTTAAACCCGAAACGATTGATCGCCGCTCCGTCCTCGGGCAGTCGGAAGAGGCGTGGGCGCGGATTGCCGGGTTGCGCGACTGGAGTAGCGGCCCCCACCTCAATCCAGCCAAATCCGGCGCGTGACAAAGGCGCGATGGCCGTGGCGTTCTTGTCAAAGCCTGCGGCAAGGCCGACGGGGTTGGGCAGGGTAAGCCCGGCAATTTCGGTGCACAGCCGGTCGCTGGTTACGGGGCCGGGCAAATGCGCCAGTGGCGTGTGAACAGCGCGCAAGGCCAATCCGTGTGCGGTTTCCGGGTCAATGCGACGCAAGGCTGCCATGCCGAGGTTTTCAATTGTGCGTTTCATCCAAAACTGGTCCCGATTGTGCCCGTTTTAGTGCCCATCAGGCGGGACGTGGCCACACCGGCTTGTCCGTGCACCACGGCGCTTTGATAGTCAGGGTCTGAAATCATGGCGAGGTCACGAAACCGGACAAGATTCAACAATTCGATCTGTTGGTCTCTGTCCAGTCCTTTGAACGCATCGAATTGTGCGCGTGTAGGATCGACAAAGGCCGCCTCGCTCATGTGTCAAACCCGGCCCCGACGGGGAACTGATGCGCTCCGTCGACGATCGGCAAAGGCTGCGCCCAATGTACGTCTGCCAGTCTCATCTCGCGATAGAGGTGCGGGAACAACGCACCACCGCGCGAAGGCTCCCATTTCAGATCATCGCCCAGTGCATCGGTCTCAACTGCGATCAGAAACAGATCATCTATGCCCGCAAAATGCTTTGCCGCAGTCTCGCCGGCCTGTTCAGCCGTCGAGAAGTGGATATAGCCGTCCGTGACGTCTATCGGTGCCCCCGTCGTGGTTGTGTCCCGACGCAAAGCTGCCCATTCGGGGGCGCGGAAAATTTTGTAAATCAGCATGCGCCCCTGATGCCCGCCGCTTATCAAACAATCAAGTGGGCGTTGTCACGTGTGCGTTGCGTCAATCATGCAGGATGTCCTTTGACTCGGGACGCGGATTGTTGTCACGTAACGCTCATAATCAACATGGGAGAAACCGACATGACCCGACTTTTGATGGGCACAGCGGCATTGGCATTGAGCGCTGGCGTCGCTTCGGCCGAGTATACACTGCACATTCTGCATACCAACGACATGCACAGCCGGATCGAATCGATCAACAAATATGATTCCACCTGCAACGCTGACGGCGAAGCCGAGGGTAAGTGCTTTGGCGGCATTGCGCGCGTCAAGACGGCCATTGATGCCAAGAAGGCGTCGCTCGACAACCAAAACGTTGTGGTTCTGGACGCAGGCGACCCATTTCAGGGCTCTCTGTTTTACACCACCTATAAAGGGGCCGCAGAAGCCGAATTCATGGAACAGATGGGCTATGACGTCATGGCCGTGGGCAACCACGAATTTGACGATGGTCCTGCCGGTTTGGGCAGCTTTGTAGACACGGTCAGCTTTCCTGTGATTTCAGGCAATCTGGATGTATCTGGCGAAGCCACTTTGGCGGGCAAAGTTGAGAACCACGTTGTTCTTGAGGTTGGCGGCAAGAAAATTGGTGTGATTTCGGCCTTGGCCGTAGACACCGTTGAAACGTCCAGCCCCGGCGAAAACGTGATCTTTCAGGACGAGATCGAGGCGCTGAGCGCGGATGCCGCCGCCCTTGAAGCCGAAGGCGTCGATATCATCATCGCCCTTAACCACGTCGGCCTGAACAAGGATCTGGACATCGCCGCAGCCGTTCCCGCCATCGACGTTGTGATCGGAGGGCACAGCCACACGTTGATGTCCAATGACGATGACGGCACGCCTGCCTATCCCACGATGGTCGACGGCACACCCGTGGCACAGGCCTATGCCTACACCAAGTATCTGGGCCATATGACCGTCACTTTTGATGATGATGGCAACGTGACTGCGGCTTCAGGTGATCCGATGGTGCTGGATGCCTCGGTCACTCCGAACGACGCCTTCCTTGCCCGGATCACCGAAATGGGTGCGCCGATCGAAGAGATGAAGACACGTGTCGTTGCCGAAGCGGCTGACGTCATCGAAGGCGGCCGTGACACCTGCCGCGCGATGGAGTGCGCCATGGGTTCGCTTATCGCTGATGCGATGCTTGACCGGGTAGCGGATCAGGGGATCGAGATCGCGATCCAGAACGGCGGGGGCATTCGTGCGTCCATCGATGCAGGGCCTGTTACCATGGGTGAAGTCCTGACTGTTCTGCCGTTCCAGAACACACTGTCCACGTTCCAGGTGACCGGAGCGACTATAGTTGCTGCTCTGGAAAATGGTGTAGGCCAAATCGAAGATGGCGCAGGCCGTTTCCCACAAGTGGCAGGCATGAGCTATGCCTTTGATGCGGCAGCCGAACCAGGTGCGCGCATCAGTGATGTGATGGTTGGCGGTTCGCTGATTGATACTGACAAGCTCTACGGCGTCGTGTCCAACAACTATGTGCGCAACGGCGGTGATGGCTACGGCATGTTCAAAGAGGCGCTCAATGCCTACGACTTTGGACCGGATCTTGCTGATGTCACGGCTGAATTCCTAGCCGCGAAAGGTCCGTTCACGCCCTATACGGATGGACGTATCACTGCCAAGTAAGCGGCAGTGCGCACCATCAGGTGCGCCTAACGAGACTGATTGCGAACCCCCGATGGCCAGTGCCGTTGGGGGTTTTGCTTTGCTTGCCCGGGCTTAGCTGTCTGATCCTCGCAAGCGCTGGGCAATACCGGCCACCCTCGCGCCAAACTGAGCGGCGGTTTCAAGATCGCCCTCACGCACAGCGCCACGCCGGCTGCGCGCACTGGTCGCCATCAACCCAAGCCAGCCGCCATCTGCGTTCACGCCTTCCCGCTCAGGAAAGACAGGAGCGCCAATATCAACGGGGCCAACCCAGATCATGCCCATTTGCGCGGCAAAGATCGAAAATCGCTGCAAGGTCGCCAACTTGTCCCCGGACGGAAACGTAGCGACGGTAAATCCACCGGCGAGTTTGTCCTTCCAGCCCAGGTCCATCCATCGTTCGCCCGCCTCTTCAAGAAAAACGCCGTAGCGTGCGGCGGTCGAACCCATATATGTCGGAGCGCCAAGCAATATCGCGTCCGCACTATCCAAGAGGGCCCAATGATCCGCCGTCATATGCTCGATATCGATGACCTCTGCCCGGGTCTGATCGCCTCTTGCACCGCTTGCGATGGCTTGGGCTACCTGCGCGGTGTGACCGGCGCCGGAATAATAGGGCAGGACGATGAGGCGTTGTGTGCGATCCCTTGCGCCACCTTGCCCGGCTGATCATTGGCCTGCAAGCGGGTTGCCTGTGCGGCCGCGTCGTTCCATTCTTGTGCCTATGTGCGGACGCTTTTCCATCACCCTGCCCACGGACGCCATGGCGCAGCTGTTTGAGGCTACGCCCGCAAACGACCTGCCGAATGTGCCGAACTACAATGTCTGCCCGACCAACGCTGTGCATGTTGTGACCACATATGAAGGGCAGCGCCGACTGGGTGCCATGCGGTGGGGGTTCATTCCGCACTGGTACAAGAAACCAAATGACGGGCCGTTGCTGATCAACGCACGGGCAGAAACGATTGCAGAGAAGCCGGCCTTTCGTGCAGCTTGCCGAGAACGGCGGGCCATAATTGTTGCCTCAGGCTTTTATGAATGGACCCGGGATGGGGATGTTCGGCTGCCGTGGTATATCAGCCGAACAGACGGCGCGCCTTTGGCTTTCGCAGCGATCTGGCAGACGTGGTCGACCAAGGATGACACTGACGAAATGCGCACGGCCGCGATCGTGACTACAGGAGCGAACAAAGCCATGTCCGCGATACACCACCGCATGCCTGTAATTCTCGAGCCGGACGACATCCCGCTTTGGCTGGGCGAAAAGGGAAAAGGGGCCGCGACGTTGATGCGTGCGGCCCCGGAAGAAACTTTGAGTTGGTATCGTGTCGACACCACGGTCAATTCCAACCGGGCCGCCGGGCCTGCGCTGATTGAACCGCTAAGCGATACGCCGACTTAGTTCAGTGGCGCTGTGTCAAAGCTGATCTCGCCTTGGACAAGCATTGTGCCGTCTTCAGCAGTGGCATCTTTGTTGAAAAAGGCTTTCTCGACCACGTTGCTGACTTCCAAGACCGCTTCGCCCTGATCCGGAATGGGTCCGATTTCCCAAGCCGCACCTTCGGCAATGATATTGTGTTCACCTCCGGACATGTTGATGAAGCGAACCGAGTCGCCGTTGTCCAGATAAGTCACCTGCGGGAAATAAGCGTCGGGCAGTATGAGAACAGTGTGTTCGTCCGCCGCCGCAGCGGTGGCGATGGACATTGCGGCAACTGTGGCCGCGAGGGTAAACGCGCGCTTCATGGCAGCACTCCTTTTACATTTCGGCCCCACCCGAATGTCAGAATCATAGGGCTGTTTTATCGGCTGCTATTGCGGCGAAAATGGGGCAACGGCGCGTCGAGGATCTGGCACTTTTGCCCAATCGAGATCGTATCCCACCGAGTTCGCCAAATGGAGAACCGTGCGTATTGTCGAAAAAATAAGCTTGTACGCATTGCCATTGGACACCGGTTCGCGGCACAACACATAGGTGCTGAAGAGGTCGTGCCCAAGTATGGCATAGCCCGCGCGCCACGATATCCGCAAAGGAGAGTTCAGATGAATGCAGAAGCCAAAATACTCAAAGCCAAGGACGCCCCTGATCTGGGCAGCTTTGACTGGGCAGATCCGTTCCGCCTGTCTGAACAGCTCAGCGAAGATGAGCGGATGATCCAAGCCTCGGCTGCAGCCTATGCGCAGGAAAAACTGGCACCGCGGGTCGTTCAGGCCTTTGCCGAAGAGACATCGGACCCGGACATTTTCCGCGAGATGGGTGAAATGGGGCTACTGGGAGTAACGCTGCCTGAGGAATACGGAGGGCTAGGCGGATCTTATGTGTCCTACGGCCTCGTTGCGCGCGAGGTCGAGCGGATCGATTCCGGGTATCGTTCGATGATGTCGGTACAATCGAGCCTCGTGATGTATCCCATCTATGCCTACGGGTCCGAAGCGCAGCGCACCAAGTACCTGCCCAAGCTGGCGAGCGGAGAATGGATTGGCTGCTTTGGGCTGACCGAACCGGACGCGGGCTCCGATCCGGCGGGCATGAAGACAAATGCCAAAAAGACAGACGGTGGCTATGTGTTGAACGGCGCGAAGATGTGGATATCGAATTCACCCATTGCGGATGTATTTGTGATCTGGGCGAGGTCCGACGCACACGGTGGAAAAATCCGGGGTTTCGTTCTCGAAAAAGGGGCAAAAGGTCTGTCCGCACCAAAGATCGAACAAAAACTGTCTTTGCGCGCCTCCATCACCGGCGAGATTGTGTTGGAAGATGTTGAAGTCGGTGAGGACGCACTGTTGCCGAATGTTCAAGGTCTCAAAGGGCCTTTTGGCTGTCTGAACCGTGCCCGCTACGGGATCAGCTGGGGGGCGATGGGGGCAGCCGAGTTTTGCTGGCACGCCGCGCGCCAATACGGATTGGACCGCAAGCAATTCGGCAAGCCTTTGGCTCAGACCCAACTGTTCCAGAAAAAGCTGGCGGACATGCAGACGGAGATTGCGCTTGGCTTGCAGGCTTCGCTGCAGGTGGGTCGTTTGATGGACGCAGCCGAGGCTGCGCCAGAAATGATTTCCATCGTCAAACGCAACAATTGCGGCAAGGCGCTCGACATTGCGCGCAACGCCCGTGATATGCACGGCGGAAACGGGATTTCGGGTGAGTTTCAGGTCATGCGCCACATGATGAACCTTGAAACCGTCAACACCTATGAAGGCACCCATGACGTGCACGCCTTGATTTTGGGTCGTGCACAAACTGGGCTGCAGGCCTTTTTCTGACCCATTGCCGGGGGCGGTCTGTCCCCGGAGGAGTGATTGGGAACAGAAAAGGTTGGGGTTTTGTTCTTTTCTGTTCTGAAAAACCCGCCAGAGGAACGAAATCAAACATCCTGACAGAGGCCGCATGGACCGCGTTTCGATCGTTCACGATAACTTCCTGAGACAGGTGGCAGCGCGTGACCTGCCCGAGGTCACGCCGCACGGGCTGGACGCCGAGACCGCGCATCGTCTGTTCGAACACCAATGCCTGACCCGTGCGCTGGATATTGTGAGCCGTGAAATGCAGAAAGCGGGTCAGGGGTTTTACACCATCGGCTCGTCCGGGCACGAGGGCATGGCGGCGGTTGCCCATGCGCTGCGCGTGGATGACATCGCGTTTCTGCATTACCGGGATGGCGCGTTTCAGGTGGCCCGAGCAGCCAAGGCCGGGCAGGACGCCTGTCGCGATATGCTGCTCAGCTATGCCTGCGCCGCAAGTGATCCCACCAGCGGCGGGCGTCACAAGGTGCTGGGAAGCCGCGATCTTTTCATTCCGCCGCAGACCTCGACAATTGCCAGTCACCTGCCCAAGGCCGTTGGTGCGGCCTATGGCATCGCGTTAGCCCGCCGTAATCGTCCCGAACTGGCGATCCTTCCAGACGATACGATCGCCGTCGCGAGTTTTGGGGATGCCTCGCTCAACCACTCAACGGCGCAAGGCGCGATCAACGCGGCAGGCTGGACCAGTGTACAGGGCGCTCCCTTGCCCTTGTTGTTCATCTGCGAAGACAACGGAATTGGGATTTCGACCAAGACCCCGACAGGCTGGGTCGAGAGCAGCCTCGCGCACCGTCCGGGGCTGACGTATTTCAGCGGTGATGGTTGCAATATGTGGGATGCCTATGCGGCTGCATCCGAGGCCGCAGACTATGTGCGTCGTACACGAAAACCCGCCGTCCTGCATCTGCGCACCGTGCGCTTGTATGGACATGCCGGTGCCGATGTGGCGACAAGCTATTTGCCGCGCGCAGAAGTCGAGGCGGATGAGGCTAACGATCCACTGTTGCACACAGCGGCTGGGCTGGTCGCTCAAGGGATGGAGCCCGATGCTGTCCTTGCTATTTACACGGGCGCCCTTGCCCGCACCCGAGATGAGGCCTCGCAGATTGCCGATTCCCCACCCCTAAAAGGGGCAGAGGCGGTGATGTCCGCCATCGTGCCTCCTGCGCGGGCCGCTTCTTTGACAAATGGTCCGGACGCCTCGGCCCGTACTGCTGCCTTTGGGACGGACTTTGCCCAGATGGACCGCCCACAACCAATGTCGAAACTGATCAATTGGGCGCTGACCGACTTAATGCTCGCCCATCCTGAAACGGTGATCATGGGCGAAGATGTTGGGCGCAAGGGAGGGGTCTATGGCGTCACGCAAAAGCTGTCTGCGCGGTTTGGAACGTCCCGTGTGATCGACACACTCTTGGACGAACAGTCCATTCTCGGGCTTGCGATCGGGATGGCCCATAACGGGTTTGTCCCGATGCCTGAAATCCAGTTTCTTGCGTACCTGCACAACGCCGAGGACCAGATACGCGGCGAAGCGGCGACCCTGCCGTTCTTTTCCAACGGGCAATGGGCCAATCCGATGGTGCTGCGTATCGCCGGTCTTGGTTATCAAAAAGGGTTCGGCGGTCATTTCCACAACGACAATGCGCTTGCTGTGCTGCGCGACATTCCGGGGCTGATCCTTGCCTGTCCATCGGACGGGGCAGAGGCCGTCCAAATGCTGCGCGAGTGCCACCGCCTTGCGCGCGAAGAAAACCGTCTGTGCGTCTTTGTGGAACCCATTGCGCTTTACCCGATGCGGGATGTGCAGTCCGGAGATGGCGCGTGGATGCGCACTTATCCCGATCTGGATCAACGTATTGAGGTTGGTGAGGTCGGTGTGCAGGGCCAAGGCGATCTGGCCATTGTGACCTTTGCAAATGGCCGATACCTCGCCGAAAAGGTAGATATTCCTGGTGCGCGGCTGATTGATCTCCGTTGGCTGGCACCGCTGCCCATCGACAGTCTTCTGGACGCTGTGCAGGGCAGTAAACATATCCTTGTCGTCGATGAAACGCGCCGTTCTGGCGGAGTCTCGGAAGGCGTCATGACCGCGCTTTTCGAGGCCGGTCATCGAAACATTGCGCGCTACACCGCCGAAGACAGCTTTATTCCTACGGGGCGTGCTTATGGCGACACGCTGCCTTCCGTTGAGGGGATTCGCGCGGCAGTTGCCGGTTTGCAGGCGACGAATACAGCCTGAAAAGACATTTTCGAACGTTCCAGAATTCCGTGAAAGCACGCGATTCCATCGCTTTGGCGACGTTGGGTTAACTATTTTGCACACGTGTGCAAAAAACTGTTGCCAAGACGTACGTGCGGTGGCTAGCGTTTGATATCAAGCTGTCGCGAGGGATCATTATGGCCGAAATTCAGCTACGCAACATCAACAAGCGCTGGGGTACGTTTGTCGGGGTCGACAACTTCGACCTCACGATTGCGGACCAGGAATTCCTCGTACTGCTGGGTCCTTCAGGCTGTGGAAAAACCACGACGATGCGGATGATTGCGGGGCTAGAGGACGCAACAGACGGTGACATCGTGATCGACGGCAAGCGGGTCAACGATCTGGACCCAAAAGACCGCGACGTGGCGATGGTGTTTCAATCCTACGGGCTCTACCCGCACCTCAATGTCTATGAAAACATCCGCTTTCCGTTGAAGGTGCGAAAAGCAGACCCCGCAACGCATGACGAGCGGGTACGCCGCGCCTCCGCAATGGTTGAGCTCGATGAATTTCTGCACCGCAAGCCCGCTGAACTTTCTGGTGGTCAGCGTCAGCGCGTCGCTCTTGCCCGAGCGATTGTGCGCGAGCCGAACGTGTTCCTGATGGATGAACCACTCTCCAATCTGGACGCCAAACTGCGGGTTTCCACCCGCGCCCAGATCAAGAACCTAAGCCACGAGTTGAAGGTCACAACCGTCTACGTGACCCACGACCAAATCGAAGCAATGACATTGGCTGACCGCGTCGTGGTGATGAAACAGGGCAAGGTCCAACAAGTGGGCACCCCAACTGAAATCTACGACAACCCGGCCAACACTTTCGTAGCAAGCTTTATCGGCTCACCTGCGATGAACCTGATGGACGGCACAATGGCGGGCGGTACATTTACCGGCGACAAGGTCAAGATCGGCGGCCTTGGCGTGCCCGACGGGCCTGTCACCTTGGGGTTCCGTGCCGAAGACGCTGCATTGGCTGAAGCCGACGGCCAGATCAACGCCCCGATCTACACAATCGAACTTCTGGGTGATGCGACCATGCTGACGGTCCGTGCGGGCGGACAATTGGTTTCGGTCAAGGCGCACAAAGAATTCCGGGCAGAGATAGGCGACATGATCTCCTTCTCGATCCCGAACACGATCTGTCACGCATTTGACAGTACGTCAGGCGAACGCCTCGGCTGACATGACACCCCGTTGTCCCCGGGGGCACCCGGGCATCGGGCAATCCAAGTTGGTGCAGGCTTGCAAGGTGCACTGACAAAAAACGCAACAGGGAGTTTGCACATGTATCTTAAGAAACTGGCACTGGCGGGCGCTGTCTCGCTTATGGGCACATCCGCGTTCGCGGCGTGCTCTTACGAAAACACGGTGCCGCTGAAATCGCTGAGCGCTGGATTTGAAGCGTGGAAAGCCGTCACAGACGCCATGGCCGAGTGCGGGAATTTTCAGGCCGAGCTTGATCAGGAATTCCGCACCAAGCAGCCTGCCGCCTTCGAAGCGAACCCATCACTTTATCACATCGGTGGCGTATCCAACGGCACCGTCACACCGTTGCTGAACGCTGGCACGATCCGCCCGCTGGACGATCTGGTCGCAAAATACGGTCAGAACCTGTCGCCCAACCAGCTGATCAAAGTTGACGGCAAGACTATGGCGATTGCCATGATGGTCAACACCCAGCACCTGATGTACCGCGAAGACATCTTCAACGATCTCGGTCTTGAAGTGCCCACCACATGGGACGAAGTGTTTGCCGCCGCCGAAACTATCAAAGAGGCCGGTGTTGTGGACCACGCCATCGGTGCCACGATGAAATCGGGCTGGAACCTCGCGCAGGAATTCGTGAACATGTACCCGGCCTTTGGTGGTGCGTTCTTCAACGCAGACAACTCTGCCGCGGTGAACTCCGAGGCGGGTGTGAAGGCCCTGGAAACATTGGCGAAAACGCTTCCATACGCCGATCCAGAGGTGCTGGTTAGCGACTCAACTTACGTGCAACAGCAGTTCCAACAGGGCAAAATTGCCATGTCGAACCTCTGGGCGAGCCGTGGCGCCGCCATGGATGACGAAGCCGAAAGTACAGTTGTAGGCAAAGTCAAAATGGCTGCCGCACCGCTTGCCATGGAGGGCGGCGCACCTGCCACCACACTGTGGTGGGACGGCATTGTGATCGCGGCGAACATCACCGATGAGGAAGCTGACGCTGCTTTCCGTCTGGCGATGGAAGGTCTGGACGAGGAAATGGTCAAGGCCAACAACGGAGCCGCGATCTGGCTGGTCAAAGGCTATGAGCCCGGTCCTCTGGCCGCAGGTGCGATTGCAACGGCCACCGCGTCTCCCGCGGCTCCGCCTTACCCGTCGACCACTCAAATGGGTCTGATGCACACGGCGCTTGGGAACGAACTGCCTGCATTCCTGACAGGGGAACGTGACGCAGCAGCCACGCTCGTCGCGATTGAGGAATCCTACGCTACCGCGGCCAAAGAGGCCGGTGTGCTGAAGTAAGCCACTTACTTGGCTGGCCGGGGCGTTCCCGGCCAGCCAATCCAAACACTGGGATGTCATGCAAACTGAATTCGATCATATCGTTGTGGGCGGTGGCTCTGCTGGATGCGCGGTTGCTGCGCGTCTTGCCGAACAACCGGGCGCACTGGCGGGAATGCCGCCGGCCCGATTGCGGCATCCGCGTCGACCAAGAGCAACCTTTGGCGCCAACACCAATGGCGCATCCATGATGAACGGCTGGCAGATCGGGGGCCCAATGGCCGCTGCCACCCACGAAAGGACTGCAACATGAAGTTTAAGACTTTCTTCTGGTTCGTCGCGCCGTCGGTATTCATGATGCTGCTCTTTATCGCAGCGCCACTGGTTTCGGTGTTCATCCAGTCCTTTCAGGTGACCCAACCGGTCATGCAACAGATCGAGGTGGAAACCTGCACGCCCGGGTTCCTGACCCAGACCTGCACCACTGAAATGAAAACAGTGCCAACGATCGACGAAGAGACAGGCAAGACGATCACGACAACCTCGTGGGTTGGTTTTCAGAGCTATGCCAACGTGCTGCAAATGGACAAGGTTTGGGAGGCGATTAGCAGCGGAGCTGTCGGTGACATTCTGCAGATCGACTTCTGGAAGGCGCTGCGTTTCACCCTGATGTTCACGCTGCTGACACTGCCTTTGGTCATCGGTGTAGGGCTGATGATTGCGCTGGCGGTCAACAATGCAGCCAAGGCATTCAAGGGCCCCATAATCTTCGTCTCCCTTCTGCCCTTTATCATCACGCCGGTGATTGGGTCACTGTCGATCTACTGGCTTTTCGTGGGCGACGGCATCCTTACGGCAACGCTGGAACGCTGGACCGGGCAGGACATTGCGATGTTCGCTCAGGCTTGGACAATTGAACTCCTGATGTACTTTTACCGCGTCTGGCACGTGGCGCCCTTTGCTTTCGTGATCTTCTATGCGGGCCTGCAAACCGTGAATATGGACACGCTGGAATCCGCGATCATCGACGGAGCCAGCCGGTTCGAACGTCTTCGCTATGTGATCGTGCCGCACCTGATGCCGCTGATCATCTTTATTGCGCTGATCCACCTTATGGACTGCTACCGGACGTTCGAAGAAATCGTCGGCTTCCGCTCTCAGGCGCACGTGATTTCGCTGCAGTGGCTCACCTACGATTTCATGGTGCCGGATGATGCGGGCAACCGTGCGATTAGCCGGGCGTCGGCCTCGGCCATGCTGACCATGATTGGGATCGTTGTTCTGTTGATCCTGCCGTTGCGCCGCACATGGCGTGACCACAAAGGGGGGGCACACTGATGTCGAAGGCAACCGCACAACCGCTTTCGCTCAAAGTTGCATCGGGCGCATTCCTCGCCTTCTGGTGCTTGCTGGCGGCCTTCCCAATCGTGTGGATCGCGGTGATGAGCGTCAAATCCCCGCGCGACGCCTTTGCGGCGAGCGCTTGGGACGTCATAACCGGGCCTGCGACCCGGGCCGCGGGCAACGGGCTGTCGATCATCGACATCGTGCTGGGGCTGGCATTTCTGTTCTTTGCGATCCGCTGGGCCTTTACGGGCCTGCCAAAACTGGTTGAGCGGTTCTCTCGTCCGGGGCTGATCGTTGTGGGATGGCTGGTCGGCGCGGCCGTCTTTGGCCTCGCATTCGTGCTGATCTTTTTTGGGATATTGCCGCCGGTATTCGGGGTGATCAATTCGATCCTAGGACCCATTGGCGAGCCGATCATTGGGCTTACGACCGAACACTATCAGGCTGTCTGGGGCGAAAACCAGTTCTACCGCAACTTTATGAACTCGATGATTGTGACGGCTGGTGTGGTTCTCATCTCTTTGACCGTGGGTACGCTGGCAGGCTACGGGTTGGCGCGTTCGGGTTCGAACCTTGCCTTTTGGCTTTTGATCCTCGCTCTTGTTTTCCGCGCACTGCCGCATTCGGTTCTGGTGGCGGGGTACCTGCCGTGGTTCATCAATTCCGCTGAAATCCTGCGGCCCATCTTTGGGGACCTCTCGCCGACGCTCTACGGGCAACCGTGGGCGGTGATCGCGGTGCTTGTGTCCATCAACCAACCGTTCACGATCTGGATGCTGCGCAGCTTCTTCCAGAACATTCCTTCCGAACTAGATGAGGCCGCCCGGGTGGATGGGTGCAGCCACTTCCAGGCCTTCCGCCGCGTTATCATGCCGGTCATGTGGCCGGGGGTAATCACAACGGGCCTGTTCTCATTCCTCTTGGGCTACAACGACTTCCTTGTGACCTCGCTGCTTCTGGATGCGCAGAACCAGACGATGGTTCCGGCCATCGCGGGCTACTTCAACCGTGAAACCACAACAACAGATCAGGTCGAGGCGGTGGCGGCGGCGGTGTCGATCACAGCGCCTTTGTTCTTGCTGGTGATGGTGTTCCAGCGCCAGATCGTGAGCGGGCTTACGGCGGGGGCCGTCAAAGGCTGATGGTTTCTTCTGACCCAAAATACCACGGGGTCCGGGGCAGCGCCCCGGTCCTGTTCTCAAAAATCAAGGATGACGTTGCATGAAAGGGTCTCGCCCCGAACAAGCCGTGCTGACACGCGACACCGATCTCAGCAAAACAGACGAAACCCGCGCTGTGATCGAAGGAATGGTGGACGGCCTCAACGATCACCGCATTGATGATATTGGCCAGTTCTTTGCCGAAAGCTTTCGCTGGATGGGCAATCAGGGCTGCGGGACCAAGACCGGGTTGCAAGAGTTTCAGGACAACTGGCAGCGCCCGTTTCAGGCCGCCTTCAGCGACAAGGTCTGTGTGGACGAGGCGCGCATTTATATGGGCGAATGGGCCGCAGCCTTTGGACGGCAAGAGGCAACGCATTCGGGTGACTTCATGGGGGTCGCCCCCACGGGCAAGCGGATCGACATCCGCTACATGGATTTCTGGAAAGTCGAAGACGGGCGGATCACCGACAACTACGTCATGGTCGATTTCCCGCATGTGCTGGCCCAGCTTGGGGTCGATGTTTTCAAAGGTGAGGGATGGGAGGCGTTCGATAATGGCGACAGGGTCGCGCCCCACCCCTCAGGGATGAGGTGACGAAATGACAATTGAGTATTTGAAAACCGGGAAGCCGGAAACGGAGCGGGACGCAGACGATGCCAAAACGCGTGCGATCGTTGAGGCGACTCTGGCGGATATCGCGGCACGCGGGGACGTGGCCGTGCGCGAATTGTCGGAAAAGTTCGACAATTACTCGCCACCTGCGTTCAAACTGTCGGCCGAAGAGATCGATACGTTGATCGCGCAACTGACCCCGCGCGAGTTGGAGGACATCCGTTTTGCACAGGAGCAGGTACGCAACTTTGCCCAAGCCCAGCGGGACTCGATGCTGGACATCGAGGTTGAGACGATGCCGGGTGTGATCCTCGGGCACAAGAATATCCCGGTGCAGTCCGTTGGCTGCTACGTGCCCGGTGGCAAGTTCCCGATGGTGGCTTCGGCCCACATGTCGGTCGCGACAGCTTCTGTCGCTGGTGTCCCGCGGATCATCGCCTGCACGCCCCCCTTTCAGGGCAAACCCAACCCGGGCGTGATCGCGGCCATGCACTTGGGCGGCGCGCACGAGATCTACGTGATGGGTGGCATTCAGGCGATCGGCGCGATGGCTTTGGGCACCGAAACGATTGAACCTGTGCATATGCTCGTCGGGCCCGGCAATGCCTTTGTGGCAGAGGCCAAACGGCAATTGTTCGGCAAGGTGGGCATTGATTTGTTCGCCGGGCCGACCGAGACGATGGTGATCGCGGACGACACGGTGGACGCTGAAATGTGTGCCACCGATCTCTTGGGGCAGGCCGAGCATGGGTACAACTCTCCGGCTGTTTTGCTCACCAACAGCCGCAAGCTGGCCGAGGCGACGCTGGTCGAGATAGACCGCATTCTGACCATCCTGCCAACGGCCGACACTGCGTCCAAGTCGTGGGAGGACTACGGCGAAGTGATCTTGTGCGATACCTATGACGAGATGCTGGAAGTCGCAGACGACATCGCGTCGGAACATGTGCAAGTGATGACTGATCGCGACGCCTGGTTCCTCGAGCATATGACCTGCTACGGCGCGCTCTTCCTTGGTCCACGCACCAACGTGGCCAATGGGGACAAGGTGATTGGAACCAACCACACGCTGCCAACCAAAAAGGCGGGGCGGTACACGGGCGGTCTGTGGGTCGGCAAGTTCCTCAAGACGCATTCCTATCAAAAGGTCACAACAGACGCGGCGGCTGCTGAAATCGGCGCCTATGGTTCGCGCCTGTGCATGCTCGAAGGGTTCGTGGGCCATGCGGAGCAGTGCAACCTGCGTGTGCGCCGCTACGGCGGTGTGAACGTGCCTTACGGCACCGGTGCCCCAGCACGGGATGCCGCAGAGTAAAAAGGGGGGCTAGCCTCCGTCCTGCGGACTCCCCCAGGATTTTTGAAATCAGAGAAGAAGACCCTATGGGGACCGACATCAATCAACGCAACAAGGCGAAGGCACTGACACTTTGGGCGGAACTTGACCGCGACCCGAACAGAGCGTTGGCGTTGCTGGACAAGGTCAAGCAGTGGCAGGGACCCGAACCCATTGGCATCCACAGCAGCGGTGCGGGCATCGTTGCTGCGATGTTTACCCCCCTGCGGGCCGCGATCCCGGATTTGCAGCGCCAGACCCATATCCTGATGGGCGGTCAGTCTTCGGCCAATGAAAGCGGGCAGGGGGATGGTGCGTGGTGGGTCGCTGGCACGGGCTACTACACTGGCCGCGCCATCGCGGACGTCTTTGGCATTCCGGCAACGACGCGCGATCTGCGCATTCGCTGGGGTGAATTTTTGCGCTTTGATGCAGACGGGCAAGTGACACATGCCCAGACCATTTGGGATTTTGTCGATTGGTTCGAACAGATTGGACTGCCCATCCTGCCGCGCCCGAACGGGGCCTCGCATGTCTACCCGGCCCCGACGGGCTATGATGGAGTACTGGCTGATGCCCAAAACGTCAAAGAGACCGAGCAAAGCATGGGGTTGGGTCAGGCGTTGATCTTTGGGGGTCTCAACACCTTTGACGAAAGTGATCTCTCAAGCATGGGTATGGCCCGCTTTTTCCATCCCAAAATCAAATGGTATGGCCCCGGCGGGATCGGAGCCTGCCTGTCATTGCACGAGTTCGAAACCTTGCACCAACGCCCGTGGCTGACGGCCTTTCCTGACCGCAAGGTGATGCATCTGGAAAGCCTATTTGCCGAAGGCCGTATGGTCGCCGCCTCTGGACCCAAGGGCGTTGTCGCGACACATACCGGTCCTTATCTGGGCCAGCCTGCCAGTGCTGCGCATCTGGAGGTCTCGGGCCTTGATTTCTGGCTGCGCACTGGCGGGCAATTCACCGAAAACTGGGTGTTTGTAGATATGATCCATCTCTTTGCTCAGATGGGTGTCGATCTATTTGCGCGGGCCAAGGGGCATTGGCCATGAGCGATACACATACGCTGCACAAGACTCTTTTGGCCCCTTTGCGGGCTGCCATGTATGATTTTAACGCGAACGCAGTGCGCGCCGCCCTGCATGCTGTTTGTGACACCGATGTCCAATTCAATTTGGCTTTTCCGTTCGAAACGACTGCGGGGGTGGACGCCTATTTTGACAAGGCTTACGACCCACTGCTGGCTGCGATCCCTGATCTGGAACGGCGCGATTTCATCGTTATGGCCGGCCCCACCCCGGATGGGCACGACTGGGTTGGATGTGGCGGCTACTACACCGGCACCTTCCAGCACCCTTGGCTGGATATCCCGGCCACGGGGCACATCGTGCACATGCGGTTCCACGAGTTTTACCGCTTTGTTGACGGTCGCGTGGTCGAGATGCAGGCGCTCTGGGATATTCCCGAGGTGATGATGCAGGCGGGCGCGTGGCCAATGGTGCGGAGCCTTGGGCGCGAATGGCACGTGCCGGGGCCTGCCACCTGCGATGGGCTGGTGCCGGGACCCTATGACGACAAAGAGGGCGCGGCCACCTGCCAGCATATCATCGACATGCTGGAGCACATGAAACGCCACCCCAGCCAGGGCGGCCCTGAAGTGATGGAGATGGAACGGTTCTGGCACCCGCGCGTGATGTGGTACGGCCCCTCTGGCATCGGCTCGGGACGGGGTATCGCGGGTTTTCGCAACTGGCACCAGATCCCGTTTCTGAATGGGATGCCGGATCGTGGTGCCTTTGTGGATGACATCGTCTATCACTTCTTCGGGGACCGCGCCTATGCGGCGGTCACGGGCTGGCCGAACATGTATCAGACCATAACGCACGATGGATGGTTGGGCCTGCCCCCGACAGATAAAAAGGTTGCGATGCGCAGCCTGGATTTCTGGCGGCTTGAGAACGGGTTGATACGGGAGAATTGGGTGATGGTGGACCTGCTGCATATGTATGACCAGATCGGGGTAGACGTGCTGGGGCGCATGCGCGAGTTCAATAAGGCACGCGCTGGGTTTGGTCCTGAAACGGGGCAGGCGCTATGAGAACTTTGCCACGCACACCATCGCTCGATTTGACGGGAAAACGCGCTCTGGTGACAGGGGCATCGTCGGGCATTGGGCTGGGCTGCGCCGTGGCGTTGGCCGAGGCCGGCGCGCATGTGGTGTGTGCGGCAAGACGCGCAGACGTGCTGAACGATGCGGTCGCCGCCATGCAAGCCGCCGGGCTGAGCGCAGAGGCGTTGCAGCTGGATCAGACCGACATTCCCGCCGTCTACGCCGCCTTTGAGACGCCCTGTGATGTCGTCGTCAACTCGGCTGGCCTTGCGCGGCACAGTGCAGCCCTCGACACTGTACCGCAGGATTATGACGCGGTTTTCGACATCAACGTCAAAGGTGCATACTTCCTGTCGACGTCCGCCGCACGCGCGCTGATCAAGGCAAACAAACCCGGCTCGATCATCCACATTTCATCCCAGATGGGCCACGTGGGCGGTATCGACCGCACGGTCTATTGCGCGACCAAACACGCGGTCGAAGGGATGGTCAAAGCCATGGCAATCGAGTGGGGTAAATCAGGTGTCCGCATCAATACGATCTGCCCGACCTTCATACGCACGCCGCTGACGGAACCGACGTTCAACGACCCGGACCGCTATACGTGGATCATGGACAAGATCAAATTGCCCCGCGTGGGCGAGGTGAGTGACATCATGGGCGCGGTGCAGTTTCTGGCAAGTGACGCCTCGGCCATGGTGACAGGCACTTCAATGCTGATCGACGGAGGTTGGACGGCAGACTGATGGGCGAAAAGGTAACAGCATTGGACGTGGCGGAACGGGCGGGTGTGTCGCGCTCGGCTGTGTCTCGTGTGTTCACGCCGGGTGCCTCTGTGTCCGAACGCACGGCCAAAAAAGTCCGCTCGGCAGCCGAAGCCCTCGGGTATCGCCCCAACGTACTGGCACGCTCCCTGATCACCGGGCGCTCGCGTATTATCGGTCTTCTGGTCGCCTATCTCGAAAACCAATTCTATCCCGAAGCCATCGAACGGCTCAGCCACGAGCTACAAAAGCGGGGCTATCACGTCCTCGTCTTTATGGCTGCGAACTCCGGCGAAGAGGCGGACGAGGTGATGGAAGAACTGCTCGACTACCAGGTCGATGGGATCATCGCGGCCTCTGTCGGAATGTCCAATGATCTGACGCGTCGATGCGAGGCCGCAGGCATCCCGATCGTGCTGTTCAACCGCGCGCAGGATGATGATCGCCTCTCTGCTGTGACATCCGACAACTACCACGGTGGGCGCAAGCTGGCTGAATTCCTTGTCGCGGGCGGGCACAGCCGCATTGCCCATATCGCTGGTTGGGAGGGGGCCTCGACGCAGCGGGACCGCGAGGCGGGGTTCGTTGCGGGGTTGAACGCAGCAGGCCAGAGCCTGTTCGCCCGCGCCATGAGTGACTTTCAGTTTGAGCAGGCCAAGGCGGTCGCGCGCGACATATTTTCCGCAACCGATATTCCTGATGCGGTGTTCTGCGCCAATGACCACATGGCCTTTGCGGTCATGGATGTCCTGCGTTTCGAACTGGGGCTTTCGGTTCCGGGCGACGTGTCCGTTGTGGGGTACGACGACGTGACGCTTGCCGCATGGCCCAGCTATGATCTGACCACAGTGCGCCAGCCTGCCGGGCAAATGGCGCAAGCCACTGTGGGTATCCTGATGGATCGCCTGAGCGATCCCGACACCAAACCGCGCCGTGTTGCACTTGACGGCCCCCTGATCATTCGCGGCTCTGCCCGCATTCCCAAAGGATGGACCTCATGAAGGGTTTTTCAAACCGGTGGAAAGATTTCCCCGACTACATCATCGGCATCACCAAAGAGATATGGGAAGACCGCGGCATCGCGACACTGCACCATTACTACAGCAACGACATTGTGGTGCGTTCGCCCGGAAGTGTGGTGATCGGGAACGAAAAGGTCATCGGGGCGACAATGGCCACGCTTGCGGAATTCCCTGACCGCACGCTTCTGGGTGAAGACGTCATTTGGTCAGGCACCCCGGAAGAGGGCATGTTGTCGTCCCACCGCATCCTGTCGACAGCGACACACACGGCCGACGGCGTCTATGGGCCTGCGTCTGGCAAGAAGCTGCAATACCGGATCATTGCGGACTGCCACGCGATCAACAATCAAATCAACGATGAATGGCTGATCCGGGATCAAACGGCCATCGTCAATCAAATCGGCTGGGACGCCAAGGAATACGCCGCTGATCTGATCGCACGCGAAGGCGGACCAGAAAAGGCAGCGCGCCCGCTGACCCCTGCAACAGATCAGCCCGGGCCCTACAAAGGGCGGGGCAATGACAACGCATGGGGTAAGAAATACGCCGATATCCTCACCCGGATCATGAGCGCGGACATGGCCGTGATCCCGGCTGAATACGATCGCGCCGTGCAGTCCGAATATCCCGGCGGCACCACCGGGCACAGCCATGGCCCGGTTGATCGGTTCTGGATGGGCCTGCGCGCGTCTTTCCCGGATGCAACCTTTACCATCGACCACCAGATTGGGCGCGACGATGATCATATGCCACCCCGCGCAGCGATCCGCTGGGCGTTGCATGGCAAACATGACGGCTGGGGCTACTTTGGCGCGCCGACAGGGGCAGAGGTTTACGTGCTGGGCATCAGCCATGCCGAATTCGGCCCATGGGGTCTGCGCCGTGAATTTGCACTGTTTGATGAAACGGCGATCTGGAAACAGATCCTGCTTCAAACAGGATAACGCGCGAATGGCCTTGAATGGGAACCATACGGTCTCCAACTCTCAATCGTCTGCACACACCGCAGACGACAAAAGGGATCTGACCTATGCAACGCTATGACGAATTGATGTTCACACTCGCCGTGCAAGCGCTTCAAGACGTCGAGGGCACGCGCGAGATGTATGCCCGCAACTACGGTGCGCGCACGCGACCAATGGGCGCGGATGACATCGCGTTCATTACCAGCCGAACCTCGTTCTACATGGCCAGCGTCTCTGAAACTGGCTGGCCTTACATCCAGCACCGGGGCGGTCCCGTGGGATTCCTCCAGGTGCTTGACGATCACACGCTCGCCTTTGCCGATTACAAAGGGAACAAGCAGCATATCAGCCATGGCAACGTGGACCATGACGACCGGGTGTCGCTGTTCCTGATGGACTACCCGCGCAAAGCCCGTTTGAAGCTGCAAGGTCACGCCACGTTCCAAAATGCAGCCGACAGTGCCGACCTCGCCGCACGCCTTACCGTCGAAGGGCAGGGACGTGTAGAACGCCTCGTCACCATCAAGCTGGCAGCCTTCGACTGGAACTGCCCGCAATTCATCACGCCGCGCTTTGACAGTGCAGAAATTGCGCAACTGGTTGGCCCGGAAATGGACAATCTGAGCGCACGTATCCAAGAACTCGAGGCTGAAAACGCGGCGCTGCGAGGGCAGGGATGACAGACATCTACCGCGCCGCAGAACGACTGATGGGGATGCAGGACGCTGATTGGCAGCGCCATGCAAACCCGCTCAGCGTCTGGTCGCGGTTCACCTGCCTGCCACTGCTGGCGCTCGCGATCTACGCGCGCCAATGGATCGGTTGGTGGTCATTGCCATTGTTTATGCTGGCGTGCCTCTGGACTTGGGCAAATCCGCGGGTCTTTCCAGTGCCGTCGGACTTTGGGTCGTGGGCGTCGCGCGCCACGTTGGGCGAACGTATCTTCCTTGCCCGAGACCGTTACGACATCCCTGATCACCACATTCGTGCCTCTCATGTGCTGACAAGCCTTTCAGCCATAGGCCTTTTGCCCCTCGCATACGGCCTGATTGTGCTTGACCCCTTTGCCGTTCTGGCAGGGCTTGTGGCCATCATACTGCCAAAACTCTGGTTCTGTGATCGCATGGTCTGGATCCACGCGGAAATGACCGGGACCACACCCGGAGCACCTCTCTCAACACCCCTAATGCCCCCCGAAAGGACCTAAGCCCATGACCCCCGCTGAGATGGAGCCGCGCATTGTGCGTTACGGCGATCTGATGCCCTGCAAGACCGCGTTCATCGACGCACATACGCCGGGCAGTGATCAAAAGGAAAACTTCACCATCATTGGTGGCGGAGTCTCAGAGAGCGCGGATCAGCACGTCCACATCTCCATCCCGCATGGCTTTAATATTGGGGCGGCAGGGCAACCGCCCAAATGCCGCAACTCGCTGCACAGTCACCGCACGGCTGAGGCGTTCTTTGTGCTGTCGGGTCGTTGGCGCTTTTTCTGGGGCCGCTGGGGAGATGCGGGCGAGGTGGTGCTGGAAGAGGGCGACATCATCAACATCCCAACCGGCATCTTCCGTGGGTTTGAAAACATCGGCACCGACTACGGGATGATCATGGCGATCCTTGGCGGTGATGATGCGGGCGGTGGTGTCATCTGGGCACCCCAAGTGATCGAGGATGCCGCCGATCACGGGTTGGTGCTGGGCGAAAACGGCAAGCTTTATGATACCAAACAGGGTCAGGCGCTACCCGATGGGGTGAAACCGATGCCAATCCTGACCGAGGACGAATTGACCGAGTACCCTGAGATGACGCCGATGCAGGTCGTCGGCATGGGGGTACGCCGCTACAACGACATGATGGCGCTAGGCCAGCACGCGCCCTGCAAGGTGATTGGCGAAACAGGCATCATTCGCGACAAACCGGGGTTCGAGGTGGACCTGATCACCCGGGGCAGCGCGACCAATGAGATGCACCAACACGAGCGCCCGTCGGTGTTGATGCCAATGCGCGGCCATTGGCGTGTGACGTGGCAAGGTGGGGCAACAACACTTGCCCCAGGCGACACGATGAGCGTGCCCGAGAACATTCCCCACAGTGCGGTTCCTTCAATGACAGGTGAGGCGTCGCTGTATCACATCGTCGCGACGGATGACGCAGCAGGGCCCACATGGATGGGCTAAGGGCAACCCTTTGCGCCTTCGTGCTGGCGACACCTGTGCATGCTAGTTGGGTTGCGCGCACGGCGGATGACGGCGCGCTTTTTTACGGACTTGCCGTGGCCGAGGGAACAGGGTTTGCCGTGCGTTGCAACGGCACATCGCGCCAAGGGCTGCCCGCAGTGAGCGTCGGCGCCCACGAAGAGGCGCGCACAGATCCGTTCCATTTGATCTACAGCCTGCGCCCACCACTGATGGCGGCACCCGCCACGGTGTATCAGCGCAGTGATGTGGTGATCTGGTCGGGTGGCACCGGCTACCGTCTGCCGCCAACCATCTGGAACGAACTTGACGGTGAATGGCAGGTGCAGGTGGGCATGACCGATGCACTGTCCCTGTCGCTGATGACGTCGGCGGATGTTGTCGTGGGGCCAGAGGCCGGGCCACATACCCGCGTTACAACCGACCAAATGAACCAATCGGTGGCCGAAGCGATGGCGTTCTGTGTTGTCGAATACCGCCGGGCGGGGCTGCCAGCTCCGGCGCCGCTGGATCAATTCTGGCCACAAGCGAACAACAGCCTGATGGCAGACGATACTGGACCTACCATACCTGATGGTATGGTCGGCTACGCCCGCGCGCATATCCGCGATGGTTGCTCCGGACCGGCGCAAATCGAAGACAGCGCGATCCTTCTGGGCGAGATTGACGGCGACGGGCAGGAAGACGCAGTGGTGAACTGGGGCCGCATTACCTGCACCCAAGGGCTACCCCGCCCGTTCTGCGGCGCATCCATGTGCAGCGCAGATGTGTACCTGTCCAGCGCATACGCGCGCATTGGCGGCCCACTCAACCTGCTCGCGCTCGGCGTTCAACTGCAACCGCTCACCAATGGCCTGCAAGGCGTCTCGCTGGGTGGGTCTCTTTCAATGTGCGATGCGGCAGGGCAAACAGGCGGGGCCTGCAACTTTATCTGGTATTGGAACGGGGCTGAACTGGTGCAACTGAAATGAGCGAACTCGATCCCCTCGCGGACGAAACCCAAGCGATCTATGAGCGGCAAGCGGCGCGCTATGACGCCAACCGGTCGCGCGCCTTGTTCGAGGCGCGATGGCTGGCGCGATTTGCAGCCAGCCTCGCGCCGGGTGCGCATGTGCTTGATCTGGGCTGCGGCACAGGCGAACCAATTGCGCGTTGGTTCATGGCTGAAGGGTTCAAAGTCACCGGCGTCGATTTCGCGAACGCGATGCTCAACATTGCCCGCAGTCGCTGGCCGGATGGGGATTGGCGCGATGGCGACATGCGCACCCTCGATCTGGGACAGACATTCGACGGGATCATCGCGTGGAACAGCTTTTTCCATTTGCGGCCCGACGAACAGCGCGTTTGCATCGCACATCTCGCAAACCATCTTGCTCCGGGCGCGCCATTGATGATCACCGTCGGCCCGCGTGCAGGCGAAGTCAGCGGCACCGTGGGCGAGGACACAGTTTACCACGCATCCCTGTCGCCGGCAGGCTACGCGTCTTGCCTTGAAGCGCACGGCCTGCGTCTCACCGGATTTCTGGCCGAAGACCCAGAAGCCAATAAACACAGCGTGCTGATGGCACGCAAAGACCACGATCAGGAGACTTAAAGTGACCATTCTGACCACCCACGCCGGCAGCCTACCACGGACCCAAGAGGTCGTGGATTTCATTTTTGCGCGCGAACACGGCAAGGATTACGACCAAGCCGCATTTGATGCGGCCATGACGGCTGCGGTCGATGTCACGGTCGGCAAACAGGTGGCCGCAGGCGTCGGGATCGTGAGCGACGGCGAGACGTCAAAAATCAGCTATGCAACCTACGTCAAAGACCGCTACACCGGCTTTTCCGGCGACAGCCCGCGCAACGCACCTGCCGACCTCAAACAATTCCCCGGCTTCCTCAAACGGCTCGCAAACGAAGGCGGCACACCGCAATACGCCCGCCCCATGTGCAGGGGCGAGGTCAAGAGCCGCGGACAGGGCGAGTTGGAAAAAGACATCGCAAACCTCAAAGCCGCTATGGCCAAGCATGGCGCACCGCGTGGGTTCATGAACGCAGCCTCACCCGGAGTTATCTCTCTGTTCCTTCAGAACGATTTCTATCCAACACGCGACGCATACCTCGCCGCTCTGGCCGATGCGATGAAGGCAGAATACGACACGATCATCGCCGCAGGGCTCGATCTGCAACTTGATTGCCCGGACCTCGCGCTCAGCCGTCACATGCTGTTTGCAGACCTGTCGGATGCTGATTTCGTCAAGATCGCCGACGCCCATGTGGAAGCGCTCAATCACGCATTGCGCGACATTCCTGCGGAAAAGGTGCGGGTGCACATCTGCTGGGGCAACTATGAGGGGCCACATGTCTGCGACATCGACATGGACACTGTGTTCCCGACACTCATGTCCACGCGGGCCTCGTACCTGCTTTTTGAAACATCAAATCCGCGCCATGCGCACGAATGGACAGTATTCCGCGACCGCAAGGCGGAAATCCCCGACAACAAGGTTCTGGTGCCGGGCGTCGTGGACACCACCACGAACTTTGTCGAACACCCGCAAGTGGTCTCGCAACGAATCGAACGCTTCACTGACATCGTGGGCAAAGACCGCGTTGTGGCGGGCAGCGATTGCGGCTTTGGCACTTTTGCAGGCTTTGGCGCGGTCGATCCCGACATCGCCTATGCCAAACTCGAGGCGTTGTCTTTGGGCGCGGGCCTTGTCTCCGCTTAAGGCGGTCGTCCTGTGCGCGCTGTTGGCGGCCCCGACCCAAGCACAAGAGGCTGATATGAAATTGTCTCCAAACTGGGAGTACGTGGCGGACACCGTCATGGGCGGCGAGTCCCAAGGCCAAGCACGTCAGGAAACGGTGGCCGGACGAAAGGCCATCCGGCTGACGGGGGCCGTATCACTCGACAACAATGGCGGGTTTGTGCAGATCGCATTTGATCTGGCCGAGGGACGCGATTTTGATGCACGCAGCTATGCTGGGCTGGTTTTCGAGGTGCTGGGCAACGGCGAAACCTATGATCTGCGACTGCGCACGCGTGCGCTCAACCGTCCATGGCAGTCCTTCCGCACAAGCTTTGTCGCGCCAGACAAATGGACAAAAGTGCGTGTGCCCTTTGACGCACTCGCAGCCCATCGGACGGATGCGGAATTTGATCCTGCAACCCTGCGTCGAATTGGGATCCTTGCAATTGGAAAAGTCATGCAGGCGGACATTTCCATATCCACCATCAGGTTCTACCGCTAACCAAAAGGGTGCATGCACTCACAGCCTAATGTGCATACGAGATGGGCACCCAAACGCACTACCCCTTTATTTTTCTGAACATATGACGCTAAATACAGTCACGCATTTTGATTAGCGATTTTTTTTGTGTTTTGAATTACGCGCTGCGTTCTCTTTTTGGGGAAGAGGCCAGCATTGTTGGAGGGTCCATTGCCATGAGGGTTGAGCGCGCAATATTGCTTGCCGACGTGTCGGGCAGCACGGCGCTGTACCGAAGCCACGGCGACGAACGCGCAAGCCAGCTTGTGTTTGAATGCGTGGAAGGAATGCAAAAGATTGCCACGATCCACGGTGGTGAATTTGTGCGCTCCAAGGGCGATGACGTGCTCTGCCTGTTTGAAGGCGCAGATTCGGCGATTGCTGCTGCGGGCGATATGATGACCCACGGCGCGCGGGGTGAGGTGTCACTGCATGCAGGACTCCATTGGGGCCTTGTTGTTCATCGCGGCACGGAATTGTTTGGAGACGCCATCAACATCGCGGCGCGTCTGTCCAGCCAGGCCAAAGAAAACGAAGTACTGATGAGCCGCGAATTGGTCAACTATACCAAGTCTGTGGACCGGGCCACGCTGCGCTCGATCGGGGAACACACACTCAAAGGCATCAACATGCCGACCGAGATCTTCGCTCTGATGGCCGGTGGGGACGAAGACGGTGGTGTGACCAGCTTTGCCGCCCAACCCACTATGTTTCAGGCACAACGCAAGGAAACAGTGGCCAAAACCGCCGTGCGGCTGTCTTGGATGAACTGGTCTCAGGACATCCAAGAAGGCCAGCAGATCACCGTTGGCCGCTCGTCTGCTTGCGGCCTCGTGGTACCCGAAGCCTGGGTGTCTCGGGTGCATGCAGCCATCTCTGTGCGCGGTGGGATCGTGGAGTATAAGGACAGCTCATCCGCAGGAACGACGCTGACCATCGGCACCGCCCCCGAATTCTACATTTGCCGACAGACTGTGGCTCTCACCGGTTCGGGATCCATCGCGCTTGGCGGCGTCGCCTCAGGCGAAGCCCCGCGGATCGCCTACGAAGTGGTGCAGGTCGACTAGACCTCGTGCGGCGCGGGCGCACCGCCCTCAAAACAATTGCCATTCTGATAATCGCAAGGCGCGTCCTGCATCTGCAAATGCAAACCGTCTCCTTCATAAGGGTGGGCACGTGCAAGAGCTTCGTCAACGTTAATCCCCAGACCGGGTGCATCCGAGGGCGTGATGAAACCATCCTCCACCCGGATCGTGCCTTTGATCAGTTGATCATGGAACGGCGTTTCTATTGTCTCGCACATCAGGATGTTCGGGATCGAAGCCGCCAGTTGCACGTTTGCTGCCCACTCAACAGGGCCTGCATACAGGTGCGGCGCCATCTGAGCGTTGTAGACCTCCGCGATGGCCGCGACTTTTTTCATCTCCCAGATACCGCCAGCCCGGCCAAGTGCTGGCTGCACAATGCTTGCCGCACCACTGCGCAAAACAGGTGCGAATTCCGCCTTCGTGGTCAGACGTTCGCCCGTCGCCACCGGAATACGCACAGCGCGGGCGACCTTGGCCATCTCCTCTACCGCATCCGGTGGAATCGGCTCTTCAAACCAAAGCGGCGAATAGGGCTCTAACGCCTGACCCAAACGGATCGCCCCCGCCGTGGTGAACTGCCCATGGGTGCCAAAAAGCAGATCGGCCCGGTCTCCCACCGCTTCCCGGATCGCTTTGCAAAAGGCCACAGACATCGAAATGTCACGCATGCCCGGCATATGCCCTCCGCGCATGGTGTAGGGGCCAGCGGGGTCAAATTTTACGGCGGTGTATCCACGATCCACACAGTCGAGCGCTGACTCAGCCGCCATCTCCGGCGACGTCCAGAAATCCTCAAGCGAATGATGGGGCAGGGGGTAGAGGTAAGTATAGGCGCGTATACGATCATTCATCCGGCCGCCCAACATTGCATGAACAGGCCGCCCACGTGCCTTGCCCACAATATCCCAACACGCGATCTCGAGCCCCGAAAAGGCGCCCATCACGGTCAAATCTGGGCGCTGGGTAAAGCCCGAGGAATAGGCCCGGCGAAACATCAACTCGATATCCTCGGGGTTTTCACCGGCCATATGGCGGTCAAACACATCTTCGATAACGGCGCGCATCGCCTCAGGGCCGACAGACGACGCATAACACTCGCCCCAGCCGACAATCCCGTCATCTGTTGTCAGCTTCACCAATATCCAATACCGGCCACCCCAACCGGGAGCAGGCGGGGCTGTGATGATGATGTCGAGATCGCGCAGTTTCATGATGCGTCCCTTCTCTGATTTATGAAATCCCGGGGGAGTCCCGCAGGGGCGGGGGCTGGTCCCCTTTACCGGTTAAACATGATCACGTTGCGCCGGGCTTTGCCGCCCTTAGTATCGGCAATCGCGTCATTGATCTGATCAAGCGACCACCGGCCCGAAATCAGACTGTCCAATTGCAAGCGGCCTTGCAGATACAAGTCGACCATCCAGGGGATGTCGCGCTGGATCACCACATCGCCCATTTTTGAGCCGACCATACCCTGACCCAGATATGCCAGATTGACGGGTTCGTATTCCGCCATCGCGCCGGAATGCGGCATGCCGACCATAACGACCTTGCCACCACGACCAAGATACCTTGGAGCCTGATCATAGGCGGGGATCGCGCCAACAGTCACGATGACGGCCTCGGCGCCTTTGCCGCCAAGGGCTTTATAGGCTTCGCGCCATGGCGCCTCGCTCGTGGCCAACACACCGTGCGTTGCTCCAAAGGCGGTCGCGTCGTCCAGTTTGTCCTCGGTCATGTCAACGGCGACGATGCGGCGGGCCCCGGCGATACGTGCACCCTGAATAGCGTTCAGGCCCACGCCGCCGGCACCGATGACCACGACATCCTCACCTGCCCGCAAGCCTGCTGCGTTCACCACAGCGCCAACGCCGGTGATCACACCGCAGGCAATCAGGCTGGCCGCGTCCATCGGCATTGAGGCGGGGACTTTGACCAACTGGCTCTGATCCACGACGACTTTTTCGGCAAATGCGCCGCAGGCCATGGCCTGATGCAGCATACCATCATCTGCCGTGCGGATCGGGCCCTGATCTCCGTCATATGGAGTCTCGCAAATGGTGGGCTTGCCCCCGGCACAAGACGGGCAGGTGCCGCAGGCCCGGATCAGTGTAACGACGACACTGTCGCCCACCGCGACACCTTGCACGGTTTCTCCAACGGCGCTGACGACACCAGCGGCCTCGTGCCCATAAACCGCAGGCAAACTGCCGCCCCATGCACCATCTGCAAAGGAAATGTCAGAGTGGCAAATAGCGACCGCGTGTAGGGTCACCTCAACTTCGCCCACCTTGGGCTCTCTCAATTGGATGTCTTCTATTACGAGGGGGGCGCCGAATTCGTGGCAAACGGCCGCTTTGATTGTCTGCATGTCTGTCCCTTGTAGCGCGCTCATTGTGACTGCGTTTGGTGTTTCGATTTTAGGGACGGTGGCGCAGGCGCGCGACACTCGCAAGAACAATTGTGACATCTCAAGGTCGTTGATCGCCGGTAACGTCGCGAGAGACCGCAATTTTTCCTACGCGCAAGAACACCATCAAACTTACAGCCATAAGAATTGCGGATAAGTAAAACGATGCTCCGGGCATGTAGACTGGGGCTCCCGGTTCGGTGAACGCATAAAACACGTAAGTCATGATCATCGGTGAAATGATCATCGCCAGCGCCGAAACAGAGGTCAGCGCGCCCTGCAACTCGCCCTGCTGATTGTCATCTACTGCCTTTGACATAATCCCCTGAAGCGCAGGCGTAATCACCGCGGGCAGTGCGGCTAAAGGCGTCAGCATCAGCAGCCAAAATCCCGAACTCGTAAATCCAATCAAAAGGAACACACCCACATCCGCAATGTGCCCATAGATGACTGACCCACGTTCACCGATCAGGCGCAGAATGGGCCGGATCAATCCGCCTGGAACAATCGCCATCGAAATCCCGAACAGACCCAGTGACAACCCGCGCATCCCTGGCGACCAGTCAAAGCGCTCAAGCGTATAAAAACTCCAGATCGCCGGATAGACGGTAAAGGCCACCTGATAGATGAAAAACACCACCAGCAGCGGGCCAAGGCCGGGCAGGCGGGCGAGGTATTTGAACAGGCCAAACGGGTTTGCGCGCCGCCACTCAAACGGGCGGCGGATGCGGTCATCCACTGTTTCTTTCAACACGAAATAGCCAAAAACTGCATTAAGCGCGGCCAGCCCCGCAGCCGCATAAAACGGCGCGCGGGTGCCATACTCGGCAAGAACACCGCCGATCAGCGGGCCAAAGACGAACCCCATCCCAAAGGCCGCCCCGATCAGCCCGAAATTTGCGGCTTTTTGCGCGGGCTCGGAAATGTCGGCCATATAGGCGTTCGCCGTTGACTGCGTGGCCGCTGTGATCCCGCCCACAACCCGACCCGCGAGCAATAGCCAGATAGAGCCTGCCACCGCCATCACCAGATAGTCTGCTGCCATAACAACCAATGAAATGAGCAATACAGGCCGCCGCCCAAACCTGTCTGATAGTGCACCGATCACAGGGCCAAACAGAAACTGCATCAACGCAAATATCGTCGACAACACGCCGCCCCACAATGCGGCCGACCCAATGTTTCCGCCCCGAACTTCCTGAATGAGATCGGGCATAACGGGGACAATCAACCCGATGCCCATCGCATCCAGCATCACCGTAAACAGAATAAAGGCGACGGGCAGCTTCACAGATTAGAAACCCGCTTGGCAAAGGCGCGTGCCGCGTCCGGGGCCAAACCCATTTGCCTGACAGGATCAAACAAATCGTCCGCTAAATCAGGATGCGCCGCTTGGGCCACAGCTTGCAGGGATACGCCGGTCTCAACGGCCTGGGCCACCAGCGCCTTGGTTGCGGCCTGCACCTCTGGGCGGGACATCTGGGCTGCGAGGGCAAAGCTCAGGGCTTCGGCATGCATCAGCCCCAAGCCTTCGACATGCCTCAGCATCTTGTCCGTTTGCGGGCTCAGGCCCACCATCACGGCGCGCGCTGTTTCGAGCGCCGACGCCGTTGACAGCGCAATCTGCGGCAGCACCATCCATTCGGAGAACCACGCCGCCCCGTCGCGCTGATACTGGTGGGCAGAGGATGCCTGCAAACTCGCGCGCAGACCGGTCATCTGGTGGTTCAGCGCGACCAGAACAGATGGTGCCACCGGGTTCTGCTTTTGCGGCATGGTCGAGGATGCTCCTGAACCGCCCAGACTAACTTCGCCCGTTTCCGAGCCGGTGAGTCCGATCAGGCTGTCACCAAATGCTGCAAGGGTGGCTGTTACGCCACTCATCCACTCCGCGATCCGCAAAATGGGTCCGCGGTCAGTGTGCCAACTGCGGCCCGGATCACCCAAACCCAAGGCATCGGCCAGAGCCGCACGAGTCGATGCCGCCTGCGGTCCAAGGGCCGAGGCCGTCCCGGCCGCGCCACTCAAACTCACCCAAAGGGAGGACGCACGCAGGTTCGGCAATGCCTCCAGCGCATCCGCGAGCGGGTTACCCCATTGCGCCAGAACCGCGCCCCATGACGTCACAGTCGCGTGCTGCCCATAGGTGCGTGCGGCCATTGGCGTGTCTGCGTGGTCCATCGCCTGCTGGGACATCAAACGCAACACCGCCCGCAAGACCTCTTCTTGTGCGGCGAGAGTCTGGCGCAAACGCAGCATCAGGGCCGTGTCGATGATGTCCTGACTTGTCGCCCCCCAATGAGCGTATTGCGCATGCTGCGGGGCCTCCATCGCCGTGCGAAACGCGGCCACAAGTCCCGGTACGCAAACGCCATTCGTCGCCGTGCTATTGGCCAATCCCGCAGGATCGATCTGCACCTCAAGGCTTGCGCGGTGAACGAACGCCGCACTGATCTCGGGGATCACACCTTGCGCGCCCTGCACTTTGGCCAATGCCCCTTCAACCAGCAACATCGCGCGCACTTCGGCGCTGTCGCTCCAAAGCCGCCCAACGTCACCGGTGCCAAACAGCTTACCCAACAAACGGGATGCAAAAACACTCGCCGCCATGGCTCAGATATGCCCCACGCTTCGCATGAAATCGGTGATCACCTGCGCATATTCCTGCGGTTTCTCAACACAAGGCAAGTGGCCCGCACGGCGGATCAAATGGAACTGGCTGCCCGGGATCAGGGCGGTCGTCTCGCGCATCAGATCAGGGGGCGTGGCCCCATCCTCGGACCCGGCAATGCCCAATGTGGGCAGGCGCAACGTGGCCGTGGTCGCGAAAAAGTCGCTGCCCGAAATCGCGGCACAACAGCCCGCATATCCCGCATCGGGTTGGCGAGTCAGCATGTTGCGCCACAGTTCAAGATCGACATGGGCCAGAAAATCCTTGGAAAACCAACGCTCCATCGTGGCATCTGCCATGCTCTCAATGCCGTCAGCCTCAACATTCGCGATCCGTTCCGCCCACAAGTCCTTGGTGCCAATCTTGGCACCCGTATTGGACAGCACCATCGCGCGCATCAAATCCAGCCGTTTCACGGCCAACCCTTGGGCAATCAGCCCACCAATGGATAGCCCGACAAACAAGGTATCTTTGAAGCCCAGATGATCCATCAGGCGTTCCGCGTCGCCGACAAGCGCACCCATCGCATAAGGACCACTCGGACAACTCGACAACCCATGTCCGCGCTTGTCATAGCGCAGGATGCGCAAACCAGCAGGCAACAAGGGCAGGATCGGGTCCCACAGACGCATATCCGTGCCCAGCGAGTTCGCGAAAACCACAGGCGCTCCGTCTTCTGGTCCATCAATCCGGTAGTGCAGGCGGACGTCGCCCAAATCTGCCATGTGCATGTGATTTCAGTCCTTTAATCGCATATGGGCAATGATCTGTCCGTGATCAGAGGCCAGTTTGTTATAGGGCGCCTCGGGATGGCTGCCGTCGGTCAGATGATCGTTCAGCACGCTGAAATAGTCCATCTGCCCAATGCTTCCCTTTGCGTCAGCTAGGAAGTGTCGGGACATATAGATCTGATCAATGCTCTCGTAATTTCCGCCAAAGGCCGCCGTATAAACCATATCGCGGGCCGATTTGCGCACAAACTGCTTTTCTGCCGAATGCAGGCGGACAGCTTCTATGTCTTCCTGAATCTGTTCGTTTTCCGCGTCGGAGTAGCGATCACGGGGCGTTTCAGCATCATGGCGCAGCATCCAGGCATAATTTTTGAATGGCACCTCGCCGCTGATGATCTCGGAACTGACGGCATGTTCGCCGTCGTTGAAATCACCCAGCACCATCACTGGATGGCCAGCCTGCAATTCTGCGACAATGGCACGGCGCAACACCCACGCCTCGGCCATACGGCGCAGGGCAGCGCGCAAGCCACCAAGGGCACGGGCAACAGGGTCATATGCCGTCAGGTCCACTTCAGCGGGCGCTCCGCCCCCTTTTGGCGGGACATACTCCCCCAACTTGGACTTCAGATGGCAGTTGAACACCGTGATCACATGCCCGCCCACAGGCACGCGCACTTTCAGGATGGGACGGCTGAGGCGGGTAAGGCGAAAACTGCCCCCACCGTCGGGGCCCATCGGGCCAAAGTCGATGTCCAATGGCTCTGCCAAGTCCTGTATGATCTCGGGCTGACCCACAAAGCCCAGCCGCGACAGGATCGCCACACCGGGACGGCGCTGTCCGGGACCGCCGTCGTTAACGTTGGGCGCCACGGCAAGGGCCGCGTCCGTATACGGACGGTAAGCCAGCTTGCGAAAGATCGCCTTGCGCCGGTACCGTTTGTTCGGCCCGGGAATGTGGGCATCGTTGTCCGCGATCCCTTCTACATCGGCTTGGCGGATCACATTACGCAACGCGCTTTCTTCAAATATCTCCTGAAAGCCGACGATATCGGCGTCCATCGTCTGCATCTGTTCGGCCAGCCAATCAGCCTTCCATGCGTATTCCTCAGGGGTATAGCTTTGAAAGCGATAGTATTCGGCGTCCGGACCAATAAGGTTCTTGACGTTAAAGCTGGCGATGGAAAAATCGGTCATGTCAGGGTCTTGAGGCTCCGTGCAAAGATTTCAGGGTCCACGTTGCCACCTGATATGGTGACGATCACGTCCTCTCCTTCAATCTGATCCTGCCGACACAATGCGGCAGCAAGGGCAACAGCCCCTCCTGGTTCGGCCACCACCTTCAGGCGCAGGAAGGCAAGCGCCATGGCCTGTAGCGCCTCATCCTCAGTGACCACCAATCCGGGGCCGCACAACCGGTGCATGATCGGAAAGGTAATGTTGCCGGGCTGCGGCGTGATGATCGCATCGCAAATGTTCCCGGACACCCGGTTGTTACGCTCAATGCCCCCCGACCTCAGCGAGCGGGCAACGTCGTCAAACCCCTCAGGTTCAACAGGGCGCACGCGCAGCCCCGGCGCCTCTGCCTCAGCCGCTAATGCAATGCCCGAGGTCAAACCACCCCCACCGCAACAGACCAGAATGTCAGCATTCTCGACGCCTGCTTCTCGGGCTTGGGTTACGATCTCAAGACCGGTTGTGCCTTGCCCGGCGATGACCTGTGGTTCGTCATAGGGTTTGATCAGGGTTAGCCCGCGTTCTTGTGCTAACTGCGCACCGATGTGGTCGCGGTCCTCGTTGCCGCGATCGTACAGAACCACCTCGGTCCCCAAGGCCTTTGTGTTGGCGATTTTGAGGGCAGGCGCGTCGCTTGGCATTACGATGACTGATGGCACCCCGTGCAATGTGGCCGCATGCGCGACGCCTTGGGCATGATTGCCGCTGGAAAACGCGATGACACCGCGCGCGCGTGTGTCAGCATCAAGCGCAGACAGCGCCGACCAACCGCCCCGAAACTTGAAACTTCCCGTGCGTTGCAGGCACTCCGGCTTGATCCAGACGCGACGGCCCGCGATCTCGTCAAGAAAGGGCGAGTTCAGCAGCGGGGTCACCCGTGCATGCCCCTCAAGGCGCTTTGCAGCGGCGCGGATCATATCGATATTCATTGCATTTCCTCCATCCATGCCCCTAGGGCGGCGACCGCCTCGGGTTCGTCCAGAAATGGCACGTGGCCCCGGTCCGGCACCTCGGCATAGATCATGTCAGGGCGGCGATCCTGCATCTTCTGGGCTGTGGCGGCACTCAGCAAGTCCGACCCGCCCCCCCGGATCAGGCAAGTTGGCTTGCCTGCAAGTGCGTCAAAGAACGGCCACAGATCAGGGACTTCGCCACCTGCCTCGACTGCATCGCGCAAATGAGGATCGTAAGTGATGCTGAGGCCTTCGGGTGTTTGCACAAAATGGGTCTGCGCTTCTTGCATCCAGCGCTCAGGGGGCACATTCGCGAACCCTTTCAGCACATAAGGCAGGGCCATTGCGGCTTCGCTGTGGCTGCGCGCAGCGGGATTTCGGCCAAGGTAGACCATGATCCCGGCAAGGCCCTCGGGGTCCAGTTCAGGGCCCACATCGTTGAGGGCCACACCCAACACCCGCTCAGGCGCTGCGGCGGCAAGGCCCATCCCGTTCAGCGCCCCGCGCGATGTGCCAAGGATGGCGCAGGCGGGCAGGGACAGGTGGTCCATCAATTCGATCACATCGCGGATTTCCACAGGCAATGTGTAGTTCTGCCAATTCGGGTCGACGTCTGATTGCCCCCGCCCGCGATAATCCATCTTGATGAGACGGCAGGGGGGCAAGTGTGGCGTCACATACTGGAAATCCACCGTGGTTCTTGTCAGCCCCGGCAAACACAACAGTGGCAGCCCAGAGCCTTCATCGGTGTAAAAAAGGCTCAACCCATCTGACGTCGTGAACGTGGCCATTACACGCCCGCCAGGGCCGGAATACCTGTCAAATCGGTAAGGGTTGTGTGTGGGGTCCAAGGCAAACGGTCGACCGGTTCTCCGCCGCGATTGACCCACGCCGTTGTAAACCCGTAACCGGTGGCCCCGGCGGCGTCCCAACCATTCGAAGAGACGAAAAGAACCTCTTCCTTGGCGCAGCCAAACCGCTGCCCAACAAGGTCATAGACCCGCACGTCTGGTTTGAAGATGCCGACGGATTGCACCGACAGGCTGTCATCCAGTACATCAGCAATGCCCGCTGATTGCACCGCCCCGTCCAGCATTTCGGGCGATCCATTGGACAGGATGGCGGTGTTCATCCCTGCGTTCTTGAGGGTGTGCAACATCTTGGGCACTTCGGGATAGGCCTGCAATTCCCAATAGAGCGCCAACAGGCGCTCGCGCAAAGCTGGATCATGGGCATGGCCGGTCTTCTCCAAAGCCCAGTCTAGCCCGTTCTGGGTCACTTCCCAGAAATCCGTATGCGCACCGGTGATCGCGCGCAGCCACGTGTATTGCAACTGTTTGGCGCGCCAATGCTCGGCCAGCGCGGGCCAGTCATCCTTGATCGCGGCAAAGGACGGATCACCCGCCGCCTGACGTGCTGCAGCGGCGACATCGAACAGAGTGCCATAGGCGTCAAAAATACAGGTGGTAATGGGCATGGCAGCAACCTTTCTCAAGTTGGGCAAACACTGACATGGGGATGCAGCGACGAAAAGGGGCGACGGGTTGGAAAAACAAAATCCGGGGTGCGAAAAGACTGCCAGACGGGGTTTACCCCCCCTTCACATACAGGCAGTGTGAACGCCGAACTTGAAGGAGCATGCACATGGCCGAAATCAAAGACGGCGACACCGTGCGCATCCACTACACAGGCACTTTGAAGGACGGAACCTCCTTTGACAGTTCAGAGGGGCGCGATCCGCTGGAATTTGTCGTGGGTGCGGGCCACATCATCAAAGGGCTGGATACAGCCCTGCCGGGCATGCAGGCAGGGGACAAAAAGTCAGTGAGCATTGACTGCGCGGATGCCTATGGCCCGATCAATCCCGCGTTGCACCAAGGCGTACCCCGCGACGCGATTCCGGACGATATCGAGCTTGAGGTTGGTATGCAGTTGCAAATGCAAACACCTCAAGGTCAGCCAATGCCCGTGACAGTGACGGCGATTGACGACGAACAAGTTATGCTGGACGCCAACCACCCGCTGGCGGGGCGTGATCTGGTGTTTGATTTTGAGGTCGTGTCGGTCGAGGCGGGATGAATGGACCAGTCTTGAGTGGTGATGTGCCCGATCGCTACGGCGGGCAGTGCTGCCGCTCACTTCTCAAAAACGAACGGCAGTCTGTTTATTTGCAAGAGCCCTGACTAACCCAAAAGCAAAATGTCCGATGCACCGGCGCTGCGACGCAGGGTGTGGACATCGGCTAGTTCGGGGTCCGTTGACCAGGCTATAGCAGCGTCCCTATCAGGGAAACCCAGTAATGCTGCTACATTAGGCGCTTCGGGTGCGCCGTCTAGCACCGTGAATTCGCGCGTGGCACTTTCAACCTTCCCACCGTGCTTGGCGAGCGCTGCACCTGCCACATCGCGATATTCGACGAGCGCATCGGGATTGTTCACTGTTAGCATTGCATAGGCGTAGATCATCGTGGTCTCCTCAAATGTTGATAATGGTAATTTATCGCGATCCGGGCCATGAGAAAGCGCGTGTCTTTGCACAATGAACATGCGAAAACGCATGTATGGATGTTGCTTGGGATGATCTGCGAACGGTTTTGATGCTGGTACGCCACCGCTCTCTGGCTGGAGCGGCTGCGGCTTTAGGCTTGAACTATACGACCGTCGCACGTCGGATTCGCCGCGCTGAAGAGGCTTCGGGCCAATTGCTGTTTGAGCGACTGCCGGATGGTTATCGACCAACCGCAACAGCTCATTTGCTCGCCGAACACGCTGCTCAAATGGAGAAGGCCGAACACAGCTTGAAACGCCAGCTGCAAGGCGCCGAGACAGAATTGTCGGGGCGTCTGACAATAACAGCCCCTCAATTGCTGATTGCCAGCTTTCTTGCACCAGTCATTGATCAATTCACCAAGGCGTACCCACTTATTGAGCTGCGTATCCTTGCGACGAATGAGCTTTTGGATCTCACCCGGCTGGAAGCTGACCTTGCAATTCGGATCAGCCGAAACCCAGGCGATACATTGACCGGCTTGAGGCTTTTGCAACAGGAAACCGCAAGCTTTGCCAATCAGGAACTGGCCGACCGGATTTTGGCCGATCCTTCTGCGATGATCGACTGGGTGGTATATGATGCATATCCCGATGTTCCCAAAGGCGTTGCCACAGATTTTCCCAACAACAGGGTTCGGTTTCGGTTCGACGATATGGTCGCTATGGTTGGAGCTGCTCAGGCAGGGTTGGGTTTGGTCCGAATGCCAATGTTCCTCGGACGATCTTCCACCGGTCTTGTGCAGGTTCCTGTGCTCCAGCCGCAATCCTATGCGGACATTTGGGTCGTTGGGCACCCTGATGTATGGCCTTCCCCAAAACTCCGCGCCTTCCGCGATATTCTGGTGAGATACTGCAAAAAGCATCGCAAATTTTTCGTTGCATGAACCTGTTTCGCGGCACCTTAACCGTCTAATATCCGTACAGACTATGACTGCGATCAGGTACTGATTTTGGGTGGAAGTCAGTCAGTAGGGGCGCGGTGTTTAAACGACCTTCGTTATCCCCCACAAGTAAGGTGCGATGCGTTCCGGCTCGCAAAGTGGCGAGTTAGTGGAATACGAGCTTGTTCGCTTGCCGAAATGACAAACCCAATCTCTCAGTTGCCGAACGCCCCACCGCCTCGGCGCACGGGGACCACATTGCTGGGCATCGACCGGACGTGGGTATCGTCTGACTTTTCCACGGTGCGCAGGGCCTCCGGCACATCCGTTCCATGTGACCAGGCAACAGCGTCGCTGATCAGTTGCGGATGTAAAAACAGCGAAAACATCAACCCCGCGCCGATCAGCGCGAACAAGGTGCCCACCAGCCGTTTGACTCGTCGCGTGCGTGCCGCGCGGCGCTCGAACGCCCGCTCATGTGCCCGGGCACGGTATACTTCTGCCATTTCCATGGCTCAGCGCTATCGCTCTACTTTGGCGAGAGTTTGACGACAAAATGGAAATGTTCAGAGGTGATCCGGCTGCGGCATGCCCAGCACGTGAAAGCCGCCATCGACGCGGATGATCTCTCCGGTCGTGCACGCGCCCGCGTCTGAACACAAGTAGACGGCCGTACCACCGACCGCCTCCAGCGTGGCATTGCTGCGCAAAGGCGCGTTGAGGTCCGTATGCTTGTACGTCTTACGCGCACCCCCAATGGCGGCACCGGCGAGCGTCTTCATTGGACCCGGCGAGATCGCATTAACGCGGATGCCTTCGGGTCCCAGATCATTGGCCAGATAGCGAGTGGCGGACTCAAGCGCGGCCTTGGCCACGCCCATCACGTTGTAGCTCGGCACAACGCGGTTTGAGCCCTGATAGGTCAGCGTCAACAGCGTCCCGCCATTCTCAATCATCAGCGGATGAGCGCGGCGCGCGACCTCAATAAAGCTGTAGGCAGAGATATCCATCGAGTGTTTGAAATTGGCGCGCGACGTGTTCAGGAACCGACCCGTCAACTCGGATTTGTCGGAAAAGGCGATGGCATGGACCACAAAATCAATAGTGGGCCAGCGGGCACCAAGCGCATCAAAGGCTGCATCCAGTGACGCGTCGTCCGTGACATCCGCGTCCACCATGAAATCCGAGCCGACGCTTGCCGCCAATGGCTCGAGCCGCTTGCCAAAGGCCTCGCCCTGATAGGTGAACGCCAGTTCGGCCCCCGCCTCATGCAGCGCTTTGGCGATCCCCCACGCGATAGAGCGGTCATTGGCGACCCCCATGATCAGACCGCGTTTACCTTGCATCAAATCGGACATTTTGTGTTCTTACCCGTGAAATTTCGACAGGATCATGGAGCCGTTCGTGCCACCAAACCCGAATGAGTTGGTCATGACGCTATCGAGCCCTGCGTTTGTGCGCAGTGATGTTGCGATCTCTGCCGCATCCAGCGCTTCATCCAGTGTTTCAACGTTGATGGATGGCGCGATAAAGTCATGTTCCAGCATCAACAGGCTAAAGATCGCCTCAAGTGCACCTGCCGCGCCTTGTGCGTGGCCTGTCATTGATTTTGTGGAGCTGACCGGCGGTGTCGTGCCTTGCCCAAACACGCGGCGCACCGCTTCGATCTCACCCACGTCGCCCACGGGGGTCGAGGTGCCATGTGCATTGATATAGCCGACTGTACGCCCCTCTGGCAGCGTCTCAAGAGCGACGCGCATTGCCCGCTCGCCACCCTCACCTGAAGGCGCCACCATGTCATGGCCATCGGATGTGGCACCATAACCCGTCACTTCGGCGTAGATTTTCGCGCCCCGGGCAAGGGCATGTTCCAACTCTTCCAGCACGACGATGCCGCCACCACCCGAAATCACGAACCCGTCGCGGTTGGCGTCAAAAGCACGGCTCGCCGTGGCAGGCGCGTCATTGTACTTGGACGACATCGCGCCCATCGCATCGAACAGGCAGGACAGGGTCCAGTCCAGTTCTTCGGCGCCACCAGCAAACATCACGTCCTGTTTGCCCAGCATGATCTGCTCGGCCGCGTTGCCGATGCAGTGGAGCGATGTCGAACAAGCCGACGTGATGGAATAGTTGATGCCCTTGATCTTGTAGGCCGTGGCAAGGTTTGCGCTGATGGTCGAGGACATGCACTTGGGCACCGCAAAGGGGCCAATGCGCTTTGTCGCGCCCGTCTTCAGCACGGTCTGATGAGCTGCCAGCATGGCGGATGTCGATGGCCCACCAGAGCCGGCGACAAGACCCGTGCGGGGATTTACGATGTCGGCCTCTTCCAGCCCGGCATCCGCAATCGCCTGACTCATGGCGATATGGGCGTAAGCTGCGCCAGGGCCCATGAAGCGCAGCGTGCGTTTTTCTACGTGCTCGGCCACATCCAGCTTTAACGTGCCTGCGATCTGGCTGCGAAAGCCATGCTCGGCCATCTCTTCGGAGGCGACAATGCCCGAAGTGCCTGACTTGAGCGAAGCCAGGACTTCGTCTGCGTTGTTCCCGATGGATGAGACGATGCCCAATCCGGTAACGACAACTCTTTTCATCTGCAAACCTCAGTTTTGACGCCGGACACAGAGGTGGTCCCGCGCACTTTAGTGCCAGTCCCATGTAGGACAGGGGGGCAGGGGCGTGCAAGGCGTTAGGGGGGGGCTGTGTCATCGATCACGCATAAGACATCCGCCCAACATATCGGTGGCCGGACTGCAAAGGCGCAGTGATGTTGGTTCATAAAAGACGGATGGAGGGCTGCAGACGCTTCATCCCTATCGGGGATGGTGATCCCGCCTTAGTTTAAAAAATGCACCTATTTGGTTGGTGGACTTGAATGGGTCACCTGAAATAACTTTCTAACAGGACACCAAACAAAGGATCAGGTCTATGCGGGCTCTTCTATTCATTTTCGCGGTGGGCCTTTCCATCACAGGAGGTATTGTAACTGCGATGGAGACGATAACGGTGTCCGCCACGTACCGAGAACGGATTGCGATGCTGCCCGGAGTGACCTTTGAGGCGCAGCTTCAGGATGTGTCGTTGGCAGATGCACCTGCCAAAATCCTTGGGGCGGTAACAGTAAACGACGCGGGCAATCCGCCCTATGAGGTTGCACTTCCTTTCAACCCGGACGTTATTCAGGACGGTCGGCGCTACGCAGTGCGGGCCAGTCTGCGGATGGGCGACAAGCTGTTGTTCACCACAGACACGCACACCCCGGTCTTGACCAACGACACAGGCACAGATGCCTTGATTACCATGGTGAAGGTGCAAGCTCAGGCCGAGCCGACCCGCCGCCTCATCGGTGAATTTGTGTATTTCGCGGACGCTGCCACGTTTACCGCATGCGGGAGTGAGGAAACCTACCCGGTTGCGATGGAGGGCGCATATCTCGACGCCGAGCGCGCATACCGCGACGCACAGGCCGAACCTGGGGCGCCAACGGTTGTCGTTTTTGACGGGCAAATCGCTGAACGTGAAGGCATGGAAGGCGGCCAGCGTGATATGGTGGTGATGGATCGGCTGGCCGGGTTTGTGCCCGGACTAACCTGTGAACGGGCCATGGCAGATTCGGATATCGGAGACGCCTACTGGCGCATTTTGTCGATTGGCGGGGAAACACTCGGTGCCGTCGAAGGCAAGCGCGAACCGCACGTCATCTTTCGATCCGGCGAAGGCACCTTCACCTCGACCATTGGCTGCAACACAGTCAACGGAGGCTACGCGCTGGATGGTTCATCCCTGACGCTGCAACCGGGGCCGATGACGCTGATGGCGTGCCCACCGCCTCTTGATGAGATCGAACGGGCGTGGGTCCAGGGCATCGCGTCCGTCAGCGAAGCGATCGTGACCGGCCCTACGATGGAGTTACGCTCCGCCGAAGGAGAGACTGTTGCGTTTCTGGAGAACGTGGCACTACGCTGATCAACTCTGCAAGGGTCAGACCTCCATACAGTTGTCAGGGGGCATCATGCTGGACGGCAAATGCCCACTCCTTCACGATTTCTTGCCGTGCCCATGAAGGACTGTGGGGCAGGGGCAAGTAGCCGCACAGGGAATGAATGCCATGGTAATGAGCCAATCACTTGTCCGCCCGCCTTGCCACTTCATGATGGCTGTGCTGCCGTGAAGGGCTGCTTTGAGTCCAAAGCAGACTCCCAATACCTGCGCTGCGAACGCCCGCATTGGGCCCTCTTAAAAATTCTCTATCACGAGTACGAATGTCTGTATTGCGACCTGCAGATGCAGGCTGCAAAGTGGTCCGAAATCGACTAGGTCATTGTTACGCTGATGAGGAAAAATATTATCCCAGACACAAGCGCGGCGGCTGGCACGGTGATAACCCAAGCGGCAATGATTGTCATAAAGTGGGACCGGCGCACCAATTTGCGGCGCCTACGTTCCTCTGGGGCGTATTGTGGGCGGTTAGGCATGACGAGGCGCGCCGTACGGATGCGGCGTTCTGCATCCCACTCGCGAAAGAAGCCGACGCCAAACACGGCACCGACGGCAATATGGGTGGAACTGACCGGCAAACCCAACCAGCTGGCCACGATCACGGTGATCGCGGCTGACAGGGCCACACAATAGGCGCGCATCGGATTCAGTTTGGTGATCTGGCCGCCAACCATACGGATCAGTTTTGGACCAAACAGGAATAACCCGAACGAGATGCCGAAGGCTCCAATAACCATAACCCAGGCGGGGATACTAAAAGAGCGGGTAAAATCACCAGACTGGGACACTTGAACAATGGCCGCCAAAGGACCCACTGCGTTTGCTACGTCATTTGCGCCATGCGCAAAGCTCAGCAATGCGGCAGACACAATTAACGGAATGCCAAACAGAACTTTGAGAGATTTGTTGCGGTTCTCCAAACCTTCGGATTGTTTTTTGATCACAGGGATCATGACCATCCACACGGCGATCGCGATGGCGAGGCCGATCAACAGGGCGGTTGGCATGTCGATCTTAATGATCTTTTTCAGGCCCTTTAGCGCCAGATAAGACCCGAATGTGCCTGCCATAACTCCAACTAGGATTGGCACCCATTTGCGCGCCGCAGCGATTTTGTCGTCTTGGTAGATGATGCGTGATTTGATGACGAACAAGAAGAAAGCAGCAATCGCACCGCCAAGCACCGGCGAAATGACCCAAGACGCTGCAATGCCAGACATCGTGCCCCAAGACACAGCCGAAAAGCCCGCGGCGGCGATTCCAGCCCCCATAACACCGCCCACAACCGAATGCGTCGTTGACACAGGTGCGCCGATCCAGGTGGCTAGGTTCACCCAAAGCGCCGCAGACAGCAGGGCAGACATCATAGCCCAGATAAACACATCTGCGGTGCCCATGCTTTCAGGTTCAATGATACCCTTTGCGATAGTTGACACTACGTCCCCGCCTGCAATCAAGGCTCCGGCACTTTCAAACACGACTGCGATTGCGATGGCTCCGCCCATTGAAAGTGCATTTGCGCCCACCGCTGGCCCCATGTTGTTGGCCACGTCATTGGCGCCGATATTCAGCGCCATATAGGCACCAAGGCACGCCGCAACGACGACGATAAAGGTGTTGTTGGCATCGCCAAAGAACAGCATCGCAGTGAGGCCTGCCAAAACAACGAAGATGAATGACACGCCAATTCCAACCATTGGCTTACCGACTAGTGCGGTTGCCGTTTCAAGGTTGGAGAACCGCGCAAGGTCGCGGTCCAACGTTTCTAAATGGCGTGGATCGCCTTGATTGTCTGTCACGAATGAATCCCTCCCGTTTCCAAAGGGTCGTTAACGGGTTGGGCACCAAGAAATCAACGTTCGCCCATCAAGAAAAAAGGAATATTTATCGCGCGCAAAAAATAGCTTTGAGTTCAGGTTCTTGAACCATGGCGGCTGCAAGTGTGGCGCTGACCCATTTGCGGGTTCGTTCATGCGCCTCTGGAAAATCATCAGAAAGTTCGTTGACTGCCACTGAATAGACCAATGTTTCGACCGGAACCGCGTAACCGCCCCCCAGATGTTTTTGATAGTTATACCTGCCAATGGGCTGTGCTGAAGCCGAACTGTTTTTGACGCCCGCTTCCTCCCATGCTTCTTGCAGAGCGGTTTCATTGGATTTCAGCCCGCGAACAGGCCAACCTTTGGGGATAATCCACCTGCCCGTGTCGCGACTGGTAACCAACAGGTATTCTTTATCATCGCCCTGACCGCGATGACACAAAGCCGCCATTTGCAAGCGTTTAGGTCGCCGAAGCATTGGACTAATAAATGCGCCCAAAGTGGAGTGCATGGAAGATAGCATTCTGAAACCGCTCGATTATTTTTTTGTTGTTACCTCCAGATAGTGGTTTCCTTGGGAGAAATCAAATTCCGGGACCTAGGTCGTCAAGCAACCTCATCTGTTTTAACTGGCATTTGATGGCAAAACACACATGCCCAAAATCGTCATCGAAGAATTTGTTGCGAATTCACATTTTGTCCCGCATAGCGTACGGTGCCAGATGGCTCTGGTGATCGTCCGCGGCAGGACGGTGTTCACTTTCTGTTAACAAGCACCACCGAACGTTGCGTTTACATAAGGATGCAGGCCAATTCGTATGCCGCGCGGTGCACGGTCTGTGCACGCAGTGTGTACAGGGTGTGACACTCCGATGCGCCTTGTTTTGCAGGTCTTAACGGGAAGCTTCGAACGTCGCGTCAGGTGTGCAATCGAGGCGTTGCACGTGCGATGGGTTAACTCTCGCTGAGCGCGACCTTCATGTCCTTGACCTCATAGATCAATTCGCCGTCTGCCTCGACGATGCCATCCGCAACACCCATGGTCAGGCGGCGGGTCTGGATCGCTTTGGTGAAGTCGATCTTGTAGGTCAGCATTTTGCGGTCCGGGCGGACCATGCCCTTCAGCTTCACTTCACCCACGCCAAGCGCATAGCCACGCCCCTGCCAGCCGCGCCAGCCGAGGTTAAAGCCAGTGAGTTGCCACAGGCCGTCAAGGCCAAGACAGCCGGGCATGATCGGGTTGCCGGGAAAGTGGCATTTAAAGAACCACAGATCGGGAGTGATATCGAACTCTGCCACGATGTGGCCTTTGCCATGCGCGCCGCCGTCGCCGGAAACGTCCGTGATCCGGTCCATCATCAGCATCGGCGGTGCGGGCAGTTGCGCATTGCCGGGTCCGAACAGGTCTCCGGCGGCGCATTTCAGCAAGCCCTCTTTGTCAAAGCTCGTGGGATAATCTGCCATGGTCAGCCTCTTCGTGTGCGCGCGGGCTATAGGGGCCCCAGGGTCGGTCTCCGTTTAGCATCGCCGGGTCCGTCTGTGCAAGGGCAGGGCAGGGGGACCACAGCCCTGCGGTATAATGTGTTAACACTGATTTTCAATTGAATTGCGGGCCCCTTCGACCTTATATGTTAAGCGACGAAGACGAGGATCACGATGGCACAGGGTCAACAGGACATTGAAACCAAATGGCTCGCAGGCGCGGGCCTGCGCCCGACGCGCCAACGCATGGCGCTTGCCTCGCTCTTGATTGGCGACGGTCAGCACCGCCACGTCACCGCCGAAAGCCTGTTTGACGCGGCCAAATCCCAAGGCGACGGCGTGTCTCTCGCCACTGTTTACAACACCCTGCGCGCCTTCTGCGATGCCGGGCTGATGCAAGAAGTGATGGTGGACGGCTCCAAAAGCTACTTTGACACAAACGCCCACGACCACCCGCATTTCTTCTGGGAAGACGATGCCAAGCTGACAGACGCGCCATCCGATCAACTGGTGATCGCACAACTGCCAGACGCACCGGACGGGGCCGAGATCGCCTCGGTCGACGTGGTGATCCGGCTGCGCCGCAAACCCTGACCCATGACTGACGTCACTGCGCAAGACGCCGCCACCTATCAGGCCGACGGCGTTTTGCTGATCCGCGGGCTCTTTGACGATCATGTGGACACCCTGCGGGCGGGCATCGCACGCAACATGGCTGAACCGGGGCCCTATGCGTCCACCAACGACCGGGCGGGCGATACCGGGCTCTTCTTTGACGACTACTGCAATTGGGAACGGATCCCGGAATTCCACGCACCTGTGCACGATCCAGCCATCGCGCGCGCGGCGGCAACGCTAATGGGCAGCGACACCGTGCAAATGTTCCATGACCACGTGCTGGTGAAAGAACCGGGAACCTCGATGGCGACACCATGGCATCAGGACGCACCCTATTACTTCGTCGAAGGGACACAGACGGTCAGCTTCTGGTCACCGCTCGATCCGGTGCGGGACGCGTCCTTGCGCTGCGTGGCGGGTTCTCACCTCTGGGAAAAAGACGTGCTGCCCACGCGCTGGGCGTCAGAGACCGCCTTTTTCGAAGGCGACTACATGGCAATCCCTGATCCAGAGGCCGAAGGGATGCGGATCGTGGAATTTGAAATGGAACCGGGTGACGCGGTCGCCTTCCACTTTCGCACACTGCACGGCGCGCGGGGCAATCACAGCGATGCGCGCAGACGGGCCTTTTCGCTGCGGCTGGTTGGGGACGATGCGCACTATGTCACGCGGCCCGGCCCAACATCACCGCCCTTCCCGGGGCACGACATGGTGCCCGGGCAACGGCTGCGCAGCGACTGGTTCCCCATGCTGCTTGCCTAAGGCACGTCCGTTCTCACTCAAGGGCCACCAACCAAATCGCCTCGCGCCTACACAGGCACGCGGAGATCCGGGTGATCGTCAATAAATGCCTCGAAATAATCGGCAAAGGTGCCAACCACCGGGGGCAAGCGCTCGTAGGGTGGATAAAACAGGGTCAGCCACAAAGACGGAATGGACCAGTCCGGCAAAACTTCGATCACCGCGCCAGATTGCAAACCATCTGCGGTGATAAAATCAGGCAGCACACAAATGCCCTCGCCAATCCGCGCCATGGCATAAAGAAAATCACCATTGTTCGAGATCACGGTTTTGCCCGCACGGACAGTGCGTTGCGCCCCGGCGCGGGCAAAGGACCACTGCTCCGGTTCCCCCTTTGCACCATAGGACATCAATGGCGCGGCGATCAGATCGTCGGGATGTTGCGGACTAGGCTGCCGGTTAAACAAGGCAGGGGCTGCGATGGCACGCCGGGGCACCTCACACAGCTTGCGCCAAATGGTGGATTTGTCTGTGGGTGGGCCTGACACACGCACCGCCAGATCACAATTTTCCTCAATCACGTCGATCAGAGTGTCGGTGAAATTGATCTCGACCGATATGCCGGGATAGGCCAGTCGAAAGCCCGCAATAACTTGCGGCAACAAGGCGATGCCCAGTGAAATGGGCGCAGTCAGGCGCAGATGGCCCGCATCCGGGCGGATAGAGCGTTGCAGGTCTTGGGTGACCTCTTCGAACCCTTCCAGCAGCGGGCGGTAACGGGACAAGACGGTCGCCCCGGCGCTGGTCAACGCAACCTGCCGCGTGGTGCGCACCAACAATTGCGCGCCAAGGTCCTGTTCCAACTGGTTGATGATCCGGGTCACAGACGCAGGTGCGAGGTCAAGCGCGCGAGCCGCCTGTGAAAAGCTTTTGAGGTCAGAAACCGCGCGCAGCACCCTAATAGGTTTCAACTCGATCATACGGCAGTCATAATTCCGTTTTCATCAATAATAAATGGATATCTTTGTCCATTTATTTTGCCCCCCAAGCAGGTATGTCTAACGACAAGCACATGGAACCAAAAATAAGGAGCCAGCCATGATCAAAGATATCAAAGGACTGCACCACGTCACGTCGATGGCCGGGGATGCCAACACCAACAATGCATTTTTCACGCAAACGCTGGGATTGCGCCGGGTGAAAAAGACCGTGAATTTCGACGCACCTGACGTCTATCACCTCTATTACGGGGACGAGGCAGGCACGCCCGGCTCGGTCATGACCTATTTTCCCTTTGGCCAAATGCCCAAAGGCAACCGTGGCGCGGGCGAGGTTGGGATCACCGAATTTGCCGTGCCAACCGGCAGCCTTGGGTTCTGGTCCGATCGCCTTGCCAGTCAGGGCGTCACGGGCCTGAACAAAGACACCGCCTTTGGCGAAACCCGGCTCAGTTTTGATGGCCCGGACGGCGACGGCTTTGCGCTGGTCGAAAGCGAGGCGCGCGACAGGGCGCCATGGACAGGCAACGGTATCTCTTACGATACGGGCATCCTTGGCTTTCACGGGGCACGGTTCCGTTTGCGCGACGTGGACGCAACGGGCGAGTTGCTGGGGTTCATGGGGTACCAAAAGGGCGAAACCGCCGGCGATGTCACCCGCTATGTGATCGAAGGCGGCAATGCTGCAGACACCATTGACCTTGAGCGGGTGACAGGCGCTGCCCCCACTGCAAACCAAGGAGCGGGGTCCGTCCACCACATCGCCTTTGCCGTCGAGGATCGCGCCGCACAATTGCGGGTGCGTGAGGCTCTGATGGACACTGGTTATCAGGTTACACCTGTGATCGACCGCGATTATTTCTGGGCGATTTACTTCCGCACCCCCGGCGGTGTGCTGTTTGAGATTGCCACGAACGAACCCGGTTTTGATCGGGATGAAGACACGGCACATCTGGGTGAGGCGCTCAAACTGCCGACCCGTTACGAACCGCTTCGCGCCAAGATCGAGGCGGGACTGCCGCCAATCGCAAACTGACGGAGGGTGCCATGACAACAACTTCGTATGAGGCGCTTGTCAAAGCGCCCGAAGCCGGACGCCCGCTGGTCTTTGCTTTTCATGGGACTGGCGGGGATGAGCATCAGTTCTTTGAGCTTGCCGGCCATCTGGTTCCGAAGGCGGGCGTTGTCTCGCCCCGAGGGGACGTATCTGAAATGGGTGCGGCGCGATTCTTTCGGCGCACGGGAGAGGGCGTTTATGACATGGACGATTTGGCCCGGGCTCGTGACAAGATGATCGCCTTTGTAATAGCCCATCGCACAGATCACCCCGCAAGCCCAGTCTACGCCTTCGGCTATTCGAACGGGGCGAACATACTGGCGTCTGTTTTCTTGCAGCGTCCCGATCTGTTTGACCGGGTTGCTCTTTTGCATCCTCTGGTCACTTGGGCACCGGTCACCACGCCCCAAATGAAAGACCGCCGCGTGTTGGTCACTGCAGGGCAACGCGATCCGATCACGCCTTGGCCAATGAGCGAAGAGTTGATTGCGTGGTTCAAGTTCGAAGGCGCGGACGTGCGCTAGGAAGTGCACGAGGGTGGGCATGAGTTGCGCCAAACAGAGATCGACGCGTTGGCGACCTTCTTCGCAGACTAACCAAGCGGGTCGGGGTCTGCAGTGCGTTGCTTGCTCTCTGGACTGCCGCGTCCAGCCGGGCCGTTCACTGCCTTCGTAAAATTATCGATGCGCGGCATGGTGCCCCAAAACCGCGATGGCTCTTAGAACCACTGCCCCGGCTCCATCAACCCCAGATCAAGGAGCTGGCGCGAATGCCACTCAAAGGGCGCCGAGTTGTGCCACGTGAACGTAGGGATATCAAAGGTACTGCCCGGGTTCAGTTTGAGGGCCTTGGCGGTGCGAAATGAACAGATCGCCGAGGTCAGGTTGTGGTGCCATTTGCAGGCATAGGTGTTGTATTCCTCGTCCGAAAACGTGTGATCCTCACGCAAGCTGAGACCCGGCTTGGTCTTGAACAGGGCAATCCGGTCGATCTTGCGCCGGGCTGCCGGTACATGTTCTTCATACCTCCATCGCAGCCCGCCGAAAAAGCTCAACTGACGTTCCTTCGGATGCTCTTTCTCATCAGGGCGGGCGAGCGCGTAATAGCCTGATTTGTCCAGATATGCCCGCTCGAGGGCCACCGCATTGGGAAATTCATGCAGATCGTCCGCGTAAAGGTCGATCACGTATGTCAGCATCGCAGACCGCCGCTCTTCAGCATGAAAGGCGAGCATTTCGCCGACCGTGCGCGTCTCGCAAAACGGATGGAACAAGTATTCGGCGTTAAAACAGTAATACATCCACGTGTCAGCGGGCAGCGACGTGATAAGCAGATTGACAGCCGTTTCCATGGCGGCCGGAGCTGTCATGTCATAGTCAACCCGGATCACGGAGTCTTCCAGGTCACGGGGCAGGGTAAAGCTGCGCGGCATGCAGGCGATGAGCGATTTGAACCCAATCTGCTGGTGATGGCGCAGAGTGGTGCCGACTTCCACATCGTCCTCGACAAGGACCAAAGCCACTGGCCCCTGCGGCGGCACCGCAGCGGTGGATTTGATCATCGTGGAGAGGCTGTCGTAGTGCATCAGGCTAGATCTTCACGGTTTCTCCCTTTCATTCGGTTAATCTGCCACGCATTGCAAGAGAGCCGTGCCGCTGCTAGATCGCCAACCTGATCCCTTCAACACCTGGATGCGCCCCATGACGACGCCGAAAAAGCTCTTTATCAAGACCTATGGCTGCCAGATGAACGTCTATGACAGCGAACGCATGGCCGAGGCCTTGGGCGGGCAGGGATATGAGGAGACCACAGAGGCGGGCGAGGCGGATATGATCCTGCTCAACACCTGTCATATTCGGGAAAAAGCGGCGGAAAAGGTTTACTCCGAACTCGGTCGCATGAAAGCGCTCAAGGTTGAAAAGCCCGACCTGAAAATCGGCGTGGCTGGGTGCGTGGCCCAGGCTGAAGGTGCCGAGATAATGCGCCGCCAACCGGCGGTCGACCTTGTGGTTGGCCCGCAAAGCTATCACCGCCTGCCAGAAATGGAGGCCAAGACGCGCTCGGGCGAGAAAGCGATCGATACGGATTTCCCCGAGGAAGACAAATTTGAGCGTCTGAAAACTCGCCCAAAGGCTGCGCGTGGACCTTCAGCCTTCCTGACTGTGCAAGAAGGTTGCGACAAGTTCTGCGCCTTTTGCGTGGTGCCCTACACCCGTGGTGCCGAAGTCAGCCGTCCGGCTGCCCGCATTCTGGATGAGGCCCGCGATCTGGTTGAACGGGGCGTGCGTGAGATCACGCTTTTGGGCCAGAACGTGAATGCCTATCACGGCGCCGGACCGGATGGCTCGGATCACACCCTGGCTAAACTGATCTGGGATCTCGATAAGGTCGACGGGCTCGAGCGCATCCGCTTTACCACGTCCCATCCCAACGACATGACTGATGACCTGATCGCGGCACATGGCGAATGCGAGAAGCTGATGCCATACCTACACTTACCTGTGCAGTCTGGCAGTGACAAAATCCTGAAGCGGATGAACCGCAGCCACACTGCCGAAAGCTATCTGCGGATGATTGAACGTATCCGCGCAGCACGCCCGGACATCTTGATGTCTGGAGACTTCATCGTTGGCTTCCCGGAAGAAACGGAAGAAGATTTTCAGGCGACACTCGATCTAGTTGAGGCCGTGAATTACGGCTACGCCTATTCATTCAAATATTCGACCCGGCCGGGGACACCTGCGGCTGAACGCGCGCAAGTGAATGCAGCAGAGGCCGACGAGAGGCTGCAACGCCTGCAACAGTTGATCACCAAGCAACAGCGCGCCATTCAGGAAGGTATGGTTGGGCGGACAGTTCGCGTACTTTTCGAAAAGTCTGGGCGCCTCCCCGGTCAGATGGTTGGCAAAAGCGAGTACCTGCATGCTGTCCACGTCGCAGACCCCAAAGTGCAAACGGGAGACTTGCGGCGCGTTCAGATTATTGGGTCAGGTTCGAATTCACTTCAGGGCGCACTGCTGGACTAAATCGGACCAGCGGACCGGAGCGACCAATCGTCAGTCACTAAAAACAAACTTACCACTGGGGTGAAGCGGCGGTGTTTCGGCGACGATCCGGCGTAGCTGTGCCTCCATCCATTCAGGACGGTCGACGCCATATTCCTCACGGCATATGCGCTCGCCTATCGCAAGGGCTTGTGTTTGCGTGTAGCCGTACTCGACAAGTTCATCGATGAAAATTGCGGCTGGACGGTCCCAGTGGACCACCTTCCATGGGCCGCGAAAGCAACTGATAATGAACTCGTTACCTGAAGTGCCGGGCTTGGTGGGTTCACTAACTCGCTCGGCGGCCGCCGGTGTTGCGGCCAAAAAAGTCGTGGCGGTCAAAAGCGCCGCAATCATCGCCATGATCGATATACGAGCCGAACCTGGAACTTTGAGAAATGAACGCATTGTCTATACGCCTTCTTTTACCATTTAAAATTTACAGAATGTGACGGTACTGCGGTTTTTTTAGGGCTGCAATCATGCTCAACCCAAGCGAGCGGCTTTTTGCAACTGGGGCAACTGGGGCGGTATCATTGTCTGGTTTATGGGCAAAACAGGTTTTAGTCCGAGAGACTGTTTAGGAACTGGCGACAGAGCTGAGGGCTAAAATCGTCATGATTCGATCCTCTTTGATACGGCGTCTGGCCAGACCGCTTGGCAGACCGGACGCTGGCACCACACCCCATGGGTCAGAAAGCTGACGCAGTCTGCTTTCATCTATCGGCATAATGTGAGCAATATTTAACCACACTCGCTTTTGATGGAATGATCCTGCGTTCGTCGACCCTATAGGCACGTTAGTTTGTTTGCTGACTGTCAACAATGCGCCCCGTTAAGCATACTGCGTAGGGAAAACCGGCATAATGTGAGCGGCTGGGATCGGGCGTATTGCGATCTGACACCCAAGATCTGATCGGTTCAATTGCGGAATTGTTTCAAATTGACGAATTTTTGCATGCACCGCTTGCGCGTCACCGCCGAACTTGGCACGCTGGTCCCAGAACGCCAGACGAGGAGAGCGGATTGGCCATTGGTGCCCTGACCCCATCGCCATCGAAAATTGCACCTGCAGAGGTGCAGATCGAATTTCCCGACAACCGACTGTTGATTGATCTGTGTGGTCCCTATGACGGGCACCTCACAGCGATTGAAGCTGCGCTTGATGTCCAGATCGTCCGTCGCGGAAATGTGCTGGTTTTACTTGGTGAAGAGGCCGCACAGGCCCGCGCCAAAGAGGTGCTTCAGGCTCTGTATCTGCGTCTGGAGGGGGGCAAGGAAGTCGCCCCTGCGGATGTCGATCGCGAATTGCGCATGGGCAGATCCGAAGAAGACACCGGCACCCGCGATGGCGACCAACTGGAAATGCCCGTCGGCAACCGGATCGAGATTAAGACTCGAAAGAAATTGGTTGAGCCGCGCACGGATGCGCAAAAGGCCTATGTCCAGTCGTTGTTTGATAATGAATTGGCCTTTGGTATCGGGCCTGCAGGCACGGGCAAAACATATCTTGCTGTGGCTGTGGGTGTGTCGATGTTCATCTCTGGCGAGGTCGACAAGATCATTCTTTGCCGCCCGGCGGTCGAGGCCGGCGAACGCCTCGGCTTTCTGCCCGGTACGCAAGAGGAAAAGGTCGACCCGTACATGCAGCCTCTTTATGATGCGCTGAATGACTTTCTCCCGGGCAAACAACTGGCCAAGCTGAAAGAGGAAAAGACAATCGAGATTGCGCCGCTGGCCTTTATGCGCGGCCGTACATTGTCGAATGCCTATGTCGTGTTGGACGAGGCGCAGAACGCCACCACTATGCAGATGAAGATGTTCCTGACGCGCCTTGGCGAAGGGTCGCGCATGGTGATCACCGGCGACCGCACCCAGATCGACCTGCCGCGCGGCGTGCCCTCGGGCTTGTGGGATGCCGAACGGTTACTGAAATCTGTGCCAAAAATCAGCTTTAACTACTTCACGTCCAAGGACGTGGTGCGTCACCCGCTGGTCGCGGCGATTATCGAGGCATATGAGGCGGATACAGAGGCGTCCTGACCTTCTCTGTTTTGGAAAAATCTCGGGGGTCCGGGGCCTGGTCCCCGGTGAGCAAACACCTGCAACATGACATCGACATCCTGATCGAAGATGACCGCTGGCAAGCGCTGGACTTTGGTCAATTGGCTGCACGCACCATCATCTATGTTCTGGATGAGCTTGTCCGCCGGCCGGCAGAAGTGTCCGTGTTGGCCTGCGATGATGCGCGTATCACAAAACTGAATGCCGAATTTCGCACCAAAACAACCGCGACAAACGTACTCAGTTGGCCCGAGACCGATCTCAATCCCGAGAAAGAAGGCGCAGAACCGGATGCCCCGACACCCGATCCAGACGGCACAATCAGCCTCGGCGACATTGCCATCGCCTATGACACCTGTGCCCGCGAAGCGGTCGAACAGGACAAGCCCATGGTTGACCATGTCACTCATTTGATCGTTCACGGAACGCTACATTTGCTGGGCTACGACCATATCCGTGACCTTGACGCCACGCGGATGGAAGCACTTGAGGTCGAAATACTTGGCAATTTGGGGGTCACTGACCCATATTAGGAGGCATCGACGCCCCTCCGAATCTGGGGGGCATGAAAACTGGACAGGAGCCAATGGGCGAAAACGACGGATCGTCTGGCGCAGCGCAGCGCGCGCAGTCAGACAACGACACCAACGAACCCGTACAGGCTGGTGGTTTTTTTGCGCGTGTGATTGGCGCACTCACCCCTTCAGAAACAAATGGCTTGGAAGACGCGCCAGACGTGCCGCGCCCGCAAGAGCATGGTATGATAAATCTGCGTCGGATGCGGGTTGAGGATGTGGCCGTTCCGATGGCTGATATTACGGCTGTACCAGACACTGTTGGGCTTGATGAACTGGTCAGCGTGTTCAAGGAAAGCGGACTGACACGGTTGCCGGTGTTTGAGGGAACGATCGATACCCCGATCGGCTTTGCACATCTCAAAGATATCGCGCTTAATTATGGGTTCAACGGCGGTGGCACGGAATTTGATCTGCGCGCAGGTCTGCGCCCGCTGCTTTTTGTGCCCCCGTCCATGAGTATTGGTGTGCTGCTGACCAAAATGCAGACCGAGCGTCGTCACATGGCGTTGGTGATCGACGAATACGGCGGTGTAGATGGTTTGGTCACCATCGAGGACCTGATCGAACAGGTTATTGGCGAGATCGAGGATGAGCACGACATCGACGAAGACGTCATGTTCACCCGCGAAAAGACAGGGTGTTATTTGGCTCTTGCCAAGACGCCGTTGGATGAGTTTGAAGAAGAGGTTGGTATTTCACTTACCACCCACGATGACGTGGATGAGGAAGATATCGAAACACTCGGCGGGCTTGTCTTTATGCTTGCGGGGCGGGTTCCGGGCCGCGGCGAAGTCGTTCAGCATCCGGATGGCCCGGAGTTCGAAGTGATCGATGCCGATCCGCGCCGAATCAAGCGGCTCCGTGTGCGCTTGACTGGGCGGGACGCCGCCGAATGATCCAAATGACGGCCCGCCTTGCGGCCCTTCCACGTTGGGCGCTGGTGGTGTTGGCCTTTGCTTCGGGCGGGATCGGGGCGTTGGCCCACGACCCGCACGCTTTTGCGGCAGCGATTTTTGTTCCCCTCGCAACCGGTTTTGTTCTGTTGCACCGCTCGCCCAATTGGCGCACGGCGCTTTGGAACGGCTGGGCGCTGGGCACAGGCTACTTCGTGCTCACGCTCACTTGGATCACTGAACCTTTTCAGGTGGATGCTGCCACAACCGGCTGGATGGCCCCGTTCGCGCTCGTACTGCTTGCTCTGCTGCTGGGCAGTTTCTGGGCGCTTGCACTTGGAATCGCGCATTGGACTGGCGGGCGGGCGTGGATGCTTGCTGTGACTTGGGCGGGGGTTGAGATGCTGCGCGCTTACGTCTTCACCGGTTTTCCTTGGGCGACGCCAGTTCAGGCGTTTGTGGATGTCTGGGCCGGGCAGGGGCTTGCGTGGCTTGGACCACATGGTCTGACGTTGTTGGTGTGCGGTGGCGTCACCGCGGCAAATTCGGTGCCAAAGAACTGGCTGCTGTGGGGTTTTCCATCTGTTTTGATCGCAGCCCTTGGCCTGGTCCCGATCTCTGCGCGCGATGTTCCAATGACCGATCACACCGTTCGTTTGGTCCAACCAAATGCCCCGCAGGACGAAAAGTGGGACCCTGAAAAAATCTCCGTTTTTGTGAACCGCCAGATCGAATACACTGCGAGCCCCGGTGCACCGGACCTGATTGTTTGGCCTGAAACGGCGCTGCCCTATCTGGCCGAAAATGCGCAGGTTGTCTTTGACGTGATCGCCGATGCGGCCCGCGGCACGCCGGTCGTTCTGGGCATTCAGCGGCGTGAAAAGAGTGACTATTTCAACAGCCTTGTCGTGCTGAATGAGGGCGGGCAGGTCACGCAGACCTATGATAAACACCATCTCGTTCCGTTCGGAGAATACATGCCGGCGGAATGGTTGTTTCGCCACATCAATGTCGGCGGTCTCGCCCAAAGGGCCGAGGGCGGGTATGCCGCCGGGCCGGGACCGCGTTTGCTGGATTTCGGAGATATTGGCACGGCTTTGCCACTCATTTGCTACGAAGCCGTTTTTGCGCACGATGTCGGGCGCGCCCTGAATCGACCTGCCTTTTTGATGCAACTGACCAATGATGCTTGGTTCGGGTCACGTTCAGGCCCGCAGCAGCATCTTGCCCAAGCCCGGATGCGCGCAATCGAACAAGGGTTACCGATGGTCCGTGCCGCCAACACAGGGATATCCGCGATGATCGATCCGCAGGGCCGGGTGATTTCGTCAATTGGTTTGAACCAAGCGGGCTTCATTGATGCACCCTTGCCTGCGCCAGGCGCGCTGACTTTATATGCGCGCACTGGCGATCTTCCTTGGGCGCTTGTCCTGTTGTCTGGCCTTTTGGCCATGGTGTTGCGGCGTTTGTTTACCGCCCGCCCGATATCCATTGACGCAGACCAGAGTGGGGCGTAAGCCGCCCGCTACGCACTACAACGGCTTCCTGACGTGGTGTATGGACTTTAAAATGGAGCGCTTATGTCCCGTCAAAACTATACCTTTACCTCGGAATCCGTGTCCGAGGGTCACCCTGATAAGGTCTGCGATCGTATTTCGGACGCCGTCCTCGACGCCTTTTTGTCCGAAGAGCCAGAGGCGCGTGTAGCCTGCGAAACCTTTGCGACGACAGATCGTGTTGTCATCGGGGGCGAAGTCGGCCTAAGCGATCAGGACAAACTGACAGATTACATGGGCAAGATCGACGAGATTGCCCGGGCCTGCATCAAGGATATTGGATACGAGCAGGACAAATTCCACTGGAATACCTGCGAGATCACCAACCTTTTGCATGAGCAATCTGCGCACATCGCTCAAGGTGTCGACGCGTCCGGCAACAAGGACGAGGGTGCCGGAGATCAGGGCATCATGTTCGGCTTTGCCACCAATGAAACGCCAGAGTTGATGCCAGCACCAATCCACTATGCCCACGCGATCCTGCGCCGTCTGGCAGAAGTGCGCAAAGACGGGACCGAACCCGCTCTTGGCCCGGACGCCAAATCACAACTGTCTGTGATTTATCGCGACGGCAAACCGGTGGGCGTGTCCTCGCTTGTGCTGTCGACCCAGCACCTCGTAGAAGACCTGTCCAGCGAAGACATCCGAAATATCGTGGCACCCTACATTGCCGAAGTCCTCCCTGACGGCTGGTTGACCGATGAAACCGAATGGCACGTGAATCCAACGGGAAAATTTGTCATTGGTGGTCCTGATGGAGATGCCGGGCTGACAGGACGCAAGATCATCGTGGACACCTACGGTGGCGCGGCCCCTCACGGTGGTGGTGCATTTTCCGGAAAAGATCCGACCAAGGTAGACCGCTCGGCGGCCTATGCAGCGCGCTATCTGGCTAAGAATGTGGTTGCGGCGGGCTTGGCTGACAAATGTACGATCCAGCTGAGCTATGCCATTGGGGTGTCTAAACCTCTGTCGATCTATTGCGACACTGTGGGCGCGAACGGCGTGGACAATGCCGCGATTGAGGCGGCTGTGGCAAAGGTCATGGATCTTACGCCTCGCGGCATTCGTGAACATCTGTCACTGAACCGCCCTGTCTATCAGCGCACTGCCGCTTATGGCCACTTCGGCCGTGCTCCGGATGCGGATGGTGGGTTCAGCTGGGAACGCACTGATCTTGTGGATGCGTTGAAATCAGCACTCTGACATCAGGCGGGGCGCAGAATACCTGCGCCTTACCTCTTTTCGATCACCAAACGGTGCGTGGCTTTTGATGCGCAGTCGGCCTAGCCTTTCGTCATCATACGAAAGGTTTCGCCCTATGCCACTGCGCTTGCTTCGCCTGATTGTTTTGCTCTCTGCCCTTTTCGTCTGTGCATCCTTCGCGTTTGCGCAAGACGGCGAGGCCCCTCAGTCCCCACCGACGACCGAACCACCGATGACGATGGTAAGGATGGCTGAGATTATCCGTGCGATTGACCCTGAAGCGCAGGCTGCAGGCAATGCCATCCAGTTCGTGATTGACGACATTCCATTGTTTGTCGTTGCAGACCCGATCGCTGACCGTATGCGCGCTATGGTCCCGATCCGGTCTGCTGAGGGTTTGGCAACGGATGAACTGATGCGTCTGATGCAGGCAAATTTCGACACCGCGCTTGATGCTCGATATGCGGTGGCGCAGGGGCGTTTGTGGGGGGTGTTTATTCACCCCCTTAGTCCACTCGAAAAGGACCAGCTGTTGTCGGCGTTTGTCCAGACTATCAACGTGGCGCGCACCTACGGGCAAACCTATTCCGGCGGGGCGCTCAGTTATGGGGGCGGAGACAGCAACGGGATCTATCAGGAACTTTTGAAAGAGTTGCAGGAACTGGGTGAGGAGATCTGATACCCGCCAAGGCGAGCACTCTGGAGTATTTGCGGTTCGGAGAGCTTTGCATCACGCCTATTGCCCTGAGCCGCAACTGACGCTATACGCGCGCTCGTCGCCAAGGTGTAAACACCACGCAAGACATCGAGAAGAGCAGGGTCGGACTATTCCGGCCCTCTTTGTTTTGCTGATGCATCTGACCAATGAACCCGATCAAGACCGGCGGAGACAACCGCACGGCCCGTGAAAAACAGAAATAGTTAGGAAACCGACGCCACATGGCTGATAAAATGATGGAGGAATTCGAAGCCCTCCTTGAAGAAAGCTTCGAAATGGACACACCCGAAGAAGGGTCTGTCGTCAAAGGCAAAGTACTCGCGATCGAAGCGGGTCAAGCCATCATCGACGTAGGCTACAAGATGGAAGGCCGCGTCGAGCTCAAAGAATTCGCAAACCCCGGTGAAGCCCCTGAAATCGCAGTTGGCGATGAAGTGGAAGTCTTCCTGCGCTCGGCCGAAAACGCCAAGGGCGAAGCGGTTATCTCTCGCGAGATGGCACGCCGTGAAGAAGCTTGGGATCGTCTCGAAACCGCCTACGCTGGCGAAGCACGCGTCGAAGGCGCGATCTTTGGCCGTGTCAAAGGTGGCTTCACGGTTGACCTCGGCGGCGCCGTGGCCTTCCTGCCCGGTTCTCAGGTTGATGTGCGCCCCGTGCGGGATGCAGGGCCACTGATGGGTCTCAAGCAGCCGTTCCAGATTCTGAAAATGGACCGTCGTCGTGGCAACATCGTTGTCTCACGTCGTGCCATCCTTGAAGAATCCCGCGCCGAACAGCGCGCCGAAGTTATCGGTAACCTGACTGAAGGTCAGACAGTCGACGGCGTGGTCAAGAACATCACTGAATACGGTGCGTTCGTGGACCTTGGCGGTGTAGACGGTCTGTTGCACGTGACCGACATGGCATGGCGTCGTGTGAACCACCCGTCGGAAATCCTGACGATTGGCGAAACGATCAAGGTGCAGGTCATCAAGATCAACAAAGAGACGCACCGCATCTCGCTTGGTATGAAACAGCTGCAAGAAGATCCATGGGATCTGGTGGCCGCGAAATACCCGCTGGAATCCAACCACACAGGCCGCGTGACCAACATCACGGATTACGGTGCCTTTGTTGAACTCGAGCCCGGTGTCGAAGGCCTCGTGCACGTTTCTGAAATGTCCTGGACCAAGAAGAACGTCCATCCGGGTAAAATCGTGTCGACCAGCCAAGAAGTCGAAGTCATGGTTCTGGAAATCGACGGTGCCAAGCGCCGCGTGTCTCTGGGCCTGAAACAGACTCAGCGTAATCCATGGGAAGTGTTTGCAGAAACGCACCCCGAGGGCACCGAAGTCGAAGGCGAAGTCAAGAACATCACCGAATTCGGTCTGTTCGTTGGTCTGCCTGGCGACATCGACGGCATGGTACACCTGTCCGACCTCTCTTGGGACCAGCGTGGCGAAGAAGCCATTCAGGACTACCGCAAGGGCGACATGGTCGGCGCGGTTGTGTCTGAAGTCGACGTTGAGAAAGAGCGCATCTCGCTCTCGATCAAAGGTGTCGGTGGTGACAAGTTCGCAGAAGCGGTTGGCGGCGTGAAGCGCGGTTCGATCGTGACTGTCGAAGTAACGGCGATCGAAGATGGCGGTGTCGAAGTGGAATACGAAGGCATGAAGTCCTTCATCCGCCGCTCTGACCTCAGCCGTGATCGCGCCGAACAGCGCCCCGAGCGGTTCTCGGTCGGTGACAAGGTGGATGTGCGCATCACCAACATCGACAGCAAGACCCGTCGTCTGGGTGTGTCCATCAAGGCGCGCGAGATTGCAGAAGAGAAAGAGGCCGTCGAACAGTATGGCTCTTCTGACTCCGGTGCGAGCTTGGGCGATATCCTTGGCGCGGCATTGAAAACCGACGAGTAAGGACGGGCCTGCGGGCCTTGCCAGAACATTCGAAAAAGGGGGGCTTCACGGCCCCCCTTTTACGTTTCAAACAGGCTCAACCAGCGCCCGAATCAACACGCGACCCACAGGAAGAAACAAACGAGGCTGGGGCAATCCGAACGCTACGGGCGGGTGATTTCATGGGCAGCGTAGCAGAATGACGGCATTTCGCAGCCTAAAAATCCGCCTAAACCAACGCCTTGCTATTCACGGGCCGCAAAATTGTTCCTATAGTCGCTCGAGAAATCTGTAACAAAACGTCGCATCGTTTTGAGGGGGAATGCCATGATCCGGTCCGAGCTGATCCAAAAAATCGCAGACGAAAACCCGCACCTCTATCAGCGTGATGTCGAACGCATTGTGAATACCATCTTTGACGAAGTGACAGACGCCATGGCGCGGGGCGACAGGGTCGAACTACGCGGCTTTGGCGCGTTCTCCGTCAAAAAGCGTGATGCGCGCGTAGGGCGCAACCCGCGCACCGGCGCGACCGTTGATGTCGAAGAAAAGCACGTTCCGTTTTTCAAGACGGGCAAACTGCTGCGTGATCGACTTAACGGGAAGGCCTGATGCACTACGTTCGTTATGCGTGCATCGCGGTTTTTGGCATTGCACTGATTGCCGTGGCTTTGGCTAATCGCAATATGGTCACCCTCCACATGTTGCCGGATGAAATTGCGGGCCTTTTTGCTGTTACGCCTACCGTTCAACTTCCTTTGTTCATTGTAATTTTTGGCGGCGTTCTGATTGGATTGCTGGTCGGCTTTGTCTGGGAATGGATGCGCGAGTATACCGTGCGCGCGGAAAACGCGCGCAATGCGCGTGAAGTGCGGCGGCTTGAGCGCGAGGTGAAGCGCCTCAAGAACGAAAAGCACGAGGGCAAAGACGAAGTGCTGGCCCTGCTCGACGAGGCAAGCTAAACCGCGTCGTATGTCCGACCTGTCTGTGAAAATTTGCGGCCTCAGCCAGGCCGAGCACGTGGCCGCTGCTGTCGAGGCGGGCGCGAAATACATCGGTTTCGTGTTTTTCCCCAAGTCCCCCCGCAATGTGAGCCTTGAGCAAGCGCGCACCCTAGCGCTTGAGGTGCCACCGGGTGTGGCCAAGGTTGCGTTGGTGGTGAACGCTGATAATGCCTTTCTGGATAACCTGACGGCGACTGTCCCACTGGACATGTTGCAATTGCACGGCTCTGAAAGCCCTGAGCGCGTGGCCGATATCAAGGCGCGTTACGGCCTGCCGGTGATGAAAGCCGTGGGCGTGGGTGACGCAAGCGATATTGCGGCGCTCGATTCTTACGGTGCTGTTGCGGATCAACTGCTTGTCGACACCAAAGCACCGAAAGGTGCGGATTTGCCGGGTGGGAATGGTGCCACCTTTGACTGGACGCTTATTGCTGGGCGTCGTTGGCCTGTGCCTTGGATGCTCGCTGGCGGGTTGACGCAAGACAACGTGGCCGAAGCGGTGCGGGTGACCGGTGCGCGGCAAGTCGACCTGAGCTCTGCGGTGGAAACAGCGCCCGGACACAAGGACAGCGGGTTGATCCAAAGTTTTCTGGCCGCCGCTCGGGACATCTGATGGTGTCATTTCGCGATGCCACGGCTACTGACTTGCCTGACATACTGGCGTTGATGACAGACGACGTGTTGGGGGCAGAGCGTGAGGGGCTTGATCTTGCACATTACATGTCGGCCTTTGAACGGATGCGTCGCGAACCAAACAATCACCTGATCGTGGGTGCGCATGACGGGCGTATCATCGCGACCTATCAGCTGACATTTATCTCTGGCCTGTCCCTACAAGCCGCGGGGCGTGCACAGATTGAAACTGTGCGAGTCGCCAGCGACTTGCGTGGCCAAAAGATCGGCGAAGCGATGATCGCGGATGCCGAGGCGCGTGCCCGTGCAGCAGGTTGCGTGCTGATGCAACTGACCATGAACAAAAGTCGCACCGATACAGCCCGTTTCTACCAGCGCCTCGGCTTTACCCCTTCGCATATCGGGTATAAACGCGATCTTATCTGAACGCGCGAGGGCCACATGGCAAACGACCTTTTCAACTCTTTCATGACAGGCCCTGATGAACGGGGCCGTTTCGGCGACTTTGGGGGGCGTTTCGTGTCCGAAACGCTGATGCCGCTGATCCTGAGCCTTGAAGAAGAGTATGAAAAGGCCAAAACAGACGACTCGTTCTGGGCCGAGATGGATTTCCTTTGGAAGCACTATGTGGGTCGCCCCAGCCCCCTCTATCACGCAGAGCGGCTGACGGAGCATCTGGGTGGTGCCAAAATCTACATGAAGCGGGATGAGCTGAACCATACTGGCGCGCACAAGATCAACAACGTGTTGGGCCAGATCATTCTGGCGCGCCGCATGGGCAAAACACGTATCATCGCGGAAACCGGTGCTGGTCAGCACGGGGTCGCGACGGCGACGGTCTGTGCAAAGTTTGGTCTGAAATGCGTGGTGTACATGGGCGCGCATGATGTCGAACGTCAGGCCCCCAACGTGTTCCGGATGAAGCTTCTGGGCGCGGAAGTGATCCCCGTGACCTCTGGGCGTGGCACCCTGAAAGACGCGATGAACGACGCCTTGCGCGACTGGGTCACAAACGTACGCGACACGTTCTATTGCATCGGCACAGTTGCCGGTCCTCACCCGTACCCAGCCATGGTGCGTGATTTCCAGAGCATCATTGGCAAAGAAGTCCGCGACCAGATGACGGAGGCTGAGGGACGCTTTCCCGATACCGTCATCGCCGCCATCGGCGGCGGATCCAACGCGATGGGCCTGTTTTACCCTTTTCTCGATGACAAAGAGGTTGCGATTATCGGCGTTGAGGCCGGTGGCAAGGGCGTGAACGCCAAGATGGAGCATTGCGCTTCGCTCACAGGCGGGCGTCCCGGAGTTCTGCATGGCAACCGCACTTACTTGCTGCAAGATGATGATGGGCAGATCCTCGAAGGGTTTTCCATCTCGGCGGGGCTAGATTATCCGGGCATTGGCCCTGAACATGCCTGGCTGCATGACATCGGGCGGGCGCAATACGTCTCGATCACCGATAAAGAGGCGCTGGAGGCGTTCCAGCTATGCTGCACGCTCGAGGGGATCATCCCTGCGCTCGAACCCAGCCACGCGCTCGCCCATGTCATGAAAATCGCCCCAGAATTGCCGTGCGATCACATCATCTGCATGAACATGTGCGGGCGGGGCGACAAGGACATCTTTACTGTGGCCCGCGCGCTTGGCTTTGACATGACAGGTCCCGAAGGGCGCAACGTCGAATAGACAGTGTGACCCCTCCCGTGTGTCAGAGCGGGCGACTAAACTCAGGTTTATGGCCATTTCACTGGGGTTTACCCACAGTGATTTAAACCCGTGGGCGATTCCCGAGCCGCCCTTCAAGGGCCTTTCTTGACCCAGTGGACGCCATGTCGATGCGTCCTTGGCATCAAGAAAGGATACGATATGAAAACTGCACTTTTGCTTGGCACGACACTGGGCGTGCTGGTAACTGCTCCTGCCTACGCTCAGAGCTTTAACGACCGCGTTGTCGAAACCTTGAGGCAGCAAGGTTTTGAAACCGTCGAGATCAAGAATGGTCTGACACAGACCAAATTAGAATCTGTTCGAGACATCACAAAGCTCGAAGTCGTTTATGACCGTGAAACTGGTGAGATCCTCAAACAGGGAACGGAACGTTTCGTGGGCACATTTGTGGAAGGTCAGCCCATCGAAATCGGCACGCGCGACAGTGATTTTCTGGACGACGATGACGATGAAGACGACGATGATGGTGATGATGACGACGAAGATTACGATGACGATGACGACGATGATCACGACAGCGACGATCGTGAGGATGATGACGGCGACGATGATGATGACGACGACTGATCAGACCGCTTGGTCTGTCGTTGAGGGAAACACGAAAGACGCGCCGGTCATCCGGCGCGTCACAGCGTGGCGTGCGGCATGATGCGCGGTTGGCTTTCCGTGTGTGCTGTGTGCCTCGCCTTGTCAGGCCCGGTATCGGGTGGCCCTGCCGAAGACAACGTAATCCGCCAACTCAGTGAGCAGGGGTTCAATCAGATCGAAGTGTCTCGGACGTGGCTGGGACGCTCTCGCATCGTGTCGCGCCGAGGGGACATGGTACGAGAAATCATCATCAATCCACTGACCGGAGAAATCCTGCGCGACTATTGGCGCACGCGGAGCAGGGGCGAGGGCCAGACTCTGTTTAACCCGCCCTCGGGCGAGGCCGGGGGCGGTGAAGCGGGCAAAAATGACGACGACGATGACTACGATGACGACTACCGCGAAGATTACGATGACGATGATGACGATGATCGCGACGATGACGACCGTGACGGCGATGATGGCGACGGTGACAGCGATAGCGACGGCGGGGATAGCGACGGAGATGATGGCGATGACGACTGATCATCGCAAGCGCAGGGCAGTCGAGTAGTGGGCCGCGGAATTCTGATAGCCGTATTTGTCGTACAGGTGCTTTGCGCCATTTTTTTCATTTCGCAGATTATGGTGACTGTCCTCGGCATCCCTGTTACGCCATTTGACTGGAAAATCATGGAGTTGATCGAGATTGGCGCTGCGGTTGGTTTGCTGTTGGGCGCGGTCGTCGGAGCGATCATGCTTCGTTGGACATGGAAGCGCACGACACAGGTAGAGCGACAGCTGCGCGCTGCTTCAGGCGCATTTATGGATCTGCTTGAAGATCGTTTTGATGAATGGAAGTTGACGCCCGCAGAACGCGACGTGGCCCTGTTCGCCATCAAGGGGCTCAGCACGCAGGATATTGCCGCCTTTCGCGACACCTCAGAAGGTACCGTCAAGGCGCAAACCAACGCCATTTACCGCAAGGCAGGGGTGTCCGGGCGTCCGCAACTGCTCAGCCTGTTTATCGATGACCTGATGGACGGACCGCTGGGCTAGGCTGCGTTTTCCCGCAACACTTCCAGAGACACAATGTCCAGAGCGCGCTGATGCGTCGCCTCAAGACTGACCTTGGGTGCGCACCCCTCATCGTGGGCTTGCAGGAAACGAGCAGCGCACAAGCACCAGTTGTCGCCGGGGTTCAGGCCTGCAAAGTTGTATTCTGGACGTGGCGTGCTGAGGTCATTGCCGACATATTTCGAAAAGGCGAGGAACTCGGCCGTCATTACCGCGCAAACCGTATGGCTGCCCTGATCGGCCGCGCACGTGTTGCAATGCCCGTCACGAAAAAAGCCAGTGACCGGGTCCATCCCGCAGACCGTCAGATCGGTGCCCAAAACGTTGATGCTGTCCTCTGGCTCCATTGTGTTCATTCTTTCGTTGCTGCGACAATCTCGCGAAACATGTCGATGTTGAGTTGAGGTCTGCCGTCCTCACGGAAGCGTCGGTCAGCCGCTGTACACACGATAACCACGCCCGCTGGTTGGTCAATGTAGAGGTACTGACCGTAAATTCCACGTCCCGTAAACTGCCCGGGCTTGGCGCCTTTGGGGATCCACCACTGGTAACCATAATCCATCTCATCTGGCGGGGTAGGCACGCGCAGCCCAGTCGAGGCCGCGACCCATTCCGAAGGCACGATCTGCTGACCTTGCCAGTTACCGTTTTGTAGAATCATCTGTCCGAACCGCGCATAATCGCGTGTCGCGAAGTTGAGCCCGCCCAGCACGAATTCGACACCGACGCCGTCCGTCAGATAGATCGGTGTCTGCTCCAAACCGAGCGGCGCGATCACCTTTTCGCTCATCAGATCAACGATATCGCGCCCAGTCGCACCGCGCAGGACCATGCCAAGAACATGCGTGTCGATGGAGGTGTACTGCCAAGTCTCTCCGGGCGCGGCAAAGGTGTCGTGAAGCCCCTTGGCAAACCCGTCCATGGTGCCGCCCAAGGCAAGGATACGCCCCATCTTGTTGATATCGCTGCGATACGCCAGATAATCTTCGTCAAAGGTGATGCCGCTCGACATTTGCAGCACGTCGAGGATGGTGGCAGTTTCATAGGCCCCTCCGGCGAGACTGGGGGCGTATTTTGTGACCGGTTCTTCAAGGGACGGGATCGCCCCCTCGTGCACCAGAATGCCGAACAACGCTGACAGATAGCTTTTGGCGATGGACCAGCTGATCCGCAAATCATCCGCAGACGTCCCTTGGTAATAGGCCTCATGCACCATCTGACCATTCTTGAGCACCAGTAAGGAAGTGACCGTGTGCTCTTTGACCCATTGGGCATAACTGGCCGGCATGGTCATCGGGGCGCCTTGGGGCAGGGGGCTGACAGGCCCATCGCCTTTGGGGATTTCTGTGTGGAGAAAACCCACCGCCATGTTGGAGAAATTCGATACGATCCGGTGTTCTTTGAACAGCGAGTGGACCACGAGCAGGCGTTTGATCTCTTCCCGCTTCCAGATTCCGATCAATAGCCCAGTGGTTATCAACACCACAGCGGTCAAGACGATCCCATATAAAAACATGTGCTGAGGTTTATCCTTGGTTTGAAGTGTTACTTCGACGGATCGCCTTTTGACCGTTAACCGGTCCAGTTGATCCATCGTCCGTGGAAATCTGCGCGCCCGAGATGCAGTGTAACATCTCCCGGCCACAGACGGAGCGTCAGAGCAGCGCCCACTGCACCTGTCGTGTCGCCATCTGTCTCCATTTGCATCCACGCCAGCGGGGTCTCGGGGGTCGCCCGTGCGCCTGCCGCTTCGATCAGGGCCGTGCCCTTGCGTTGGGCTGGTCCCGGGAAATACTGCCATGCGACCGTGTGTTGAATGATATGCATGTGCCCATTAGGAACCGTTGCAAGACGTGCCTCCAACCACTTGATTGCATCACCTTTTTCGACCTGGGCCTCCATTGCACCTGCAGCCGCTTGGGTCAGGGCCAGCCGGTGCGGCTGATCCGCCCACAGATATGCGGTGAGGCGTAAAAGATCGTCAGAATCCTTTGCATTCAACGGGTTCAGGTCCACTCCTAACCGGCTCACAACCCGTGGAACAACGGCAGGAGGCGTGCTTCCGTTCCACTCTGGGGTCAGTGTCAGAACAGCATCCTTGGGGCCTAGCGTTGTGGCGTTGGTCTGCACTGCGAACTTGTCCCACATCAGGTTCAATCCGCCACTGGCTCCGAGTTCGGACAGAACGATTGGACGATCAAAGTGTGACAGCGCCACATGCGCCATAGCAATCAGGGCTGCGCTGCGTCGCACTTCGTTGGTTTGGGGTGGGCTTTGTGTCCAGTCGATCAGGAAGTCTTCGTGTGATTTCAGAGCGTTTAGTACTGCGCCTTCAAGTGCTGCATCAGAGACCGTGTTTGGCGGATAGGCTGCGGGCAGTGCACCGTCCCGTTGTTGCAGGACAAGGGCGTGCAAACCACCACAGATACGCAAAGGCAGTGAGTGACCTGCAGGGCCGATATCCCCCTCATAGGTTGACATTTTTCGACCCAGTGCGGTGGTTGCATCCCAGTGTTCGGCAAGGATGCTTAACACCCGCCCCATCAATGGAGAGCCCATCCGGGTGCATGTTTCGGATTGGTCCCGAAAGGCTTGGATCAGGCTCATGAAAAGCGGTCCAGCAGCTTTTGCAACGTGCTGCGCGAGTCTGGTTCCGCAGATGGTTCTTCCGCTGAAGTTATTGGTTTTGCTTTGCTTTTCTCAGCGCTGCTCGACCGAGGGGGAGAGAGGCGCATACCAACGGCGTTCATGAATCTTGATCCATCTCCCTTTGCCAGATGCGGCGCACCGTCTGAACAGCCTCGCAATACGTCATCCAGCCACTCGGCGTCTGCCTTGGGAAAGTCGCGCAGAACATAGCCCGGTACCGCATCCTTGTGGCCCGGGTGACCGACGCCGAGGCGCACACGGGCGTAGTCGGGACCGATATGGGCGTGGATCGAGCGCAGGCCGTTGTGCCCGGCGTGTCCGCCGCCGACTTTCCATTTGACTTTGCCGGGGGCGAGGTCGATTTCGTCATGCAAAACAATGACATCCTCGGGTTCCAGTTTGTAAAACCGCATCGCGGCTCCGACGGAATCCCCGGACTTGTTCATGTAGGTTTCAGGCTTGAGCAGCACGGCGCGGTCGGACCCGAACCGCCCTTCGGACACCACGCCCTGATGTTTGGACTTCCATGCAGGAAACCCATGATCTGCTGCGATCATGTCCAGCGCCATAAAGCCGATGTTGTGGCGATTGCGGGCGTATTTGGCGCCCGGATTGCCAAGGCCGACGATCAGTTTCATTGAGGCCTCCTGCCCACATGCCGCCCTGCAGCATACGGCCCGGCGGCGGGGGCGACAAGCGCGTGTGCGCAACACCAAGGCACGAGTTTGGAGGATCGAGGTGTTAAACCCCTGAAAACAAGGGCTTGGGTAAAGCACAGCCTGTACACAGACTGTGCACCGAACGTACACGGCAGTGTGCACTTTTGCCGGAACAGGGCGGGTTAACGCGGCGTGCGGCGGTGTTCGTTAACAAAGGATGAAGGGAAGATGTCCTATGCGCGGGTCACGTTTGAACGAAGCGCTGAAGAGCACAGGCTCGAGGGGCGTCATTCCCGCAGGTCCATCGACAGCACGTCACTGCGGGTTGGAGCTACAAAACCTGTCGAAAACAGCTGTTCGGAAAGATGTGTTTGGCCGCCATAAAGCACTTCAGCGGCCAAGTGGGATCGCCGCCCCATAGGCTGCCGATAGACCGGCTCCTATTGCTCTATGTCCGTTATGCGGACGAAGCCAGACACTGGCGCGGTTGGCGCAATGCACACAATACATAAGGGACATCATTGACCGGCAACTCTACGTTTGCCTATCCTCTTGGTATGACTAGCGGCAAATACTTCGACGATCTGTCGGTTGGAGATACATTCGAGAGCGGCGGGATCACACTCACCGAAGGCGCGATTATTGACTTTGCACTCACGCACGATCCGCAGCCCTTTCACGTGAACAAGGTTGCGGCGACAGAGTCGATTTTCGGTGGCCTCATTGCCAGTGGCTTTCAAACGATTGCGCTCACGTTTCGGCTGTTTCGTGACACTGGTGTGCTGACCGGAACCAACTTAGGCGGGCATGGCATGGACGAAGTGCGGTGGCTCGCTCCTGTGTTCCCCGGCGACACGCTTCATGCGCGTGTCACTGTCGAGGCCCTCACACCATCGCGTTCAAAACCCGATCGGGGAACTGTGCGGTTTCGCTACCGGACATATAATCAGAACAATATTGAGGTGCTTAGCCTTACAATGGACCATGTGATGGCGCGTCGAAAGTAAAACGGTCCGCTCTGATGGACCGGATGAACGGCGATTTTGAGCTCAATCCAGCCATTCGCAGCGCATGATCCGAGTGACTGTCTTGCGCTGTTGGCCTCAGGCCGCTGGTCTGCCTGAAATCGTAGATAAAGATCTAAAGCCGTTCTGCTGCGATCCAGTCGGCAATGGCCTTTCCGATCTCGGGGCCTGAGTCTTCCTGAATGAAGTGGATGCCTTTGACCGTCACCTCTGTCTGATTGGGCCATGTACGGCAAAATTCGCGGACCCCTCCGATGAGGATGGCTCCGGGCTCTGCGTTGATAAACAGTTTGGGCAGGTCGTTGCTGGCCATCCAGTCGCCATAGGCTTGCACACGCGCGACCACATCTGCCGGGTCCCCCGCGATTGGAATCTGTCGCGGCCAAGTGAGTGTTGGCCAACGATCATTGCGCGCCTCGAATGGGGCCCGGTATGTGTCCATCTCGTCATCCGTCAACTCGCGGAGGACCGAGCCAGGCAGAATGCGTTCGATAAAGACGTTTTTGTCGAGGATCATCTCGGGGCCGGCATCTGAACGCAGGCCTTGAAAGATCGGAGTGCCACCGGGCGAAAACTCATGCCAGTCTGCGATGGGCCGCACGATCCCTTCCATGTAGGCAATGCCGCGCACAGCGTCCCGGTTATGGCTGGCCCAGTCGAAGCCGAGTGCAGACCCCCAATCGTGGATGACCAGCAGCACGTCGCTGTCCAGCCCCATCGCCTTCATGAACCCGGCGAGGTAGCGACTGTGAGTGGCGAACGTGTAAGTGTCGATGTCGGGATCGGGCAGTTTCGCGCTGTCGCCCATGCCAATCAGGTCGGGCGCAATGCACCGGCCCAGAGAGGTCAGTTCGGGGATGACGTCGCGCCAGAGATAGGATGAAGTCGGGTTGCCATGCAGCAAGACGATAGGCTTACCGCTGCCTTCCTCAACATAGGCCATGTCGTGGCCGTGAACGGTGATCGTTTTCTTGGTCATCGTGCGGTCCCCCTTCGCTGGGCTAGGGAAACAAGTTTGTTCGAATATGGCAATGCCGGAATGCTTAAGGTGTTTTAATCGAAAAAAGGCCGCTCATTTCTGAGCGGCCTTGTCTTTCGTCAGCAGGTGAAGCGCGCTTATGCGTCTTCGGTCTGCTCGGACGCTGGCACGTCGCCTGCTTCCACTTCGCCTTCTTCTGCGGCTTCATCATCCGCCGAACGCAGACCCGATGGGGCCGAGATGTTGGCAATGACAAAGTCACGGTCGATTGTGGGCTTGGCGCCTTCGGGCAGTTTGACCGAAGAGATCGTGATGCTGTCGCCAATTTCGACTTCGGAGACGTCAATCGTGATCGACTCGGGGATGTCGCCCGCTGTCACAACCAGTTCCACCTCGGGACGTACCAGTGTCAGCACACCGCCTTTTTTCAGGCCCGGCGAAACATCTTCGCCGTCGACATCAACACCAATGAACAGGTTGATTTTTGTGGTCCGCTTGAGGCGCATGAAGTCCACGTGTGTGGGCAGGTCCTTGACGACATCGCGCTGCACGTCGCGGCAGATCACGCGGACGTCGTCGTGGCCGTCAACTTTCATGTTGAACAGGGTCGATTTGAACCGGCCTGCGCGCAACATTTTCAGCAGTTTGTTAAAGGGCAGATTGATGGGCAGCGGATCAACGTCGCCACCAAATACAATCCCTGGAACCATGCCGTCGCGGCGTGCCTGACGAGCGGCGCCCTTGCCTGTCCCCGTCCGTTCCAGAGCTTCGAGATCAGGAATCTCTCCAGCCATGATAATTCTCCAAATGTTAGGGCGGGATGCCTCCAAGGCTGTCACCCCGCGTGAAGTGCGCCGCTTACACCGGTTTGAGCCGCTTGAAAAGTGCGAAATGCGCGTCGATTTGCGCTGGACGGGGGAGGGGCCACGTGGCACCGCTGCGTGATGCGTTTATGTGATGATCTTTATGCCTCACGTCGGGCTTTGGCCGCTTTTGCGGTGATTGGCATTGGCTGGGCCAGTTTCTCGGCCCAGATGCCTGTGATCAAGGCCCAGGTAGGAGTTGGCGACGGGTTCTGGGGCACGCTGATCCTCATCGGATCGACCGGTGCGTTGATGGCGATGTGGCTGGCTCCGCTTGTGTACCGTTGGATCGGATCATGGTCTATGATTGCCGGTATTGCTTTTATGATCTTGGGTTTTGTTCTGAGTGGTTTGGCGCAGGGGCCTGTTTTCGTGGGCTTTGCCTTGTTTCTTGCCGCTGGTGGATCCGGGGTGGCCGACGTTCTGGCGAATGCCGAGGTCAGCGAGGCCGAATCCGAGACCGGGCGCAGTCTGATGAACCTGAATCATGGGCTGTTTTCTCTGACCTATGCTGTGGCCGCGATATGCGTGGGCGCGGCGCGCGAGGCAGGCTTTGGCCCATTTGCCATCTTTGTGGGCATGGGCGTCGTGGTGGCTGCGCTGATGATCTGGATGAAACTGCCCGAACGCGAGCTGCCTGACGAAGATGCGGTTTCGGCCACGGGCATGCCGTATGCATTGGTCTGGGTCGGCGGCCTTGTGGTTCTGGCCGCCTTTCTGGGCGAGGCCGCGTCCGAGGGCTGGTCGGCATTGCATGTGGAACGCACCCTAGGTGGAGGGCCGGCGCAGGGTGCGCTTGGGCCTGCGCTTTTGGCTGCTGGGATGGCCGTTGGAAGGCTTGGGGCGCATCTGTTTGGCACGGGCTGGCCCCCGATGCGTGTGATGATCCTCGCCTCATGTATGGCCGGGATCGGCCTGGGGCTTGCCGGTGCCGCTCCAACTTTGCCGGTGGCCTATGCCGGGTTTTTGCTGGGTGGGCTTGGCGTGTCTGTCGTCGGACCGCTGGCCCTTGGGCTGGTGGGACAGGCAGTGTCCCCGCGTCATCGTTTGGCGGCGATTTCTCAGGCGGCGGGGCTTGGGTATGCCGCCTTTTTCCTTGGCCCTGTTGTTATGGGATATGTGGCCGAAGGCTATGGCCTGCGCGCCTCGTTCTACGCGATCGGGGCGACCATGTTGGTCGTCGCGGCAGTGTTGCTGCCGCTTTGGGCACGAATGCTGGCGGGGCGGACGGTCGAAGAACGTTAACCGTGCCATCGACTGCCCGGGGGGCAGCCGCTGGTGTGGTCTTTTCGGCTTTAAATTACTGGCGCCAGCGTCCGTCGAAATCCTCGGGTACCAGCAGGTTGTGCCGTCCCAGATCTTCGACCTGTGTTTCACCGCAGAGCGCCATAGTGGTGTCGAGTTCCTTGTGGATCACGTTGAGTGCTGAAGTGACACCCTCCTGTCCCATGGCCCCAAGACCGTAGATGAATGCGCGCCCGATATATGTGCCTTTGGCGCCCATCGAGATGGCCTTGAGCACGTCCTGACCCGAGCGGATACCACTGTCGAGATGCACTTCGATCTTGTCGCCGACGGCGTCCATGATGGACGGAAGAACCCGGATCGAGGACAACGCCCCATCCAGTTGCCGCCCGCCGTGGTTCGACACAATAATCGCGTCCGCCCCGACCTGCAGCGCCATTTTCGCGTCATCCGCATCGAGGATGCCTTTGAGGATCAAAGGCCCGCCCCACATCTTTTTGATTTCTTTGACGTCTTCCCAGTTCAGTTTGGGATCAAAACTCTCGGACGCCCAGATGGCCAGCGATGACATATCGCTGATCCCGTCGATATGGCCAACGATATTACCGAATTGATGGCGCTTGGTTTTGGCCATGCCCGCAATCCAGCGCCATTTTGTCGCCAGATCGACGATGTTGCCCATGGTCGGGCGGATAGGGATAGACAGCCCGTTTTTGAGGTCTTTGTGGCGTTGTCCAAGGATTTGCAGATCCAGCGTTACGACAAGGGCCGAGCACTTTGCATCTTTGGCCCGTTGGATCACCCGCTTGGTGTAGTCCTTGTCCTTCATTGCATAGAGCTGAAACCAGAAGGGTTTTGTGGTGTTTTCTGCCACATCTTCGATGGAACAGACGGACATTGTCGACAGGGTAAAGGGCACCCCAAAGGCCTCGGCAGCCTTGGCCGCGAGAATTTCGCCGTCTGCATGTTGCATGCCGGTTGAGCCCACGGGGGCAAGAGCCACGGGCATGGAAACATCCTGCTCAATCATCTTGGTAGCCGTGCTGCGGCCCGTCATATCCACAGCGACCCGCTGGCGCAGGCGGACCTGATCAAAATCGCTGCTGTTTTCGCGGAAGGTTTGTTCGGTCCAGCTGCCGGATTCGCAGTAGTCGTAGAACATTTTGGGCACGCGCCGTTTATAGATTCGCTTCAAGTCTTCTATGTTGGTGATTTTGGCCACGCTCAAACCTCGCATATTGGTCAGGTTTCATTACCAATTTGGTGTGTTGGGTTCAATCGTCTTTTGATAACTGCTCAAAAAGTACAAAGCTGCACTTGTTTGGTGCGATATCGCATTATATTTGATGTATAGTTCGAAATCGTACAAAGTGGGGAGACCCATGACCATATCCCGACGCAAAACACTTGCCCTTTTGGGCGGAGGAACAATTCTGGCCGCAACCGGCGTTGCCGCATATAGCGTGACGCGCATGCCCTCATCCGCCTACGAGCCGTGGGCGGCAGCGGGTGGCTATTCCGATCCGCGCATGCACGCCCTGAGTTACGCGATCCTCGCCCCCAACCCGCATAACCGTCAGCCGTGGCAGGTAGATTTGCGCACGGAAGGGGAGGTGACACTGCGCGTTGATACGGATCGTCTGTTGCCGCACACCGATCCGTTCAGTCGTCAGATTTGCATTGGGCTGGGCTGTTTTATTGAGATGATGGTGCTGGCCGCAGCTGAGCGGGGGTACGGTGTTGATCTTGACCTGTTTCCTGACGGCTCTGACCCAAGTGCACTGGATGCACGCCGCGTGGCGGTCGCCCGGTTTGTCGAGGGTGGTGCCAACCCCGAACAGGATTTGTTTGCCCATGTGATGGCGCGCCGTTCGCTCAAAGAACCGTTTGATGTGACTCGGACGGTGGATCAGTCTACGCTGGAGGAGGTTTTGGCAAGTGCTGGCGGAACACAGGTGATGGGATCGGTTGATCCGGAGTCCATCGGGCAGATGCGCGAGATCACCCATGAGGCGTTGCGCATCGAGATAGAAACACCGCGCACCTACAAGGAAAGCGTCGATCTGTTTCGTATCGGCAGTCGAGAAGTTGCGTCCAACCCTGACGGCATTGATTTTACGGGACCGATGTTCGAAGCCATGGCGATCACGCGCACTTTCACCCGTGAGATTGCGTTGGATCGCGAGTCGATGGCTTATGATCAAGGCCTTGCGGCCGTGATGGCAAATGTTGACACGGCGATGGGCCATCTGTGGCAAGTAACCCCCGGCAATACGCGGGCTGATCAGATCGTGGCGGGCCGCGACTGGCTGCGTCTGAACCTTGCTGCCACTGGCTTGGGTCTGGGTATGCAGCCCTTGAGTCAGGGTTTGCAGGAATATCCTGAGATGGCAGACATCTATTCCGATCTGCACGCGCGACTGGCGCCGGACGGTGGAACCGTGCAAATGTTGGCGCGCATCGGTTATGGCCCGGACGTGGGTCAAAGTCCGCGCTGGCCCATTGAAAGCAAGATTGTGAATGCCTGAACATAACCCTGCCGTTTTCTTTGAAGTGTTCAACGAGATTGGCATTATCGAACAACTGAGCCGCGCCATTCTTGAGGCGCGGTTGCCCGATGGCCTGATTGCGCCCCATTTCACAGTTCTGAACCATCTGTGCCGGGTCGAGGATGGTCGTACGCCCGTTGATATGGCGCGCGCCTTTCAGGTGCCAAAAACCTCAATGACCCACACGCTAAAGGGTCTTGAGGCGCATGGGTTGGTCGAGTTGCGGCCCAATCCCGAAGATGGCCGGTCAAAACGGGTGTGGCTGACCCAAGCAGGGCGCGATTTGCGCAGCCAGACCATCAGTGCCCTTGGGACAGAATTTGCCCGCCTTGCTGCGGACTTTGATACCGACCGGTTGCTTGCTATCCGCCCGGTTCTGACGGACTTGCGCATTATGATGGATGCCGCGCGCGATCCTTGAGGTTTCAAGGCCCCATTGCCCTGCCGCGCGCCCCGCGCTAAACGCCGCGCCATGACTGAACGCCCCCATCGCAACTTTTATGGCCGGATCAAGGGCAAGACCCTGAAAGACAGCCAAAAGACCTATCTTGCCGAAGACCTTGCAGCGCTGTCTCCGGGGAATGTGTCGTGGGACGACAATCCCGACCGTATTCCGTTGGACCTTGAGGCTCTGTTTGGAGATCGCCCCGTCTGGCTGGAGGTGGGCTTTGGTGGCGGTGAGCATCTGGTGCATCAGGCCGCGCAGAACCCGGGCGTCGGCATCATTGGGGCAGAGCCTTACATCAATGGCGTCGCAATGCTGCTGGGCAAGATCCGCCGCGCGGGCGTTGATAATCTTTCGGTGCATCCCGGGGATGCGCGCGATTTGATGGATGTCTTGCCCCCAACAAGCATCGCGCGCGCCTTTCTGCTGTATCCCGACCCCTGGCCCAAAGCACGCCACCACCGCCGCCGCTTTGTTACGCCAGAGCATCTGGAGCCTTTGGCCCGTGTTATGAAGCCCGGCGCCGTGTTGCGGGTCGCGACGGACATTCCCGACTATGTGCGCCAGACCCTCGAAGAAGTGCCCAAGACTGGGTTTGAGTGGCTGGCAGAGCGCCCGGGCGACTGGCGCGAATCTTGGGATGATTGGATCAGCACCCGCTACGAGCAGAAGGCGCTGCGTGAGGGTCGGGTGCCACATTATTTGACCTTCCGCCGGCTGGGATAGCTCCGCGCCCCGGGGGCCAGCCCCCGGACCCCTGTGGTATTTTTCGTCAGAAGAAACCCATGCAAGGGCTGCGCTGGTCTGGACGGGCCACGCGCAGGCGGGTAGGTGTGCCGAAAATCTGCAAGTGCGAGCGCAAACATGTCCAGCCATGGTGACCCTATCCCAATGACCTCTGCCGCCAGTGGCCCCTTGTCGGGCCGCGCAGATGTTCCCGGGGACAAATCGATTTCACACCGGTCCCTTATCCTTGGGGCCATGGCCGTGGGTGAAACCACGATCACCGGTTTGCTGGAAGGGCAGGATGTGTTGGACACCGCCCGAGCGATGCGTGCCTTTGGGGCTGAGGTCACCGATCTAGGCGGTGGCAAGTGGTCTGTGCATGGAGTGGGTGTTGGCGGGTTTGCTGAGCCGGATCAGGTCATTGATTGCGGTAACTCCGGTACTGGCGTGCGTCTGATCATGGGGGCGATGGCGACGTCGCCTATATCTGTCACGTTTACTGGCGACGCGAGCCTGAACAAGCGTCCCATGGCCCGTGTTACTGATCCGCTTGCCCTGTTCGGCTGTGAGGCTGTTGGCCGCAGCGGCGGGCGTTTGCCCATGACGCTTGTTGGTGCCGCTGATCCGATTCCCGCGCACTACACTGTTCCTGTGCCATCGGCGCAGGTGAAGTCTGCGGTATTGTTGGCAGGCCTCAATGCGCCCGGTGAGACTGTTGTGATCGAGGCCGAGGCGACGCGCGATCACACCGAGCGGATGCTGGCTGGCTTTGGGGCCGAAATCAGCACCGAAGTGACGGATGAGGGGCGTGTGATCACCCTCAAAGGCCGCCCCGAGTTGCGCCCGCAGCATATTGATGTGCCCCGAGATCCCTCGTCGGCTGCCTTTCCAGTCTGTGCGGCGCTGATTGTGCCGGGGTCGGACGTTGTGGTGCCGACCATTGGATTGAACCCGACCCGCGCCGGCCTGTTCACCACGCTGCGCGAGATGGGTGCTGACCTGACTTATGAGAACGAACGGCTCGAAGGCGGTGAGCCTGTGGCCGATCTGCGCGCCCGCTTTTCGCCTGACCTGCACGGTATCGAAGTGCCGCCAGAGCGCGCGGCCAGCATGATTGATGAATATCCCGTGCTGTCTGTCGTTGCATCCTTTGCCAAAGGTGAGACGCATATGCCGGGAGTCAAGGAACTGCGCGTCAAGGAAAGTGACCGTATCGCAGCGATGGCTGATGGGCTGCGCGCAGCTGGCGTAGGCGTTGAGGATGGGCCGGACTGGTGGACTGTTCTGGGTCTTGGTCACGGTAATGTGCCGGGCGGCGTGACTTGCGCCAGTCACCTTGATCACCGCATCGCGATGTCTTTCCTTGTGATGGGCATGGCCACGCAGAAACCGATGTCGGTGGATGATGGTGGGCCGATTGCGACCTCCTTTCCGATCTTTGAACCGCTGATGGCGGGGCTTGGCGCAAAAGTAAGCCGGACCTGATGAACAGCACGCAACCTTTTACCGTGGCCATCGACGGACCAGCGGCAGCGGGCAAGGGCACCATTGGGCGTGCGATTGCTGCGCGGTTTGGGTTGGCGCATCTGGATACCGGGCTGCTTTACCGTGCGGTTGGGGCTGAGGTGCTTGGAGGCGCAGATCCTGTTGAGGCCGCCCGCAATCTGGAAGCCAAAGCACTGGAGAATCCAGCATTGCGGACGGCCGCTGTGGCGCAAGAAGCCAGCAAGGCGGCTGTCATCCCTGACGTGCGCGCCGCATTGCTCGATTTTCAGCGGGCTTTTGCCAGGCGGGCGGGGGGCGCGGTGCTGGACGGGCGCGACATCTGCACGGTGATCTGCCCGCAGGCGGAGGTGAAGATGTTTGTCACCGCCACACCAGAAGTGCGCGCCCAACGTCGGTATGACGAGTTGATCGCGCGCGGGCAGGACACCACATACGCCGCCGTTTTGGCAGATGTTGTTGAGCGTGACCGTCGCGACAGTGAACGCAGTGCGGCACCGTTGAAACCGGCCAATGGGGCCGATGTGCTGGACACGTCGCGACTTGGGATCGACGCGGCTGTTGCGGCGGCGATTGCGTTGGTGGAAGAGGCGCGCGCCTAGGCGGTGTGCGCGCCATCCGACAGAGTTTTCACAAAAGCCAGCACATCGTCCGGGCTGTCTCCAGCGCCAATCCGGCTGACAATTGCGGACCCGACGACCGCCCCATCCGCCACCGAGGCGATAGCGCGGGATTTTTCGGGTGTATTGATCCCGAAGCCGACAATCACGGGCAGATCCGTCGCACTTTTGATCCGCGCAACTTCGGGGCCCACATCGGTGGCCTCAGCCTCGGCCGCGCCAGTGATCCCTGTGATCGAGACATAGTAGACAAAGCCAGACGTGTTCTGCAGCACGGTCGGCAAACGTTTGTCATCTGTTGTGGGCGTGGCAAGCCGGATAAAGTTGAGGCCAGCGGCCTGCGCTGGGATGCACAGTTCACTGTCTTCTTCCGGGGGCAGGTCCACCACGATCAAACCGTCGATCCCGGCGGCCTTGGCGTCAACGAGGAACTTATCGACGCCCCGTGAATAAATCGGGTTGTAGTAGCCCATCAACACGATCGGTGTTGTGTCGTCTTCCGCGCGAAACGTCCGGGCCAATTCAAGCGTGCGTTCCAGCGTCATACCGGCCTCGAGCGCACGTTGCCCGGCAAGCTGTATTGTTGGCCCATCTGCCATAGGGTCGGTGAACGGCAGGCCCAGTTCGATGATGTCCACACCGGCCGCAGGCAGCCCTTTGACGATCTCGAGGGATCGGTCGTAGTCCGGATCACCTGCCATCACATAAGATACGAAGGCTTTTTTCCCAGCCGCGTTCAACTCGGCAAATTTTGCATCAATGCGGCTCATCACCCAGCTCCCTTTGGTGGTGTTGGTGCACGCAATGCCTAAAAGGTGCGGGGAAATCAATGCGGCAAAAACAATTGCGTTGCGCGGTCAAAGATTGCCTACCCCCTCCCATCGCAATGCGGGTGACCCTATATCGCGTTCATGAACTATATACTCGCTATACTGTTGCCGCCGCTGTCGATCCTGCTGACCGGTCGACCGATCCTTTCAATCGTGGTGTTCCTGATCTGGGTGCCTGCGTTGATTTTTTCGAGTGGGCTTACCCATCCGATGTTTATCCTTCTGGCCTGGTTCCTGATCTTTCATGCACGTGAGGATCGGCGGGACCGCAGGGACTTGTCTTGACCCATCAGACCCCCTAGGACAGCGCGAAATGGACAAGAGGCGCTGACATGGGTTTCAAGATGGGCATCGTGGGTCTTCCCAACGTGGGAAAATCTACACTTTTCAATGCACTGACCAAAACGGCAGCGGCGCAGGCCGCGAACTTTCCGTTTTGCACGATCGAACCCAACGTGGGTGAGGTCGCTGTGCCGGATGACCGGCTGGACAAGCTCGCCGAAATCGCTGCGTCGAAATCAATCATTCCGACCCGTATGACCTTTGTCGATATTGCGGGCCTCGTCAAAGGCGCATCCAAAGGTGAAGGCCTGGGCAACCAGTTTCTGGCCAACATCCGCGAAGTTGATGCCATCGCCCATGTACTGCGCTGTTTTGAAGACGGTGATGTCACCCATGTCGAAGGCCGCGTCGACCCTGTGGCCGATGCCGAGACCATCGAGACGGAACTGATGCTGGCCGACATCGAGAGCATCGAAAAACGCCTGCAAAATATTGTGCGCAAAGTGCGCGGGGGCGACAAGGAAGCTGTGCAACAGGAACGGCTGATGCGGGCCGCTTTGGAATCCCTCGAAGAGGGCAAGCCAGCCCGCTTGGTCGAGGTGGATGAGGACGACCGCAAAGCGTTGACCATGTTGCAGCTACTGACCACCAAGCCCGTGCTTTACGTCTGCAATGTTGGAGAATCTGAGGCCGCAGACGGCAACGCCCATTCCGCGGCTGTGGCCGAGATGGCAGCAGCGCAGGGCAACGCGCATGTGGTGATTTCGGCCCAGATCGAAGAAGAGATCAGCCAGCTGGAACCAGACGAGGCGCAGATGTTCCTCGAAGAGATGGGCCTAAGCGAGGCCGGGCTCGACCGGTTGATCCAAGCAGGATACGCGCTTTTGCATCTTGAGACCTATTTCACCGTCGGCCCCAAAGAGGCCCGCGCGTGGACCATCAAGACGGGGACGTCAGCGCCCAAGGCCGCCGGCGTGATCCACGGAGACTTTGAAAAAGGGTTTATCCGGGCCGAGACGATCTCTTACGATGATTTTGTCACCTTGGGCGGCGAGCAACCGGCCAAGGATGCAGGCAAAATGCGTGCAGAAGGCAAAGGGTATACGGTCAAGGACGGGGACGTGCTCCACTTCCTCTTCAACACCTAAAGCGGTCACAGGTCAGGAATTCACTACTCTAACGAGTGGGCGGCAAGTGCTAAGGTCTGGGTCATAGTTTGATCTGATTGGCACTTCATGTTTGATAACCCCTACATTGCACTGATTTTTTTGGGCCTGTTCTTCCGTTCCGCTGGATTTCTGGTGCGGGACGAGTTGATGTTGCGGGTGTTGATGATCATCGGCACGTTCTGCGACATTGTGTTTTATGCGTTGCAAACTCCGTCGATCTGGGGGTCTGTGATGACCAACACCGTGTTGGTCGTGATCAACGCATCATTGATCATCATCATTGTATTCGAACGCTCAATCCTGTTCATGTCCAAGACCGACCGGAGAGTGTTTGAACAGTTCATGACCTTGTCTCCGGGGCAGTTCCGCTGGGTGAACCGGCGGGCACGCTGGCGGATCGCGGATCGCCGCAGTGTCCTGCTGCACGAAGGCGAGGCAAGTGACGCTTTGTTCTTCATCAATGCACCCACCTATACGGTAGAGAAGCAAGGCGTCAGCTACACGGCCAAAGGCCCTGCATTTGTTGGGGAAATCATGTTGTTACAGGGGGGTGTGGCAAGCGCGACAGTGATTGCCCACAAAGGTGCGATTTATGCCGAGTGGGATGCACATAAACTGCGCTGTGCTATGCGAAAAACCGTTCATTGGGCAACGCCCTGATGGCCCGGTTCGGCCATGATCTGGCGGACAAAGTTCGCTATTCAGTGCCCTTACCTCAGCAAAAACCAAAGCCTGCTGTGGCGCCGTCGCAAGTCGTACGGGAACCCGCAACACTTGTGCAGGTTGGCGCCTGAACCAAATTTTTTTACCGGTACTCAACAGAGCGATCAAGGCGGACAGTTTTGCCCTTGTTTCCCGGGTAGATGCAGGTGTACACCTGTCGGCGGAGACGTGGCCGAGTGGTCGAAGGCGCTCCCCTGCTAAGGGAGGATGGCACGTAGAATTTTCTATATTTTACAATACGTAAGGGGTTCTTTCTCTCGAAGTTGCCAGTTTCTTGCCGAAAATCCCACCCTAACTTAAATAGGCGATCCGCTAAGTCGTCAGGCGCAATCTTCCGATAACGATTAGCCATTTCGCTTTTTGCCCAACCACCGAGATCCATTAAGCCGCCAAAGTCTCTTGTCTGGGCATAGTACCAAGTTGCCCACGTATGTCTGAGCGTGTGTGGCGTCACATCTTTTCCAAGGCCCGCAGAATCTCGGGCTTTGTTGAAAGCAGTTTGCATTTGGCCGCCGCCATTCTTTCGCAACTTGATCGGTTTGCCGTATGGCGTGCGGAACATCCGACCCGATTCAGGTAACTCGCCCATCAGGTGAACAGATCGGCTGGGTAGGCGCACCCATCTCTCACTCGATACAGTTTTACCTGCCCCATCCAATTCGGCAGGAATGAATAACTGAGAGGTTGCAGAGTTCCAGTCATTGGTGTCTGCCGCAAAGCACTCTCCTGTTCGGCACCCTGACCCGAGAAGGAACGCGATCTTCTTGAGTGTAAAAAGCTCTGGCTCTTTGTGACGGGGTAAGGTCAACTTAGCGGCGGCATCCATCAAAACCTCGGCTTCTTCAGGAGTGAGCCAGCGGACCCGTTTTTTGTCCGTGGATGGCCTCTTGCGCTCCCCTTTAGCCCAGCGAATTACCGCATTGATTGGCACACGTACTTGCCGTCTGTGAGTATCCGGGGCCGCGTCAGGGTAAACCTGCATGGCGCATGTTACGATTTCCATTTCCCCAATCTCATCGATTGTGGTGTACTCGCCGAAATGAGTGATCAGCTTCGGCAAGAAACGCGCTTCTCCGCCGGCGTTGAAATAACCCTCCGCAGCTTCCCAGAATGGTACACCCTTAGTTGTGGGGGGTGTTAACTGGAACGCCCATTCCTCTTTGTAGAGTTGTTGGGCTTTTTGGCGTGCTAAGCTTTTGAGGCTTTTATCACGGATGCCAAGGCGTCTGCGAATCCGCCGTCCTTCGATTGAGAACGAGACCGTCCATCCTTGCGCCGTCCACTTTGGTTCCCAGTCGCTATTTGGCATTTCATGGCCTCTCTAAGTTCTTCAATATGTTTCGGATAAAACACCTTTTTGTTGCCGCGTCGTTCGAAGCATTGGTGCTTTGCAAGAATGTCGGTCAGACTCCGTCGTGAGACTCCCAGTGCACGGGCAGCGTCATTCATTCCGGCAGGCTCAATTATCCAATTTGGCCCAGTGGTCATTTCAATACACCCTCTTCGACCCTGAGCCAGAAGTTGAGCAGGTTAAACGAAATTCGTTTTTTCTTCGGCTCGAACTTCCTACCTGCATTGGAATTAAGTTATTGAGCGGGTCGCCAAATCCGATTGATTCAGCTTGATCTTCGGGAATTGTCGCCACGTTTATTTGCCTATTTTTTTGGAGGGAGCTTACTTCCCTCGTTCCGATGGGAACAGAACTACCACGGCGGCTTTTGACGTCCAGAAAAACGGGGGAAAAACTTTCCCGCAAGTGAATTTGACGGATTGGGAAATTGTGGACTGCTGCAAAAGGTGGTCTTCCGTCGCTGAAATGGCCCTCTTATAGGGCTGCGCATAATGCTGCACGAGCATCTCTGATTTTAAAGGACACAATCTTAGATTGGCGCCCTTAAATTTGCATGATGTTTGCGCATAAGTCTGCATTGTGCTGATGAATGCGATCCAGTTTTTTGGAGCTACGCTCTGGATGCGATGAGGCATTATCGCGGAGGTCACATCTGACCAAAAGCGGACACTCGTGTTTGTCGGTCGTCAGAGTTTTTGGAACCAATGGCGACCTAAACTAAGAGAGAGTTTGGCTCATCTTGTTGGTTTGATTATGCGGCGCGTTGTCTGTGTTGCAAGCGGCGCGCTTCGAGCGTCTTTCGTTTGATCCTTTCCCT
>NZ_JBDUXB010000048.1:0-16949 GCF_039945315.1 Tateyamaria sp. | reverse complement strand
TTCATCAGACAGAAGCTGCGTCATGCGATTAACCGCAAGCTCACCATTTGAACGGATGGCCTCGCGGACTTCTACTGGCATTTTCGGCCGCCCACTTGGATTGCCACTTTGGCCTTTTTTAAACACGGCACGGCTCCTGTTTTCAGCTTGTTTCCAATTCACGACATCACGGGCGCGAGGTGCGCGTCTGCACGCTTAAATATGCCCCCCCCTGAGCCAGGGGATGAGGGGTGCCCCCTGCTTTGGCTTGCGGCTTGGGCATGGGGGCTTTTCAACCTTTGGCTGATCGGAAGGCATACCCACATCATTATCATAATTCATAATAACCGCAAATTTTATGATCTTCATTCATATGTCTTGGTTGCGACCACGGGCTAGTGAGCAGGGGGGGGTTCATTCTCAACCTTGATGTTTCCACTCAGGGTTGCCCCACTTCCCCACTTAGTTCCCCACCTTAAAAACAACGTGGGGAGGGTGGTGATTTGGCACCATCTTCATCCGCCTTTAGGCTTAGGATGGAGTGGTGCGGGTGGGCTTCCCCACCACCACCTTCCTAGGGGGTGGGGGGGGTGGGGGGGAAATCAAAATGCCATATTTCACTGACCATTCGGGTGGGCGCTCCCAACCTCGTAAACTGGCACCCCGTCAGGCTTCTTTGGGTCCTCAATTCTCCCCACCTTGATCCAGTCATTTGCCTCCCACTGGGTTAGAATTTGCCCCACCTTGCTTGCTGCTGCCTTGCGAACATCTGACTTTTTGTCGGCTGGCATTTCGATCCCGCAAATCCGGGCCACGATGTAGCCAAACCAATGTTCTGCCTGTTTGCTTTGGCGTGCGTGTTTTGGGTCGAGGTCCGCGAGGCGGGCAACGGTATCACAGGCCATTTGCAGCGTGATGCCTTCAAAGGCGTCTGGCCACGTCCACTTTGCCAAGGCCCCGACGCTTTCGCCATTGGGCAGTAGGGAGCCGCATTTCTCGAACCACTGGTTTCGCGCACTGGATGGCGGGGCCAGATTGCTTTCCTGATCGCCGATGCGGAAAAAATACCTGTGGTCGGCCTCGCCCGCCTGAACGGCCTCACTCTCTGACATTCCCACTAGGATGCGATTGAGGCGACAGGTGCCACGCAAGGCGCTGCCCCCACGTGCATCGTCAATGTTCGGGGTGACACCTGACATCACTTTTCGGGTGTGGTGGATCAGATGGACTGACACTTGCCGCTTGGCCGCAAACTCTCGGATGCGCTGGCCCAACGCCCTGAAGGTTTCGTTGCTTTCCTCGGCGTGGCTCAAGTCTTGAAGGGGGTCAAACACCAGAACGTCAAAGCCCTTCCGTGCAACCAAGTCTTCCAGATATTTAAAAACGGCCTCGTTCACGGTCAGGTCGCGATTGATTTGGTCGATCAGGTAAAGGTCAGGGTATTTGACTGTCGATTGAAGGCATAGGCGACCCCCAAAGTCGGCCTGATCTATCCCGGCGCTGATGCAGGTTGCGGCGTAGCGGGCGTGTAAAACATTCTGATCATCTTCAGCGTTGACGTACAGAACGCGCAGCGGCTCGACATTGACGCCAAACACCTTGCCCCCGCTGGCCATATCCATTGCCTCGGCCAGTGCGAGTTGTGACTTCCCAACCTTGGGCGCGGCCACTGTCAGGCTTGTGTATCCTCGCGCATAGAAATCCCGATAAATCCACGGCGTTGCGGGGATGTTTTCAAAGTCGAGAATGCCCACAGGTTTAGGATCGGGCAAAATACGCACGTCAGAGGCCGCAGGAGGCCCATTATGCGCCTCTCGGGGGGGGTCTTTGGTAGGGGTGGATGGCTGAGCACCGCCTTGCGGCCTCTCAGGGGGTGCTAGACGATGGCTTGTATCCACGGGCTGACTGTCCCTGTGCGCGTCCCTGTGGAGGCGCTGCCACTGGTCAGGGTTCATCCGTTCCTTGAGCAGCTGCAATGCTGGCCCAATGCTGGTGACAGTGGTTGCGGGGCCAGACGTATCCCAAACCCGCTCCGCTTCGCCCGCTTCGGGCGGTGGGTCGCCCGTGTATCGGTTGCCGTATGAAATGAAGTCGGCGCGGAACAACTCGCCAAACCCTGCTTTGAGGCTGTGCACCAGCTTTACCCAATCCTCCCGGCCAATGTCGTTCACGGCAAGCGTCAGCGCGCCGCGCACAATCTCAATCGTTTGTTCTGGTGTGCTATGATTTTGGCTGTGGCTGGGACTTGGCCTTGGCTTGTGGGCCTGTTTGGCATCTTTGCGCGCCTCAATCGCGGCGTTCACGCGATCAAGGGGATAGGCAGGCAGGCGGGCGATGTCCGCGATCAGGTCGCCACCTTGCGCGATGTATGCGGTGCCGTCTGGCATCTTCGTACCGGGCGCGATGATGTAACCGCCCTCGGCGCGGACATCGACATATTCCGCGATCTGTTTGGCAGACGACTTCGCCCCCTCAACGTGCCTGTAGATGTCGTGCCGTCCTCCACTGGGTGTGGCAACTGAGAGTGCCCCAAGGACCGTCAGCCCGGCCTGTTGCGCCTGCTTCTCACCAACGGCCTCACCTGTCTCTTTGCAGGTGTCCACATCGATCACTGCGATACCGCTGGCAGCGCCCGTGGGAAGCCCGACAAGTGCGTCTGGCCAATCTGACCACCACTCTTTGACAGTCTGAGCATTGGCGCTGGCATCGCGGAAACCGCTGGACGTGTAGGGTGCTTTTGCCTTCTTTGGTCTGCCCTTGGCATCGACCGCTAAACCGTCAGCCTCTAAGCAAGGAAATACCGGGAAACCGTTGGCGGCATATTCTAACGCGATGGCCTTGTTTGCCCCAGTAGCCGTTTCTGTCTCAATCGGTGTGGCGCTGTTCATCTCAGCGCTTTTCAGTTCCTCCTCAAATACATCGAAGGACGTGGCACCGTCGCGGGCGTCCGTTCCGTCACTCATCGCGCATTCCAACTCGCAGGCAAGTCCTCGCGGTATTTCCACCATAAAAAACCTGTCGTGGGACAAAATCTGATCGCAGCCCGAAGCTCCTCAATATCCGGGCCGCTCATGCTGCACCTCGGTCTTGACGGCCAGCTTCGATCCACTCTTGGACGTCGGCTGCGGGGTAACGGATGCGCTGGCCGAGCTTGACGTAATTGGGGCCAGCACCCACGCAGCGCCAGTTGGCCAGCGTATTCAGTGGCACCTGAATTAGCTTCGACAGATCGATCGGGGTGAGATATTCTAGGTCAGTCATTGGGGGGAAACCCTCCGTGATAGAGGGTGTCACCGCCAAGGTCTGGAAACTGTCAACGGTGACACCCGGTTACGAGTGACCGCCAATAAGCACGGATGTGTGCTGGTCGCTGACCGCTAAGATACCTTAGCGCCCAACTATTTTTTGCTGGAGTACAATTTACGCAGTCTGTCGGGCGTAAGCAGGTCGTCGGCCTCCTCTTCTTTCCCTTCTTTTGCTAGCCTCTCGCCCAGTTCACCTAAGGCGTATGTACAGGCGGCATAAATGGACGGCCTCGGTTTGGCTTGCAGCTTCTTATCTACCAAAGCCAGCAACTCATCCCTGTAGGGCTTGCGCCCTCCGAGGCGCGGCTTGCTGGCTTTGACCGATATTTTTTCACGCCTTTCGCTCTCAACCTCTGCACGCTTCGCGTCGCGCGCCATCACGGGTTCGTAAAACTCCATAGCGGCCTCGTATGTCGGCTCTATTGCGAAGAGGTCCACCGTCTCGCCGTCTTCACTAATGCGCATGACGGTCTTCTTGCCCAGCGCCTCACCCGCTTCGATGCGACGCGCGATCTCCCTACCGGTTTCAGGACTGTCAGGGTCATATATCAGGCGCTCGTTCTGTGGCGTTTTCTTATCCGGCATTGAAAATCCCCCCCTTTTCGCCCAGCAAATCTTCAGCCGAAATGTGGGTGTACCTTTTCAAATGCTCCCACGAACGGTGGCCAGACACTACAGCGACTTGCGGGATATTCCAGCCAGCATCGAATAGCCTGCTGATCCCTTCGTGGCGCAGATCGTGCAACACCATGTCCTCGATCCCGGCAGCCTCGGTGGCCTTCTTGAACGTCTGGTAAACCGTCGTCTGGGAAAAGCCCAACACAAAGCTGGTCTTGCCCCGGCTGGCGTACCAGCCCTCCATGATCGGGCCTGAGCGCCCAAGCAGAGGCACCCTGTCGTCTGCCTTGGTGCCTTTCCTCTCTCTGATCGTGACGATGAACTTGTTGGCCTCTTTCCGCTCGACGTCGTCCCAGCGCAGCCCGCAGAGTTCCCCTGACCGCATTGGTGTGTCGATCAGGAAGGCAACGACGCTGGAGGGGATGCTATTTGACTGCCAGTGCGAGGCGATAAGCTGCTCCTCGTCAGGGCTGCAGCGACGACTGCGGTGCTGGATGGGCTTGATGGCCCCATTCCGCTTCATGGCCGCCTTGGTTTCGTGCCATGGCTGCTCTGACACGTCCCACATCCAGACAGACCGCGCGTATTTAACGACGCCCCCAATAGTGGCCAACGCCAGTTCGAGGGACGTGCCCGCGAGGTCGGACGCTTTGAAAATATCCTGAATGTCGGCCTGTCGCGCCGACTCCAGTTTGACGTTGCCCCACGTCTGCACCCCACGCTGAAGGTGCCCCATCTTGCTGCGGCTGAAGCTGTGGCCCTGCTCCGCGACATATTGCTTTGCGGCCTCTGCCAGAGTGTGGCCCTCGGCCCGCTTTGATGGCAAGCCTATCTCGCCAAGTTCGATGTCGCGCTCGGTCTTGGTCGCCCATTTCTGAGCCATTCCCTTCGTGCTGAACGACTTAGAACGACGCACGCCGCTCTTCTTAACCTGTGCAAACCAACTCTCGCCACGCTTCCGAATCGTCGCCATTTGATGCCCTCCTGAGGGCCTGATGCCCATAACTACTGCGATCCGCTGTGAAGTAGCGTGATACGTTTGTAAAGTATTTCAGTGGCTTAATGCGAATTCGCTCAAGAACTCTATTAACGATCGTTAACCATGCGGGCGCAGAGTGCCTCGACCAATAGGTTCAGGCCCCGAGAATGAGTGATCCTTTACTGCGTTTGTCCGCGCCGCACCCTATTGCGCGACGCGATCGACCTGCCCTGCCAGTAGGACGGCAGTTGGTGAATGCCGGGTTGATCAGCCAGACCACCCTGTTACAGGCACTCGCCATGCAACGGCGCATCGACTCGCCGCTGGGCGAAATTCTGGTCGCTGAGGGGCATGTGGCACGCAGCGATGTCCTGACTGCACTGGCCGTACAAAACGATGCCGACCGGGTTGATCTGGACGTTGATCCGCCCAGCCCGCTCATGTCACAGTCACTGCCTGCCGCTTTGTGCCAACGCTTTAGCGTCGTGCCATGGCGTTGGGTCGATAACACGTTGTTGGTGGCCACCACGCAACCTGACCAGATGGATGCGTTGGCCGCCGCCCTGCCGCGGGGCGCCCCGGGCATGCTGCCCGTGATCGCAGATCAGGATCAAATTATCGAACAGACCGGCAAGCTGTTTGGCGTTCATTTGGCGCGGCGGGCTGTAACCAAGTTGCCTGCGGCTGTCAGTTGTCGCACGTGGTCACTTGGTGGAGCATTTGGTCGGGCGCAGGCTGGCTTTGTCGCTGCCCTCGTCCTCGGAGTGATTGGCGTCTACCCGGTATGGTCCATCACCGTCCTGGTTGCATTTGCGATGCTGACGCTTGCGATGACGACGACGCTCAAGGCTCTGGCCCTTGTGGCGCGCATGACCCACCAATTGCCTGCCCGCGTCGAACCACTGGCCGAAGCGCCCAGCGCCAGATCTCCCAAAATCTCTGTTCTGGTGCCCCTGTTCAACGAAGAACGGATCGCCGAGGCGCTTATCCAGCGTCTTTCGAAACTCACCTACCCCAAGGCATTGCTTGAGGTCGTTCTGGTGCTGGAAGCCAAGGATGACGTCACCAAAACCACGCTGGCACGCACCGTTCTACCCAGCTGGATGCGGGTGATTGAGGTGCCCGATGATTGCACGCTCACCACCAAACCACGCGCAATGAACTATGCGCTCGACTTTTGCAGAGGCGATATTATCGGGGTGTGGGACGCCGAGGATGCGCCAGAACCAGACCAGCTAGAAAAAGTCGTCGCCCAATTTTCCCGGGCCGGACCGAAGGTGGCCTGCCTGCAGGGCATTCTTGATTATTACAATCCGCGCCAGAACTGGCTCTCACGCTGTTTTACAATCGAATACGCAAGCTGGTGGCGTCTGGTGTTGCCCGGCGTGTCTCGCCTTGGCCTCGTTTTGCCGCTCGGGGGAACCACGTTGTTCTTCCGCCGAAGCATTCTTGAAGACATCGGGGGCTGGGATGCGCACAACGTGACTGAAGACGCCGATCTCGGGATCCGCCTTGCGCGCCACGGCTATACCACCGAACTGATCCCAACGGTAACCTATGAAGAGGCAAACTGCCGTGCTTGGCCGTGGGTCAAACAACGTTCACGCTGGATCAAAGGATATCTGATCACCTATTTCGTGCACATGCGCTCGCCCCGCGCGTTGTTACGGGATCTTGGGCTTTGGCGGTTTCTGGGCATTCAGGCGATGTTTCTGGCCACCGTCATACAATTTGCGGCCTTGCCTCTGCTTTGGAGTTTTTGGCTGCCCATGTTCGGCGTCCCGCATCCGATGGTCGAAACGCTCGGTCCTGAGATCGTCTGGTCGCTAGCGATTTTTTTCATCAGCGCGGAGGCGCTCAATATCATCATCGGCATGCTCGCCGTTTCAAATCGCCATCACCGGCACTTGCTGGGATGGGTGCCCACGCTTGTGTTCTATTTTCCGCTTGGGGCGCTGGCGAGTTACAAGGCGTTTTACGAATTGTTGGTCAAGCCGTTTTACTGGGACAAAACCCAGCACGGACATGAGAAGGCGGACAGCGACGGACCTCAGCCCTCGTCCTGACGCGCGTCTGCGTCCTGCTTGAGACGGGTCATAAACGCCACAGAGATATGTTCGCGCAGCGCGTCACCTGCGCCCGCCTCGTCCTTGGCTTCGATGGCTGTGACGATCTTGTCGTGTTCTTCCTGCGCAATCCGGGTGCGCCCCACCGCTGCCAGTGACGTTGTGGCCATCAGCGCCATGGTGCGGTGCACCAGATCAAGCTGTTGCACCAGATAGCGGTTGTGCGATGCCAGATGGATTTGTTTGTGAAAGCGACGGTTGGCCCGGCTCAGGGCAGCAGGGTCGCCAATCAATTCGTTGTCCGCTTCGACCATTTCGCGCAGAATGCGGACCTCTTCATCCGTGGCATGGCGCGCCGCGAGGGAGGCGGCCAACCCTTCCAACTGGCTACGTACAACGTAAAGCTCGGACATCTGGTTGTGATCGAGCGAGGCCACGATCAGGCTGCGCCCATCGCGCGCCAGCAGTGACTGGGTTTCAAGACGTTGCAATGCCTCGCGCACCGGGGTGCGGGACACGCCAAAGCGTTCGGCCAACTCGCTTTCCACCAACCGATCGCCGGGGCGATAGGTGCCGATGTCGATCGCCTCAAGGATCAGGGAATAGGCATCGGTGTTGTTGGAGCGCGCAGAGGGCATGGGGCAAGGCTCTTAAGTCGTTGATATAGCGCACCCTAGGGTGCGGGGTGTGGCCCGCGCAACCCTCTTGCAGTTAATCGCACCCCGCTCTAAGCCTGCGCCTATGCCAGCTGCTGAATTCGCCCATGTGCGTGCCTGGGTCTTTGACCTCGACAACACGCTTTATCACCCTTCTGTCCGCCTCTTTGACCAGATCGAGGTTCGGATGACTGCCTATGTGATGGAAGCGCTTGGCGTGGACAAGGCCGAGGCGGACCGGCTGCGCGTCCACTATTGGCGCGAGCACGGCACCACACTGGCGGGCCTGATGCGCGAACATGACCTTGATCCCGATCCGTATCTGGTGGACGTGCACGACATTTCGTTTGATGCATTGCAACCCGATGCGGACCTGCACGCTCGCATCCGCGCGCTGCCCGGGCGGCGCATTGTCTACACCAACGGCTCGGCGCCTTATGCCGAGCAGGTGCTGGCGGCGCGGGGGCTTTCGGGTCTTTTTGATGCGATCTATGGCGTGGAACATGCGGGCTACCGGCCCAAACCCGAACACAGTGCCTTTGAAGAGGTGTTCACCCGCGATGGGCTGGACCCTGCCGTGGGTGCGATGTTTGAGGATGAACCGCGCAACCTTGCTGCCCCCCACGCGATGGGGATGAAAACGGTCCATGTGGCCCCCGACCCCGTGGAAGAACCCCATATTCACCACCACACGGACGATCTGAGCCACTTTTTGACTCGGTTGACCGGGTAGGACAGGATGCCGCCTTGGCCCGGCGGCGCAAAGGCATATGTCTTGGTGTAACGAAAGGCACATCATGCGCGACATCACCCCTTGTGATATTCTGATTTCCGGCGGCGGCATTGCTGGCCTGACCGCAGCGGCGGCCTTCGGCGCTGCAGGCTTTAATGTCATCTGTGTCGATCCCACCCCGCCCGTGACCGAGCGTGAGGCGACAGGGTCAGACATGCGCACAACGGCCATGCTGCAACCTGCTCGCGACCTACTGGAGCAAGCGGGCTTGTGGGAGGCCCTTGCCCCCCATGCCACTGCGCTTGACGTGATGCAGATCGTGGACGCGGGCGGCACTGACGGATCAGCGCGCGAAATCAGAGCCTTCCGCGCCAGCGACGTGTCCGGTCTGCCCTTTGGCTGGAACCTGCCCAACTGGCGGTTGCGCCGGGAAATGGTCGCACGGCTTGAGGCGCTGGACAGCGTGGATTTCCGCCCCGGTGTTGGCACGCGAAGCCTTTTGGGTCGCACTGCAGAGGCGCGTGTGGGGCTCTCTGACGGAAGCCGTATCAGCGCACGGCTCGTAATCGCGGCAGACGGGCGCGCGTCGCCCATGCGCACCGCGGCTGGCATCGGTGTCACCACCCGGCGTTACGGGCAAAAAGCGCTGGCCTTTGCCGTGACCCATCCGATCCCGCACCAGAATGTGTCGACCGAAGTGCACCAGACTGGTGGGCCGTTCACGCTAGTTCCTTTGCCTGATCATGATGGAATGCCGTCTTCTGCCGTTGTCTGGATGGATGATGGGGCGGCCAGCATGGCGCGGATGCAAGCGGATGTCACCGATTTCGAGGCAGAGATGACAGCGCGCAGTTGTCATTTGCTTGGGCCTCTTACGCTGGCCTCGCGGCGCACGATCTGGCCCATCATCAGCCAACATGCCGAACGATTGAGCGGGGCACGGCTTGCCTTGATCGCGGAGGCCGCACATGTGGTGCCCCCGATCGGCGCGCAGGGCCTGAACATGAGCCTTGCAGACACCGCAACACTGCTGGACCTCGCACAAAAGCGCCCTGAGGGCCTTGGAGTTGCGGCGATGCTTGACGCCTATCACAGGGCACGCTTTGGCGACATTCGAATGCGGGTGACGGGCATCGATCTGCTCAACCGCGCGAGTCAGGCGTCTTCGCCGCTGGCGCGCGACGCGCGCGCCTTTGGGCTCAAAACCCTGCACGAGGTGGCACCCGTCCGCAAAACGCTTATGCAACTGGGCCTCGGCACACGGGCTGCCAGCTAGGCAGAAGTCACCCGCATCAGACGTGCGCTAGAGAACCTGATCCACAACCCGGGCCAAACGTGCAACTGTAGCGTTGACATCATAGAGCTTGTCGAGGCCAAACAACCCAATCCGGAACGTGCGAAAATCCGCAGGCTCATCGCATTGCAACGGAACACCGGCAGCAATCTGCATGCCCTCAGCGGCAAACCGTTTGCCGGTCTGGATGTCTGGATCGCTGGTATAGCTGACGACAACCCCCGGTGCACCAAAACCATCAGCAGCAACCGACGTAATGCCCTTGTCAGCCATCATCGCGCGCACCGCATTGCCCAGCGCCCATTGCGCATCCTTCAGCTTGTCAAACCCATAGACCTGCGTCTCTTTCATGGTGTCACGGAAATCGCGCAGCGCATCCGTGGGCATGGTCGCGTGATAGGCATGGCCCCCATTCTCATAGGCCTGCATGATCTGGTGCCACTTTTTGAGGTCGATTGCGAAACTGTCCGATGTGGTCTCTTCCATCCGAGCCACTGCCCGCTCGGACAGCATAACCAAACCGGCACAAGGCGAGGCTGACCACCCCTTTTGCGGGGCAGAAATCAGCACATCCACACCTAGCTTTCGCATATCAACCCAGGCACAGCCAGACGCAATGCAATCCAGCACCATCAACGCGCCGACATCGTGGGCCGCCGCCGCCATCGCTTCAATGTAGTCGTCCGGCAGGACCACACCCGCGCTTGTTTCTACATGCGGGGCAAACACAACGTCGGGCTTTTGAATACGAATGGCCTCAACTACCTCGTCGATTGGGGCGGGTGCAAAGGGCGAAGGACTGGCGTTGCCAGTCTGGCGCGCCTTCAATACTGTGGTTGATGCGGTCAGCCCACCCAGTTCGAAAATCTGGGACCAACGATAGGAAAACCAGCCGTTGCGTACGACCAGCACATCAGCGCCGCGCCCAAACTGACGGGCCACAGCCTCCATTCCAAAGGTACCACCGCCGGGAACAACAACCACGGCATCCGCGGCATAAACCTCTTTAAGCATAGACGAGATGTCGTTCATCACCGTCTGAAACGCGACGCTCATGTGGTTCAGCGAACGGTCGGTAAAAACCACCGAAAATTCTTCCAGACCGGTCGGGTCTACGGTGTCCAAAAGTGCGGCCATGTCATGTTCCTCCCATCATTGATGTGATGGGTTAACGGAGAGTTGCGACAAAGGCAAAGTCTACCTTCGTATGCAATTGAACGCTCAGCCCCACGTCACCGGATCAAGGCGCAACAGTTTGGAAATCTGTTCGTAAACCTTTGGCTCCGCGCGCTTCAACAGGGCGGGCCGTTCGTAAAAGAGCTCAATGACGACCGCAAAGTATTCCTGGTGATTGGTCGCGCCGTAAGCATCTACCGCGGTTCTGCGACCATTCTCGACGTCATCAACATGGCGGTTGAAGGCGTCCACGAACACAGCCTCCCATGTTGCATAGGCCTGCCCGGGCTCAAGCACCGGGATGCCGTTCGTGCGCCCGGACATATCGTCGAGTTGATGGGCAAATTCGTGCAGCACGACGTTGTGCCCACTGCGATCCTGTTCTGCCCCGATTTGTGCGTCTCTCCATGACAGGATCACTGGCCCCCTGCTCCAGCTTTCGCCGGTCCGCACCACTTCGGCCTCGCTCACGACATATCCGTCCCGGCGCACCTGCTTGGATTTGAAGGCCGCCGGGTAAATCAACACAGTGGTCAACTTGTCGTACCAGCGATCCGTATTGACTACGAGCAGGCAGGCCTGAGCGGCAACCGACAACTCCATGTCTTCGGTAACCTCCAGCCCGTTGCAGCCCTGAAATTCCACTTGGTCGAGGAACAAATTGACCTTGCCCTCGAACGCTGCGCGAAACTTGACAGGCATGCGGCGCAGCAAAGGCACGGCATCAAACAGGATGTCCCACTCCCGGTCGGTCAAAGGCGCACTCAGCAGCCCACGCCTATGGCGCACGCGACGGACATACAGTGCGCCGATCACACCCAAAACAACGATGATAAGCAAAAGGACGAGCATGGTGTGATCCTACTACAGGCCAGTGCCGGGAAAAGGCAATGTCAGCCAACGCTGGGCGCGCTAACCCCCAATGGCCCCGGGCGCCGTTCTTCGCTGAGCAGCACATTGGCCTCGACCTCACCCGCACCGGGCAAAGTCATGATGCGACGGCGCAAAACCCGCTCAAAGTCAGGCAAATCGCGGGCCACAACGCGCAGGCGATAGTCATAAAGCCCCAGCACATGCTCAACTGTCTGCACCTCGGGAATGGCGCTGACCGCACGTTCAAAATCATCAAGGCTGACGCGGCCCTTGGTCGCCAACTTCACCCCCAGAAACACAGTCACACCAAACCCGAGGCCCGCCGCATCCAGCACCAGCCGCTGCCCCCCAAAAACACCCGCCTCGCGCAACCGCTTGATCCTGCGCCACGCGGCAGGTTGCGACAGTCCGCAAGCGCGCCCAATGGCCCCGGCACCCTGCCCCGCATCCCGCGCCAACATCCGCAGGATCGCAAAATCTGTGTCATCCAACGTCATAACGGCAGCGCCAGATCGCTCTTGATACGGGCCACATGCATCAGCGCCTCGATATCCGCGATATGGGGCAAGACCAGAATGCGACTGCGATAAAGATGCTGGTAATGGGCCATGTCCCGCGCGATGACCGACAGGCGCACATCAACCCGACCCAAAAACGTTTGGATCTCGATCACTTCGGGCACCTCGCGGGCACCGGCAATAAATTCGTCAAAGGCCGCACCTTGGGTCTTGTCCAATGTCACGCGCAAAGACACCTCAACCGCATATCCAAGTGCCGCCCAGTCAATGATGCCAACGACCCCATTGACCACCCCGGCCTCGCGCAACTTGGCCTGACGACGGGCAAGCTGGCCCACACTGACCCGCGCCCGCTCGGCCAGATCAGCAGGGGCAAGGGTCGGGTCGGCCTGCCATTGGCGCACTATGCGGCGATCTACATCATCTAGCATGATTTCACCGCATAATAACTTTCTTACGCATGATCCACCCCACATTAGATCAAAATAACTCAAAAACCAACGATGCCCAACCGGTAGAACATCCGTATAACCCGGCCCAGACAACAACCCCGGAGGGACAAGACATGCGCGTATATTATGACCGCGATTGCGACATCAACCTGATCAAAGACATGAAAGTGGCCATTCTCGGCTACGGCTCCCAAGGCCACGCCCACGCACTGAACCTGCGCGACAGTGGCGCCAAGAACGTCGTCGTCGCCCTGCGCGAAGGCTCGCCATCCATCGCCAAAGCCGAAGGTGAAGGCCTGAAAACCATGGGCATCGCCGAAGCCGCCGCTTGGGCCGACCTGATCATGTTCACAATGCCCGACGAACTGCAGGCCGAAACCTACAAGAAATACGTGCACGACAACATCCGTGAAGGCGCTGCAATCGCATTCGCCCACGGCCTGAACGTGCACTTTGGCCTGATCGAACCCAAAGCAGGCATCGACGTCGTCATGATGGCGCCCAAAGGCCCCGGCCACACCGTGCGCGGTGAATACGTCAAAGGCGGCGGCGTGCCCTGCCTTGTCGCGATCGACAACGACGCATCCGGCCGTGCGCTGGAAATCGGCCTGTCCTACTGCTCCGCCATCGGTGGCGGCCGCTCAGGCATCATCGAAACCAACTTCCGCGAAGAATGCGAAACAGACCTCTTCGGCGAACAGGCCGTTCTGTGTGGCGGTCTGGTCGAACTGATCCGCATGGGCTTTGAAACGCTGGTCGAGGCGGGTTACGCCCCCGAGATGGCCTATTTCGAATGCCTGCACGAAGTGAAGCTGATCGTGGACCTGATCTATGAGGGCGGCATCGCCAACATGAACTACTCGATCTCCAATACGGCTGAGTACGGCGAATACGTCTCCGGCCCGCGCGTGCTGCCGTACGACGAGACAAAGGCACGGATGAAGGACATCCTGACCGACATCCAAACCGGCAAATTCGTGCGTGACTTCATGACCGAAAACGCAGTTGGCCAGCCGTTCTTCAAAGGGACACGCCGGATCAACGACGAACATCAGATCGAAGCCACTGGCGAAACCCTGCGCGGCATGATGCCGTGGATTTCAGCAGGCAAGATGGTCGACAAGGCCAAGAACTAAGACACGGCTACTACGGCAAGCACCGCGGAGGATGGGCACCCCTGCCCATCCTCACGCAACCGCTGGCAAGGCAGGGTTTCAGCCAATTGAATGTTTTTGGGTGCAACAGATATAGTGTCCGCTGTGCGGGACAAAGCGGGCCTTCACAGTTGCTACACTAACGGCTGCTTTAACATACAAACAGTCTCACCGAAGTTGGGCAAAACCATTCACACAGATCACAAGATCAGTTGCTCGATTGCCTTGGGGTGATCGGTCACTGGCTCATAGCCGTCTTTCGTAATGATAAAGCTGTCGCCGATTTGCGCACGGAAGGTATCAACGGTCACAGATCCATCCACTGCCAAGACCATGCCTGGCTGAAGGATTGTTTTGTCACCGGTAACCAGCTGCGGCATTTCTAGAAAGCTGAAACCCGTCGCACGGCCACATCGGAACGGATACTCGTATCCTGCACCTTGAATTACTTCTGCATATGCGGCGTGGACGCTTTCTGCTGTCACGCCGGGGCGCATCCCAGAAAGGGCGGCTTGCTGGCTGGCCAGCGCGACCTCATAGACCGCTGCTTGCGACGGGTCTTTCATCTCACCAATCCAAAAGGTTCGGTCAAACCCCAGCTTGAAGCGATGAAAATTGGTCATGCCGCAGAAGCAAAGAAACACGGGCTCGCCGCGCCGCATGATACGTGTGGTGGCGCGGTGATGGGTCTTTGTAATCGTTTCGCCCGAAGCCATGATTTGTAGGAAATGCGTGTTCGGAGACATATCGGCGTCGTCGTAATGCGCGCTCAGAAGTTCTGCTGCTTTACGGGTTCCCGCTTGCGAAGTGGCAAGGGCTACTTCGTATTCCGGCACGCCATCTCCGATGGCCGCGCGGCCGGCATTCATCATCGCGTTTGCGACCTGACCTGCATGGCGGGCAAGCTGTAGCTCTTGCGTCGATTTGATCATCCGCATCCCGGATAGGACGGGTGTGACCGAGGCGAGGTTCTGTGAGTCGACCAGTTCATCAACATATCTGCGCACAAGGGAGGGCATGTGATCTGGCTCTATTCCGATACGTGTGGCACCTTTGACCACCGCAGGCAATTCAGCGCGCCATTCCTCCCCCATTCCATCATTCCACGCGGCGATCCTGTCCACACGCGCCGCGGATTGAGCGGTGTTGAGGTCAATTGTGGGAGTGATCAACAGGCTGGAACCTTCGCGGGGCACCACCAATATGGTCGGGCGACCGAATTCCATGTGCAAGTAATCGTAATAACCTGTCAGGTAATAAACATTGTCGTCATCTGTGATGAACGCGACATCGAGCCCATTTTTACCCAATTCAGCACGAAGAGTTTGCATACGAGATTCAAACATCTCTAGTCGCCCTCGTTTCCCGCGATCGGTAGGCGTTCACGCACCAGTTGAGCCCAAAACGCCGCCCCAATTGGCAATAGATCATCGTTGAAATCGTAATCGTCCGAATGGAGCGGCTGGGCACAAGGCCCTTCTTGACCGTTGCCGAGCAGCAAGAAGCACCCTGGGACAGCAGCGGAGAAATGCGCGAAATCCTCTGAGAAACTCATGGGTTCGCGATTTCCTTCTGTCTCCAGCCCTAGGGCGAGACCTGCCTCCACGACGGCACGAGTTTGTTCCGGAGCATTGATCGTCTCGATGAATTCGGTGTTGAATTTCACTGATATCTTTACACCGTGGGCGGTTCCGATGCCTTCCGCCAACCGGCGCATAAGGCGTGCCACTTCCTCGCGATCTTCGGGCACTCGTGCGCGCACGTCACCTTTGAGGGTTGCGATACCGGGTAGGACATTGCGTTGGCCATCGGTCAGGATTTCCGTCACTGAAACGACAACTCCGGCACCCGGTGCAAGCTTGCGCGAGACGATGGTTTGCAAGGCCTGCACGACCTCTGCCCCGATGGTAATAGCATCACGCCCCACCTGCGGCATGGATGCGTGACCGCCTTGGCCTTCGATCAGAATTTCGAACAGGCTTTCGCTTGAACAGATTTGACCGGGCCGCGTGGATACCTGCCCCACTGGTGCGCCCGGAAGATTGTGAATGGCATAGATTTCCTCAACAGGTAAGCGCTCCAGCAGGCCCTCAGAAATCATGGCTTGCGCACCCAATCCGTGCTCTTCGTTGGGCTGAAAAATGAACACCACTGTGCCGTCAAAATTGGAGTCTTCGGCCAAGGCCTCCGCCGCGCCCAAGAGCATGGTCATATGGCCGTCATGCCCACAAGCGTGCATCACGCCAGCCGTCTGGGACACATAGTCATGGTTGCTTGCCTCATGGATCGGTAATGCGTCCATATCAGCACGCAATCCGATGGCGCGATTGCCGGAACCACGTTTCAGAACGCCGACAACGCCCACACCGATAGTGGTCTCGACCCCCAAGTCCTCAAGGATGCCCGCAATCCGTGCTTTCGTGCGCTCTTCAGCAAAGCCGAGTTCGGGCATTTTGTGAAATTCATGGCGCAGGGCACTTAAATCAATCGGAGGCATTGGTCTCTCTTTGGATGGTGTCCGACGAGGTTAACTTTATTTCTCAGGAACGCAGGTAGAAAAACGACCTCCACAGAGGCGATCCTCCGCTCACCGATCAGCCGGCGTTACATTTCGATTGCGATTTCTGAATTCGCCTGGGGTCAACCCGGTCCATCGTTTGAAGCTCCTATGAAAAGTGGGTTGGTCCAGAAGCCCAACACTTTCACCAATTTCCTTTATCGAGAGTTGGCTGCTTGCAAGCAAAGTCTTGGCTCGCTTTGCCCGACATTTTTCCAGTTCAACTTTGAAGCTTGTACCATTTGCCCGGAAGGTGCGTTTCAAACGCCCGGGGTTTTGCGAAAACAACTCGGCAAACCCGTTCAGAGTGGCAGGTTGCTTGTCGAGATGCAGTTCCAGCAGATCGCGGGTTTGCTGAAGAAAATCATCGCCACCTGTGAAGTTTTCCGGGAGGTTTTGGCTTTGCCCACCTCCGTATCGAAGCAGCAACCAGTGCGCTGGGAACTCGTGAGGCTCCCCATCTGAATTGGTCCACCGTTATGTTTAGGAAACGGAGGACAGAGAATGGCGAACAAACGACACAAGCCAGAGGAAATAGTTCAGAAGCTGCGGCAGGTTGATGTGCTTATCGGCCAGGGGATGCAGCGCG
>NZ_JBDUXB010000047.1:0-7669 GCF_039945315.1 Tateyamaria sp. | reverse complement strand
AAAGAACCTCCTAAAGTCCTTCGGAGAAGGCCCCTCGCTGGCAGATACCAAGCACACGGCCTCTGCACCCATTAAATTCCAAAGCATCAAATACCAACAAGCGGACCTTCGCTGCACGACGCCCCAATGGCTGAGATGCGGGACGAACCCGACATCCGATTTATTCGCGATCGATTGAACGATGGCGTTCATTTCAGCAGGGTTTGGAAAGGTTATCGGAAGCTAAGCAGATTCAAAATAAACACAAATATCGTCAGCCATGACAACGACTAGCGTATTGTCCTAACAGCTAGCCAAGCTTTTGGCTTCTTGCCGACCCGTCAACCGGGCAAAAGCTCACTCATCGCTACGCCGTCGATATAGGCAGTGACGCCACGATGCAGATCAAACGACCCTACTCCGTCAGGCGACGTCAAATCTACACCGCTTTGATCGAGGGCATTTGCCAAGAGCCAGGCATGATGGGGTGTGAAGTCTCGGTGGGCGACCAGCATATGCTCGCCCATGACAGCCAACTGCTGCAGCGGGACCATTCCATAAGGCGAAAACGGGTCACTGGCCGTTTTGATGTCGCTGGCTGTTCCCTTATCCAGGACTGCCAATTCAAGTTGTCGTGTTCCCAAAAGACTGGCGAGCCTTTGCGGGTGTGGTGCCCTTGCCGGTCTGCTTGACGCTTCGGGAAGCAAGTGGGCGAGTGTTTCAGAAAGTTGCAAAGCCAGTTCGTAGGTCAGCATGTCCTTGCGGTGGCATCCGATCAGCAGGTGCTTTTGACGGTATACGACCCATTGATTGAACATTGTGTGAGCTCTGGCGGCGGGAGCTGTTGCTGCCGCCGCCAGAGCTGTCACAAACGAACGTCTGGTAAGTATCATTCTTCGAACACATCCAGGTTCATGACGGCTGTTACAATATAGTTCGGCACATCGACCACTTGACCTACACGTAAATCAACCGCCACAGAAGCCAAAGTATAGGCTTGCTCGGCAGTTAAATTGTGCTCGCGTTTTAGGTACTCAATCATCTGAAGAAGAGCGTGACGCGCCGCAAGCGTTAGGTCCTCTGAAAGGTTTTCCAAAGATGCTATTTCGTCACCATCGATATATGCGTGGGTTGGAGGGACTTCGCCCGCAGCCTTAAGAGGAAGCCCAACGGTTTGGTAGAACTTCGATGGTTCGATGTCTTTGATCTGCCCTCCACCCTCAACCTGTACTGAAGGTATGTTCACAGCCTCGCCTTTACGCACTTCAGTGACCACAGTCACAACAGCACCTGTTTCGATAGCTGTACCGCCGACTTCGCCGTCGCCCTGAGCGTAATGCACATCACCGACGAAGAAACCACACCCATCCACAAAGCAAGGGAACAGCATGGTGGTCCCGATTTGCATTTGTTGCACATCCATGTTGCCACCATTTTCACGCGGCGGGATCGTGCGTAAACATTCATCCTTGTGAGCCCCCTCAGGCCCACAAATTTCCGTTGGTTGAGCACCAACTGGCTGTGCGCCCAGTGCGGCACCACCAGCGGCACCTAGAGCGGCTTCTCGCGCGCCCCACTTTTCGACCTCAGGCTCGCCCGGCAATACGCCAACTGACCCCAGAAACGCTTCATAAGGTACCTTTACGCCCGGCATCTGGTCTGATTCCGCATGGGTCCGTGTGAGGCGCCAGTTCACTACATATGGCTCGGTGTATATGTCACGCAAGAAACCGAAACCCGGGACGATTACAGTGTATCCGTATTCGTCAGGCTCAATATCGAGCAGAGTAACTGCCAGTACATCGCCACGCTCGGCACCTTCGATATAGACTGGGCCTGTCATCGGGTGCACCAAATTAAGATCGATTGCCAGAACATCATCCGGCACGGAGTCGAGTGTCAGGTCTGAATCCAACGCATCACGTGAATGGATAACGATGTGATCGCCCGGTTTAGCCCGCGCCACAGGCGGAATGGCAGGATGGTATCGATTAAAGCAATTGGGATCATCCACACAATGATCACCCTGCTTTTCAACAGTTACGACATTCTTCCACTTTACATCCGTTGTATCGGCCCAAGTTGCCGTGGTCCAAGCGGATGCGAGCGTAAGCGCGACACACATCTTTTTCATCATTTTGGGTCATCCTTCCGGTACGTTAAGCGGTTAGCTTAACTCAGAGCGGAAAATTGTCACGGGTTTATTATTTTAGCCTTTATCGAAACACGTTTGGCCGGCAAAATGCTGTTTGATTGAAAGTATTTATCCTACATTTTGCTCTATTCGATGTCATTGCTTCATAAGTTGAGGTGAGTGCCGAAAAACGGTCCACATTGGGCTTTCTACAGCCATTCGCCGCAATCCGCCCGAACGGCGGGTCTGGGATTTCCCGCCATTCGCTGCACGCCGAACGAACGAGTATTCAGCGGACAAAGCGCCAATTCGCCGCGACTGTGCCAATGACCGCTTTTTGGCGTTTGACGCTTTTCGCTTTAATGGGTCCTGACCCTAGGGGCATCGCACCATCGCAAGCCATTGCGATTGATGAATATAATACCACTCAGCACACGCCGGTCATCTACACGTGGGACACCATGGCTCTTCGGAAAATATGGATGGAGCCGCTCCATTTGATCCTCGGTCAGCCAGTAAAGATTGCTCATAAACCCCCCTCAGTTTGGGGAGCTTGAATCATGCAGGCCTGACGGCCTTAAGCCGATTAATGGGTCTGGAGCCTAGGCAGCTTGTCTGCGATTGGGCTGACGTGTCTGAGGATGTCCTGCGCCTGTATGTCGCTCGGAGGCTCAGAGACGGCCTGAGCATGGCTGGTCTGGATCGTAAGGCCCTCAGAGACCTCGCATCACCTGACGACCCTGAGAGGGCTTCCTGTGCCTGCTGTGGGGCTGCTCTTGAGGGGCAGGCTACGAAGTTCTGCGGTAAGAAGTGTCGGCAGAAGCAGTGGCTCAGGGATAAGGCTGAGGCGAAACGGGCTGCTTGAGCAATGAGAGGTTTGTGGGTGTGTGAAGGCCGAGGTAGCACTCCTACTCTTTAAAAGTTGGGGCTAACAAAGGGTAACAACCCTCACACACAGATAAAACATACGTAGCTTTTCTGATTGTCCCAAGCGAACTTAAGGCTAGGACGAGTATCTTTGGGATAGGTTAGGCGGCTGCGAAACGGGCTGCTTAGTGTCCGAGCCTGTTGATGCACATCATGTACGGCACCCCCAAAGGCACTTATGCTGAGGCGATAAGAGCAGGGGAAGAGAATGAGCGACGTATTCAAAAAGACTATGGCGGTGACGTTTTTGGTGTGCGCAGTCGCTGTTCTATTTCCTCCACACGGCTTGTTAGGCGAAAGCTTTGACCGTTTTGCGTTTGTCTTCTCAGACAACGTGCCACTTACTGGCTACGACTACACCCATGCAACGATTGCGTGGAAGCTTTTGGCTGTGGAGCTTGTGGTGATTTTGTTTGTTGGCTTGGCGGCTGGCCTATTCCTGAGTTCCCGCAAGTAGTTCAGAGACAAGGCCGAGGCGAAACGGGCATCAGTACTTAATTAAAGGCCCGCAAGTGGACATCGGGGGCACTATTATTCTTTAAATTCAGACACTTAAATTTAAAGGGCCGTTAAGAATTGTGTAAAAGGTGAGCGGTTCTGTGTCAGGCGCGCTGTGCGTCCATTGCGGCGGCAAATCGTTCGAACAGGTAATAGCTGTCCTGAGGCCCGGGGCTGGCTTCGGGGTGATATTGCACCGAATAAACTGGCTTGCCCTTGACCCGAATACCGCAGTTCGAGCCGTCAAAGAGCGACGTATGCGTCTCCTCTACGCCCTCAGGCAAGGTCTGCGCGTCCACGGCAAAGCCGTGGTTCATCGAGGTGATTTCAACTTTACCGGTCTCAAGGTCCTTCACGGGGTGGTTGGCGCCGTGATGGCCGTGGTTCATCTTGATCGTCTTGGCTCCAAGGGCAAGCGCAAGCATCTGATGGCCAAGGCAAATGCCAAAGACGGGCAGGTCGCGGGTCAGCACGTCCTTGATCATCGGCACAGCGTATTCGCCGGTGGCGGCCGGATCGCCGGGACCATTGGATAGGAACACACCGTCAGGATTATGGGCCATGACCTCATCAGCGGTGGCCGTCGCAGGCAACACAGTCACATCACAACCGGCAGAAGCAAGGCAGCGTAGGATGTTGCGCTTGGCGCCGTAATCGATGGCGACGACCTTGTACTTTGGATCGTTCTGGGGCGCATAGCCCTCGGGCCAGGCCCAACGCATCTGCTTCCAGTGATAAGACTGTGCACAGGTCACATCCTTGGCTAGATCCATGCCTTCAAGGCCGGCAAAGTCGCGGGCAGCTGTGACAAGCGCGTCTGTGTCAAAGTCGCCGTTTGGATCATAGGCCAGCGCCACATGGGGCGCACCTGCCTGCCGGATGGCGCGGGTCAGCCGCCGTGTGTCGACGCCACCGATCGCGATGCGCCCGCGGGCGGCAAGCCAAGTCGACAATTCTTCGGTCGCGCGCCAATTCGAAGATTCCGTTGGCATCCATTTCACAACCATTCCACTGGCCACGGGATCCCCGGTTTCGTCATCTTCGGGGTTTACGCCAGTGTTGCCGATATGGGGAAACGTAAAGGTAACCACCTGACCGGCATAAGAAGGGTCGGTCATGATTTCCTGATAGCCGGTCATCGCGGTGTTAAAGCACAACTCGGCCACAACCTGCCCCGTCGCCCCGAACCCGGCCCCATAAAACAGCGTTCCATCGGCCAGTGCTAGACAGGCGGTGGGCGCGGGTGGAGCGGTGATGTTCATGGGCAGACCTCTTGCAGCAAGGGAGGGCGCGCGCCCTAGGGGCGGCAAATTGCGCGGAAACTAATGGTACCTGTGGGCCGGGTCAAGCGGGATCGGTATTTTGCAGATATAAGCAATATCAATAGGTTAGCCGGAATTACATACCTTGCCACACAATCTGACATAGCCTATGTATATGCGCTTATCACGAGGCCATGGGGATGGACGTCGAATATGGATTTGCGCACGAAGATTTCGGCTGCGATGAAACAGGCTATGAAAGAAAAGGATGCGGTTCGTCTGTCGACCTTGCGTCTGATCAATGCCGCCATCAAGGACAAGGACATCGACGCCCGTGCCGCGGGCCAGGACGACGGAGTGGGCGAAGCCGAAGTGCTGTCCATTCTGGGCAAGATGTCCAAACAGCGTGTTGAAAGCGCGCGTACCTACGAAGAAGGTGGGCGTCTTGATCTGGCGGAACGTGAGCTGGGCGAGATCTCGGTGATCGAAGAATTCCTGCCCCAGCAGCTGGACGAAGCGGCTTCTGCCAAGGCAGTAGATGCCGCCATCGCCGAAGTGGGTGCGGACAGCATTCGCGACATGGGCAAGGTGATGGGCGTCTTGAAGGGCAAGTATATGGGCCAAATGGACTTTGGCGCCGTCGGCCCGATGGTCAAAGATCGTCTGTGCGGCTGACCTGAGCGAGGCGCGGCGCACTTGCGGTGCTTCAAGAGGTGCGTTTTAGCGCCTTTATCAGATCATCATATAGAGCGCCCCGCTCTTCTTCGCTGAGAAACGCGCCGATTTCGACTTCGCGTCCCATGCCTTTAAGCGTCACATATTGCGGCACGGGGCCTTCGCGGTCGTATTTGACCACCTGTGCCCAGTAGCGGTTGCAATCCCATTCCTGTGTATCCCCTTTGGGGTTGGTGCGCACGAGGTGCGCCTGATCGTCGCTCAGGGTCAGCACTTCGATGATTTGTCGCGCCCGCCGATTGCGCCGCAGCGCATAAAAGATGCCCCAGACCGCCAGCATAAGGAACGGCAACAGCCCCCACAGCACCACGCTGCCCAACAGCGGCAGGGCGGGAATCAGGATGAGGGTGAAGGTGGCCAGCACAAAGGCGGCCATTCCCTTTTGCGGCAGGGAGTTGTGAGGCCAGAGTCGCAGTTCCTGTGTCGGGGCGTCCGGAGATGTGGTCCACTGATACGGCATGTGTTCAAGTATATGGCCTCAGTCTGAAAAGTCGAAGGGCAGGGTGTCGCGGGGGACTCATCGTCTGTTGGCACCAGGACGCGAAAGTCGGATGGGATAGTGTGCCCAGCAAACCCGGCGTGCAAGCGAAAACCGGGCCAGCAAGGGCGTTCAGTAAGAGTCCGCTTTGAGCTAAAAGCGACCGCGTGAGCAACCTACTTAGAGCTGTACCAAATCGGTGAGGTGTAGGCGCGATCCTGTACTTCCGCCGGGACGGTGTCTGGCAATGGAATGTTATAAAACGCGGCATCAATTGTGGTCCAACGCGGTTTCGGTATCTCGATGACACGAACGTAGTAGAAAGCGTCTTGAGAATCGTCGAAGTCCGGGTCTTGCCAAAAACCTTCGAGAGCTCCGGCGCCGATCGAGTTATTGTAAGTGGCCTGCTCAACATTGACTGAGGTGCCCCTAGATTTGTAGACGCTTTGCTTGGTAATTTTGGAACCAAGGAGAGACGGATATGAACAAGGGCATACGGTTTACGGATGAGTTTAAGCAGGACGCCGTGGCGCAGGTTGTTGAGCGTGGATATGCGGTCAGTGAAGTGGCCGAACGGCTGGGGATCAGCACCAAGTCGCTGTACACTTGGAAGGCGCAATTTGCGAAGTCGCCACGTGTCAGATCGGAGATTGCGGAGCAGGCTGCTGAGATCAGACGGTTGAAGCGAGAGCTGGCCCGCGTCACCGAGGAACGCACAATCTTAGAAAAGGCGACCGCGTACTTCGCGCGCGAGTCTCAGTGAGGTACGCGTTTATTGAGGCTCATCGTGCGGAGTTTTCGGTGCGGTCGATGTGTCGTGTGCTGGCTGTGCATTTCAGCGGGTTCTATGCATGGCTTAAAGAACCGTTTAGCCCGCGTGCGCTTGAAGATGCGCGCCAGACAGAGTTGATACAACAGGCCTGGGCGGACAGTGGCAAGGTCTATGGGTATCGCAAATTGACAGATGATCTGCGTGACGCCGGCGAGACATGTTCTGAGAACCGTGTTGCGCGTTTAGCCAGCTTAGCGGGCATCGCAGCCCAAATCGGCTACAAACGTCCCCCTGGTCGATATGGTGGGAAGCCAGTGGTCGTCGCGGACAACACGTTGGATCGACAATTCGAGGTCGATGCGCCTGACCGGATTTGGGTGACCGACATCACTTACATCAAAACGCACGAAGGTTGGTCTTATCTGGCGGTCGTGATCGATCTGTTCTCAAGGCGGGTTGTCGGGTGGTCAATGCAATCTCGGATGACGGCTGACTTAGCTTTGCAGGCATTACTGGCTGCAGTTTGGCGACGTAAGCCAAGGCAAGAGGTCATGATTCATTCTGACCAAGGTTCTCAATTTACTGGCAGGGAGTGGCAGTCGTTCCTTGGCAAACACAACTTGGTCGCCAGCATGAGTAGGCGTGGGAATTGCCATGACAACGCGGTCGCCGAGAGCTTCTTCCAGTTATTGAAACGCGAGCGCATCAGGCGGAGGACGTACCTCACACGCGACGCTGCAAGCCGGGACGTGTTCGAATACATCGAGATGTTCTACAACCCGACACGCAAGCACACCAACAACGGTATGCTGTCGCCGGTTAACTATGAAATCAAACAGAAGAAGATGAACGAGGCAGGCGTCTAGGAAACTAGGGGCACCTCA
>NZ_JBDUXB010000046.1:0-7412 GCF_039945315.1 Tateyamaria sp. | reverse complement strand
GCTTGATATCTTTGACGATCTTCTCGCCTGGGCTCTTCGTTGTCTTTCTCATCGTCCACTCCTCGGTGGCTACGATGAGCAACAAACACTCTCTTAGCAAATAACCCTATTTGGACCCATAAGCGCTGACGTCAGACAGACGAGGCTCAAGTGAACGATACACATAAACCTGATGAAGAAGATGAACGACAAGCAGCTTTGGAGCTCATCAAGCAGTACAGTAGCCATGTGAAAGACGGCTTTGACGACCTGTTTGAAGGGTGGGACCATATCGACATTGCATTGGTCCGTGACGCGATCATCGGGTCAGCGACAAAGTCCGAAATCCGCGACGCCTTGTCGTGGAAGAATCCTGATAAGTCCGATGAACCCTGGTGCGTGGATACCTACGCCCAGTTTTCGAAAGTCCGATTTCGGGACCGGCATGTCGGCGCCCGAGCGGACACGGCGCTGAGAAGATGCCTGGCCGTTCTTTCGCAGAGTGAGTTCGAAGCACTTAAGAAGGCGATGCCCCGGATCGAGGAGAAGCCAGCACGGCCTGGGACGTATCTCATCGACGTTCATAGTGAGGATGATCTTCCCAGAACTGTGAGCAAAGAATTTGAAGACATCGATGCACTGCTCCAAATCAGAGACACGACAAAGGCCGGGTCGGCAGGTTTGAAGGCGGCCAAAGCTCTGTCAGAGAAATTCCCCAATGCCGCTGACGTGATTTATGGGTTGCTGTCTGAGGTTCGCCATTCAATGAGTTTTGGCGACGACACATTGAAATTCCGACCAACGATTATTGTGGGGAAGCCAGGGATCGGCAAAACGACAGTTGTCAGGGCGCTGTGCGGGGCATTGGGCGTTGAGCCGTATATTGTCAGCGTTGCCGGTCACAGCGACGCCAATATCTTTGGTGTTTCTGCGGGGTGGTCCACAGCGATGCCGAGCATCATGACCATTGCGGTACTGCGCCAAAAAGTAACTAACCCTGTGTTGGTTCTCGACGAGATCGACAAAGTACGGCCGAGTCACAACGGCGACATCTTCGCCTCTTTGTTGAGCCTGACGGAGCCAGTCGACGCCAGAACTTACCGTGACAAGTTCCTGACCGTGAATACGGATTGCTCCAAAATGAGCTGGGTGTTTACCGCCAATGACTTGAGCAAGATCCCAGAGCCGTTGAAGGACCGCTGCGTCGTTTACAAGATGCACGCACCGTCACAGGACCAACTGCCGCAAATCATTCGCTCGATGCGGGACGATTACGCCCGAGAACGAAAGGTAGATCCACGTTTCATGCCGCTGTTTCCGGATGATTACCAAGTGATTGCTCACGATTTCCAGAAGCGAAGCAGTTTGAGGCGTTCACGGGAGATGATGCGTCTCCTGGTAAACATGCGGCAATCAAACCTGCCGAGAGCTTAGGTGGTGTGCTGGATCGAACGCGGCTTCCACTTCGATCAAAAGGCAAACAACGATGTCTGGGCGCAGAAACTGGCACATGGAACATGTGCTTTCTCTTCGGGGTATCTGTAAATCCTTGCTCTAATTGGGCGGCTGTCCTAACCCGAACTTCACAAGTAGCAGGAAAGTCCAGAATGTTGGGAAAAGTAGCTTTGGTTACAGGTGCAGCCCGCGGGATCGGCCTTGCCACAACAAAATTGTTCATCGAACAAGGCTGGCGTGTGGCGATGGTAGACCGCGATGGTGAAGCTCTTTTTGAGGCGGCCGATGGCCTGAACCAAGCCAGTCCATTCTTGCATGATATTTCGATCCCCGAGCAAGTTGATGATATGGTGAACGGCGTTGTTGATGCATTTGGCCGCATCGACGCAGTAATAAACAATGCAGGTGTCGCCGACTTTGGTCCAATTGAGACGACAGATTTTGCACGCTGGAAAAACGTTATGGCAACCAATCTGGACGGGACGTTTTTGGTCTCTCAAGCCTGCCTTCCAGCCCTAAAGGAAACCTGTGGAGCAGTTGTGAACATCGCTTCAATTTCGGGATTGCGAGCCTCTACCTTGAGGGTTGCCTATGGCACATCTAAGGCTGCGGTCATCCAGCTGACAAAGCAACAAGCTGCGGAGTTGGGCGAATATGGAGTCCGGGCCAATTGCGTTTGCCCTGGTCCCGTCCGCACCAAACTGGCCATGGCCGTTCACTCGCCTGAAATCATCGCCAGCTATCACGATGCGATCCCTCTGAACCGCTATGGATCCGAGCGTGAGATCGCAGAGGTGATCACTTTTCTATGCTCCGATAAAGCCAGCTATGTCACGGGTCAGATCATCGCTTCAGACGGGGGCTTCGAAAGTACGGGTGTTGGATTGCCTGCGCTACGTACCTAGGCCAGCAGAAGAAACTCTGCCCCGTGGCGGCGGGGGGCAAAGAAATTTTCCAGTCGACTATACTTTTGGATTGGTGGCTATGCGGAGTCGTACTTGCCCGGTCGGCCACGATCCTGTCTTTTAAAGGTATAAAGTGTGGGAGCTTACTTATGAACTTAAAATTAGTCACATCTGCGGCTTTGGTCGCTATAGCTACGGCATTTCCAGCGGCTGCTGCTGTCCTCAACTTTGAAACTAATGGCTATACTGGCGACATCGAAAATCTTGGAAACGATGAGTATTTCGCGGGTGCGGGTATCACGTTTTCGAGCACAAACGGATTGTCTGCGGTGGCTACGGGCAGCCCGACGGATGGGTTTGTGCCGAATGACCTTCCGAATCCTAACACCTTTGGGAATTACTTCTTGACGTCTGATTTTGGGCGTACAACCGAACTTAACATTAAGTATGATACTGCGGTAAGCGCGGCTTCTTTTGAGATGGCCGATATTGATGGATTGCAAGATCCTCCAGGCAACCAAGAGGTGTTTACCTATACGTTATACCTGAACAACACGCAGGTTGGTTCGACTGTGACAATTCAAGATGGCGACCCAAACACTGGCGATGCCAAGGTAACGCCAGTGGGATTCAGTGGTCTAGGCTTGTTTGACGAGATCCGAATTTCCGGCACGACGTCGGGCGGCGTTCGCAACATTGGTATCGCTTTTGACAACTTCAATACCACTGTGAACGTTACGACAAACCCGGTTCCTTTGCCGGCAGCAGCTTGGATGCTTCTCGCTGGGTTAGGCGGATTAGGCATTGTTGGGAGGCGTAGAAAGAGGTCCTGATAACGGAACGATGTTTGGTAACTGGCATCGGCCTAATTTGCTTCTGCCATCGGCAAACAGGAAAGCCGCCTCAAGATGTTCTTCGGCATCATTAGTAAGTTCGCAGGCAGCCATATGTGGGAAACTCAGAGGAAATTCTGGACAGCCATATCTCTTGTCTACTAGCTACTCTTTCCACGCCACCTTCTTTTGAGCAAAAGCAAAGACGTCTTTGCCCCGCTTCAAAGCACCTTCTGCTACAGATGGTTTTCTTGAAAGGCACATCAGTACGTCTTTTTTTGCGCCCCCCACTTTAGGTTCCAAGAGTGCCATGTCTTCTATTTTGAGTAAAACGTCCAAAACACCTTTGACTGTCTTCGGGTCTGTTCTGTTCAAAGCCCACCGTGCCTCTGTTTCAGCAATTACTGCGTCTTGCCGGCGGGAAACCAGCCATTGAAAATCGTCTAGAGTGACCGATGGAACTTGCTTCAACTTGGCAATTCTTATGTCTTGAGCCTTGAGACCTTCAGATTTCAGTACGCTAGCTGCTTGTGTCAGTTCATTTAACCACTCGGGGGATATTTGCCCTTCAATTTTGCTACGCATTGCACCTAAGCCAAACAGGCCAGCAACGCCGCCCAGAGGTCCAAGAATGACTACTCCCGCAGGGCCGAATGCTAAAATCCCAAGTGCATTTCCTGCTAATCCGCCAATCCAGGCTGCTCCGCCGCGCATTGCTGCCTCAACCGCTATTTCTGTTGGCAATTGGTTCAGTGTGACCTGCCCTTTTGAATAGGACCAAACTTGCTGGCCAACGGTCACCAATATGGAACTCATAATCGTCGAGTTCTCGACGAAGCCGGCACCTGCGGCGAGCGCTGTTTCAGTTAGTTGCCGGATTGGCTCCAACCCAAAGCCTTCAACGCTGTGCAACAAATGAAGCCAGTCAGGATTTTCTCTGATCGCCTTTTCAATCAATTCGCTGTTCGCGATGACTGGAACGTCATCGTACTTGCCAAAGTGGTCGGCCAAAAGGGATAGGCTTTGCCCGCATTTTACTTGTGTTGGAATACCATCAACAATCAGATCAAATCCGGGCATGTTTGATGTACTAGGAAGCTCAACCGAATGCCCGCTTTGCACTAGCTGAGTCATCACAAACTGTTCGGCAACATAACCTTGTAGATTGCTTTCAAAGCCAGTTTGCGATGCAGCTTCTGCGCCTGACCACTTTTGTGCGAAGACGGAAAAATCCAAATAATTATTGATATTCTCAGATCGAGAAAAATTTGCGGCCTGTAGAACTCTAGGATCAATTGCCCATGCTGTATAAATCTGGTCTGCAAGGGCGATTCCACCTGAGGCGATTGCCGCTTTGCCGTCCTCTGAGAGTATTGTCGAGAGTGTGCCTGTAGAAGTGGCCTCTGCGGTGCTGAAACGAGGCGGGACGTAGGGAGCAGGTAACTTTCCGTCAAAAGCTTCCTCTACCGCCTGGTATTTGGAGTAAATCCAAGTATTTCCGGATTTTAGTAGCTTGGGGGCACTTTGACTCGGAGAACGTGGGTGAGTACGAAAATGGGTAAGTAAGCTGTCATGTGTGCCTTGCCCTTTTAGCGCTAGCGCCACCAGCAAGCGCCGCGAGAGCACTTGAGATAAGTTTCTATTGTTTCGCTGCCATGCAAACGCTCCACCACCCAAGACTGCGGCAGCTACGGTGATCGGGTTGACCAGTACAGCCAGGAAAGAGACCATTCCGACCCCGCCAACCATTGGAACAAACGCCGATAATTTTGCGGCAAGAATGTACGCTGCAAATCCACCAAGTTCCACGGCAAGAGCCAAACCAGCGACAGAGCCCCCTACGATGATCGCGCCAATTGCTTGTAAATCACCGGTCTGAATTGCAGCGTCGAGGGCTTCGTCTGCAAGGCCATGATCGAGACGTTTTGCGACGTTCCGGACCTGCGCTCGAATTTCTTGCTGCTCCTGATCTGAAAGATCGCCAGAGTTCATCAACTGCCCCAAAATTCGAGATGCTTCCAAGTAGAGGGCGTCCTCGAATGACAAACAGTCGGTGCCATCGCTCCAAAACTTTTTCACTCGCTCTCGAACACCTAAAGACAGGTCGGGCACAGTATCTTTAGCAAAGTTAAATCCCAGTCGCTGTGAGTCTGCTTCAAGAGTGTTTTGGGCCAATGGGAAGGTTGGCTCGTTTTCTTGTGCGATTTGCAAATGCTGCCAAAGCTCAAGATAGAGTTCAGAGTCGCAAACAGTGGAGATTTCGAGCTCCGCTTTCTTTGTTTGGACCGCCATTGATATGGCTTCAAATTTATATTCCGAAAGCCAAAGTTTTTCGGCTAGCAGGTTGGCAACTTCCTTTAACTGCGCCTGCGTGCCCAAGGTTTCGAACAGAGCAATCATGTTGCACAACTCTGCCCTCTCAAGAGACGCGATGCCTTTAGTGATGAAAATTGGAGTAATTCGAAAGGAAGGGGGCGACATAATACTAGCACCACTATTGTTATTTTCTGAGGTATGCCCACCTCTGACGCTTTACAAGATTATCTTCGGCAAAGTTCTTGGCAGTCACCCCGTTCATCGCCGCTAGGCGGGAAAGAAACGATAGGATTGTCTCTTCATCGTTTGGTTCAGGGCGGAGAGGAAGAGGCTTGGGCGTCATGTTCAAATGTTTACAGATAATCAGGACGAAGCGGTGGGTGTGGTTGAGACTCTCGCCTCAACCCAACGCAGTCCTTTTGCACTATGAAGATGAGGGCCATCTGGCTTTGCATCTTTGATGCGAAAGCTGTGCTAAATAGCAAGCCCCATTGTCTCAACGACACCCCATGTGAGACATGCAGATGGGGTTAAATCATCGTGATCACAGAACTCAATACTGTCGAATTTCTCGCGCTCTAGTTCAGGTAATTCGACACGAAATGCGGCTTCATCTAGTGGGTCTATCCAAATTGTTGTATCCCCAAAAAATTCCTGTTCAGCACCATCCGCATCATAGATGCTGACAGAAACCCTTATCCAAGTAGTCACATGGTCGGACGTTTTGTTCTCAAGCTCCCCTTCCCAGGCTACGTACCGCTGATCCAAACGCGGACCCGCGCGGCCCGTAGCATGATCATTGCCATATAAGGGTTTCTGAAAGGCTGTTACGCATGTTGCCCTAACAGCCTCGTTGGAAATCAGCTCACTCTTTGAATACGAAAGGCATGTTTCAACGCCTTTAAGGGTGCCTTTGTTAACTGTCTCGTTAATTCCCCTCTGTACTGGCTCTACGCCAAAGGCCAAGGCAGCTACAAGGCATGCCAACCCAATAATAATATAGTTCTTCACCAAGTACATCTCCGCTGAATTCCAAGTCTTCATCGCATTTCGCGTTAGAGCAGTCTACAGATGGCACACGTTCATAATTCATAGCATATCGCCGTGTAGCATCGATCTGGTCGGTCGGGGGCACAGTACCAATTGACCTGAGGTTTCCAGCATATCCGTTGAGAGCCTGGACTCTCCTCCTGCCCAATGAATCCTAGCTGTTTTCCAATTAGTTTAGTAAGTTGTGCAATTGGTGAAAGTACCCATGGTGTTACAACTTGTATGGGTCGGTGTTGTTACACTTAACGACGGTAAATATACGTAATCGGGTCTTTTGGATTGTTGTGCGATGATCGCACTGTCATCGGTTTTTTTGTCCTCACAGGCAAATTGGTGAATTTCTTCAGCGCTAAACACACTGACTGCACTGCCACCCTTATAGTTCGCGTATTTTCCGTATTGGGAACAATGTTGCACCGCTTTGTCTAACGCTTCAGCGGTCAATGTCGGCACTTCGTCCCATGCCTCGTATTTGAACGAAATCACGTTTGGCGACGCATAATCCTGTTGTGCTGGTGATGGCGCACAAGCCGCCAGAGCAACCGCAGTCGACAAAACAGAAACCTGCCAAGCGTATCTAACAAATAATTGACTGTTCACTGTATTTCTCCTCACTTCTGTCTCAAAGAGAAATGTAGAGAGATGCGCCGTCGATCACTTAGGAAACACAGCCAGTTATGTTTGAAATTTGGCCAAAAAGGTGAAAACCCTCTCTCAAATTCGTAGGATATTCTAGGTTGTCTGACGTCAGCGCTTATGGGTCCAAATAGGGTTATTTGCTAAGAGAGTGTTTGTTGCTCATCGTAGCCACCGAGGAGTGGACGATGAGAAAGACAACGAAGAGCCCAGGCGAGAAGATCGTCAAAGATATCAA
>NZ_JBDUXB010000045.1:0-216673 GCF_039945315.1 Tateyamaria sp. | reverse complement strand
GGAAAATCTCGTCCCGCGCGTCGATCTCGTCAATCACACCGGCCAGCTGTTTGCACGGCACCGTGGTGACAAAGGAGATACCGTTGGCGACAAGATCATCCGTGATCTTTTTGTCTATGTTCATAGCAGAGGAGGCCTTTCTAGGTTTGGGAGGAGCGCAATGTCAGGAAGACGCGCGATGTACGTGAACGGCGCAACCGGCATGACGCACGACGCGTGATGCGGTTGAACCAAGGAAATAGTCGGACAGCCCCGGCTTGTGAGATCCGATCACAATACAGTCGACGCCGTGAGAGGCGGCATAGTCGATGATCGTGCGAGAGGAATGCCCTTTGACGATTACGGGGGTCACGTCCGGGTGGTCTGACAACTTGTCCTCCAGCTCGGCGCGCGCCTTGTCAAAACCTGCAGCAACGGTTGCTTCGTCCAGATAGGCGCTCACGGACCCTTGCGGAGCTTCATGAACATGCAAAGCGATGATCTCGCCACCGCTGGAACTCAAGGCGTTTGCAATCCCAAGCGTGTGGGTCGAAACGCCGTGATCCAGCGCCATCGGAACGAGGATTTTATTGTACATGTTGCGTCTCCAAACGGATTGTTGCTGTTGTCATGCCCACGGGTCCAGAATGATCTTGGGCGCCGCCACAGCGCCTGCGCGCAAGGCCGCAAAGGCTTGGGGGCCGTCCGTCAGGCTGCGCTGTTCGGTCCAGTCGAGCGGTCCAAGCGATCCGTCGAAGATAGCGGCACAGGTGTCGCGAAAATCCTGGGATGTGTAGGTGTAGGTCCCGATAAAAGTGATTTCCTGCAAAGTCATGCGCCGGACATCAAGACCACCAAGATCTTCGCCCAGCCCTATGTGGACGATCACACCGCCGGGGCAGCATCGCTCTGACGCGATGGCGCGGGTGGCGGCATAGCCCACAGCGTCAATGACAATGGCATGGCTGCCCGTTCCGACCGCCACGGCATGTTGCCCGCACCGCTCGATCAGGTAGGCGCGGCGCGCATCGTTGGGTTCGGCGATGGTCACGTCTTGGATGCCTTGCGCCTTGAGCGCCAAAGCAGCTGCCAATCCAATCGCACCCCCTCCGATCACCAGTGCACTTTGTCCCAAACCATGATCCATCGCCTCAAGCCCCAGACGCACCGAATGCCAGCTCACGGCCAAGGGTTCAGCCAATGCCGCCCTTTCCAGCGGCACATGGTCTGGCACCACGATCAGATTCTCGTCACGCATCGCGACATATTGGGCAAAGGCCCCCTCGCGCGGTGGCATCGAAATAATCAAACGCTCTGGGCAAAGATTTTCGCGCCCTGCACGACATGCGGTACAGACACCGCAATTGACCAGCGGATTAATCGTCACCCTGACACCTTCGCGGGGGCCCCCTTCGATGACACCTGCGGCCTCATGACCAAGGATCAGCGGCGCGGGCCTGCGTGCATCATGACCCAGATATGCATGCATATCCGAACCGCAAATGCCCGAGGCAGCGATGCGGACCAATGACTGGCCATCGTGCAAGTCGGGCATGGGCACATCTCGTACCCCCAGCGTTTCAACGCCTTCATACACCAGTGCTTTCATTTTGCTGTGAACCCTCCGTCAACCATCAGCGTTTGGCCCGTAACATAGCCAGAGGCATCCGAGCACAAAAACAGAATGGGTCCGTCCATATCTTCGAGCCGCCCGTTGCGCCCAATACAGGTCTGCGCCGCGTTGCGTTTTGCGCGCTCGGGGTCAGAAAACACAGCGTTGGTGAGTTCGGTTGGAAAAAAGCCAGGGCCAATGGCATTGGCGGTGATCCCATGAGACGACCACGCCTCAGCCATGGCGCGGGTCAGCTGTGCAATGCCTGCTTTGGTCGTGCCGTAAGCGATGCCGCCCGGGAAAGCCCGTGTCGTTTGCAGCGAGGCAAAGTTGACGATCCGCCCCCACCCTTTGACCTTCATGGCTGGCACAAGGGCCTGGCTCAGGAAAAACGGGGCCGAGATGTTGAGGGCGACAGTCTGATCCCAGCCTTCGGGCGTGACGTCATCGGCGGCTTGGCGTGTGTTGATACCTGCCGCATGGATCAGGATATCAGGACTGCCAAACGGGACTGAGATAGCCTTGGCCAACTCTGGGATTGCGTCCCGGTCCGCCACATCCGCGACAACCGCCGCCGCCTGTGCGCCGATTTCATTCGTGAGACTATCGAGTGCTTCTGCGCGCCGCGCGACGCCCACGACGTGCGCTCCGGCCGCAGCAAGAACGAGGGCCGCCCGCCGTCCGAGGCCGGAACTGGCCCCGGTGATGCAAGCAACCCGACCTGTTAAGTCAAAGATATCGCGTGGATCAGCCATTCGCAGTCAGATCAAACTCTTCATCGGGGAAGTATTTGGCCAGACGCACATCTGCGGCCCGAGCATGTCCTTCCATCCCTTCGAGGCGCGAGATGCGGGCGGTGGCCTCGGCCACTTGTTTGGCGCCATCACGGGTGGCGCGCTGCCAAGTGACAATCTTCATGTACTTGTGGACAGACAGACCACCGGTGTAATTGGCGGCTCCGGATGTCGGCAAGACGTGGTTCGTTCCTGTCGCTTTGTCGCCGTAAGACACAGTCGTCTCTTCCCCCAGGAAAAGCGAGCCGTAGCAGGTCAACCGCTCCAACCACCAATCGAGGTCGTCGGCTTGCACCGTCAGATGCTCAGGGGCGTAATCGTCAGAACAGGCTGCCATTTCTTCGCGATCTGCGCATAAAATCACCTCGGCATAATCGCGCCATGCGGCAAAGGCGTTTTCGCGGTTCACATCTGGCAGATCATCGATCAGGCCCGGAACCAAGTCCATCACCTTTTCGGCAAGATCGCGGTCATCCGTGACCAGCCAAACGGGCGAGTTGTAGCCGTGTTCAGCCTGGCTCACGAGGTCGGTTGCCACGATATGTGCGTCTGCAGTTTTGTCAGCCAGAACCAGACTGTCTGTCGGGCCGGCAATCATGTCGATGCCGACGCGGCCAAACAGGATCCTCTTGGCTTCAGCCACGAATTGGTTGCCGGGGCCCACAAGGATGTTGGCCTTGGGCAGGCCAAACAGGCCGAAGGTCATCGCAGCAACACCCTGAACACCGCCCAATGCCATGATCTTGTCGGCACCACACAAGTGCGCCGCATAGATGATAGCGGGCGCTACGCCTACGCCCGGACGGGGCGGCGAACATGCGGTGATGTGACCACACCCTGCCACTTTGGCCGTGGTGACCGTCATGATGGCGGATGCGATGTGACTGTAGCGTCCACCGGGCACATAACAGCCCGCAGCATCCACCGGGATCGCTTTCTGGCCTGCAACCATACCGGGCACGATCTCGACTTCAACGTTAGATACAGTGCCTTTTTGAGCCTCAGCAAAGCGTTTGACATTGTCATGGGCGAACTGGATGTCGGCCTTTAGCTTGTCTGGAACAAGCGCTGCGGCTGCTTCGATCTCTTCGGCCGTCAGCATGACGTTGCCTTCGTAGCGGTCGAATTTGGCGGCATATTCCTTTGCCTTGGCGTCCCCACCCGCCTCGATATCGGCAAGGATGGTCTTGACGGTTTCATGGACTTCCGACGCATCAGATTTGGCCGTCAGGGTCGCTTTCTTGAGGTATTCGCGTGTCATTGTCTTGAGGTCCTACTGGTAGATTTCAGGCAGGAACGTCGTCGACAGCGCTGGCACATAGGCAATCAGCAGCACGACGAAGAACATGCACAGAACGAAGGGAACGGCGCGGACGGCGATCTTGAGAATAGATTCTCCGGTGATGCCCGACACCACAAAAAGGTTGAGCCCAAGGGGCGGTGTAATAAAGCCAACTCCCAAAGCGGTGATCATCATGATGCAGAACTGGATTTCGTTCATGCCGATGTTGTCTGCCAGCGGCTTTAGGATCGGCGCAAGGATCACGATGTTCGGCGTTGTTTCCATGACGCAGCCCGCTGCGATCAGGATGCCGATCATCAGGAGGATCAGCAGCCAAGGTTCGTCCGTGAGGCCCGTCACCGCCGTGACAAACCCTTGCGGTACGCCCATAATGGCCAAGGCCTCGGCCAAAGGTGCCGAAAAGGCGATAATGGGCAGGATGACACCGTTCACTTTGGCTGAACTGACCAGCATGGCCGGGAAGTCCGCAAAGCTGAGGGTACGCAGGATAAAGCCCATCAGGATGGTCACCACCACGGCGGTTGCACCCGCCTCGGTCGGCGTCAAACGGCCTGAGAAGATGCCGTAAAAGATAATGCCGGGCACGATGAACGCGTACCAACCTGATTTCAGCGACCGACCCAGATTACCCAGCCACTCGCTGAACGTCATCTGACCGCCGCCTTCATAGGAATAGATGCGATTTACGATCAGGTTGGTGATCAGGATCGAGATCAGGATGCAAAGCCCAGGAATAAGCGCGGCCAAGAACAGGGTCGAGGCGGATATGCCGAGCACAAGACCGATGATAATGTAGGCGATGGAGGGCGGGATCAGGATGCCGGTACAGGCACCCGCGGCAACCAGTGCGCAAGCGTATGGTCGGGGGTAACCCGACTCAACGAGACGCGCGATGGTCATGCGTCCGACCGCAGCCGCACCCGCAGCATCAGAGCCGGAGATCGCAGCGAACATGCCGCAGACAAGAACCGTAGCTGACCCAAATCCGCCCTTGGTAAAGCACGTCAGAGCCTCAGCCACATCGAGGAATTTTCGACTGAGCCCGGTGCGCACAAGCACATCGCCCGTCAGGATAAAGAGGGGGATGGCCGTCAGTGCAAAAGCGTCGATGCCGGTAAACAGCTTTTCGCCGACGAGGCTCAGAGGCAGATCACCCGACATCACCAGCATCATGATCGCGGAGGTTCCAATGGCCGCCCAGACGGGCACAGCCAGCGCAATGAGGGCAACAAAAATGATGACCGGAAGGTAAAAGTCCCAGCCAAGTTCGACCGTTTGTTCAAAGGTTTGCCAAAGCATCTAAATCAACCTTCTTCAAACAGTGTGTCGCCTTCAAACACGGGCTTGCCCGTACGAAGACAGTGAAAATCACGGATCATGGATTGGATCAGTCGGAACACGATCAAGCCAAAGCCCAATGGTACAGCCATCAGGAACCAAACCTTGGAGACGCGTAGCCCGTCTGTTACCGAGCCGAACTTGGCAGAGACGTGAACCGCCTCGTATGACCAATAGAGCGCGATGACGGCAACGCCGAACATCACAAGATCGCCAATGATATACAGCAGCGCCTTTGGTCGCGGACTAAGGTAGTGCATGATCACGTCGATACGGATGTGCGCACGTTCCTTTACAGCGGCCGCAGCCCCTATCCACGCCAGATAGATGAATGAGTAGCGGACAATCTCTTCGCCCCAGATTGAGGAGAATGAGAATATTTCGCGGCGCAGCACTTCGATGGCCATTGTGATGACCAGCATCACGTAGAAAACCAAAAGCAACCAGCGCTCGGCATCGCGATCAATTCGGCGCAATAAATCCATATTGGAACCTGCTGACTAGCCGAACAGAACAATCACGCCTCGGCGCGTATCTCATTCTGTGGCGGAAAAGGGATGTCGGGCGCCCGCGTGGCGCGCCCGATCTGGCAGCTTACGCGTCGTGCACGTAGTACTTGCCTTGCGTGCCTGCGGCTTCTTCCATCTTGGCGAAGTTGTCCATGGAACCGGCAAGCTCGACCTTGAACTCGTCCCATTCGGAACGCTGATAGCCACCTGCGGCTTTCCATTCGGCCAACTGGTCTTCGCTCAGCGAGTGGAACTCGACGCCTGCCTTGACCAGTTCCGCCATCGCATAGGCGCGGGCCGAAGGTACTTTGGCAAGGTTCTGGTGCGCGGTCATTTCTGAGCCCCACATGATGCCTTCCTGCACGTCTGCTGGCATTGAGTTGAACCATTCGAGGTTGCAGGAATAGACTTGGCTGTCAGGCACGGCTTGCGTGAAGGTTACGTGGCTTAGGATGTCTTTGAAGCCAAAGACTTCCAGCGCACCAACCGAAGGATCCAATGCATCGGCAACGCCCTGTTTGATGGCCGATGGTGTCTCACCCCAGGCCACTGGCGTCGGGTTGGCTCCAACCATCCGGTAGTACTGTTGCAACATTTTGGAACCGGGCACACGGAACTTCACGCCTTCCAGATCGGACGGTGTGATGACAGCGCCAGCGCCGCCTTTGCGCACAGCGACGACGCGCGGATCGATGTTCACGTAGAAAAGCGCCTTGAAGCCGTTTTCTTCAACTTTGGGCTCCACGGCTGTTTTCCAGAATTCGGAATTGACGAGGTTGGTGAAGCGTTGGTTCGAGCCGCACAGATAAGGCATGTTGATCAGGTCAACGGTGGACGCAAAGGGTGCGAAATTGGACAGAGAGTGTTGCGCTGCCTGGATCGTACCGCCTTGGACGGCCTGAACGAGGGCACCGCCTGCACCGAGCTGACCGCCGGGGGCGAGCTTGACATAGACTTTGCCGTTGGTGGCGTTCTGGATGTTCTCTTTGAGGTCCAGCTGCATGATCGGGTAGCCGCGTGATGCGCCGACAGGGTAAGCCGTGGCCAAGACCATGACGTGTTCGGCCGCGGCCTCGCGTGCGCGTTCTTCATTCGCGCTTTGGGCTGCGGCTTTGGATGACCAAAGCATACCACCGGCCCCAGCGACCATGGCTGCAGTAAACCCGCCTGTCGCTGTCAGTTTCAGAAAATTCCGGCGCTCGGCCGACGCAAGTTCCTTGCGGTCTTCGTTCATTTGGTTTCCTCCCAGAAAGTCCTTAACTGCCGTTTTTGTTATTTCGGTCAGCTTCTTTTTGAAGAATGGCGACGACAAACAGGATCGACGCGGCAAACAGAACCAGCATTTCACCGACATCCCCCAGAAATGCGCTTGAGGCATATGCCCCGAGAGCGACGTTGGCGAAGTACACGACAAAGACGATCAGGGAAGCGACAAGGAACATGAGAGAAGGCCCGAAATGATTATTGTTCTGACGCTATTGTAAGCGCTTACATTTGATTCGTGCAAGCGCTTACATATGAGATGAACTCTTTGACTTTTTGAAAGATTGCGTTCAAGAAAACTGAAACCCAGACAGGCGGGATAATGTCCACGACTCGAACCGTTCCAACGCTAGACGATGTCGCTAGAAAAGCAGGCGTGTCGACCGCCACGGTATCGCGCTGTCTGAATACTCCGGAACGGGTTGTGGAGCGCACCCGTACTCGGGTGATGCGTGCGGTTGAGGAACTCGGTTACACGCCGAATTTCGGTGCGCGGGTCATGGCCGCCAAGCGTACTTTCACGATTGGGGCCATTATCCCAACCATGGAGAACGCCATTTTCGCACGTGGGTTACAGGCTTTTCAGGAAGAGTTGCATGCACGCGGCTACACACTGCTGGTGTCCAGCACCTCGTACAAACCCGAAATCGAGGCCGAGCAAGTGCGCGCACTTGTGGCGCGCGGCGCTGATGGCTTGTTGCTGATCGGATATGCCCGCAACCCCGATATCTATGACTACCTCGGCCAGCGCGCGATTCCTGCCTTACTTGCCTGGGCGTTTCTACCTGGCGCTGAACCGGCCTGTATCGGTTTCGACAATCGCAGATCAATGCAAGCCTTGGCGAACAAGGTGATTTCGATGGGTCATCGGGACATAGCGGTCATTTCCGGCATCGTTGAGGGCAATGACCGCGCCGAGGGTCGCCGACAGGGCATCATGGATGCAATTTTGGAAAATGGCCTCGACCCCGCAAAGATTCCAATTGTCGAAACCCCGTACGATATTGAGAATGGGGCACTGGCCTTTGATCAGTTGATGGAAGGCGAAACACGACCGACGGTCGTGATGTGCGGCAATGACGTTCTGGCCGCCGGTGCAATGCGCCGAGCACGCGAACTGGGCTTTTCCATTCCGGAAGACATTTCAATAACTGGGTTTGACGACATTGAATTGGCCCGCATTCTCACTCCCACCTTGACCACGGTACACGTCCCCCACCGGGAAATGGGACGCCGCGCCGCCGCCGAACTGGTCCGCATGGTCGAGCAACAAAGCAATGGCCTGTCCGAACAGTTGGAAAGCTCTCTCGTGCTGCGTGAGTCCCTCAAGGACCTAAACTAATCTTGCAGAGTTGATGCAGCTCTGAGTGCTCAATTTGATTGTCCTATCGGGAGCTGCTGAACGTCGCTTCGTTTGGTCTCTCGCACTTTGGCGCCGCAGCTTCAGCTCCCCAATCGATATCGTCGACGTCGAAGTTATGGTTTCATGTACCCGTAACAGCGCTGCATGACTTGGGCAAAAAGTTCAAAGAATTTGGGGTAAAAGTAAATGCAAAGTTGCGCACCCAGGTCGCATTGGAAATGCAAGCCATGAAGGCTGGGGCATTCTTCGGCTAACCGTTTTCTTGCTAACCCGCTTTCGGTGGAACCGCGCCGTTTTGGACAAACCATGACGCATCTACGCTCAATCCAACCACTGGGAAGCCACCAGCAACAATTGAGCCGAGCCTAAACACATTCGGAATGAACCACCACTTATTAGTAAGCTGCAAATCTCGTCAGCGGAGCAATCGAGCGCTCATTACATTCCGACCGTTCATCGATTGACTTGTCACTGCACTGCGGCCAACCGCAAGCCGCCTTTGGTGGTGGATGAGCCTCCCCCTTAATCTCCGAAACACGTAACGCGGCGTTCAGTGCGCTCTTTCGTGAAATACGCGTCGCAAGCTTGCACAAAGTGCTGGACGATGCGCCTCGGCTGCGCCCGATCGTACCCGACGGCAAGGGTCAATGGGCGCAGCGGGTCTGATATCGGCCGGCTCACCACTCCAAGACCGCTGTAAGCTTCTTCTGTTAGCGGCCGCATATTGAGAACTGCACAGCCATGGTCTTGGCTCACCAGGCTTCGAACCATCTCTGTCGAATTGGCGTAGGCGGCTATTTTGATATCAGCTCCAAAATCCTTGAAGAGCTTTTGATAATAGGACGCAACCACGGGTCGGTCGAGAACGACGAGTCGCTCCTGCGCAATCTGCGCAAGGCTCACAGTATCCTTGCAGGCCAAGGGATGTGACGTGGGAAGCAAGCAGTACGGTGGTGCCTCGATCAGAACATCGTAGTCGACAGACGCCTTTGTCCCTTCCGTGACAAAAAGAATGACGTCGAAATCGCCGTTTAACAGCCCGTCCTGCGCTTGATCGTTGTCGCATTCCTGAAGATGCAGAATTGCGCCGCTGTTCTTGGGCAGGAATTTCGCAAAGATATCTGGCAGAAACGCAGGCGCAACAGGCGCGTAATAGCCAACGCGCAAGTCGCCTCCGAGAGATTGTTTCAGTTCTGCCCCCTCTAAAAGGATAGACTGGTAGTCCTCCAGAAGCCGGTCGAATTTTTGAGCGATCAAACGGCCGTTGGTGTTCGCAGTGATCCCACGCGATCTTTGCCGGGTGACCAGCGTCAACTCGAAACTTGCCTCAACCTGATCGATGGCTGCGGACACAGCCGAGGCGGCGATGTTCAGCTGTGCAGCAGCTTTTGAAATGCTGCCAAGCGACACCGCTGTGCTGAAATACTGCATGGATTTAAGAGAAACAGACGTCATTCATCAGAATTTCCGAGCTACTTCGTAGATTAATTCTGTTTGCTGCAGGAATGCGGTCGTGTCAATGTTGCGCAAACAACCTCAAAGGCGACGGCATGTCCGAAGAGCAACTCAAAGGGTGGAACCATCTGCCCGAACTCCCGTTGAAAACTTCTCCGTTTTTCATCTGGCCGCTGAACCTGATTGAGATGTTCAAATGGGTCTGGAATTCCTGGTTTCTGATCACTGAAAAGCTGATCATCGTAGGGATCGCCTTTGTCTGCTACATCTGGTTTCAGCCTTCGCTGGAGACGGTTCAAACCTTCGAATGGGGTTGGGTCGCTCAGATGTATCTCCGCAACATCGTACTGACCCTGCTGGTCGCAGGATCGTTGCACTTGTGGTTCTACACCTACTCCGCTCAAGGCAAGCAGCTGAAGTTTGATCCGCGTCCTCTGATGATCAACGGGCGTCAGTTCACTCTAGGCGGTCAGGTTCGCGACAACATGTTCTGGACGCTCGGCACAGGCGTTCTGATCTGGACAGCCTTTGAGGTTCTGCTGTTCTGTGCGCTGGCAAACGGCCACATGCGCTTGATTACTTTTGAGGCGAACCCGATTTGGTTCATTGCAATCTTCTTTCTCATCCCCATTTGGGAGAGCTTTTATTTCTATGTCATCCACCGTGCCCTGCATGTCCCGTTTCTGTACAAGCACGTCCATTCACTGCATCACCGCAACATCAACGTCGGGCCATGGTCCGGCATGTCGATGCATCCGGTCGAACAAATCGTTTTCCTAGGTTCGGTATTCGTGCACCTGATAATCGGGGCGCATCCGGTGCATATTCTGTTCCACCTGCAATATTATTTCCTGACTGCCATTACGACACACACAGGCTTTCAGGGGCTACTTGTAGGCGACAAGAATCGGCTCGCCTTGGGCACGTTTCACCACCAGATGCATCACCGCTATTTCGAGTGTAACTACGGCAGTCTCGATATCCCCTGGGACAAGTGGTTTGGATCGTTCCACGATGGGACAGTTGCCGCCAACGAAAAGATGCAAGAACGGCGAAAAAGGATCATGGGCAAATGAACGGATCGCTCACCATCATGGACCTGCGCGCTCTCAAGGGCGTTCGGCAGATCAGTTATGTTCAGGTGGCGCGTGAGGAAGAGGCGATTGCCGCAGCCGAAGCAGGCATGGACATGATCGGGACGGCTTTCGTTCCCGAACGTGCGCATTTCGCCAAAGCTGTGCCTCAGACCCATTTTCAGTTTGGCCTGCCGTGGGGCAAACATGCCGACGCCACAGAAGCGTTGCGTGACGCCATGGCCGCAATGCAAGCGGGCGCGCAATCGGTTTATTGCGGCTATAGTCCGACCTTGGTTGAGGCGCTGGCGCGTGAGGGTGTACCGGTCATCTGCCACGTGGGTCTGGTGCCGCCCAAGGCCACGTGGACGGGCGGTTATCGGGCGGTAGGAAAGACCTTGGATCAGGCTCAGTCGATATGGCAGTCGGTTCAGGACTTTGAACAGGCGGGTGCGTTTGCTGTGGAAATGGAAGTGGTCGCTGCCCCCCTTGCCGCTGAAATTACCAAGCGCACGTCGATGCTGACGATCTCGCTGGGCTCCGGAGGCGGCTGTGACGCACAGTACCTCTTTTCGGCGGACATCCTGGGTGAGAACCGCGGCCATACCCCCCGCCACGCGAAGACCTACAGAAACTTTGCGGCTGAGCGCGATCGGATGCAGACTGAACGAGTCGCGGCCTACAAGGAATTCATCGCGGATGTGAACTCGGGCGCTTTCCCGGAAAACAAGCACAGTGTCGGCATGGACGAACAGGTTCTCAAAAAAGTTTGGAACGGCCAACCAAACTAAACTCGCACCCAATTCGGCCGAAACCCTATCCATTTCCCGCCAAGAACAACATTGGCGCCTCGTGCTGCATATTATGGAATCGAATGAGTGCAATGCGGACACAACATCTTGTTGCTACTTCAAAGACTACTCTTACCGCTTTGCACCTCAGCCGCCCTTGAATCTTCCACTGCATCGCGACCGGCTTTAAAGATGCGGACGCTCGATCCAGTCGCCAAAGACCGAACTGACGCTACGACGCTGATTAAAACAGAGATTTCAGCAATTCTGTGGTGTTTTCTTTGTTCATCCCAATCGGATTTCCGCCCGTGCTCGGATCAGCCAGAGCGCCCGCAACGATGCGTTCGATATCCGGACTTGTGACGCCAAGGTCTGTGAGAGTTTTTGGCACGCCAAGCCGAGCATTCAACGCGTCAACATAAGCGCAGAACCCATCAAAACCGCCCGCAATGCCCAAATAGTTTGCAGCATCAGTCAGAACGCCAGTGATGGCCGGTTTGTTGAATTGCAGAACGGCGGGCATGCAGACTGCATTCGTTGTGCCATGATGGGTGTGATAGATCGCACCAATTGGGTGAGATAAAGCATGAATCGCGCCCAGACCCTTTTGAAAGGCTGTGGCCCCCATCGCAGCGGCCGACATCATGTGCGCGCGTGCTTCCAAGTCACTCCCATCGTCATAGGCACGCGGCAGGTATTCTTTCACAAGCCGCATGCCTTCCAATGCCATGCCTTGAGACATCGGATGATAGTGCGGCGAGCAGAATGCCTCCACACAATGCGCAAAGGCGTCCAGCCCTGTGCCTGCGGTGATGAACTTTGGCATACCAACGGTCAGTTCCGGGTCACAAATTACCACTGCCGGCAGGAACTTGGGGTGGAAGATTATCTTTTTTTCTTCTGTTTCCGAGTTGGTAATGACCGACGCGCGGCCTACTTCGGACCCTGTTCCAGCCGTTGTCGGCACCGCCACGATGGGCGCGATGGCACTCGCATCAGCGCGGGTCCAATAATCGCCAATATCTTCAAAATCCCAAAGCGGTCGGGTCTGTCCAGCCAGAAACGCAACCAGTTTCCCAAGGTCCAACCCAGAGCCGCCGCCGAACGCGACCACCCCGTCGTGTCCACCGTCTTTGAACGCCTGAACGCCAGCAGCGGCGTTCTTTTCGTTTGGGTTCGGATCAACATCGGCAAATATTGCGCGGCCCAACCCGGCGGCCTCCAGCAAGTCGAGCGTTCTTGAGGTAATCTCCATTTCAGCCAAGCCGCGGTCCGTGATCAGCAGCGGGTTTTTGATTCCGGCGGCCACGCAAGCATCACCGATTTCCGAGATACGCCCCGCCCCAAAACGGACAGCAGTTGGGTAAGACCAATTCGCGATAAGAGACATGGGATTACCCCTTTTTGAGATGATAGGATTTTGGGCGCGTCAGGTTGTGATAACCGATGACGGACAGCCCACCGCCACGCCCGGTGTCCTTGCACCCGGTCCAGCATAGTGCGGGATCAAGATAGTCGGCACGGTTCATAAATACTGTTCCCGTCTGAATCTGATCTGCGATGTTTTCGGCCCGCGCGACCTCTTGTGTCCAGACTGATGCGGTCAAACCAAACTGGCTGTCATTCATCAGCTCAATCGCCTGTGCGTCATCCTTCACAGGCATGATACCGACAACAGGCCCAAAGCTTTCGTCGCGCATCACGCGCATATCGTGGCTCACGTTCGTCAAAATTTGCGGCGTTAGGTACGCGCCGCCGTCGTCCTGAGCAAAAGTTTCGATGTGGGCGGTTGCACCGGCTGCTATGGCCTCCGCAATTTGTGCGCGCACCTCATCGGCAAAGCGTTTGTGTGCCATCGGTCCAATCGTGGTCTCAGCATTCAGAGGATCACCAAGTGTATAGCCGTTGACGATCTTGATCGCCTTTTCAACGAATGCATCAAAGTGGCCTTCAGCCACATATATGCGCTCGATCCCGCAACAGCATTGACCCGAGTTGAACATCGCACCGTCGATCAAAGTTTCGGCCGCAGCATCGACGTCTGCGTCGTCGCAAACATAGCCCGGATCTTTCCCGCCCAGTTCAAGCCCGAGCCCGGTGAACGTACCTGCGGCGGCGCGTTCGATCGCCTGACCGCCTCCAACCGAACCTGTGAAATTCACAAAACCAAACGATTTGGCGGCGATAAGGCCCGCGGTCGTTTCATGATCGAGGAATACATTCTGAAACACGTCTTCCGGTATACCTGCGGCATGAAACGCCTCGGCCAAGTGTTCACCAACGAGCGGCGTTTGGCTTGCATGTTTCAGCATGACTGTGTTGCCCGCAATCAGGGCCGGCGCGACTGTATTGATCGCAGTCATATATGGGTAGTTCCAAGGTGCGACGACCAGAACAACGCCATGTGGCACACGTTTGATCACACGGTGGAACGCATCGCTGTCTTCTATTGTGATGTCCGCCAAAGCCTCGGTTGCGATGTCGGCCATATAGCTGGCACGCTCCTCAAAGCCACCGAACTCACCGCCGTAACGCACTGGTCGCCCCATCTGGCGCGCCAGATCCGGGACGATGCGGTCATTCATATCGCCGATAATCGCGACCGCAGCACGCACCAGCGCAATGCGGTCGTCTAGCGGCCGCGCTGCCCAGTCGGATTGTGCGGCGCGAGCGCGTTCGGTTACAGCTTGGGCCGCCTCATAACACAGTGTTTCGCGTTCGGCAAAAACGCTGCCGTCGATGGGTGAAATACAGCGGATCATGTCAGGCCCTTTCAAAACCACGCGCGATTTCCCAATCGGTCACGACGCGGTCATACTCTTCTTGTTCCCATTCAGCGCAACGGGTGTAGTGGTCAATCACAGCGTCCCCCATCGCTTCGCGCAAGAATTTGGAATTGCGCAACGTTTCCGTCGCCGCGCGCAATGTCTGTGGGATGTCAGCAGCTTTGGAAGCTTCGTAAACATCGCCTTTGGTTGGTGGTGCCAGTGACATTTTGTCTTCGATCCCCTTGATGCCGGCAGCCAGCATCGCGGCTTGCGCCAGGTACGGGTTCAAATCCGACCCACCAATACGACACTCAACGCGCACGCCTTTGGTCCCGTCCCCACACAGACGGAAACCGGCCGTGCGGTTGTCTACGGACCAAACCGTTTTTGTCGGGGCAAAGGTGCCTTTGGCGAAACGCTTGTAGCTGTTGATATAGGGAGCCAGAAAAAACGTGTAATCTGGCGCATAGGAAATCAACCCGGCCATGTAGTGTTGCATCAACTCTGACATGCCAAGGTCAGCGTTCTCGTCATAGAACATCGGCTTTCCGTCTTGCCACAATGACTGATGCACGTGGCTGGAACTGCCGACTTTGTCGTGGTGCCATTTGGGTAGGAACGTCGCGGCATGGCCCTGCTGCCACGCGATTTCCTTGATGCCGTTTTTGGCGATCGTGTGGTGGTCTGCGCAATCAAGTGCGGCGCTGTAGCGGATGTTTAACTCTTCCTGACCGGTCTCTGCTTCGCCTTTTGAGTTCTCAATCGGCAGACCCGCATTGAAAAGGTGATTGCGGATCGGACGCATCACGCCTTCTTCTTTTGTGGTCTGCAAAATAGCGTAGTCTTCGTTGTATCCGCTGATCGGGACTAGATCCCGAAAGCCGCCTTTTCGGATGTCGTCAAAGGAGTGTTCGAACAGGAAAAACTCAAGCTCGGTCGCCATCATCGCATCAAACCCAAGCTCTTGCAGGCGGGCTATTTGCGCTTTGAGCACTTGGCGAGGAGAGTGCGGAACAGGTTTATGTGTGTGATGATCCAGAATATCGCACAGAACCATTGCTGTGCCTTCCAGCCAAGGCAACACCCGGATCGTATTCAGGTCTGGCGCCATGATGTAATCGCCATAGCCTTTTTCCCAGCTGCTTGCGGCATATCCATCCGGGGTGGCCATCTCTAAATCCGTTGCCAGCAGATAGTTGCAGCAATGGGTTTCCTTGAACGAAGTTTCGACGAAGTTCACCGCGTGAAACCGCTTGCCCATAAGGCGACCCTGCATATCGGGGAAACAGACCAGAACGGTATCAATTGTGCCGTCGCCGACGCGGGACCTCAGGTCGTCAAAACTCAGTTTGCCTTGCATGGTACTCTCTCACTTCAGAACGCGGGGACGACGCAACGCCGTCCCCACTTGTTGTTTAACCGTAGCGATACGGGCGGCCAGCTTTGACCATGTCTGCGTTGTACTTCTTAAAGATTTCAACGACTTTGCGCTTGGTGTCGCTTTCGGATGCGATTTCTTCCCAGAAGACTTGCGCCGCGTCTTCGACTTGCGCCCATTCTTCGTCGGGAATTGTTGTCAGCTCCATTTTGGGGCCATTCACACGCAGGTCGGCTTCGCCACCCCAGTACCAGTGCTGGCGATAGTAGTGCGATTGCTCGCAGCACACCTGGAACAGAGTTTTCAGATCTTCTGGCAGTTCGTTCCAGCGGTCCATATTGGCAAAGAAGTGACCGATCCAGGCGCCCGAAATGTTGTTGGTCAGGAAGTAATTCGTCACGTCTGCCCAACCCACAGTGTAGTCTTCTGTGATGCCCGACCATGCGATGCCATCAAGCTCTCCGGTTTGTACCGCAACTTCGATATCTTCCCATGGCAAGTTCACAGGAACCACACCAAATTGGCTGAGGAAGCGACCAGCCGTCGGGAACGTAAAGATCCGCTTGCCCTTCAAGTCCTCAAGGCTGCGGATTGGATCTTTGGTTGCAAAGTGGCAAGGGTCCCAAGCGCCAGCGCTGACGTGTTTTACACCAACAGCGGCGTATTCTTCGGCCCAGATTTCATTCAGGCCATAACGGTTGAACAACACCGGCACGTCGAGAGAATAGCGCGATCCGAACGGGAAATACCCGCCGAACACGGTCACTTCAGTAGGCGACGCCATCGAGTCATCATCGGATTGCACCGCATCAATTGTTCCTCGCTGCATCGCTTGGAACAATTCTCCTGTGGGCACCAGTTGATCCGCATAGAACAGTTCAATCTGCATGCGGTCGCCTGCAATCTCGTTGAACATCTTGATCGCAGGGTCAATGACTTCGGCGGCCAAAGCGGCGCCAGCGTATGTCTGCATCCGCCACTTGATCGTGCTTTGTGCCAGCGCCGGGGCGCCCAATGCAGCTGCCGGGGCCGCGACTGCGGCACCTTTAATAAACTTACGTCTCGTCGTCATTTAAGTTCTCCTTGTTGATTTAGTGCCGGTTGGCCCGGCTTATGAGTTCATTTGCCGTAAACATAGTCGGGCAACCAAGTCGCCAAACCTGGGAAGACCATCACGAGCGTCAGGGCAAAAACCATGACCAGCACGAATGGAGTGATGGAACTGTAGATATCACGCAGCGAAATTTCGGGCGGAGCCATGGCCCGCATCAGGAACAAATTGTACCCAAATGGCGGCGTCATATAGGCGATCTGGGTCGTGATCGTGTAAAGGATTCCGTACCAGATCAGATCGAAGCCAAGTGCACCCACCAACGGCACATAGAGAGGCGCGACAATCACCAGCATAGCTGTATCATCCAAAAATGTCCCCATCAGGATAAAGCTAAGCTGCATCAAGATCAGGATCATCCACGGGCTGAGATTCAGCTTTTCTGTGAACAGGCCTTCGATTGCCTTAACCGCGCCAAGCCCGTCAAAAACGGCCCCGAACGCCAAGGCTGCAAGGATAATCCACATGAACATGCAGGTGATGCCCAGTGTATTGCGGACGGAGTTTTCGAACACTTCGCGGGTCATGCGCCCTTTGACGACGGCCGCGAGAAACGCCGTGATTGCGCCAATGGCAGAACTTTCGACCAGCGAAGTCCATCCATTCACAAATGGCACCATCATGGTTGCAAAGATGACCAGCGGCAAAAGCCCGGCACGCAAAAGCCGCAGCTTTTCAGCCCTTGGCATATCGCGATCTGCATCGTCCAGCACCGGGCCAAGTGCGGGGTTCAAGCGGCAGCGCACAGCAATGTAGACGATGAACATCGTGGCCATCATCAGACCCGGTACAATCCCAGCCAACCAAAGCTGGCCAACGGGTTGACGCGCGATCATCGCATAGAGCACCAGCACAACAGAAGGTGGAACAAGGATACCCAGAGACGAACCCGCCTGGATAACTCCAGTCACCATGCGTTTGTCATATCCACGCTTCAAAAGTTCAGGCAGCGCGATCGTTGCGCCAATGGCCATACCCGCAACGCTCAAACCATTCATCGCAGAAATCAGAACCATGAGCCCGATTGTCCCAATCGCCAAGCCGCCTCGCAGCCCCCCCATCCACACATGGAACATGCGGTAAAGATCATCAGCGATCTTCGATTCCGACAACACATAGCCCATGAAAATGAACATCGGCAGCGTCAGCAGCGGGAACCATTTCATCAGTTTCATGGCCGCAGCAAACCCAAGGTCAAACCCGCCTTTGTCACCCCACAGGAACAAAGCTGCCAAAACGGCAATGAACCCAATCGCGCCGAATACTCGCTGACCCGTCAGCAGCATCAACATCATGGTCGAAAACATCAAAGTGGCGATAACTTCGTAAGACATCAGACTTCGCCCCCTTTGAGACGAATGATGTCTTTGAACAGCTCTGAAACGCACTGCAGGATCATCAAAAAGAAGCCGAGGATCATGACTGCTTTGACGGGCCACAGATATGGGCGCCACGCAGAAGAAGATCGTTCCAACCGGCCAACCTCTTCGCTCCCGGTGATGAGCCCGGCAAAGAACGAGAAAGGTTCCGTTTTCCAATATCCCAGCGAATAGGCCGTCGAACTGACCGACCCGTAAAACAAGACGCACAGATAAAAAATCAGGAGCAAGATTGTGACGGTATCAAACCAAGCTTTTCGTCGCACACTCCAGTTGCCGTAAAGCAGATCCATCCGCACGTTTGAACCGAGTTGAATGGAGTACGGCCCGCCGAGAATATAGTATCCGACCATCACAAATTGTGCCATTTCAAGCGTCCAAAGCGTTGGCAAAAAGAATGTCTTGCTGATGGAAGACCAAAGCAGAATGCCCATAAGCACAAAGATGCCGTACATCATCACGCGGCCAAGCCGAAAATTCACAGCATCCACGCTGCGAATATATCCGCGCATCACGCCTTGCATGCGACAACCCCTATTTGGCTCAGAGCCTTCGCAAGCCACGCGGCAAGCACCATGCCCATTGATGATTGGTCATCTTCTGTTTGGATAAGGTCGTTGCGGATTTCGATCATGACATTCAGATGCCCATTGGCAACTCCGTGCACCTTGAGCGTATGTGTGACGCCATCGTCTGGCCCATAAGGAGCGTTACGCTGCACGTTGTAACGATCCGCCTGCGCAAGAATTGCATCTGCAAGCCGCGGATCAGCGTCGTGCAATATCCCGATTTCGACCTCACGGGCAGAGCCGTTGTAGACGGGCGTAAAGCTGTGGATCGTTACGATGACGGGTTGCGTCTTTGATGATACTTGCGCGGCAAGTGTCCGTAGAAACGGTTTGTAATATGTCTCGGTCCGTGCCGTTCGATCTGCGGATGTGAGCGCCTCATTCCCGGGAATTTTGTAAGCCTCATTCTCGGCCGGCATCGCATCTTTTGCCTCGGGTGGACGGTTACAGTCATAGACAAGGCGCGACACTTTTGAGCTTACCAGCGTTGCATCCAACTCTTTTGACAACTTGCGCGCAACACCAAGTGCCCCTGGGTCCCAAGCAATGTGACTGTACCTCGCCACTTCGTTCAGACCCAAATCGTCCAGCTCTGACGGGATGTGGTGGCTGGCATGTTCACAAACCAACAGGACAGATGACGCGCCGGATGCACGCGAAATAGTCATAACATCTGTGTCGTCTTGATTGTCCATGGCACTCCTTCAGACACAAGCTGCTTGCCAAAACCGGCAACTGTCAACAGAATTGTGAAAATTTTATCACAAACCACGAGCGGCTGATAATTTTTTGAACATTTGAGGTGAGGCATGGCAAACACGGAACGAACGATCTCAGACCTCATTCATAACATGCTGGACGATTTGACACGTGCCGAACGCCAATTGGCCCTGTCGGTTCTGGAAGATTACCCGGCATCTGGCCTGGGCCCGCTAAGCGCATTGGCCAAGGATGCAGGTGTATCGGTGCCAACGGTTGCACGCATGGTGCAAAAACTCGGATACAAGGGATATCCTGAGTTTCAAGCAGGCCTGCGCGAAGAGCTTAAAGCGACGGTTAAAACCCCAATTGCCAAGCATGATAGCTGGGCCGAAGCAGCCCCCTCAGGACATATCCTGAACCGGTTCACAGAAGCCGTACTGGAAAACATCCGCCACACGTTGGGTCAAATTGACCCCAACACATTCGATCACGCGTGCGACTTGATGGCCGATAGAGAACGTCACCTGTATATTGTCGGCGGCCGGATTACGCACACTCTGGCGGAATACTTCTTCCTGCACATGCAAGTCGTCAGGCCAAATCTGACACATGTACCGTCGACATCAAACACATGGCCGCACTATCTGCTCAATGCGGAGGAAGGCGACGTTTTTGTGATTTTCGATGTACGCCGTTATGAAAACAACACGCTGAAACTCGCCGAAATCGCCAAGTCTCGCGGCGCAAAGTTGATATTGATCACGGACCAATGGCGTTCACCGATTCATCAGATGTCAGACATTTGCTTTAGCAATCGGATTGGGGCCCCCTCTGCTTGGGACTCCATGGCAACGATCATGTTGTTACTCGAGACGATGATCTCCGCGGTTCAGACGTTGAATTGGAGCGAAACCAAAGAGCGGATTGAAGGTTTGGAGGATATGTTCGACCAAACAAAACTCTTTCGGAAGTTCACTTGAAGGCGTCTCTTGAATGGGCACGCTAGGTTAAACGCTTCTGACCAGCTGCGTCGAACTTCGCAAAAAACCTTTCCGTAGCAAGATCGCATCGTTTTGCATTATTGATGAATAAACGGCGGCTTTGCCGGGTACGCGACAACATGAAAAGTGGCACGTCTCCTGCATTTCGTGCGCTACAAACGCACTCTGCCAAAGTTGAATCTGTCTACTGAGAACGCAAAACCTTCTTGCAGTGATGCAGACACGAGAGGAACACTGGGCAGTTCAGAACATTGGCTTTGTTCTTTAAGGTCAGGATGGTCGCGCGCTACCCGTTGCCCCAATGACTGCTATTCGGATGAGTTGACGCCAATCTAAATTGAACAAACACCTGCTTTGACGCGCCACTGCTATCCGGGTGGCCATAGTCTTTGTATTGTGTTTTTAACCAAATAGCGCAACGTTGGCCGGGAAACATCCGGACAACGCTAACAGAACTTTACGGTGGGGCAGGTACAGCATGACTTCGAGATTGTCGGTTCTTTTTCTGACGGTGGTGCTCAGCGTCACAAGCATGAGCGCGGGGCTCTCCTTGGCGCAGGAACAGTCCACGCCAGCGCCTAAGGTCGTCATATCTGCCGCCTACAGCGAAGAGCTTTTGAGCGAGACCACATTTGTTGGTCGCGGCGAAGCTGCAGCGGTTACGGATCTGGTCGCGCGCGTGACGGGGATCGTTACCGAAATTGTCGCCGAAGAAGGTTCCTTGGTCAAAACAGGCGATGTGATTTTTAAGATCGAACCAGACACCTATGCAGCGGAAGTGGCAGGACAAAAGGCCGCTGTGCAGCGTGCTGAGGCCAACGTAAAACTTGCCGAGATTGAGCTGGTTCGAAAAACTGAGCTGTTCCGCCGCGACACCATTGCGGAGTCTGAAAAAGACATCGCAGAGGCCAATGCCTCAGTTGCAGAAGCCGATTTATCCTCTGCGCAAGCTTCTCTGAAGGAAGCTGAACTCAACCTTGAACGTACCACAATCACGGCCCCGTTCGACGGGCGGATTGGTCGATCAAATATCAGCCTTGGCGCTTTGGTGGGGCCTTCGACGGGTCCCTTGGCGACAGTGGTGCAAGAAACCCCAACATATGTGACCTTTTCGCTTTCGGAGTCTCAACTCTTGGGCGTTCTGGATCGTCTCGACAAAGGTGTGGATGATTTGGTGAACGACGGTGAGTCACCCAATGTGTTTGTTAAGCTGCCCAACGGCACCCTTCTGGACGAGCCGGGCGAGATCGTGTTCATCGACAACCAGATTGACCCCTCGACCGGGACAATTTCGCTACGTGCCGAATTCAAAAACGACCGCAGGATGATCCTCGACGGTGGATTCATCTCAGTTGTGATTGAGGCTCTGGAACCGACTTTGAGCGTGCTCATTCCGCAAAATTCGGTTCAACGCGACCAGCGAGGCGATTTTGTGTTGGTGGTGACCGACAAGCAGTTGGTTGAACAACGCTATGTAGTTCTTGGTGCTCAGCACGAAATTGACGTGGTCGTAACGGAAGGTCTGCGTGAGGGCGAAAGCGTCATCGTCGAAGGGTTGCAACGTGTTCGCCCCGGCGTCGAAGTGAATGCGGTTCTGGCTGGCACGGCCGAGGGGAACTGAATTCATGCTCTCCACGGTATTTATCAAACGGCCCAAGATGGCCATCGTCATTTCGACCGTCCTTACGATCATGGGGCTGATCGCCTATGCCGTGATCCCGGTCGAGCAATTCCCAAATATCACGCCTCCGGTCGTGAACGTTACAGCATCGTATACAGGCGCCAATGCGGAGACCGTGGAAGCAACGGTGGCTGCTCCGATCGAGGCTGAGGTCAACGGCGTTGAGGACATGATCTACATGTCTTCCGACAGCTCAGACACCGGATCGTATTCCCTGTCGGTTACATTCGAAGTCGGCACCGATCCGACAATCGCGACTGTGAACGTGCAAAACCGCGTGGCACAGGCCACCAGCGGGCTACCTGTAGAAGTCACCTCAACCGGGGTATCAACGGAAAAATCGTCCACCAGCATGCTGTTGGTTGCGACACTGTATTCGCCCGAAGGAACCTATGACGAGGTATTCCTGTCCAACTATGCCTCTATCAATCTCAAAGATGCGCTTGCACGCGTACCCGGGGTCGGCAAAGCCGAAGTCCTGACGGATTTCGCCTACGCTATGCGGATTTGGATGGACCCGGATCGCATGACAGGGCTCGGCGTCACGCCCGCCGATGTGATCGCGGCTATTCAAGAACAAAACATCATTGTCTCCGCAGGCCAGATTGGGGCGCCCCCTGCCCCTGATGGGCAACAGTTTCAATACTCTGTCACAGCGCAAGGTCGCTTGTCCCAAGCCTCGGAGTTTGAAAACATCATCGTGCGCACCGGAGATTCCGGTAGCGTTTTGCGCCTCGGAGACATTGCCCGCATTGAGTTGGGTGCCAGCTCTTACGGAGTGTCCGGGCGCTATCAAGGCCAGCCCGCAACAGTGCTGGCTGTCTACCAGGCACCCGGTGAAAACGCTTTGGGAGTCGCCCAAGGCGTCTATTCCGAACTGGAACGTTTGTCGGCCGCTTTCCCGCAAGACGTCGAATATGAGGTCCCGTTTGACAGCACTGATTTTGTCGAACAGTCGCTGAATGACGTGGTTTCCACGCTGATCCTGACCTTCGTTCTCGTGATGTCGGTCGTATTTATTTTCCTCGGAAGTGCGCGGGCGACCGTCATCCCCGCCGTGGCCATTCCAGTGTCTCTGATCGGGACCTTCGCCTTTTTGCTGCTGATGGGAATGACGCTGAATACAATCTCGCTGTTCGCTCTGGTTCTGGCCATCGGCATCGTTGTTGATGACGCGATTGTCGTTGTCGAAAACGTGGAACGCATCATTGCTGACGAGGGCCTCAGTCCGCCAGAAGCGACCGCCAAAGCCATGACGCAGATCACAACCCCGGTGATCGCCACAACGCTCGTCTTGTTGGCCGTGTTCGTTCCCGTGACTTTCATGCCGGGCATTTCCGGTCAGCTGTTTTCACAGTTCGCCGTGACCATCTCTGTGGCTGTGGTGATCTCATCGATCAACGCGCTGACGCTGTCACCTGCGCTGTGCGCGATCGTTCTGAAAGCCCGGTCCGGTCCGCCCAAAGGTCTGTTGGCGGTGTTTGAACGCCTCATCGGAGGGTTGCGCGACGGCTATGCCGCGATTGTCGGGCGTTTGATCCGCATTCCCATCATAGGACTGGTTATCCTCATTGGCCTCGGCGCCGGTTCCGGAAGTTTGATGAACATGTTGCCCCAAGGGTTCCTGCCATTGGAAGACAACGGGTATGTTTTTGTCGATGTGCAATTGCCTGACGCTGCGACTGTCCAACGCACCGAAGTGGTGTCAGAGCGTCTGAATGAACAAATTTCGAAAATACCCGGTGTGGCAAATACCGTTCAGGTCAACGGGTTCAGCCTGCTGAACGGCGCCGGCTCGAACGGGGCGATGATTATCGTCAACCTGAATAACTGGGAAGAACGTCCCGACGAAGAGCAAAGTGCCAACGGTATTCTTGCCCAGATTTTCGGTATCGCAGCACAAGAAGCGTCGGCCAAAGTCATCGCGTTCAACCCGCCCCCGATTTCTGGTCTGGGTGTGAGTGCGGGCGTAGAAATGAAAGTTCAGCAAACAGGCGGTGGCTCGGCCAGCGACCTTTCTGCCGCCATCAATTCACTTGTTTATGCGGTGAACCAGCGCCCCGAAATTGCGCAGGCTTACACCAGCTTCAGTGCGAATGTGCCCAAGCTGTTTGTTGATCTCGACCGAGAGAAAACGCGCACCCTTGGCATCCCTGTCAGCGATGTGTTCCAGACGTTGCAAGCGCATCTGGGGTCGATCTACGTCAATGACCTCAACCTTTTTGGCAAAGTGTATCGGGTGATGATTCAGGCCGACGCGGATTATCGCGATACGGTAGAAGACATCGGACGCTTGCACGTACGCACTGCTGACGGGCAGATGGCGCCGCTTGCGACACTCATGAATGTGGAAAAGGTGTTAGGCCCAGTTCTGTTGAACAGATACAACCTCTTCCGCGCGGCAACTGTTACAGCAGTTCCCGCCGCAGGCTTTTCGACCGGTGACGCCATTGCCATCATGCAAGAAGAATCCCTGACGGCCCTGCCGCCCGGCTACAGCTACGAATGGACAGGCACGGCCCAACAGCAACAGGACGCGGGCGGAACAGTCGTCTTCGTCCTCATCGCTGCAATTGTGTTCGGATACCTTTTCCTCGTTGCCCAATACGAAAGTTGGACAATGCCCTTCGGCATTCTGCTTTCGGTTACAGTGGCGCTTTTTGGCGCTTTGGCGGCAGTACTGGTCACCGGGGGTGATGTGAATCTCTACACCCAGATCGGCATGATCATGTTGATTGGTTTAGCATCCAAAAACGCAATTCTGATTGTTGAATTTGCAATGGAACAGCGGTCGAAAGGGGCCAGCATCCGCGCTGCCGCGTTAGAAGCAGCGCGCCAGCGGTTCCGCGCTGTGATGATGACGGCTCTTTCTTTCTTGTTGGGCGTGGTACCTTTGCTGGTCGCATCGGGTGCTGGCGCCGCCAGCCAGAAAGCGATCGGGATAGCCGTATTTGGCGGCATGCTCGCCGCAACAGTTATTGGAGTTGTGATTATTCCAATCCTATACGTGTTGCTGCAATCCCTTCGAGAGCGTTTGAAAAGCGGTGTACCTGTATCAAACCAACCCGCCGAGTGATCCTGTTATCTGTCTAAGTACGCAATCAACACGGCTTCCGGAAATTACGTAGCCAAAGGTCTGGGTACAGGCTCGCAATAGGATGCTTCAACTTCTGCAAACGACGCGAGGCGCAAGGTAACTTCATCAGTATCCCGCGCAACCGTCGCCACAATCATATCCGACCTGACGTTTGACAGATTGGTCTTCTCAAGGGTGGTGGGAAAACTACCAAGCTGAGCAACGTCACAGGGTGGATTTAATGCTCGGCATCTTCAGTCGCGACAACAGGAATGGCGTCAGGTACATCGGGATTTGGTAGCAGCCGACGAAGATCATCAACGGCGCGGCTATCTCGTCCGGCAGCATGATCAGGAACAGAGCGATATTGCGATTGCCGGCGTAGATGGCGGTCGGCACCGCCATTGCCAAACGCGCCCGGTTGAACAGTCGCAAGGTCACAACCACGAGGCTAAAGTTGATCGCAAGGGCCGCGAGTAGCCACAAAAGCAAGGCCAAAGGATCATTGCGCAACAGCGGGCCAATTGCACTCATCAGGCCAACGACCACGATGGCCAGAAGAAGCGCCGCGCACCCATCCAGCGCACCTTGCATCTGTTTTTCAGCCAACCGGGGCACCAAGTGCCTGATTGCAAATCCGACGCCGACTGACGTCAGGATCGCCAGCAGCAGGCCCAGCGACAGGTTGATCCCACTGATGACGCCTCCGCCTGCCGGATCAAGGATCAGGAAAACCGGGAATGCCGTAAGCGGAAACAGGGCCGTTCCCATCACCAGCAGGCGCATTCCGGGCGCTGGATCCAGCCCCATCATGATGGCAAAGTTTGGCGCACCCGTCAGCGAAGGCGCCGCGAGCATCAAGGATACAGCGATAGCCAGTGGATAGTGTGATAGACCAGCGAAGGCAAATGCGGCAATGACGATCAGCGGCAATACGGTTTGAAAGGCAGCGATGCGCAGAAGCGTTGGCCAAAGGTCGCGACGCTCACCAAAGGCCTGACGGGCACCTATGCGGATCCCAGTAACAAGCAACAGCAGTGCCACAAGCGTCCCGATCCATGGACGGATCACCTCGGCCAGCCCGGGCGCCAGAAGGCCAAGGCAAAGACCGACAATCAGGCAATAGCGTCCCTGCGCTCCGATCCACGACAGAGCACTGAGCATCCGTCAGGGAGCCTGTCGCATGTTTTCCGGTAACCACATCGCAATATCAGGGAACCAAATGAGCACAAAGCACATCAGCACCATAATCATGAACATCGGAAAGGCCGCTCGGGTAATGTACCCCATTTCATGTTCCGTCATGCCCTGCAGCACAAACAGGTTGAACCCGATGGGCGGTGTAATTTGCGCCATCTCGACCACAACAACCACAAAGATTCCAAACCAGATCAGATCGATTCCGGCCTCGCGTACCATTGGTTCGACCACGGCCATGGTCAATACAACAGACGAGATGCCGTCGAGGAACATCCCCAACACGATGTAAAACACCATCAGGATCATCAGCAGTTCAAACCGCGACAGGTCCATAGTCGCGATCCCGTCAGCCAGTGCACGCGGCAGGCCGGTAAAGCCCATAGCCAGTTTCAGGAACGCCGCCCCCGCAAGAATGAGCGCAATCATGGCAGATGTGCGCGTTGCCCCCATCAGGCTTTCGGTAAAGGTGGACCAGTTCAACGACCCCTGACTTGCCGCCAGCACAAGCGCGCCAATCACTCCGATAGCGGCGGCTTCGGTGGCAGTGGCGTAGCCCGCATACATCGACCCGATCACCACAAAGATCAGGCACAACACCGGGATCAGAAAGCGCGAGTTCTTCAGTTTGTCGCCAAAGCTCATTCCGGTCTCTTGCTTCGGGTTCCAGTTGCCCGAAAACCACGAATACATTGCCACATAACCCATAAACATCAGCGCCAGACACAGACCCGGAAACACGCCAGCAAAGAACAACTGTGTAATGCTTTCATTCACCGTCACGCCATAGACAATCAGCGCCAAAGAGGGCGGGATCATCAGACCAAGCGTTGCCGCCCCGGCAAGCGTACCGATCACAATCCGCTCTGGATAATCTCGCGCCCGCAACTCGGGTATGGACATCTTGCCCACCGTGGTCAGCGTCGCCGCAGACGACCCTGACACAGCCGCAAACACTGTGCAGCCCACGATATTGGTATGCACCAACCCGCCCGGCAAACGCGCCAGCCATGGGGACAGACCGCGAAACATATCCTCGGACAATCTCGTTCGAAACAGGATCTCTCCCATCCAGATGAACAAGGGCAGCGCGGTCAACGTCCAGCTGGAGGACGACGCCCAGATCGTTGTGATCATCGTGTCGCCGACCGGTCGGGTGGTGAACAACTCCATCCCAACCCAGGCCACACCCATCAGGGCCAGCCCAACCCAGACCCCCGTGCCCAAAAGCAGGAACAGGACAAACAGGAACAGGGTGATTGCATAAATTTCTTCCATCACGCTACTCCGCGAAACTTTGATCGACGAGGTCGCGCTGAATGCGGTGATCCCCTCGGAAAATGACGTGTACCAGATGGTCGGTGAGTGAGATGGCCAGAATGCCGCCGCCGATGACCATAACCGATTGTGGGATCCACAAAGGCGTGGCGTCTTGTGCCTGGCTGAGTTCGTTGAACTTCCAAGACCAGTAGGTGAACCAATAGGCGTAGTAGGTGAAATACCACATCACGGCCGCCGCAATGCCAAAACACCAGATCTCCATGAACCTGCGAAGTTTTATTGGCACTGCATTCAGCAGGATCGACACCCTGATATGCGACCCTCGGTTCAGGGCATTGGCAAAGGCAAAGAAACTGGCCGCTGCCATCGCGTAGCCCGCATAGTTGGCGGCGCCGGGAAAAATCTCGCCTGTCCAGCGGGCAACCATCTGGGCCACAATCAACAACAGGATCGCAATCAGGCACAGAGCAGCCAGAATACCTGCGGCAAGATACAGAAAATCAAGGAAGCGGCGCAGACCGCGCAGGGCACCCGTCATAGGTCAGTCTCCGGGGCTGGAAAATGCCCGGGCCGCACAAAAGCAGCCCGGGCCATTCGTGCTTATTGAGCAGCGTTGTAAGCGTCGAGGATGGCCGCGCCAGTTTCGCCGGCAGCTTCGAGCCATTCGGCAGACATGGTTTCACCCACAGCGCGCAGATCGGTCATCAACTGATCACCTGCAGCGCCAACTGTCATGCCACCTTCTGCAAGACCCGCGAGGGTAAAGCCGGTGTATTCCTTGGCGCGCCACGTGCCCGCATACTCGGCCATTGCGGCACAAGCGTTGATCACGTTCTTGTTCTGGTCAGACACATCTGACCAGACATCGTTGTTGATCAGCATATAGTTGCGGGGCAGCCACGCATCGACGGAATAGAAGTGGCTCAGGCTTTCCCAGACCTTGCGGTCGTAACCCGTCGCACCGGACGACACCATGGATTCAGCAACACCCGTGGCAAAGGCTTGGCTGATCTCAGCCGCCTCGATGGATACAGGCAACATCTTGGTCAGTTCCGCCATCCGAGCCGTTGCGTTGTTGTAGGACCGGAACTTCAGGCCTTCCATATCGGCGACAGAGTTCACTTCCTTGTTGAAATACAGCCCCTGCGGCGGCCATGGCACAGAATAGAGCATGGTCATATTTTGCTCGGCCAACAGCTCTTGAACATGGGGCAACGCAGCTTCGTACAGCTTCTCATGTTCGTCAAAGGACGACACAAGGAAGGGCACGGAATCCCAACCAAAAATGGCGCTTTCGTTCTGGTGACCTGACAGCAGACGCTCACCGATTGGCACCTGCCCTGTCTGAACCGCGCGTTTAATGTCTGCGCCCGCATACAGCGATCCAGATGGGTGCGTCGTGATCTCGATGTCGCCACCTGTCCCGGTGGTCACGCATTGGGCGAACTCTGCACCTGTCACCGAGTGGAAATTGGAGCCGGAATAGGCCATGGGAAGGTCCCACTTTTCTTCTGCCGCCGCAGGCATCGCAAGCATCGTGGCTGCCGCAAGGCTGGCGCATAGTGTTGTAGCTTTTGTCATTTTAGTCTCCCTGGTGGTCAATTCTTTGCGGACTCATGCAAAACGCATGGGATCAAATGCACCGATGTCGGTGTTGACAGGTTGCTCCGCGACAAGACCTGCCACGATCCTTCCCGTTTTTGGACCACCGGTCAATCCAATGTGTTGATGTCCAAAGGCTGTAAACACGCCTGTATTCCGGACTTCACCGATCAAAGGCAGACTATCGGACGGCGCGGGCCTGTGTCCAAGCCATTCGATCTCTCCCTTGTAGGAAAGGTTTGGAAAGGCCGCTTTGGCCTGTTTTCGCAGCAGATTCAGAGGCGCCTTGGACGGTCCCGCCTCCAATCCGCCAAACTCAACAACCCCGGCACAGCGCAGGCCAGCAGCCATGGGTGTGGCGACAAACTTGCCACTTGCGACCATAACCGGGTGCGAAGGCCCCCCTTGGGCGTCTTCAAAGATGACGTGGTATCCACGTTCCGCTTCGATCGGGATCGACAATCCCAGTTTCTTCATTAACGGTTTTGACCAAACCCCGGTCGCCAGAACCGCCTGATCGCAAGGTTGACGCCCCTCTGACGTCGCAACAGCAGTCACCTTGCCGTCGGTCATCTCGAAATCCTTGATTTCGGCCTGCAAAATTGTGCCGCCCAACCCCTCAAAGACTTTGGCCAGCGCCTTCACATACCCACCCGGGTCACGGATGTAGCCATGATCGCTCATCGTCGCGAGCAACCCTATCGACGGAGAAAGCTGCGGCTCATACTCTCGCGCGGCCTCGCCCTCGCGCAGCAAAGGTTCAAATCCTGCTTCGCGGCGCAAACCCCACGTGTAGCTGTCCGCCTCAAACGCCGCGCGATTAGTATAGGCAAAGGAATAGTCGCTTTCAGTGACCCAAGAAGCCGCATCCGTATCTGTCACCAGCGACTTATGCTGATCGACACTGTCCGCGACGATAGTAACCAAACCACTGGCAATCCGACGCGTGTCAGCGTCATTTGCGGTTCCCAGATACTTGATCAACCACGGTAGCAACTTTGGGAAATACCCCCAGCGCATAAACAGAGGAAAGTCCGGGTCCATCAGCATCTTGGGTGCCTTGCGGATCAAACCCGGTGCGGTGACAGGGGCAATGGCGCAGGCGGCGAGTACACCCGCATTCCCATGTGATGTTCCTTCTCCTGGCGGCAAGCGATCAATGATCGTGACCTCTGCATCGCAAAAGCGGCGCAGCCAGATGCCCGTCGAAACGCCGACGATCCCGGCTCCGGCAATAATCACGTGTTTTGACATCGTCGCGTCCCCCAAGAGCATCTTGATCCATTTACCAAACTTCGGCCGAAGCAAGGCACAGCCTTGTGCGCAACGCAAGTGCCGCGCTAGCGTGTGGCCAACAGCGCTGCAATCCTCGCCCCAAAGAAAGACCCAACATGACAACACTTGGCGGCAAAACAGTTTACGGCGCCTCTGTCGGCATCCTGATGCTGAACACCCGCTTTCCCCGCATCCCGGGCGATATCGGCAACGCGGGTACATGGCCCTTTCCCGTGCAATACAAGGTTGTCCGCGACGCCACGCCTGACAACGTGGTGCGCGGAGACGCGACACCGTTGTTGGGCGCCTTCATCGACGCGGGTCGTGAGTTGGTCGAAATGGGCTGCGACGGCATCGCCACCAATTGCGGCTTCCTCGTTCCGTTCCAGACAGAGATGTCGCGCGCCCTCGGAGTGCCCATTGCCTCTTCGTCGCTGTTACAGGCAACTCTGATCCGTCAGACACTGCCTGCGGACCAGCAACTGGGCATCCTGACAATTTCATCCGAAACGCTGACCACTGCCCATCTTGACGCCGCTGGCATTCCACACGACACGCCCGTCGGCGGTACCGGTGCCGCCTCTCATTTCACTGCGCAAGTGCTCGGCGACGCCGACAGCATCGACTTCGAACAGGCCCGCGCTGACAACGTCGCGGCAGCCAAGCAGTTGGTGTCAGATCATCCGGATATCGGTGCCATCCTGCTCGAATGCACAAACATGGTGCCCTATGCCGCCGACATCCGCCGCGCCACAGGCCGCCCCGTATTTTCGATCTACACGTACCTGCTGTGGTTTCAATCCGGCCTGCTACCGCGCCGTTTTTCGTCCGACCTTGACGACATCCCGCGTGCAAATCCATGAGCGACCACCGCATCATCGCCCTGCGGGTTCATTGCGTGGAAATCCCGGCGAAGGCGGTCCATTCCCACGGGTCCGGTGACGTCGGCAATATCAACGCGGCCCTGTGCGAACTGACAACCGACACCGGCCTCACCGGTTGGGGCGAGGCGTCCCCCTGGCCCGTCTTTACCGGAACGCTTGAGGCAAACGCAGCGGCGCTGCATGTCCACTTGCGCCACTGCATCATCGGCCAAGACCCCACGCTTGTCGAACCCATCGTGGCGGCAGCCGACCGCACTCTGGTCGGTCATCCCGAGGCAAAGGCGGCACTTGAATGCGCCCTGCTGGACATCACCGGCCAGATTGCAAATCTGCCCATCGCCGAGTTGGTTGGTGGCCGACACCGCACTGAAATCCCGCTTAGCTTTTCTATCGCCAACCCGGACTTTGACGCCGATCTGGACGACATTGCCCGCATCTGGGGCGACGGTGTCCGCATCTTCAAACTCAAAACTGGGTTCGCCGATCACGCCTTTGACCTCATGCGGTTGGAAAAACTGCGTGCCAAATATGGTGACGCCATTCGGCTGCGCATTGACTATAATCAAGGGCTACCCGCCTATGACGCGATCCGGCACATCCGCGATCTGGAAGCCTTCCGCCCGGACTTTGTCGAGCAGCCTGTGCTCATGCACGAACGCGAAGCGCTTGCCGATATCACCCGCGCAGTGGACGTGCCGATCATGGCAGACGAGTCGGTCTTTAATGTGCGCGAGGCGCTGCGCGGTGCAAACACAAAGATGGCCGACATCTTCTCGCTCAAAACAGCCAAGTCAGGCGGCATTCGGCGTTGCATCGAAATCGCGGCCATCGCCCGCGCCGCCGGGATCGAAGTCTACGGCGGTTGTATGTTCGAAACTTCCATCGCGCATATGGCAGGAGCACATTTGATGGCAGCCATCCCCAATCTTACGCTGGGATGCGAGTTCTACATGTCCACCTACTATGCAGAAACAGACCTTGCCACCGTCCCGTTCCCAATCAAAAACGGCCATGTCCACGTCCCCTCGACACCGGGTCTTGGCACCACGCCCGACCCGGAGAAACTAGACCGCTACCGCACGCATCTTCTGGAGGACAGATAATGGCTGAGCCCACTCGTATGAACGGTGCACAGGCTCTGTTGCGCATGCTCGAATTGCATGAAGTCACCCACGTGTTTGGTCTGCCGGGCGAAACCACCATCGGCTGGTACAAGGAATGGCGCGCCCATTCGAACATCGAATTTGTGCTTACCCGAGACGAACGCACAGCTTCTTATGCGGCCGAAGCGTACGCAAAGATCACCGGCAAACCCGCCGTTCTTGAAGCCCCAAGCCCCGGTGTCACCCATTGCACGCCCGGCATCACCGAGGCTTTCCTCAGCTCTGTTCCCGTCATCTTCTTTAGCTCGGATATTCCCATCAATCAGGACAAGAAACACGGACTGACGGGTGTCGACCAGACCGGCCTTTATGAGAGCATCTGTAAGGAATCCTTTGTTGTCACAAAAGTCGCCGAGATCCCTTTTCTGCTACGCCGCGCTTTCCGTGTGGCGACTTCGGGCCGTCCGGCGCCTGTCCATATCCGCGTGCCAATCAACATCTTCGGCGAAGAGGCAGAATTGACGGATCTATATGCAGAGCCGGAATACAGCACATATCCCGCGCACCGCCCCGTGGCCGACCATGGAAAGATACGGGCAGCGATTGATGCGCTGCTTATAGCGGATAAACCTGCGATTGTTTGCGGACAGGGCGCGCTGATTTCCAAAGCCTCGGACGTCATCATCGAACTCGCTGAACTGTTGCAAATCCCCGTCGGCACAACGACTCCGGGCAAAGGCACCATCCCTGAAAACCACCCGCTTGCCTTGCGGGTCATCGGCGGGCGGGGTGGGATGGAATATTCCAACCAATACATGCACGACGCTGATCTGATATTCTTTATTGGTTCGAACACCGACAGCGCCGCGACCGATCATTGGAAGCTTTATGGCGATCCGGACACCACGACCTTTCTGCACCTCGACATCGCCGAGGCGCACATAGGAAACAACTTCCCCGTAAAGGTCGGGCTTGCAGGCGATGCATGCGCCACCATAACCCATATGGTCGAAATCCTCAGATCCGAACACCCCGATCTGAACCGTCCGCAAATTGATCTGACGCAGATGAAACAGACCGCGTTGGACAAGGTCTTTAACGCGAATATCCCGATGCCCGAAAGCACAATATCTCCTGTAAAACTGTCTCAGGCCCTCGACCGTCTTATGCCCCAAAATGCAATCGTCACATCCGAACCCGGCGTGAGCGCCATCTATCCATCGGCACTATTGACGTTTCGCGAAGCCGGTCGGCGCTATATCACCAACTATTCCATGGGGGCCTTGGGTTATTCGGTTCCGGCAGCTCTGGGTGCGTCCTATGCGAGCGACGGGCCCGTTATCAGCCTGACCGGGGACGGGTCTTTTGGGTTCGTGATGGGCGACATGGAGACGATAAAGCGCTCCGGCAAGAACGTGACGATCATTCTCAACCGCAACGACAGTTTCGGCTGGATCCGGGGCGAGGCGATCCTGCTAGATGATGTTGACGCACCATGGTCGACCGATTTTGGCGCGGTGGACTACCTAAAAATCGCCGATGGTTTTGGCTTTGAGACCGCCCGCATCACATCTGACGCAGACATCGAACCGGTGCTCAAACAGGCAATTGCAAACCCCGGCGCGAACTTCATCGAAATCCGGGTTCCGACGCAGGATGAAATCGTGCCCTTCGTTCCCAACTGGGTTCGCGCAGCCAGAGCAAAGAACCTGCCTCACTTTTACTGATTTCATGACCAGGGTCCGGCAAAGTTTTCAGGTGATTGGTTTCGCGTATCACTCGTCATTATGACAAAGGCATTTTCGAACAATTCAACAATTTTTGCTGACAGACCATGCACATCCCTCAAAGACCCGAAAGTATTGTGGGCATTGCGTAAATCACCTTGATTGCACCTTTTTTCTAATGCCCCACCCAAAAAGGTTATTTCACCAAACAGTGCAAAACGTAGCTGACCTGATCACCAGCCCTGCGTTTATCGGCTACAGAAGTTGGCCGAAAATTACCATTTACCGGTCTAACCAAATGCTCGCATTCTGCAGTGTTTGGGCAGCAATTTGACCCGAAGACCTTTGTGGGTTCCAGATTAAGCCCTGCAACTTCGCAAGCGAACTCCAACGCCTTTTTGATTTCTGTGCCAATGGGATTTGTTAGACTAAATGCCACGCGCCGGGGGCGCTGCTATTAGCTCCGACGCACAAAAAATAAGAATTTGAGAGCGACCTGTTGTCTACCTGACTTGGTGATGGTGGCAGAATACCTGAAGGCTGCGACACAGAACAAAGCGCCCTGGGTCGCCTAATTTAGGCACGGTCGGAATTTTGAAACCGCCTGTTCGCACCAAGCCCAACAACGCTCTTCTTGGGCTCCTTGCAAACAATCCACTACTGGGCATTTCATCTTCGAAGACCTGCTTCGCAGACTTGTCCGATGCAAGACCAAGCGATAGCATTTTTCAAAACCCGCTTGGGGAGACGGAATGAAACTCTCAGACAAAGAAATGGCGATGCAGGCTGGTGAGTTTGGACCGGCGTGCCAATGGGCCATCGACCACCAAACACAGGTTGGTCGAATGTTTGATGCAGGCGATATGGTTGAGGTCAGCCAAGCACATATGATGGCCGACCCGGAAAGCCTTGGGGATGCAGGTGTTTCTTTCGTCGAAGAGATTGCGCAGAATGGCACCAGAGTTGCCATTCCCATGATCACTGATCCGCGCGGAGTGGATCTGACCTACTACGAACCGCTTGGACAGACAGAAGAGATGGCCAACCTTGAACGGCGGTTCATCGCTGCATGTACAAGCATGGGCATCATGATGACCGACACCTGTATCAATTATCAGACCATTATGCCGCCCGTCCGGGGGGATCATGTGGCCTATGGCGACACTGGCGTGGTTATCTATTCGAACTCTGTATGCGGGGCCCGCTCAAACTTTGAAGGTGGACCGTCTGCCCTTGCCGCAGGGTTGACGGGTCGCACGCCGCGCTATGGCCTGCATCTGGATGAACACCGCCGTGCAACCAGACGGTTTGTGGTCGAGTCCCAGCCCAAGGATCTTATGGATTGGGGCGTGCTGGGCGCCACGATCGGTCGAAAGTCTGGCAGTTATTGGGAAGTGCCGGTGATCGAAGGGATCGACAAGCCACCAACTTCCGATGAGATCAAGCACATGGGCGCTGCCATGGCGAGCTATGGATCCACTCCGCTGTTCCATGTGGTTGGCATTACGCCCGAATGCAGCACACTGGCTGATGTAGAGGGTGAGGGGCTGACACCTGAAACTGTTACAAAGGACGACATTGCTGATCTTTATCGCCCCTTTGGGGCGAAGGGTGAAAACGTGGATGTTGTCGTGTTCGCAGCACCGCAACTCAGTCTGGTCGAAATGGGTCAGGTCGCCTCGCTTTGCGAAGGGCGACATCGATCTGAGAAGACAGACCTGATCGTGTGCACGCCAGCGCAAGTCTATGTGGATGCCAAACGTATGGGGTTCATTGATGCGATCGAAGATTTCGGGGGCAAAGTTTTGACCGGCACGTGTTTCTACCAACAATACGCCCGCGAGATCGGTGAGGCGAATGGCTGGAAACGCCTGCTCAGCAATTCTGCCAAAATCGTCAACATCCTCGGTGGTTACGGGTATCAGCCCGCGCTTGCGAGCATGGAAGACTGCGTCGCCTCAGCGGAAAAAGGACGAATTATCTGATGCCTGTGGAGTTGAAATGCCATGTTGGGATCGGCCCGACTGTGCGCGGTAAAGCATTGGTCGCGGATGACAATTTTTCTGCTCGGTATGATTTGGATCGTATCAACGGAGTGTTTTCAAGACCGCAACACAAACTGGTCGGACAAAGCTATCGCGATGTTATTCTTGTCCTGAACACCGCAAAAGGCGGCGTTGCAACAGCTTGGATGCTACATGAAATGACTGCGCGCAATATTGCACCGAAAGCAATCCTGTTTAACTCAGCAAATACAATCCTTGCACAGGGAGCAGCCCTGGCAGATTTGGCAATGTGTGACCGCTTTGTAGATGGCGATATCACACAACTTATTGAGACCGGCGATGAGGTCAAAGTTGATCCGCTAGCGGGGATCGTTACCATATTGAATAAGTAGTTGGCCTGCGTAAGAATATACTTCTAAACGAAAATCCGGCTATATTTGATCAGGCTACCAGGCTCAGTTAACAGATTTATGGCGCCAACGCAGTGTGCAAGCCGGCGGATTGTGGTTTTGGTTACCAGGCTTTCACGACCTGACAGCGAGAACGAATTATAGTAAGAGTTTGGGAAAATAAGGTTAGACGATTGAAACGTTTGAAGATCTTGGTACTTTTTGCGCTGTGCGCCTTCCTGTCGGCGTGTGGCCGACCACCGGAGCTTATCGGAATAGATAACGCGGAAGTTCCCGTTGCTTCTGTTCAAGCCGCTTCAAAACACAAGATTTTTCTCGCTTCGACGCGTCAGGCCAGTGAGACGGTAGGCGCGTTTTATTCTACGGAACGCGCGCCCGAGCTGGGCCTAGCTTCCGTGGTCGTATCCGTGCCACCAACCCATGTTGTCGGTGAGCTCAATCGACCCAAACGGTTGCCACCAGACCCGCGAACGGAATTTGCGATTATCGAGCCTACAATTTATCAAACTGACAACGCATTCGTAGCCTCCATCAACAGGCAATTAGCCATGCGACCCCGAGGAAGCCGCGATATTTTGTTCTTTGTCCACGGCTACAACAATACAACGAGCGATGCCCTTCTAAGGCTCGGACAATTCGTCGAAGATACGAATTATCAAGGTGTTGCCGTCCTGTTCGATTGGGCTTCTGCGGCTAAGTTGAGCCGTTATGTTTATGACCTGAACAGCGCCCTGATTGCGCGGCCACAGATCAACAAAATTAGCAATTTAATGTCGCGCACCAATGCCGAAGGGTACAGTGTTTTTGCCCACTCGATGGGGGGGTTTCTGATTATGGAGGCCGTCAAAGATCAGGTGGCAAAAGGCCGCTTCAACTCGGCAAACCGGATACAGAACATTATCCTAGCGTCCCCTGATATTGATATAGATCTCTTCAAAGCCCAGCTGGAGGAAATTGAGATCGGCAAAGACTTTTTATTTGTTTTGATATCCGAAGATGACAGTGCCCTTCGAACTTCCAGACGCATTGCTGGCGGAGTTCCCCGGGTCGGGGCAACTGATGCCAACCAGCTTGCGGACCTAGGTGTGGTTGCAATCGATTTGTCCAAAGTCGATGACTCTGCCTCCGGGAGCCACTCCAAATTCGCTGGATCTCCTGAAGTTGTCCAACTGCTTGGACGTGGATTGAATAATGCTGGAACTTTCAAACGCCATGCTAGGAACAGTCTTTTGGGCGAGTTCATTGCAGGCGCACCGATAACTATCGCCTTCGAATAACGATCCTGTGCGCAAAGTGCGGCAGCAATTTTGCATGCATGTGCACCATTTCGAGGTGCTGTCTTGCCCGACACTCATTGCGCCAATCCGGCAAGAGGTTCTGTACGCCGCATCAGAACATGAACGTATCCACCAACAGACCATAGTCCCCGTCCGAAAAGTCGTGGTTGGTCTGTAGGATCACACTTTGCCCGAAGCCGAGTTTCAATAGCACGTCATTATCGTCAGTCTGCGATAAGCATTTATCTTGCCACGCATCGGTGCTCCCATAGGATTCGAGCAGCAAGAAGTCAGTGAGATCAAGGCTGTCCGCCGTATCCCCATAGCAATTAAAATCCAACACGGTGTCATGATGTGAGCCATTGGCAGACAGGAAAACAAATGTGTCCACCCCTGCACCACCAGAAATCATGTTGCGGCCTGCACCAGCCTCGATCACATCATCGCCAGCGCCACCAAAGATTGTGTCGGTCCCCGCGCCACCAGAGATCGTATCCGCACCCGCGTCGCCATAAAGTGTATCATTACCTTGATCACCGTTGATTTGGTCATTGTCTGAGCCACCATGCAATTTATCGTTGCTGCTGTTGCCTGACAGGAAATCTTCTCCGCTGCCGCCTTGCAAAAGGTCTTTGCCGCGTCCGCCCAGAAGCACGTCACTGCCTTCTTCGCCGCTCAGGGTATCGTTGCCTGACCCACCATCCAACTGGTCCGCGCCGGCGCCTCCATCAAGAACGTCATTTCCGGTGCCACCATCCAACTGATCAGCATCCGCGCCCCCGTCCATTGCGTCGTTTCCAGAGCCACCGAAAAGCTGGTCTTCTCCCTCATCACCAAAAAGCTGGTCGCGACCTGCACCGCCAAACAACTGATCCGCACCCTCATTCCCCGAGAGTGTGTCATTGCCAGTTTCACCGTAAACCACATCGGCGCCGGATCCGCCCAGCGCAAGATCGTTGCCACGCCCACCATTCACCTCGTCCGTGTCTTCGCCGCCATACAAGCTGTCATTGCCAGAGCCGCCAAAGAGGTGATCGAGCCCGAAGCCGCCGAAAATCAGATCCTGACCCGCTTCCCCGTTCACTGTGTCGTCACCGATCCCACCATTGATGTCGTCGTGACGGCCTCCGCCATAAATTTCGTCGTCGCCGTCGCCACCAAAGATGACGTCATCCCATCCTTCCCCTTCCAGTTCCGCCACCACAATATCCCGCATCAACACGTGGGCGGTGGCATCTATCTCGGCGAACGGATCGTTCCCGCGCGGGTCAACCGCGCCGTCATTGTTGCCGGTTGTCTGAGCTGCCGACATGAACACAGCTTGTGCGTATTGGCCGGTTTCACCCACGTCGATCCGGTAAATTCCGCCTGATTCAGGGGTGCCTTCCTCCAGATCATGATCACCCGAATTTAGCCCGGCATAGAGATTACCCGTACCGTCCACGAAAACGGCCCCATAAGCTCCTTTGGCCATGCCGGGCAGCGTGACTCCCTCAACAAAGGTCTGTGTGATTGGGATCTCGGAAACGGTCGGTACGCCGCCGTTTTCGACATCAGCCAGATCGATGACCAGAATCTTTCCGTCTTCGCCATTTGATCGGGGCGCCACAACGCCATAGAACAGGCCAGTTTGGTGGTTGTAAGCGACGTCATAGATGTTGCTGGTACTCAAACTGGTTGGCAGCGCAAAGTTCTCTATCGCGGGGTTGCCCTGAGCATCCAGTACATTGACATCAATCTTGGTAACGCGATCCAGCGAACTGTCAAAAGTCCAAAGATTGCCTGCGTCGTCAAAGTCGCCGACGAAGTCCGCGTATTGCCCATCGCCAAGTTTGTAGATTGCACCGGTGGCATCCATCATCACCAGACTGTTCGGCGATACCGAGACACCAAGCGCGTCATTACCGTCAGCCTTTGCGTAGCCGTAGATCAAATCGTCCTGAATGTTCAGTCCGATCGCATTTACTCTGACCCCGGTCTCGGGCCCAGCGGCAGTGTAACTTTGCGTGACGGTATCAAAAATCTGCAATTGACCAGAGATCACCTGCAACAACTTGGACTGCCCCGGAGCAAAGCCAGACACAGTGATGTCTCCGTCCCCAAGATCAACCGTCTTTTCATAAGAATAGATCGGTCCGCTGGTGTCATAGATCGAGGCTGCGGGTGTGTCAGGATCAGCGGTGCGTATCGCGATCCCGGTGCCAGCGCCGATGCCCTGTACTTCGTAGGTCAGAGTACGAAACTCGCCGCTGTCCACGTCGATCTTGTCGATGACCTGATCATTCCACAGAACCTCAACGGCGCCAGATGTGAAACCACCAGCAAAGTTGGCAGCAACATCAATGCTAACTTTGTAGGTTTTTTCGGATTGTGTATCGATGACTTGAGCCATCTCGGTCTGGCCTGTTTCACTGTTCTGGGTAACAATCCAATCCGCACCCTCGAACTGTGCGACAGAAAGACCGACAGACGTGTCCTCACCTGCCAGCAAATTGTCAGGCAGTTTGTCGCCGTAGATGACATCGTTTCCTATGCCACCGTCCAGGGTGTCTTCGCCGGCGTCGCCCACGGCATAGTCATTGCCTTCGTGCAGGTTGATCTGGTCGTCTGCCGCGCCCCCATATGCGACGTCATGCCCGAGTCTGGCGTTCAGGATGTCATCGCCTTCCTCCCCACGTAACAGATCGTCTCCATCATCACCTTGCAGCAAGTCGTTGCCGGTCCCGCCGCGCAAAGCGTCTGCGCCAGCGCCGCCGTAAAGCACATCGGCTCCGGCTTCGCCCATGAGAACATCGCGCCCCGTTCCACCAAGAACCTCGTCGTTTCCGGTGCCCCCATAGAGGCTGTCATCACCATCAGATCCGTAAAGCAGATCCGTGCCGCCATCGCCGTAGGCCACATCGTTCTGCGATCCACCGTCAAGCGTGTCGTTGCCGGTCCCGCCAAAAAGTTGATCGGTATCCTGGCCGCCATGGGCGTAGTCGGCCCCCTCTTGCCCATAGATCACGTCAGAATCGCATTGGCCAAAAAGCCGATCGTTGCCCGATTGGCCATGGACCTCGTCCGTGCCAGACCCGCCCCAAATTTGGTCATCGACGCCGCCACTGCCCTGCGCTGGCGCGTTTGAAGCCAGAACGTCGCCACCAAAGAGAGCATCATCGCCAGATCCACCATAAATCCGGTCTGATCCATAGTCACCGTTGACCGTGTCATCACCGCTGCCCGCATAGGCGAGGTCCTCACCTCCGCCCAGCGACACAACGTCCGCGCCGCCCTTGCCAAACACTTTGTCCTGGCTGCCGGCAGTCGAGACAATGTCATCTCCGTCCTTGGCAAAAACGATATCCTTGCCTGCGCCGCCGTTCAGATCATCGTCTTGCGACGTACCATAAATTTTCCGTGACACCGCTCGTACCTTTTACTCGCAAACTTTGGCAAGCAATGGACGGATCATGTCCCCTCGGCATCTGCCATTAAGTCTACTGCGAGACGCAAAAGGATAGGGGGCATAGACTTTCGAAAAGATGCGGACGGAAGAATAGCCCAGATGTTTCAGCCAAGAACACGGGGCGACTGGCCAGTCGATAACCGATGGTCCAAACGAGATGGTGCGTGGAAAAGCAAAACTTTGGTCGCCTGCACCGACAAAAAACCAATCAGTAAGCCTCTCAACACGGCCTTGATCCAAACTGAAAACTGCGAGCGGTTGAAAAAGTCGAAGACAGAGAACGTGCCAATCACAAGGCCACCCGCACAAGGCCCGATCTGAAATCGCACACGAGATTAGATGTTCTGGTGCAGCCGCTTACCAACCAACCGGACTCAAAGCTTAGGATCGACACTAGAGCCATGCAAATCTCACCATCATCAGGGACTTGCGTTGGTCGAGCAAAGCGGTTTGTGTTGGTTGATTGCGCGACAAGTGTGGCATCCGGCGCAACTCAGCAGCCAGGAGTACAGAATGACACTTCAATCGACCTATCGCATCAACGTTGTGCTGCGGGCATTGGGCCTGATGCTTTTCACCCTGGTGCTTCCGCCCCCCCTGCACGCGCAGGAGGCCTCAGTTGATCTGTCCGCCGACCTGTCCGATGCCGAATTTCAGGCGATGTTGGGGCGGTTGAGCGATGAACAGGTTCGCGACATCCTGATTGCTGAATTCGCGGCCCGCAGATCTGAAGAAGCTGCGCAAAGTGAAGGTCTGCTGACCAACAGTCGTGACATCGGCGAAACCCTGACCACCAACACCGCCGCGCTCCTTGCCAAACTGCCCGAACTTGGGGCGGGGATCGGCGCGATCTTCACGCGATTGTCCGAAGCGGGCGGCATAGGACTTGCATTTCTGGCTCTTGCCATAAGCCTCGTGGCAGGCGGAATTGTCCGCCACTACTGGCGCAGGCGAGGTGCTGCACGACAGTCAGTCATCGGTGAACGCAACCTTGGCAAGGGCGCCTACGGCTCTGTGTCGACAATCGTCGATGCAATCTTCGTTCTGATCATTGCGCTTTCCGGATCAGTGGCCTTTGCCGTGACAGCCATGGCGGTGCTCTACCTTTTCTTCCACAATCCGGACATTCGCTTTTTTGTCTCCAGCTACGTGGCCGTTGTCACCGTTGTCCTGATTGTCCGATCCGTTGTAGACATCCTACTCCCCCGATCGTGGCCAATGTACCGGCTGGTCGCGCTGAGTGACGAGGCGACACGTCGCGTGCATTGGGTGGTGCTCGGGCTCTCTGGCTTGTGGATGTTCGAGACTATCACATCAGATGTTATGGCGCAGTTCGGCGCGCCCGCAGGCACTCCGGATTTGCTGACCCTGCTACTCGGCCTGTGCTGGATTAGTATGGCGCTCGTCGGGACCTACTGGATCCACCGCGCGACGATTGATCTGCTGCCACCATTGGAAGAACGTTCGTTCGTGGCCATGCTCTCGCGCAACTGGGCCGCGATAGCGGGTGTGACGTTCCTTTTGACGTGGATCCTCTTCACCGGAGGTGCGCTGGTGAGCGGTAATGTGGATGTCGTCGCCGCAAATATCTTTGCCACCATGCTCGTGTTCCTCGGGCTTTGGGTCAGCTACCGCGTTCTGGTGCATTACCTGCGTGCACAGAACATGGACAACGCCATCAAACTGGCAATCGGCAACGCCGCGAGGGCGCTTTTGTTCGCCGCTGGATTAATCATTGTCTTATCGACCTGGGGGCTTGACCCGACAACGCTAGCCGCAAGCGGATCAACCGGACGAACGCTGCAAACCGTGATCAACGTCTTTCTGACAGCGATCATTGGCTGGGCCATCTGGGACTTCTTGCGCACGATCATCGACGTTCGAGTCGCTGCCGAGAACCCGGCGGCGACTGACGAAGAGAGCGGTGACGCGGAAGGAGGCGTCGGCGCAAGTCGAACGGCCACGCTGCTGCCTCTGCTGCGCTCAACCGCCCTCGTCGTGATTGGCGTGACTTGTCTTTTTGCCGCTCTCTCCAGCCTTGGGGTAAACGTTGGCCCACTCGTGGCCGGTGCTGGCGTGATCGGACTGGCCATTGGGTTTGGCGCACAAACGCTGGTCAAGGACGTGGTGTCAGGGGTTTTCTTCCTGATCGATGACGCGTTTAGACGTGGCGAATACATCGACCTCGGATCCGTAAAAGGCACGGTCGAACGCATCTCTGTTCGCAGCCTGCAGTTGCGCCATCACCTTGGTGCCGTTCACACCATCCCCTTTGGCGACATCGCTGCTCTGACCAACTACTCGCGCGACTGGGTCATCATGAAACTGCCCCTGCGACTGACTTTTGATACGGATCCGCAACAAGTCAAAAAGATCGTCAAACGGATCGGGGCCGAGTTCATGGAGGACGAATTGGTTGGCGATGGTCTGCTGGAGCCACCCAAGTCGCAGGGTGTGATCCAGATGGAAGACAGCGCCATGATCTTGCGGGTCAAGTTCAAGGCTGTGCCCGGCAAGCAGTTCGTCATTCGCCGTGAACTACTGCACCGCATCCGGGCTGCCTTTGAAGAGGCGGGCATTCGATTTGCCAACCGCGAAGTCACCGTACGCGTGAACGAAGATGCCACGCCCACAGAGCGACAAGATGCCATCAACGCTGCGGCATCAGAAGCCGCATCAGCTGAACAACCCGCGACCTGAGGCACAAAACCTCGCGCCGTCAGAAGGCACGCATCGCGTTTTTTTGCGCTTGAGGGGCAGTCTGTATCACTAGGCGACCCGCATGGGCTTGTCTGGCACCAGATCAAGGCGGATCACACGCTCGAGGTTTTCGGCGCGGACATCGATAAGGATGCTGAGCATCGACTCGAGAGTGAAGTAAGCCCGCAGAACTCGAAAGATGAGGTATTCAGGCAAGGCGATAATTCCACGTGGTACGCCATTCAGAAGCGATGCGATAACCGCCATTATCGCAGGTGCGCCTGTCGTGACGGCAACAATGGACTGCCAAACAATCGGACTGTCAGCATTGAATGCGAGACCCCATTCAAGCCCGCCAAATATGATCAGTGGCACCAGCATCGCACGACGGGCCGAGTTGATAAGCATATATGGCAAGATCACTTTTCCACGCAGCGTTTTGCCTTCGCCATAGATGAGATCCCGGCAGCGCGAAGAGATATGGTAGATTGATCGGAACCACCGCATGCGCTGTTCGCGCATATGGCTGTATGACGATGGGACTTCGGAAACGTAGCGCAGCTTGGGATCAACAACCGAGTGAAATCCCAATTCACCAATGCGCAACGAAATGTCGGTGTCCTCTCCATTCATCCCTTCAACAAAGCCACCCAAGTAGCGCGGATGGTGGGTACGGTAGACGACAAACATGCCGGGAATACCCACAACACCATTCACCGCGCCCATGGCGACCGAATAAAAGCCGTGCTTCACCAGAACCTCGAGTAGGCGCGCACGATCAAAAAGTGCACCACCGGGTGGGACCGGAACACCGCCAACCACTCCCACACTAGGATCGGTTAAGTATGGCATAGCGCGGGAAAAGTTATCTTCACCCACCAAAGTGTCGGCATCGACCCGGACCAGGAAATCTGTCTCGCAGGCATCCAGCCCTGCGTTCAGGGCGTTGGACTTGCCCGGTTTGGGCACATTGATCACACGACCTTTTGCGGCCTTACATGCGGCCAGAGTTTCGCGCGCAATTTCTTCGGTGTCGTCGGTGGAATTGTTGTTCATGATCAGGATGTGCACTGCACCGCCATAGTGCGCGGCAGCCCGGTCCATTGCGTTGATCGTATCCTTGATGATATAGGATTCGTTGTGAGCCGGCACAATGACCGAAACGGGCGGCGTGAATTTCCGCTTTTTGGCGGTGATCACGTCATAGATGGCCAGCAGGTAAAGTTGGGCAAAGAACACCGGCAGGAACAGAAATACCCCCGGACCTATACCGCCCAGCAAAGTCCAGCTGCGCATGACCTGAACAGCTTTTAGATCGAGACGGCCAACCCAGATTGCAATCGCAGCCGCGATCGCAATCGTGATACCAAGGCGCAAAAAGGCTCGCATCTGGCTGACGGGAATGTGCTCAATCCGGATGCGAGCAGGCATAAACCCGCGTTCAAGCAGTTTGAACGAGTAGACGGCAAAGCCAAACAAGCCCGACGCAATAGCGCTAAAGTGCAGCGAGAATGACTGTCCTAGGAAATAGTGTGCCTGGGCATTCGCAAGGTCAAAGACGGCACAGCCCGCAAGGAAGGTCAAAACGAGGTCGAGACCGAAAAGGATCCGCTCCTTTGTCCCACCATTGCTAAAGGCCGCAAACGTCACAAAGAACGAGATGAGAAAGATACGGATGGCGATCGCGTGCCGGCCGGAGTGCGCAGAAAAGACGTAGTCGCGGTTGGGAAACACCTGGGAAACAAGTTCTGTGTTCACGAACCATAACTGAGCTGCGGCAATGATTGCGAAAAGCCCAAGCATCATTGGTGCTTGCCACACAGAGACTGGACCGGCAAAGCGCTTGGGTGCGCTGTCAACAGAGATGAAATTGATCTGTTCGCGTTTGTCCTCACTATCGCTCATGACGACACCTGTGGGATGTCGATTGTGGTTGGGACAATCAAAAGGGCCAGTGCCGAGCGCGGCACTTCACTGCCGGCATCTAGACGAGTGACAGTCAAACCGTCTGTGCCATGAAAAACTAACCAGCCCGTGTTTAGGAGCTGCAATTCAGGGCTGTCAGGCGTGACAACCACGATATGCGCTTTTGTGTCGCCGGGTTTGAGTGTCGCCTGTGGCGGCACGATCTCGGACAACCAATCGCTGGCCAGCGCTGCATCCAAGGCCGTAAGAGAGGTCAAGGTCGCGACTTTGATCGGATCCGTCCCAGACAACATCGCCCGTAACTCAGTGAGTGGGCCACTGTAGGTCACGTCACTGAGAACGAGTTGCGTTTCTGGCAACATCTCAGCCACCATTTCCGGCCCCCGGTCACAGAAGCCGGTATGCGGCGCGCTGCTTGTCGCGACAAACTCCATCTCATTGTGCGACATCTGCATGGCATCCGGCAGCTCAACGAGAACGCTGTAATCTGATTGCGTGCCATCAATGTGGTCCTGAAACACCAGCCGGTTGTTCAGCGTGATAGTAAAGGTCCAGCTATGCCCACCGATCAACCGACCAAAAACCATGTTTAGATCAAGGTGTGACGGTATCTTTTGGGGTCCATTTCCATCGAGGGAGTAGCGCTCCCGCCAAACGGCTTTGCGATAGAACTGGCGCACGCCGGTGTTAGCCCGTGCCAGCGTCTGGACTGGGGTGGTTTGTGGTTCGGACGCGGATGGGAAAACGGTCAACGCTGAACGCAGCCCGTCCGTTGTCAAAGCATCGCTGTTGCTTGCGCCGTCAAACACCGTCTTCACGCCGCGTTGCTTGAACTGTGTCGCTAGCACCAGCCGCCGCACTTGTTCATCGCGCTTAAGCCACGCGGGCCAGGCAACGCGCACTAGGTTGCCCCATGCGTGCACTTGATCGCGTGCACTTTCCAAAGGGCGGTCCAGCGTCAGGAAAACTGCGCTGGTCGTCTCGATTTCGACCACAGCTGGGGTGCTGTTATCTTGGGAACACTGTTTTTGGGGACCAGTGCCTTGGAGCGAAAAAGAGACGACCAGCTGGTTCCCTGCAAAATCCATTGGTGAAAGTGGAATTTGCAGGGATCTCCCCACCTCGCCTGAACGCAGCAACAATTCACCGCGTCGCGCGTTGCGGATAGAGATACGAAGCACCCCTTCCACACCGTCGAGCACTTGTGACGTTGCATTGATTTGGAGGTATCCAGACGTTGGGCGTGCGTCCACTGGCATGATGAACACAGCGCTCTGGTAGGCGGGGAAACCAGATAGAATGATAGGTTGATCAGAGTTGGCGCGCGCAAGGACCGCTTGATTGGTGCTGTCAGAGACCGACGCGGTGCGGTGCTCGAAGACCAATTGTGGGCCAGACGTGGCCTCAAGAATGTAACGTTGTCCTTTCTCAAGGATGTTCATCGTGGAAAGCAGGAGGGCGATACCTGCCAAAAGAAATCCCATGAGCCCAATGCCAATCATGCGCATGCCATTCACCAACTAATTTTTCACTACAGTAGAAACACATGTGTGAAGCCCACCTCCAAGCAGGCCTCACACACGCGTGTTACGAAGGGTTAGGCCGCTTTGCGTGCCTTTGGAGTAACCACACCGGGACGCTGATTGTCTGTGCATGTGGACACGCAAGGGATCATCTTGCGGATGCAGCGGTCGGCGTATTTTGCGGCGATCTGTTGTGTTTCATCGATCAACCCTTCGGCAAGTGTGACCGGATTCAGACCCAGAGAGAGAAAGGTCTTGTTGGACACACGCAAATCGTTTTCTGCCGCCTCGTTGCGTGGATTATCCACGTTGGCGATGGTTGCACCCGACACATCGGCCACCAGCTTGGCGAGGGTGCGCACTGTGTGCGTCTCGGTCATCTGGTTGAGGATCGCGACCTTGTCGCCTTTGGCGGGAGGGTTTTCGACAGCCAGTGCCAGACACTTGACCGTGTCCTGGATGTGAATGAAGGCGCGCGTCTGACCGCCGGTGCCGTGTACCGTGAGTGGGTGGCCAACAACTGCCTGCATCAGGAAACGATTAAGAACTGTTCCATAGTCACCGTCGTAGTCGAAACGGTTGATCAGGCGCTCATCAAGGCGCGTTTCATCGGTCTGCGTGCCCCACACAATCCCTTGGTGCAGGTCAGTGATCCGCAGGTTATCGTTCTTTGCGTAGAACTGGAACAACAGCTGATCCATGGACTTTGTCATGTGATAGACGCTGCCCGGGTTCGTCGGATAGAGAATGTCACGCTTCATGATCTGCTTGTCGTCACCGGGCACATAGACCGGCGAGTATCCCTCAGGGATTTCCAGACCGCCGTCGTCATACCCGTAGACACCCATTGTGCCGAGGTGGACAAAGTGCGGGTCCAGACCCAACTCGACAGACGCTGCCAGCAGGTTGTGTGTGCCCGAGATGTTGTTGTCGACAGTATAACGTTTCTCACCCACACCCTTCATCGAGTAGGGAGCAGCACGCTGTTCGCCAAAGTGGATGATTGTGTCAGGCTGAACTTCCGCCAACAGGTCGGTCACCGCGTCAAAGTCGCGGGCAACGTCAATGTTTTCGAATGCAATCGTGCGGCCAGTGTGCTCTTTCCATGCGGCCAAACGATCTGCCATGGATGCGATTGGAGTCAGGCTGTCTGCTCCCATTTTTGCATCAATCTCACGACGCGACATGTTGTCGACGATTGTGATGTTGTGTCCCAAGCCAGAAAGATGAAGGGCTGTTGGCCAGCCACAAAAACCGTCACCACCGACTACGATAATACTTTTTACTTGTGCCATGTCTTTGTTCCTTGTTGCGGGCCCCTCCAGGCGGCCCTGTTTTCGATGAACAAAGGATTAATAGGGATGTGCACCTGAAAGTTGCGCGCGAGGTTATAGAAAGGCGCGCGGAAGGATGCGACAGCTATCCCTTGGGATAGGCGGTCTCTTCCTATGGAGTGCCAGATTCAGGCGGAACTGCGGCAGCGATGGAATCTTCGGCCTTCTGTGCGCTCGAATCGAGAGTATTCGCCCATGCAGCCAAGTCCCCCAAAGTATCGCTGCGTGCTTCGTGCTCAAGTTCACTGAGTTTGCCTTGCAACTCGGTCTGCCCAAGCAAAGACGCTGCGCCTTTGACCTTATGGACGGCTTCCGCCAACGCCGCCTTATCCGAATGCACGGCATTGACCCTCAAGTCAGCTATGAGCGCGTTAAGTTCCGCAAAGAACGTATCAGCGACCGTGCGCACCCGAGCATGTCCAAGCATGTCGATCATTTCTGTCAGCGCTTCAGGGAATTTTGCGACATCGAGTTTACTGGGTTTTCCGGATGCCAGCTCGATGAAGATACTGCGCAACGCGTCGAGGCGGATCGGCTTGGTGTGGAAACGGTTCATACCCGCAGCAACTGCCTGTTCGCGAAACTCCTCCCGCCCGTGCGCGGTCAGACCAATAATCTGGGTTTGCGCGTTCGGACCCTGATCTGCGCGCAAGCGCTGGGTGGCCTCAATCCCGTCCATCACCGGCATGCCGATATCCATAAAGATAACGTCGAACACCGTTTCATCCGCTTTTTGGATACACTCGAGACCGTTCACCGCCTCAATGACGCTGTGTCCCATCGCAGTGAGCATGCCGCTCAGAACGCTCTGATTGATCGCGTTATCTTCGACGATCAGAACATTGCGCGTCTGTAAGGGTAGGAGTTCCTCAACACTGGGCTCTACGTGAGTATCTTCCTCTCGCGCGGCGCTCAACGTCGAAAAAGTGAGTGTGAAAGTTGATCCGGTTTCTTCACTCTGCGTCAGCGTCACATCACCGTCCATGGCCCGCGCAATCCGTCGTGAAATAGCCAGCCCAAGCCCGTCGCCTCGGTCCTGTCGTCCGGAACTGCTGGCCAGGATCTCGAAATCATCAAAGACTTGATGCTGCTTGCCCTTGGGAATGCCGATACCAGTGTCGCGAACCTCAAACCGAAGCGAGGAGGATTTGGGACCATGGATGCCACTGACTTGGAGATGCACGCCGCCTTCATCCGTGAACTTGATCGCATTGCCGATCAAATTGGTGAGGATCTGCCGGATGCGTCCGGCATCCCCGTGAAAGCGTTGCCGCATAGCCGCGTCAATCTCTAGCGTGCAAGTCAAGTTCTTTTCCTGCGCCAATGGCTCAAAAACGTCCATTAGCCCGCGCATCAAGTCGCCTAAATCAAAATCCTGAAACGACAGTTGCAGTTTGCCATTCTCAATCCGCGTGATGTCCAGCGCTTCATTCACATGTTCCAAAAGCACTTCGCTGGACGAAGTTGCAATCTGGGCATAGCGCCCTTGTTCCTCAGAGAGAGGCGTCGTCTTTAACAAATCTAGCACGCCAAGTATGCCATTCAGCGGCGTGCGCATTTCATGACTCATGACCGTAAGAAACTGTGATTTGGCCTTGTCAGTACGTTCGGCCCGATCACGCGCATCGATCAACTTCTGTTCATTGATCTTCCGCTCGCTGATGTCGCGGATATAGGCAATAAAGATCGTATCAGTACCGTTTTGGGTGGTGGTAATGTTCAGCTCAACCGGAAACTCTTCGCCGCCCTTGCGCAGCGCAGCGAGCTCAACACGGCCTGCATCAACAACACGCGGTGTGCCCGTTTCAAGATAACGTTTCATACCGTTGTGATGCGCGTCCCGCATGCGGTGTGGGATAAATGTGTCTTCCATCGTTTGGCCAACAATTTCATCCCGCTTCCAGCCGAAAATGCGCTCTGCCGAGGTGTTGAAATCAATGATCTCACCACTTTTATTGGCAGTCACAACAGCGTCCAACGAGGCCGTTACCGTTGAAGCCAGTTGTTTGGTCGAGGCGGAGAGTTCTGCATCACGGTGATCAGCCCGGCGCAATAGTCGATCCAGGACAATCATCAGAATGGCCATTAAAACGAGGAGGGCCATCGCAATGCCACCCGTGCGCGTCAGTTGGTTGGCAAACTGAGTGCGGCGCAACTCGGCCTGTTCTGCACCAAGCCGAACGCCCAACAGCGCAATATCACGGACCAACGGACGAACATCACTGACAAGTTGCTGCATTTCTGACAGCGCATCGCCCGCAAGCGGACCCGGTGCATCTGAAAGCGCAATGGCGGCGTCAGCAAAATCGTTGATTGGCTCGATTAGTAAACGCGCTTCTTCGCTGTCACCAAAGATTTCGGCTGACCGGCCCGAATTGATGATCGCAAGACGGCTGAGCGCGATATCTACTCGGAGACGAATTGTCTCTTCTGGCAAGGATTGCGTGGCGATTTGCCTACTGATGACAGCGTCCAGGTTCGCAAACTCAGTGTCAATTTGCGTGATACTCCACTGCAAATTATCCTCGGCCGCGCGCGACAGTTCCCGCAGTTGGGACGGCAGGTTTGCGGCCATCGCCGCAAGCAGGACAATGAGAACAAGAACACCCCCAAAAATCGCCAGCCGGTAGCGGTTCAAACCTGTTTTCACACGTGACCTCTTTGTCTACGGCCACTGCAAACTCATGAAGTCCGTCAATCCACGACCTTCAGACGATTCAGTTGCCAGATGCTCCATGCATACGTCGTTTCAGTTTGATACTTCGTATCCGAATCATAGGGAAACACCACCCAGTAGGGACCCTTATCGCGCACCGACATTGTTTCGCCATTCATTCGTGTGGCCAGAATGGGAGCGCCGTCTTCTACACGATTCAACGGCATATCAACTTTGTAATCATTCAAAGCGACCATTTCGACCACGCCGCTTTGTCCACTCAATTCCCCAAGCAGAGCCTTCAGAGGAACACCGGAAAACATGACCGTTCCATCTGTCCAAATGGTTGACGTTTCAAAAGTGACTTGCGGCATTGCGTCCAAGTCGGCCAACTCCAGATAGATCGGACCAGGTCCTGAAGCCACACCAGTGATTTCGAGAGCGGTCGCGGATTGTGCCTCAACCCCGGAATGCCAGCCCAGAAAAAGTGTAAACATCAAAGCACAGGCGAGCGTATAGATAGCCTTGACCATGGCTGCTCCTTTGGTTTGCATTGTGACCACCTAATCGATACGACGGAATAGGTCTTCATGGCATTGGCATAGTCACCTATACCAAAGTATATTCAGGTCATGTTTTGACCAAGTTTTTAGGTCATGTTAGGGCCATGTTAGTGACGAGCTGAGAGAGTAGAAGACATGCCAAACATTTTGATTGCTGATGACCACGATCTCGTCCGTGACACGATCGCCGCCTACTTGGAGACGGTGGACGGGTTCACCGTTTTGACTGCAGCTAATTTGCAGGACGCGATGGATAAAATGCGCGGCCTCGACGCCATCGATCTATTGATACTCGACTACCATATGCCAGGAATGAACGGCCTAGACGGGCTTGAGCAAGCACGCAAAGCCTTTCCAGCAGTGAAGGTGGCGTTAATGTCAGGCGTCGCAAGCCGTGAAGTGGCCACATCGGCCATGGCAAACGGGGTGCATGGCTTCATTCCAAAGTCACTCACCGCGGCATCTTTGGTCAATGCAATAAAATTTGTACTCTCTGGCGAGCGTTACTTCCCATTTGATTACGGTTCTAGTGAACAAAACTCAAAACCAAACAGCGCGTTTTCGGACCTTTCTGATCGCGAAATGCAGACTCTGGAACAGCTCAGCATCGGGCTGTCCAACAAGGAAATCGCGCGCAACCTTGGCGTTCAGGAAGTCACAGTAAAGCTGCACGTCAAAAATGTCTTTGCAAAGCTGGGCGTGTCGAACAGAACCCAGGCAGCATTGCTCGCCAAGGAAAATCAACTATTTTGACCCGCAACAAACGCAGCACGCCAACTTTTTGGAACTGACCCAAGTTTCGCACTCTGAACTTTTGAATGTCAGCTTTGGCGAAATGCTGGGATGTATGCGCTTCGAAAAAGCGACCCTCCATTCCAGATTTTGATAACACCAGAAAACGCCATTGCGGCGCGCGAAAACCCGTCTGCTCGTTTACCAGCATGCAGGACTCAAGTTTTCGGCGCTACATAGCCACCCGAGGTCGGCTCCGACCTTACGATTTGGCGTAATCCTCCATCGGCGGGCATGTGCATGACAGGTTTCTGTCCCCCCAGACGTTGTCGACCCGATTGACCGGCGGCCAATACTTGTCAACGCGGAACGACCCGGCCGGAAAACACGCACTTTCGCGGCTGTAGGGGCGGTCCCAGTCGCGCACCAAATCTTCCATCGTATGTGGTGCGTTTTTGAGGGGGTTGTTTTCGGCGTCCAACGTGCCGTCCTCAATGGCCTGAATTTCAGCGCGGATGCCCAGCATGGCGTCGCAGAACCGATCGAGTTCGGCCTTGGTTTCGGACTCTGTTGGTTCGATCATCAGCGTGCCAGCCACAGGCCAGGACATTGTGGGCGCGTGAAAACCACAATCGGCAAGACGTTTGGCGATGTCGTCAACGGTGACGTGCGCACTGTCCGCAAAGGGCCGGGTGTCGATGATGCACTCATGCGCAATTCGGCCCGTTGGTCCTTTGTAAAGCACGTCAAACGCTCCTTCGAGGCGTTTGGCGATGTAGTTGGCATTCATGATAGCAACGCGCGTCGCCTGTGTCAGACCCTCACCGCCCATCATCAGGCAGTAGGCCCACGAGATCGGCAAGAGCGATGGCGAACCAAAAGCGGCAGCACTGACCGCACCCGAGCCTCCGTTGGGGTCTCCGGGCAAGTGGGGTGTCAAATGCGCTTTCACCCCGATCGGCCCCATGCCAGGGCCACCGCCGCCATGCGGAATGCAGAAGGTTTTGTGCAGGTTCAGGTGACTGACATCGCCGCCCAGATCGCCCGGGCGGCTCAGGCCCACCATCGCGTTCATGTTGGCCCCATCAATATAGACCTGCCCACCTGCCTCATGGGTGATCTTGCAGACGTCAATCACCGTCTCTTCGAACACTCCATGCGTCGACGGGTAAGTGATCATGCACCCGGCGAGGTTGTCGCGGTGCTCCTCCACTTTGGACTTGAAATCATCCACGTCGATGTCGCCGTTCGCAGCCGACTTCACCGGCACAACCTTCCAGCCGACCATCTGGGCAGAGGCCGGGTTAGTGCCATGCGCACTCATCGGGATCAGGCAAATATTGCGGTGCCCCTGACCGTTGGCACGGTGCCAGCTTGCAATGCTCAGAAGCCCCGCATACTCGCCCTGTGCACCCGAATTGGGCTGCATAGAAACGGCGTCATAGCCCGTGATGTCACACAGCTTGGCCGACAGATCATCGATAATCTCGATATAGCCCGCCGCCTGATCCTTGGGGCAATAGGGGTGCAAAAGCGAAAATTCGCGCCAGCTGACGGGCATCATCTCGGCCGCCGAGTTCAGCTTCATCGTGCAGGACCCTAGGGGGATCATCGCGCGGTCCAGCGCCAGATCACGATCCGCAAGGCGGCGCATATAGCGCATCATTTCCGTTTCCGCCCGGTTCATATGGAAAATCGGGTGGGTCATGAAATCAGACGTGCGGATCAGCTTGTCCGGCATGTTGTAATGCGGTGTGTAATCCTTGTCCTGCCGTTCAATGCCAAAGGCGCGCCAGACCTTTTCAATGGTGGCAGGCCGCGCCCGCTCATCCAGCGTGATCCCAACGGCTGTATTGCCTACAACGCGAAGGTTGATCCCCTCATCCAAGGCCGACTTGATTACCGCCGATTGCAGTGGCCCAACATCAACAGTGATCGTGTCAAAGAATGCGGCAGGCCGCACATCAAACCCGGCCTGCTTCAGCCCTTCGGCCAGTCGTGCCGTTTTGCGGTGGATACGTTGAGCGATGGCCCTGAGCCCATCAGGGCCGTGAAACACGCCGTAGAAACCGGCCATGACGGCCAGCAGCGCCTGTGCGGTACACACATTCGACGTCGCTTTTTCGCGGCGAATGTGCTGTTCGCGGGTTTGCAAAGACAGCCGGTAAGCGCGATTACCATGGGTGTCGACGGACACGCCCACGATGCGGCCCGGCATGTTGCGGGCGTAATTCGCCTTGGTCGCCATATAGGCGGCGTGTGGACCACCATAACCAACCGGCACGCCAAACCGTTGCGTTGTACCAACGGCAATGTCGGCGCCCATGGCGCCCGGCTCTTTGAGCAGGGTCAGTGACAGAGGATCGGCCGAGATGATGCCAATCGCCTTGTTCTCATGCAGTTTGGCGATTTCACCGGCGAAATCCCTGATGTGACCGTAGGTGCCGGGATATTGAAAGATCGCGCCAAACACGGCGCTGGCGTCCAGATTGTCAGGGTTCCCAACGGTGATCTCGATTCCAAGGGGTGCGGCGCGCGTCTGCATCACCGCGATGTTCTGGGGGTGACAGTTTTCGTCGACAAAAAAGCCAGTCACCTTCGATTTGCTCACCCGTTGCGCCATGGTCATCGCCTCGGCGCAGGCTGTCGCCTCGTCCAAAAGCGACGCGTTGGCAATCTCAAGCCCGGTCAGGTCCGACACCATGGTTTGAAAGTTCAGCAACGCCTCAAGCCGACCCTGACTGATCTCGGGCTGATACGGGGTGTAGGCCGTGTACCAGGCCGGATTCTCAAGGATGTTTCGCTGGATCGCTGGGGGTGTGACCGTCCCGTGATAGCCTTGGCCGATCAGCGACGTGAGTACCTTATTCTTGGACGCCGTCACCCGCATGTGGTGCAAAAGCTCGCGCTCGGACTTGGCCTTGCCAAAATCCAGCGGCTCTTTTTGCCGGATGTTGGCTGGGATGGTGTCATCGATCAGCGCATCAAGATCTTTCGCCCCCACCACGTCCAGCATATCGTCCATTTCTGCGGGCGATGGTCCGATATGTCGGCGGTTTGCAAAATCGTAAGGAAGGTAGTCGGTGGGTTTGAAAGTCATCGCGCGCGTTCCTTTAGCCGATCAGAGCGTTGTAGGCATCTTCGTCCATCAACCCGTCGAATTGGGAGGTGTCGGATGGCTTGATCTTGAAGAACCAGCCATTGCCCAGCGGATCGCTGTTGGCGAGGCTTGGGTCATCCGCAAGGTTGGTATTCACGGCGACGATTTCACCATCTACCGGGGCCATGATGTCCGAGGCCGCCTTGACGCTTTCGATGACGACGATCTCATCGTCCTTGCTCACGACCGTGCCAACCTCGGGCAATTCGACAAAGACGAGGTCGCCCAATTGGGTGGTCGCATGTTCGGTGATGCCAACAACATACGCATCCCCGTCGGCGCGCAGCCATTCGTGTTCTTCGGTGTACTTCATGGATTTCCCTCTTTGGTTATCTTTTGAAATTGGCGGGTGTGAACGGTGTCTTTGCGACGGTCAGGGGGTGGCGCTTGCCGCGCAACTCTCCGTAAAGCGTGGTGCCGCGCGCGGCGTGATCAGAGCTGACATAGCCCATCGCAACAGGGCCACCGACCGTAGGACCAAACCCGCCCGAGGTGATTTCCCCGATGGCGTCTGCCGCGTCTTCACTGGCAAACAGTGCAACGCCTTCGCGCATGGGTGCGCGGCCCGTGGGCAGCAGGCCAACGCGATTGCGGGCCACAGGGTTGCCAAATTGTCCAAGGATAACGTCCGCTCCGGGAAAGCCCCCTTCGCGCTCACCGCCCGCGCGGCGCACCTTCTGGATCGCCCAGACAAGAGCAGCCTCGACCGGCGAGGTGGTTTGATCGATGTCATGACCATAAAGGCATAGCCCTGCCTCAAGCCGCAGAGAATCCCGCGCCCCAAGGCCGATGGGTTCAACATCCGGATGATCAAGAAGCGCCTGCGCGACCGCCGCGGCCTCTTCAGAAGGTATAGAAATCTCGTACCCGTCTTCGCCGGTGTATCCAGACCGGGATACCCACGCTTCAACCCCGTCCAAATCCAGCGTTGCGACATCCATAAACCGCATCTCTGCGGCCCGCGGATCAAGCGTGCCAAGCACGCCTTCGGCGGCAGGCCCTTGCAGCGCAAGCAAGGCGCGGTCTGTAATCTCTGTCACTGTCAAATCCGGTTCAAGTTCAGCTTTCATATGTGCGATGTCGGCATCTTTACAGGCCGCATTCACCACAACAAAAACGTGGTCTCCACGGTTGGCCAGCATCAGGTCGTCTTCGATCCCGCCATCCGCATTTGTAAAAAATCCATAGCGCTGACGATTTTCACCAAGGCCCAGCACATCGACGGGGATCAGCCTCTCAAGGCCCGTTGCCGCAGCGTCAAAAGTTGAACCACGCACAATGACCTGGCCCATATGGCTGACATCAAATAGTCCGGCATTCGCTCGCGTATGGAGATGTTCCTTCATCACGCCAAGAGGATACTGCACCGGCATATCGTAGCCCGCAAAAGGCACCATCTTGGCGCCAAGCGATAGGTGCAGCGGGTGAAGCGGAGTTTGTTTGAGAGATGTCATGCCGTCACCGCCTGTCTGCAAGCCGACGAGATTACATCACATCACGCGGCACCCATTGGAACGCAGACAAACATCTGCGCATCGGTGCCTCCTCTGTCCTCTTTGCCTGAGATCATTATCCCTTCGGCGGGTGCATACGCACCACTCTCCAGAGTATTCGTTGTTTGGCGCTGGTCCTGTGGCCTGAGAGTTTCCGAGGCAGTTGCTCCTTCGGCACCAGATAACTGGTTCTCCCAACGTCAAACGTCTTTTGTTTCGTATAGGAAACACATCGCGGATGGCAAGTCATATCTGGAACCGCGCTGTGACAGCACTCGGATAACGGCGTGCCCCGTCTCTACGGCACGCACCTGACAATATCAGAAACAGCCGCCCACTCATCCACGACGGGCCAAGACCAACCCGCTTATCCGCCCGTCAATGCTCCATTCAGGGCCACTCGGAAGCGTTGGGTCACCTTGGTAAAACCTTCGTCGGTGCCGTGAATTTCATCGGCCCAATCGGTCACCTCTGACATTGCGCCCCGGCAATCAACAACAACAACGTCGTTGTGGTTCTGCGCCAAGTCATCGAGCATGTCATAGAGTTGGTCGATCAACCTGATGACGATGTTGCGCCGCAGATCGCGTTGCGCCTGAGTTGCGGTCGGGAAATTGCGCTGGTCCAACGGCTGCCCCAACCACTCGTTGTTGGCCGCATGAATCGGATTGCGCGGGTCATTTTCAAAGTGCGGATACGGAAAGGTATAGTCATATCCGTGCACGATAATCGGAAGGGTTTCGAGCCCCGGTTCTGCACGCACATCCGTAATAACCCGAGTGTAAGCGTCCCGCAGGCTGGTCAGCCGTTCCTGCAACACAACCGCATTGATGTGTTCGTCAATGTCCGTCCGGGCCGGATCAAAGTCGTTGATGATATCAAACAGCGCGGATTTGCCCGTTTGCGGGTCTTCGCCAATGATATCGTTGCCAGCGGCTGAGAATAAAAAAGCCCGCACGTGATCTTTTTGCTTTCGCAGATTGATCATGTATTCGCGCCCGCCAGATTGCTCGGGACCATCGACAATGTTTTCCGCCGTGTCTCCCGCCGCTGCCAGCGACAGGATCGCGAACGTGTCGGACAGGTGGTCTAGGATTTCGTCGATCAGAATTGGAAACTGGAACCAACTGTCTTCTTCTGCGACAAGCACGGGCTTTTTTCGGTTAAAGATGCGATCAAGGTTGAAGGCCAGACGCCGGGCGGTGCGTTCAATGCCATTGCCCGCCTGCATCGCGTTTTCAAGTTCGATGTCGTCCGGGATGTCCACGACCAGATCGGGATTGGGCACAACGGTAAAATCAAATCCGCTCTCCCCGGGGATCACATTGGAATAGGCGCGGAACTCTTTGCGTCGATTTCGGTCTGCTGAAAGAGAGACGTAGGTGTCGTATGAAATTTTATCCATGGGAAAATACCTTGCATAACAAAGCCTGGTTTCTAGGCTTACGGGTATTCTACACCAATTTTGATTGCGAGATGACATGTCCATTACACCACAGGATTTGGGGTCAGGCACACTGGATCAAAGCATTCAACGCCTGCGCGCACGTAAAGATACGTGCCAGAAATCAATACAAAATATTGCCCGCGGAAATGGGCGCGCATTAGAAAGCGATCAACGCAAGCTCAAGGCCGAGTTACGGCAAAATGCGCTGGCCGAGGTCGAAGTAGACGAATCAGAGCGATTTCTGATGCTCACGCCTAGGTTGGGACAAGAAGCCAAAATCGATGAGCGAGACAACATCCTTTCGGGCGAGTTTCTGGAGATTGGCATCCTGACGGCGCGTGCTGTTTGTCACATTTCCCGGGGCCTCGAAACAGGGACCGGGTTTCTGGTCGGAAATGGGATCGTTGTCACCAACTACCACGTCATCAAGGACAAAGCCGAGGCAAAGACCGCAATGTTCGAGTTTCTGTTTGACGACAACAGGATCGGCACACCGCGCAGTACGGAAGTGTATGTCGCCGACACAGACCACTTCTTTTGGGCGGATGAAGCGCTCGATATCTGTTTTCTTGGCCTGCAAGTTGTGACCGACATCAATATCTTTGGGTGGATCCCGCTCTTGCGGGAAGAGGGCAAGGCACTGATCGGCGATGCGACCAACATCATCCAGCACCCAGACGGAGAAAAGAAACGCATCGTGGTGCATGAAAGCGTGTTCACCTTGGTCGACAACGGTACCGATGCCGATGCGTTCTGCTGGTACTCGGGCGATACCAACCCCGGCAGTTCCGGCTCACCCGTTCTAAACAACCGTTGGGAAGTCTTGGCAGTGCATCACAAAGCAGTCCCCGACACGGACGTGAATGGCCACGTGTTGGACGTCAACGGCAAGAAGATCTCAAAAGAAAGGTTTGCCGAAAACAACGCTCAGGTGCACTGGCTGGCCAATGAAGGCATCCGCGTGTCCCGCATCGTCGGCGCGCTAGAAGCCAAGGTTTTCGACAATCCGCAATATTCTACGGTGCGTGATGACCTGCTGGCCCTATGGGCAGACCCGATGTGCACACAACGGGCGCGCCGTGCGTCCTATGATGGCATGGGCAAGCAGCTTTAGGGGCGCGTTTGCAGCTCTGCGATCAGCGCGCGGTAAAACAGAACCGACAGGATCACCGCAAACAGGGCATCAAAGGCTGCAAACCGCCAGAACGCAGCCCCAAGGCACAAATAGATAACGACCATTAGGAACCGCCCAAGCATCGCTATCGTCACCTGAAAACGCTGGGTGATCGGGTCGAGATAGGCAAACAATTGCAACGCCGTGGCGACAATCACCATACCGCCCCAGATCGGCAAGAATGGCAGTGCTTCCAAAGGATCAAGCCCGACAAGCCGCGCCCCGAAGCGCGGCGCAAGGATACAAGCCAACGCGATCAGGCTTTGCAGGATCAGATTGATTGCAAACACACGACGAAACCGGGTCAGTGCGCTGCGCGCCTGTGCCTCAGTCCATCCAATTTCCAGCGAAGACATAAAAATACTCCTTTAGAACGTCAGCAAGTAGGCGATCAAATCAGACTTGTCCGGTGCATCCAGATCAGTGCCCCACACGTGCCCCAAGTTTGAATTTCCGCGTGTCGCGGTATCGAAACAGGCGGCCTCGGTCGTGCAGGAAGGCGAAATAAAACCACCCAGCGGATCAATCACGTCACCACCCCGCACAAACGTTTTGGGTCGCTCGGGCGGCGGGGTCAGCAGGTCAGCCAAGGTCGGAACCGATCCGTTGTGCAAATAAGGACCTCGCAGCCACAGACCATCCAGCGGCGCATTGGCGTACCCGTCCGTTTTCTGGAACTGGCGGAACGCATGGGGCGTGTCCTTGAACAATTCAGACACTTGCTGGTCGAGAAAGGCCTGCGTGTAGCTGTGCAATCGGTTCGGGTCGGTGCCGACCTCGTCCATCGGGGTTATGTCGCCCAAAAGGTCGCCTTCGAACACGTATCCATCCGGGCTTTGCCAGCCGTGGCAGATTGCGCAATCGCGCATGTAGATGTCGAACCCACGGGCCACTGCGTCTGCGTCCGGCTGGTGCGGGCTGGTAGGTGGTTCCAGGTCCAGCAGCCATTCCGCAACCCGTTCGATTGACCCGTGGTCCACCGTTTCGGGCGTGACCCCGGCCCCGAGGGCAGCGGACAGGTTTCGTTCCGCCAGCGACGGGTTGTTGCCATCCCAGTGCAGCTGCATATCCGCACGCGGTCCTTGCAGAAAGACGGACGGGAAATCGGATGCGCCCACGACCTCTTGTTCGCTCAAGGTGTCGGTCGGCCAATCAAACTCAAGCACCTTGTAGGGGTTGAACGTATCAACCCGGCCATTCGCCCAGTCCGGTTGTTGATCAAGCAGGGGCTGCAACCTGCTGGCCCGCGCAATCATGCCCTCGCGCAGGCGAGGAAAGACCGCCAGGTTCCACAAGATGCGTTCAACCAGACCCAACCCAACACCCGCGTCTGACATCGCGCTACGCACCGAGTCTGGCGCCATCCGTGGATCAGACGCAGCCCGCAAAACAACGGTCGTGAACCCATGCAAATCCAGCTGATGTGCCGGCATACCCGTAACGATCCGAGGCGCATCTTCTTCGCTTTCACGATAGGTACCCGCATGGCAAACGGCGCAATTGAACCAAACCAGATCGACACCGCTAACCCTGCGTTTCGAGATGCCAATCGGCAAGTCCCCTGTGCCGTCGTACAGAAACCCAAAACTGCTGTAGTCGCCCGCTGGGAAGTCTTCGGGGAAGAGCACAGGCAGAGCCTGCCACACTTTGTATGGAATGCCAGACACCACCTCAGCCCCGATCGAGCCGTAACGGAAGTGCTGGTCATCGTCGCTGTAATACGGAGTGCCCGACTGCAACACGCGGATGATCAGACCAAGCGCGATGAACACAACGACCAGCACAGCGGCGAGGATCAGCCACAAAACGGGGCGCCAACGGCGGCGGCGTTGTGCAAGGGCGGCTTCGACAGCAGACACGGCGGTCATGTCATGAGGCCTCCGGTATTTGCAGTTCAGCCTTGGTGTCATAGACCTCCATCAGCTGATCGATCATAGCATCGCGCGATGGGAAGCGTTCAAGTTCGTGACAGCCCATTGGAAGCTTGGGCGCACCCACAAGGCATTTGTTGCAATGGGTGCACGGCGCAGGCGGCAGATCATGGCCCGCAGCCCAAATCTGCGGCAAATCCGGGTTGGCAACCAGCGCGCGGGCCATCGACACCCCGTCGATGTGCCCCAAAGCGTCGCGCACTGACGATGCGGTTTGCCACCCGCCTGTAGACAATACTGGGATAGTCACAGCATCCTTGATCAACCGCGCCTCTTAAAATCCGACACCTTCGACGGGTCGGCCCTTTTTCATGCGAAACCACAGCCATCGAAAAATTGGGCGCAGCATCGGATAGCGAAACAACAGGAAGTTCCGAAACCCACTGACCCCTGACGAAATCATTGCATCATAAGTCACGGCCAAAACATCCAGCGGCAAATCACCCGGCGGGTTCAACGGGTGTGGAAACAGTGATCCGGTTGAGATGTGCAGCGCATCCGCCCCCAACGCCTCGCACCATTGCGCCACCTCAATCGTATCTGCGACGGTGTTTCCTTTGCCCTCCCACGGCAGGACATTGTTGTGATCGGTCGCCGACAATTTGACCTGCAGGTGAAAATCACGGCCGACCTTGTCCCGGATCGCCTCGATCACCTCCAGCAAAAAGCGGGCGCGGTTGCGCAGCGACCCGCCATAGCAATCAGTGCGGTCATTGATGGCGGAACTCAGAAACTGGGTGAACAGGTATCCATTCGCCGCGTGCAATTCTATGCCATCAAGCCCGGCTTCGCGCGCACGCCATGCCCCTTGGGCAAAGTCACGCACTATCTGCCGCACTTCGCCTGTCGACATCGCCTGACACAGAAAACCATGCAGCGATTCCATATTCGACGTCGGCGCGGGGCTGGGGCGGTGCATGTTGTGCACCCCCGGAATATCCATCTGGCGACCCGAATGGCTAAGCTGAAGGATGTATTTGGCACCATGCGCCCGCACGGCCTCTCCCAGCTTTTGCCACAACGGGATAAACTCATCGCGGTGGATCGTTGCGTAGCCTGCGATGATCCGCCCATCCATACGCACCGGCACATAGGACGAGATGACGGCCCCTGCCCCTCCGGCGGCAAAACGGCATTCCCAGTTGATCCGGGTCTGAGTGAGCGAGCCGTCTTCGTTGTCAAACCGGCCCGAGATGTTCGAGCGGAAAATGCGGTTCTTGACCGTGAGGTTGCGGAATTCCAGTGGTTCAAAGATCGGATCGCTCATGGCGCGCCCCCCGCCTCGATCCAGATCCGGCGCAAAAGGTCAGGCACCAGCGCATGAGCAGGGCATCCACTCCAGGCATCCCGCAGGAACGCGTCGCGCGGATCAAGCGTGCGCCGGGTGACATCGCTGATTTGCAAGATCACCAAGGTGCCGCTGTCCACGCCACCGGCACGCGTCTCTGCCGGGCACTTGCCCTGACGGACGACTTGAGTGGGCGCGGTCATGGCCCGAGCCAGCGCAACTTTGGCCTTAGTCTCTAGCGGCAAGGACCGCAGGATGTTCAGGGACGCGGCAAAATTCTGCGAGGCAATCCCCAACGTATGCACTGTGTTCAGATCACCATCGCACGCTTTGAAAAGGATAGAACGGGCACTACGCGATCCCCCCACAATCCAGTCCAGCGCTTGCCGCAAAAGCCCGCCATTCAAAACACGGCCAATGTCCTCAGCCGCTTTGACGGTTTGAGTGCTGGGCTGAAAGGCATCCAGAACCACACAGCCAAGGACCGCTTGCGTGACGTGCATCGCATCGCCCGATCCGCCGCGCACAAAAGCGGCAGCCTCACTGACGGCGGCGGCACACCTGTCGCCCAGATCGGGGGCCGCAATCCGTTGGGCCAAAGCCGCGCGCATATCCAGCCTCAGTCGGTCATCCGGTGCGCGCCCACTGGGCAGCTCGCGCCCCTCTGCGCGAAAAAGATCGGCAGCCATCTGCGCGATGAACCGGTTCACCAGAGGCCCGCGACCTGGCGCAACCCGCCCAAGCCTTGTCTCCGCCGCGACAGATCGAACAACGCCCGGATCACGCACGCGCTGTACGTCGATCAGGCCGGGGATCTTCATGACGCGCGCGTCCAGGGAAAGAACATATTGCGCGCATTGCCAAAGGCCGGGGCAAGGTCCGGGCAATGCCGTTTCACAACCGTCTCCATGGTGTTTTCGTGCACCCACCGGAAACCGGTCTCAGTGTAAATCTCGGGCCGGAAATCATCGGTAAAGAAACGATCTGATTTCAAACGACGGGACGCCATCAGGATAAAGATGCGAAATGCGGTATCAGAAAAGCCAAAGCGCGGCGGCTGTCCGCGTTCGGACTGGCTTTCAGCTAGTGTGCCAATCAACAGATCAACCTTGTCCACCGTGCCATAGACCTCCTGCAGGTCGGCCTGCCATGCCTCGTTGGACGTAATTTCGGCAAAGGTGGTGGGCACCTTCATGCCAAGCTGTCTGCGGAATTCGCAAAAACGGGGGACGCCGCGTTCGCGGTCGCGCAAGATATCGACGGCCGCCAGATCAATGCGGCGCCCATTTTCACGCGTCATATCGCGCAATGCATCGGGATAGTTGTGCAGGACCAATGCGCCGGGGTTCTCAGTGCACAAGCTGTAGCAGACATCGTCAAAGCTCAGTTTCTCGTACAGTCCTCGGGACGCGCCAAAGCTGACCTGCTTGAGGTCAGCGTCCAGAACATGGGCGTCGTTCGCACTGCGCCGGAAATTGTAAGCATCTGGCATCAGCGAATGCAGACGATAGACAGCAGCAAACTCTTCGGTCATCGCATAGGGTGCACCATGATGATCCACAGGTGATCCCGGTATGCCATTGATCACCTCACTGTCAGACGCGCGCCCGAACGCATTTGTGACCCGCTCCCCCATCAGGCCCCAGTAATTGCCACGCATCGCCATGCGACCCACGGGGCTGTCCATCAGCGCCGGTGTCCACTCGACGGTGTGGATCTTGGCAAGCAGCGCCGAAACCACCAGCCGCGCTTTGCCAAACAGCCATTCGCCGGATGCATTGGGGTAATCCACCTTCAACCGCGCAACGACCGCATTATGTTCGCGTGCGAACAAAGTGTGCAGAACGGACAGACCGATCCACCAATTCCCGTTCACGCCAGTCAGCTCCAGGTTTTTGGTGGCTGATTGGCTGTCCACGGGCAGCAGACCCTTGTCATCTAACGCCAATGTACCATCCGGTAAAACGGACGTGCCCGATCCTGTGCGAACCCGATCTAGGCGCGCCTGACTGGACCCATAGATCTGGCTGGCATCCCACCAATGCGTCTCGACATTGACAAAGGCTTGCGGGCGTCCGTCTTCGGCATCGGGTCGGGTGGTGGCCAGCACCTCCATCTTGTCGCCCCAGTCGTCGCCTTCGGGCAATGGGATTTCCATCGGGCGGGTCTTGTCGTTCCTGCCGTGGGACAACCAGTCATGGACCATGAACTGAATCCAAGCGGCGGCCAGCACATTCAGATGCGGCACCGGCACAAATTCGCGGCGCTTCATCAGCTTGTTGGAGACCAGTCGCGGCGACGGTGTCATCAGTTCTTCGCCGGTTTCGCCAAAGGTCGCGTCCATCGCAACATTGCGCCCAAAGCGCACCCCAGCCATGCCCATCCACGGCTTGCCCATGTCGTTGTAACTGCCATCGGCGGTGCGAAAGTTCACCGGATCGTCTGCGCCGGGGGGCTGGGTGGTGACACCTCTGTGTCGATCAGATTGTCACGCCGCATGTTCTCGCGGTGCCCCAAAATAATGGCCAGAGCGGGCACAAAGTTCCAACGATACCAGACGCGGCGGTCTTCAGTTTTACGGGCAAGCAGCCCCAAAATGGACATCAGCAGCCTCAAATAATAAATCTAGCAATGGTTGAACGATAGCAAATTTCCCTGCTCGTATAAAGTGTGGTTCCAAAAATTGGGGACTCTCAGACTGAACGCTATGGATCAGCCACCGGAAAAGCTCACTGCTCCGAGCCAATCGGGAAATCTGTTTCCGGAGCACAGAGGCCGCCATGGCCTGCCAAAACCCAAGCCCTATTCAGCTTCCTCTGACACGACGATCACTTCCACACGTCGGTTGGCTTCACGCCCCTCCGCCGTCAGGTTTGAAGCGACGGGCGCAAGGTAACCCATTCCGTTCGCTTCAATCCGGTCGGGCGCGACGCCATAGCGATCAATCAGCGCTTGCCGCACTGATTGTGCCCGTGCGCGCGAGACGGAGATGTTGGCCTCAAGTCCACCAGCTGTGTCCGTGTGCCCCACCACCGCGATGCGCAGCCCAGCGCGCTCTTGCATCAGACCGGCGACTTGCGCCAGTTCCGGCATATCCTCGCCATTCAGCGTGGTCTTGCCAACTTCAAACTCAAGGCTGCGCAGAATAGCACGCCCATGCTCCAGCAATCGCGATGTAACCGTGCCGTTGTCCGCGATCACGGCAACCGGTGGGGCGACCGGACGCTGCGTCGCGATGCTTGCGGGCTCGCCGACCTGCACAATTTGCAGATACCCCGCCCCAGCCGCCGCACTGGCCAAGAGCGTCACAGCGGCCTGACCGTCGGCTGACACCGCGCTTAGGAAATGGTAGTCCCGGATATTGACGTACATGTTGGGTGCAGGCAGCACATCCAGCGCAAAACGGAAATCGAACCCGCCACACATGGCCTGACCACAATCCAGCAGAACCACATACTCGGCCGCCTCAAGCTGTGCACGCAGGGGCGCCAGAATTTGCAAGGAGGTCAGCCCCAAGGAGGGTATGCGAAAGGCGCGGGTACTGACAGGCCCTTCGAACATGCGGGTCGGGAGCGCGCCATCAACGATTGGCCCTTCTGGCACGGCTTCCTGCGCCAGTGCCCAGTCGCGCGAGGCGGTTTCGCTGGCCCCTGTTGGCAATGTCAGGTCCAGCGCGGCCAGAGGCCACGCAACCAAACACAAAAGTGCAGTAAGACAGAGCCGCGCCCGCCCCATTCCTAGCGCGCCTGCGCGTGGTATTCTGGGTTCGGTTCCATCGCAGTGGCGCTCGCCACCCGGTTGGACATGTTGAAGAACGCAGCCACGTTGATAACGTCCCAGATGTCGCGATCACTCAGCCCGTGACTGCGCAAAGTCTCCCGGTCGCTCTCTTCGATCTGAGCTGAGGCCAGCGTGACCTTTTCGGCAAACAGCAGCATAGCGCGTTGGCGCGGTGTTACCTCGGCCACGCGCCAATTCATGACAAGGGCTTCGCCCAAGGCAGGATCGCCAGACAACTGCCGCACCGCCGCTCCATGGGCCGTCAGGCAATAATGGCAGCGGTTGGTCGCGCTGACCACAACGGCAATCATTTCGCGCTCCAGCTTGCTCAGGGCGCTCTCGCCCAGCATCAGGTCATTATAAAGCGCGGTGAAGGTGTTGAGCTTGTCGATGTCAAAGGCGTGCGCCTTAAGCACATTAGGGATCATCCCCAGCTTGTCCTGACAAATGTCAAAGTACTTTTGTGTTTGTGCGGGCAACGGGTCGACCATGGGCAGATCAAGTGCAGTAGGTGTGTCGGTCATGGCGATGTGTCGTCTTTCGTCTGTAAGATGCGGTAATGATAGCCGGGCGCAGAAGCAAAGCCCAACTGTTGATAAAGCGCGTTTGCAGGTCCGTTGTTGGCCGTGGTCAAAACGGCCAGAGTGTGGGCTCCGTTGTCTCGTGCCCAAAACGCCGCCTGCCGCATGATCCATTGGGCCACGCCTTGGCGGCGCTGGTGTTCCAGCACTTCGACCGCATGCACCATCGCGACCCCTTCGTGGACGGCGACAAAACCCACCCCAGCCGGTTTTTCGTTCCAACGGGCAAGGATGCCTGTTTTGGTTTCAGTCCGCTCCATAATGTTGAGGCGGGCTGGGCCAATGCCGCCCTCGGCCCAAATCTCTTCCATAATGGCCAGCGGTTCCCAGATGGCAAAAGCAGTGACGCGGGGAATGGGAATATCGGTGAGGGTTTCAACGGGCGTTACATAGCCATTGGTGGGGTCAATGATCTGATACCCACGCGCGTGCAGATCGGCATCAAGAGCGGTGTCGCCCTCGCGGATCATAAAAAGCGGGGTTTGGGCCAAGGCGCGCATAGCGTCTTCGGCCTGCTCAATGTCGCCCGTTGCGTCCCCTGTGGCCGCGCTGGCACGCTTGCCGCCGCCCTGCCCGTCGCGGATCGTCCAAGACCCTATGTGCTGCTTGGACGCCGCAGGCCATGTGCCGTCGATGGTGTCGTAAAAGGCCTGCGCGTCAATCATCCCGGAAACTGGGTTTCGAGTTCGGCGAGGGCTGCGTCCACCAGCGTGCCCTCTGTGCCCCGGATCACAATGTTCGCCCCGAACTTGCCGTCCTTCTGAAAGGGATAAGAGCCGATGCTGAGGTCCGGATAGGCGTCGGCCAGCACGCCAAGCGGGCCCGCGATATCGCCCTCGCCCCGGTCGATCCGCAAGGTCTTGGAAATCAGCGGCGCACCCCCGGTCAACGTGGGCAGCACGGTGGCCACCATAGCCTGAAAAACAGACGGAACCCCGGCCATGACATGCACGTTTTCAATGGTGAACCCCGGCGCGACCGAAACCGGGTTATCGATCAGTGTCGCGCCATCCGGAATCCGGGCCATGCGCAAACGGGCGGCGTTCAACTCTGATCCGGTTTTGGCATAATGCGCAGCCAGCAAGGCCCGCGCGTCGTCCCGGACGTCGATAGGCGTGACAAAGGCCGCGGCGATGCAATCGGCGGTGATGTCATCATGGGTCGGGCCAATACCCCCAGAGGTAAAAACAGTGTCGTGGGCCGCCGATAGGGCCTGAACTGCCGAGATGATCGCCGGGCGATCATCACTGACAATGCGCACTTCCTTTAGGTCGATGCCAACATTCGTCAGCTCTCCGGCCAGATGGTGCATGTTAGCATCGCGCGTACGCCCGGACAGGATCTCGTCACCGATCACCAGCATGGCGGCTGTGGGGTTGGGCATGTCCGGGACTCCTTGAGGTGCAACCTGTCACGGTATAGGCCCCCGCCCATGCGCTTTCAAACCGAACTTGTCCCCGCCACGCTGATCCGTCGCTATAAACGCTTTCTGGCAGATTGCCGTCTGCAAGATGGGCGCGAGATTACGGCCCACTGTGCCAATCCCGGCTCGATGATGGGTCTGGCAGAGCCGGGGATGCGGATCTGGCTAGAGCCCAATGACGATCCCAAGAAAAAGCTGAAATTCGGCTGGCGTCTGGTGGAACATGGCGATGGCCATTTCACCGGTGTGGACACATCGGTGCCCAACCGGGCGCTGCGGACCGCGCTTGAAGCGCGCGAGATCAAAGGGCTTGAGGCCTACACCACCGTGCGCCCAGAGCAGAAGTATGGGGAAAACAGCAGGATCGATTTCCTGTTGCAGGGCGATGGCCTGCTTGACGCCTATGTCGAAGTGAAATCGGTGACATTGTCGCGCGCGCCCGGTTTGGCCGAATTCCCCGACTCTGTCACCGCACGCGGGGCCAAACATCTGGGCGAATTGGCGCGGGTGGTTGAGGCCGGGCACCGGGCCGTCATGCTCTATCTGGTTCAGCGCACCGATTGTTCCCGGTTCACTCTGGCGGGCGACATTGATCCCACCTACGCCACCGCCTATGCCGCAGCGCGACACGCGGGGGTGGAAACCCTATGTCTGGGGACCTACATCACACCGCAGGGCGTAACGGTGGCAGAACCGATAGATATCGACATCTGACCGACTGGCCCTTTTCGCCGCAGTGCAGTATGAATATTAGCAAAGAGATCCTCCGATGGAGCACAAAGTGAACCATGCAAGCCGCGCCCGTCAGACCAAGGACGGGATCCGCATTTATGACGAAGCTGACTTTGCCGGCATGCGCGCGGCGGGCCAACTTGCGGCGGACATTCTGGACGCGATGGCGCCACAGGTCTTTCCCGGCCAGACAACGGGCGAAATTGACCGCGTGATCACCGAGATGGTCGATGAGGCAGGCGCCAAATCGGCCACGATCGGGTACAAAGGTTACAAGCACGCCAGCTGTATCAGCGTGAACCACGTGGTCTGCCACGGCATTCCGGGTGACAAGGTGCTCAAGGACGGCGACATCCTTAACATAGACGTCACCGTGATCGTGGATGGCTGGTTTGGCGATACAAGCCGGATGTATGTGGCCGGCAAACTGCCCCGCAAGGCCGAGCGGTTGATCCAGGTGACCCATGATGCGCTGATGCTGGGGATCGAGGCCGTGAAGCCCGGCAACACCTTTGGCGACATTGGCCACGCGATCCAAGGTTTTGTTGAAAGCCACCGCATGTCCGTGGTGCGTGATTTTTGTGGCCACGGCTTGGGCCGCGTGTTTCATGCGCCCCCCAATGTTCTGCATTACGGTCGCCCCGGAACAGGCGCGGTTTTGGAACCCGGCATGTTCTTTACCATTGAACCAATGGTGAACTTGGGCCGACCAGAGACAAAGACTTTGGCCGATGACTGGACGGCGGTCACGCGAGACAAGTCTTTGTCTGCGCAGTTCGAGCATTCGGTGGGTGTCACCGAAACGGGATTTGAAATCTTCACCCCTTCAGCGGCAGGCTTGTTCCACCCAACATTTGATTGAGATCGGCGCAGAGCACATCGCTGCGCGCCTTAACTGCCCCGCGTGCGGTGTGGTCCGGCAATAACCGCGACTGCAAGTATGATCCCAGAAACGGTCGCAATCATCCCCGCTGCACTGACCGAGGCTGACGCCCCAATCCAAAGCGGACCATAGCCAGCCAGCACGTAGCCAATAATCGCTGCAAGGGCCGCAAACAGCATCGACCATGCCACCTGGTGTCCCAACCGGTTCGTCATCATCCGAGCGGCGGCGGGTGGGCAGATGAACATGGCAATCACGATGATCGACCCCACCGCATCAAAGGCCGCAACCGCTGCAATCGCCGACACCACCACCAATGCAAGCCCCAAAGGACCAGTACGCAGTCCCAGCCCACGCGCAAACCCTTCGTCGAACGTGGACAGGGCGAGCGGTCTCCAGAACAGTGCGATGAAGGCACCAACAACCAACAGGGCCAGCGCCATGCGGGGCAGTTCCACGGGTAGGCCCGCAAGGGCCGTGGCATCGATCAAGGATCCCCACCCTGTGGCGTCAAGCCAGATCAGGCTTTCCAGATTGCCATAAAGCGCGTGCTCCACATCAAGATGCACACTTGAGGTGTCGGAGCGTTCAAGAAGCAGCACACCACCGGCGAACATGGCCGTAAACACCACACCCATCGCCGCCCCGGATTCGATACGGCCCAGACGCCGGATGGCCTCAATCGCGATCACCGCCAGAACAGCAGCACCAGCGGCGCCCAGCAGCATCGGCCCTGTGGTCACGGTGCCCGTCAGCAAAAAGGCGACCACGATGCCGGGTAGCACCACGTGGCTGATGGCATCCCCGATCAATGCCTGGCGCCGCAACAGCAGAAAGTTGCCCGGAAGAGCGCAGGCCACAGCAACACAGACCCCAATCAGTATCGGCGTGAGAGACAATGCAACGAATTCTGCGCCCATCTAAACCGCCTTGGGCGCGGTGATCCGCCCGTCTACGTCTCGAAGTTGATCTGGCGTCAGTACATCCTCGATCGGGGTCAGCCCGTCATAACGGGTGGCCGCAGCAGCAAAGCTGGTATCGGCACGTACAAGCGACCAGCGGGTTTCGTCGAGCAGGGCCTTAGAAGCCGCCGCCTGACCCGCTTGCGTCGCCACCCCATCGGGCAGGATCAATCCCGCGCGATGCATCAAGCGCCGAGTGAGCGCCTCGAAAATCGGTTGGCCTTGCGCAAGGGCCAGCAACCCTTGGCGCATATGCACCCGGCGCTGATAGCGACGGTGCGTGAGCAGCGAAGCGAGCACACCACGCCCGGGAGAGAAGAGGAGGGAGACGAGGAAGAGCAGGAAACCGACAAGTACAACAATCGGACCTGTGGGCAGGGCCGGAGCAACGGCAGAAGTTGCAGCGCCGACATAACCAGAGACACCGCCCACCGCCCCCGCAATGATCACAACGTGGCTTGCTCGATCTGTCCAGAAGCGTGCGGTGACGGCTGGAACGATCAGAAGGGCGACGATCAGGATGAGGCCAACGACCTTTAGCCCGACCACCGTTACAACCAGCACAATACCCATCATTGCCAGATCGATGCGCCCCAACGACCACCCCGTGGCCTCGGCATACCCGGGATCAAAGGCCGCAAGTTCCAGTGGGCGGCGCAAGATCAGAACCAGCACCAGAACGGCTGCTGCAGAAACAGCCAGCAGGATGGCGTCGCCGCGCAACATGCCCGCGGTCGAGCCAAGCAGGAACCCTTCCAGCCCGGCCTGCTGACCCGCTGTCATGGTCTGCACGACCGTCAAAATCACAATGCCAAAGCCAAAAAAGACCGACAGGACCGCGCCAATCGCAGCGTCCTCGCCCAGCCGTGTCGCGCGGGTCAGGCCCTGAACACACAGCAGGCCAATGGCGGCGCTGGCCGCAGCCCCCAGCAAAAGGCCCGGCAACCAACGCCCGTCGCCGCCAAGGGCGACCATCAGAACAAATGCAAGGCCTACGCCGGGCAAAGTTGCATGGCTGATCGCGTCACTCACCAGTGCCCGCTTGCGTAAAAAGAGGAATGTTCCTGCCACCCCTGCGGCAATACCGAGCAGGGCCGCGCCCACGGTCACCAGCGTCGCGTTGTAACCAAGCTGCAAGAGCAGTGCATCGCCCAGCATGGGACTAGCCTGCAACGCTTTCAGGATCGACGCGCGCCGTGGTCAACCGACCTCCATAGGCGGCTTGCAGGTTGTCTTCGGTAAACACGTCATCGACAGGGCCTGCGGCGATGACTTGGGTGTTCAGCAACACGACATCGTCGAAATAGTTAGGCACCGTGGCCAGATCATGGTGAACCGCAACAACAGTGCGCCCGGTGTCCCTCAGGTCTTTGAGCACAGCGATGATGGCCCGTTCTGTGGCGGCATCTATTCCAGCAAAAGGTTCATCCAGCACGTAGACGTCGGCATCCTGCGCAAGCGCACGGGCCAGAAAAACGCGCTGTTGCTGCCCACCTGAAAGCTGACCGATCTGGCGGGTGGCGAAATCTGTCATGCCGACGCGGTCAAGCGCGTCCATGGCAGCCGCACGATGTTTGCCCCGAACCCGCCCCAGCAGACCCAATTGGCGATACATTCCCATCAGAACCACGTCGATGACACGGGTTGGGAAATCCCAATCCACGCTCGCGCGCTGAGGAACATAGGCAATCCGGTCGCGCATCACAGCAAGTGGTTCGCCAAAGACGGTTACAGTGCCCGCCAGCGGCTTAATCACATCAAGTGCCGCCTTGAGCAAAGTAGATTTGCCAGCACCGTTTGGCCCGACAATTGCGGTCATGGCCCCCGCGCGTACCGTCATATCGACAGAGAATATCGCAGGCGTTTGCCCATAGGACACCGTCAGGTTGCGTACCGCCAAAGGGCTGGCTGTGCGCGCCTCTTCGGCCTGAGCAACGGCCTCATCCGTGACAAGATGGATGTTCTGGACGTTCATGCGGCCCCCTTCAGGCGACCCAATCGTCCTTTTGCAGGGACGTCGGCCCCTAGCGCACGGGCGATGGTCGTTACATTATGGTCAATCATGCCTAGCCACGTGCCCTCATAGGTGCCTTCCGGCCCCATCGCGTCAGAGAACAACGCACCACCAATGATAACGGTGTGCCCTTGGGCGGCGGACCCTTCGATCAGGGCACGAATATTGCGATCAGAGACGGAGGTTTCCACGAATACTGCCGGCAGTTTCCGCTCGACCAACATATCGACCAGGGTACTGATGCGGTTCAGGCCCGCCTCGCTTTCAGTCGAGATGCCCTGAATGCCCAGCACTTCAAAATCATAAGCCCCGCCGAAATACCCAAAGGCATCATGGGCGGTCAGCAACACACGAGCCGGTTGAGGAACCGCTTCAAGCGCTGCGCGGCTGTAGTTTGAGAGCGCCTCGGCTTCGGAAATGAAGGCGCTGGCGTTGACCTCAAACATCTCTTTGCCCTTTGGGCGCAGCGCCGTCAGCGCTTGCACAACGGCCGGCACACATTTGACCCAAAGGTAAGGATCCATCCAGATATGTGGATCAAAGCGGCCTTCGTAATCTTCGCTCCCGATCAGCAGATCGGTATCGACAGTTTCTGCAACAGCATGGACCGGACGCTTGCGACCAAGATCGAGCAGGAACTCTTCCATCTGCGCTTCAAGATAAAGGCCATGCCAGAAGGTGGCATCCGCCCGCGTCATGTCGACGATGTCGCTGCGGGTCTGGCGATAAGCGTGTGGGTCAACACCCGGACCCATCAGGGCCTGCACCTCAACTCCAGCTCCCCCGATGGTGCGTACCAAATCGGCAATCATGCCGGTGCTGGCCACCACATTGATCTTGGAGGCCGCCAGCGACGGTGTCGCGACCATGGCAGCAGCGCCAGCAAGAAGTGATCGTCGGGAAAGAAGCATCAGAACCTTTATTTGGGTGTTTGGTGGACTTAAAATTGAATATGAGAGTCATTCGCAAAAAGTCAATGAGAATGAGAATGATTCGCAGGTAATACTGGGATATGGCAGTGGATTTCAGTCGAAATTGATCAAAAATTGCGCACCAGGGCCGTCTGACAGCAAGGAAATTTGCCCACCACGCGCCTGCACGAGGCTGCGCACGATGCTGAGCCCCATGCCCGTGCCACCCTGTTCGCGCCGTGTTGTAAAAAAAGGATCAAAGACGCGGTCCCAGTTGCCAGCGCTTATCCCCGGACCGTCATCAGCAATGTGCAGCGTTGTTCCGCTGGACGTCAGCGTCAATCTTTGCGCACCATGTTCGGCGGCATTGCGCGCCACTTGGGTCAGGATCGTTGTCAGGTCCGCTGCCAAAAGTGGGATCTCGCCGTCCTGCATTACCTCAATGAGCAAGTCCGCCTTGATGTCCTGCGCTACGGCGCTGAGTTGGCAGGTGCCGGTGCCTGCGCTGTTGGCCGCGCGCGTGTGGTGCCCAAGATCGTCCAGCAGCATCTGCATCCGCGCACTCGCCTCGCGGATCGTATTGGTCAGATCTTCGGCATCCTTTCCACTTGCCCCGGCCTGCATCAACTCGCTGGCGCCACGGATGGCGGTAAGCGGCGATGTCAGTTCGTGGGTCACATGGTCTGCATAGGCTTTCATCCCCTCCGCCCGGCTGTTCAGGCTTTCACCCATCGCCGTGACGCTGGCCCCCAACGTGCTGAGTTCGGGCGTCCCAAAGTGAACCGGCACCGGGGCCGTCTGCCCCGCCTTCATGGCGCGCGCATAGGCCGTGAGCGCATAGATCGGGCGCAGCACAAGCCGCCAAAGCAAGAAACCAAGCACCGACGTCGCAATGACCGCGAGCCACACGATCAACCACGCAGCCTCGCCCCACCCTAGAATGTTACCCCAGAGCCGCAGGTAAATGATGCCGAACAAGGGCAGCACCAGCACAGCCGCAAGCGTGCCGCCGATGACCAATGCCAATGGAGGCCGCCATTTGGATGCAACAGGTTTCACTGGCCCCGACACAGGCCCATCCGAATTCCGATCCCGTGCACCGTCTCTATCGCATCCGCGCAACCTGCCTCTTCAAGCTTGCGGCGCAGATTGCGCAGGTGGCTGTCAAGCGTACGGTCGCTCACTCCTGTCCCGGTCCCATAAAGTGCATCCGTGAGTGCAGGCCTTGCCGCGACCCGGTCGGGGTGGGCCATGAGGTATGCAAGGATATCCATCTCGCGCGCGGTCAGCGTGACGGCGGTGCCGTTCACATGGCAGCTGTGGGTCGTGGCATCGACACTCAGCACACCACGGGTCTGTGTCGGGCCCGCCCTTTGTACTGGCCGGGTCCGTTTCAGGATCGCACCGATCCGCGCCACCAGTTCGCGGGGGGAAAAGGGCTTGGTCACATAGTCATCCCCACCCAGCTCGAAACCAAGCACGCGGTCGATCTCGTCCTGACGTGCGGTAAGAAACAGCACAGGCGTATTCTGGCTGGCCCGCAGGGCGCGACACAGGGCCAGCCCATCCATTTCAGGCAGGCCGATATCAAGCACGATCAGGTCAAAGCGCCCGGAACGGGCCTTGACCAACCCCTCGGCCCCGTCGCCCGCCTCGGTCACGTCGTACCCCGCTTGCCCCAACGCGATCCGTAGGACCGAACGGATATGCGGGTCATCATCGACAATCAAAAGGTGCGGTGCGTTCATGGGGCGGGGGCCTGTGCAGTCATAGCCGCAAGGCTACGGCGCACCCGCCAGTTGCGAAAGCCCCATTCGCGCCAGTCGTCTGGGTAGGACAGGCGGGGCACGCGGTAGGTGGACACACATTCCCTTGGCCACTCAGGGCCAAAGCGCGCCGTCATGGCCGGAATGACGTCTTCGGACAGACCACAAAGCATAAAGATGTCCGGATCACTGTGCCGGGTCAGATTATGACGCGCGATCGTTGCATCGAAGCTGAGGAAGGCACAAAGGTACAGCACAGCAGCCCCCAGCGCCCCGCTGCGCACCAGCATCCATGCGGCGGGTTTGTCCCTCCAGATCTGCCAGACGACGACACCAAGGCCCGCAGCCACCAAACCCATCCAGATATAGGCCGCCAACCGCAGTCGCGTCAGCCCATAAGCATCGACATAAGCGTCAAGACGAAACAGAGACGCCCCAACCAATGCCAGCGTCTGGGCAAGCCACAGCAGCATAAGCCACCGCAACAAGGGCCGGCCAGCCAAATGAGAACGGGCAAGGACTGCAAACACACCCGCCAGCAGCGCAGTCGCCAAAAGCGGATAGGCCCCGCGATGGGCATAAGTGGCCGGGCTGATCCCCTCGGGCAAGCCGACGTTCCCATAAAGGAACAGAATATCCATGACAGTCTGCACCGCAAACAACGCATTGAAAGCGACCAACGAGCGGGCGACAGACCCTGCATTCACAATCCCCTGACGCCTGACCGTGACACGCACAGGGCGGCGGGCCCGCAACCTTTCGTGCAAGCGGGACGCCACCAGCACTGGCCAGATAAGAGCGCCCAGCAGAACCCAAAACCAAAGCCGCCAAACGTTTGGCGCGGGCATCTGCCACGTGGTCAGCTGCGACAAGACCCGATCCAAGACCGGATTGGCCCCAATCAACAACAGCGCGAACAGGGCGGTGGCCCCCAACGGCAGTGCCCAGCCGATCAACAGAGCGCGTATGTTGAACGCCCCCGAATTGATGTCGCCCAAACGCCGCGCACCTGTGACCGCGTCGACCCCGGTCTGTGCTGGGGCGAACCACCACGCACGTGCCGCACCGCGCAGCAAATCACTGCGCCCAAGCCCGGCAAGAGCGGCCAACAGAACAGATATGCCAGTGAGAACGATCAGAACGGACAAGGGTTGCACCTGTTCGATCAACGGCAGAACGGTCAACACGGCCCCTGCCCCGACGCCAAAACGGGCGCGCACGCTCAGACCCGGCCATGCCAAGACAAGCCCTGCTATCACAATCAAAAGCGCCAGCAGCGCAAAACTCAGCGCAGGCGCTGCATCCCAGACCAGCAGATCACCAACAGCAATCAATGCCGCGAGCAGTACAACCTTGAACCCGTCTCGTTTGCGCACTGCACGCATATCGCGTCGGGGACCCTTTGGTGTATCCAACCACCACCCATCCTGTTGCATACTCAACGGCACACCACGAAAAGTCCCTGTCGTCATTGCCTGTCCCTTTGTCTTTGGCCTCGATTGCCCGACAGTGTGACAGGGGCGCGTGCAGGGACTCCCACCGTGGTTGTGCAGAAAATGTGCAGGCGGTTGCGCCGCGGCAGCGCTTGCCAAATGCGATCAGCCATGCCACGTCAGTGACCTTCACCCGTCCGAAAGGATCCCCAGATGCATGTGACGACCACACATTCCGAAACCCAAAGCGCAAACCAGTTGCAAGTGACAGAGCCGCGCAATCCCGGCATGGCACTGGATATGGATTGGGTGCGCCGCGTGCAGGCCAATACGTCTGCGATTGAACGGCGCTGCGCGACCCTGCCCGGACGGCGATCCATCAAAAAGGACCATCAGGCGGCGTGGCTGCTAAAGGCGATCAGCCTGATCGATCTCACCACCTTGTCCGGAGACGACACAGAACGGCGTGTCCATCGCTTGTGTGCCAAGGCCCGCCAGCCGGTACGTGCCGAAATGCTGGAGGCGTTGGGAATGCCCGGACTGACCACCGGCGCAGTCTGTGTGTATCACGAAATGATCCCGGCGGCTGTCTCCGCATTGCAAGGATCAGGCATTCCCGTTGCGGCGGTTTCGACAGGGTTTCCCGCCGGATTGTCACCCTTCCACCTGCGCCTGCAAGAGATCAAAGAAAGCGTTTCGGCCGGTGCAGCAGAGATCGACATCGTCATCTCGCGCCGCCACGTGCTGGAAGGAAACTGGACCGCTCTCTATGATGAGATGGCACAAATGCGCGAAGCCTGCGGCGCGGCACATGTCAAAGCGATCCTCGCCACGGGCGAGTTGGGCACCTTGCGCAATGTGGCGCGCGCCTCGCTGGTCTGCATGATGGCGGGCGCTGACTTCATCAAAACCTCGACAGGCAAGGAAAGCGTGAACGCCACGCTGCCCGTGAGCCTCGTGATGATCCGGGCGATCCGGGAGTATTTCGAGGTCACAGGACACCGCGTGGGCTACAAACCTGCCGGTGGGATTTCCAAGGCCAAGGACGCGCTGGTGTCCCTGTCGCTGATCAAAGAAGAACTGGGCGACCGCTGGCTGCTTCCAGACCTGTTCCGGTTCGGGGCCTCGTCACTTCTGGGTGACATCGAACGGCAACTGGAACACCACCTGACCGGCGCCTATTCCGCCGGGTACCGGCATGCGATTGGATAACGGATGCTTGCCCTGCGCCCCAATTGCGAATGCTGCGACTGCGATCTGCCCCCTGAATCCGAAAACGCCGTGATTTGCTCTTTTGAATGCACGTTTTGCGCGACATGCGCATCGGATCGGTTAAAGGGGCTGTGCCCAAACTGTGGCGGTGAGTTCGCACCGCGCCCGATCCGGCCAGCTTCCGCTCTTTCCAAATTCCCCGCCTCGACACAACGGGTAAATAAACCCGCAGGGTGCCCTGCGTCAGGAGACATGCGATGACCGTAAAAGACATCTTTGAAACCATGGAATACGGCCTTGCCCCCGAGGCAGCAGGCGATGCATTGGCGTGGATCGTCGATCAGGGCGCAAGCTTTGGTCACTTTATCGACGGCAAATTCACCGCGCCCACCAAAGACTTCCATTCCCGCAACCCTGCCACCGGCGAAACCCTCGCCGACCTAAGCCAGGCCACTCAATCCGACATCGATGCCGCCGTCAAAGCGGCCCGTGCCGCCCAACTCAAATGGGCCAAATCCGGCGGCCACGCCCGCGCCCGCGTGCTCTATGCCATTGCGCGCCTGCTTCAGAAACACAGCCGCCTGTTTGCCGTGCTCGAAACCCTCGACAACGGCAAGCCGATCCGCGAAAGCCGTGACATCGACATCCCCCTCGCCCAGCGACACTTCTACTACCACGCTGGCATGGCGCAGCTAATGGAAGCCGAGTTGCCTGACCGATCTGCGTTGGGCGTGTGCGGGCAAATCGTGCCGTGGAATTTCCCGCTCCTGATGCTGGCATGGAAAATCGCGCCCGCACTGGCTATGGGCAACACCGTGGTGTTGAAGCCTGCCGAATACACATCGCTGACCGCCTTGCTGTTTGCCGACATCTGCACGCAGGCGGGCGTGCCCAAAGGTGTGGTGAATATCGTCACAGGTGACGGCGCGGTTGGCGAGATGATCATGAACGCTGAGGTAGACAAGATCGCCTTCACCGGGTCCACCGCCGTTGGCCGACGCATCCGCGAGGCGACCGCAGGCACAGGCAAGGCGCTGACCTTAGAACTGGGCGGCAAATCCCCCTACATCGTGTTTGATGACGCCGATCTGGATTCGGCAGTCGAAGGGCTCGTGGACGCCATCTGGTTCAATCAGGGTCAGGTCTGCTGTGCTGGTTCGCGCCTGTTGGTGCAGGAGCCCGTGGCCGACGCCTTCTATGCCAAACTGCGCGCGCGGATGGACAAGTTGCGCATTGGCGACCCGCTGGACAAATCCATCGACGTCGGCGCCGTCGTGGACCCTGTACAGTTGGAAACGATCACCAAAATGGTCGCCGAAAACACAAGCGGCGAGACCTATCAAACTCAGGCAGCTTTGCCCGCCACAGGCTGCTATTACCCGCCAACGCTCATCACAGGTCTCAATTCAGCCGACACGCTAATGCAGGAAGAAATCTTTGGCCCGGTCCTGGTCTCAACCACGTTCCGCACTCCTTCCGAAGCCGTAGAACTGGCCAACAACACCCGCTACGGGCTGGCCGCCACGGTCTGGAGTGAGAACGTCAACCTCGCGCTCGACATCGCGCCAAAGCTGGCCGCAGGCGTGGTCTGGGTGAACGCCACCAACCTCTTTGACGCCGCCGCAGGATTTGGCGGCGTACGCGAAAGCGGCTTTGGACGCGAAGGCGGTTGGGAAGGGCTCTTGGCCTATACCAAACCCAAAGCAGCCTCCAAGCCGTTAAAAACCATCGCGGCCTACAAAGGCAACGATGCGCCCACTGACCCGCTTGACCGAACGGCCAAGCTCTATATCGGCGGCAAACAGGCACGGCCCGACGGGGGCTATTCGCGCAAAGTCTATGGCAAGAATGGCGCGCTTCTGGGCCAATCCAGCCTCGCCAACCGCAAGGACCTGCGCAACGCCGTCGAGGCCGCACAAGCAGCCAAAGGCTGGGCCAAAACCACAGGGCACCTGCGCGCACAAATCCTCTACTACATCGCCGAAAACCTGTCCGCACGGGCAGATGAATTCGCAGCTCGGCTCAATGCAATGCAAGGCGGCAGAACCGGCGCGAAAGAGGTCGAAACCTCGATCCAGCGCTTGTTCACCTACGCGGCATGGGCGGACAAATACGATGGGGCGGCCAAGGGCGTGCCCCTGCGCGGTATCGCTCTGGCGATGAACGAACCCACCGGGATCATCGCCGCTTTGTGCCCAGACGAGGCTCCTCTGCTTGGGCTGATTTCCTGCATGGCGCCGGCGATCGCAATGGGTAACCGGGTGGTGCTGGCCGCATCCGAACCCTTCCCACTGGCCGCCACGGACTTTTATCAGGTACTTGAAACGTCAGATGTGCCGCCCGGTGTGGTCAACATTTTGACGGGCGATCATGCAGAACTCGCGCCCCACATGGCCAAACACCTCAATGTCGATGCGGTCTGGTCCTTCTCAGGCCAAGACCTCTCCAAACAGATCGAACAGGGTGCCGCCGGAAACCTCAAACGCACGTGGGTCAACAACGCAATGACACGCGATTGGATGTCCCCTGACGGTGAAGGACGTGCTTTCCTGCAAGCTGCAACCGAGGTCAAGACCGTATGGGTACCCTACGGAGAGTAGCGCCCCCAATTCTCTTAACCGAAAATATCATGGGAAAGCTTCGCCGCTGCGAGGGGTGAGCCCCAAACACACACTGTTGGGGAAATGTCAGGCTGTCTAGTTCAGATGGAATGCCTCCAAATACCACTCTGTGGACAAAGCGGCCTGTCGCTTGCGGGTCGGAAAATGAGCTGCATGACCATGCGAGCACAGGGGCAACAAGTCTGAATGTGTTCCTGTTCTTGAAACACAGAGACAACTACTGTTTGACTAAATCTCAGAAAGTTGCTGCTTGAAGCCCAAGCCCATCCAGTTTTCTTGAGGCCGGCGGAACCTGACACTCCGTCGGCCGTTGGTAGGAATGAACCGGGCTGCGCATCATGTAGTTCAGAACCTCAGGAGTAGAGCGTGCGATACGTAGCCAAAGGTATGATAGTTTTATGCGCCATTGCGGTTTTCGTTACCGCTGCAGCTTGGCTACTTCTATCCTCCTCTCTGTTTTCATCGATCAGGACCACTTTCGTCGAAAACCTGATCTCCAAAAAGACTGGCCAAAGCGTCGTCATAGAAGATGGGGTAAGCTTGGGTCTTGGTCGCCAATTGCGGGTCTCGGCGGCGGGGCTTGTGCTTCCTGGCTCTCCGGGCTTCGAAATGGATCTGGCGGTAATCGAAGGGTTGAATTTCGAGGTGTCCGCGCAAGACCTTTGGAACAAGAAGTTATCGCTAAGCAACGTAGCTGTGTCAGGCATTCATTTGAACCTGATCACAAACGACAAAGGAGAAACCAGCTGGCAGTCAATTTCCCCGACGACGGCTGAAGCCGATAATTCTGACAGGTCCTCTGGTCTGTCATTGTCAGAAATTCTTGCGGATCGCAGAATTGACCTGAGCGATGTCACTTTGTCATACGAAAGTGAGCTGAACGGCCTGGCACTGGACTTACAGCTTCCTGAACTGGTGTTGGCACGTGAGAAAGAAACTGACATCGCGACCGTGACCGGATCAGGCCAGCTAAATACTGTGCCCTTCACTCTGGAAGGAGAATTTCCGCCCGAAGATCCGCTTCGGGCAAAAATCGACTTCGGAGATGTTGTGATTACCGCCGAAGAAATTCCGCAACCCACAGGAATTCAAATCAAGACAGAAGTGGAGATCGGCGAGCTTGGGCAACTCCTCGACGTTTTGAAACTTAACCGCGTCTTGGAAGGATCAGGGCGCGTCCATGCATTGTTCAAAACCGTGGATGGGGTCGCTCGAATAGACGACCTGGACGTGATGGCAGAATTGGAAGGGGGGCAAAGCCTTTCGGTCACCGGGCAAATTGGAGAATTGGGCAACCCGGCTGATGTTTCGCTGACCACCCTAATTCGACTTTACCCGGAAGATGCCGAACCGGTCCCTGCCGCTTCTCGGTATGATTTGAAACTAGTTTCCGTTGACATGGTTTTGGACAGCGTGCCGGGACAGGTGCCGCAGCGGCAGATGGTGATAGAGACAAATGGCTTCACGCTGGACACCTCAGGAGAAGGGCCGCCCCCAATTAAGTTCTCTGATATCACCAGAACGCCGGAGGGTGCGTTGCGGGTTGGAAACGTAGAATTTCGGATTGGCGTCCCGGCAGATCCCTTTGTCATCCTGAACGGTTCAGTCGACGACGCACTTCAGTTGCAAGGGATCTCAGCGGAAGGGCTGATGGACATTCCGGCCAGTAGCCTGATTTCACCGGAACTTTTGGGGCAAGATGATACGCTGGGGCGGTTCACGGGCAATTTTCATTTGAATGGTGACATCAATGAGCTTTCGCTAACCGGTTTGAATGGAAAAACGAGTGATACAGAGATCTGGGCACTCACAGTACTCGGCACAGTCAAAAACGTACTCAAGTTCGAAGATCTCGACCTATCGATTGATGTAGGGGTGCCGTCGGGAGCAGACCTGTTGGAAGCCTTGTCTCTGGAACCCGTAAACACCGGAAAGGCCCAGCTTGAAATCGCCCTCTCTAGCAAGGGAACGGATTGGAATGCCAAAGCCAACGTTGAAGTCGCCGACTCTGTCCTTCAAGTCACAGCTGATCTTGACGATGCAACAACCGACCCTGTGCTGAAAGGGACCGTTGAGAGTGACCTAATAAAGATTGATCAGATACGAGATATCGTAATGGCGGCCGCACAACTGCGAAAATTGGACAGCGCAGGGTCTGCAGATAAAGCCTCCGCAACAGATGATACCAGCCCACTTAGGGACGTAACGCTCAGACCTCTCGGAAGATCAATACTCTTGTCCGGCATGAACATGGATGTAGATATCGACCTTCGCCATATCGAGGGCAGCAAAGGTATCAGCAGCTTGAAGAGCGAATTGACGCTTAACGGAAACGAGCTCAATGCCGGACCAGTGAAGTTTGAATACGGCGGCGCCCATTTCGACGTGAACGGGCACATGGACTTGTCGGACGATGCGCACTTGGTCACGTTGAAGGGAAAGGCCGGAGGTTGGCAAGTGGATGATCTTCTCCACAGTCTGAACTTCAAAAAGGGTGCGAGCGGTACGATTTACGCCGATTTCTCCGTTTCAGGTGGGACAGATTCAGCCAAGCACTTCGCAACTTCGATGAGCGGAAACGCCACATTGTCGATGCGGGATGGTTCGATCGAAACCCGCCTCCTAGATCTTGCCGGGCTCGGCGTGTTGCCTTGGGTGTTTACCAAGGAAAAACATAAAGTCGCACCGATCGTCTGTTTGCGTGCACCCTTGAGCATTTCCAATGGCATAGTTTCGACGAAACAAACCACATTGGAAACTGACCATGTGCAAGTCGTCGTCTTCGGTGATGTCAATATTGCGCAGCGCGGCCTTGATTTGAACATACAGCCCCGCAAGATTGGTGAGCCGCTTTCAAAGAGCCCATGGCCGGTCACAGTAAATGGGCCAATGGCTGATCCGAAGATCAAAGTTAAAGACGGACCGAAGCGGCTAAAACGCTCCGATGGTGCGGATCAGATGCCGGCGAAAAGACAACCATGCGTTCCCGATATCTTGCAATTGCAATAGTTGAGAAGTCGGTTGCAGACAGAAACTTGCAGTTCGTCAGACGTTACTTAAACGTCGGAGAGACCCAGTCTATGTCGGATTCAAAACCGCCCTTCGCTGCTGATGGACAATTGGCGCGGTGCACTGTTGTCTTTCCACCAGACACACTCCATCCATCATCAGGCGCTTGTCCCCCAATCCTAAAAAGCCTCTGAATCCGACTCTGCAACCCATTGATTTTGAGCAGGCGGGTAGATGTCCCAGTATGGGACGCTGGTTCAGTTGGCGACAGAGCTTTCGAGGCCGACGGGCTGGCCCACCACGACAAAGTGCAGGTTCTCGGGTTCCAGCAATTCGTCCGCCACACGAGACACATCTTCCAGCGTGACCGCATCCACCTTGTCATTACGGGTCGCAATGTAGTCGATGGGCAGCCCCAGCATCTGCATGCCAACCATAATCCGCGCAATCGGCCCGTTGCCGTCAAACCGCAAAGGATAGGCGCCGGTGATGTAGGTCTTGGCCGCGTCCAGTTCTTCCGGAGTGATCCCGTCATCTGCGGCGCGCGCCCACTCGTCGCGGATCACGGATACAGCCTCGGCAATGCTCTCATTGGCTGACGCCACCTGCCCTTGCAGAGTTGCGGCATAGTCTTGCGGCACAAGGTAGGAATAAACCCCATAGGTCAGGCCGCGTTTCTTCCGGACTTCATCCATCAGGCGGCTTTCAAACCCACCAGCCCCCAGTACCTGATTCAGCACGGCGGCGGCAAAGTAGTCAGGATCGTCCTGTGCAATACCGCGTTGGCCAAAGATAGCGACCGATTGAGGGGTCTCAAACTCTACAACTGTCGTGCCACCCTGGATCATGATCGGTGCGGGGTCTGGCATCGGCGCCCCGGTTTCAGGCAGCTCACCAAGCAAGGCATCAAGCAGAGGCCCCAACTCTTCAGGCGTGATATCACCGGCCACGCCGACGTAAAGGCGGTCCCGGGCAAATACAGCTTGGTGTGCTGTCAACATGTCGTCACGCGACAGGGCTGTCACACTTTCAATCGTCCCGGCATAATCCGTGGCATAAGGATGATCTCCAAAAGCCATGGCATCAAAGGTCCGGCGCGCGATTTCGTCGGGGTCTTTTGCGTCAGAGCGCAGGCCTGTCAGCACCTGTTCCCGCACGCGCTCCAGGGCCTCCGGAGCAAACGAAGGCTCGATAATAGACTTGCGCAGCAACTCGACGGCCTCATCACGGTTTTCGCTCAGGAAAGTGCCCGATACAGACAATGCATCGTCGCTAACATCATAGCCAAACGAAGCCGCAAGACTTTCCTGCGCTCGGGCGAATCCGCGGGCATCGAGATCACCAGCTCCCTCCTCTAAAAGACCGGACATCAGATTGATGGCACCGCGTTTGTCTGGTGCATCCAGCGAGGCACCTCCGCGAAAGCGCAGTTCGATCGCCATGAAAGGTATCGACGCTTCGCGGACAAGCCACGCCGTGATCCCGCCGGGGCTGACCACTTCTTCGATCTCAACATCCGCACGGGCGGGCAAGGCAGCAGCGAAGGCGATGGCAAGGATAAGGAACAGACGGGTCATTGGCTGATCTCCTCAGGTGAGATCGGACGGGTCAGCCACCCGGTCACCGATGCATCACGGTCAAAGACGTTGCGGGCGGCCTCCATGATATCCTCAGGCGTTACCGCCTGCAGTACGTCGGGCCAAGTCTGAACGTCTTGGACGCTCAGACCCACCGCCATTGCAGCACCGTAGCGCCGGGCGATCCCATCAACATTGTCGCGCTGGTAAATCTGGCTGGCGCGCAACTGGTACTTGATCCGATCAAGCTGTTCTTCGTCCACGCCATCAATCAGGAACTGGGCGAGCACAGCGTCCATCGCCTCTTCAGCCTCTTCCAACTCGAGGCCCGGCACAGGCACGATCACCACGTCAAAGGTGGTGTCATCAAGGCTCGTGCCTCGGTAAAACGCTCCGGACCACACGGCCTTTTGCTCTTCGAATTGCAGCTTTTCGGTCATGTAGCTTGTCTGCCCACCACCCAGCACCTCAGCCAGTAGAGTCAGCGCTGCTGCGGCCTCCTGATCTCCGGGGTCGCGTTCAGGGGCGAGGTACGAGCGGCTCACATATTCCTGTGCCACCCGCGGGTCGCGGAAGATTATGCGGCGCTCTGCGTTCTGGGGCGGTTCGGCGCTGCGCACCCGCTCGGGAAGGTCAGGATTGGCCGGGATCGCGCCGTAGTACGTTTCGGCCAAACGCTTGACCTCTTCTGGGTCCACATCGCCCGAGACCACGAGGATGGCGTTGTTCGGGTAGTAGTAGGTGTTGTAGAAACCCAGCGCGTCTTCTTTGTCCAGGCTCTCCATCTCATGCATCCAACCGATGATTGGCACGCCATAGCGATGGTTGAGGTACTGGGCGGCATTCATCTGCTCGCCGAACAGGGCGCGCGGGTTGTTTTCGGTGCGCTGGTTACGTTCTTCGATGATCACACGGCGCTCAGTCGCCACATTTTCCTCGGTAAAGCGGATGTTGCGCATCCGGTCGGATTCCATCCGCATCATCAGCTCAAGCCGATCTGTGGCCACGCGCTGGAAATAGGCTGTGTAGTCGTAGCTGGTAAACGCATTGTCCCGCCCACCATTGGCGGCCACGGTCGAGGAGAGCTCTCCATCAGCCAGCGTGTCCGTTGCCTTGAACAAAAGATGTTCAAGGAAGTGCGCGACGCCAGAAGAGCCGACGGGTTCGTCCGCCGATCCGGCTTTGTACCACACCATGTGTTGAACAACCGGGGCACGGTGATCTTCGACCACCACGACGTCCATCCCGTTTTCAAGGGTAAAGGTTGTCACTCCCTCTTGATCGGCGCGCAAGCTGGCGGGCACGAGGCTGATGGACAAGGTGAGAGCAGCGAAAAGGGCGCGCAGTCGGGTCATGGCAAATCCTGATGAAGTCCGGTGTTGCTAACAGATACGCCAGTCGGGCCGGGGTTCAAGCGGCGCTGGCGGCTTTGTGAGATATCGGGCGCAATGCCTAGCGACGTCCCGGCGGGGCCGTAGGTGTCGGAATGCCAGCGCGTTGGAATTGCCGGGCTACAGCACCCGGGCTGATCGCCTCGCGCCGGTAGGCAATCGCATAGGTGTCTTCGGCGAACAGGCGGATTTGGCTAAACCGGGCTTGCCGTCTGCGAAACTCTGCATCGGCTGCAGCCAGCGTGGCACGGATATTGGCCTCGCGACCAAAGCGGCTGGTATGGTTCACGAGGGCAGCATCGTTGCCTGGGATCGGCGCCGTGGGCGATCCACTTTGCCCACCCAGTGTCGCAACGGCATCCTCAAGCGGACGTTGGTCAGTACGATTGAACCCGCCCGGCGTTGGCTGCGGCAAGGCGGCTAAACTGTCTGGGGTTTCAAGAGGTTTGGCCGGAACAATGATGAATTCATCCGGCCCGTTGCCTTGCTGCTGGATCTGGCGCAGCCCTTTGTTCTCGCAAGCCGCGAGGGTCAGGATTGCAATCAGGGCGCAGACGATCAGGCGCATGAACGAACTCTCCTTGGGCTCAGCTTGCATTATCGCAGCTTGGGCGTGCTTGTCACGCACCCTTTTTGCCCTGCTTCTTTTGCGCAGGTGTGCCGTCCTGCCCAAAAAAGACAAGGCCGATGGCACCGGCAAAAATAAAGATGTCAGCCACATTGAACACAAACGGGTTGTCGATCCCACAGCAGGACATGTTGAGGAAATCCAGAACAAAACCATAAAGAAGCCGGTCCAGCACATTGGCCAGTGCGCCTCCCACCAGCAGGCCTGCGCTGATATTGGCGAGCAGTGGCTGCGGATGTCGGCGCACCCACCACAACACACCAACGCAGATGACCAGAGCGATCGAGATCAGCACCCAGACGCTGGTGCCATCCCCGAACAGCCCAAAGTTGATCCCCCGGTTTTCGCCGTAGCGGAAATTCAGGAGTGGGGGCAGTACGTCGATCGGCTTGAACTGAGACACACCAAGCACATGAATCACCAAATACTTCGACAATTGGTCGAGGACAAAGGCAAGTGCAGCACTGATCCCAAGTAGCTTCATAAGGCCCCTAATGCCGGAAATGGCGCATGCCGGTAAAGATCATCGCCAGTCCGGCCTCATCTGCGGCGGCAATCACCTCATCGTCGCGCATCGACCCACCGGGCTGGATCAACGCCGTCGCACCGGCTTCGGCCGCTGTGATCAAACCGTCGGCAAAAGGAAAGAACGCGTCAGAGGCCACAACGGACCCTTGTGTCGGCGGGGCAGGCAAACCCATGACCTCGGCCATGTCTTGCGCTTTGCGCGCTGCGATCCGCGTGCTGTCAACCCGGCTCATTTGTCCGGCCCCCACGCCGACGGTTGCGCCGTCTTTGACATAAATGATTGCGTTGGATTTCACGTGCTTGGCCACAGTCCACGCAAACAGCATGTCGGCCAGCTCTTGCTCGGTAGGTTGGCGTTTGGTTACGACCTTCAGATCATCTTGGCTGATCCGACCCACGTCTTTGTCCTGCACCAGATAACCGCCTGACACCTGTTTCATTGCCAAAGCGGCTGCTGCAGGGTCGGCCAACCCGTCCGTGGTGAGCAGCCTTAAGTTCTTCTTCTGACCAAAAATACCAATGGCGTCGGCATCCGCCCCGGGCGCGATCACGACTTCGGTAAAGATGCCGCTGATGGCCTGCGCTGTTTCCCCGTCCAGTGGTTTGTTCAGGGCGATGATACCCCCAAACGCGCTGGTGCGGTCACAGTCAAAGGCGCGCGTGTAGGCCTCAGCCAATGTGGCACCAGTCGCCACACCACACGGGTTCGCATGTTTGATGATGGCGCAGGCCGGGCCTTGCCCCGCGAACTCGCTCACCAGTTCAAACGCCGCGTCGGTGTCATTGATATTGTTATAGCTGAGCTCTTTGCCCTGATGCTGGGTCGCTGTGGCAACGCCGGGACGGGCCGTGCCGTCAGTGTAAAAGGCCGCCGCCTGATGCGGGTTTTCGCCATAGCGCAAATTCTGCGCCAAGGTTCCACCAAAAGTACGACGGCGTGGGGTTTGCCCAACTTCGCCTGCCATCCAGGTGCTGACGGCTGTGTCATATGCCGCGGTGCGCGCATAGGCGGTCTGCGCAAGATGTTGGCGCAGCGCATAACTGGTTTTGCCCAAATGTTCGGAAAGTTCAGATAACACCGCCTCATAATCGGCGACGTCCACAACAACGGTAACAAACCCATGGTTCTTGGCCGCTGAACGGATCATGGCGGGACCACCGATGTCGATGTTCTCGATCACTTCACCGTAAGGCGCGCCTTTGGCAACGGTTTCTTCGAACGGATAAAGGTTCACCACCACCAGATCGATGGGCCCAATTCTGTGTTCCTCCATCGAGGCCACGTGCTCATCATTGTCGCGCAAGGCCAGCAAACCACCATGCACCACCGGGTGCAGCGTCTTGACCCGGCCATCCATCATTTCGGGAAAACCGGTGACGTCTGCCACATCTTTTACGTTCAATCCCGCGTCGCGCAAAGCACGGGCAGTCCCGCCGGTACTCAGCAACTCGATCCCCTGGCCAGCCAATGCGGTGGCAAATTCAACAAGTCCGGTTTTGTCAGAAACGGAAATCAGGGCACGGCGCATTGGCGTGAGGTCAGTCATGATTGGCAGCAATCCTTTTTAGTCGTACATCTCGACCGGTTCATCCCGGTTCAGGTCGCGGATGCCCATGGCAGTTTCCTGCGCTTTGGACAAGGACCAGCGGACACGAGTGGCATATCCCATGGCGCGTCCCGACAGGCGGATTTGCTGACTGGCACGCGGTTTCAATCGGCCGGTTTCGAGATAAACGCTTGGCTCAAGGGATAATTCCTGTGTCCCATCGTGGCGGAACACCCACATCTCACCGCTTTTGAGTGCAATCGATACCGCAGTGCCGCCCATATCCAGTTCGGCATCCACCTCAGGGTGCAGGTGAAAACGGATATCGTAGGGAATGCCGCCCAACGTTTTGGCATCCATCACTTTATCAAACACCCGCTTTTCGTGTTCTTCCAGTGCCAGCAGCATGTCCTCACCCGCCATGCCGCGCCCGTCAAAGGTCAGCTCCAGTTGGCGCGCATGTGTCAGACCGTGCGTTCGACTGTAGCCATTGTGTCCACCCTGAAATCGCAAGCCATCTGGCGCGTGGCTCACTTCGATGGGCACATGATCAGGCGGGTCAATCAGTACTTCACTGGCTGGTGCGCGATCCGCATCGCCAAGCCGCGCGCTGGAATAACCGTCCAGTGTCAACGTCGAGTGGGACGGCGTGGCGCGCCCTGCCCGTCGCCAATTGGCGCCGAAACTGGCCCCCGAACCACAGTTTACAATCAGCGGACGACGCCCCGACGTGACCTCAAATGCAAGAGTTGAGGCATGGGCATTTTGGCTCACAGCGGGCAAAGGCGGTCTGGCCGCGTCAATGATGATGCTGGTCCGTCCCGCACTCAGCCGCGCATAACCCATGGACAACCCGTCGGCCTGACGTGTGCGCACACCAGAGGCGGCCAATGCATTGTCCAACCAGCCTTCCTGCCCGCGCCCGCCACCATGAAACCGGGCCAACCCACCGTCAGAATGGCGCAACGTGCGCAAGGTCGGCGTGATCCGTTCGATGGCCGCCATATGCGCATCGGGAACGGGCTTGCCTGCTTCCTCAAGGGCACCAGCAGCCCACGTAAGCAGCGTGTAAACGTCCAAAAGCTCTTCGGGATTTCGGGTGGGTATTCCACCTTCATGGTCGATCTTTTGCTTACATTCGCGCGCTAGCGCTGCGATGGCAGGAGGGGCCAAATCTTCCATCCCCTCCAGCGACAGGCCCGCATAAATGAGGCCCGTGAGAGCCTCAAACCGGGGCAGCCCCGGCGCCGCAGCGTGCCAGCGTTTGGCAAGAAAGCGGGTTTGCTGAGCGAGCGAGAGGTAAAACGCGTCCGGCTCCTGACCTTCCAGTCCGCGCAAAAGGAACAGAGCATGGTTGATCCAGCGGATAAGACGTCGCCCTGTTAGATCAGGCGTCCAGCCCGGGCCGCGCCCTTTGCCGTAGCGGTCAATCCACCCCCACAACCAGTGCTGCGCGGCTTCGCGGCTTTTGCCGTCCCCGACAGCTGCGAGATCGTCGAGCCAGGCAAAACCCTGAAGGGCATCTTCGAATGTCGCGTCAGGCGCGGTCACGTCCCACAAGTTGGTGCCCGGTGCTTCGACCAGCGCGCCAGCGAACAGATAGTTGCCCGCCACCAACTGCCGCCCACGCGCGAAACTGCCGATTGTGCGAGGTTCGGGCGCAGAGACAAAGGCGGTAACGGTTCCTCCACGGGTCGCGCGCGCCGCGTGCCAGCGGTTCAGGAACCGGGCCTTTCGTGCGGAAAACCCAAGTGTGGTGGTCATGTTCACTGCCTCGTGGCGCCTCTACGCGCGCTTTCGCGCATCATAGCCCCAGCCGCGAGCCAAGTCACGCTTCCTCAAGCTGATTTGCGCAAGCTTGCGACGTAAAATCCGTCCATGTGGCCATGTTCCGCCCATAGGTCGGGGCGCAGACGCAGTCCGCCTTCTTCGGTGATCCAGGCAGGATCTATGCCGGAACGGTCCAGCGCGTCGCGATCCACCTGTAATCTGGGGTGACGCTCCAAAGCCTCTTCGATCTGCACTTCGCCCTCGTCCGGAAGCAGCGAACAGGTACAAAACACAAGCCTGCCACCGGGTTTTAGCAAGGTCAGCGCGTGATCCAGCATGCGGCCCTGAAGCTCGATCAATGCGCCGAATTCTGACCCATCTTTTGCAAAGGGGAGATCGGGGTGGCGCCGAATGGTGCCCGTGGCCGAACATGGCGCATCCAGCAGGATGGCATCGTATTGACCCGTGATATCAAACACATCCGCAACTTCGGTCGTGGCGTCCAGCCCCGTGCGGATCAGGTTCTGTTTCACCCGCTCCATCCGCCCGGCCGAGATATCGACGGCCGTGACATTTGCCCCGCTCGCGGCTAGTTGCATCGTCTTGCCGCCGGGCGCGGCGCACAGATCAAGCACGGCTTCACCCGACTGCGCGTTCAACACGCGGGCCGGAACAGCCGCGGCAGCGTCCTGCACCCACCAATCCCCTTGCGTGAACCCCGGCAGGGTCGACACCTGCCCCGCGTCCACCAGTCTAACGGACCCTGTGGACAGCACCGTGCCGCCTGTCGCCTTGGCCACTGCCTCCACATCAGATTTTGGTGTGAGATCAAGAGGCGTCTGTGCAAAAAAAGCTGTCTCCATGCCCCCAACGGCCTCTGCCCCCCATGCCTGCACCAGTGGTTTGCGCAGCCACGACGGCAGGCGCGGGGTGCGTAAGGTCGGCCATTGCTCAGGGCCTTTGTCGGCCACCTTGCGCAACACCGCATTCACGAGACCCTTAAGGTGCCCATAGCGTTTGTGTTTGGAAATGATTGTGACCATCGCGTTGACCACACCATGCGCAGCCTCGCCCTGACACAGCTCGTAAGTACCAATACGCAAAGCATTGCGCACAGTGGTCGCAGGGTATTTTTGCAAATGGCGTTGCAGCAGGCGATCAACGCGTTCCATGCTGCGCAATGTCTCGGTCGCGAGGCGTTGCGCACGTGCACGATCCGCGGGGTCGAGGCGATCAAGTGCCCCTGCCCCAATCACTTCGGACATCAGTTTGCCCTCGCCCATAATCTGGTCCAGAAGGTAAATGGCGCTACGCCGCGCGGGGATGCCAATATCGCTCATGATGTCTTCCGATGCATTGCCCACCTTGCCGGGGCCAAGTTCGGGCGTATATCAAGCACACAACCCAAGAGGAACCCCATGAGCGAGACGTCCGACAAGAGTGACCTGCCCCCAGCCGCCCAGCGCGCTTTGGCCGAGGCCGAAGAGCGGCGCAAGGCAGCCAAGGCCCTTGAGTTGCCGACCGAGCTGGGCGGGCGTGATGGGCCAGAGCCTGTGCGTTACGGTGATTGGGAGAAGAAGGGTATCGCCGTCGATTTTTGACGACCAGCACCCAGCACCTTGTCCCTGACCGTTGCCCTTGCGTTGACACTCGCCACAGTTGAACATGGCCCTGGTGCGATCAGACTTGCAAAAGGGCCCTTCATCAAATGGACAGTGCAGCCGCCTATGACATAGCGCTCAAAATCGCTGGTCTCTGTTTCAAAGTTCTGCAATTTTTCATCGCCATTTGCACACTCTTTGGCGGCTGGATTGTTGTTAGCGGATTGCCTCCCGATCCATCTACCCGATGGGTTTTGGTCATTGCCTTTGTTGCATCAACCGGAACACTTCTTTTGGGCCAATTGCAGCTTCTCAAACGAAGCAACGCCGCCGTTGCACTATCAAAGAAACTTCTTGAGGCAGAAGGGACCACTCTCGACCCGAACACTGCCAAGCTTTTCAGCGGCAAGGGAGAAAAGCCCCATTGGGTGACAACCGTATTGGGAATGGGCGGCACGATCGTGGCGATTGTCATTCTAATTTTGTACGGCCCCGCCCCCTAGGAGTGATCGCCTGCCATTATGCACTAGCCCTCTGTCGCTGCCCAAGTGTCGATGTCGGAAACACGTTATCTTAGCCAAATTCACGCGCTAACCTGAGCGCATGGACAAAAAGACAGAAAATCACCCGATGCTCGACGAAGCCGTTTTAAGAACCACCGCCTTGCAAGCCCGGATGCGGGATCTTGGGATAGGGCATGCCGTGTTCACCTCGGAAAGCTCAATCGCGTACCTTGCCGGGTTTTGGGGATATCTGGGAATTGAATTTGGTCGTCCAACGATGCTGGTCGTGTCCGCACAGGATGCGCCCACTGTAATCACCCCGCTGATGGAAAGCGAAATGGTGGCCGAGATGACATGGGTCACTGACGTACGCACATGGGAGGACGCAGGCCAGCGCAGTTGGGGCCGTGCCCTGTCCGGCGCTTTGCCCGACACCACCAAAGAAATCTGGATCGAGCGTGCAGATGTGCCCGCGATTGTGCGCAACTTTCTGGACGATCAGTATCCCGGGGTTCCGCTAAAGGACATCGGTCCGGTTTTGGGTGCCCAGCGGACCATCAAATCGACCTTCGAGATTGAGGTGATGAAACAGGCCGGTCAGATCGCGGGTGCAATGATGAAAGCCGCCCATGGGTCACTATCAGAAGGTGCGCGCGAGTATGAAAGTGCGTTGGCCGTCATTGATGCAGGCACACGTGCAGCGGCAGGGTTTTTGACGGATCAGGGCTGGGAGCGGTTTGTCTCGCCCATGATCCACAACCTCCAAATCCTGCAAAGCGGGCAAGATGCTTCGATGGTGCATCGTCGTGCGTCGATCAAACCCTATGCCCGGTTCGATCCCGTCTATTTCTGCTTTTGCAACATGGCGCAGTTCAAACAGTACAAACTGGGCTTTGACCGAATGTTTCATATTGGGGACGTGCACGAAGACGCAGCAAGGGTTCAGCAGGCCGCCATTGATGCGCAGCAAGCAGCCATCGCCGTGATCCGCCCGGGTGTGCAGGCCCAAGAAGTCGCCGAGGCGGCCAATGCGATCTACACAGAGCGTGGGTACGAAACCGGGTATCGCACGGGGCGTTCCATCGGAATGGCCTATCTGGAAGCGCCAGAGTTGAAGGCGGGTGACGAGACCGTGTTGCAGGCAGGCATGACATTCGCCGTGGATGGTGGGATTTCGGTAGATGGCGTCACTGCAGGTCGGATCGGCGACAGCATCGTGGTGACAGAGACCGGTTTTGAATACCTGACCGAATACCCCCGCACACTCCATGTAACCGACACCTGAAATGCGGCTTGCTGTTGCCCAAGCCCCCGCAAACTTACCTGACCCGCGAGCGCGGCTGGACTGGTTGCGCGCGGAATTGCCAGACATCGCGGCACAAGGTGCGAACCTTGTATTGCTGCCTGAGCTGTTCGCCTGTGGCTACAATATCGGGGCGGATCTGGCGTCTCGCGCTGAGCCCGTCAATGGACCAACCTTTGATGCAATGGCGAAGATGGCCCAAGAGTTCAACATTGCCATCCACTATGGGTTTTCCGAACGCTCCGGCGATGATCTGTTTAATTCAGCCCTCTGTGTATCCGCCAAGGGCCAGTGTCTGGTACATCAGCGCAAGCTTGCGATCCCACCGGGTTTTGAGCGGGACTATTTCTCGCCCGGCGCAGGTTGTGAGTTGTTTGAGCTTGGCAGATTGAAGATCGCGACACTGATTTGCTACGACGCTGAATTCGGAGAAACCGTGCGGCATGTGGCGGGTATGGGCGCGCATCTGGTGCTGGTCCCAACGGCACTGGGGGCTGACTGGGGCTGGGTCGCTAAGACGATGATTCCAACACGCGCCTATGAGAACGGCGTTTATCTGGCCTACGCCAACGGTGCGGGAACGGAAAATGGAATGGACTTCCTTGGCGCCAGCGTCATTGCTGCACCGAATGGTGCAGAGGATGCGCGGGCGGGGTCAGCAACCGAAGTGCTATATGCTGATTTGGACATCGCGCGCGTTAAAGCTGCGCAAGACAGATTGCCATACCTCAATGACCGCAAACTGATTGTACTTTAGATCGGCGTTGGCCTCAGCGCAGGCTAAACATCGCACTGTCGCCAGCACCGCGGTCTGACGTGAACTTGATCCTGCCGTCTGCGCTGGCCTGTACTTCCTGACAATTGTAGCCAAGCTCATCACCGCCCCAGAACAGGTCACGGCAGAAGTAGCCATCTTGCCACGACCACGAACCTTCGATGTCCCAGAGAGACCCGCGCCCAGCGATCTCCCCGTCAGGAGATACTTTGATCTTGATCAGAGGGCGCGTAAGCGTCTTGCCATTAATCAATTGAACAAACTGGCCCTGGTCGTCGACCTTTACCAGATCCGCCCAGACAGGGCTAGCTGTGGCAAGCGCTATGGCGGCAGCAATCATCATACGCATGGACGAAATTCTCGAGGCTACAGTAGATGTTAGTCTGTATACGGGCGAAAGGCGTGACTGGTTCACTTTTGACGCGGAATTTTTTTATGCGTTAGTTGGGGGCTTTAATCCAAGAACATCCAGCATGTCATATTGGCCCGGCGCCCGGTCGAGCGCCCATTTTGCTGCCTTCAAAGCGCCCTTGGCAAAGAGCGCCCGGTCAGTGGCCATGTGACGCAGCACAATGCGTTCACCGGGCCCAGAGAACAAAACGTCATGCTCGCCAACAATATCACCGCCGCGGATCGCGCTAAAGCCGATGTCACCGCGTTTGCGTGCGCCGGTAATCCCGTCGCGACCCGCATCCCGGACATTCGGCAGCGTCACACCACGCCCTTCGGCCGCAGCTTCACCCAGCATCAGCGCTGTGCCAGAGGGGGCGTCAACTTTGTGGTGGTGATGCGCCTCGATCACCTCGATATCAAAATCTTCGTCCAAGGCCGCGGCAACTTGTTTGGTCAGTGTCACCAGCAGGTTGACCCCCAAACTCATGTTCCCGGCTCGCACGATGGCACAGTGACGCGAGGCCGGTTCCAGCTGCGCAATCTGGTCGTCCGTCATACCTGTGGTGCCGATGATGTGCGCCGCACGGGCCTGTGCAGCAGTGTGCGACAACGCAATAGTCGCCTCGGGCGCGGTAAAGTCGATGACTGCGCGCGCTTTCGCCATTGGCTCCAATGGGTCGTCCCAAACCAACGCACCCAGCGCCTGACCGCCCATGGCCGTGCCTATATCCTGACCGATCCAGTCATGCCCCGGCCGTTCGAGGACTCCGACCAATTGCCACTCGCCGCTCTCTACAACAGATCGGACCAGCATCTGGCCCATACGTCCGGACGCACCTGCAATCACGATCCCTGGCAATTCTGACATGGTTTTGGCCCTCACTTGGCAGTTTCCCGCTCTCCTACCGCGTGCGGGGCCGCTTGGCAAAGGGCGGCTGGCCGCTTAGATGGGGCATATGGGAAAGAACAAATTTCATGAGGGCAGCGGCCCGTCACAACGGCAGTTGCGTGTGGCCGAACTGATCCGGCGGACGCTGGCCGAGGTTTTGGCGCGCGGTGACGTGCACGACCCGGAGCTGAACCGGATGTCGATAACGGTAGGCGAAGTACGCACGTCGCCCGATCTCAAGATCGCGACGGCCTATGTCTTGCCGTTGGGCGGACAGGGGCAAGAAGACGTGCTCAAACTGCTGGCCCGCAACAAGGGCGAGTTGCGCCGCGCAGTGTCCAAAAAGCTAGCACTGAAATTCGCCCCAGACCTGCGGTTTCAGCTCGATGAGACCTTTGACCGGATGGACGATACACGGCGCATGTTGGCACAGGACGATGTGCGCCGGGACACCGATGCAGGATCTGACACGTGATACGTGCCGCGGTGTTGGCTTTGCTGGCATGGACAGCCCCCACTTGGGCTGTTGACTGCGAGACGACCACCCACGACGGCAATTCCTATGCGATATGTTCCGTCGATCTAAGCACGGATAAACTGCGCCTGTTCCTCAACGATGAAACGGGGGTACTCTTTGGCCAGTTTGGTGCCATCGAACGTGACTTGCGCAATCAGGGTAAGCGCCTTGGCTTTGCGATGAATGCGGGCATGTATCACAGTGATCGCGCGCCAGTCGGGCACTACGTGGAAGACGGCAAAGAGGTCATGCGCGTGATCCCTCACGCGGGTCCGGGCAACTTTGGCCTGCTGCCTAATGGCGTGCTGTGTATCCAAGGCGCGCGCGTAGACGTGATCGAAACCCTGCGTTTTGTTGATGAGGCGCCCGCGTGCACCTATGCCACTCAGTCCGGGCCAATGCTGGTGATTGATGGCGCATTGCATCCGCGGTTTCTAGTCGACAGCACCTCGCGCTATATCCGCAATGGCGTGGGCACCAGTGCCGACGGGCAACGGGCCGTTTTTGCCATTTCGGACAGCCCGGTGACGTTTCACGAATTTGGGCGGCTCTATCGCGACCATTTGAACCTGCCAAACGCGCTGTTTCTGGATGGCAATATCTCTCGCCTCTACGCACCCGACCTAAATCGCAGTGACATCGGGTTCTCACTGGGCCCAATTGTCGGGACGGTTGAAGCGGCTGATTGACAAGCTGTGCGGGGCGGCTTAGGCGCCTGCCCTTGTTTTACTAGCAATAAGGGACCTCCATGGGCCGTACACGCAAAGGGCGCGACATATCCGGTTGGCTGGTGATAGACAAACCTGCCGGACCGACCTCAACCGCCGTTGTGAACAAGGTTCGCTGGGCAATGGGCGCGAAAAAGGCAGGCCACGCTGGCACGCTCGACCCCGATGCGACCGGCGTTCTGGCTGTGGCCTTGGGCGAGGCAACCAAAACCGTGCCCTACATCACGGAGGCGCTGAAGGCCTATCGGTTTACCGTTCGATTGGGTCAGTCAACCAACACCGATGACGCGGAAGGCGAGGTGATCAACACCTCGGATGCCCGCCCGAGTGATGATGACATCAAGGCGGCCCTTGGCGCCTTTGTTGGTGATATCATGCAGGTGCCGCCCAAGTTTTCCGCTGTAAAGATCGACGGTGAACGCGCCTACAAACTGGCCCGCAGCGGCGAGGATGTAGAGATCGCAGCCCGCCCCCTTTGGGTCGATGAACTGATCATGACCGACCGACCGGATGCAGATCACGTGACGCTCGAGATGGTATGTGGCAAGGGCGGTTATGTCCGCTCGATCGCGCGCGATCTGGGGGCGGCACTGGAGTGCTTTGGGCACGTGCGCGACTTGCGTCGCATCTGGTCCGGGCCGTTTGAGGCCGAGGACGGCCTGACCATGGAGCAGGTCGAAGCGATGGCCCAAACGCCTGAACTGGATACTTACTTGCGCCCTGTGGCTGACGGTCTGGCTGACCTCCCGGAATTACGCGCAACACCCGAAGGCGCGGCGCGGCTGCGCAACGGCAACCCGGGCATGGTTCTGGCGTCAGACGTTGAATATGGCGACGAGGCCTGGGCGTCCCTGGACGGGGTTCCGGTTGCCGTGGGCCGCTACAAAGCGGGAGAGTTACACCCGGCGCGCGTCTTTAACCTCTGAAACAGCTCGCCTTGCCGAACGGATGCATCCGTTCGGCCCATTTGGTCAAATGTTACAGAAATGGCCGGGCGATCAGCCCTGCGTGAGGTGTCTTTCGATTTGGAACCAAGTGGTCCATATCAATCCCATCAGACACACAACGCAGGGAAACATGACCCATGACTCAGATATCACTCCGCACCGTTGGCACTGTTCTCACCGCGGGCGCCTTTGCCACCATCGCCTTTGACACCTTCGGTCAGGCGCTCAGCCCCCTCTTTGGATATGCCAAACTGGCCCCGGTGGGTCTTGCCGGCGCCTCGCTCAAAGCGATCATTGGCGCAAATCCATCGGGTGCCGCGTATTTGCTGCATACGCTGACCGGGTTGATCTTTTACGCAGTTGGGTACTTTGCCATCGCACGTCCCATTCAGCTGATGGTCGCGCCACGCCTTCACTGGTCGGTCACTGCCATCGCGTACGGTGTCGTACTGTGGGTTTTTGCGCTCTACGTGATGGCGCATCTAGTGACCAGCAATAAACCATTCCTTGGATGGACGGGGATCACTTGGGTCGCGCTGTGGGGCCATATCGTTTATGCGGTCGTGGCTGCGAGCTTCATGGAAGCCAAAGGCGCCGTCCTTGACCTGCGCCGCAATCCAGTGGCTGTGCCCGCTGAATAACCCCACCCCGGTTGCCGAGACATTTGGGCCGCGCTGGACGTTTGCGCGGCCCTTTTTTACGCCTCAAGCCGTTGCGCGTGGTGGGTTGCACTGGCACAACCGCTGCCATGATCACCCGGACCCATATCAAAGGCGACGCGCCCTCAACCGCCATCTACTCCGATTGCGAACGGTATCGTTACAGCCTGACGCGGGTTTGGGACGAAGGTGGAAGCCGCGTGAACTTTGTCATGCTCAACCCCTCCACCGCAACAGAAGTCCAGAACGATCCCACCGTCGAACGCTGCGAAAGACGCGCCCGCGCGCTTGGGTTTGGCAGCTTTGCGGTCACCAACATCTTTGCATGGCGGGACACCGATCCAAGGGCCATGCGTGCGGCCGCTGACGCTGTGGGACCCGGCAATGACGCAGCCATTCTGGACCGCGCAGCCTGGGCCGATCATGTCATCGCCGCATGGGGCACGCACGGCGCGCATCTGGATCGTGGGGCATATGTGGCGTCTCTACTACGCGACTCTGCACGCCCGCTGTTTCACCTTGGATTGTCCAAAGCCGGTCACCCCAAGCATCCGCTCTACCTGCCCTACTCCCAAGCCCCGGAGCCATGGACACCAACGCCTGTGATGTCTTAGGACGGCGTTAACCAGTTGATCTAAAACACTTTGATTTCAGCCAGCGGTCAGGCGTAGGTATCCTCCGGGCCTTTCGCCCAGGGACTGGATCGCGACATGTTGTGGCTTGCAGGATTGGTGGGAATTTTAACAGTCGGCGCAGTTGGCGTTATCGATGCGGACCCGACCTCAGACAAGGACATGTCTGAAGACGATGCCGGCACTGGCGCCATAAGCGACGAACAGACCGACACCGACATCCTGACGACGGCCAGCGCTTCGGTGTCCGAAGAAGGCAGCGACGAAGATCAGGTTCTAGATGGATCTGACACGGATGACACTCTGGCAGGCGGAACGGGCAATGACTCGCTCCACGGTCAGGATAGCGATGATGAGTTGGCGGGCGAGAGTGGCGATGACACGCTTGTTGGCGGAAATGGCGAGGACTCTTTGGAATGAGGCAGCGGTAACGACGAGCTGCAAGGTTCATCGGGGGATGACGTTGCCAGCGGCGGCGAAGGTGATGATGCCGTACAGGGCGGACTCGGCGCCGACACGCTGGCGGGTGGATTGGGCAATGATAAACTGTTTGGTGGCTGGGGCGATGATGTCATCAACGGAGTCGAAGACGACCCCGATACCGCCGAAGCGGATGACATAGACGGATCCGACTACCTAAACGGGGGCAGTGGCGATGATATAATCGTGGCGGGCAACGACGACATGGTCACGTCCGGAGAGGGCGCTGACACCGTAGTAGGCGGAACTTGGATTGCAGACGACCCGGCCATGGACATTGTCGATTTCGACTCAGAAGACGACAATATCCTGCTGGTTTATGAAGACGGCACCGAGGTGCCCGATGTCAGCCTGCTCGCCGATCCGGACGATCCGGACGTGACACAGGTGTTTATGGACGGTGTCGCTGTCGCCAACATCCTGAATGGAGCAGATATCGGAATGGACGATATCTCGATCATGCCGCTCAGCCTCGCGCAGTCCGCGGGGATGGCACCGCTCTGACGAAACGACCATTCGGCGCAGCGGTAAAAATAGGCTTTGCCATCCAAGTGATTCTTTCCTATACGCGCGCAATTCCGGTTACCGCCGGATCTAATGGCCCCGTGCTGGACGACATCCCGGCCGGCGGCGTCTCACTCTAACCTGAAAAGGAGATCCCGATGTCGATCACAGCTGAAGAAAAAGCACGCGTCATGAAAGAATTCGCAACCAAAGAGGGCGACACCGGTTCGCCTGAAGTTCAGGTTGCGATCCTGTCCTCGCGCATCGCGACGCTGACAGAGCATTTCAAGACTCACAAAAAAGACAACCACGGTCGCCGTGGCCTGTTGAAAATGGTTGCTCTGCGCCGCAAGCTTCTGGACTACACCAAGGCAAAAGACGAGGCGCGCTATCAGGACCTGATCAAGCGTCTGGGTCTGCGCCGCTGAGGATTTCTCCTCTTGGAAAAATACTGAAAAACCGCGCTGGTTCGGCGCGGTTTTTTTGTGTCCTGAGGTTGAGTTTGGGGAATGTACAAAATAGAGACGCCTGATCGGCGATTGCATTTCAATGAGTTTCAAAGGCGCTTCAGCTGTTTGGCAGGAAATGCCGAAATGCCAAAGTTTCTTTTCCCTCCGTCGCAATGACATCTGGTGCCACCCCAAGCCATCGTGCCCAGCACCGGCGTAGCACTTTGCCTGATAGTCCGGTAACAATCGACCGGTTCGGAGAGTGATCCAAGGAAACCAATTCAATGAGCAATGACGGATACTTCGACGAAGACGTCGCCAGAACCTACGATCAGGATCACGGCGGCACCGATCCGGTGTTGATCGAACGGACAGTTGATTGCCTGGTGGATTTGTCCAGCTTTGGCGATGTTCTCGAGCTTGCCATTGGAACCGGACGCATCGCGATACCGTTGGCCGAACGTGGTGCGCAGATTAAAGGCATTGAGCTGTCCGCCGCCATGGTCAGGAAACTGCGGGAAAAGGAAACCGGCCCACCCATTGAGGTCGCCATCGGCGACATGACCTCGACACAGGTCCAAGGCACGTTTTCACTGGTCTATCTGGTGTTTAACACCATCGACAACTTGACCTCTCAGCAGGCGCAAGCCGCGTGTTTCAAGAACGCTGCGCGCCATCTTGGACAAGGAGGCCGGTTCCTTATTGAAACCCTCGTGCCGCCTATCCAAAAAATCCCTTTCGGCGAGGAAAGACTGGCGTTTGCAAGCAGTCCTGACCACTTCGGCATCGACGAGTTTGATGTGGCGTCGCAAAATTACACGTCAAACCACGTTTGGATGAAAGACAGACGCTACATTCATCAGTCGATCCCTTTCCGTTATGCATGGCCTTCAGAGCTTGATCTAATGGCACAAATGGCGGGTATGGAGCTGGAACATCGATGGTCAGACTGGGACCGTTCGCCGTTTGATCGAATGAGCACAAAGCACATATCGGTCTGGAAGAAATCCTAGCGTCTGGACCTATCCACTTCTGACGTACCAAATGCCACAAAGCGGGCCTTAGATGCACGCCCCCCCAGTGACCAAATTGCAGGACAAAGTCGCTATTCCGCGGCGACCGCGACAATGTCCGTATCCTTAGGCCAAACAGACAAGGAAACGTATCAGGTAGCGCGGCAACCACTGGATTTATGGAGGAACGCTCTTCGCGGCAAGCGGTGGTACGACCGTCGAGCAGACCGCGATCTTGACAGATCCAAGCCGCTTACCCTCTTAAGCGGCCAGAACCAGAGTGCGTGCGAGCAATGATGCCCTCCGCCAAATTTCAGTTGATCTTTGAGTATACGGCGTGGTTCAAGTCTCGCATTACCTTGGCAATAAAGGCATTGCGCGCTGCTGCCTCGGAGAGTGGAGCCTTTCTGCTCATAGTCAGGGTCGTACTTGACCCATAGCGTGCAACTGGCTCCCTTCAGAAACCAACAGGCGGCGCGCCGCCCAAGCCGAAGGTCAAGCCATGCTCCATAACGATCAACTTGAACACTGGGATCGCGAAAATTTCTTTCACCCCTCAACCCACCTTGCTGAATTCGCACGCGGGAACGTACCGCACCGCGTGATCACGGGTGGATCGGGCAGTCATATCGTAGATCGTGACGGCAATCGCATGCTGGACGCTTTTGCTGGGCTCTATTGCGTGAATGTCGGGTATGGACGTCCGGAAATCGCGGAGGCCATCGCCGAACAGGCCAAGGAACTGGCGTATTACCATTCCTACGTGGGTCACGGGACCGAAGCGTCAATCACACTTGCAAAAATGGTGCTCGACCGCGCTCCAGATCATATGTCGAAGGTCTATTTTGGTTTGTCGGGGTCGGATGCAAATGAGACCAACATCAAGCTGATCTGGTACTACAACAATATTCTGGGCCGCCCCCAGAAAAAGAAAATCATCTCACGCTGGCGAGGCTATCACGGGTCCGGCCTTATGACCGGATCACTGACGGGGCTTGAATTGTTTCACAACAAATTTGATCTACCGCTTGCTCAAGTGATCCACACCGAAGCACCATATTATTTTCGAAGTGATGATCTCGAACAGAGCGAGGCTGAATTTGTAGCCCATTGCGTCTCAGAGCTTGAAGCGATGATCAGCCGCGAAGGAGCCGACACAATCGCGGCTTTCATCGGCGAGCCTGTACTTGGGACGGGCGGGATTGTCCCACCGCCTGAGGGATATTGGCCAGCCATCCAGGCTGTTTTGGAGCACCATGACATTCTGCTGGTCGCAGATGAGGTCGTCACCGGCTTTGGCAGGCTTGGCACGATATTCGGGTCCGATCACTATGGAATGCGCCCCGATCTCATCACAATTGCCAAGGGTTTGACGTCGGCCTACGCGCCGCTGTCCGGATCTATCGTGTCCGAAAAGATGTGGACCATTCTGGAACAAGGCACGGAGGAAAACGGACCCATTGGGCACGGTTGGACGTATTCCGCACACCCGATTGGTGCCGCTGCAGGCGTTGCAAATCTTGAGCTGATCGACAAGCTGGGATTGATCGAAAACGCGGGCATTGTCGGCACCTACCTGAACGCAGAAATGCAGGCTGCCCTTGGCGATCATCCTCATGTCGGAGACGTGCGCGGGGAAGGAATGTTGTGCGCGGTCGAATTGGTGGCCGAAAAGGGCAGTCGCACATTCTTTGATGCAGGCGAAAAAATCGGGCCACAGATCGCGGCCAAGATGCTGGAACAAAACAGCGTCATCGCGCGCGCCATGCCACAAGGGGACATACTGGGTTTTGCACCGCCGTTTTGCCTGACCCGCGCCGAGGCTGATCAAGTGGTCGCAGCCACTGTTCAAGCTGTCACAAGCGTTTTGGGTTGAACCGCCGAAAGGATACCGCAATGGCCACTCACAATGCAGCATTTGAAACTGCAGAATATGATCGCCGTATCGCCAAAACCCGCGCCGCAATGTCGGCGGCAGGGCTGGATGCGATATTTGTTACTGACCCCTCCAATCAAGCGTGGCTGACAGGGTATGATGGGTGGTCGTTCTATGTGCATCAGGGCGTGATCCTGACCATGGATGGCGAACCGATCTGGTGGGGGAGGCATATGGACATGATGGGTGGGCGCCGCACCTGTTGGATGCAGCACGACAACATCATCGGCTACGGCGATCATTTCGTACAGTCGAGCGAAGTTCACCCCATGCAGGACCTGGCCGAGCATCTAACCGCCCGTGGATTGTCGCAGGCGCGCATTGGCGTCGAGATGGAAAACTACTACTACTCCGCCAAGGCACATGCCGTTCTGAGCGATGCGCTTTCCGATGCAACGCTTCTCGATGCCACTGCCTTGGTGAATTGGCAGAGGTTGATAAAATCGGCGGTCGAAATCGATTTTATCCGCAAGGCTGCGCGGATCTCGGAAAAGGTGATAAATACGGCAATTGAGCGCGCAGCGGTGGGCGTTAGAAAGAACGATCTTGTCGCGGAAATCATGCATGCAGGTATTTCAGGTGTGGGCGATGATTGGGGGGACTACCCTGCGATTGTGCCGATCACGCCCTCTGGCTTGGATGCTACAGCAGCGCATCTGACTTGGGATGGCGCACCTATGCGCGCAGGAGAAGCCACGTTCTTCGAGTTGTCAGGGTGCTATCGGCGCTATCACGCTCCGCTTTGCCGTACCGTTTTCCTTGGCACCCCGTCGGATGACATGCGCCGCGCCGAGGCGGCACAGGTCGAAGGCATCGAGGCGGGGCTTGATGCGGCGCGGGCAGGCAACCGTACTTGTGACATCGCCAACGTTTTCATGTCAGTCATTTCCAAACACGGCATCGAACGCTCCGGCCGCATGGGCTATCCCATTGGCCTTAGCTACCCGCCTGACTGGGGCGAGAGGACGGCATCAATCCGCAGTGAAGATGAAACCGTTCTGCAACCCGGCATGACCTTCCACTTCATGCCCGCCCTGTGGATGGACAGTTGGGGGCTGGAAACCACCGAAACTATCCTAATCCAGGACGACGGCCCTGCTGCAACTCTGTGTGACATACCACGCAAGCTTTTTGTGAAAAGCTAGGCCATGATCGACCAGACCAAGCAGATCCTGTCAGACCTAATCGCTTTTCCAACAGTGTCCGCTGACAGTAATCTCGAGATGATCGCCTATCTCGCCAATCGACTGGAAGAGTGCGGCGCGCATGTGGATGTAATGCATGATGAAACGGGTCGCAAAGCCAATTTATTTGCCACTTTGGGTCCAATGCGCGACGGCGGGATTGTCTTGTCCGGACACAGCGATGTTGTCCCCGTCACGGATCAGAATTGGGACACGAACCCTTTTGAAATGGTAGAGCGTGATGGCTTGCTATTTGCGCGCGGGACCTGCGACATGAAAGGCTTCATCGCGGCGACTGTGGCCATGGCCCCACGTTTCGCGGAGCAGGTGTGCGACAGGCCTCTTCATTTCGCATTCACCTACGATGAAGAAACTGGCTGCATCGGCGCTGGGCATCTTGTTCAAAACCTTACCGAGCGATCCATCAGGCCATCCCTTGCCATCATCGGAGAGCCGACTGACATGCGGATCATCGAGGGACACAAAGGTTGTTATGAGTACAGCACCCATTTCCACGGCCTTGAGGGCCATGGATCTACCCCCGAGCTTGGGGTGAACGCAATCGAATATGCCGTGCGGTATGTTGCCCAATTGCTTGATCTACGCGATGCGCTGAAACAAATGGCCCAAACAACAGCCCCTTTGGCCCGCCCTGGACCACGCTGAACATTGGTGCGCTGAACGGTGGGCATGTGCACAACATCATTGCACCCAAAGCAACGGTCGATTGGGAGATGCGTCCAGTTACGGCAAGTGACGCCGACCTAGTTAAGGAATCCCTCAAGGCGTATTGCGACGAAACCCTCTTGCCTGCGATGCAGGCGGTCTATCCCAATGCATCCATCCTCACTGAAGTGATTGGCGAGGTTGCAGGCCTTTTGCCCACAGAAAAAATGAAGCTGTTCGAATCCTTTCCGAACTCACCGGGGCGAACGGTACAGATGTTGTTTCATTCGGGACGGAGGCAGGCTTGTATCAATCCCTTGGGATGGATGTTGTCGTCTGTGGACCCGGTTCTATCGAGCAAGCCCACAAGGCAAACGAGTTTTTGGCTCTAGGCCAGTTATCTCAATGTCTCAAAATGCTGGAAGGACTTAGTGGCAAATTGTCCGAGCCTCAGGGGTGATGGGCGAAATCTTGTGACAAGTGTTGCGATCCAGCATAGCAACCGTGCACGCGAATTGCAGTATCTGGCGCTTAGGGCTAGCAGCGGTGGTTCGCTGTATAGGGGGCCAAGGGCCACTTTATCCCCAATCGCTCACTATGAGTTTGATAGTTCCAGAGCCTAGGCTCTGGACCCATTAAATTCCAAAGCATCGAATACCACCAAGCGGACCTTCGCTGCGCGACGCCCCAATGACCGAGTTGCGGACAAAGTTCCTGTTGCGGACTAGACTACTGTAATGAACTCCGTGTTCAGCAGAGTAGAATTTGGCCGGATGTCAGTCTACTAGTTAGGAAGCAAACGAGGCTAAATTATGCAACGCACAGTTTTTCCGGTTATTTTTGTATTTCTGTTCGTCGCTAGCTGTGGCGGCATAGTAACTGATCGCACTGTTGTCACCGGTGCTGGGCCGGACGAATTGCTCAAGTTACGTGCAGGCCCCGGGCTTGACTACAATGTAGTCTTGGGATTGCCAGACGGAACATCTCTCAATCGCCGCTCCTGTGTGACTGAAGTAGGTCAGCTCTGGTGCCAGGTCTCGCTTGCAGCCACGCCTCAGATCACAGGCTACGTCTCCGCAGATTATCTCCTAGACAGCTGACTTCGGTTAACCGCAGCTGGTCCCGACATCAGTTGAGATCGCGGTGAATTCACCCAATGATGTCTGAACAGACTTTCACTGCAATGGATCATCAAAAATGAACTACTTTGAAATCTACGCCGATGCTCAGGGCGTTTCTCATTTTCGAGATGCAGAAGTTTCTTTCGCTTCAAATGAGTTGGCAGCAAAAGGAAACCCGGTTTCGACATCAAGTTTTCATCAAGCGGCGGCTGGATTCATATCTGTTCCCGCAGGATGGAATAGTGGGTGGCACAATTCTCCAGGTGATGGTTTCGCTGTACTGCTCCAAGGCGGCGTAGAAATTGAAGTAGGTAGCGGAGAAGTCCGACGCTTCTCACCCGGCGAGGTTTGGCGAAGCACCGACGTCTCTGGCAAAGGCCATATCAGTCGGGTTGTCGGCACTAAAGATGCAAAAATCTACATGACGAACTTCGTCAATCTCGATGGCGAAATATGATGTATTATGTTTGAAGAAACCTACTAAACTTACGCTCTGGGCTCGGAGCGGTCGTTCATCGCAAAGCTGACCAATGACCGCTATTTGGAAAATTTGGAGTAAAGCGGCAGGTGCTCTTTCCTGTCTCCTACCGTTCAAGCGCTCTACGAGCAGCTTTGTTTCAAACGTGAAATACCCGAAGCCAGCAGTCGCCTCGCCTCGTACAAGTCACGCTGACCAGACATCAGATTTGGAGGTAAAGCGCTTATCTTTTCTGAATGCCCGATTGATACCTCTAACCTATCAGTCGCTTTGAGCGCAGCTTGGATGGCGGCCCTATGCCTCTGTAGTCTTTTCGCCGTCATGCCACCAGCAATCATCCAGATGGTCAAAATCAAAATGCGGGTAATCTTTTGCAAGTTCGTGCGGCGGCCTCCCGACATCGCAACTGTTACTGAGCTGCTCTCGCACCGTGGCATTGATTTGAAACGGCCGCGTGTTTCCTACCTCCAAGGAGCACTTGCTGCTTGTGCTTACCGAGGGTTCCTAGCAAATGCGTCGTTCAATCCTCGAAGTTTTGCGATCCGCTTTTCCAAAGGCCGCTACACAGCAAAAATAGGGGAAGGTTATCTCGCTCTAGAGACGATCGAACACAGGTCGAGAAAAGCAGCAAACCTTTTCTTCTACGATCAAGGCACGTAGCGCGACGGCGGAGGGTTCTGTAGAGTTTCGAGGTATTTTACTATTTCGATCAGCTTGCTTGGGACCAGAATATCCACACCGTTTCCGGTGTCGAATTCGACCATCTCATTATCCAGAAAATTCTCGAACACCGGCATATCTTCGCGCGGCACTATGTTTCGGGAGTAGCCATCAATGATCGACATTATCTCCAGCATTGGCCACACCCCACCACGTTGGGCGGAAATTTTGGTCAAATCTGCCGGGGCTGTATCCAGTCCCCTCGCATTTGGGCCGTCGCCTTGACCAGCAATACCGTGGCAGGTGACACAGTTTTCCAAGAATAGGGTTTCCCCAACGCTTTCAGCTCCCAGCGAAGAGCCCAAGGCAATAAATGGGACACTAAACAATAGCTGCTTCACTGTTGACCTACTTTCAAAAAATGAGGCCCAAGCGGATCCAAAGGTCAACGCGGATTGATGACCTTGGTCTTAAGGCGTTCATTCGCTCCTTTGAAGCGGGATGCGAGCCAGAACATTATCACCGATACTGTCAGGGCTCCAAATGCGATGGCCCATCCGAGGGCCACCAACCCCGTACCGGGCCAGAAGATGAGAAACAAACCAATGAGCAGCGCGGCAACTCCCGCATTGCGAGCCGTCATCCGCTCAGGATCAGATTCCGGCAACTGCCTCCAGGTCAGAAGAGAGCCTGTACCTGTAAGCAACGCAAAGGCACCCAATAGGGCAAACGCAAAGCGTGCAGTGCCCTCGGGCCAAATCAGCAACACCAACCCAATGGCAATTGCACCGATACCGACACCGCCTGCAGCCCCGCCCCGTCCAAACCCAAACAAGGTAAGTCCACCATCCAAGATTAGAAGAACACCCACGAGTTGAAGCAAAAGCGAAATACTACCTGTCGGCCAAAATAAGGCTGCAAGGCCAACGCCTGCTGCAAGCAATCCACGTAAGAAAAAGGTCCACCAGACATTCGCAAGCCGGCTACTGAGTGCCTCGCGAACCTCTAGCCGATCATCATCGACAATCTCTGCATGCGGAGTTTCCGGTTGATCCATAAGATGTCTCATTTTGTTTGGTTATGACTTTAGCGCAGACAACCAGTCGAGTCTTGCCGATCTCAAAATGACTACGTTGTTCTGTGCAACCTTGAGGTTTGCAAGCGGACGGTTACTGCCCTCCGAACTGTTCCCAAGCATCTAGGGCCTGAGCGGCATACATAAGGGATGGACCTCCGCCCATATAGATTGCTACCCCAAGCATTTCTTCGAACTCTTGGCGGGTTGCACCCAGCCGGACAAGAGTTTTGGTGTGAAACCCGATGCACCCATCACAACGCAGTGCAATTGCTATGCCCATTGCAATTAGCTCTTTGGTTTTCTCATCCAAAGCAGCATTCGCCGTGGCGCCCTGCGCCATGGCGGAGAAGCCCTTCATCGTGTCCGGTATGCCTTTCCGCAATTGCCCGATTTGTTTCGAAATCCCATCGGTCAACTCGGGGTATGACGTTGTTCCCATTTCACTCACCCTTCTTACATTCCTTGGATCCAACTTTACCACTTGGGTGAACCGTCGAACTGATTTGGATCAAGCGAGCCAATGCAAGCAAACGAAAATTGGCTTAATAGCGGGCGATCCGCGTTGGCACGGCCGACAACAGGCAAGCGTCAGGATGCAAGAGATTGACGATACTGCGCTGTATACGGAAATTGTGTTCAGCATCCTCTGCGCGTCAGCCTGGCGCCGCGTAGGAAACTCAAAAGGAACTTCGATGACCAGTGACGCCACCATTGCCCGTGTACATGAATACTTCGACACAGGCGCTTTCCAGGCCGAATTGGCTGATCTTGTCACCTATCGCTCCGAAAGTCAGAACCCTGCCGAAGAATCTCGGAATGAAAGCCACCGCTATCTGAAAGAAGCAATCCTGCCGCGCCTTGAAGCCATGAAATTTGCCTGCGAGATTATCGACAATCCCGACCCGCAGGGCGGTCCGCTGTTGATCGGCGAACGGTTTGAAAGCGACGACCTGAGTACTGTGTTGACGTACGGCCATGGTGACACAGTGCTTGGACAGGAGGGCACGTGGCGCGACGGCCTTGAGCCTTGGGCACTGGTTGAAGAAGGTGACCGGTTGTATGGCCGCGGTGCAGCGGACAACAAAAGCCAACACCTGATCAACCTCGCCGCACTCGAAGCTGTCCTGTCTGTGCGGGGATGCTTGGGATTCAACATCCGCATCGTGATCGAAATGAGCGAAGAGGTTGGGTCCATTGGTCTGCCGCAGGTATTCGAGCGTTTCAAAGATCGTCTGAAAGCAGATGTCTTGATCGCATCAGATGGTCCGCGCCTGCAGCCCGACGTGCCAACCATTTTTATGGGGTCACGGGGTGGGATTACTTTTGATCTCTTGGTCAAGACGCATGAAGGGGCACATCACTCGGGCAATTGGGGGGGACTTTTGGCCGATCCGGCAATGATCCTCGCCCATGCGTTGGCGTCTATCACGGACCGTCGCGGTCAGATCACTGTACAAGAGTGGCGCCCCGACAGTCTGACCGATGCTGTGCGGAGGGCGCTCAAGGACTTGCCCGTGGCGGGCGGGGATGGACCACAGGTCAATCCAGACTGGGGCGAAGAAGACTTAACGCCGGCCGAGCGAGTGTTTGGATGGAATAGTTTTGCGGTTCTTGCGCAGATTACCGGCGTGCCCGATGCCCCACTGAACGCGATTTCGGGCTGGGCCCGTGCGACATGCCAACTCAGGTTTGTCGTTGGGACTGATCCCGATGAGGTTGTTCCAGCCTTGCGCCGCCATCTCGACGCGCAAGGCTTTGAAGACGTGCAGATCATTCTTCATGACAGGGGGTTTTTCAGTGCAACGCGGTTGGATCCCCAACACCCTTGGGCAGAGTTCGTCGGCAACTCGATCCGCAAAACCAGTGGCGGCAAGCTTCATGTGCTGCCCAATCTTGCCGGCTCGCTCCCGAATGACAGTTTCACGGACATTCTTGGAGTGCCGACGATTTGGGTGCCACACTCTTATCGGGGCTGCTCTCAACATGCACCAAATGAGCATGTCCTAAAATCGGTGTGCCGCGATGCTCTGAGTGTCATGGCAGGCCTCTTTTGGGACATCGGCGCGCTTGGTAATCGGCCGAGTGAGTTGCAGAACCTTCTAAAGCCAATGGTCTGACTACGGAGGAGTTCTGTCAGGCCGTCATTCATACACGCCAGAAAACGTCGCTCGTCACGATTTGATCTAGCCATTTTAGGAACATCTGGATCCCTTTGTTTCGGAGTTTGCACCTGGCTAATTTTTGTCAACAGGACGCGACCGCATTCGGCTCACCGTTTCGCGCTCAGCGCGCTTGCACCGCATCGGTGGGAGTCCTCGATCCATCAGGTCCAAGTCTTCCAACACCATATCGCCCATTTGCTTGAACGCGACATCGAGCGCTCCGGCACGGTGGGCTGACCCAATAAACCCAGGGATACGCCTTGCGCGATGATCTGCTGGCAAAGGCTCTTGCGGGAAGACATCGCTCGCCGCAACAATTTGGCCTCGTTCAACAGCGTCCAGCATGTCATCAAAATTTACGACATCAGCGCGGCTCAGAAGAATAAACGCGGCACCTGATCGCATTTGTGCAAACTCTTCTGCACCAAGAAAGCCCTGGTTTTCGGTAGTGACCGCCGCCATCACAAAGATGAAGTCTGACTGTTGTAGCACATCTTCAAGGGAAGACGGCGTAACCTGATAATCAAGGAGGATCGACGGCGGCATCCAAGGATCATAGACTCGGATGTTGCACCGAAATCCTTTGAGCAGTCGGTTCATCGCCCGCCCTAGATCTCCAAAACCGATGACCCCCACATCGGCGCCAGACAGCAAGCGCGCGCTGGTATTGCTGTCGCCGCCCCAAGTTTCCGTGCCAGCCTTGAAGCTACTATCCGCTTGGGTAATGCCTCGCGCAAGATCCAGTGCAAGACCAAGGCCCATTTCAGCAACTGGCATGGCGAAAACAGAGCCAGTGGTGACGACATGTATTCCCCGCGCGAACACTTCATCATAGGGCATGTTATCAAGAAGGTTCGACTCCACGTTCAGTACGGCTCGAAGCAACTTCATCTTCCCGAGTGTGTCCGAAGAAATGGGTGGTTGGCCGATGACGTACTTCACTTTGGCGAGCACTTCTTCGTCCAAGGCGTCAAACACATCTACCGTAGTTTCGATCAGATTATACCGTTCCTGCAGTTCAGCCAGCTTCCTTGGTGTAAAAATCAAGTCCAGACTGCGCGGTTCGGGGACGCTAATCACCAGCGATTTTGCATCAGATTTCATCTCGAGTCTTTCTTGCGTTCATACGCCGGGTATTTCGCACGGCCCAATTGCTTGCCCCGCTTTCCTTTTCGCTCAAACCAGCATTGTGCTGCGCGCTACTTTGAAGTTGTAAAGGCGCGCGCTATGACAGTTCCTAGACGCCTTGCGAACTCGGACGGGTTGGTTGGGGTTTCGCCTTCGACAATCCGGGCCTGATCCAACAGGAGGTGAGCGGCGTCCTTGAGAAGACTATCGTCGCTTGCGCTCTCTGCCATTGCCCGTTCTGCCAATTTGGTGATCATGGCATGGTTTGGGTTGAGTTCCAGCACGCGCGGCATGCCATGTTCCAATTGACCATGACGTTTGAGCATACGTTCTAGATTAACATCCATATCCCCGTCATCAGCGATAAGACAGACGGGACTGTCAGTCAGGCGTTTGGATGGGCGGACGTCTTTGACGGTTTCGCCCAGTTCCACTTTGATCGCAGCGATTAGAGCAGCCAGATCAGCGTCCTCAGTTTTGTCTTCGTCTTTAGTTTCTTGCCCCGTTTTGATCTCATCTAGCTCCGCGGCACCACGAGTAATGGATTTGAGCGGCTTCCCGTCGAACTTGGTAACGTGCTGCAACCAAAACTCGTCAACGTGGTCGGAAAGAAGCAGTACCTCGACGCCCTTAGCCCTGAAGCCCTCCAAATGGGGTGATTGCGCGAGCTTGGCGGCGTCCTCTCCCGCGATATAGAAAATCGCGTCCTGCCCTTCTTTCATTCGAGACACATAGTCGGGGAGGCTCGCAAGCGCATCCTCACCCGTGGAGGCGAAACGGCAGAGCTCAAGAATGCGGTCACGCAAACTTGGATCCTCAATTAGCCCCTCTTTCAAAACCGCACCGAATTTTGCCCAGAATTTCGCATACTCTTCTGGAGCTTTGTTCGCTTTTTTCTTCAGTTCGCTGAGAACCTTCTTGGTGACCTGGGATTTTATCTTGGCGAGTTTTGGATCGGTCTGAAGCATCTCGCGAGAGACATTGAGTGAAAGGTCCTGGCTGTCCACCACACCGCGCAGAAAACGGAGGTAGGCGGGAAGAAGGTCTTTTGTCGTCTCGGAGATAAAAACTCGATTTACATAGAGCTTCACATGGCTTTTGCGCTCAGCGTCGAAGAGATCGAAAGGCTGGTGGGTGGGCACAAAGAGGAGGCTGGTGTGATTGAGCGCACCCTCCACTTTGTTGTGCATCACATGCCAGGGCTCGTCAAAGGCATGTGAGCAGTGGCGATAGAAATCGGTGTACTGTTCTTCAGTGATGTCTTTCGCCGGACGGGGCCAGAGCGCTTCAGCCGCGTTGAGCGTTTCCTCTCCGAGCTTCACGGGGAAGCTGATATGTTCAGAATAGGTCTTAATAATGTGTCGGATGCGGGCTTCGTCTGCGAATTCTTTCGCATCCTTCTTGAGATGAAGAGTGACCGTGGTACCACTGGTATCCCGCTGTGCAGCCTCAATCGTGAAAGATCCTTTGCCGTCTGAGGACCAAAGCCAAGCCTCGGCCTCGCCAGCCTTGCGCGTCAGCACATCAACTTTGGCGGCCACCATAAAAGCTGAATAGAACCCCACACCAAACTGACCAATGAGACCCGGGGTATCTTTCTCCTCAGCTTTGAGCGCCTCAATGAAAGCACCAGTGCCGGACTTTGCGATTGTACCAAGCGTTTCCAACAGATCAGCATGGTTCATCCCAATGCCGTTGTCGGAGATCGTCAGCGTTTTTGCTTTCGTGTCGAACTCAAGTGTTATTGCGAAATCCTGTGATGGTGCCAGGCTTGCATCTGTCAGGGCAGCGTAGCGCAACTTGTCACAGGCATCAGAGGCGTTAGAGACGAGCTCCCGCAGAAACACCTCGCGATTGGAATAGAGCGAGCCCGCAACAATCTCCAAGAGTTGGCCGACTTCTGTCTGAAAAGAAAAGGTTTCTTTCTCGGTAGTCTCTGACATTCGTCCCTCCAAATTCTAATCGCGAAGTCGATTTAGGTGGTTTCGGAGCAGGTTTCAACGCGTCGCTCGCTACCTCCAAGGAGCACTTGCTGCTTGTTCTTTCCAAGGGCTCCTGGCAAGTGCGCACACCATCACTGTTTAAAGCACTTTGCCTCCGACGTTTTCGAAATAGATATCAATCCTACTTGGACATGCCTAGCGCAACTGCTGCACTTTACGCCAACGGCCGCCTTCTAGACCACTCACAAAGCTATGACTCAACCGCCAAACCAGAGCGGTGGCTCTCCCTCTGACCAAGGCGGGTATTTGGTCATAACGCTTACAAAGGTCTCGCTTTCCAGAAACCTATCGAGCCATGCGATTAGATCTGGCCATGGCTGCAAATCAAACCAGTCTCGATCCGAGTTAGCGAACTGTCGCACGAACGGAAGTATCGCGAGGTCGGCTACAGTTGCGTGGCTTCCAAACAGCGACGTCTGCTTGCGCAATCGCGCGTCAAGGCCGGTTAGAAAAGCGGCGGCTTTTACGCGTTCAACCTTTGCATCCACGTCCGGATAACGCGACGCATATTTGGTGTGATCCAGCGCAGATTTGAAAGGACCGTCATTTTCGTCAATCAGGTCCCAACCTTCCTTGGGCATGTTCAAAAGCCGATCCGGATCATGCTGTTCAAGAGCCCAAACCATGATGTCCCTGCTCTCATCCAGTACCCGATCAGTAAGCCGAAGAGCCGGTACGGTGGCTGAGATTGATGTTTCAAGGAAAGCTTGTGGTTTGTCCCGCAATAGAATTTCGCGCAACTCAACTTTGATCCCCGCACTTGCAATCGCAAGGCGCGCCCGGATGGCATAGGGGCAACGTCGAAACGTCCAGAGAATTGGGTGCTGGGACATATAAGACCTGTATGTCAGGAAAAAACGTTCTCGGTCGAGTATAGTTTGCTTGCCGACTTCCTTTGGCCATTTTTTATATTACGTGTCGTACTTTAGGGACGCCGGGCCCCATCCGGGAAAAATGATTTTGACGGGCCGCGAATTTCCTCCAAAACTGGGACTTTTTGAAATCCTTGGGGCTTGAGTTAAGGGATTCAAATTTTTATCATTTACTTCAGATATCTAAGTGTCACCAATCCAACGCTCTTTGACTTTGCAACATCGGCTGGACTTGATTGGCTCCACTGACCAGATTTCCGTGAAAACCACCCGGTTTGTGGAAAAAAATCTGTGCATGCGGGGGATTCGGGTTTTGCGGCCCATTGGTTTGAGAGATTTGCCCCACCCCTCCCCCTTAAACTGTCCCTACCCAAGTACCTCTCCGACCAAAAAACGGCCATTCATGCAAGGCATAGCGAAAGATCGCTCAGAGCCCGTAGCAGCCGGATTGAAATCGTGCCCATCGCTCTTGCAGCAAACTGTGCGCCTCGGCTACGCGTAGCATCGCAGCAAGAAAAGCAGACAATGGTCGCGACCACAGCGAAATTCGAGGGGTCTATGACCCAGTTGCGGACTAAGCTGCCACTCGCCGCACCGTCCGTTAAGAAGCGCTCCGCGAACTATGCGGACCCTAGAATAGCTTTTGACACAACAATTTGGAACGCAGCAGTAAACCGTATGCACACCAGCATTGATTTCGAACAGGTCCCAATGCCATCATCTTCTAAAAGCAGGAGGGGATTAGATGTGGAAACCAATCACATTGGCTTTTTTGATTGTCGTGACTGGTGCCGCAGCGGCTATGTCGCACGATGTGCGGGATCCAGCAACTTTGCAAAAACCGCTCATTCAGGACTTGCTAACCGAGTCGCTCAAAAGCACTGAGGGCTTGGAGGTTGTCCTGAGCCATGTTGCCCTACCACCAAACCTCACTTTACCAATGCATTGGCATCCCGGTGAAGAATTTGCCTACATTCTACAGGGCAGCGTCACCCTCATCCTAGACGGCGAAAGCGAACAAAAAGCTTTTTCAGGTGACGTAGGCGTCGTTCCGTTGAAAAAAGTACACACCGCTCGCTCAGGGGACGAAGGGGCAACCATTTTGGTGTTCCGTGTCCATGAGGAGGGCCAGCCAGGCAGAGTTTTGGTCAGCGACTGATTTTCAAGTCAAAGGCGAAATATCCTTCACCGAATGCACGGTTGACAGAACCGCGGGGGTGGTGCCGTTTGCCTTCACACTTGCAACCCTGCTTTTTTCCACCCGCTGCGCCAGCGATCAGCGCAGGTTGGAATAGAGAATAACGGTAAACGTGTTGTCTCGGTTATCGAAGCCGCATTCGGGGCGATTTCTTCCAATTTGGCGGCCGCTGTTTTTGCCGCATCTACGTCATCGAGCTCAGCGAGCGAGGCAATCAGCATCAGGTGGCTCATCAGGAAGGTTGCACGCACAGACAAGGCTTCGCGACAGGCCTGCGCGGCTTCCTCATAACGTCCCAAGTGAAACAAGGCGGCACCCTGTCCCATGAAAGCGGCGTGCCGCAATGGATCACCCGGGCTGAGTTCGACAGACCGGACTGCATGTTCCAGCGCCTTGTCAGGGCGATTCAGCAAATAGAGATTTGCAGCGGCAAGCATGTGGACCGTCGCCGCGTTGGGATTTTCCGACAATGCTTCCTTAAAGGCTGTCCGTGCGCGGGACAGGTCTTGTGCCAGCATAGAGATCGAATGTGCGGCATATGCCTTTGCAATGCCGTCCGCGCGATCGCTCCGCAGCACCTGCTCTGCGGCCGCGACAGCTGACTTGGGCCCCTGATCTACAGGTTCCAAACCTTGCACAAGACGTTGGATATGAAGCCATGCCAGCAAGCCCGCCGCAGAGGCGTATTCCGCATCTCGATCCAAAGCCAGTTTTGTCAGTCGTATTGCCTCTATGTTGTCTTGGTCAGTCAGCAAGTGGAAATGTGACAAAGCTCGGAGGTAGAGCTCGTATGCCTGTAAGTCCTTGGTGGGTTTTGCACGCGCACGATTTGTTTCAGCGTGCCGCACCGATGGTTCAATAGCTGTAACTACGTCTTCGGTGACTTGATCTTGAAGATCAAAGATGTCGTCGAGCACACCGTCAAAGCGGTCCGCCCACAAATGGCTGCCATTTTCGGTATCTATGAGCTGTCCCGTGATGCGGACGCGCTGCCCGGAACGCCGAACGGAGCCTTCCAGTACATACCGAACCCCTAAGTCCCGGCCCACGTCGCGGATGTCCGTGCTTTTCCCCTTATAAGTAAAAGAAGAGTTTCGTGCGACGACCATCAACCAACGAAACCGCGATAGCTCAGTTATGATGTCTTCCGTGATGCCATCGGCAAAGAATTCCTGCTCCGGATCACCCGACATATTGTCGAATGGGAGCACAGCGATTCCCGGCCTTACATCCGCTTTGATCGCGAGATTGGCTTTCGTACCCTTTGGCCAACACCAGATTCCAACATGCCGCGTGATGTTTTTCAGTTCGGTTTGCTCTCCGCCGTCGAACAATCCCGCATCGTTACGGTCAAGGCTGTTATGTGACGTATCTGAAAAGAGCACTTGTCCCGGCTTCGCGAGAGCCTCCAGACGCGCCGCAACATTGATGCCATCGCCGAAAATGTCATCGCCATCGGTTACCACTTCCCCTGTGTGAACCCCGATGCGCAGTTTGATGTGGTCAGGTTTGTGGGCGGACTGAACTGCGATCGCGCAAGCTGCCGCTTCAGATGGTGATTGGAACTCGACGATCCAGCCGTCGCCCATGCTTTTGATCAGTGAACCATTGGTATCTTCCACGATCGTGAGAAACGTGTCCTCGCGGAAGGTCTTTAGTGCAGCGACTGTGCCAGTCCGGTCCTGATCCATCAGCGCGGAATAGCCAACAATGTCGGCGGCCAATACCGTCGTGAGACGTCTTCCCATTCACCCCTCCTCTTTGCAACGAAGTTAGCTCGGTGGGTTGCTTCTGTCAGCCCATTCGTCAGATTTTGAAAAGCCTTAATGAATAGAAAGCACAGGTACAGGCAAACACGCACGACCCGACTGGATAATCACCAATTGCTCAATTCACCTCGTCGCTTGTAACTGGCCGCTTCGTCGGCAACTCGGTCATAGCCCGATCCAACCTCGCTGCAGGCTGACCCAATGTCCGCTTTTCTCGCTGCAGCGCGGCTGATGATTTGGTCAATTAGTTTGCTGCATCTGCGAGTATCGGTGCCGGACCATGTCTCCTTTGGGCTCAAAGCCGACTCTCTCTGCCGTGTGCACCAACGTCCGCTATAGAGGTTTTCGCTAGTATCCATCCATAAGACCTGCCCCTACTATCCGAAACATGGATGATCTGCCCCGCCTCGCCTTGTCTGTCCGCCAGCCCTCCGCATGGCGATAATTGCCGGGCACAAACCGATCGAGAACCGGTCATTGGGATCCATCCGCGCCGGGCGGATGGGTCCGGGGCGGATCGCCCTGCATGCCGCCCAAGGCCTGAAAGAAAAAGAGTTTCGTTATCTGCATTAGCGATTGGGTGAGCATGGCGTGCAATGCCCGCATCCGCTGGATTTGCCACGCGATTGCATCATCGGGTCCGTCGAGGTGACAGGCGTGATAACAGAATCTGATAGTGAATGGATTGGCTGTCAGGCAGGTTTGACATTGAAGGATCCTGTCCCGCGCGCGCCGATCCCCTGTGCGGGCGCACTCGGTTACTTCGAATGGGCGCGCGGTGGTAAACTGGCACCCCCAACGAAGTGGATGACGAATTGGGGGACCCCCGGAGCAGGCACCGCGAATGATCTCTTTACAGAAGCCCCAATTGCCTTTGAACGTCCGCCGAAAAAGCCTTGGGGACAGCCCGTTTCTGTGCGCTTTCCATTTGCCGCATTCTGCTGTAGACGCGCGATATCTGAAAGCATGGCGCCCGGACCTCAGCGCCCGCAAAAGAAGATACAGGGGTCAGGGGGAATACGCCCCCTATGCAAATGGCGAAACGCGCCAATTTAGGAAACAGAAATGTTCAACGAAGTGAAAAAATCGATGCAGTGGGGCGAAGAAACGCTCACACTGGAAACAGGCAAGGTTGCCCGTCAGGCTGACGGGTCGGTCATTGCCACGCTGGGCGAAACCAGCGTTATGGCGAACGTGACGTTCGCGAAAAAACCAAAGCCCGGTCAGGACTTCTTTCCTCTGACCGTCCACTACCAGGAAAAATACTATGCCGCGGGTAAAATCCCCGGCGGTTTCTTCAAGCGTGAGGCCCGCCCCACCGAGAAAGAGACCCTGACAGCCCGTCTAATCGACCGTCCGATCCGGCCCCTGTTCGTCTCCGGCTTCAAACACGAAGTTCTGGTGATGTGTACTGTTCTGTCCCACGATCTGGTCAATGACCCGGACATGGTGGCGATGATTGCGGCCTCTGCCGCGCTGACGATTTCCGGTGCGCCCTTCATGGGCCCAATCGGCGGTTGCCGCGTTGGTTTTGAGGACGGCGAATACGTTCTGAACCCAACTGTCGACGACATGCAGGACCTGCGTTTGAACCCTGAACAGCGCCTTGATCTGGTTGTTGCGGGTACGAAAGAGGCCGTGATGATGGTCGAATCCGAAGCTTACGAGCTTTCGGAAGCGGAAATGCTGGGTGCGGTGAAATTCGCCCACGAGCAAATCCAGCCGGTCATCGACTTGATCATCAGCCTTGCCGAAGATGCCGCCAAAGAGCCGTTTGACTTCCAGGCGCCTGACTATTCTGACCTCGCTGCTGCTGTGAAAGCTGCCGGAGAAGAGCAGATGCGTGCGGCCTTTGCGATCTCTGACAAGCAAGAGCGTACAACGGCTGTATCCGAAGCACGTGCCGCAATCCTTGCTGCACTGACCGAAGAGCAAGCCGAAGACTCAAACCTTGGCTCCGCCATGAAGGGTCTTGAGGCGTCCATCCTGCGCGGTGACGTTGTCAAAACCGGCAAACGGATCGACGGTCGTAAGACTGACGAAATCCGCGACATCGTATGCCAGACAGGCCTTCTGCCCCGGACGCACGGATCGGCCCTGTTCACCCGTGGTGAAACCCAAGGTCTGGTTGTGACCACACTGGGTACCGGCGATGATGAACAGTTCATCGACGCCCTGCACGGCAACTTCAAATCCAACTTCCTACTGCACTACAACTTCCCTCCCTACTCGGTGGGTGAAGCAGGTCGCGTGGGCCCTCCCGGCCGTCGCGAAATCGGTCACGGCAAACTGGCATGGCGCGCGTTGCAAGCTGTGCTTCCAGCCTCGACCGACTTCCCCTACACAGTGCGCCTGGTCTCGGAAATCACCGAATCCAACGGCTCTTCTTCGATGGCCTCCGTCTGCGGCGGTTCGCTGTCAATGATGGACGCAGGTGTGCCGCTGAAAAATGCAGTTGCCGGTGTGGCCATGGGGCTGATCCTCGAAGAGAACGGCGAATACGCCATTCTGTCCGACATTCTGGGTGACGAAGACCACCTTGGCGACATGGACTTCAAAGTGGCAGGCACCGAAAACGGTATCACCTCGCTGCAGATGGACATCAAGATCGCAGGCATCACGCCCGAGATCATGGAAAAAGCGCTGGATCAGGCCAAAGCAGGCCGGATGCACATCCTTGGTGAGATGGCGAAATCCATCACCGGCGCGGCCGAGTTCTCCGAACACGCGCCGCGTATCGAAACCATGCAGGTACCAACGGATAAAATCCGCGAAGTCATTGGCTCGGGTGGTAAAGTGATCCGTGAAATCGTCGAAGTGTCCGGCGCCAAAGTCGACATCAACGACGACGGCATCATCAAGATCGCGTCGCCAAACGGCGAGTCGATCAAGAAAGCTTACGACATGATCTGGTCCATCGTAGCCGAGCCCGAAGAAGGCGCGGTTTACACTGGTACAGTTGTCAAAATCGTCGACTTCGGTGCGTTCGTGAACTTCTTTGGCAAGCGCGATGGTTTGGTGCACGTCTCCCAGATCGAAAACCGCCGCCTTAACCATCCTTCGGACGTTCTGAAAGAAGGCCAGGAAGTCAAAGTCAAACTCTTGGGCTTTGATGATCGCGGCAAAGTGCGCCTGTCGATGAAAGTCGTCGATCAGGAAACTGGCGAAGAAGTGAAGAAAGAGGAAGCGGCAGAGGGTTAACCCCACCGTCACTTGAATTTATTGGCTCCGGTGGAAACACCGGGGCCTTTTTTTGTCACAAAAAAGGCGGACCACCGGTCCGCCTTACTAAATACAGGGCTCCGTGTCGCCGGTCCCTCAGGATCAGCCCGGTGCTTTGGTCGTCCGCAGGTAAGGCAGCACTTTGGTGAACTCCCCAAACTTGGCCTTGGCGTCTTCGTCCGACACAGCAGCCGGGATGATCACGTCATCGCCGACGTTCCAGTTCGCAGGTGTTGCCACACCGTTGCCCGTGGACATCTGCAAACCGTCCAGCGCGCGCAATACTTCGGCAAAGTTGCGGCCCACTGTCATTGGATAGGTCATCGACAGTTTCAGCTGTTTGTCCGGCCCAATGATAAAGACAGATCGCACCGTGGCGCTGTCGGCAGGCGTGCGGCCATCCGGCAGGTAAGCTTCGGCTGGCAGCATGTCGAAGGCTTTGGAAATCTCTAGCCCATCGTCCGCGATGATCGGAAAGCCTGCAGGCGCTCGGCCTACCGTCTCGATGTCCGCCTTCCAGCGTTTGTGATCCTCAACCCCGTCCACAGACACACCAAGCACCTTGGTACTGCGCTTGGCCCATTCATCGCTCAGCTGTGCCACAGCGCCAAATTCGGTCGTGCAGACAGGCGTGAAATCCTTGGGGTGGGAAAACAGGATGGCCCAACTGTCGCCAATCCACTCGTGCAGGGAAAATGTGCCCTGATCGGTCGTGACCGTCAGATCGGGTATCGTGTCGTTAATGCGCAGACCCATGAGTTCCTCCATTGGGATAATTGCCGTCGCGTTAGATGTAGTCGATTTGCACCCGGCTTTCATCCCCTGTCTTGCCGCCGCTTGCGCTCGGTGTCACAGTCCGCTGCGAAACGCATGTCCGGGAGGGATTTTCATGCTCATCAAACGCGATTTTTACATCAACGGTGCTTGGGTCGCCCCACTGAACGGTACCGACCATCACGTCATCAACCCCTCGACCGAAGAGCCTTGTGCAACCATCTCACTGGGCGGTTCTGAGGATGCAGATGCGGCAGTTGCTGCAGCCAAGGCGGCACTGCCCGGCTGGATGCACACGGACCCTGCCGAGCGGATTGCGCTGGTGGAAAAGCTGATCACCGCCTACCAGGCACGCGCCGATGATCTGGCCGAAGCGATGTCCACCGAGATGGGCGCGCCCATCGATATGGCCAGCAGCAGTCAGGCGGGTGCCGGTACATGGCATCTCAAGAACTTTGTAAAGGATGCAAAGGGTTTCCAATTCAATCGCCCCCTTGGCGACCACGCGCCCGGCGATCGCATCATTTACGAACCCGTCGGCGTTGCCGCCCTGATCACGCCATGGAACTGGCCAATGAACCAAGTCACATTGAAAGTTGGCGCGGCGGCCATCGCGGGTTGCACGATGGTGCTGAAGCCGTCTGAGGAATCCCCTCTCAACGCAATGATCTTTGCCGAGCTGATGGACGAGGTAGGCTTTCCTGCCGGTGTGTTTAACCTTGTGAACGGAGACGGCGCAGGCGTGGGCACCGCGCTGTCAGGGCACAAAGACGTGGACATGGTGTCTTTCACCGGATCGTCTCGCGCCGGCACGCTGATCTCAAAGAATGCCGCAGACACGCTCAAGCGAGTGCATCTTGAGCTTGGAGGTAAGGGCGCAAACCTGATCTTTGAGGATGCAGACGAAAAGGCCGTGAAACGCGGCGTGCTGCACATGATGAACAACACTGGCCAGTCCTGTAACGCGCCCTCGCGCATGCTCGTGCAGCGCGGCATTTATGACCGCGTCGTCGAAGAAGCGGCCACAGTCGCCGACAAAGTTACCGTTGGCCCTGCATCTGAGTCCGGGCGGCACATCGGACCGGTGGTGAACGAAGTGCAGTGGAACAAGATCCAAGGTCTGATCGAAAAGGGCATCCAGGAAGGCGCCAAGCTGGTTGCAGGCGGTCCTGGGCGTCCAGAAGGGTTTAACAAGGGCTTTTACGTGCGCCCCACAGTCTTTGCCGATGTAAACAACGATATGACCATCGCCTGCGAAGAGATCTTTGGCCCAGTGCTCTCCATCATTCCATTCGAGACCGAAGAAGAGGCTGTCGAGATCGCCAATGACACGCCCTATGGCCTCACGAACTACGTCCAGACACAGGACACGAGCCGCGCCAACCGGCTCGCCACGCAACTGCGCTCCGGCATGGTCGAGATGAATGGCACGTCGCGCGCGGCAGGCTCACCTTTTGGGGGCATGAAACAGTCAGGCAACGGACGCGAAGGCGGCGTCTGGGGGATCGAAGATTTCCTTGAAGTCAAATCCGTCAGCGGTTGGGCCGCCGAGTAACGATCTGCAGGCGGGGGACGCCCCCGCCTGACCCCTTCAGATGTCGCTCAGTATCCGTGCTAGTGCAGCACGGTCTTTGGCAGGCAAGGGCGCCAATACCTCGTCAATCACCTCAGACATCAGGGCCCGGATGGTCCCGACAAAGGCGCACCCTTTTTCCGTCAGGTGCAGCAGTGTAACCCGCCCATCCGTCTGGCTGGGTGTGCGTGCAATCACTCCCTTCAATTCCATCATCTGAACAAGCCGCGTCATCTGCGACTTGTCGCGCCCCAAGTGGCGCACGAGGTCTTGCATGGTCACCGGGTGCAATTCGGCAATCGCCAGCAAGACCAACCCGCCCAGTTGTCCAATCTTGTCCGTATCCAGCGCTGCAGCCCGTTTGTGGAGGGCCGCATCAATCCGACGCATCAAACGGTCCATATTCTTGGCGATTTCGTAGCTGTCAGCCATTGGCATCCCGTTTTAGTTGACAAAGTCAACTTCTTTGCTTTAGTGGACTTGGTCAACTTTATACCCACCACTCACACCTATACCAAACGGGGATCAGATGTCACAAACACATGCCACCGCCCTAAAGGCTGCCACCGTCCTTTGGGTCGTTTGGGGCCTTGTCCACATGTTTGCAGGTGTCCTGACTATCGCCCAACCCACCGGGGCGGGATTTGCCGGTATCGCAGACGCTATGGACCCAGCCAGTTTCGACATGGAGTATGCAGCAGGCGTCGATGGAATATTGCGTCAACACGGGTGGAACCTGCTTTGGGGCGGGGCTGTAACAGTAATTGGCGCCGTCTTCATCTGGCGCGCCAACATGACCGCCATTTGGGTTACGGCAATGGTCGGCGGCTTGTTGGATGTCGGATATTTCCTGTTCATGGACCTCGGGGGATACGTGAACTTTGTCCCAGGCACAGTCATGACGCTGGTCTCAAGTGCTGCCATTTTGCTGAGCGGGTGGGTCTGGATTACAGCGCGCAAAACCGCTTCAGCGGATGACAAAGGCGCGACCTGACCAAAAACTCTTATTCAAAGTTTTGCGGCGGATTTCCACTTTCATGAAGTTTTAGTACCCAAGTCCGGCAGATTGAATTAGCTTTGAGTCCAGTCAACAGATTTGGGGGTTTGTGCTATGAGAATACTATTCTCTGCCGTTGCAATTGCAGTCTTGGCGGGACCTGTTCATGCTCAGGATGCTTCAGGTGTATCGGAAGATATCTTTGCCGGGCGACCCTATTCTCCCTACGCCGACCGATCCTTTCCCACGAATGTATATTTCGGAGACACGCACGTTCACACCGGCCTTTCTGCCGATGCAGGTGGATCGGGAACACGGCTAATGCCGCGTGACGCCTATCGTTTGGCAAGGGGCGAACAGGTCACCTCCAACACAGGTCAACCCGTCAAACTTTCCCTGCCTCTCGACTTTTACATGATCACGGATCACTCCGACGCGATGGGGGCCATCATCGACATTCTGAAAGGTGCGCCAAACATCATCGCGGACCCCGACGGCAAGGCGTTTCATGAGGACTTCAACGCGGGCGGTTCGGTTGCAGCCGACGCCATGTTCCGTCTGATCACGCAATTCGCGCAAGGAACCATCTCGCCAGAGTTGAACTATCAACCAGGTAACCCAGCCTATGAACGAGTCTGGGACGACATCGTTCGCGCCGCGGAAGAGTTCAATGTACCCGGTGTTTTCACAACCTTCATTGCGTTTGAATGGACGTCGTTGGTCGCTGGTAACAACCTGCATCGCAACGTGATCTTCAGAGACGGGCCCGAGCGTGCGGGTCAGGTTTTGCCATTTACAACAACGCCACCATTTGGCTCTCGCAACCCACGTGACTTGTGGGCGTGGCTCGAAAACTACGAGGCGGCAACCGGCGGAGACGTTACTGCCATTCCCCACAACGGTAACTTGTCAAATGGCATGATGTTTGCGCTTCAGGACGACTTCGCGGACGGCGCGGAACTGGACACGACCTATGCGGAGACCCGCCAGAAATGGGAGCGGCTTTACGAAATAACCCAGATGAAGGGCGATGGAGAAACCCATCCAATGCTCTCCACAGACGATGAGTTTGCGGACTTTGAAAACTGGGATGTCGGCAATCTGGACCTTACTGAATTGAAGACCCCGGAAATGTTGCCAGGCGAGTATGCGCGTTCAGGATTGCAACGCGGTTTGCAACTGGAAGACTCGTTGGGCGTAAACCCCTTCAAGTTCGGAATGGTCGGCGCGAGCGATACGCATGTCGGTCTGACCACCATGGAAAACAACAACTTCTTCCATAAGTTCACGACCTATGAGCCATCCCCCGACCGCGTTGTTGAAGATGGTGAAATCCACTTTTCCAACAAAACTGCTGATGGCTCGGCCGGGATTGCAGCCTGGCAATACATCACCTCCGGGCTGACCGCCGTCTGGGCTTCGGAAAACACGCGTGGTGCAATTTTTGATGCCATGGAACGTCGCGAAGTCTACGCCACCACTGGCAATCGTATGAGGCTGCGTTTCTTCGGGGGCTGGGACTTCAACGAAGAAGACGCAAATACTCGCGATCTTGCACAAGTCGGATATGCCAAAGGCGTCCCCATGGGCGCTGATCTTCCCAGCAATCAGGAACCGACTTCACTGCCAAGTTTTCTTGTCTATGCCTTGAGAGACCCAATCGGCGCAAACATTGATCGCCTCCAGATCGTCAAAGGCTGGCTCGACGCTGAAGGAAACCCACAGGAACGTGTTTATAACGTTGCGTGGTCGGATGACCGTGCCCCTGACGAGAACGGGAAGTTGCCACCTGTCGGAGATACGGTGGACCTCTCCGTACCGACCTGGACCAACACCATTGGTGCATCGGAGATGGGGACCGTCTGGACAGACCCCGATTTTGATCCCTCACTCAGAGCCTTTTACTACGTTCGTGCGATCGAAATCCCGACCCCGCGTTGGACGGCCTATGACCGGGTAAAGTTTGACGTAGAATTCCCCGAAAGCGTGACACTTAAGGGGCAAGAAAGGGCATATTCATCCCCAATCTGGTACAATCCGTGAAGCAGTAGGTGACGTGACCTATCGGTCATCGATAGGCCACGTTGGTGCAATAAAAGGTCCGACTTTGGGTCCGACTTACCCGTTTGAACAGATGCGGATACAAAACAGATTGACTATCGGTGAAGGAATTGGGCCAGGTCGCTATCGGCAATTTGGTTTACTGGCACGTCGCGCCGTATCAAAATGGAAATGCCCTTTGTGGTAGCGATCAGCGTCAGGGCCAAGCACTGTAGCGAACAAGCCGCAGGCACCTGAGTGAACCTCGCGCATGACGCCAGTGGTCTCTTTGTCCTCCCAACCATCGCGGACGGTTATCACGGTACCATCCTTGAGTATGAAGGAAGAAACATCAATCGCACGACCTCGTGCATGTTCGGAAAGGCGCCCGCCGGGCTGACTATTCTGCGTCTTGCAGGCGTAGTGGCCGGACAGGCGCAACCCTTTTAGCCCTCCTCCGTGATCCGCAAAGGCCGGTTTGGCGGTGTTTTCCAGCCAAGTTTTGAGCGTAATGGCCGTTCGACTGTCCATCAGTGCCAATTGGCTGAGAAAGATTTCAGATACACGGCTAATGCGGACAGGTTCAGTGATACCGCATCCTCGGTATTTCCCGGCAAAGGGCTTGCGGGTTTCACCGACAATGGTCCAGTCGCCACACACCGCTCCGCGTTCGAGCATCATTTTTCGACCAACTTCGAAATGCCGAAACTTGCAAGGCCGCAGCCTTGGCCTTGCAGTGGTCATCAAATGGCTGTCGTGGTTGGCGGTAGCTTCTTTTTCGCCTGAGTTTTCCCCAAAAACTGCCGGAGGTCCATACGTTGGAAATCCGTTCGGTTGCGCTTGAACTGGCTCCGCGCAATCCGACGCAGCGTTTGCCATACTTGAACATAGAAAAAGCAACAAAGCCCATACTCGCATAGAATAACTTGTTCCCTTTCAGGTCCGACCGATTGCCTGTTTTGCCACTTTTTGAAGGTCGTTGGTAGCCATGTTGACACAAGAGACAGGTACTCCAGTCAGAGCGACTTTTTCGTCTAACTGCGGTTCACCCTTTGTAAACAAATACGAACGCACGCCATGTTAACACGGCGACCGGAGTACAGACGGTGCACAAGTTGTGCACATGCTGTGCACGGAGTGTGACAGCCTCTTCACCATATCCCAAAGGCGTTAACCCTTTGATTCGCGCCGCTCGCGAAAATCTTGCACCGCGCGTTGCGTGTTCAGAAAGGTGCGGGTGCACGAAACCGCATCATGCGCCCCGAATCCGGATGCTTGATGCGCAGTTCTTCGGAATGCAGCATCAACCGCTCAAAGTCACGGGCCTCACCTTCCGCATAGAACGGGTCGCCCAGTATCGGATGGCCCAGCGCTTGCATGTGCACCCGCAATTGGTGACTGCGGCCAGTCTGCGGCATCAGCCGCACGCGGGTCTCCGTCGCGTTGTCACGCAGCACCCGCCAGTCGGTTACAGCAGCCTTGCCATTCTCGTGATCCACATGCTGGCGCGGGCGATTGGGCCAGTCCACAATCAGCGGCAGATCGACCCGACCGGTTTTTGGCGTTAGGCGCCCCCAAACCCGCGCCACGTAGGTCTTTTTGGCGGCGCGCAATTCGAACTGTTTGGACAGGAACCGTTGTGCGTGCGGAGTGAGGCCAAACACCATCACACCGCTTGTATCCCGGTCCAGTCGATGCACCAGTAGCGCGTGAGGCCAGACCGCCTGCACCCGTGCGATCAGGCAGTCAGACAGATGTTCTCCTTTACCCGGCACACTCAGTAACCCGGATGGTTTGCTGACCACCAGCATCTCTGCATCGTCGTGCAGCACATCAAGCGGATCGCTCGGGGGGGTGTAGGTGTCATCCATGGCCTTCGCCTGACAAATGCGCGCGCCAGAGGCAACCCCCATCACGTTTCGGCGAGGCATTGGGTTGTCCCTTTGCATCCCGAACAGGGGGATGATCTGTCAACAACATGAGATATCTTGCCGCCCTGCTGTTCGCCCTGCCCTCACTTGCCTTTGCCCAGTGTGGCCCGGACGACCCCTGCGAAATCGACGGCGGCAGCTATCACATGCTGGTGCCCGACGGGGTGTCTGAAAACGCACCTGCATTGGTGTTCTTTCACGGGCACAATGCGACAGGCGGGATGATCTTTCGGGGCGGCATCCGGTCGGACTTTGCTGAAGCCGGATATGTGGTGATCGCGCCCAACGGCACACCTATCGAAGGGCGAAAGACCCTCCGCTGGGCTGGGCGCGAGGGGGGCACACGCGATGATGTCGTCTTTACACTGGACGTGATCGAGGACGCGAAGACGCGTGTGTCCATCGACCCCGAGCGCATCTATGTGGCGGGGTTTTCTGCCGGTGGATCAATGGCGTGGCTTATGGCATGCAAGGCCGCGGCGCCCTTTGCTGGCTTTGCCTCGATCTCGGGAGCCTTGCGCCAGCCGAACGACACTACAGATTGCCCATCCGCGCCCGTACGCTTTCTGCAAATCCACGGGTTTGGCGACAATCAGGTCCCGTTTGAGGGCCGCGCCATCCGGGATTGGCATCAGGGCAGTGTGTGGGACAGCCTGTCCCTTGCGCGCTCGGCCAACCAGTGCCGTAGCCATCCTGACAGCATCGATATTGGCGAGCGGTTCCGCTGCCGGATGTGGGATGACAGTTGCGGTGAAGGCGCCATCAAATTCTGCGAACATGATGGCGGTCACGGGCTGCCTCGTGGCTGGACGACTATGGCCCGCGATTGGTTCGAAGCGGGTTAGGGCCCAACCTTGTCCCGACTGCGCATCTGCCGGAACATCGACACCGAATAGATCACTAGCGCCGTCCAGATCATCGGGAAGGCAATCATACGGGCCTGTCCAAAAGGCTCTTTGAATACCAGAACAGCACAGAGAAAGATCATAGTGGGCGCGACATATTGCAGGACTGCAATGGTGGTCAGCTGAAGCCCTTTGGCCCCATTGGCATAGAGCATCAGCGGGATCGCTGTCACCGCGCCACAGCCCAACAGCAACCAAGTGTTGCGCGCATCACCCGCCATGAATTGCCCCTGCCCGGTCAGTCCCAGCCATGTGGCATAGGCCAGCGCAGGAATGAGCAGGATCAGCACTTCGAGCAGGAACCCTTGATTTGGCCCGATCGGTAGTTGCTTTTTGGCCAGCGCATAAAAGCCCCATGTTATTGTCAACGTTAGGGCCGCCCACGGCACAGTGCCTGCCGAGATTGTCAGCACAGCCACGGCGCAGGCAGCCAATGCAATGGCGACCATTTGCGCGCGGGTCAGCCGTTCACGCAGGAAAATCGCCCCGAGGGCGACGGAAAACAGCGGGTTGATATAATACCCCAAGGCCGCATCCAGCGTCCTGTCAGCCGAGATTGCCCAGACGTAGATGCCCCAATTCACCGACACGAGGGCCGCTGTCACACAGCCCATCGCCAACATCCGCGGATTCCGCAAAGCAGCGCTCAGATCGCCAGTGCGCCTGATCACGATCAACACGATCGCAGCGATTGGCACGGACCAGATGACGCGGTGCGCAACGACTTCCGCCGCGCTGATATGGCTGAGCATTTTCATGTAAAGCGGCAAGAAGCCCCAGAACACATAGGCCCCAAGCGCGAACATCAGCCCGCGCGGCGTATCGCCAGAATTTTGCATCATGAACGGGGTCCTCTCGAGCGACCCCTAGCACCGGATCAAAGCGGCGTCACGCCTTCACCCGCTCCGATTTGGGGTCATACATCGGTTTAAGCGACACCTCGGCCTTGACCCGCGTACCTGCCACGTCGATCTCGTAGTCTGCCCCCAGAACATCCGCGACCGTCTGGCCCTTACACGGCACATAACCAAGGCCCATCGCGGCTCCAAGGTGGTGCCCATAGCCGCCAGAGCTGAGGTAGCCCACGATCTCGTTGTCCCGCACAATCGGTTCGTTGTGATAAAGCAGCGGCTCGGGGTCCGTCAGCTTGAATTGCACAAGACGGGTGTTCAGCCCTTCGTCCTTTTTGCGCAGAACGGCATCGCGCCCGATGAAATCGGGTTTGTCCGTTTTGACGGCAAAGCCAAGACCCGCCTCAAGCACGTGATCCTCGCAGGTGATGTCGTGCCCGAAATGGCGGAACCCTTTTTCGATGCGGCAAGTGTCCATCATATGCATCCCACACATCCGCAGGTCCATGTCCTGGCCCGCCTCGTGTAGAACCTCAAACACATGCCCCGCCATATCCGCGCTGACATAGACCTCCCATCCCAACTCGCCCACATATGTCACGCGGTGCACACGAGCATGGCCCATGCCGATCTCGACGTCCTGCGCGGTGCCAAAGGGGTTCGTGTCGTTGGAAAAGTCATTCGGGCTGACGGCCTGCAACAGTTTTCGCGCGTTGGGGCCCATAACAGCCAACACGCCCTCACCTGCAGTCACATCCGTAATGACGACGTTGAAATCACCCACATGGCGCTGCATCCATGTCTGATCGGCCAGCCGCGTCGCAGCAGGGGTTACCACAAGATAGGCCAGTTCAGACAGCCGGGTCACGGTCACATCCGCCTCGATCCCGCCCCGGTCGTTGAGGAACTGGGTGTAGACGATCTTGCCCGCTGGCACGTCGTATTGCCCGCCGCCAACATAGTTCATAAAGGCCATTGCATCGGGCCCCTCGACCCGAATTTTGCCGAAAGAAGACATGTCGTACATGCCAACATTCTCGCGCACTGCCTTGTGTTCCTGCGCGACGTTGCCAAAGAAGTTCTGGCGTTTCCACGAGTATTCATAGTCAGCATTTTGCCCCGGATTGGCGAACCAGTTGGCCCGTTCCCATCCTGACAATTCACCCATCACAGCGCCCCGCTCGATCAGGTGGTGATGGAATGGAGTACGTCGCACACCGCGTGCCGTAGCCTTTTGTCGATAGGGGAAATGGTCTGCGTAAAGCAGGCCAAGCGTTTCTGTCGACCGTTCAGCGAGGTATGTCTTGTTGCCCTGAAATGGCTGCATCCGGGTGATGTCAACGTCGCCCAGGTCAAAGGGCTTTTGCCCATCTTCCATCCACTGCGCTAGCGCCATACCTGCGCCACCCGCCGATTGGATGCCGATGGAGTTAAAGCCGCAGGCAACCCAAACATTGTCCATCTCGGGCGCGAGGCCAAGGTGGTAGGCATCGTCCGGTGTGAAGGATTCTGGCCCATTGAAGAAGGTGTGAATGCCCGCCTCGGCCAACATTGGCATGCGGTTCACCGCCGCCTCAAGGATCGGTTCAAAGTGGTCGAAGTCCTCGGGCAGTTGGTCGAATTCAAAATCGAGAGGGATACCGTCCACGGCCCACGGTTTGGCGTTGGGTTCAAACGCACCCAGCAACATCTTGCCAGCGTCTTCCTTGTAGTAAGCGCATTCGTCCGGCACCCGCAGCACAGGCAGCTGGGTGAGGCCCGAAATGGCTTCGGTCACAATGTAGAAGTGTTCGCAGGCTTGCAGGGGAACGTTCACACCTGCCATGCGACCTACCTCATGTCCCCACATGCCCGCGCAATTGACCACATGATCGCATGTGATGTGGCCGCTTGTGCCATCCTCGCCTTGCCAGTCGACGCCCGTGATGCGCCGCCCGTCTTTGGTCAGTCCCGTAACCGCTGTACGTTCCTGAACCTTGGCCCCGCCTTGCCGCGCGCCTTTGGCCAGTGCCAGCGCGATGTTGGCCGGATCGCCCTGCCCATCCAGCGGCAGGTACACGCCGCCAGTGACATCGTCGATGTTGAGGTGCTCGTAGCGCGCCTTGATTTCAGCAGCCGAGGCTTCTTCGACCTCAACCCCAAAGGCCCGCGCCATCCCTGCCTGCCGGTGCAATTCCTCTAGCCGTTCCTCGGTAAGGGCCGCCGTGATCGACCCAACGCGCTTGAACCCGGTGGCCACGCCGGTTTCCGCCTCAAGGTTGCCGTAGAGTTCCTGACTGTATTTGGCGAGCTTGGTCATGTTGGCCGTGGCGCGCAGCTGCGCGATCAACCCGGCAGCGTGCCACGTGGTGCCTGAGGTAAGCTGTTTGCGCTCCAACAGCACAACGTCCTTCCAACCCAGTTTGGACAGGTGGTAAGCGACAGAACAGCCGATGACGCCACCGCCGATGATGACGACGCGAGCGTGGGAAGGCAGATCAGGCATGACGCGGTTCCTTTAAACGATGGTGTGCCCCGCCGCGCGCAGGCGTCGGGCAATTTCGGCAATGTGGGTCGGGCTGACTTCGCAACAGCCCCCAACGATGGTCGCGCCCATGTCGATCCAAGTCATGACATGATCGGCGTAGGCTTCGGGCGTAAAGTCATGGCGCAGGGTGAGAGCATCCACCGTCGGCTTTTCCTCTAAAAATCCTTCGGAGATCTGGACAAAGCCGTTGGCATAAGCGCCGAAAGGGAGAGCTGTGTGCTTGATCTTGTCGAGCGCTGTGGTGATCGCCTCGGGTGAAGAGCAGTTGATCAGCAGCGCGTCTGCTCCGTTTTCTGCAATCGGCAGGACGTCAGCGACCGCCTCGCCGGAGCGCAGATGCGCCCCGTCTTGATCATCGACGGTCATTGCCAGCCAAACAGGCTTTCCTGTTGTTTTGGCTGCAGCCAGTGCGTCGCGGGCATGGGCCAGAGAAGACACGGTTTCACACAGGATCAGGTCACAGCCATCAGCCAAATGGTCCGCGACTTCCGAAAACAGGGCGACGGCCTCATCGGGTGCCGGATGCAAATCAGGTCTATAGCTTGCGCCGAGCGGGCCGATGGACCCTGCAATGCGGCCTGAACCGTGCTGCAAGCGGGCGGTAGATGCCTCCTTGAGCGCGCGCGCATACAGGTCAGGCAGTTGACCCTCGATCTCAGTATCTGCAACCCGATCACGGTGCAGCGCATAGGTGTTTGCCGTCGCGATCGTAGCCCCGGCGGCAAAGAAGTCCGCGTGAATCGCCTGCACGAGACCCGGGTGGTCCTGCATCACTTGCGTGGACCATAGAGGTGTCGGGATGTCGCCTGAGCGGCGCACCAGTTCCTGACCCATGCCGCCGTCTAGAAGGGTGATGTCTGTCATGTCTTCAGTCCTCGGGATGGGGCGGTACAGGGCCCATGGGCACGATGTCGTACTTTGCGTTCAGGGCATCCATTTTTGTACTGTCGGCAAAGTCGGCCTCGGACATCTGCGCCATCTCATCCAGAAACCCGTCAAAGCCAGAGGGTTGGTAGATCATCAGCATCCGAGCCGGACCACCTGAACTGCGGCAGGCATGCGGCAGGCCCGGCGGCACGTGCAACGTCGTGCCCGCAACCGCTTTGTGCCACGTGTCATCAACGTAGAAATCGACCGCACCTTCGAGGATGTAAAACGTCTCTGCGTGGATGTCGTGCCGGTGCAGTCCAAGGGCAAAGCTGGCCTTTAGGTTGTCTTCCATCAACGTGTAGGCGCCGCCTGTATCAGCGGCGGACACCTTTACAAACGTGTGGTCATTCTCCCACTGATAGTTGGTACCGGTGCCCGGCGGCAGGATGGACGCCTTGGTCATGCCCGCAGCCGTTCGTTTTCCGGATCCCAAAGTGGAACGTCTGGCTGCACAGTCGCTTTGCACCGTTTGCCATAGATTTCGACTTCAAGCGTTTGACCCGGCGTTGCCAGTTCGGTTTTCACCACACCCAACGCCACGGACGCCCCGATACGGTAGCCCCAGGCACCTGACGTGGTTTCACCCACAACGGTATCGCCATCCCAGATCGTCGACATGTAAGGCGCGTCCTGCTCACCTGCGTCCACCAGCAACGTCACGAACCGCTTTTTCGATCCCTGCTGTTTTTCGTTCATCAAGGCCGCTTTGCCGGGGAAGTCCTGTGGCTTGTCGAGTTTGACGAAGCGGTCGAGCCCACCCTCAAACAAGGTGTAGTCGGTCGACAGGTCGCCCTTCCACGCGCGGTACCCTTTTTCGATACGCAGCGCATTGAGGGCATACATGCCAAAGGGGATGGCCCCCGCACCACGCACCGCCGCGTAAAGCGCGGGGATATCGGCGTTCTTGGCGTGGATTTCCCAGCCGAGTTCGCCCGCAAAGCTGACGCGCGCCAACATGCAAGGCACACCCGCAACCGTTGCAGGCTGGTGGCTGAGCCAAGTCGCCTGCAGGTCCGCATCCGTACCCATCGCCTGAAACGCATTACGTGAATCCGGACCACACACGATCAGAGTGCTAAATTGCTCGGTGTGATCGGTCAGGCCCAGCCCCTCGGGCAGGCCTGCCTTCAACACTTCGAAATCATGCCATTGCGCGTTGGCCGCTGTGATCAGGGTAAAGTCATCCTCGTCGTGCCGGATCAGCGACATTTCAGTCAGGATGCGGCCGCGGCTGTCTGCAAAGTAACCGAGGTTCATACGCCCTGCTTTGGGCAAACCGCCTGTAATGCGGCCGCGCAAATATTCTGCAGCCCCAACGCCCGTTAGTTTGAAACGTGAAAACCCGGGCAGGTCCAGAACGCCAACCTTGTCGCGCACGGCTTCGCATTCTTCTTTGACCCGAATGGCCCATGGCCCCTCACGGTTCCATGTTTCTGTCGCCTCAAGCGAGGTGTCGTCCCCTTCCTTGGCGAACCAGTTGGCCCGTTCCCACCCGTTGTAGGCCCCCATGACACCGCCCTGCTCAAGGATCGTTTCATGCACGGGCGACAGTTTCTTGTCGCGCCCTGCAGGCCATTCGTGATGCGGGAAGTGCATGGCGTATTCGTGCCCGTATGTTTCCAGCGCTTTCTGCAGCGAATAGTCGTGATCGGCGTAGCCGGTATAACGGCGTGGATCGACGGCCCACATGTCCCACTCGGTTTCGCCGTGCATGATCCACTCTGACAGGACCTTGCCCGCACCGCCCCCTTGGGCGATCCCAAAGGTAAAGCAGTGCCCTTCGAACGCGTTTTTGACGCCCGGCATTGGCCCAAGCAGTGGTAGCCCATCGGGTGCGTATGGAATCGGTCCGTTGATGTTGCGGCCCACGCCAGCGGTGCCAAGGGCAGGAACGCGCTCCATCGCGTCTTCGATGTAGAACTCCAACCGCTCCAGATCGTCGGGGTAGAGCTGGAACGAGAAGTCTTCGGGCATCGGATCGTCAGGTGTGATCCAGTGCGCTTTGCAGTTGCGCTCATAGGGGCCGAGGTTCAGACCGTTCTTGTCCTGGCGCAGGTAATAGCTGATGTCGACGTCGCGAATGATGGGCAGTTTGCGCCCGTTTTCCTTGGTCCATGCGGCCACTTCTGGGATTTCGTCTGTCAGAAAATACTGGTGAGACATCACCACCATGGGCACGGTGCGGCCGCCGAAAGGTTTGAACATTTCCCCAACGCGCTGGGCGTAGTAGCCGGCACAGTTCACAACGAACTCGCAGCGGATGTCGCCCTTGTCCGTCTTCACAATCCACTCGTCCCCGTCCTTGTCGATGCCTGTGGCTGGGCAGAACCGTTCGATCCGCGCACCTGCATCGCGAGCGCCCTTGGCCATGGCTTGAGTCAGCTGGGCCGGGTCAATGTCGCCATCCAACGGGTCCCACATGCCACCTGCAAGCTCGTGCGTTTCCATGAAGGGATGGTGTTCTTTCATCTCGTCAGGCGTCAGGATCGGCATCTCAAGGCCCTGATAACGGCCCATGCCTGCGACCCGCTCGAACTCCTGCATCCGCTCTTTTGAATGTGCCAGACGCAGGGACCCTGTGACGTGGTAGTTCATCGGATAGTCCACGTCCGCCGCCAGCGTCCGGTACATTTCCAGCCCGTAGCGCTGCATATTCAGAATCGCCCAGGACCCCGAAAAGTTCGGGCAGTTGCCCGCAGCGTGCCATGTTGAACCTGCCGTCAGTTCGTTCTTTTCCAGCAGAACGCAGTCTTTCCAGCCGGCTTTGGCCAGATGATAAAGGGTCGAGGTCCCGACAGCGCCACCACCGATGATGACCACGCGGGCCGTTGTTGGAAAATCACTCATGCTCAGTTCTCCCGTTGCGGAACATCGTCCGCGATGTCGTAATAATCGCCCTTATCGGCGGTGAATATGTGGCGTTCCAGCCTGATGCCCGATGGCCCGTCGATCAGACCCATTGAAAAACTAATCTTGGGTTCGCTGTCCATTTTCCAGAACAGAAACGACCCGCAGGTCGGGCAAAACCCCCGACGTGCAAAGTCGCTGGAGGCATACCAGCGCACCTCGCCTTGTGTTGTCAGGTCTTCGTCAGCGACGAGGCCAGACGCCCAATGATGGCCGGACTGTTTGCGGCACTGGGTGCAATGGCACGCACTGGCTCGGATCACGTTTTTGACCGTAAAGGTCACCGCGCGACAATTGCAGCTTCCCTTCAGCATTACGCCCGCCCCGGTGTGGTGGCGGTGCCAAGAAGGACGCCATAGATGATAAAGCACGTGGCCATGACCCGTCTCACCCAGACATTGAAAACGGCCCCTAAGGCTGCGCGCCCGATCCCTGCCCCAAGTGCGGTGAACCCGACATAACTGAGCGCGGTGATGGTCAGCGCCGTTGGCATAATCAGCCCCATCTGGTCCCAGACGGGCACGTCGGGCTGAACGAACTGCGAGAACGCGGCGAGGTAACCTGCCACGCTTTTGGGGTTGATCGTGGCAATGGCGAATGCGCGCAGATAGATGGATTTTCCCGAAGGGGCCACGAGTTTGGGCGGCTTGGTCGCATTCATCCACCCTCGAATGCCAAGAAACACAAGGAAAGCGGCCCCGATCAACTTGGCCACCCAGAACGCAGTGGGCGAAGCGGCAATCAACGCCGTCACACCAAGCGCCGAAAGCAGCAGGAATAATGTGGCTTGGGTAAGGATCGCCAGCACGCCAATCAGAGAGCGGCGAAAACCGAGCGTCATCCCGTTTGTGATGCAGTTCACGGCATTTGGCCCCGGCGTGGTGACAAACACCACCCAGAACAGCGCAAATATGGCCCATCCCTCAAACGACATCAGTACACCGGCGGCGCAATGACCCAGATCGCAACGGCTGGGGTGTCATAAGGGTTCATCCATCGAAACGCCTCGCCCCGGATGCGAAAACTGTCGCCGGGGTGCAGGGTGAAATGCCGTCCGCCGATATCGAGATCAAGGCGACCTGAGATCAGATAGCCAACCTCTTGAGTTGGCCTTGCGACCGGGGTTTCGATCTCGCTATGCGCCTCGAAGGTGGAATGCACCATTTCAAAATCATCCGTGAGATCCGGAGAAAGCAATTCCTCGACCAGACCCGCGGTGCGTGAGCCAATTGGGCGGCGCGCGGTGCTGCGCACAACATACCCTTCCTCTTCTGCAGGGGCCGCGCCGCGCCGGAACAAGGTGGACACGGCTATGTCCAAGGTCGCTGCTATGTGACGCAAATCGGTAATTGAAGGCTCTGAAAGATCGCGCTCCACCTGACTAAGCCAGCCGACGGACCGCCCCAAAGCGGCCGCCATATCCTGCAGCGTCATCCCCCGCGCCTTGCGCAGTGCACGCAAGTCAGCGCCTAGGCTGGAGGGGGAAGAGAGTTGGGTTTGCAGCATAATCTCGTGAAATTCTGGCGTTGAATTTCACGTAAAGCCAGAATCAGTGAAAAATCAAATGATTTTTTCACACACCGCCGAATACTCCGGCAAGTATTTCGGTGAGGGAGTCGGCGTCATCCTGTGTGAACGCGCCCGGTTGGTCACTGTCGATGTCAAAGACCGCGATCAAGTCGCCCGCACCGTTTAACACCGGCAGGACCAGTTCAGACCGGGTGGATGAAGCGCACGCAATGTGTCCTGGAAAGGCATCAACATCAGCAACCAACTGAACCTCGCCAGTCCGCGCTGCAGCCCCGCATACGCCGCGCGAGAACGGGATTTGCAAACAGCCATGTCCGCCCTGATAGGGCCCAATCTTTAGCATTTCGGGGCCCGTAACCCGGTAAAACCCGGTCCAGTCAAAACGTGTGTCGCTGTGATGCACTTCGCAAGTAACTGTTGCCATGAGTGCGACGGCGTCATCTTCGCCTTCGGTCAGAGACGCAATGGTTTTGGCGAGGTCAGTGTAGTCGGGCATGGTTTGTCTTTTTCGGCTGAGCTCGGTTGGGGGCTGTCTGCCCCCGGCGCTGGCGTGCCTCCCCCGAGGATTTTTTAATCAGAGAAAGTTATGGTCGCTCAATGGCGATAGCTGTGCCTTCGCCGCCGCCGATGCAGATTGCTGCAACGCCGCGCTTGAGATTGCGCTTTTCCAGAGCGTTCAGCAACGTCACCATGATCCGCGCACCCGACGCGCCAATTGGATGTCCCAGGGCGCAGGCCCCACCGTTGACGTTGACCACATCATGGGACAGTCCCATTTCGCGCATGTAGGCGAGCGGCACCACGGCGAATGCTTCGTTTATCTCCCACAGATCCACGTCGTCTTTGGTCCAACCAATGCTTTCGAGCAACTTTTGCGCAGCCGGTACAGGTGCTGTTGTAAAAAGGCCCGGCGCCTGCGCATGACTGGCGTGCCCAAGGATGCGCGCTCGGATCATCAAACCTTGAGTTTCCGCAGCTTTTTCAGAGGCGAGCAGAAGGGCCGCCGCGCCGTCCGAAATCGAAGATGAGTTGGCCGCTGTCACCGTCCCCCCGTCCCGGAATGCGGGTTTCAGGTGCGGAATTTTGTCGGGCCGCGCTGTGCCGGGTTGTTCGTCGGTATCGACTATGATCATCCCCTTGCGCGAAGGCACTTCGACTTGGGTGACTTCTCCGTCGAACGCGCCGTTCTCAATGGCGGCCTGAGCCCGCGAAAGCGATGTCAACGCGAATTCATCCTGAATGTCCCGTGTGAACTGAAACGCCTCAGCGCAGTCCTCGGCGAAAGTGCCCATAAGACGGCCCTTGTCATAAGCATCCTCGAGCCCGTCGAGGAACATATGATCCACTACCTGTCCATGCCCTAGACGGGCCCCATCACGCATTTTCGGCAGCAGATAGGGAGCGCCCGACATGCTTTCCATGCCACCGGCGATGATCGTGCCCGTTTGCCCAAGAGCGATCTGATCAAAGGCGATCATTGCCGCTTTCATTCCTGACCCGCACATCTTGTTCAGGGTGGTCGCCGGGACGTCCTCTCCAAGACCTGCGGCAAAGCCAGCCTGCCGTGCAGGGGCCTGACCCTGTCCTGCCGACAATACACATCCCATCAGAACTTCGTCCACTGTCGTGGCTCCTGCGCCAGCCATGGCTGCCGCTATGGCCTGCCCGCCCAAACTGGCGGCAGGCATATCGGAAAGTGCACCCTGGAAACCGCCCATCGGCGTGCGGGCTGCGCCTGCGATTACAACTGAGTTCATAGCTTGGGATTCCTTCGCAGAAGAGTGGAAACACAATAGTAAGGATTGTCTTTTAGACACGCAATGTAACCGAAAATCTGCATGAGGGCGGACATGGATCTTCGCAGCCGATCAGAAGAAAACTTACAAGTCGTCTCAATTCTCGACAACCGGATCGACGCTGCGGTGGCCATCGAGTTCAAGGATGCCATGCGTGCGTCCACGGACGGGGGCAGCGAAACTGTGGTGCTTGACCTCAGTCAGGTCCAATTTATCGATTCAAGCGGCCTTGGTGCGATCGTCGCTTCGATGAAACACATGGGAGCATCCCGCAAACTGGCGTTGGCAGGTTTGACTCCAACCGTAGAGAAAGTGTTTCGACTGACCCGAATGGACAGCGTTTTTAGCGTATTCGCGACGCTCGACGGGGCGTTGGACGAATTGAAAGCCTGATTTGTCGTTCCTTTGAAAGACCACGCCATGTCCCTCATTTCGCAAGTGCCCGCCATTAACATTTCCATCCAAAGTGGCGAGATGGCTGTCCGAGAGGCGCTTGCGAAACTGCTGGACAGCTTAACCCCTCTCTCGCTCGACGTTGAAGAGTCTGGAACAGTGGAATTGGTTATGGCCGAAGCGTTGAACAACATCGTAGAACACGCCTATCCTCAAGGTGACCCGTGCGGCCCAATCGACATTACCTGCTCTCATGCAAGGGACGGGCTTCACATGACTGTGACCGACTCGGGCCGTGCCATGCCGGATGGACGCACGCCACTGGGGGCAGCGGTTGATACGGATGTTCCATTCGACGATATGCCCGAAGGCGGGTTTGGCTGGTTCCTGATCAAAGACCTCGCCAAAGACGTCAGTTACGTGCGCGTTGCGTGTCAAAATCAGTTGAGCCTTCGTTTGGCTGTTGCCATCTCCTAAACCGCTGGGGTCGTGGAGTGCGCTCAACCGTTCCGCTCGTAAAAAACACGCGTCGCCAAACCCCGTTTACCTAAGCCTTACTGACCATTCCGGCAGCCGAATTAGCCGGTTTCAACCTGTGGATGACAATGGTGCCTGGAACCCCTGACATTCCAAGAAAGTGCCGCTCAGCCACCACAATACTGCCTTGATTTCCCGGCATACCGTGTCTTGTAGCTGCATATGGCTTCCCTCGGTGTCGCGTTTAATTGCCCCCACCCAGTGCGCGGCACCGAGGAACTTATGCTCCCCAAAACAATCGAGTGGACAACGCGGGTAACGCAGATACGTTACGCTGCAGTTCGAACACTACAGGGGCCAGCCAACATGCGAGACTTTCATCAACCAGGCCGTTCGCCTGTTCTGGCTACCTCTGGAATGTGCGCAACCTCCCATCCACTAGCGGCTCAAGTTGCCGTGGAGACGCTGAAGGCTGGTGGCAACGCCATGGACGCGGCCATCGCCGGTGCGGTGTTGCTTGGAATCTGCGAACCACAGATGACCGGCATCGGAGGCGACTGTTTTGTCCTTTGGTCAGATGCGAGCGGCAAAATCAACGCGCTCAACGGGTCGGGGCGCGCTCCGTCTGCACTGGACGCAGCTGAACTAAGGGCCGAGGGCCATTCCGTCGTCCCACCACAAAGCGCGCATGCCGTCACCATCCCCGGCGCAATCGACGCCTTTTGCACCCTCTCTGAACGGGTCGGCACCCTTGGCCTTGACCGTCTCCTTGCCCCCGCCATCCACTATGCAGAACAGGGCATACCCGTGTCGCAGCGCGTCGCCTTTGATTGGGCAAGCGACTCAAGCATTTTGCAGGGTGTGGCCCGCGACAAGTTTATGATTAACGGAATGGTACCGTCCACCGGACAGATATTTGCCGCACCCGGTCAGGCCGCCGTTTTGCGCAAGATCGCGAGTCAAGGACGCGGTGCGTTCTACACGGGTGAGATCGCCGAAGACATGGTCAGCGCGCTGAACGCAGCCGGTGGCAAGCACAGCCTCGCAGATTTTGCGACCACCGCCTGCACCGACACGACCCCAATCAGCAGCACATACAAAGGTATCGAGCTGTTCGAACATCCGCCGAACGGCCACGGCGCGACGGCGAATCTGATCCTGAACATGTTCAAGCACTTCGACGTGGCCAACATGGACCCGTTCGGAACTGAACGGACGCATATAGAAGCAGAAGTGACCAAACTGGCCTATGACACGCGCAACCGTCTGATTGGCGATGCGGATTACACCACGCGTCTGGTTCATATGTTGGCACCTGAAACAGCCGCTGCACTGGCCGCCCTTGTTAATCCAAACCGCGCCATGGACGACCCCGCCGCCTTGTCCGAACAGGTCCACAAAGACACGATCTATATCACCGTTGTGGACCGCGACGGCATGGCCGTATCGATGATCTATTCGATCTTTCACGGCTTCGGTTCGGGCATTGCCACAGACAAATACGGGATCTTGCTGCACAACCGCGGCGCAGGATTCACTGTCGAAGAAGGCCACCCCAACGAACTGAAGGGCGGCAAGCGACCCATGCACACGATCATTCCGGGCATGTTGGCCAAAGACGGCAAACCCTTCATGCCTTTTGGCGTCATGGGAGGCGCCTATCAGGCGACAGGCCATTCCCGGTTTGTAACCAATATTGTTGATTTTGGCATGGATGCGCAGACGTCTATCGATTCGCCACGCGCCTTCAGCGACAACGGCGATATGAAGGTCGAACGTGGTTATTCCGATACGGTCCGCGCCGAACTAACTGAAATGGGACACAAGGTGGTTGTTCCCGAAACGCCAATTGGCGGGGCGCAGGCCATCGACATTCACGACAGCGGCGTTCTGGAAGGCGCCAGCGATCCTCGCAAAGACGGGTGTGCGTTGGGTTACTAGGTATGGCGGACTTCGTGCCCGCCTTACCTTAGTTCAGCTGAAAGTGCAGCGGATAGGTGCCGTCCTGAAACGGGCCAAAAAGATCCGGGATGTCCGGGTGATCCACGGGCTCGCCGGAATAGTCCGCGACAAGGTTCTGCTCTGACACATATGCCACGTAGTAGCTTTGGTCGTTTTCCGCGAGCAGGTGATAAAACGGCTGCGCCTTTTTGGGACGGCTGTCTTCGGGGATCGCCTCGTACCACTCGTCCGTATTGGAAAACTCAGGATCCACGTCAAACACCACACCCCGGAAGGGGTGCTTTTTGTGGCGGACAACTTGGCCCAAGTGATATTTTGCGCGCGTTCTGAGCATAGCGTTGCGCCCCCTATCTTGCGTGATTACACGGTGCAAGGGACATTTGTCCAACAATTGAGCACATTATTTCTGGAAACAGTCTGTGAACCTGACAGTAACAGTCCTTCAAATCGTAGCCCCTGTATTTCTACTGGCCAGCATCGGCTTTGTTTGGGTCAAGGTCGGGCTGGAGTACCGCATTCAGTTTGTCACGCAACTGGCAATGACTCTGTCCCTGCCCTGCCTGATCTTCGTCTCTCTCATGCAGACCCGAATTGCCCCCGAGGCACTGACGGCCTTGTCGCTGGCTTCGGTCATGGCTTACGCACTTATTTCGCTGGCCTTTTTGGCGCTGGTCAAGCTGCTACGCCTTGAGGGACGCACCTATACTGCACCCCTCATCTTTGGGAACACCGGCAATCTGGGCCTGCCGCTGGCGCTGTTCGCGTTTGGAGATGAGGGTCTGAGCTATGCCATCATCGTCTTCGCGATCATGGCGCTGTGGTCCTACACCTATGGCATATGGCTGGTTGCCGGTGCTGGTTCACTGGGCCGGGTTCTGCGCGAACCTTTGGTCTGGGCCACTGTACTGGGCGCGCTGTTCATGTGGCAGGGATGGGAAACGCCCAGCTTTGTGACCAACACGCTGGAACTGATCGGACAGATGGCCATCCCGATGATGCTGATTACGCTTGGCGTCGCGGTGGCCCGTTTGTCGGCAAAAGGTATGTTGCGTGCGGTCGGTTTATCCTTTGTTAAACTAACGCTCTGTGTGGCCGTTGCTTGGGGTGTTGGGTCAGCCTTTGAATTGGATCGGGTTGCATTCGGCGTGCTTGTTTTGCAAGTAGCCACACCCGTTGCGGTGACCTCATATTTGATTGCTGAAAAGTACGGAGCCGATGCGCCCTCTGTCGCAGGCCTTGTCGTGGCCTCGACCTTGATGTCGGTCGCCACCCTGCCTTTAATCCTCGCATTCGTGCTTTAGCGGCGTCCCGCTAACAATTCGTGATTTCCACGTCCGCAGTTTTTCGCTATACTGCCTGCAAAATAATAAACAAAAGCGAGTGAGGCAGATGAGCAGACTCTTTCGCGCATTGGCATTGGTTCTTTTGGCTGCCAGCTGTGGTGGCGGGTCGGGTACGGCCCCCCGTCAGCTGGATAACGCCTGTTCGATCCTTGCCGAGCGTCCCGGATACTTGAAGGCGTTCCGCGCAACCGAGCGGAAATACGGCGTCCCTGTGCACGTGCAGATGGCGACGATATATCAGGAAAGCAAATTCATTTCCGATGCGCGCACCCCGTATCGGTATGCGGCTGGTGTGATCCCACTTGGCCGTCAGTCCAGCGCCTTTGGCTACTCTCAGGCTCTGGATGGCACTTGGGAAGAGTACCTTGATGAAACGGGGTACCGCGTCGCCCGCCGCGACCGTATTCGCGATGCCACCGATTTCATGGGGTGGTACATGCAGGAAACGCAAGAGCGCCTTGGCGTTCCCGTTTCGGACGCGCGCAACCAGTATCTGGCCTATCACGAAGGCCGCAATGGTTATCGCCGTGGTAGCTACAATTCCAAACCTTGGCTGGTCCGTGTGGCCGGAGAAGTTGACCAGCGTGCAGACATGTATGCACTGCAGTTGCAGTCCTGTTAAGAGCTGTGAGCCTAGTTCCGATCAGAACGCGGCTCACTAAACAGGCGGTTTGAAAGGGAACCACCGGTCTTAAGTTCGCCCAGTACAACGGTGGTTTTGCCACCACCGTTGTCGTTGACCACCCATTGCCGCAGTTGCACAGGGTTGCCTGTGAACTTCATCTGGATGCTGCCATATTCAGGATTTTTAGGATCTTGCGCCGTCACAACCGTCGCTGTGCCGTCAAAGTCGTGACCCACAACCATGTTTGCAGCGCTCAGGTTCACATTGCGAGCAAGGATCAGCGACAAGGGCGTGCGCCGCAGAGGGTAGGTTTCGGGTGGCTGGTTGGATTTCGAGTCCACAATGTAGACTGCGTTTGCTGAAGCGACGACCAATGCCGTATCGGGTGCGTTGTATTCAAACCGCATTCTGCCTGGCCGTTTAATGTAGAGTTTCCCAGTGCTGATCGACCCATCGTCGTTGATCTGTGTGAACGATCCTTCGGCGGTTTTCAGGTCATTGAGATAGGCGGAAATTGTGTTCAACGGTAACTTGTCGGCCAAAGCCGATTGTCCTGCCAACAGGGCCACAGCAAATGCGGCGATGCGTGTTATCCGGATCATAGGGTGTCTGCGTCCTTGGGATCATTTGTCTTAGCTTTGATATAGAGCGCGCCACCTTGATATGCGATAGCGCGGCCAAATTGGCGGCAAGAGATTGCCCCCAGCGACCGCCAATCTGCGGCACTCGATTCCAATTTTTACAATAGCCGAGGAGCGCCGCACGATGCACAAGCTGTGCACCGGCTGTGCACAGCCCGTACACCAAATGGTACACACTACCCGTGTTCAGGCACCAGAATCTCGCGTTTTCCGACGTGGTTGGCGCTACTCACAACACCCTCATCCTCCATCTGCTCAACCAGCCTTGCCGCCTTGTTGTAGCCGATGGCCAGTTTGCGCTGGATGTAGGAGGTCGAACACTTGCGGTCCTTGATCACGATGGCGACAGCAGTGTCGTATAGCGCGTCTTCACCGTCTGTATTTCCGCCAAGGCCCAACACCTGATCGATGCTGCTTTCCTTGTCCTCGTCCGGCCCATCGAGCACGCCACTGACATAGTCAGGTGCACCAAAGGCCTTGAGGTGGGTCACGACCTCTTCGACCTCTTCATCCGACACAAACGGGCCATGGCAGCGGGTGATTTTCGCCCCGCCCGCCATGTAAAGCATGTCGCCCATGCCCAGCAGTTGTTCGGCGCCCATTTCACCAAGGATCGTCCGGCTGTCGATTTTCGACGTCACCTGGAACGAAATCCGGGTGGGGAAGTTCGCCTTGATCGTACCTGTAATAACGTCAACCGACGGGCGTTGAGTCGCCATGATCAGGTGGATGCCAGAGGCCCGGGCCATCTGAGCCAGGCGCTGGATACAGGCCTCAATCTCTTTGCCCGCAACCATCATCAGGTCGGCCATCTCGTCAACGATCACCACGATATAAGGCAGCGCTTCGGGAGCGAATTCTTCCGTCTCAAAGATTGGTTCGCCGGTATCATCGTCAAACCCGGTCTGCACTGTGCGGCTGAACATCTCGTTCTTGGCCAACGCTTCGCGCACTCGGCCGTTGTATCCTTCGATGTTGCGCACGCCCATCTTGGACATCTTGCGATAACGTTCTTCCATCTCGCCCACGGTCCATTTCAGAGCCACGACCGCCTTTTTCGGATCCGTCACAACCGGGGAAAGAAGATGCGGGATGCCGTCATACACCGACAGTTCCAGCATCTTGGGGTCGATCATGATCAACCGGCATTCTTCAGGCGTAAGCTTGTAGAGCAGGCTGAGGATCATAGTGTTGATCGCCACCGATTTACCCGAACCCGTGGTTCCCGCGATCAGCAGGTGGGGCATCTTGGCGAGGTTCGCGACCATGGAATCGCCGCCAATGTCTTTGCCAAGGGCCAAAGGCAGGCGCATGTTGCTGTCGCCAAAGTCGCGCGAGGACAATATTTCGCGCAAGACCACCTTTTCACGGTTTTCGTTCGGCAGTTCGATCCCGATGACGCTGCGTCCGGGCACTGTGCTGACCCGCGCAGACAAGGCCGCCATCGATCGCGCAATGTCGTCTGCCAACCCGATCACGCGAGAGGCTTTGAGGCCCGGCGCCGGTTCCAGTTCGTACATGGTGACCACTGGACCCGGGCGGACGCTAACGATCTCGCCCTTGACGCCATAGTCGTCCAGCACGCTTTCCAGCATCCGCGCATTTTCTTCCAACGCCTCGTCACTCAGGTGATGACGCTTCACTTCGGTTGGGGTTTCCAACAGATTAAGCGGAGGCAATTCAAAGCCGGGATGCGTGTCCTCAAATGCTAGTTTGGGCTGCGCTTCGGCCTGAGCACGCGCGCTCGGTTGCATCGGTTTGCGGGCAGGTTGCTGCACCACTTTGCGCGGTTCAGCGACAGGAATCGCAGGCGCGGCAACAGGCTCGGTACTCACGGTTTCGATCAAATCGTCTTCAACTTCTGGCGCGCTCAGCGGAGGCTCGGCACGGCGTGCCACAAGATCGGCAGTGAGGGGCGGTTCAGGTGGCAGGGGTGCGTGTGGAGCGCCATGGACCAGCAGTGGATCGGGGCCACGTCCACGACCTTTCGTCAGAGGCGCAGTTGGATGTGCCTGCCCTGCCGGAGCAGCGCGCACCCGTGACTTGATCACATCTGCAATTTTACTTCTGACCCGTTCATCCACAGGGCTATCGTCGACCTCGGCGTCGGAATAGGTGCCGACCAGTTCTACTTCTTGCTGCGGCTGTGGGTCGGGCCGTTTGATAAGGGCGGGCATACGCGCCAACAGCCCGGGTTTGGGCGGATCTGTCTCAAGGCTTTCGTCATATGCTGGCTCGGGCGCCGGGGCGATCGGCACTGCATAGGCTTCAGCCTCTTGTGCCGCGATCTCGCGCTGTGCACGGCGATCTGCGGCCCGTTCCTGCATCGTGCGCGCCGCATGCGCAGCGCCGCTGGCGCTACGGCCCAGCAGAGTCATCAACCCCGCATAAACCATCACCAGACCAACCAGCAGGAAACGTGCAATGCGCGACAGTTCTGAGCGTGTGAATCCAAGGACAAAGGCCCCAAACACAAAGATCCCGACCCCCATGGCAAAGGACATCAGCTTGACTGTAATGGTGGACCCAATGGGCAAGGCTGTGAGCAGAAAGGCCATAACCGTATCGCCAAACAACCCGCCAAGGCCAAACCCATGCGTCGCACTCCATTCCGGACCCGGTTGCAACGTGGCCGCATAGATCGACCCGAACGCAATGGCGATGGGGGCAAAGATCAGCCGCCCCAAAGCCCGTTCACGCCCAAGATGCAAAGCAAACCGAACGCCCCAGACCACGAGGACGATGGCGATTCCAAAGATGCCCCAACCTGCGATCATTACCATGGGTGCCGCCAGCGAAGCACCGGTGCGTCCCATCCAATTCTGCACAGGCGCGTCTGTCGATGACATCCAGTTCGGATCATGTGGTGTGTAGCTCAGCATCATGGCCGCGACCATTGCGCCGACGATCACCAAAGCGATGCCGATCAACTCGCGACTGCGTTTTTCAATCGCTGCCTGCACATCCTGATCAAAAAGTGGGTCACGCCGTGTCTGGTATGCCATGCCTTGTCCTTCGTTTATTCAAGCGGCGTAGAGCGTGTCACGGATGGCTGTTAGCCCCCGCTCCGTCTCTGCCTTTGGGGCGACCAGGGCCACCCGAATGTATCCGTCACCGGGGTTCACCCCGTCTATTTCGCGCGCAAGGTAGGCACCGGGTAGCACCCGCACACCGGTCTCCTGCCATAGGGTCAGCGCCGCGGCCTCTCCATCCGGCACCGGCAGCCAAAGGAAAAACCCTGCCTCGGGTGCCCCATAACCCGGCACATTCCCCAGAATGCGGTCGGCCAGATCGTATTTCTCGTGATATTGTGCGCGGTTTTCGATCACATGATCCTCATCGGCCCACACCGCCGCCGCTGCGTGCTGCAGCGGGGTTGGCAATGGAGTGCCGGCATAGGTGCGCAACTGGCGTACCTCGCGCATGGTGGCGGGCCCACCAACGATGAACCCTGACCGCAATCCCGGCAGGTTCGAGCGTTTGGACAAAGAATGAAAGGCCACAACCCGCTCTGGGTTGGCGTCGCCGATGCACTCCAGAACGCCGACAGGCGGGACATCACGGTAGATCTCGGAATAACACTCATCCGCAAAGATCTGGAAATCATACTGTTCAGCCAAGGAGATCAGATTGCGCCAATACCCAGCATCCGCAACCGCCCCTTGGGGATTTGCAGGAGAACACGTATAGCACGCGACCGCGCGGTTCAGGATGGACGGGTCGACACTGGCGAAATCAGGCAAGTGACCGGTTTCAGCCGTTGCAGGTACCAACACAGGATCAGCCCCTGCCGAAATCGCCGCCAACATGTAGACCTGATAAAACGGGCTGGGCATCAAAACGACAGGGCGCTGCCCCTTCTTCTGCTCCGGGCAAAGTGCCATCGCAGCATTATAGAGCCCCTCTCGCGTCCCATTGAGCGGCATAACGTGGACATCCGGGTCTTTCTCGACCCCATAACGACGCCCAAGCCAATCACAAAAGGCACGACGCAACTCCGGAATGCCTTCATTCGGCGGGTAGTTGTTGAACCCGGCGGCATGCTCAGCAATTACATCCGTAATCCATGCAGGAAAGGCATGCTTTGGTTCGCCGATGGTCATATGCACCACTTCGCCGCCCGCTGGATGGCTATCCAACAGGGTGCGCAAACGCGGAAACGCATAAGCCGGAAGGTTCGAAAACCGCTCGGGAAACTTCATCAAACTGCCTCAGGTTCGGGATCGTTGTCGCCCCGTTTCTCCCAAGATAGCCCAAGCAAGACTCCCACGTCCAGAAAAACCGAGCCAAAACGTAAGCGGCGTGGCAATTCCGCCAACCAACGGCTTCTTTTGACAAAAATACCATGGGGGAGTCCGAAGTACGGGGGTGAAACCCCCTAAAACATGGCGTCGCGCAAAGCGTACCCGTCAGACCAACGCCGCTTCTGCTGCCACACCCATCCGCAACAGAGCCGTATCGCGATCACGTGCGCCAAAAATCATGAGGCCGCAACTGGGCACACCGGTCGGCAACGTCAACGCGCAAATCCCAAGCAGGTTGCCAATGCGGGTGTTGCGCAGCGCCAGCAAGTTCTCTGTTTTGTAATACTCACCATCCGCATTCAAACGCTTGAGATTGGGTGGCAGGATCGGGGCGGTGGGCGCCAGCACCCCATCATAGGCAACTGTGGCGGCATCCCAGGCAGCGCGTGCGGCGTCCAGTTGCGCCCACGCAGCGCTGTAATCCGGCGCGCTAAACTCCTTGCCAAGACGGAACCGCTCAAGGATTTCCACATACATCGCATCTGGCTGTGCCTCGATCACGTCGCGCCACAGGCCATAGACCTCGCCGGGCAACAAGGGACCGGCAAGGGCAAGCGCGTCTGCAACCGCTGGCACCTCCAAAGGCTCAACAATGGCGCCTTCCGCCTCAAGTCGCGCGATCGCGGTTTCATAGGCCGCCAGCGGGGCATCCCGGGCGTCTTCGAGCACAGATGTTTGCAACGCCGCAAAGCGCCGACCCTTCAGGGACGCACCCCGCAGATCCGGCGCGGGCGCTCCTTGCATCAGAGCTGTCAGAACAGCTGCATCTTCTACTGTCCTGGTCAACGGACCCACCGTATCAAACTTGAGACTCAGCGGCACACAGCCTTCCAGTGACAACTGCCCATGCGTCGTCTTCATGCCCACCAGATCGTTCCACGCCGACGGAATCCGCACTGACCCGCCTGTATCCGACCCAATCGCAGCGGGTGCGAGACCAAAGGCCACCGACGCCGCCGCACCCGAAGACGACCCCCCTGGAACGGCGGCTTCGTCATTCACACAAGGCGGCGTTGCGGTAGACGGGTTATAGCCCAGACCCGAAAAGGCCAACTCGCTCATATGGGTCTTACCCAAACAGACCAGCCCGGCAGACGTCGCATTTTGCAGCACCACGGCGTCCGTCTCCGGCACCCGGCCCGCGAGCAGTTTTGATCCGGCTTCAGTCCCTTCTCCGGCAGTGTCGAACAAGTCTTTCCAACTGATCGGGACGCCATCCAGCACAGACAACCGCTGCTCCGCCTTTGCACGTTCCGATGCAGCGCGCGCTTCGGCCATTGCGCGGTCTTTGGTCAGACGGGCATAGACTTTGTCTTTGAGGGCATGTCCGTCGATCCGGTCAAAGAATGCGTGGGCCAGATTGACCGGATCAATGTCACCCGCGCCGATCGCGCGCCCCAGATCGCATGCACTTTTGCTCAACCAGTCCTGCATATGTCTTCTCCGCTGCTCTTTGCGGCGACGGTAGCGACGTCGGGGCGCATGGACAATCCCACCCCCTCGGCCATATTGCGAGTTATGAGCACTGACATCCTCATCGTCGGCGGCGGGCTGTCCGGCCCGATTCTTGCCTTAGCGCTCGCGCAGTCCGGTCAACGCTCAACCGTGGTCGACGCCTTGGGCGAAGAGACCCGCACCGCGGACGACTTTGACGGGCGCAGCTATGCGGTGGCTCTCACCTCACAACGGCTTCTAGATGGCATCGGCATTTGGGAAGCGATCGCAGACCACAGCCAGCCCATCTTGGAAATCAAAGTTTCGGACGGCCGCGCCGGCGAAGGGCCCTCACCATTTTTCATGCACTTTGATCATGCCGAGATTGAAGAAGGGCCAATGGGCCACATGGTGCAGGACCGCCACCTGCGCCGCGCCCTGATCGAAGCCATGGAGAAGACCGAAAGTATCACGCATCTGGCCGGTGAGACGGTGACCGATCAAGCGGTGACACCGGGAGGCGTTACGCTGACCCTGTCTTCTGGCAAAACCCTGACCGGGTCGCTTTTGGTTGGCGCCGATGGGCGCAGCAGCAGCACGGCTGTGCGCTCTGGGATCAAGCGAACGGGATGGGAGTATGGGCAGACCGCCCTCGTTTGCGCCATTGCCCATGAAAAACCGCACCATGGCATTGCGCACCAGTTCTTTATGCCCGCCGGCCCACTGGCCATCCTGCCCCTGCCCGGCAATGTCAGCTCCATCGTATGGAGCGAGCGGGCCGAAACGGCGGCCGCCTTCAATGCCATGTCTGACGCGGAATACCTCACCATGCTTCGCCCCCGTTTTGGCGACTTTCTGGGCGAGATCAGTTTGACAGGTAAACGCTTTACCTACCCTCTGTCCCTGTCTCTGGCGTCGCGATTGGTGGCACCGCGCACTGCATTGGTCGGGGATGCGGCCCACGGCGTGCATCCGATTGCGGGTCAGGGATTGAACGCAGGTATGCGAGATATCGCCGCTTTGGCAGAAGTGATCACGGATGCCATACGGCGCGGCGAAGACGCTGGCAGCGAGGCGGTTTTGGCCCGCTACGAGGAATGGCGCCGCTTTGACAACACCGCATTGGCGCTGGCCACCGACAGCTTCAACCGTTTGTTTTCGAACGATAATGCATTGCTACGAGGTCTGCGCGATCTGGGCATGGGTGTCGTGAGCAAGATGCCTGGCCTAAGACGCGGCTTTATCCGCGAAGCTGCAGGGCTGACGGGCCACTTGCCACGGCTGATGCGCGGAGCGCCGCTCTGAGGTCAGCTTCAGTCGATCTTGCGCGCCTCATCCACCAGCATTACCGGGATCCCATTTCGTATCGGATAGGCGAGGCCTGCGTTTTCCGACACCAATTCCTGCGCCTCTGCGTCATAGCGCAACGTGGCGTGGGTCTGAGGGCAAATCAGCGCCTCAAGCATCTTGCGATTTGCATCTGTGCTCATTGCAACATATCTCCTTCACCGCCACGCAAATCAAACTCGATCAGAGTCACCAACGTTTCACGGCGCGTGCTCAGCGATGGCGCCTCGAGCAGCGCCTGTTTATCCTCGGGATCGAGATCCAGCATCATCGACAGAGAGTTGATCAGCAACTCATCATCCGCGTCCTTCAGCGTTTCCCAATCTGCCGAGAGCGAGCGCGCCTCAAAATACCGGCCCAACAGGTCAAGGAACCCATCCCGATCAAAAACGGCGTCTTCCTCCGTCTTACCCAGATCGCGTTCAAACCCGTCCCAGATCACGTCACAACGCCGATATGGGGTGAACCCGTCGACTTCCTTCACCACGCGAAAGCGTGAAATGCCACTGAGCGTAATCAAATAGCGGTTGTCTTCGGTTTCTGAAAACTGGGTGATCCGGCCCGCGCAGCCGATAGTGTGAAGGCCCGTACCCCCGCGTCCGGCGACCTCGTTGGGTTGCACCATCCCGACCAAACGGCCTTCTGTTTTCAGCGCGTCGTCGAGCATCTGCAGATACCGCGGCTCGAAGATATGGAGCGGCAGGCGGGAACGCGGCAACAGCAACGCTCCCGGCAATGGAAATACCGGAATCGTACCGGGGAGGTCAGTCACCTTAATCATAAGCTGTGAGCTAGCCCGCAAACGCCATCAGGCAAATATCATTGAGCTAAGCTTTCGGCGACCATTCAGAACAATCGGGTCATTGGCCTTGAGCGCATCAAAGATGGTGAACAGCTGCGCCTTGGCCGCGCCATCATTCCACTCCCTGTCACGGCGAAACAGATCAAGCAGTTGATCAACGGCCGCCTCAGTCTCACCACTGGCATGGAGTGCCTTGGCCAGTTCCAGCCGAGCCTCATGATCGTCCGGGTCAGCCTCGACCACAGCGCGCAAGTCAGCGACAGGGCCCGCATCCGCTGCTTGCTTGGCAAGTTCCAGTTGGGCATGAGCCGCATCGAGTTCAGGCGTGTCCGATATTTCGGCGGGCGCGCCATTCAGTATCGCCTCGGCCTGGTCCAGATCATCAAGGGCGATATGAGCACGCACGAGACCACCATAGGCCACTGCATGTGCCGGTTCTTCGCCCAGTATCGCGGCAAAGGTTTGGGCCGCATCCACAGCAGCACCCTCGTTCAGCATCTCTTCGGCGGCGGCAACGGCCTCGTTCAGGCCATCTTCGGGAGAAGCGCCACCAGAGGCTTTGATCACCCGGTCAACAAAGGCCGTGACTTCGGAATTGGGCTGCGCCCCTTGAAACCCGTCCACGGGTTGTCCCTGCCAGAACGCATAGACGGTAGGGATCGACTGGATTTGCAACTGACCTGCGATCATCTGCGCCTCGTCGACGTTGATCTTGGCCATTTTGACCGCACCCTTAGCGGCAATCACAGCCTCTTCAAGCATGGGCCCCAAGGTCTTGCAGGGGCCGCACCAAGGGGCCCAGAAATCGACGATCACCGGTGTGGTCTGGCTGGTTTCGACCACGTCGGCCATGAAGGTCGCCTCAGTGCTGTCCTTGATCAGGTCGGCGGCGGTGGGGGCGGCGGACAATCCCAAATCCATGTTTCTGATCCTTCCATCAAAACTTGGAGCTTATATGGATTGGAATGGTCGGACTTCCAAGGGGTGTTGGGGTGTCCAACGCTGTGACAGCGTGCGCCACACGGGAAATCAATGGGTTGCGGAGGTGGATCGGGGATTTGTTAGTGAGATGGGTATGCAACCGATGGGCCGTCATTCGATGGCGACCGGATGCTTTGTGCCGGTCGTCAGGGTCGAGCTGATGCCAAAAAAGGAACTTGGACTGCTGCGCCGCTGCTTCTGTCCGCTTAACGCACTACCGGACATTTCTTGAATTGCTTTGAGGCAACCTCTAGACACTATGACAGCGCAAGTTTCGACGGCAGCGTGCAACCGGATATCGCTAGTCCATAACTTGTCCAAAAGAAGTAGAGCTGGCTTTGGATTATTGGATAGACGCCGCTTTTTCGACGGGCGGCCTGGTCGGACACCTTTCGTATATCCTTCTCGTCGTCTCAATGATGATGCGAGATATCTCGGTGCTGCGATTGTTCGTAATTGCATCTGCATTGGCAGGCATTGCGTATGATCTGTTTTGGCTGCGAAATCCTGTCGGCGTTTTTTGGGAAGGCTTGTTGTTACTCGTCAATGTAGTGCAGCTTTATCTCCTCTGGCGAAAGAACCGACGCGCACAGTTCACTCCAGAAGAAGATCGGTTTATTTCCACACGCTTGATGGGGCTATCACCGGGCCGGTGCCGCGACTTTTTCGACTTGGGACGATGGGAAAACCTGTCCACGGGTACAGTTTTGACTCGACAAAATGAGCTGCCGGAATTTTTGACTTATCTTTCAGAAGGAACCGCATCAATAACCGTAAACGATCAGGACGTCGCATTGGTTCGAGCGGGTCACTACATCGGTGAAATGTCTCTTTTGGGTGATGGAAACGCAACTGCGACTGTCGTCGTATCGGGTCCTGCACGTGTCTGGCGGATTGAGGCGGAAAAGATTGAACGGTTGATCCAAGACAGACCGAATATTGCGAATGCGTTGAAGGCCGGGATTGCAATCGACATGCGACGAAAAATTGTTGCCTTGAACTCTGCAGTGACAACTAGCGAACCCTAATCGCACCCAAATCCCAACAGCAATTAGGCGTCTGTTTGGCCTCGTAAGGCGGACATTCGCTAAATCGAAACGGCCGTCTGGTTAGTCTTTCTAAACAGAATTCAGTCTGTTGCCGGTTTGGATTGGCGATGTGTGTGAACACGCGCCTTACTGGTCAGACATCAAACGTCGCAAACACCGGGGCATGATCGCTGGGTTTTTCCCACCCACGCACGTCGCGCAGAATGCGGCTACTATGTCCCGCATTCGATATATCTGAGGTGGCCCAGATGTGGTCGAGTCGACGGCCTTTGTCAGCCGCGCTCCAGTCCTTGGCGCGGTAGGACCACCAAGAATAGAGTAATCCTTCGGGGATGTTCTGACGTGTGATGTCGACCCATTTACCTGCCTCCTGAACCTCGGCCAGATGATCGACCTCAATGGGCGTATGGCTGACGATTTTGAGAAGTTGCTTGTGGCTCCAGACATCGTCTTCGCGCGGGGCGATGTTGAGGTCACCAACGAGGATCGCCTTGGATGGAGCGTTGGCCGCGAAGTGGGCTCGCATGTCCGTCAGGTAGTCTAATTTCTGGCCAAACTTTTCGTTCTTTTCTCGATCAGGCACATCCCCGCCTGCCGGGACATAGAAATTGTGAATGGTTACACCGTTTTCGAGCCGACCAGCGATGTGGCGGGCGTGGCCCAGACTTGCAAAGTCAAATGCTCCAACCTCTTCTATAGGCGTTTTGGAAAGGGTCGCGACGCCGTTGTAACCTTTGTCACCGCGCGCAACCATGTGCTTGTATCCCAAGGCGGCAAACCCTTCGCGTGGGATCTTGTCCACCGGGCTTTTACATTCCTGCAGGCACAACACATCCGGCCCCTGCTCTTTTAGCAGCTTTAGCACGATAGGTTCGCGCAGGCGGACAGAGTTAATGTTCCAGGTGGCAAGGGTGAAGGGCATCGGCAGTCTCCGGACATAGGCTGGCGCGCCGAACCTAGCCGGGGGCGCAAGTCAGAGCCAGCGAGAAAACGGAGGGTTTTTCGTCGGCTGACAATCGCCGGTTGAGCATAGAGTGAGTCTAATCGCTTGCTTTTAAACTGACGGAGGCGTATGGGATCCGGGCGACGTTACCTCTATCGGCCTTACTGCTCCTTACGGCACAGTCACTCTCGATCTTGCACTGACTTAGCCGACCTGCCGCATCCCGTGGGCAGATTATTATTAGGAGTACTGACAATGGCCACAGGCACAGTCAAATGGTTCAACACAACAAAAGGCTTCGGCTTTATCGCACCCGACGGTGGCAGCAAAGACGTGTTCGTACACATCTCTGCCGTTGAGCGCGCAGGCCTGACAGGTCTGGCCGACAACCAGAAAGTGACTTTCGACATCGAAGCAGGCCGTGACGGCCGCGAAAGCGCCGCCAACATCGCGCTGGCATAAGCGTCTGCCCCGTTCGGGGTGGTGTGAGAATTTAGAGGGCCCATCGGACACGGTGGGCCTTTTGCGTTTCGCGGCGGAAGTTTTGGCGACAGGGAAATGAGGGGTAAATTGGTTGGGACCTGATAAGGGGCCGATGTCTGGCTTACGGACGAAGCAGAGTTATGCTGCGGCCAGCATTAATGATCGCTGAGCGGACAAAGCTGCCCTTTGTGGTGCTGTTCAAGCCTTAGCCAGAAATTCACTTCTAAATTTATCCCCACAATGGGTTTTCCTCCTGATAGCATGAGGCCGAAATGGAGGACTGATCAATGCGGACTGGTTTTTTTATGCGTGTTTTGGGTGTTGGCGTCTTTGGCAGGCGCACAGACTTACGACGTCGTCATTTTGAATGGGCGGGTTATGGACCCGGAAACAAACTTTGACGCTATCGCTAACGTAGGGATTTCTGGAGGGTGGATCGCCGAGATTACGGACCAACCTATCGAAGGCGATGAGACGATTGATGCAACCGGCCACATTGTTTCCCCAGGCTTCATTGACACACAGCACCACGGGCACGGCAATCTGTTTGGCGTTAGGTTAAGCCTAAGAGACGGCGTAACCACGCCGATGGATCTAGAATACGGCAACATAAACTCGGCCGAGTGGTACGCTGCGCGCGAAGGCAAATGGCCCGTCAACTTCGCCGCAGCAGCGTCTCATGAATTGCAGCGCATGCGTGTTTTGGACGGGTTGGTTTTCGAAGAAGGCTTTGATGCCGAGGGCGGACTACTTGCTCGCGGTGATAGCTACAATGAGAACGGCATCCCGGATTGGGCTGAAACTGTTCCGACAATCGATCAGCTCAACGACATAATGGCTGGTATCGATGAAGAGCTTCGCGCTGGCGCGCTGACTGCGGCTTCGACGATGGAGTACATGGCTGTTGGTGCGACGACGCTGGAAGTCTTCAACCTCCAAAAAGCCGCAGCGAACTACAATCGCCCGAGCAGCTTCCACGTTCGGCTATTGGGGAACAATGCCCCTCCTTACGAGGGAAATCTTGGAAATCTTGAGCAAATGGCGAATGCTGCCGCCTTGGGTGCTCCAATGCTCATCAGTCACAATAACAACGTGGGCTGGTGGGAAATTGAAGAGCGTGCTCAAGGTATGCGCGAGCAAGGCATGAACGTGTGGTCCGAATACTATCCTTACACCTGCGGATCAACGACCATCGGATCTGAATTCCTCAAACCAGAAGGTTTGGCACTTTTGGGGTGGGGATATGATCAGATGCTCAACCCGCGCACCGGCGAGTTCATGTCTGAGGAGGAGTACAAGAAGATTGTGGCTGAAGACCCAGCCTTCGTCATCATCGCTTGTATTCCAGAACGGGAGGAGTGGCTTCCTTTGTGGCTACGAGTTCCACATATGACGGTCGCCGGCGACCAGATGCCCCCGACTGACGAAAATGGACGAATACTGACAGGCGAAGACCCCTTCGAAGCCTATGTAGGACATCCACGCACCGCTGGAAGTCACGCTGCGACGCTACGCCTTGCTCGTGAAAACGATGTGCCGTGGATGCAGATGATCGCTTCAAATAGCTATTGGGCGGCAAAACACTTGGGCGATACCGGACTGCGTGCAATGCAGGTGCGAGGCAGGATGCAGGAAGGCATGGTGGCTGACATCACGATCTTCGATCCCGAGACTGTGACCGACAATGCTACATATCAAACCGGTTTCAATGGGTTCCCTTCGACAGGAATTCCATATGTCCTCGTCAATGGCACAATAGTTGTCAGTAACAGCGAACTGGTGGACGGAGTGTTTCCCGGTCAACCAATTCGATATCCTGTAGAGGACAAAGGACGCTGGGTTCCGCTCGAAAAGACCAGCTATCTCGACAATCTTCTTGGCGGCGAAATTCCAGGTGCGGTGCAAGACTATGGTACGGACCCAGAAGAACAGCGTGGCCAAAGCAGTGGAGAAGATGATGCGCGGTTGAATGTACCTCAGGAAACGAAGCCGACTCGGACAGCGTCGGCTGATTGGTTCAAAACCTATCCAAGTGAAAATGAGCTCGGTGTTGTGATGTGCCCAATTCACGGCGTGTTGGAGGATCGTCGATTGGTTCAGAGGGAATGGTCAGGCCGTCTGATGGCAGCCGCCAATTATGACCCGCTGGCAAACTAATGACATGAAATCGTTGAACCGCCTGTCGCGATAAAGTAGCGGTTTTGAAAGCCCACATTGGGCTCAGAACGGACCTTCGCAGCGTTGCTACAATGGAGCAAAGTGATTGAAGCGCCGTTTGGTCCGCGCGGAACGCGTTTGGCCCAAAAAAACCCGGGCACGCGGCCCGGGCAAGTCCAACAGGGAGGTGCATGTTTTGCCTCGGGAAGGCCCCGACATGTGCGGGTGCTCTGGTTTGGGTAGATCGGGGCAAACTGTGTTGCCTTGATCTGTGTCAATCTCAGGCGACCAATCGGTAGCCTCCGGATTCCGTCACCAGCAACCGCGCATTCGAGGGATCGGGTTCAATTTTCTGGCGCAGGCGGTAGATGTGAGTTTCCAGCGTGTGCGTCGTCACTCCGGCATTGTACCCCCAGACCTCGTGCAGCAGCACGTCACGCGCCACGACGCCGTCGGTTGAGCGGTAGAGGAATTTGAGGATATTCGTCTCTTTCTCTGTCAGCCGGATTTTCTTCTCATCTTCGGTGATCAGCATTTTGACCGAAGGTTTGAACGTGTATGGCCCGAGGGTGAACACGGCGTCTTCGCTCTGTTCGTGTTGGCGCAATTGCGCCCGAATGCGGGCCAGCAGGACGGGGAATTTGAAAGGTTTGCTGACGTAGTCATTGGCCCCGGCATCAAGGCCAAGGATGGTATCGGCGTCTGTGTCGTGACCAGTCAACATCAGGATGGGCGATTTCACACCCTGTTTGCGCATCACACGGCACAACTCGCGCCCATCCGTGTCGGGTAGACCGACGTCGAGGATGACGAGGTCATAAATCGCTTCCTTCGCCTTGATCAGCGCGTCGCTGCCATTGCCGGCTTCGAACACGTCAAAGTCCTCGGTCATGATCAACTGTTCGCTGAGCGCTTCACGCAGGTCTTCGTCGTCGTCGACAAGCAGGATTTTCTTGAGCTGTGCCATCTGTGATCTCCCGTTTCGTTGAGGCATAGATGTGGGCAAGTGGCGATTTCGGCAAGTTTTGTAGGTTTTGTCTCACGCCCATGTGTGGGTTGTGCGGCAATTGTTTCAATTCCGAGCCGTTTTGCTTATGTCAGGCGGACACTTGCTTGGGATTTTGTAACATGGGCCTTGGGCCGGACATCGTTGAAACGCTGGCACGGGCCCGAGCGGATTTGCGCATGGGCGTGCCGGTTGTACTGACGGGCGCGACGTCCGTGATCGCGGTGGCTGTAGAGACTGTGTCAGAGGAACGGTTGGCCGCGATCCGTACGCTGGGCGCCGAACCGGTGCTGGCGTTGACTGGCTGGCGCGCGCAGACTCTGAAGGCGCGCGCATATGACGGGGATATTGCGCGGATCGTCGTGCCCGATGCGGTTGCCTTGGGCTGGTTACAGGCGCTGGCCGACCCGGCGGACGATTTGTCGAGCCCGATGAAGGGGCCATTGGCCTCGGTCCGTGACGGTGACGCGAGCGCACATCGTGCCGCTGTGCAGTTGTGCAAGTCTGCCCGCCTCTTGCCAGCAGCACTGTGCGCGGATGTCGAGGACGGGTTAGGGTTTGCGGCCAAACAGGGTTTGACGGCAGTACCAATGGCCCTTGCCGCGCCGTTTCTAACCGCCAACAGCCAGTTGCACCCCGTCGTAGCCGCGCGCCTTCCGATGGTCGCGTCTGAAGCCGGGCGTGTGCATGTTTATCGCCCCGAGGATGGGGGCGAGGAGCACTACGCCATCGAAATCGGACGCCCGGATCGCAGCGCCCCAGTGCTGGCCCGTCTGCACTCGGCCTGTTTCACAGGTGACGTTCTGGGCAGTTTGAAATGTGATTGCGGACCGCAACTGCGCGCCGCCCTCGCTCAGATGGGTCAGGAAGGGGCTGGTGTGCTTCTTTATCTGAACCAGGAGGGACGGGGCATTGGACTCGCCAACAAAATGCGTGCCTACAGCTTACAAGATCAGGGCTTTGACACTGTCGAGGCAAATCACCGCCTTGGGTTCGAGGATGACGAACGGGATTTTCGTCTCGGCTCGGACATACTGAAGTCGTTGGGTTTTGGGGCAGTCCGCCTGATGACCAACAATCCGGCCAAGGTCGCGATGATGGAAGCCAGCGGTATTTCGGTGCCGGAACGTGTGCCACTGGTAGTGGGCGAGACTCAGTTCAATCGCGATTATCTGGCAACTAAGGCCGCGAAGTCTGGTCACCTGTTATAGCAAAAGGAAATCATATGAAGGGCAGATGCTACTGCGGAGAAATAACCTATGAGGTGACCGAAGACCCGGTTGTCAAACTGCAATGCCACTGCCGTGAGTGCCAATACATCAGCGGCGGTGGACCTAACTATGCAATGCTGGTGCCGGATGCCGGATTCACGATCACGCAAGGCACACCAAACACTTTCACCCGAAGCGATATTGAAAACCCACGCACGCGCCAGTTTTGCGGCAATTGTGGAACCCATCTGACCACGATCCTTCCCGGTCGCGGATTGACGGTGGTCAAAGTGGGCACGCTGGAAGATCCGGCGGGGGACTACGGTGGGCCAGATATGGCAATCTTTATGAAGGACAGCCAACCCTTCCATTTAGCGCCCGAAGACAAGCCGCAGTTTCAGGAATCGGTTCCGCAGCGAAAATGAAGACAACTGACCTCGTACTTTCCCGGCGCGGGTTGCGATTTGAGGGCAGGGTGTTTCCCTGCACGATCGGGCGTGGCGGGATCCGCGCCCGCAAACGCGAAGGGGATGGGGCCACGCCGGTGGGCGTGCACCGGATCGTCGGGATGCTCTACCGTCCAGACCGCATGACCCCTCCAACGGATTGGGCAATCCCAATCCGGCCGGGCGATCTTTGGTCGGACGATTCGCGAGATGAAGATTACAACACCATGGTCCGCGCCCCCTACCGGTTCAGCCACGAGGTGTTGCGGCGCGCCGATCCACTATACGATCTGGTCATCCTGACTGACTGGAACTGGCCCTATGCAGTGCCCGGGCGCGGGTCCGCTATCTTTATCCACCGCTGGCGCAGGCCCGGATACCCAACGGAAGGGTGCATCGGGCTGCGGCCTACGGACTTGCGTTGGATCGCACCACGCATCCGTTTTTCAACCCGGTTGATCGTCAATCAGTAGGCCTTGGGATTCATCCGGCAACTCGCGCACCGAAGATCGCAGATCCCACCCGCACATGGGTCGCCCCAAGTGCGATAGCAGATGCAAAATCACTGCTCATCCCCATCGAGAGGCCCGTCAGACCATTGCGCGCGGCCAGCTTTTGCAGAAGCGCAAAGTGCAAGCTGGGTTCTTCGTCAATCGGCGGGATGCACATGAGACCCAGCACCGGCAGATCAAGCCCGCGGCAAGTCTCAACGAAGTCGTCTGTTTCCGTGGGCATGACCCCAGCCTTTTGCGCCTCTTCACCGGTGTTGACCTGAATGAACAGGCCGGGGCAGTTTCCAGTTTCCTGCGCAAGCCGCGCAATGGTGTTAGCGAGTTTTGGGCGGTCGAGCGTGTGGATGGTGCCGAACAATGCCATGGCCTGCCGTGCCTTGTTGGTCTGGAGCGGGCCAATCAGGTGGACGTCTATGTCGCCATAGACTTCGCGAAAGGCGGGCCACTTGTCGCTGGCCTCTTGTACCCGATTTTCTCCAAAAAGCCGGTGGCCCTGATCCAGAACGGCAGCGACCCGTTCGTTGGGTTGCACTTTGCTAACTGCGATCAGCTTGACCGACCCTGCTGGACGCCCCGCCTTGGCCTCGGCCTTGCTGATCTGTTGGGTGATATCGGTGAGGGACATTAACGCAAACCTTTGTTCCTGTGGCGAGCAGAAGACAACAGGTCGTTCCAAATGAAAAGGGGCGCGCCATCAGGCGCGCCCCAATTCTGTCAGGTGTTTTTCAACAACTTAGAAGTTGAAGACCACACCCAAGTCAGCAACGGAGTTGCCGGCTATGTTTTGGCCGATACCACCGCGCAGGGAGACACCGCCACCCAGGCTGTGACGGAAGCCGATACCGTATGCTTCATCCGCGACGTCAAAGCCGTTGTCGGAGAATGCGAAACGGATGTCTGTGGCCGCGCTGATGTCATACTTGACCGAGAAACCATACGACGTGTCGTCTTGCAGGTCAGAGTCGCCAACCAGGATCGAGAATGCGAACGCACCGATGTCACCACCGAAGGTTGCCGCCCAGAAGTCGTTGTCGACAGATGTCGTAGCACGATCTTCGTCGGTCAGATCCACTGAACGGTTACCAAACGCGATACCTGCGGAGTAGTTACCGAAGTTGTAACCGACGCCCAACTGCCACTCTTCAGCTTCAGAGATGAAGGTTGGAGTTGTGTCACCGATGACAGTTTCAGCACCGTCTGTGTACGAACCAGAAACTGTCAGGTCGCCCATTGCGTAACGCAGTTTGATGGTTGGGTCGATGCGTGCATCGTCGCCAGATGTGCCGAAGCCGGATGCTGGCAGTGCCCAACCGGAGGACTGTTCAACAAACGATGTCAGACCAACGCCGTAACCGTAGTAGTTGATGACGTCGCCGGAGTCGATCACGTCAGATACGTGGCCTACGTCCAAACGGAAACCGCCAGACGTCACAGCAAAACCAGCTGCCGAACGTTGTGCGACGTTGGACGAACCATAGCCACCGCCGGTATAGATGTTACCAGCGCCTGCGCCACCAACTTGTACTGGGTTAGCACCGCTTTCGTCTGTCTGGAACCGGATACGACCTTCGAACTTCAGACCGTTGTCAGAAGTCGCGACGCCTGTGGCTGTCAGACGGAAACGCTGCTCGATGCGTGTCGAGCTGCCGATTTCGTTGTCGTTTTCTTGGTAGTACAAGCCGAAACGGCCAAATCCACCAAATGATACTTCCGCTGCGGCCATGCCAGCTGTGGCGACCAGTGCGGTTGTAGCAAAGAGAACTTTTTTCATGAGTTTTCCCTCGGGTTTCTATTCAAATACCCTAGCTGGCTTATCCAGCGAGGGGATGGATGCTGTTTCGTTCATTTGCCCTGCCTACTCAAGCCGAGCCTTCCAAACGGCCGCAATTCCGATATGGTTGGTGCAGCTTTGCCACAGTTCGATTTTTGCCTAGCTGTGACTCGCCCCAGAGACCAGCGCCTTGCGGGGTGGATTCAACTTGTCTATCAGGAGTGTGAAGTTGGTCTTGGTGGAACGGTAAAATGAGCATTTCTTTGTCTTCAGGGTGGTTTACGGCGCGTATTCTTATGCTGTGCTGTGTGATTGCCTTGGCGAGTTGCGGCCAACGCGTTGGCGTAAGTGCGCCCAATGAGACCGGTGTTGACAGTGACATTGCGCAAAGCCGTGATGGCGTTGGCGGAACCACACTCAGCGAGTCGCTGCGCGCAGGGCGTAATCAAGAATCGATTGTGCAGGTCAACCGGTATATCTGGATTGCCACGCTGCAAGTACTTGATTTTCTACCTATCCAATCGGTTGATCCATTCACTGGCGTGATTGTCACTGGCTTTGGCACGCCGCCCGGCGGAGGGCGATCCTATCGCGCCACCGTTCTGATCAGCGACCCGGCTCTTGACGCCCGTTCCCTGAATGTTGCTTTGCAAACCAACGGTGGGTCCGCAAGCGCGGCCACCGTGCGTGCTGTCGAAGACGCCATTCTGACCCGTGCGCGCCAGTTGCGCATTGCCGACAACCGTCGCTAAAGCCCTTTCGGGCGCTCTCATTCCCTACTAAACAAGCGTCGGGCCCTCACTTGCTGAGTTCTGGGCCCGCTGTTTTCATGTTCAAGACCAGGATCGCCCTCGCCTCATGCCCACTTACTCCCCTTCCGACATCGAAGCCCGCTGGCAGGCCGCCTGGGACGAGGCTAATCTGTTTCGTGCCACACACACGGCCGACAAGCCCAAATACTATGTGCTTGAGATGTTCCCCTACCCGAGTGGGCGAATCCACATGGGCCACGTGCGGAACTACACGATGGGTGACGTAATCGCGCGCTACAAGATGGCCACAGGTCACAACGTGCTGCATCCTATGGGCTGGGATGCCTTTGGAATGCCTGCGGAAAATGCGGCCATGGCCATTGGTGGCCACCCCAAGACGTGGACCTATGACAACATCGCGGACATGCGGTCACAGATGAAACCACTAGGCCTGTCCATCGACTGGTCGCGCGAATTTGCCACCTGCGACCCTGAATACTACGGACAGCAACAGGCCCTGTTCCTTGACTTCCTTGAGGCCGGTCTTGTCTACCGCAAAGAGGCGCAGGTGAACTGGGACCCAGTCGACATGACCGTGCTCGCCAACGAGCAGGTAATCGACGGCAAGGGCTGGCGCTCTGGCGCTGAGGTCGAACGGCGCGAGCTGACGCAGTGGTTCTTCAATATCTCGGATATGGCTGGTGAGCTGAAATCAGCCCTCGATGACCTTGAAAACTGGCCTGCCAAAGTCCGCCTGATGCAGGACAACTGGATTGGGGAATCGCGCGGCATCGACATTCCCTTTGTCCGCACCGATGGGGCTGGGACTATTCTGTGTTACTCTACGCGCCCCGACACGATGCGAGGCGCCTCCTTTATTGCCGTGTCCCCTGATCACCCTGTGGCCAAGGCGCTTGAGGCAGACAATCCTGATCTTGCCGCATTCATCGACGAATGCCGCAAGATGGACACGACCGAGGCGGCCATGGAGAAGGCCGAGAAGAAAGGCATTGATACTGGCGTACGGGTCAAGCACCCGGTTTACGCGGACGTCGAGCTGCCTGTCTGGATCGGCAACTTCGTGTTGATGGATTACGGCACCGGTGCCGTCTTTGGGTGCCCCGCACACGATCAGCGTGACCTTGATTTTGCTCGCAAATATGACCTGCCTGTGCGCAATGCGTTTTATATGCCCGGCGACGAATCTGAGGTAGGAACCGAGGCTCTTGTCCCCGCCAAGACCGAAAAGGTCGCCTTCATCGACCATTTCGCCGGGGTTGGAACCGTGTCCAGCCAAGAGGCCATCGATGCCACTATCGACTGGTTCGAGGCCAACGATCTCGGCAAGGGCCAAACGCAGTACCGCTTGCGCGACTGGGGTCTCAGCCGTCAACGCTATTGGGGTTGTCCGATCCCAGTGGTGCATTGTGACACTTGCGGCGTGGTTCCCGAGAAGAAAGAGAACCTGCCTGTCGAATTGCCCGATGATGTCAGTTTCGACATTCCGGGCAACCCACTGGATCGTCACCCAACTTGGCGTGATGTGCCCTGCCCATCGTGTGGCGCACCTGCGAAACGCGAAACAGACACGATGGACACTTTCGTCGATTCGTCATGGTATTTTGCCCGCTTCACCGCGCCTCGCGCCGACACTCCGACTGTGGCCGAAGATGCCGCATACTGGATGAACGTCGATCAGTATATCGGCGGGATTGAACACGCGATTCTGCACCTGCTCTACTCCCGCTTCTTTGCTCGGGCGATGCATATCACCGGGCACCTTCCCGAGAGCGCGATTGAACCGTTTGATGCCCTCTTTACCCAAGGCATGGTGACGCATGAGATTTACCAGACGCGAGACGCAAAGGGGCGGCCGGTTTATCACCTGCCGGAAGACGTATCGGACGGAAAACTAGCCGATGGAACCGCGGTCGAAATCATACCTTCTGCCAAGATGTCAAAGTCCAAGAAAAACGTGGTCGACCCACTGGGCATCATCGCAAGTTACGGCGCCGACACGGCACGTTGGTTTGTCCTGTCTGATTCCCCACCCGAGCGCGACGTCGAATGGACCGCTTCTGGGGCAGAGGCCGCATACAAGCACCTTGGACGCGTCTGGACGATCTGTGATCGCATTGCTGCGATGGACAAAGATGCGAGCGGATCGGGTGACTACGACCTGCTGCGCGCCATGCACAAGACCATCCATGATGTGACGATGGGCGTTGAGTCATTTGGCTTTAACGCCGCTATTGCCAAGCTCTATGGCTTCACCGCCACTCTGCAAAAGTCCAAGGCCGGATACGCAGCACAGCGCGAGGCAGTCATGACACTCGCGCAGTTGATGGCCCCGATGACTCCGCACCTGTCCGAAGACATCTGGGCCCATCAGGGCGGCGAAGGGTTGATCGCGACGGCGCCTTGGCCGGTTGCGGATGAGGCAATGCTGGTCTCTGACACTGTCACCCTTCCCATCCAGATCAACGGCAAGCGCCGGGGCGAGATCACTGTGCCCGCAGACATGGACAAGGCAGAGGTCGAAGCCCTGAGCCTTGCCAGCGAACCCGTACAAAAGGCGCTGGCCGGCGGTACACCCAAAAAGGTGATCGTGGTGCCGGGCCGCATTGTAAACGTGGTGGTGTGATGCGTGTTGCCGCCTTCATCGTGATCCTTGCCCTGGGTGCCTGCGGGTTTACTCCGGTCTACGGGCCGAACGGGGCGGGCACGGTGTTGCAAAACCGGGTGCTGGTCGACAAACCAGACGACCGCACCGGGTTCCTTCTGGTCCAAAGGCTCGAAGAACGGCTGGGCCGTTCCAGCGACCCAGCCTTCCGTCTGGCCGTCGATCTGGCCATGCGGGCAGAAAATCGTGCCATTGACCCGGACGGCGACATTCGGCGGTTCCATCTGATCGGAACAGCGGAATACACGTTGCTTGAGGCTGGGACAGATGTCGTGGTGCAAACCGACACTATCGAAAACTTTGTTGGCTATTCCGCCACTGGCACCACAGTCGCAACTTTGGCAGCCCGCCGTGATGCTCAGGAAAGGCTGATGACCATCCTCGCCGATCAGATTGTGTTGCAACTGCAAGGCAGCGACCTGTGAAACTTACGTCTGCGCAAACGGGCACCTATTTCACGAACCCCGACAAAGACGCCGCTGGCGTGCTGATCTACGGTGCTGACGCCATGCGCATTGCCCACAAACGTCAGCAGATTGTCGCTGCTTTGATAGGCCCTGCGGGTGAAGAAGAAATGCGCCTAACCCGGATTGCAGCGGCCGACCTGCGCCGCGAACCTGCGCTGGCGCTGGATGCGGTTAAAGCCATGGGCTTTTTTCCAGGAGCCCGCGTGGCTTTGATCGAGGACGCCAATGAAAACGTTGGACCAACCGTGATCGAGGCACTTGGCGCCTGGAATCCCGGCGACGCACAGATCATCGTGACCGCCGGTGCGCTCAAACCCACCTCAAAACTGCGCAAGGCGTTTGAAGCGCATGGGCAAGCCTATGCCGCCGGGATCTACGACACGCCCCCAACACGGGACGAGATCGAACGCGACCTCAAGGCCGCCGGTATCGACCAACCTCCGCAAGAGGCGATGCAGATGCTGCTGACCCTCGCGCGCGATCTGGAGCCGGGTGACTTTCGCCAGACCCTGACGAAAATCGGGCTATACAAACGGGGCGACTCCGAACCGCTGAGTGCAGACGACATAAGCGCATGCGCCCCCGCGTCGATCGAAGCCGCGGTGGATGACGTTTTGCTGGTGGTGGGTGACGGACAGGCAGCTGAAATCGGTCCGGTAATGCAACGCCTTTCGGCCCAAGGTGTGAACGCGGTCACACTATGCATCGGGGCCATGCGCCATTTTCGAACGCTGCACCGCGCCGCCGTTGACACCACGGGGCGCCCGCAGATCTGGGGGCCGAACCGGGACAAAATGGTGGCGCAAGCACGCAAGTGGGGCCCAGTCAAACTGGAACAGGCGCTTACCGAGCTCACTGACACAGACCTGCAATTGCGCTCCGCAGGCCAACACGCCCCCGCGCTGGCGCTGGTCGAACGGACGTTCATCCGACTGGCCATGCTCGCGCAACGCTAAGAACTGCCGGTCTTCTCTGACCCTGGTATGGTGGAGGTGTCCGAGGGACGAGTTACGCCAGAAACATGGCGACGCCACAAGGCGCCCACATTGTCACGCCTCGCCCGCAAACATCGCAGTCACTTCGGCGTCTGTCATCTGGTGGCGCCCTTCCCCGGCAAAGCTGTAGGCCTCGGGCTTGAGGTCGATGTATAGCTCGCCCGTGAACGGGATGTTGGACACGTCACTCAACGTGCCGAATCCCACATGCATCTCACCCTGCATGGGCCCCTCAGCGGTCACTCGATAAAACAGACTGCTGCCGCAGGTCTTGCAAAACGCCCGCTCTGCCCACGGCGACGAGGTATAGATGCCAATCTGGTCTTCGCCGGTGATCTTCATGCCATCCTTTGGCACGGCCACGGCTAGGTACACACCCCCTGACCACTTGCGGCACATGGCGCAATGACAGGCCCCAGTTTCTTTCACTTCGGATGTGATCTCATATGAAACTGCGCCGCAAAGGCAGGCTCCGCTGTGTGACATGTGATGGCTCTCCGGTTGCTACGTCCTGTTCATAATACCAAGTCTCCACTGCCACTTTCTGGCAGGATGTGCATTTGCCATTGCGCCCCCTGAGGTCCACTGCAATTCTTGCCGCTCAACAAAAGCAGGAGAGGCCATGTACCGCGTCATTGGAACCGTCAAAAGCCGCGCGTTTCGCGTCATGTGGATGCTCGAAGAACTGGGCCAACCTTATGAGGTTGTCGCGGCTGGCCCCCGCTCGGATGAGGCGCGCCAATACAATCCTCTGGGTAAGATCCCCGCTTTGGTCGATGGCGATGAGGTCATGACCGACAGCGTCGCGATCATGACCTATCTGGCGGACAAACATAATGGCCTGACCGCTACAGCGGGCACGCCCGCACGCGCACGGCAGGATGCCATGACCCTGTGGCTGATTGACGAATTGGACGCCGCACTTTGGGTCAACACCAAGCACACATTTGCCTTGCCAGAAAAACTGCGCGTGCCCGGCCTGACGCCGACGCTGCACAAGGAGTTCTCGCGCAATGCCGACACCTTTGCGGCGATGTTGGAAGCGGCAGGGGGAAAGTTCATCATGGGCGATCAGATCACACTGCCCGACCTTTTGGCGGTGCACTGTTTTCAATGGGCGTTTGGGGCAGAATTCCCCGCAATTCCAGAACCACTCAAGGCCTATACAAAACGACTGCGTGCCCGCCCGCAGTTCCGTGCCGCGCAGGATCACTAAACGACAAGGCCGGGGTTCACCCGGCCAGCCAGTCCACAACGCCTTGCCCCGCATGACGTCCTGTCGCAAGGCAGGCCGTCAGCAAATACCCCCCGGTCGGGGCCTCCCAGTCCAGCATCTCGCCTGCACAAAACACGCCGGGTTTGGCGTTTAGCATCAGACGCGCATCTAGGGCCGTCGCGGGCACGCCTCCAGCTGTTGAAATCGCTTCGTCCATTGGGCGCACCCCGTCGTGACGCACGACCAGCTTTTTTAGGCGCCGCGCGATCGCCTTGTCATCTTCAGGCCATGGCCGCCCCCATTCCTGCGCCAGCGCGATGCGCAATGGGTCAAGCTTCAACACCTTGCGCAGGTGGTTGGCGAAACTGTTTTTGCCCCGAGGCCGTGCCAGGCGCGTTGCCACTTCATCCACGCTCAGGTCCGGCAGCAGATCAACATAAAGCGGCGCGCCCTCCCGCACCCCGCGCGAGACGGAGTAGATGCCGCCGCCTTCCAGCCCCCGGCGCGACAACACTGCCTCGCCTCGAGAACGGAAGTCTCCTGCCCGCCATGCCACGCCTTTCAAAGGCTGACCAAGCAGGCGGAACATGTGTTCGGACCAGTCCACCGATAGCCCTGCATTGGCCGGCGCAAACGGTGCTAGATCGACGCCCTGTGCTCCCAGCACATCCGCCCATCCGCCGTCCGATCCCAGCCGTGCCCAACTGGACCCGCCCAGCCCCAAAACGACCGCGTCGCACTGCACAACCTGAGGTCCGTCCGGGGTGTCAAACGACAAAGCCTCGCCTTCCCATCCTGTCCAACGCCAACGTGTACGACGTGCTACTCCCAACCCATCCAGCCGGGCCAGCCACGCGCGCAAGAGTGAAGACGCTTTCATGGCACGCGGAAAGACGCGGTTGGTTGTACCGACGAACATGTCCTGACCCAGATCATTAGCCCATGCCGCGATAGCCTCATTGTCAAAGCTCTCAAGGGCCGGTGACAGCCACGGGGCCGCTTCGTGATACTGCGCGATCACCTGATCCATCGGGGCCGCGTTGGTCAGGTTCAGACCCGACTTTCCCGCCATCAGAAATTTGCGGCCCAGCGACGGTTTGGCCTCGTAAACAGTGACGCCCAATCCTGCCGCGGCCATCACCTCGGCGGCTGCCAGCCCAGCCGGGCCTGCACCAATCACTGCGACCTGTTTCATTCAGAGCGCGTTCGTAATTCGCCCGACACTTCGATCGTGCGGTGTGGATATGGGATGGTGATGTCGTTGTCCTTGAGCGCGTTCCAGATCAGGAATAGCACGTCCGAAGTGTACTTGTTCGGCCCGTCATCGACCCCATTCACCCAGAACTCGACGGCAAAGTCGATGCCGCTGTCCCCAAACCCTCGCAACTCACAATCAGGGGGGTAGGGTTCACTCAGCACTTCGGGATGCTTGGCCACAGCCGCTTCGATGATGTCCGGAATCGTGTTGATGTCCGTGTCATAGCTCACCGAGAATGGAGCTTCGTAGCGATTGGCGGACCCAGAGTCGGAATAGTTCACCACACGAGTGGTTATGAAATCCTCATTTGGGACGACGATCCAGCGGCCATCATAAGTTTCAAGAATTGCCGCCCGGGCGGTCATCTTAACGATGATCCCGGCTTCTCCCCCGTCCAGCTCCACATAATCCCCAACAGTCGCCTGACCCTCGATCAGCAGGATCACACCAGAGATGAAGTTTGACGCAATCTTTTGCAGGCCGAAACCAAGCCCGACACCAATCGCGCCCCCGATCACCGCCAGTGCAGACAGGTTGACGCCCATGATGTTCATCAGCAGCAGGAAGGCGACGCCAAAGATCGAGAACTCGACCGCCTTGAGCAACAGTTGCCGGATCGACGGGCGCATCTGATCCTGTTGTTCGATCAGGGTCGCGGACTGTTTGTTTGACCACTGGCCCAGCCAGAACAGGATAGACCCTGCTATCAGCCCGCGCACGATGCTCATCAGGGAAAACTGGATGTTGCCAAGACCAACAACAGTTTCGGTCAACAACTCCGAAACAGTATCGAGCAGGCCCAGCGCATAGATGGCCGCAACGGGCACCAGAACAACGCGCCCCAGCAGCTTCAGGAACGGATCCTTGATGATGTCCCGCACAAGGGCTCGCGCGGCCAGAAACAGGAAAACGCGTTTGCCAAAGGCGATCACCGCGCCACTGTCAAAGATCGAGCGCACCACGGTTTCCCCGATGCCCGTGAACGCATAGGCCATCAGTGGAAGCAGGAGCGGCAGGAACTGCGCCACAAAGCGGCGGGATTGGGCGATGATGCTGTCGCTTTCGCCTGGATCGAGCAGCCGGCCAAGCGCCGGGCGCATCCGCCGCGTGACCAGAACGGCGGCCACGTAAGCCACGATCAGCAACCCAAACTGAGACCACGCCGCTGGGCTCAACAACCAACTGAGCGCAAGTTCGTAACCCTGAACCGCATAGCCGGCTATTGTTTGCACAATCTCCGGCTGGCTTTCGAGATCAAATTCCACTGAGTACCCTTGCCCCACTTATACTGCGCATCAATTGTCACGGTCATGACGTGTTGTGCAAGGGAGCACGCAGAATGTCCGACCCGATTTGCCCGCTGTGTGACCGTCCGATCCCGGACGATGCACCCTCCAGCCTGCACCACCTGATCCCAAAGCTAAAAGGGGGTAAGGGCGGGCCAACAGTGTTGATGCATCATATTTGCCACCGCGAAGTGCATGCGTCACTAAGCGAAGCGGAACTGGCCCGGGAGTTCAACACGCCCGAAGCGCTGCGCGCGCACCCGCGCCTTGCGAAATTCGCCAAGTGGGTAGCCAAGCGCCCGCCCGGCTTTGCCTCGAAAATTCCGGGCAAGCGACGGGCGCGCTAGAGCTTGCGTTTGGAAGACGGCGCCACGGGGCGCGTGTCCAAAGCATCGCGCACTTCTGGCAGTATACATTGAACAAGCAATGAGACCCGTTCTTGGCGGGTCATGACCTTTGACGCAGGCTCGAGTAAACGTGCCGGACGGTCGGGTCGAATGATGAAACTTTTGCGCGCCATGGTGTGTGAAGTCGTAGCATGCATTGACGATTCTCCGAAACGCTATCGGCGTGTTTCCTCCTGACACAAAACTTTGATGGCACGTGCCGTGCTCGGATCAGCAGCAACACAGTCTGTGCAAAGTGCCCAGGCCCGATCCATCAAGTTCTCCGCAGGCACAATCTGATCCACCAGACCAAAGGCAAGCGCTTGATCCGTATCGATCTTTTGCCCGGCCATCAGCATCCATTTCGTGCGTGCAGCTCCAACGAGAGCGGTCATGCGTATCGGATCACTGGGCTGCGGCAAAAACCCGAGCTTCATGACTGGGTAAAAGAACTTGGTTCCCGGCGCGGCAATGCGCAGATCGCAAGCCAGCACCATACCGTTGGCCCCACCGGCCACAGTCCCGTTCAAAGCGGCAATACTGAGGCCCGGATACGCGGCAATGGCACCCGACAGCTTCTCCCAAAGGGGCGAGGTGGCAAGACCCGCGCGGGCAGCCTCAAGGTCTGCGCCGGCGCTGAAGACCCGGCCTGTGCCTGTCAGGATCAGGGCGGGCGCGTCCTTGGCTGCGTTCACGGCCTTCAGCAGATCGCTCAACATCGCTTCAGTCAACGCGTTGGCTTTGTCGGGGCGATCCAACGTGAGGGTTGTGATCCCACCTTCCGACTTTACGTGGATCATGTCAGGCCCACGGCGGCGCGAATTTCCGGATCACGCAATGAGATTTCCTGGCCCAGCCATGAATCCGCGGCATCTGAGCACATCCACAACAACGCGCGCGCGGGCCAGTCCGCCGGAATGTGATCAGACCAGTCAAGCTGGCTCACTGGGTTTATCCCGCTTGCCTTGATTTCGCGCTGCATCTGGGTAGCCACAGTGCCGGGGCTAAGGCCCATGGCGCGAATGCCTGAGGCCCCGTTTTCCTTGTCGACACAGCGTGTGAGCATGGCCGCAGCAGCCTTGGACGCGCAATAATGTGACCACGCTTCCACCGGGCCGTGTGCGGCGCCGGAACTGATGGTGAGGATTGTGCCTTTGCCAGCAGCGAGCATAACAGGCAAGGCCGCCCGCATACCGTAAAAGACCCCTTTGAGATTAATGTCGATCACATGTCCCCATGCGGCCGGGTCTGTGGAGGCGAGGTGTGAAATGGGTTCGATCACACCTGCGTTGCCGATTAGCACATCGAGGCCACCGAACCTGGCAACCGTCTGGCCCACGGCTGCTGCAACGGCGTCATAGTCGCTGACATCACAAGGAATTGCGATCGCCTGTGCTCCGATCTCCTCCGCCAAAGCGGTGATCGCATCGCTACCGCGCGCCACCAGTGCCACATTGGCCCCAGCGGCAGCGAAGATTCTAGCCGTATCGGCCCCAATCCCACGGCTTGCACCCGTGATCAGCACCGTTTGTCCCGACATGTCCTGCATTTTGCGTACCTTTCCCGCTGATCCGCCTTGCACTGTCGTAATTCGCAGATACGTAGAGGTCCAGCACAAGACCTTGACGCGCGTCCAGCGCTACCGGACGATACAGCCCTATTCTGACCCGAAGGATTCTATCATGACCCGCTTTTCCATCTTGACCCGCAGCACCGCGTTGGCGTTCTGCCTGCCAGGCACGGCCGCACTTGCAGATCTCACCGGCGCCGATGTGTGGTCGGATTGGAAGGATTATATGACAAGCGCCGGTTATGAAGTCACCGCGAGTACCGCGACCAGTGGCGAGACGCTGACAGTATCTGATCTCAACATGTCGATGCAGTTCGCGGAAGACGAGGCCGAAGGAGCCGCCAGCATTTCCATGGGTACCCTGCGCTTCGTCGAGCAGGGAGACGGGTCCGTATCCATCGAACTGCCTGCACAGACCTCAATCGACGTGACCATGACACCCGAGACGGGCGAAGTGGCGACCTTCAGCATCGACTTTGACCAGACGGACCCGGTGATGAGCGCGACGGGCGAACCGGGAAATCTGACATACGACTACACCGCCTCTGCCTCGACTCTGGCTATGTCGGGCTTGACGGTAAACGGCGTGCCCGTACCTGCAGACATCGCAAAGGTCAGTATTGCAATGTCCGACCTTGCCTACACGGTGAAGACCACAGTCGGGGATATGCGCACCATCGCACAGGACATGAGCGTTGCCGGCGTCAGCTATGACGTGGCCTTTACCGAACCAGAGGGCGAAGGCACCTTCAAGCTGGTAGGCGCAATGCAAGGGATTGCGATGGACGGCAACGGGGCGTTGCCGCTGGACAGCGATCCCCAAGACATGAATGCGATGCTGAGTTCCGGCCTCGATTTTGACGGCACCTTTACGTCGACGGGCGGCAACTATGAACTTTCCTTCAGTGGCCCGGATGGCAGTGGCACGGCCAACAGCACCTCTGAAGGCGGTGAAATCAGCATCGCCATGGATACGAACGGACTGAGTTACGGTATCCAGCAACGCAATGTTGATTATAACATGCTGATCACAGAATTCCCTTTGCCTTTGTCCATCTCTGCAGCCCAGATTGGCACGACCCTCATGATGCCACTGCAAAAATCCCCGGATCCTCAGGATTTCGGTCTCGAGGTTCTGCTGAGCGATTTTACCATGTCGGACATGATTTGGGGTCTGTTTGACCCCAGCGGACAATTGCCCCGCGATCCCGCTTCTTTGCTGGTGGATCTGAGCGGACAGGCCAAGGTTCTGTTCAACTTCCTTGACCCGACGCAAGCGGCAATCCTTGAGGAAACGGGTGCCACACCTGGCGAATTGAATGCGCTGACGCTGAACGCGCTGGAACTGGACGCCGCCGGAGCCAAGCTGACTGGTGAAGGCTCCTTTACCTTCGACAACAGCGATCTGGTGACCTTTGACGGGATGCCCCGCCCCTTGGGCGGCATCAACTTGAACCTTGTGGGTGGGAACGGCCTTCTCGACAAGCTGGTCGGCATGGGCCTTGTGCCCGAGGATCAGGCGATGGGGGCCCGTATGATGATGGGCCTGTTCGCGGTTCCCGGTGACGCGCCCGATACGCTGAATTCGCGTATCGAGGTAAACCCAGAAGGTCATGTTCTGGCAAACGGTCAGCGCATCCGCTGAATGGGCGCTATGGGGTCGCATGCCCTTGCACCTGAGGGCATGCACCGCTACCTGAAGGCGCATCTCACCGGAGCAGCCTCATGACCCCGTCCGACCTGTCCAGCCTGACCGCCCGCCTGCTCGAGGCCGCCAAATCGGCGGGGGCAGATGCCTCGGACGCCATCGCAATCCAAGGCACATCCGTGTCCGTAGATGTGCGCGCAGGCGCATTGGAGCAGGCTGAGCGGTCCGAAGACATAGATCTTGGTTTACGCGTGTTTGTAGGCCAGAAGCAGGCCAATGTGTCTTCTTCTGACACCTCGGATAGAACTGTGGACGAGATGGCAGCACGGGCTGTGGCCATGGCGCAGGAGGCACCGGATGACCCAAATGCAGGACTTGCCACGCCCGACCAACTGGCAACTGACTGGGACCTTGAAGCCCTAGAACTTTATGACGACACATCGGAACCCAGTGCAGCCGATCTTCAGCAGGACGCCCTTGAGGCCGAAGCCGCAGCGATGGCCGTCAAAGGCGTCGAACAGGTGCAACAGGCCACCGGAGCTTATGGCGCACGCGACATTTGGCTGGCAGGCTCAAATGGGTTTTCGGGTGGGTATCGGCGCACCGACCGGGCGCTGAGTTGTGTGGCCATTGCCGGCACCGGTGCCGGAATGGAGCGTGACTACGACGGAGACGCGCGCATCTTTCAGGCTGATCTGCGGGCAGCAGACGACATCGGACACAGTGCCGGCTCGCGCGCCATTGAACGCGTCGGCGCGCGCAAACCCCCGACGGGCGCCTATCCGGTGCTGTTTGATGAACGCATCTCCTCCTCTCTGATCGGGCACCTTCTGGTAGCCGCCAACGGGAGCAGCGTCGCGCGCGGGGCCTCCTGGCTGCGCGATCTGTTAGGCCAACCGGTGCTACCCGGGGGTCTGAACCTGATCGAAGACCCGCATCGACCACGTACGACCGGTACGCGCCCCTTTGATGCCGAGGGTCTTCCGACCGAACGGCGGGCCATTGTTGAGGATGGCGTGCTAACGGGGTGGACCCTTGACCTTGCCACCGGACGCAAGCTCGGCATGCCCTCGACCGGGAACGCGGCGCGCGGGACTGCCTCGCCCCCTTCTCCGTCCACATGGAACGTGACGCTGGATTCAGGCACCGTCAGCCGCGCTGACCTGATCCGGGACATGGGCACCGGTTTGCTCGTGACGTCGATGATTGGATCCACCATCAACCCCAACACCGGAGACTATTCGCGCGGCGCCGCTGGGATTTGGGTGGAAAACGGTGAACTCACCTATCCGGTGAACGAATGCACCATTGCAGGCAGTCTGCCAGATATGCTGCGCGCCATGGTGCCCGCCAACGACGCGCGAGCGCATCTGAGCCGCGTTGTGCCTTCACTGCTCGTGTCCGGAATGACCCTTGCCGGCAGCTGATCTTCCTTTGCTGATCGATGTCGCCCGCATGGCAGGGCGTGTTGCGACGTCCTTTACCGGGCCAGCCACGAGACGCTGGGACAAACCCGGCGATGCAGGACCCGTGACCGAGGCGGATCTGGCCGTAAACGATATGCTTATGTCGACCCTGCGCACTGCGCGGCCTGACTACGGCTGGCTATCGGAGGAGACCGAGGATTCCGATACGCGCCTTGGTCAGGAGACCGTTTTCATCATTGACCCCATCGACGGCACGCGGAATTTTGTCGAGGGCGGCCGGACGTGGGCCATCTCCATCGCGGTCGCGCATGCGGGTGAAGTGACTGCGGCGGCGATCTTTCTGCCAATGCATGACAAACTCTACGCCGCCGGGCTTGGGGCGGGTGCGACGCTGAACGGCGCGCCGATCCGCGCAAGTGGCGCACCAATGTCCCCGGACAGCACCGTTCTGGCCGCGCGCCCCAGTTTTGATGACAAAAACTGGATTGGTGAAACACCGGATATGGAACGCCATTACCGCCCGTCGCTCGCCTATCGTCTGGCGCTGGTCGGTGAAGGACGATTTGACGGAATGCTGACACTGCGCCCCACATGGGAGTGGGACATCGCGGCCGGCGCGCTGATCGTCTCGCAGGCCGGTGGCAAGATCAGCGACCGGGCCGGAGCGCCGCTGCAGTTCAACAATGCGCACCCCACACTGAACGGTGTGGTGGCCGCAGGCGACGCGCTCCATGGCCCCCTTGTTGACAGGCTTGCGCCGCACTCCGCTTGACCCCTCGCACCAGATGCGCAAACTGTCGCTCATTGCCCCAGACCCCAGTGATCAAAGGAAAACCCCATGACCCAGCGCCTGCATCTCGTCTTTGGTGGCGAATTGGTGGACCCCTCGAAAAACGTATTCAAGGATGTGGATGCGCTGCATGTCGTCGGAATTTTCCCGGACTACGCTTCAGCCTTTGACGCCTGGAAATCCGAGGCACACCGTACGGTCGATAATGCTCACATGCGCTACTACATCGCGCACCTGCACCGCCTGCGGGACGAGGAAAACGCAGCCACCGCCACCGAAGAGCTGGGCTGAGGTCCGCAATGCGCGACTCCCTTGGGTTGGCAGCGTATCGGACATTGTCCGGGCGGCGCGCCGTCCCGGACTACGCTCCGGCACGTGACCGGCCCAGCGGAGAGGTCGTGTGGATCCACTCTTCCGAAGCGGGCAACACACGCGCCATCGCGGACCTTGCGCTCCAGTTGATCCGGGTGCGGCACGGCACCCATGTGGTGCTGACATTGGCAGACGGCGATTTTGATCTACCAGAGGTCGAAGGTGTGTATCTGGCGGACCTCCCTGACGATCATCCCACCACCGCACAGGCCTTCATCGCGCACTGGCGGCCCGATGTTGTTATATGGGCTTGGGGTGACCTGCAGCCCAACCTGGTCCTAGAGGCGGCCGAAAGCGGAGCGCACATGATGCTGATCGACGCAGCCAGCGATGGGTTCGACGGACGGCGCGATCGCTGGCTGCCCGAGGTGCCCAAGCGCCTTTTGGCCACGTTTGACCATGTGATTGCCCGAAATGCGGACGCCCGCGACCGATTGGAGCAATTGGGTCGCGCGCAGCAACTCATCGAACTGGGCAGCCCCTTGTATCCATCAGGCGAGATGCTGCCTGCCAACGACACCGATATAGCGGACGTAACCGACGCACTTGCGGGTCGCCCCACTTGGCTTTCTGCGCATACAGCACGGGCAGAGGGGCGTATCCTTGTAGGCGCGCATAAGCTGGCTGTACGCACCTCTCATCGCCTTTTGTTGATCCTGCACGCCAAATCTACTGCCGACAGCGCCCATTTCATGGACCTGACCCGCACGGCGGACATGCGGGCTGTCTATTGGGGTGATGGGCAGTTGCCTGACGACAATTGTCAGGTGTTGGTGGTCGATGCGGACGACGAATTGGGGCTTTGGCTGCGCATTGCTCCGGTCACATTTCTGGGCGGCTCGCTGCGTCCCGGGCACAGCGTCTTTGACCCCTATATCGCCGCCGCCCATGGCTCCGCTCTGATGTACGGACCCAATATGGGGGCGCATGCGGACGCAATCGCCCGTCTGGTGCGGGCACGTGCGGCGCGCATGGTCAGTGACAAGGCCGCCCTTAGGCGCGCAATCAGCCAGATTACCGCACCGGATCAGGCCGCCCTGATGGCAATGGCGGGCTGGGACGTGGTCACCAAGGCCGCGATCAGCCTTGATCGTGTGATTGACCTGACCCAATCCCATCTGGATGCCATCGACGGCGGGATTGCCTGATGCGGGCACCGGACTTCTGGACTTCTGACAAAGGGGCGCAGGACTGGCGCGCACGCCTGCTGTCACCGCTTGGCGCGCTCTATGGCCAGGCAACCGCCCGGCGCCTGGCCAAGGGCACCCCTTACGATCCCGGCATTCCAGTGATCTGCGTCGGCAACATTAATGCAGGTGGCACCGGCAAAACCCCGACAGTGATGGCCCTGATCGAGAAGTTGCAAGGCGCGTTTCACACCCCACACATCGTCAGCCGTGGCTATGGCGGGACACTGGAAGGGCCGGTCGAAGTTGACCCGGCCAAGCACAATGCGACCCAGGTCGGAGACGAACCGCTTTTGTTGTCCGCTTTCGCGCGTACCTGGGTGGCGCGCGACCGGGCAGCGGGGGCCGAGGCGGCAAAGGCAGCAGGCGCCAGCGTGATCGTACTGGATGACGGGTTTCAGAACCCCGCACTGTTACACGCACTATCGATCGTCGTGGTCGATGCCGAAACCGGCTTTGGCAATGGCCTATGCCTGCCTGCGGGTCCACTGCGCGAACCCGCAGATGAGGGCCTGAAGCGGGCTGATCTGTTGATCTCAATAGGCCCGGACAAGGCGCAGACTCAGTTCGACGCCACGCCCCTGCCCGAAAGTCTGCCTCGCTTGCGCGCGCATCTCGCCCCACTGCAAACCGGCATGGAATGGACAGGTGCACCGATCATCGCCTTCGCCGGCATTGGGCGACCGCAAAAATTCTTTGATACTTTGCTAGATCTTGGGGCCAACCTGATCCGGTCTGAGGCATTGGGCGATCACCAACCCCTCTCCCCAGCTTTTCTCATACGGCTGGAAGGGGAGGCGAAACTGCGCGGCGCGCAACTGGTCACAACCGAAAAAGACGCTGTGCGCCTGCCGCCCTCATTCCGTGCCAAGGTGATCACGTTACCTGTTCGGCTGCAGTTCGACGATGCCACGGCGCTCGATACAGCGCTCGATGCCCTGAAAACTAGGTAATCTTACCTGCCTAAAAAAATCCCGCCGGATGCAAAATATCTTCAGGCGTCGTTTTCGCCCAGTTTTGGTGCAGGCCGATCAAAGGACAGTTCTGTATCCGAAAACCGGATCGGCGTGCGGATGCCCGGCACTCCATCTGTCTCGATCTGCAAGCCGCGGGCCTGCACCTGAGGGTCGGCCATCACCTCGGCCATGTTGTTGATCGGCCCGGCGGGCACTCCGCGCGCCTCGCAAGCAGCCAGAAGATCAGCACGGGTGTGCAACAGCGTGGCCGCAGTCAATCGCCGGGTCATCTCGTCCCGGTTCGCCACGCGGTCGGAATTGCGCAAAAATTCCGGTGCGCTAATCATCTCATCCAACCCCAGCAGTTCACACAGGCGCGCATACTGTCCGTCGTTCCCTGTCGCGATGATGATATGCCCGTCTGCACAATCAAAAACCTGATAGGGGGTTAGATTCACATGTGCATTGCCCATTCGCCCGGGGACGATGCCGCTGGTCAGGTAGTTCATCCCCTGATTTGAGGTCATGGCCACCGCCACATCCAGCAAAGCCATGTCCACTTGCTGGCCCTTGCCCGTTTGGGCGCGCTCATGAAGGGCGGCCAGAATTCCGGTGGTGGCGTAGACACCGGTGAACAGGTCCGTAATTGCGACTCCAGATTTCTGCGGCTGCCCTTCGGGATCACCCGTCACAGACATCAGACCCGACATGCCCTGCACGATAAAATCGTAGCCTGCGCGTGGTGCGTATGGGCCAGTTTGACCAAAACCCGTGATCGAACAATAGATCAGGCCCGGAAACTGATCCTTGAGGCTTGGATAATCCAACCCGTATTTGGCCAGCCCGCCAACCTTGAAATTTTCGATCAGAATGTCGGCGCCGTCCAGCAACTCAAGCAAGCGCGCTTTGCCCGCAGGGTCCTTGAAATCGATGGTAACCGAGGCTTTGCCCCGATTGGTCGAATGAAAGTAGGCCGCCGACACATCGTCACCACGCGTCACAAATGGTGGGCCCCACTGCCGCGTATCATCGCCACGCGGGGCCTCAACCTTGGTGACTTCGGCGCCCAGATCAGCCAGCGTCTGACCGGCCCAAGGACCCGCCAGCACACGCGCCAATTCAATCACGCGCAGCCCGGCGAGAGGGCCAGCCGAGGCCGACATCAGCTGCCAGCCGCTTCGTCGATCAGGCTCATCATTTCTGGATACGCCATGTTGTTGTAGGTCGTCCCGTCAATGACAAAGCTGGGTGTTGACTGGATGCCATCCTCTGCCGCGTTCCCCTGATACCACGCGACAAGCGTGCGCAGGTTGTCAGCGTCTGTCAGGCACGCTTCAAGAGTTTCACCATCAAGTCCGGCCAAACGCCCGATTTTACGCAATTCATCCGCGATCATCGCAGGATCACCGCCACCGGCACGTGCCCACTCACTTTGTGTCGCATAGAGCATATCGGTGATGCCAAAGAACGCCTCTGGCGTGCCAGCGCAGCGCGCGATGGACGAGGCCCACAGACCAAAGCGGTCAAAGTAGACTTCGCGGTAGATGAAGTTGATCTTTCCGGTGTCGATGTAATCGGCCTTGAGCTGTTTGTAGTTGCCCGTATGGAACGTTGCGCAATGCGGGCAGGTATAGCTGGCGTATTCGATCACGGTGACGGGCGCGTCAGGGTTGCCCAGCTGCATTTCCACGACTGTCGAGGTATCGACATCGGCCTCAGCGGTCTGGGCGTTGGCCGCGCCCAACAGGCGCTCTGCCTGTGCTTGTTGCTGTGGCGTCTGACCACCACTGTTCATGGAGTCATACCAGAAATATCCGGCCAAACCGATGGCTATGGCCAGCCCGGCGATAATGCGATTCATGTGCGTGTTCCTTGTTTTTCTTTTGTGAGTATGTTGGCACCCAGCCGTTCAAGCGCGGCGCGCAGCCCATCATCTGTCACCGGGGCGACCACATGGCTGGCGGCCTTGTGCATTTCAGGCGCGGGATCGGGTGGTGTTGTGTCCTTGGGTTTGTGACCAAAGGCAACGCGCCCTTCGGCAAAACCGGTGGAAGCCGTTTGCGTGATCCGGATGCGGGCGATGGCGTTATAGCCATAAACCGCATTCACCTTTTCACGCAGTTGTTCTTTTTGCATCTCAAGCATCGGGGCCTGCGCACCAGTGGTCAGTAGCGTCAGCGTCGCCCCCATGCCACCGCGTCCATAGCTGACCTCGACCGGTCGAGACACCTCGGCCACATCTGCGCCCGCCACTTCGGCCCAATCGGTCAACAGCCGGCTTTGCGCGAACCCTCGGCTTTCGCTCGCAGCACGGATTCGTCCCGTCAACAACGTTGACGTGCGTTTGAACCCTTTTGTACTGGCGCGGCGCGGGGCCATGGCTATGTTCCTTTTCACTTGGATGTGAACATAGGCGATCAGGACCTGTGCAACCAGACAAGAGCGCACATGGGGGCATAAATCTTGCGTGACCTGAGCGATGAACTTCTGGGCTGGTATGATGTCCACGCGCGCGTCATGCCGTGGCGCGTGCCTCCCGCTGACAAAAAGGCAGGTGTACGACCCAACCCTTACGCGGTGTGGATGTCGGAGATTATGCTGCAACAGACGACAGTTGCTGCGGTCTCTGCCTATTTTCAAAGATTCATGGCGCGCTGGCCCGCGGTTGCCGATCTGGCGGCCGCGCAGGACGCCGATGTCATGGGCGAATGGGCCGGCCTTGGATATTACGCCCGCGCGCGCAACCTTCTGAAATGCGCACGTGCCGTGGTGGCCGAACATGATGGTCAGTTCCCGGCCGATCACGCAGCCTTGCTCAAGCTGCCCGGCATTGGGCCCTACACTGCGGCGGCGATCTCCTCCATTGCCTTTGATCTGCGCCACACTGTCGTGGACGGCAACGTAGAACGGGTGATGGCACGGATGTTTGACGAACATACACCGCTGCCCGCGGCCAAACCCATCCTGACAACCCATGCCGAAAACCTGACGCCCGACAAGCGCCCCGGCGATTACGCACAAGCGGTCATGGACCTTGGGGCCACGATCTGTTCACCCAAGTCGCCAGCCTGTGGGATCTGCCCGTGGCGCGACCCATGCGCAGCACGAGCAGCAGGAACGGCTGCCGATCTGCCAAAGAAGACACCCAAAAAGGCCAAACCAGTGCGCCATGGCACCGTCTACCTTGCCCGGCGCAGCGATGGCGCGTGGTTGCTAGAAACACGGCCCGAAAGCGGACTGCTTGGGGGGATGCTTGGTTGGCCGGGATCAGATTGGATTGATGCGAGCCTGCCGCGCCTTGAGAATGCGCCGCTGAGCGCTGATTGGGCCAAGGTGGACGGAGAGGTACGGCATACCTTCACACACTTCCACCTGATCCTCGATGTCATGGTGGCCACCGTAGAGGACGACACCCAAGGAGCATTCCTGCCCCGCGACAAATTTCGCCCCTCTGACCTGCCCACGGTGATGCGCAAAGCCTACGATCTGGCGCAGAAATAAGGCGTGGCGCTGGGCCACGCTTGGCAGAGGCATGCGGCCGGTCGTATAAATCCGAGGCGCGCGGAGAAGGAACATCCATGACCCTGCCCACCCAGACCGTGGCCAAACTGGCGAATGCTTTGCCATTTGCCATGTCATTTCTTCTGATTCCGCTGGCTTACCTAGGGGCTGCTTACGGCGGCTGGCTGATCCTGCTTTTGCCGATCGCGACGTGGTACCTGTTTTCCGTCCTTGATTTGGCCGTCGGGCTAAACACTGACAATGCTGACCTGGACACGTCCGAAGAGGACATGTTCTGGTACCGCGCCATCACCCTTGTCTGGGCACCAGCGCAATTTGTGATGCTGTTTTCGTTAATCGCCTATGTGGCCCCGGCGACGCACCTTTCAGGGCTAGAAAAATTCGGCGTTTTCTTTGGCATTGGCGTGATCAGTGGCACGGTGGGGATCAACTACAGCCACGAGCTAATGCACCAGAAGAACAGGGTCGAACGCTGGTTGGCTGACTTCCTGCTCGCAATGGTGCTCTATTCTCATTTCCGGTCCGAACACCTTCTGGTGCATCACCGCTATGTTGGCACGCCGCGTGATCCGGTAACGGCGCGCATGAACGAGAGCTTTTACCACTTTTACCCGCGCGTACTGCACCAGTGTTTCTGGTCGGCCTGGGGCGCGGAAAAGGCGATGTTGGCGCGCAAGGACCTGCCCGTTACAGACTTTTCCAACCCGTTTTGGAAGTACGGCGCGCTGCAACTGGCCTTTGTGCTGTTGGCCTTTGTGCTTGGGGGCTGGGTCGGTGTTGTCCTTTTCGCCGTGCAAGCAGGCGTTGCCATCTGGCAATTGGAACTGGTCAACTACATCGAACATTACGGGCTGACGCGCAAACATCTGGGCAACGGGAAATACGAACACACTCAGCCCCGCCATTCATGGAATTCAGCGCAAAAGGCATCGAACTGGCTGCTGATCAACCTGCAACGCCACTCCGATCATCACTACAAGCCAGATCGCCGCTTTCCAGTTTTGCAAAACTATACCGAGGCCGACGCTCCGCAACTGCCGTATGGCTATCCAGTGATGACCATCGCGGCGATGATGCCACGCATCTGGCGCCGTGTGATGAACCCACGCGTGCGCAAATGGCGGGGCATGTACTACCCCGAAATCACCGACTGGAAAGCCTATAACAAGGCAACCAACCCGCTGCCGCGCTAGACGCTATTCCTGCAGCGTCCTTAAGTAGGCGAGCAGATCCACGACCGGTGAACTTGTCATGATCGGTTGGCCCGTTTCGGCCTTGAGCGGTACGCTGTCGATATCAAAGAACGCCCCATAAACCGGCATCATTGATCCGTGACTGACCAGCGGGTCCCGCCCATCGATGCGCATCACAATGCGAGCAACCGGAAACACCCCCCCATTCTGAGCGGTCAGCTGGCTCAGGTCAGTGGGCTGGACCAGTAGCGCAGGCGCCATGGGACCGTCGCCATAGGCATCCAGACCATGACAAACCGCGCAGTGGGTCTCAAAAACCTGTTTTCCGTTTTTGGCATCTTCGGACCATGCCGCACCGCACAACGCGGATATTGCAGCAACGCACGTGATCAAGAGTTTCATCAACGGTCTCCTCATCTGATTGATGCCCTCATAATATCCCGGTTGAATCAGGGCTGACCTGATCCGGATCAATTCCGCACAGAAAAACTGTACGATGGTTTCAGGCGATCAGTCGATCCGCGAGGCGGACGGCAAGCGCCTGAATGGTCATTGCCGGGGCCTCTCCTCCGCCGCTGCTGGGAAAGACACTGGCGTCAGCGATATAGAGATTTTCGATGTCATGCGCGCGTCCGAACGCATCCACCACGGAAGTGGTCGGATCATCGCCCATACGACAGGTGCCAAAGGCGTGGGTGGCGGTAAAGCTGTCCCATGACCCGTATTCTTCGCGAACCTCCTCAACACCCGCCGCAGCCAATAGGGAACGGCACTGACCGGCCATGAAGCGTAACAGAGCAAGTGAATGGTCGGTCAAAACAGAATTAATCTGGGCGACGGGCACGCCCGCATCGTCCACCTGCTCAGGATCAAGTGCGACAAAGCTGCGGGCATCCGGGATCGTCTCACCCGTTCCAGAGACCGAGATGGCAGAGCCGAAATCGCGCCATATCTGCGCCTTGAACGCCGCCCCATAGCCGTCCACAACGCGGCTGGCATAGGCGACGGGACCCATAAGACCCACCTCTTGGGTCGAGGCCGTAAAGCGGCACCCACCTGCAACGCCCGGCACTGAACCAGGACTGTTGTAGGTCCATGATACGGCATCCGCAGGCAACCCTTTGTGCGAATTCCTTAGCCCGGCGCGCAGCCCCGCACTGGTCCATCCCAGCGTCTCCATGAAATTGCACCCGACCTGCCCCGAACTGTTCGCCACGTCACTTGCCAGCAGCAGGCGTGGGGTTTGTACGGCTCCGGCGGCTAGGATCAGGATTGGTGTGTCCAGTTCGAAAGGCGCCCCGCCCCGGACCCCGGTCACAGAGCGTATGCGCCCGCACGGTCCTGCTATCAGCCGGGTCACCTGTGCATCAGTCCAGATGGTCAGCAGGCCCGTTGCTTCGGCCTTTCGGATGAACGTGACATCCGCCGATCCTTTGTCCCCTAGCGGGCAGCCGCGCGAACAGTTGCCGCAATAGTTGCAGTTGGGTCGCCCATCCTTGGGCTCGGACAAGGCCGCGCGGGTGTTGGGTTCCCAGATCACGCCCAACTGCTCGCCCCCCTCTCCCAATGCGCGCGCAGAGGTGCTGAGCGGGTGGGCAGGTTGCAAATGCGCATGCGACGGCCAGCGCGGGCTTGGGGATGGGGCACCTGCCACGCCGATTTCAGTCTCGCATGTCACATAGAACGGTTCGAGATCATCAAAGCTAAGCGGCCAGTCCGCCCCAACCCCTTGATCCGATGCAAGGTGGAAAGAGGATGGATTCAGTCTGTGCGCTTCGCCAACATAATGCAGCGTGCTGCCACCAACGCCCTGAACATGCGAATAGCCTGCGGCACTTGGCACCCGCACCGGGTTTTTAAAAAGTCGGCCCGATACCGTGTTCCATGTGGCCAGGTCCACTTCTTCCGGATCCAGCGTGCCCAGATCTCCGTAGGATACGGCACCCTGTGAATTGGGCTTTGTCGGAAACCCGCGTCGTTCCCAATCTGCGTTTGTCAGGGGATAGTCGACAGACGGATCAAATCGCGGTCCTGCCTCAAGGATGAGAACGCGCAGCCCGTGGCCGCACAACCGCCATGCCGCTGCAGCGCCCCCCGCGCCTGCACCGATAATCACTGCATCATATTTTCCATCTACTGCCATGGCGGGGGATATCCGGCAGGTTGGGGGGCGGTGTTCAGGCCAAACGCACGCGCTACTTCAGGTTTGGAGTAATAGAATTCGACCCCCGTCAGACGCACCAGTAGGAAAAAGCGGCCCGGCAGCGTATCGCGATCCGCCTTGCTCATCCATTTCACGACGCGCTCCTGGTCGGACAGGGACAGCGTGTGGAAAGGCCCGCGACCAGTCTTGTTCAACCACTGTGTTCCGACGGCGAGAAACTGACCGAACTGTGGGGACTCGCTGGCAAAATCGATAAGATCGCCCGCCACATTTAGCGCGCTGGCCGCAGGTGTCAGATCATCTGCGGGCAAGAGTACGTCGAGGTAGGCGCTTAGGGTTTGTTCATCTATCTGGTAAGATGCCCCGGACACCTGCTGTGCCAGCGCATGACCGGAAAGGCTGGCCGCAAGCGCACTCAACAAAACGCGCCTGCGAGAGATCGATAGCATTACATACCCTTTGGCGCCGGCGACCAGTAGGGCCGTGGGCCACCGACGCTGACTTTGTTAGAATGGAGAGTCGATGAATGGGTCATCACTCGCAGCCGGTCCGGTTTCTTCATCGAGTGACAGCTTACCGATCGAGTGAAGGGTCAGATATCCCTCATATGTCTGATCAAAGAATATATCTGCTCCTACCGCAACGAATTCTCCGTTTACGCCAGCGACCGCAAAGGGCTGATCAATTTTGAAACTGTAGCCAAAGCCAAGTTCTGCTTGCGCGTCATCGTCGCCAATAAGACCGGTTAGCTTGATCTTGTCGAATGAGAACCCGTCAGTGAATCCAAAATGCGCCGACAGTTTGGCTCCTGTGACGTCTTCATCCACGTCAATTTCGCCATAGGCCACGCCCAGAATACCTTCGACACCCTGTCCCCGCGACCCAAACGTCCAGGACAAACCGGCAAACAGCGTTGTGTCGCTTTTTCCGACAAGGGTCGTTGTGGGTGGGGGCCCGAGATCACCGGCCAAAGTTGCTGTAGGAACAGCCAACATCAAAGCGATGGCGGCCAAAATACGACTAAAAAGCATAACTCTTTCCCTTTTATAAAAAAATATGAGGCGTAATACGCGCTAAAGTATCATTCTCTATCCCTGTGAAGTAGCTGATAAATATGTAGAAGTCACGTGGTTCCGCAAAAAGTTAACTCAAGTTGCACTATACTTGTCACAGATATGTACGATCAAAGAGCACCAGAGGGCGGCGCTTTGGGAATCCGACGCTGTTCGCTCGGGCAAAGTCCTCGGCGTCATGGCTGCACCCAAATTGGCACCGGCTGCGCCACGCCACGCACGCTCTGATCCGGACCACGCTGCCAGTCCGCTTCGCCGCCCGCAGCAGTCACGATCGCATCACTGGCGACCACCTGCACATCCAGCGCGCGCGTCAACGCCTCTAACCGGCTGGCAAGGTTCACCGTGTCACCAAGCACTGCAAACTCAAGTCGGTTTGCGCCTATATCCCCCAAAACCACCTGCCCATAGTGGAGGCCAAAGCGGGCATCGATACCGGGCAGGCCTGCCTCCTGACGGTCCGCATTCAGGACCTGCATCCGCCGCACCATGGCCCGCACGCAGGCCAGCGCCCTTTCAGCATCATCGGATTTGGGCAAGGGAGTGCCAAAACTGGCCATAAGCCCATCTCCCAGATACTTGTCCAGCGTTCCACCATGCGCAAACACTTCGCTTTCCATTTCGCGGTGAAAGATACGCAAAGTGTCAATGACCTCCTGAGGCGAACGGCCATCGGCATAGGTGGTAAACCCGACAATGTCGACAAACAGGATGGCCGCATCATGTGTGCGCACCTTGTCCAACGGTTCATCCTTTTGGGACAGCTCATCCACGACCGTCGGTGAAAAATAGCGCGACAGGTTCGCGCGTTCCCGGGCCATCTCGGCACTGTCTAAGACGAGATTCTGATACCGACGCACTGTCACCGCAAGGATGCAGGCAACGATAAAGAAAACGACAACTTCCTGAATGCGAAGATCCCAATGAACAAGGTTGGGATCCAATTGCACGGCAAGATCAGGATATTGGGGGAACATCATTGCGGCGCCCTCGCTCGCTTGCGGATCATGCCACCCAAACCACCAGATACAGGTTGCCCCGAGTAACCACAGTGCCAGCGACCAGTTTCCAATCGCAATAATTGTGCGCCATGAATAGGTCAGCACGCCGGCAGCGAGGATGATGTAGAAGTACTGGAAAACATCAAACTGGTAGATCAGCGCTGTTGGAACCTCGCGGTCCAGCAGAGGGTTTGGAACAAGCAACGCCAAAGTCATAACCAACAGGTCCAAAAATAGCAGTACAAGTTCCGCGCCAGACTGACCCACTTGCCCGACGTGGCGTTGGGCCAATCCGATCAACGCCAAGCAAAACAAAAGCCCATGATACCAGATCACATCCCAATCGGGGTTCAGGAAAACCAGCAACACAGCCGTCGCGCCTAGCGCAACCAAGCGCGCCTTGACGGCCAGTTCCATGCCTTCGCGTTTGTTGCGTTCCAGTGCCTCCTGCGCGTGACGGTGTATGGGCCGCGATTGCACGTCCGATCCACGCGCATCCACCAAGTTTGCAGTCTTGCCTTGATCCATCTTCGAGCGCCTCGCGAATGTGATCCCACCAATGTAATACGCATTAACAAAAAAGCCCCGCCAAAAGAGGCGGGGCAAGGTGAAGTGCCTATTGTCAGCCCTTTGACAAGGCCGCAGGCACCCGGCGGTGTTCTAAAAATTTAGAGCGCTAGTCGTGCATTTCGGCCCGGATTTGCTGGCGCAGCACGTCGATGGGCACAACTTTGCCCTCGCGTTTGAAGCACCAGTAGGTCCAGCCATTGCAGCTGGGTGCGCCTTCCAGATGGGCCCCCACCTGATGGATCGACCCTTTGATATCGTCGCCAATCAACGTGCCGTCGGCACGGACCTTGGCCTTATGGCGCTTGTTCATGGAATACAGCTCTTCGCCCGGGCGCAGCATGCCACGTTCGACCAATTGGCCAAACGGCACGCGGGGCTCGGCCCGTTTGGAGGCAGAGACGCTCAGCGCCTCACGATCAAACTTGCGGACTTTTGCGATGCGTTTCTCGGCCACCTTGCGGTAGGCCTCTTCCCGCTCGATCCCGATAAATTCGCGGCCCAGCATTTTGGCCACAGCGCCCGTGGTGCCGGTGCCAAAGAACGGGTCCAGTACAACGTCACCCGGATTGGTTGATCCAATCAGTACACGGTGCAGCAGGCTTTCGGGTTTTTGTGTTGGATGGGCCTTGTCGCCCTGATCATCCTTGAGACGCTCATGCCCTGTGCAGATGGGAAGCACCCAGTCAGAGCGCATCTGAATGCCCTCATTCAGGGCTTTCAGCGCTTCGTAGTTGAATGTGTACTTGCTGGCTTCGGACTTGCCGGCCCAAACCATCGTCTCGTGAGCATTGGTAAACCGCTTGCCGCGGAAGTTCGGCATCGGGTTGGATTTGCGCCACACCACGTCGTTGAGAATCCAGAACCCTTCGTTCTGCAAAGACGCGCCAACGCGGAAAATGTTGTGATAGCTGCCAATGACCCAAATCGCGCCATTGGGTTTCAGCAAACGGCGCGCCGCCTTGAGCCACGCAGTGGTGAATTCATCATAGGCGCGGAAGGAATTGAACTGGTCCCAGTGGTCATCCACTGCATCAACTTTGGAGTTGTCAGGACGATGCAAATCCCCTTTTAGCTGCAAATTGTAAGGAGGATCCGCAAAGATCAGATCAACAGAGCCCTCGGGCAGGCTGTTCATCACATCAATGCAGTCACCCGCAATAATTTGGTTAAGGGGAAGCGCCTCGGCGCCCTTCATATGTTTCGTCATCACTCTGCCTTCTCGTCCCCGGTGCTTTTGCACTCGTTGGTTGATGGCAGGATGAGTCATTGGCGATTCGCGGTCAAATTCTTTTTTGAATCAACACGTTAAGAAATCCCCTTGTCACAACATATTGTGGACAGGTTTGAAAGTACGTCTATGGTATGCGGTCACCCCAAGATTTTGCAGCGCCAACCTGTGGCTTTTTGATGGGTAACCCATGTTCGTCTCCCAGCCATAGCCCGGATGCTGTTGCGCCAAATCCACCATGATCCGGTCGCGACATATTTTGGCCACAATTGAGGCCGCCGCGATGGACAGCGACCGGGCGTCGCCGCGCACGATGGGCGTCGCAGGCAAACTCAGATCGCGTGGCAACATGGTACCATCGACCAGAACGTGGTCGGGCCGAACCCTCAATCCGGACACCGCCCGTACCATCGCCAGATGTGCGGCGCGCAAAATGTTCAGTTCTTCAATCTCGCGCACCGACGCATGCGCCACCGAAACATCCGCCGAGGCGACAATCTCGGCCCACAGCGCCTCGCGCTTTTTCAGCGACAGCTTCTTTGAATCGTCCAAACCGTCCGGAATGCGGGCCACATCCAATACAACCGCCGCAGCCGTCACCGGCCCGGCCAGCGGCCCGCGGCCAACTTCATCAACGCCGGCCACCCGACCCCCAATCCGCGTCTCAAATGCAAAGTCGGGCACCACACCACCTTCTCTGTTTCAGAACATCCCCGCTCGGTGCGCAAAAACGCACTTTCTGGAAGAAAGTGCAAACATCACGTACCGCCGTTAGGGGCGCTTCTATTTTTTATCCGCCGCTTGGCGAAACGAAAAAAGGCCGGTGCCCGAACACCGACCTTTCAGTTTGGCTGCCCCTCGGTAACTGGGGAAAAGGGGCCGCCCGGGCCCGCTCTTAGCGACGGGCCAATTGGTACCCCTGTTTGTTCAGGCAACGCGCGCTGTAGGCATAGCCTGCCCCATTGCGCGTCCGAACCCGACGGCCACACTGATTGGGCAGAGAATTCGTGAACTGATAATTGCGGTTCAGACAGCGCTGGCCAAAGGCCTGAATGCTGCGCCCATTTTGCGTCTCAACATTGAACAGACAGCGCTGAGGCAGCAGCTTGCGATTCACCTGACGCGGCAAGGGGCGGGGTTGGATATGCCCGCGATGCGGCTGAACGTGACGTGGCTGGACTTTGGGCTTTGGAGCGTACGCCTTCTGCCGTGCCTTTTTGTCGTCTTTGCGCTTGTTGATTGCTGTTCCGACAACGGCCAACCCAAGGATTACAGCCAGCGCTGCTGCCAAATCATCATTTCCTGCACGGGCCGGAACCGCAGAAAACCCGGTGATGGCAATGGCGATTGCAGCGATTGTCCCAATAAATTGGCGATGGATACGAAGTGTCATGGTGGCCGTCCTTTTTGTTGTGCGAACCAGGATTTTGGTGATGCACCGAACTTGGGGGCCAGCCCTTCAGACAGGCAATAACGGTGCCAAGTTATCCAATATCAACGGCTCCAGCCCCCTGATGTTATTGAATATCCGGTGCAATAAGCGCAGTTTGGCACCATGAAACAGATCATGCTCTCTTTCGCCCTGATCCTTGGACTGGCGGGCGCGGCGCAGGCGCAGTGCTATGCTGATTACAAGGCCAAGCAGGACAACCCGCTCCGGCTGCACTACGGCGTTGCGCAAGTCTCAGGCGCATGCAGCGCCGGAAACGCCACTCAGCAAATCAGGCCCCGCCTTGCAGCACAAGGATGGACCCTGCTGCAAATCCAATCCGTTTTCGGCCCCGAAGGACTTGACCAAAGGAAAGCCAGTGCAGGACAATTCTACCTCCGCTTCTGATATGCGGCGCACCGGTGGTCGGCTGGTCACTTTCGGCATCGCCGGGATCGTCGCACTCCTGATAGTCGCCGCCTTGCTTTTGTTTCTGGCCCTGCCGGATGCGGGCGCATTTGATGCACGCGTCGAACAGATCTTCATCGAAAACGAAGACCTGACCAGCCCAGCGGAAATCAAACTGCTGGAAATCCTCGCACAATCGGGAACTGCGTTCTCAGACACCCTCGCCAGCTACCGCGTGGTGATCTTCGTTCTCCTCGTCTTCGCCACCGCTATGATGATCGCCGCGCTGATCTTTCTTGTCCTTCTGGTTGGTTTCAACAGGCGTATGGCGCAGATTGAACGAGTCGGAATTCAGGTCAACTCGCTCCTGATCAGCCGCGAAGAAAACACGGTGTACCTCAACAACCTCGGGTTCAAACTGACAGACGCCGCCATGGAAACCATGTCCGTGTTGGCCGAGGCCCGGATGGACGACGACGTTATGTCCGGCTCGGAAATCGAAGGGGTGATCTCTGGGCGCAGCGCCGCAGACTGTGACGAGGCCGCCGGGGCCACCCGGATCAAACGGCTGCGCGACACATTGGGCAACCAGATCGTGAGCGAACTGCTGGTCAAGAACATAGCGCGGCGCGGCTACATGCTGGCTGTCGAAAAAGATGTGATCAAAGTCCTCTAGTTTTCTTCTCAGCATAGATACCGTGGCGCAGGGCCCAAAACATCTCGCGGCGCTCATGCGCGTCATTTCGACGGTAGCCATCCGGACGTAACCAAGTCTAGGGTGCGCCAAAGCAAAAAGGAGTCGCCACATGCCCGCCCCCCACAACCCGTTCAAAGCCGCCCTCAAGGCAGGCGAAACCACCATCGGCTGTTGGATCTCTTTGGGCGATCCGCTTTCTACTGAAATCGCTGGTACCGCCGGTTTCGAATGGCTGCTGATCGACAGCGAACACACACCTTACGACATCACCCGCATCCGCCTACAACTGATGGCCCTACAGGCATCAGACAGCCACGCCGCCGTGCGCGTTCCCACGGGCGAGACGTGGATCCTCAAACAGGTTCTTGATGCAGGCGCACAGACCGTTCTGGTGCCCATGGTGGAAACCGCAGAACAGGCGGCGCAACTTGTGCATGATGTGCGCTACCCGCCCACCGGAGGACGTGGGGTGGGTTACTCCGGGGCGCGCTGCTCACGCTTTGGGGCGATCACAGATTACGGACCAACGGCAGATGACCAGATCTGCCTGCTCATTCAGGTCGAAAACCGGGCCGGAATCGCGAACCTCGACGAAATCCTCGCGGTTGACGGGATCGACGGCGTGTTCATCGGTCCCGCGGACCTATCGGCCGACATGGGCCACATGGGCCAGCTGACCCACCCCGAAGTGCAAGCCACAATCAAAGATGCGTTTGAGCGGATTGAGGCCGCAGGCAAAGCCCCAGGTGTGCTGACCACCACACCCGAATTTACGCAGGACTGCCTAGATTGGGGCGCGCGCTTCGTCGCCACCGGACTTGATCTGCTGATCCTTGCAAAGTCCCTGCGCACTCTGGCAGCGACATGGGTGCCCAAAGGGTCCAAAGGCGGATAATCGAGGGCCGAAGGTCAAGTGCCTTACGCTACGGCCTTGATGCCCAGCGCCGCCTGCGTGTAACCGCCGGATGCCCCGTCAATAAAGTGCACGTGCGTGTCGTCCATGATGGACGGCACAATGCAGGTCATCATCGCTTCACTTTGGATATGCATCCCGTAGCTTACGATGCCAGAAGCTTGTGCGGCCTCAAGCAACGCTTTCAACCGCACGACCGTCTCAGCGTCACAATCCAGCGTCATCTTCAGCCCATCGTCGAACTTGCGGTAGTCGGCGTTGGCCCCAACGGTGCGTTGATAATGTGCCGGATCAAAACCACCCAACTTGATCCTGTCTTCAGCACCACCCACGCAATCGCAGTTTCGATCAAGATTTGCCGTTTGCGTTTGGCCAGCGGCATCGACCCGCGACTGGCATGGGCCTCCAGCGTTGCACCGGGCGGAGGCCAACCAGTCCCCGGCCCCTGTGGGGGCGACGGGTGCCCGTCGCGCTCCAGGTGGCTGACAGCCTCCAGCACCGACCGTGTCACTTCGGCAAAGTCTTCATCCGTCACTCCCGGACGGGGTTGAACAAGCAGGGACAGGATCGCACCGTTTCGCGCCTCCATATGGCTCCAGCGGCAACTCAAGCCCGTCAGATCGGGCTGAGTGCCGGGAGACGCAGCGGGGACCGTCTCAACCCCTGCTTTCATCTGGCTCTCGGCCCACACCACACCGCCGCCTGAAAACATCGCGTAATCCACACCATCCGACACCTGATACCGTGCAACCGCCACTTCATGCCCGGCTGCGCGGATGTCTTTGACGTTAAACAGACCAACCCGCAGGCCCATATCGAATTCCTCGCGCGCCCAGACCTGCACCGCCGCCAGCGCCGCGCGCGCTTCATCCGCGAACTCCGCAGGATGGGCAAAGGCGGCCCCGTCCCCGCCAAACACAAAGGGAAAGGCGCGGCCTCCCGCGCCATTCATCTGGGCCGAGATCACAGCCGCCCCGATCATGTTCACGACCTTGTACTTTCCTTGCGCAATGGCGGCGGTGGAGCCGGTGATGTCGGAGGTCCCCACAACCCAGTCCTCCGGAAGAGGCGAATAGTGAGCAGGCAGCGCCATGTCCGAAAAGGCAGTCCTACGTTCCAAATCGTCATAAAACATCAAGCACCCCCAAAATACTCAGCAGAACCTAACACAGCTAGCCCGCGCAACAATCACACTTGCGCGTGCATGTAGGCCATGTCACGCAGCCAACAGGGATGGAGGACCCATGCAGACCGGATTGTTTATGCTGGCTTTAGCCTATGTGCTAAGCCAGTTCTTTCGTGCGTTTCTGGCAGTGTTGACTGCGCCGCTTCAGGCCGATCTGGGCATTGGACCGGACGTATTGGCCACGGCGTCAGGGCTGTGGTTTCTCTCCTTTGCATGCATGCAAATCCCAGTTGGCTGGGCGCTTGACACAGTGGGCCCACGCCGCACTGCGGGATGGCTTTTGCTGATCGGTGGCGGCGGAGGGGCGGCACTTTTCGCTGTGGCCCAGGGGCCGCTTTATATCCACGGGGCGATGCTGTTGATCGGTGTTGGGTGCTCGCCGGTGCTCATGGCCAGCTTCTATATCTTTGCCCGCAGCTTTCCCCCGGCCCGCTTTGCCACACTGGCGGCGCTGATGATCGGGGTTGGCACCGTCGGCAATCTGATCTCGTCCCACCCCATGGCGCTGGCCGCAGACACGATAGGCTGGCGAGCTTCGTTGTGGGTATTGGCGTCGGCCTGCGCAGGTGTTGCCCTTGGCATCCTCGCCAGCGTGCAGGACCCGGAGCAACCTGAGGGTGAAGCGCGCGGATCGCTACTGGACCTGCTCAAAATGCCTGCGCTGTGGCTGATGTTGCCCATCATGTTTGTGAACTATGCGCCAATCGGGGCGATACGCGGCCTCTGGATCGGGCCTTACCTTACTGACGTCTTCGCTCTTAGTGTTGCGCAAGTCGGCATCGGGACCCTTGTGATGAGCCTTGCGATGATCGCCGGCACACTAGTCTACGGCCCGCTTGACCGCATCCTAGGCACCCGCAAATGGGTCGCGTTTGGCGGCAATGCGATCACCGCGTTGCTGCTGGTTGTCCTGATTATGGTCAGCGCACGCGACCCTTGGCTGTCCGTCTCCCTGATGGCTGCCATCGGCTTTTTCGGCGCCAGCTTTCCGGTCATCATCGCCCACGCCCGCGCCCTCTTTCCCCCGCATCTGACCGGGCGCGGGGTGACGCTGATGAACCTCTTTGGCATTGGCGGCGTGGGACTTGTGCAGTTCGCCTCCGGGCGCATCCACACAGCATGGTCAGGCGGTGCACCCGAAACGCCTTACGTCGCGATATTTGCGTTCATTGCGATGGCGTTAGCGGCGGGCCTGCTCTTCTATGTCTGGAGCCGCGACACGCGCGATTGAGACGCCCCTTTCCCCCAGCATCCTTTGGGTATAAAGGCCACGCACCTACCCGAAAAAGGAGACTATTATGGGGTATCGTGTCGTCGTCGCGGGCGCCACCGGTAACGTGGGCCGCGAAATGTTGAACATCCTTGAGGAACGCGGGTTCCCTGTGGACGAGCTTGCCGTGCTGGCCAGCCGCCGCAGCCTGGGCACGGAAGTGTCGTTCGGGGATAAGACGCTGAAGACGAAGGACCTTGATACGTTTGACTTCACGGGCTGGGACATGGCGCTTTTCGCCGTCGGTTCGGAAGCGACCAAGAAATACGCCCCCATCGCGGCCAAAGCCGGATGCGTTGTGATCGATAACTCTTCGCTTTACCGCTATGACCCCGACATCCCGCTGATCGTGCCCGAGGTGAACCCGGACGCCATCGAAGGCTATGCAAACAAAAACATCATCGCCAACCCAAACTGCTCCACCGCACAGATGGTTGTGGCCCTGAAACCCTTGCACGACCGCGCCACGATCAAACGGGTCGTGGTCAGCACCTACCAATCCGTATCTGGTGCCGGCAAGGAAGGCGCGGACGAGTTGTGGGATCAGACCAAGTCGATCTACAACCCCGTCACCGACGTGCCGCCCAAAAAATTTCAAAAGCAGATCGCCTTCAACGTGATCCCGCAGATCGACGTCTTCATGGAAGACGGCACGACCAAGGAAGAGTGGAAGATGGTTGTGGAGACGAAAAAGATCGTCGATCCATCCATCAAGGTCACGGCCACCTGCGTTCGGGTGCCGGTGTTTGTCGGCCACTCCGAGGCGGTCAATGTCGAGTTCGAAGAGTTTCTGGACGAAGACGAAGCCCGCGATATCCTGCGTGAAGCGCCGGGAATCATGGTGATCGATAAGCGCGAGGACGGTGGCTATGTCTCTCCGGTCGAGTGCGTCGGTGATTACGCAACATTCATCAGCCGTATCCGGCAGGATTCGACGATTGATAACGGCCTGAACTTCTGGTGCGTGTCTGACAACCTGCGCAAAGGCGCGGCTCTGAACGCAGTGCAGATCGCGGAATTGCTGGGCAACCGTGTGCTGAAAAAGGGCTGAGGCCCGCGCAGAGGATACCTCCGCCTCACAAGAAACGGGGAACGAGGGGCCAATTGGCCCCTTTTCTTTTGGGCTGTCGGGTGCACACTGGACCCATATCAAAAAAGGTCTCCCCATGCGCGCTCTCGCCCTTGTTGCCCTGTTCCTGCCTCTGCCCAGCCTTGCCGACACAATCACGCTGACGGCGCCACCCGTCGCTGTGACCACCTATTCTCAAGGGGCAATTGTGACCCGCACCGTGACGTTCGATATGCCCGCAGGCCAACACGATCTGCGCATTGCGGACATGGACAGCAACCTCGACCCCAGCGTGATCGACATCACGCTCACCGGCGCGACACTGACGTCGCGCAGTTGGGACGAGGATGGCAGCGGCCCCTACCGCGCACCGCGCACGCCCGAATGGCTGGCCGCAAGCGACGCCTTCGAGTCTGCGACCGAGGCGCTTGCCCAGCGCGATGACACCATTGCCGTCGCACTGGCCAAGGCGCAGGCCGCCCAGGACCAGATCAAATTCCTGAACGGGATCACCCTGCCCAACGACGCAGTCACAGACGTGGACACCCTGCGCACCATCGGGCAGTTGATCGCAAGCGATGGCACCGCCGCACGTTCAGCAATGCGCGCAGCCGAGGCCGAGGCCCGCGCCTTGCGTCAGGGTCGCGATGATCTGGCCTTTGCAGTACAAACGGCGGCCGCAGCACTTGAAGCCGTAACTCCGCCCAATACAGACCCCGCGAGCCTCACCCTCAGCGTCACAGCGGCACAGGCGGGTCCAGCCACGCTCACGATGCGCTATCCCACGTTTGAGGCCGAGTGGGCGCCGGTCTACACCCTCCATCTTGATGATGACGACACATTGCGCGTCGCGCGCGCAGTTGTTGTCGCGCAATATTCGGCTGAGGATTGGATAGACGTCGATCTGACCCTGTCTACTGTTTCGCCGTTTGCGGGCTCCGACCCCGGGACCCTTTGGCCTCTCCTCCGCCGGATCGAGAAAGAGCAGCAGCCCGAGGTCGCAAAAACACTGATGCGGTCTTCTGCTGCTGCGGATTTCGCATCACCGGCCATGGAATCGCCCGTCGTCCTCGAAGAATCATTTGCAACGGCTGATCTGTCCGGGATTGGGGTCTCCTACGCGCTGCCCGGTAAGGTCACCGTGCGCACCGGCGAAGATGTGGTGCGCATCGCGCTGGACACGATCACCTTTGACGCCACTTTGTCTGCGCGCGCGGTACCGGTGCGCAATGACACGGCATTCCGTCTTGTGGAATTCGACAACACCTCACCCGAAATCCTGCTGCCCGGACAAGCTGTCCTTTTCGTCGATGACCAGTTGATCGGTGAGACAGCGCTGCAAACCCTCCCCCCAAATGCCGAGGCTGACATCTTCTTTGGCCCCATCGAAGGGCTGCGCCTGACCCGTGTTGTATTGGATCGCAACGAAGGCGATCGCGGGATTATCAACCGCTCCAACGAAGAAACGGAGGCCGTTCGGATCGAAATCGAGAACCTCACAGACCGCGCATGGGATGTTACCGTGCAAGACGCCGTGCCGTACTCCGAGCAAGAAGACCTAGTGATCGACTGGGAGGCGGCGCCCGCCCCGGATGTCACCGCGGTGGATGACCGACGTGGCATTCTGGAATGGCAGACAGCCTTACCCGCTGGCGAAACCGAGACAATTTCTGTGGAAACCAACCTGCGTTGGCCCGAGGGCATGGTGCTGCGGTAAGTTTTTCCGACCGGATTGGGTTTCCAGCGTCCATGCGAGAGTGGCCAAATCCGTTCAAGCGACGCTGTTGTGGCAGCTACAGACAGTTTTATCCAAGTCGTATGGCCAGCTAGCGGCATAATTTAAATACACAAATCTAAGTCTCGACCCACGCAGGAAAACGATCCGACACTGTGGCAACGAACTGGTAACTTCTGACCTTCATACCAGACCACATCAACCGATCGGGGGATCGGGCGATGACCGCCAGCCGGGGGGCTGGCCGGATTTTATGAGGTGAATGGGATGTTGAGTTGGATAAGGACGCGGGTCTGTGGACCGGCGCAGAGCCAGCATATAGACAACGCTTTGGAGAAGCCAAAGCTGTCACGGCAAGAACTGACCGATCTATTTGCAAAAGAACTGGGGCGGCCAATGCCGTCAATGCAAACCCGACATGTACGCAACACACAGCGGCACACTGAGGCAGGTCGATCCTTTCAGTTCGTCAGGTTGCGGCCATTTGGGCTGCAAACGCAACAGCGTGGTGGCTAGGCTTTTGCCAGGGCGCCACGCGGATTGACGCCTTTAATCAGCGCCAGAGCAGTGTGTAGGGTCGAAGACAGCAGAGGGTGTGAGTGGAAATGGGTGACGGGGTGGCAGGCCAAAAATGGGCGCCACCCCTTTCCCGTTTCGCATAGCTAACTTGACGCCCTTGAGAACTGTAGCAGCCCCTAAAACCGCTCCGCCCGAAGAACTTCGCAGTCTCCAATCGTAACGATACCAATATGCCGCTCGACCACAGCAAAGGCCGCTTCCAGCAGCGCATCAATCCGATCCGGACGCACCACACAGATCACCTGCACCATGCCTGCACCACGCGTGACCTGACCTTCGCGACTCCATTCGCCTGAACTGCCCGACCCGCCCAGAACCGGCAAAATCGACCACCCGGTAACGCCAGCCTCTGACATCGCATCCGTCAGGCGTGATTGCATGACCTGTTCAATGATGATGGCCACGCGTTTGGCTTTGTGAGTCTCCATCAGGGCGATCCTCCGGTTAGGGCGCTGGCGATGGCCACATAAATGGGGATGCCCAGCGTCAGGTTGAACGGAAAGGTAACCCCAAGGGACAGGGTCAGGTAGATCGACGGATTAGCCTCGGGCAAAGCAACACGCATGGCCGCAGGTACCGCGATGTAACTCGCACTCGCTGACAGAACCATGAACAGCGCCACACCACCCGTACTGACCCCCAACAACAAACCGGTAGCCAATCCGCAGGTCGCACCCACGACCGGCATCACGACGCCGAAGGCCAGCACGCCGGGGGTCAGAACACCTGAACTGCTGCGTAATCCGCGCCCCGCAACAAGGCCCATATCCAACAGGAAAAGGCACAAAACACCTTGAAACGGAGAGACAATAAACGCCTCGATCTTGGCCATCCCGTCCGCGCCCGTGACCCAGCCGATGAGAAAGCTACCCACCAGCAACACGATGGAGCCATTGAGCATGATCTCGCGTAGCAGCTCATCGTCCATCCGGCGCGAATCCCCACCTCGTGAAATCAGCCAAAGGGCCGACAGAATAGCAGGGGCCTCCATCGCTGCAGCGACGGCGACCATGTATCCTTCGGACGTAAGTCCACTTGCCTCAAGCACCGACGTGGCCGCAACAAACGTGACGATAGAGATAGAGCCATAGTGTGCCGCAACCGCCGCCGCATCCAACCGGGACAAGTTGCCCATCACCTGCAGCAGCGCAAACGCAATTATTGGCAAGGCGGCGGACAAAACGATCCCCGCCAAGAGCGACAATGCCAGCGTACCGTCGATCCCGTGATCGGCGACACTCACCCCGCCTTTGAATCCGATGGCAAACAACAGGTAGATCGACATTCCCTTGGCCACAGCCTCCGGGATGTTCAGATCAGACCGGGCAAGAGCAGCGGCCACGCCCAAGGCAAAGCTGAGAATGATAGGCGAGAGCAGATTCGTCGCCGCAAGACTCAGGATTTGATCCATCATGTTTTCCTAAAACAGCGGCGCTCACACGGGCTGAAAATCAAGGGTTTTTCCGACGAACTGGCTCATGCTTCCTTCGGCAATATCTGTCCAAAGCCCATGCAGACTGAGGGATCCGTCATTCACACGGGATTCGACAAAGGGAAAGGTCATCAGGTTTTCTATCGAGGTGACGACGGCGAGCTGCTCCAGTCGCTGTGCCTTGTCTTCCTCTTCTCCAATCCCGGCGACTTGATCGTATTTGGGGCGCAGGATGTCCATCCAACGGCCGACAAAGCTGGTCTTTTCTTCCAGCTCAGGCGCACGGCCTTCGCACATATCGATGCACCCTTGCACACCGCCGCAGCGGGAGTGGCCGAGCACAACAATATGGGCGACCTTCAGCACAGTGACGGCATATTCCACCGCGGCCGAGGTGCCATGGTGATCCCCGTCCGGCTCGAACGGAGGAACAAGGTTAGCGATGTTACGATGGATGAAGAATTCACCCTGATCCGCCCCAAAGATCGAGGTCACATGCACCCGGCTGTCACAGCAGGAAATGACCATCGCACGTGGGCGCTGCCCTTCATTCGCAAGACGGCGATACCATGCACTGTTTTCGGCATAGGTGGTCGCCTTCCAGCCCTGATAGCGTTGCAATAGAAAGGTCGGAAGAGGTTTGATCCTGTGCATGGCGCTGTTCTGCCTGTCCGCTGTTTGGTCCTAAGGGCCGTGGTTACCCGGAATTGTCAGCAAATTCGAGGGAAAAGACAGCATGCGCATAACGATTTGGGAACGTCTGTTGTGCGATCAGTTCAAAGACCGTGGGGGTCCACCACATTGGGTGAGTAAAGGGTGAGTAACGTGACGAATATTACCCAGCTTCGGCTGTCCGAACATGTGAAGGTCGATCACGACCGTCTCGACGCGCTCTATTCCGAAATGGAACATACCACTGCCGAAGACATGGTGTGCCGCGCAATGGAAGAACTGGCGCTACGCATGGCACAATGCGATCGGCTCTACCGTGCCTCCGATTTCGACGGATTGTGCAAGGCCAGCCGATCTTTGATCGCGATTGCCGACCAGATCGGCGTGACCGTCATGGCGCGAGTGGCCCGCGACGTGGCCGATTGCGCGAAATCTCAAAACCCGGTGCCGCTTGCGGCCACGCTCGCCCGCCTTATGCGCACGGGCGAGGAATCGCTGACAGCCATCTGGAATCTGCAAGACGTCACCATCTGATCACCCCACCGCGCCCTTGCGGCGACGGGCAAAGCAGGTAGGATCGCAACGCGTGTCCATAAACAGGGGACTGACGATGACGCTTGCCTTTGCCGCACATGATCCCAATGCCATCCCGGTCCACCTGTTGGCCGAAGATGATGTGGCGCCCTGGCTCGCTGACCAAGACGACACCACACAAGCCTGGGCCAAAGCCCACGCATTCACCGGGGCGATCGGTCAGGCGCTGACCATTCCCGACGACGCAGGGATCGCGATGGCAGTCGTGGGGTATGGCAATGCCGACCGACGACGCAGAGCGCGTTTCCATCTGGCCGCCGGAGCCGCCCGCCTGCCCGCAGGAACCTATGCGCTGCACTGCACACTCGACATCCCCGACCTTGAGGTCGAAGCGCTTGGATGGCTTCTCGCCGGGTACCGCTATGACCGGTACAAGGCGCAGTCAGCCATGGGCGCACAGTTGGTCGCACCTCCGGGCATCGACACTGCCCGCGTCGAGGCGATGGCGCAGGGCGAGGCGCTGACGCGCACCCTCATTAACACTCCGGCCTCAGATATGGGGCCACCCGATCTTGAAACTGCGGCGCGCACACTGGCGGACCAATTCGGCGCCGAAATCGATGTGACGATTGGCGATGATCTGCTGGCGGCCAACTTTCCGATGATCCACACGGTGGGTCGCGCCGCCGACCGCGCACCCCGCTTGATCGATATGCGCTGGGGCACACGCGGCCCGCAACTGACCCTTGTGGGTAAAGGCGTGTGCTTTGACACCGGCGGGCTCAACCTCAAACCCGGCGCTTCGATGGGTTTGATGAAAAAGGATATGGGCGGGTCAGCTGCTGTTTTGGGCCTCGCGCATATGATTATGGCGACCGGGTTACCGATCCGGCTGCGGGTACTGATCCCGGCCGTCGAAAACAGCGTCTCTGGCAACGCTTTCCGCCCACAGGATATCCTGACATCGCGCAAAGGGCTGACCGTCGAAATCAACAACACTGACGCCGAAGGGCGGCTGGTGCTAGCCGACGCCCTTGCCCTCGCGGACGAAGACAAACCAGACCTGATCATCTCTATGGCCACGCTCACCGGCGCGGCAAGAGTTGCGGTTGGGCCTGATATGGCGCCTTATTTTGCCGATGACGCACACCTTGTGACGGCGCTCGAAGAGGCGGCACAAACTCAGGCAGACCCGGTTTGGCGCCTGCCCTTTCATGCCCCATACGAGACGATGATCGAACCGGGCATTGCGGATCTCGACAACGCGCCCAAGGGCGGATTTGCGGGCACAATCACCGCCGCGCTATTCCTGCGCCGCTTTGTGGAACAATCGCCATACATGCATTTTGATATCTACGGCTGGCAACCGGGGGACGCGCCAGCAAGGGCCAAAGGCGGGGTGGGGCAAGCCACCCGCGCTCTGCTTGCCGCTCTACCTCGCGCGCTTGGGCTGTGAGCGATCCACGCCTGACACCCAATCCCGAATACCTCGGCGTCGATCGCCCGGGGCGGATCGTCTGGCCCCATGTAGATCTATGCCGCACCCCGTCAGGCGCGCGCGACCGCCAATTGCTGGCCGGAGCGCACGTCACAGTAATGGGTGAAGACGACACACACGCTTATGTCCGGGCTGCCTTTGATGGCTACATTGGCTTTGTCCCTGCCCGCAGCGTCGGCGGCCCCCAAACAGCAACACATATTGTGGCGCAGCCAGCCGCACATGCTTACAGACAAGCATCGATCAAAGCCCCCGAAACCGCCAGCCTCAGCTTCGGGGCACGGCTCACTGCGCGGCGAGAGAGCGAAAACTTTGTTGAGACCGAACTGGGTCACGTACCCAAAGCGGCGCTGACGCCCCTACCTGCCCCAAATGGCGACGCAATCGACATAGCCCGGTTGTTCCTCGGCACGCCTTACCTTTGGGGCGGGAACACACGCGCCGGGATCGACTGCTCCGGCCTGATCCAGATCGCGCTGTCCAGCGCTGGCCACCCCTGCCCCGGCGACAGCGATATGCAGGAAACAGACGTCGGACAAACTTTGCCCGATGGCAGCGACTACGCCCCCGGCGACCTTCTGTTCTGGAATGGACACGTCGCGCTGGTAACCAGCCCAACCACGATGATCCACGCAAACGCGCACCACATGTCCGTCGTCGAAGAAGACATCGCCGCCGCCGTTGCCCGCATCGCAGCAACGAGCACCGGCGCTGTCACCAGCCACAAACGGCTCGAAATTTGAAAACGCAGGCCTGTGCGCCTGCAGACGTTCAGATCACTCGACAGCGCGGATCAGCTTGCGCTCCAGCACCCGCAACACGGTCTTGAGATCATGGCCTCGACGCAGGATCTGGCCATCTATGCCGATCACCGCATACATGCCCTGCCGGCCCCGAAGCTTGGGGCGCTTCTCGATCCGGTAGAGCGGATTTTCAGCCGTGTGGCGAAACACGGAGAACACCGCGACTTCGCGCAAACAGGAAATCCCGTAATCGCGCCACTCACCCGCCGCAACCATGCGCCCGTAGAGCGACAGGATCACAGACAATTCCGTGCGGTGAAAGGCAACCTGAGGGTTGGGCAACAGGGGCGAATTGGATGGTGGAGGCGTATGCAACGTCATTGTCCCAACAGTTGCGCGATGCCCGCCCAATTTCAAGGCCCGCGTGCGGGCAATGGTTGATGCGGCCTCAATTCCGCGCAACAGTGCGCGAAATGAACACAAAAATGAGCCACTCATGACGCCCGAACAAAGGGCCCGCACCTGCGCCGACCTGATGTGGTCCACTGATCGTGCCAGTCAGGCGCTCGGAATGGCGATCACCGCGATTGGCCCGGGCACTGCGACACTGACCATGGCTGTGCGCGATGACATGCTCAACGGGCACGGAATCTGTCACGGCGGCATGATCTTTACTCTTGCCGACAGTGCATTCGCATTTGCCTGTAACACCCACAATCAGCGAACCGTCGCACAATCCAACCAAATCACCTACCTCGCCCCGGGCAAGGCTGGCGACACACTCACCGCGCAGGCCACCGAAGTTTCACGGATCGGGCGCTCCGGCACCTATGACGTGGTCGTACAAGACAACGACGGTCAGGATATCGCCCTGTTCCGCGGACTTTCCCGCACCATTCAAGGCCAGCATTTCGACGAGGATGCATTATGAAAGACCTCACACCACCACGCGACACACTCGACCCTATCGAGATCGCCAGCCGGGATGAAATCGTAGCTCTGCAGCTGGAACGCATGCGCTGGTCGCTAAGCCACGCCTATGCAAACGTGCCGCACTACAAGCGAGCCTTCGATGCCGCAGGCGTGCATCCGGACGACCTCGCATCGATCAGCGATCTGGCCAAATTCCCTTTCACCGTCAAACAGGACCTGCGCGACAGCTACCCCTTTGGCATGTTCGCCGTGCCGCGCGATCAGGTCGCGCGCATCCACGCCTCGTCCGGCACAACGGGCCAGCCGACGGTGGTGGGCTACACAGAAAATGACCTCAAAAACTGGGGCAGCGTCGTCGGGCGATCCTTGCGCGCAGCTGGCCTCGCTCCGGGCGATCTACTGCACAACGCCTATGGCTATGGGCTGTTCACAGGGGGCTTGGGCATCCACCTTGGGGCCGACGCGCTGGGGCTGACAACAGTGCCCATCTCAGGCGGCATGACCCCGCGCCAGGTCCGGCTGATACAAGATTTCGAACCTAAAGGGATCACGGTCACCCCGTCTTATGCCCTTTCGGTCCTTGATGAATTCAACGCCCAAGGGATCGACCCGCGCGCCACCTCCCTTCAGGTCGGCATCTTCGGCGCCGAACCCTGGACCAACGCGATGCGGCGCGAGATCGAAGACGCCTTCGATATGCACGCCGTCGATATCTATGGGCTGAGCGAGGTCATGGGCCCGGGCGTCTCGGTGGAATGCGTCGAAACCAAGGACGGGCTGCACATCTGGGAAGACCACTTTTACCCCGAAATCATCGACCCCGAAACTGGCATCCCGGTCGCAGACGGCGAGCTCGGCGAGTTGGTCTTTACCTCTCTCACCAAAGAGGCATTTCCCATCATCCGCTACCGCACGCGCGACCTGACACGCCTTCTGCCCGGCACAGCGCGGAGCATGCGACGGATGGAGAAAGTGACAGGGCGCAGCGACGACATGATCATTCTGCGGGGCGTCAACGTCTTTCCGACGCAAATCGAAGAGGCGATCATGGCCACCCCCGGCCTTGCCCCGCACTTTCAGATCGAACTCAGCAAACCCGAGCGTATGGACGTGATGGCGGTCATCTGCGAAGGGCCAGACGCACAGGCCGGTGCGGCGCTTGCGACAAAGATCAAGGAAACGGTCGGAGTCAGCGTCAACGTCAAGGTCGGCGCACCCGGGTCTGTTGCGCGTTCACAGGGCAAAGCAGTCCGGATCGTGGACAGGCGGTGAACCGCTCTTTTTGCTGGCAGTCGCCGCGATGCAATGCGCTTAGGCGGGAGGCGTTTCTTTGATATGCGTTACTGTCTTTGCAGGCGCAGCGAACAACCGCTTTGAGCCCAGAGCGGTCATCTTCATTGCCTATTTAGACCTGCTGTGCGCATCCTGTTTCACCCTCCGCATGATTGGCGGTTAGAACGGACCGCCGGAGGAGACATACTGTGCCCCAACAAGACGAAGTGCTCGCAACACTTGAAGAATACGCAGCGGCCTACTGCGCCAAAGACCTGGATCGGCTGATGGCAATTTTCGTCGACGGTGACGATATTTCGCTGATCGGGACCGGTGCCGATGAACTATGTTCTGGGCGAGAAGCTGTTGCTGCAGTGTTCAAAAGAAATTTTCGCGACGCAACGGCCACGCAATTCGAGTGGGACTGGAAGGCTGTTGCCATACATAGTGGGGCCGCAGTAGTTGCGGTCTCCTTGAACATTCACTTGGTGATTGATGGTGAACCACTTGTAGTTCCTGTCCGCTGGACAGTCTCTCTTGTTGAAGTAGAGGGCAAGTGGAAATGGGTCCACCGCCACGCCTCCTCAGCGGCAAATTCGCAGGATGAGGGCTCAGCATATCCAACAGGAAAATGAGCTTACTCGTTGAACGACCGCTCTGTCCGCGGAGCAGTCACTGAGCCAAGCTGCAGCGACGGCAGCTATGAGTGCGAGGCCGTCGGTTAAACTTGCTCAGTGCGGGTTTTGATGGCTCAGTGCACCTCCTGCTAGAACATGATCATCGCATATGGGTGCTCTTGCGAACCTTTGATTTCCCAATAAAACTTAAATGATAAGGGCACACCCACAATTGGACTATAGGATTTCGTTACGCGTATTCCAATTGAGATAATAAATTCGAGGCAGCTATGCGCGTTTTGACTATCGCGCGCTCAGCAGCCTCAAGCAAATCTCTTGATGAACTCATTGAGCCACGCTTGAGACAATCTTCAATTTTAGAAAAATTACTGTGCAGCAGGTCGGCGCCCAGAGTGGCGCATGCACCAGATGTGTTGTGGACCCGCGAGATTACGGTGCCGTCGTTCAAATCTGACGGCGCGCACGATTTCAATCTGCCAACGATTAACGATGCCTCGTCAAACAGTTCGTTCAAGCTCCTGTTGGTAGCTCTTAGGCCTGTTGCTGAAACCAAAATTTGAAGCGGCGCCAGTTCCAGCACCGATTGTGTAGCTTCGTCATCGAAACATACCAAGCCGTCGCCGTTTTCAACGCCATTCAAGGTCTTCCGAAGCTCATCAATCGATACGGGTTTTGTAAAGATACCCTGCATTTTGGCGGCAAAGATCCTGTCTCGATCCTCTGGACTGGTGTGTGCGGTTTGGGCGATGATCTTTGTGCCCCGGTTTGGGCCATCATGGTCACGCAGTGATCGAGCGACTTCTGTGCCGTCCATACCTGGCATGCTGATATCCATAAGGATCAGGTCAAAGCGCTCTGCCATTGCCACTTCCAGAGCATCTGGCCCGTCTTCGGCCGTAGAAACGCGGTGCCCCAGCCTTTGAAGCATCTCGATTAGTACAAGACGATTTATTTCGTTGTCGTCGACAACAAGAACATGCTTACGCTCGCCTATGTCGACTTGCTTGAGATAGTCATGCGGCAACAGTGAATTAACACTATCGCCATCGACGAGTTGCATGCAGTTTTCAACGATCGCAACTGGAATTTGCACACGGAATTCGCATCCCGCACCGACTTCACTGTTTAATGCTATCTGACCATCCAACGCGTCGACGGCCATCGCTACTATGCTCAGTCCCAGACCGGTACCTTCAGAATTGCGTCCATATGATGCGTCGAGCACCGTGAATGGTTCAAAGGCGCTTTCGATATCAGCCGTGCTGATCCCTGGACCGTTGTCCTTAACGACAATCTCCAGAATGCCGTTTGGATCAAAGCCCAACAGAACATCGATGTGGGTGCCTGGTGCAAATTTGACCGCATTCCCGACCAGATTTGCAGCGATTTTCCGCAGCAACCCTGCGTCAGTCTCGACATTACGCGGCATACCAGACGCAAAGCTGACGGAAATTCCACTGCTGGATTGCTCGGCTTGTGCAGAGTTTTCTTGAACAATATCGCGCATCAATTCTGAAAGGTCGACACGTTCCTTTTCAAGTTTGACTTTGCTGCTGTCGAGCCTGCTGACCTCGAGTACGTTGTTGACGTGTTTGAGGAGTGTGTTGGACGAAGTGTTTACGAACCCGAGATACTTTTTTTGTAAGTCGGTCAAATCAGTCTGTTCAAGAAGGTCCACCGCTCCGACGACACCATTCAGTGGCGTACGCATTTCATGGCTAAGCACTGAAATGGCCTCGGACTTGCGCATGTTGGCTTCTTTTGCCGCTTCCAGAGAGCTTTCCAGCAGAGCCCTATTGTCTGACCAGTTGTCCAACAAACCATTGAACACACTTCGTAAAGATATCAATTCCCTTGGAGTTAGAGGGTTAAATTTGGGAACCCGTGCCGACAGGTTGCCACCCCGAACTTCAACAACAACTTGCGAAAGGCTGTGAATGGGACGCGCAATCAAACCCGAAAGGATCCAGCTGGCCAATGCGGCCAACAAGAATAACAAAAGCAAGATGTGAATAACGCTGGTTGCTTCGACACTTGCCGCATCCTCGAGTTCGGAAATCGGCTGAGGTACCATTGCTCCCCACCCTGTGGATGTAACTGAGGTGTATCCTGCAATCACGTCGGCCTTGAACGGCGGCGCGTAGAACTGCATTACTCCGGTTTGCCCGGATGTCATGCGTTGCACAACTTCAAGTCCGGATGCGTCTTTGGACGTTTCAACCCACTCTTTTTTCGGGTGCGCCATAACACGCCCTTCATGATCAACAATCATCGCGTGCCCGCGCTCGCCAAAGGTGATGTCAGCTTGCTGCGCAATCAGGAAACTTGTGTCGATAGCTCCGACCAGGAACGCGCCTGTTGGAGACAAACGAGTGATGTAGATGACGGGCCCATCTGGCGACTGTTGGACCCCTGAAAAGGTCGCACTATCGCCAACTGCGGTTTGGCGAAGGTTGTCTAGAACTGGCTTTGAAGGAAGCGTAAACTCCCTAGCGTACAGTAGTTCGCCCGTTTCATCGCCGGAACTGAACGCAGCCACCATTCGAAAACTGTAAGCTTCAAGGAGCTGATCCATAGATCCGCGCGCATACGCAAGGCCATGGTTTGCAACGACGAAGTCGAATGTTGCTTCGAGGTCGGTCGCATAGCGTTGCAAGGTCGAAGCAAGGTTGTCGGCGATAACAAGGTGTGATTGCTCGACCTTGTTCAGCTCTCGCTGGTAAGCACGGTCGTAACTATTTTGCATCAAAAGGATCAATGGTGTTGAAATGACAACCATCATGCCCAAAAAAATGTAAATACGAACTCTGTTTATCGTGCTCCAGAGTAGCCCAAGAAATCGCAGTCGATCAGACACATTAGCCTCCCCATATGACGCCGAACATATAACGTCTAGGAACCGGTGTTTGGGGGGGGGAATCGTATAAACCACCTATCCATTAGGATATCCCATCTATTCCATCGGAGCTGTGAGACCACTTCGAACCAGTCACTGACCTTACAGTGAGGAAACAGTACATCGCTTGAGATATCCTTCGATCGATGCCATAGAAAAGACTTACGAAGCACTCGCTAAAAATTCAGACTATCAGTCTTTTGCTAGCGAGATTGAGATCATCAACCGAACGACTGTTAAGTTTGCAGACTAACTGATGATTGGATCGCGCGGGTGATCGATCAAGCGAGTGTAGCCTGGGTTTTCAGGGTCATGCTTGCTCAAGAAATTGATCTGCTCTTGCAGTCAGTGCCGTGACTATATCTTCGGCAGCTATCTGGAGAGCTGCCGCTTGCAGGTAGGCTGGAAAGAGCGGGTGCGCTCTAGCGGAGGCGTTTTGGTTAGGGCTGTCGGACAGATCGCCTTCAAAGGTGTATTTGATGGCTGTCACGGCAATGTTGTCGGCTGCCATCAATGTGTCTACCCGGCGGAGGTGTTTCAGTTGTTCACTCATTTGGTTTTCTTTTAGGCCGCCAAATTCCAGGCCAGAGCGCCCTTTTGCATTTTTTATGCTCTAAAAAGGGACATTATTGGCTTAAGTGAAATGTCCAAAAAGGATAGAGGCCGGAAAAAATGGGTATTTGACCTATTCTTCCGTATACATTCATCGCGCAAAATCTGAATGCTAGATAAGTGCAAGCAAGACTGAATGTTGGCGTTGAATGTTATGTCTACATTTCTGACAGCCGACAGTATGTCGCAAGAAATATTCATACGTCTGGAAATCTCGCACTGCTCGGATGTCATATGGGGCAAAGCAGCCCTTTGCGATTAAGGTTTGAACAGCCGGTTCGTCCGCATAGCGGTCATTCAAGTAGAGTGTGGCGAACGACTGCCTCGAGCCCGAAGTGCAAGATGCTGCGCCCGGTGTGAATGGCCGCTTTAACAGCGGCGACCAGTCTAGCTGCATGATAAGAAACAATGCTCAGAATTCGGCGGCGTTGGAATCGACATTGATTGGCGTGGGGATAACTGCGCCGGAGATGGGAACGTCGGAGACTAGACCCAGGATCTTGTTTTTGGGCAGCCGCCAAATCTCATGTCTCCTTGTGACGGTCTGGTTTATGCGTCAACACACCCATCAACAGAAACTCTGCGGATCGATGTCCACTGCTTTCCGCAGGTCTCGTTTCAGCCTCAAGGCCTATACGAACTTTCGTCTCCGAGCGGCTCGACAATACCAAAGGCCTGATCTCTCAACCAATTTGCCAATGGTGTCCTATCGGATCGCTGGTGCCAGGTTGCAAAGACAGGAATACCGTCGAGATGGAACGGCAGCGAAAACATTCGTAGACCATATTGTTCTGCGACTCTGCTTGCCAGTGAGACTGGCACGATCGCAAGGTATGGACTCTCGCTAATTGCACGAAGTACAGCGTGGAAAGTGGGGACGGTCAGTGCAATGTGACGTTTCTTGCCTAACCTCTTGATGACACCGTCCTCGAAGGACTCAATTTCTCCGGAAACGGAAAACATGACATGAGAAGCGGCAAAATATCTGTCGATCGACAGTTCTCCGTAATCTGGAATATCAGAAACCAGCGGGTTTTGCTTCGCCGCAATGCCGACGAAGCTTGAGTCAAACAAATGTTGGCACATAATCCAGGGAGGCAACTCATCCACATTCGTAAGCAAAGGGCCCAAGCCCAAATCAGCTTCCTCATTTTCGAGCATCCGCAGATGGTCAACAGGTTCCCAAGCAACCTGTTGAAGCAGCACCTTTGGCGCCGTTTCAGCGAGTAGCGCACTCAACCGCGGAATCAGCATCTCTGAGAAGTAGTCGCCTCCGGAAATCCTGAACACGCCTCTGGCCGTTGAAGGCTCAAAGTCGGATCGCGCCAACAGGACCTCAAGCTCTGAAAGATACCCGCGCAGGTCATCCTTGACCGACGCTGCATAGTCGGTCGGGATCAACGTGTTCCCCTGCCGAAAGAACAATTCATCCTCCAGCGAATGGCGCAAGCGGTTGAGCGCATTGGATACCGCCGATTGGGACAGGCCCAGTCTATTCCCAGCCTTTACTGTTGATCCCTCGTGCAGGATCGCGTCGAGCACACGCAGCAAATTCAGATCGAGTGTCGCGAAATTCACGCTAGTGATATCCTCAATTTATAACTTTCGTTGGAGTGATACCGTGCTTTCCCGCTACACGTAACCCGACGAAAGCGCTTTCGTTTCTTCTCATTGATAGGGAGTGAAACGATGAAAGATTTGGAAAACGATGACGCAACAATCGAATGGTTGGGTGTTCGCTACAAGACAATTCTAACTCCAGAGGAGTCCGGTGGAGCGATGTCGATTGTCGACAGCCTTTCACCTGCGGGAAGCGGTCCGCCGCGCCATGTTCACCATAACGAAGATGAAGTGTTCGTGATGATCACCGGAACCTGCAAGGTATGGATCGAAGGGATCGAGACGATCGCAGGTCCGGGGGAAAGTGTCTTCATCCCGCGTGGCAAGGAGCACACGTTCAAGGTCGTCGGGGATGTTCCGTCGCGCCATCTGGTGATCCTGACCCCCGGTGGTTTCGAAGGGTTTTTTCAAGACATGGCGGAGGGGCAGTGCCGCATTCCAGAAGATATGCCGGCGATCGAAGAGTCTGCCAAACGCCACAACATGACCTTTACCGGTCCCCCATTGGATGACGCTGGAGGGTCTTCAACATGAAGAACATCGCAAAGACTTGTTTTGTCACCGCAGTACTTTTTGCTTTGGTTGGAATGGGGTGGGGGATTCAAATGTCCGCAACCCACGACCACACTCTATCGCCCGCCCACGGACATCTGAACCTGTTAGGTTTTGTCGCAATGGCCGTCTACGGTGCCTACTTTGCCGTTTCACCAGAGGCCGGTCAGTCGCGGCTAGCACGTTTTCACTATGCTCTGGCGGTTCTGTCAGTGCTGGTCTTGGTGCCGGGAATCGTTTCAGCGATCACTGGCAGCGGAGAAACGCTCGCCAAGGTGGGGTCGGTTTTGAGCTTTCTGTCGATGGCGCTGTTCGGCCTTGTTGTTCTGAAGTTCAGGGTGGGCGGCCAAGAGAGCGCAGCGGCTTGAAGCAAGTGGTGCGAGGTCAATTGCTATGATTTCTACAACTTCTGAGCGCATCACGAAGTAGCGGTTAATGCAGTAACGCGGGTGAGAGTCAGTCGTGTTACCGCACAGCAGACTTTGGTGCAGCCGCGGCGAAAGCTCACTTTGTCCGCAACTCGGTCATTCAAGCAGAGTGCAGCGAACGACCGCTCTAAGCCCAAAGTGACCGCGCTTGAACGGTTCTGCTTTGCAGATGCAGAATGGTCTAATACATTGAGAGCGGCACGAAACGAACCATCATTATCCGGGCACAACCTCAAACCATAGCC
>NZ_JBDUXB010000044.1:0-45051 GCF_039945315.1 Tateyamaria sp. | reverse complement strand
CAAAACCAGTCCCGAGATCATTCGTCTTGCAGTGATGCTGTACGTTCGGTTTCCACTTTCGCTGCGGAATGTCGAAGACCTGCTTCACGAACGCGGGATCGATGTCAGCCACGAAACTGTCCGTTATTGGTGGAATAGGTTTGGCCCGGTGTTTGCTGCGGAGATCCGAAAGCGCCGGATCGAAGGTATGAAATCCAGTCGCTGGCGCTGGCATCTGGACGAGATGTTCGTGAAGATCAACGGCGAGCGACATTATCTATGGCGGGCTGTCGATCATGAAGGCGAAATCCTGGAAAGCTTCGTCACAAAGACACGTGACAAGAAAGCCGCATTGAAATTCTTAAAGAAAGCAATGCGTAAGCACGGCAGGCCTGACGTGGTCCTGACGGACGGGCTGGCATCGTATGGCGCGGCTTTGAAGGAGATCGGCGCTGCAGGCAGACAGGAAACCGGTCGCTGGTTGAACAACAGGGCCGAGAACTCATATCTGCCGTTCCGACGACGAGAGCGGGCGATGCTGCGTTTCAGGCGTATGCGAAGTTTGCAGAAGTTCGCCGCCATCCACGCTTCAGTCTACAATCACTTTAATCAGGAACGCAGCCTTTCAACGAGACCAAATTTCAAGCTCAACCGCGCCGCCGCTCTGGCTGAGTGGCGTGGTCTTGGCGTGAATTAATGGACAGTGTCACTGTCCTTGCGGAGACTGGTTCGAATTAGTCTGGCAGCACCCTCTAGAGCCCCATCGTCTTCGAGCAAAAGAAATGAGAATTGAGCTAAACCTCTACACGAAAGCCTGGCGAGTCAGGATGGTGCTAAGTCACAAACGGTTGCGGCGTCACTTTTCTGGACAAAATTGGGCCCAACAATCGCCATCGTTGGTTGCCATCAAATGGACAGGACAAGCCGGTTCAATGAATTTTTCAAAGGCGGCCCGTCTGTTGAAAAAAGTCATACCATCGAGGCTGTCGCAATGACATATCAGAACCAGCTTTCGCAGCTCTTAGCCTTCGAAATTGGCGTATCCTCAATATTTAAGACGGGCACATTCATTTTTCTCATTTGCTGCTTGGCAGCTTTCCTACCAATAGCTGCTAACTCATCAACAAACGACTTTCTCAAAGTGAAACTGGCTATGAAAGCCCCCACCGGCGCACAGGGTATCTGCGACAAATATGACTGGGTCTGCTCTACGTCTCGCGTCAACAGCCGCTTAAGCCAGAGTGACTTAGAGCTTATCGATACAGTCAATCGTCGCGTAAATCGTCAAATCCGAAACGTAGCAGATGTCGTACAGTATCGGCGTGAAGATTATTGGACTCTGCCTAAGTCGGGCGGAGGGGATTGCGAAGATTTTGCTTTACTCAAAAAACTCGAGCTTGTGCGTGCCGGAGTCGCCCCACAAAGACTGCTTCTGGCGACCGTGTTGGATCACAAGCGACGGTCGCACGCCGTGCTAGTACTTCGTACAGACGCAGGGGATTTCGTACTCGATAATCTCTCAAATCAGATTAAGCCTTGGCGAAAGACAAATTACACATTTTTGCGAATGCAAGACCCTGATAGGCCTGAAAAATGGGTCGCTTTAGTGATAAACGGTTAGCGTTAGAGTTTGGGTGCAAACAAACGCAATTGTTCAGCCACAATCATATTCTCATGACGCTGCAAACAACCTTAATGGAAGTCAGCGAACTTCGCACCGCATCTCCGCCAAACCAGCAACCGTAGAGACATCAACTTGTTGGTTGAACACAAACACTCATTCGTTGCAGCGGCTGGACTTCCTGGATTTCTTTGGTTCCGCTCCCGTCGTCATTTATAAAAGCAAACCGTTGGTCAGCAATAAGCCGCCCACCCTTACCATTTGTGACTAGATTGTGTTGCCAAAGAAGCGAATGTGTGGCATGACACCATCGTGAGAGAGCGGGTGTGTGTTTATGTTTGCACAATCGCATGTTTGTAACGATTTAATATCAGGTTGACTAAAATGCCCGTCAAAAATCTTTTCGCAGCAGCTTGTGTTGTTGCCATTCCCAACATCGCCAGTACTGCAACTCTACCGCTCGAGATCGGTGGTGGTTGGTCTACTTTCAGGTTTTCTGAAGACGACAAGGGCGGGGCATGGATGGACAGCCGCGCACTTACTCCAGACGAAATAGCGAATAAAAGTGCCGACTTAGAGGTTCTGTCGTTTGATTTTACTCTCGATAGGAATGCCGTACTTCAGATTACGGACGGCTACACGCTCGGCGACCAATTTGAAGTTTTCAACTACGGCAGCTCTTTGGGTAAAACGTCACAATCGACTATTGGCTTTCATTTGAACGTCAACATGTCTGATGCGGATGCAGTTGCAGCACTTCAAGCCAAGCTTGATGCTGTTCCAAACATTGGGGACGATTGGGACAATGCTTTCCTTGACAATCGTTGGAGCTCCGGTTCGCTTTTTTTAAGCGCAGGAGCGTATTCTATTTCAGGAAGAGTGACAAGCCAACCTTTGTTGTCTGGCATAGGGGCGGTTCGGCTCGTAGCGCCAGTGCCGGTACCTTCCTCGATAATGTTCATGCTGACTGCGGTTGGCGGGTGTTTTGCGTTTTCACGGTATCGCAATCGCAAAGCAGGCGGGATAGCATGATGCTTGGTCGTACAACTTTCTTCGCCGTACCAATTTTGGCTTCGTTGGTGCTGTTCACGCCGCTACCTATCGCAGCAGCTGAAACGGCAACCGTTTGCGATGCGAAGTACGCCCGTCAGACTCTGAGAACCGATGATTTGTCCGCAATCTGCGCCTGCCAGGAAGTTACAGTGTCCTTCATTTCGCGGATCCAGAGAGACAGGAAGTTTGGTGAGGTACTGGACTACACCTATGTGTCTTGTCCATTGCTTGCAGGACTGTTGACCGATACTGCCACGGCGTCTTTGGAAGACGAGGAACCGCATGAGAGAGGCGGCGATCCAGTAGAGTCTCCGCCAGAAAACCCACCTTCGGAACCGCCCTCGGAGCCACCTGTGTTCGAGATTCAGTTGCCTGACAATGGCTTTGGTTTTTAGCTTAGAATAGTGGTTGTCTTTGCTCCGACTTTTGGAGGGCCATCGAGCGGCCACTTTGGATTAATTTTGTTGAATAATTCGCTCAAGCTTGGCGGGTTCCACCGAAAAGTCTGACCATAAAGTGTTGAAAATGAGGCGGTAATGCTTGCACTCTCTTGTGAGCCGCCTAGTATGGAAAATTTGAAGTTACCAAATAGTTATGCACCGCGTAACAAGTCACAGGTTTTGGAAATGAGAATGAACTTTTTTGCAGTTTCTGCGTTCGCTGTTTGGAGCGTTATTGCAGGAACATCGGCCTCGGCCGCTACCGTTACGCCTGACGTGCTCACCATTGAAAGTAATGGCAATCGTGCCAACGGAGCCGCTCTTGCCGACGTCAAGGGAATCGAAGAATTGGGCGACATTACCGGGTTAACCGCTGGGATTGCCGGTAGAATCGTCAACGCGGTCGACACGTTTTCGTTCACATACAATACCAGCTTCAACGTGGACTTCGCGAACCTCCTCGACACGGCGGGAGTGGATATTGATGGCTGCGAAGGCTTCGATGGCAGCGACTGTAGTGTTGGTTCAAGGAACAATGAGCCCGGTCGCACGGCAATTTTCTCTTTGAGCAATGGTGTTGATCACGTTCTATCCGCGGTATTTTCGAGCACCATCGCCGCAGGAACATCAATATTTTCCAACGTAGCAGCGGGCACCTACACGTTCACCATTGATGGAACAACCGGTAAGGCTGGTTCCGCATATGACATTGCAATTTCGGCTACTCCTGTTCCAGTCCCCGCTGGAGCTCCTTTGCTGCTATCTGCACTTGGTGTGGCAGGGCTCGTCAGACGCAGGAAGCAAAAATGTTCAAGCGTTTCATAAGCTAATAAAAAGATGCTTTTGGGCCTTTTATTATGCACAAGGCTCGTTGATAGACGTAGGGCACCATTGAAATCGTGATGTGGAATTGAAGACTGCATCAGCCTTTCGCCAGAGTAACGGTCTTTGTGTTATCGTCGTGAACTCGCAAAGTGCATTTTCTGCGCGTAGCTGCTATTCGTGCATATCGCAGTATCGGTCTACCTGCAGTATCTTATGAACCACAAAGATGGCGTATCAGAAGCCATAACGGCGGTGCACAAGAAACATTTGTCAGCTGACAATCCTAAAACCTTATATAATTCAGATACTTAGAAAATATTGCCGCCGGCAATATCTTGCGGAAATGCACTCAAGCGTGCGAACCGTTAACAAATGCTTACCCACGCCTCTGCATTTTGCCCAAGTCTTTAAGCAAAGAGGCTTGTGATGCCTATTTCCGACAATTTTCATGACTATGCGACTTGTTCGAGCAGTCCTGTTCAGGGTGGTTTTGACATTACACCTGCGGATGGTGCCGATCTTGCCAAAGTAACCCGTGCGCTGATGGTGAGCGGTGAAGGGGATGTGACAGTTACGCTTAAGAATGGTGATGTCATCATTTTGCCCAGTCTGACGCCCGGCGTTATCTATCCGATCCGCGCCACGCAGGTGGCAGTCACCGGGACGACGGCGACGGGCATTAAGGGGCTGATTTGATGCTGGCAGTCGCGGTGGGTATGCAGCCGCAATATAGCAGCCGTGTCGCGGTCCCGTTTCCTACTGGCTTTACCTGGGATCAGGGGCGGTTTGGGTTTGATTTGACCCGTTCTGGTGGGCGGTTTGAGACCGATCTGAACCCGCGTGACTTGATCGCCCCGGCCGTTTGGTCCCACCCAGCCTTCCACGTTGATCGAGTCGGGAACGACTCCAGTGACGGTGTGGGCGCACAGGACGGCGATTTTTTTAACGCAAAGCGCACGATCCATGCGGAATTTGATGCCAGGAATGCAACCGACGCATCCTATCGTGTGCTCGTCAATGCCAACACTTTTTGGGGCAGCGCCTTTGCCCGCAATGGCCAGATTGAGCCGGAGCAGCCGGTTGCGGTGCATATGCGCATACAGGGCCGGTCTCCCTTGCCAGCGTGTAGCCAGAATTATCGCTGCGATCACTGGCAAAAGTAAATGGAGCAAAAAAGGGCCAACGCCAGATCGAGGAAGCGTTTTCCGATGCGCCAAAAAAGCGCTGTTCGGTAGTAAACTGATTGCGTTTTGACGATCAAACAGCAGTCAAGCTGCGCCATGGCAAGGCTCCGTCATGTGAACCCACCCACACACCGGTTACCCTTCTTTAAGCATTGTGGAACTTAAAAGTTCGTAAACGGAGACAGAAAAATTCTAGGGGTTTTGGGTGTGTCGTGATCTCAAAGGCCGCACATTCAGGTGATCGTCTCAAATGTCGTCTTGCCCGGTTCGATCAGAGCAACCGTCAGACGCCCGGTCGCGTAGGCCCCGGTGTCTATTGCAATACGGCCCCGGGTGGCGATTGGTTCCCCAACAATTGTGTGGCCGTGGACGATCCAAACACCATCTGTCCTTGTGGCCTTGGCAAAGTCCGGGTGGCCCCAGTGCAAGACTTTGTCGGTTTGGTTTTCTATACTTTGCGCAGGGTCGGCGCCTGCATGGACAACAGCCATATTGCCAGACTGCCAACACTTTGGCAGTCTTTTCATCCATGTGATCAGGTCTGGGCCCATAGCCTCCTGCAACTGATCACGCGCCTGGACCAGCGCGTCGGTGCTACTGGTTTCCGTGACACCGGCAACGCCGAAACTTGCCAGCGTCTGCAATCCCCCATAGCGCAGCCAACGCGCCCCCAAACGTGTGGGGTCCTTCAGGAAATCCAACATCATCTCTTCGTGGTTGCCGGACAGGCAAATGATGTCGGGTCGTGCGTGAAGGATGTTCAGAACTTCGGCGCTGTGGTCCCCGCGATCAACGTAGTCGCCTACACAGATCACCGGGTAGGCGGGTTCAAGGCCTATAAAACGCTCGAGTAAATCGACGCACCCATGAATGTCGCCTACAGCAATGAACGGGCTTTCAGGGGCTGTTGCCGGAAAGTCCGAGCTAGCAACAAATCGCCTAAACAGCCTTTTGATCATACGCCAATCTCAGGTAAGTGGTGTTGCAATAGAGACGTAACCTGTCTTGACAGTCTTAGGGATTGTGGATCGGGAAGTGAAGGCTTCCACCTTTGGTTGATAAATTTGCATTTAGTAGTGAGAAGGGCAGCCAATGAAGCTGCGATACCTGGCAGTAACGTTTGGTTGCTTTGGCCTCGCCGCAGCTGAGCCTGTCAGCGCGCAAACACTCTCGACACTTGGCACGCTCGGCTTGATCGATATGCCGACGGCCGAAGTGCTGGAGGACGGTAGCGCGCGCCGGCCACAAATGGGAAATCCCTTAATCTTGATTATGTAAATTTTATGGGCGAGATGCGCGACCAATCCCGCTTTGCGCTGCCGTTTGGACGCACAGCTAATCTGGCGGATGCCATGTTTGACACTGCGCGCGGTGTCTCAGTTGAGTCCGCAGACATTTCACAAATCTACGTTTTGCGCGCTTCGCAGGACCCGAGGGAGTTTGGTGCTATGACGGCTTGGCATCTGGATGCACGAAACGCTGCAAATTTCACCTTGATGACGAATTTCCAGATGCGCCCTGATGACGTCATGTTTGTTGCGCAACAGCCCATTACGACGTAGAGCCGGAGGGTGTCGCAGATCTTTCCGTCACTGATCAATATGGTCGACATCGCAACGACAAATTAAGAAGGCTATTTCTATGAATCCCACTCCGGTCCTTTTGTGCGGCGGCTCGGGCACACGGCTTTGGCCGCTGTCTCGCAAAAGCTATCCCAAGCAGTTCGTGCCGCTTCTGGGCGAACAGACTCTGTTTCAGGCCTCGGCGGAGCGGTTGCGGTCTTTTGAGAAACCGCTGGTCATCACCGGGTCTGACTTCCGCTTTATTGTGACCGAACAACTTTCCGCTCTTGCGGTTGATCCGGGTGCGATCCTGATCGAACCCGAGGGGCGCAATACGGCGCCCGCTGTTTTGGCGGCCGCACTTTATCTATACGCACAGGACCCGGACGCTGTGATGTTGGTGTGTCCGTCTGATCATCTGATTCCTGATACTGATGACTTTCATGCCGCTGCTATGACCGCCCTGGAAGTTGCGCGGACAGGTCAGCTGGTCACGTTTGGTATCAAACCGACCTATCCTGAAACGGGCTACGGCTATCTCGAACTGGAAAAGGCCAGCGACGGCCACCCTGCCCCTTTGTCGCGTTTTGTCGAAAAGCCCGATGCAGAAACCGCTGCGACGCTCGTTGCGTCAGGCCGGCACATGTGGAACGCAGGGATTTTCATGTTCAAGGCGTCCGCCATTATTGATGCGTTCAAGGCACATGCACCCAACCTGATCGACCCAGTGACCGAGGCGGTGGACAGCGCCGAGGTCGACCTTGGGTTCCTGCGCCTCGCACCGACGGCTTGGTCCAAGGTCGAAGATATCTCGATTGATTACGCCGTGATGGAACGTGCCGACAATCTGTCTGTTGTCCCCTACACCAGTGCATGGTCTGACCTTGGGGGTTGGGATGCCGTGTTACGGGAAAGCCCGCAGGACGAGCGCGGCGTTGCCACCCATGGCCATGCTACCGCCATCGATTGTGACTCTACGTTGCTGCGTTCCGAAAGCGACGAATTGGCGTTGGTTGGGATCGGGCTCAAGAACATAGTCGCTATCGCCATGAACGACGCAGTCCTTGTTGCCGATGCTTCACGCGGACAGGATGTCAAACTGGCCGTGCAATCTCTGAAAGCGCAAGGTGCTTTGCAGGCCGAACAATTCCCCAAGGATCACAGACCCTGGGGCTGGTTCGAAAGTCTTGTGATCGGTAACCGGTTTCAGGTGAAACGCATTGTGGTCCATCCAGGCGCAGCGCTGAGCCTGCAAAGCCATCACCACCGCGCCGAACACTGGATCGTTGTCGAAGGTACAGCAAAGGTAACCGTGGATGAAGAAGTTAAGCTGCTGAGTGAAAACCAGTCTGTCTATATTCCGCTGGGTGCTGTGCACCGCATGGAGAACCCAGGCAAAGTGCCTATGGTTCTGATCGAAGTGCAGACAGGTTCGTATCTGTGTGAGGATGACATCATTCGGTACGAGGATGTTTATTCTCGCGGCCAAGGTGCGAAGGGTTAAGTTGCACAGAGGCCAAACCACGACGGATTCGCAAGCGGTCTGCTTTTTGACGGCTTATCCGGCAACCCCACCACCGCTGTCGACAAGACGTGAGGCGTCCTCTGATGATTTGCGCGAACTGCGGCACTGTCAGAAGAAACTTGCTTGAGCCGGGCAGGGCGGTTTCGTAGCGTCTAAAGATGACAAAATCTGACCCATTTCGCTATTTCAAAACAAGTCGTGAGATTATCCGCCTGGCGGTAATGCTTTATGTCCGGTTTCCTCTGTCCCTTCGCAATGTTGAAGATTTGCTCCATGAACGGGGCATCGATGTCAGCCATGAAGCCGTCAGATATTGGTGGCATCGGTTCGGGCCGATGTTCGCGTCCGAGATCAGAAAACGGCGGATTGCGGGCATGAAATCCAGCAAGTGGCGCTGGCATTTGGACGAGGTTTTCGTGAAGATCAACGGCGAGCGGCATTATCTATGGCGGGCTGTCGATCATGAAGGCGAAATCCTGGAAAGCTTCGTCACAAAGACACGTGACAAGAAAGCCGCGTTGAAATTCTTAAAGAAAACAATGCGCAAACACGGTCGCCCTGAGGTGATCGTCACGGATCTGTTGCGCTCGTACGGTGCGGCCCTGAAGGAGATCGGTGCAGCTGGCAAACAGGAAACAGGCCGCTGGCTGAACAACCGAGCGGAGAATTCACATCTGCCTTTCCGACGACGAGAACGGGCGATGCTTCGCTTCCGACGCATGCGAAGTTTGCAGAAGTTCGCCGCCGTCCATTCTTCCGTCTACAATCACTTCAATCAGGAACGCAGCCTTTCAACGAGACCAAATTTCAAGCTCAACCGCGCCGCCGCTTTGGCTGAGTGGCGTGGTCTTGGCGCGAGTTAATGGACAGTGTCACTGTCCTTGCGGAGACTGGTTCGAATTAGTCTGGCAGCACCAGTCTGGCTCATCTTGTTGGTTTGATTATGCAACGTGCCGTTGATCATGAAGGGGAGGTTCTGAAAAGCTTCGTCAAGAAGACACGGGATCGCAAGGCAGCATCGAAATTTATAAAGAAATCAATGAAGCGCTACGGTCGCCCTCATATACTGGTGACCGACAATCTCCGATCCTAAGGCGCGGCGTTGAAGGATATTGGCAATGCCGACAAGCAGGAAACCGGTCGCTGGCTCAACAATATAGCGGAGAATTCTCACCTGCCGTTTCGACGACGAGAACGCGCCATGCTTCGTTTCAGACGAATGCGAAGTTTGCAGAAATTCGCCGCCGTTCACGCTTCCGTCTATAATCACTTTAATCAGGAACGCTGCCTCTCAAGTCGAACCAATTTCGAGCTCAACCGCGCTGCCGCTCTTTCCGAGTGGCGCTGTCTTGGCGCGAGTTAATGGACAGTGTCACTGTCCTTGTGGAGACTGGTTCGAATTAGTCTGCCAGCACCCTCAACCTCACCTGATGTTTGGGATCTGCAAATACCGGTCTTCTTTATCAGTGACTTGGCGCCCATCCTTCCCGTCAAAACTCGACGTACTTGTCCTGCCCTAAGTAATGGTCGCGATGGTTTGCCGTTTAGTGCACCGTCATGCGCTTGTTCGGTTCCAAACAGAGTTAGAAGTTGGTCTCTATCTTCTTTCGGCAACCCGAGAAAGACCATCTTTCCCAATAAGAGGTTCTCAGTTCTGGCCCCATTCGCGGTGACAATACCATGATCTCTGCACGCAAAGTGCCACCAAGTGATCCGGTGCTTCCCCCGCATCTTCCGAATTCCGCGAAGTGAGGTCAGGCTCTTAGCTGGAACAAGTGTAGACACATTGAAATGGTTCTCCAACTGACCTTCTTCACCTACGAGAATGCGGTGCTGTGGTGAAACGACAAGATCGGACACGGGCCGGTTTAGGCCCAGCGCACCAGCTTGAATCAAAATTGGGCAATCCTCATCGCCATCGATCGGATGAGAATCTTTGTGGATCCAGATGATCTCCTGAACGCCCTGATCCAGAGTCGAGACGGGATCTCCCTTTTTGAGGGTTTCAACCGCGCGTGGGCCGTAAGGTGTGTCGATCTGCGTTGCAGGACCAAAACAGACTACGCCGGTGTTCTCGTCAGTAAAGAAACTGTTGTCCGCCGCAGCTCCAGTGAACGCAAGTGAATCTCCTGCTCCAAATTGGTCATTGTCAGAGTAATCAACAGTATTGCCTAGCGAATCCAGCGCGTTCGACTGGTTGAGGATACTATCATCCGCCTGGTCTGCCCAAAGCTCGAACAAGGTGTCATAGTGGGATGAAAGGTCTATGAAGTCGTTGTTGGTGTCATCTCCATCGTTAAGAGCACCGGTGTTTCCTGCATTGAAATCAGAGATGGTGTCGTGACCGTCTCCCGTTCCATAGATGAACGTGTCATTGCCATCACCTCCAACAAGCGCATCGTCACCAGTGCCACCATCGATGAAGTCATCTCCTGCGCCGCCGTCAATTGTGTCGTTGCCGGTTTTGGGGGGAGCCACGGACGTGGTCGTCATTTGCAAGTCGCCAAGGGCGATCGCGTGGTTGCCGAAATCGAGGTCGGCGTTGTTGTAGTCAATCATGATTGAGGAAACGGGGCCCGCAACCGTTACTTGGGCATAGCCGTCTATGTCGTCCGCATCAGAACTGCCGCCCCCGCCCACCGCTGTCGTAGCGGTCGCTGTCGCGGTGCCGCCGGGGCCAGTGCTTGAGGTGATGGTCGTAGCATTTCCGGGCGTTATGGTCACCGGGACCTGATTGCCATTGGCGTCATATGCAGTGATGATAACTTGGTCCAAAAATTGGTCGGCAAAATTGTCGATGTCAAAAAGACCAAACGAGACATCTTCGACATCAATGGCTGTGGCAGGGTTTCCCGGATCGGTAAAGTCGATACTGGCAGTCAGCGCGTTTTCGTCCGTCCCACTACTTCCACCGCGAAGATAAATCGAGGAGGTATCGTCGCGGTTATCAAAGTCATAAAGAGGAGTTGTCGTATCCATCGTCGCTTCGGTGAAGTTCGTCTCTTGAGTAATTGAGAGTTTGACCTGAATGTCGCCATTTACCGTGTTTCCAGTAATGCCGCCTTTGATGTCGGCGTCGTCTGCAATTCCTTGGTCCTGCCACGAAAATGATGTAACCTCACCGATCACGACCTCAGGTGGGCTGTCACCGTAGATGGTATCGCTTCCGTCACCGCCAACAATGTCGTCGTTGCCCGCGCCGCCCTCTATGGTGTCGTCGTCACTGCCGCCATCCAAGGTGTCTTCACCGCTGCCACCGGTCATGGTATCATCGCCGGCGCCGCCACTTATATCCACGCCAGAAACTATGGCCGTGCCATCAAAGATATCACCCTGATTAGTTAGCGAAATGTCCTCAATTTGCGAAAACGTCGCCGTGTCGGTTCCGTCTGTCAGGGTGCCGGCCTCGGCGCCGGTCATCGTAACCGTCGCGCCTGTGGTCAACGCGCTGGCATCCAATGCGTCTTGGTCCGTGCCACCTTCGCCACCAAAGACGATGTCATCGCCAAATCCATCGCTCAGTTGAATTGTGTCGGCATCGTCACCAGCCAGAATTGTATCCGCACCCGCCCCCGCGTTGATCGTGTCATCACCAGCCCTGGCGTCGACAACTTCGACATCGCCATCCGCACCATCAATCGCGTCACCATCGACATCGACGAAACCGGCACCGATGGCGTCGGCCCCTGCCGTGCCGTCCACGGTGCTAGTTAAGACCTCATAGGAAGCTTGAGCGTTATCAAAAAACAACTCTTCGTTGTCATTGCCGATCTTCACGAGCCGCAATATGACCGGCTGATCGTTTAGCGCCGTGTCTTGAACATTGCTTACAACAATTGCTGTTTGCAGCGTGTCATTGTCGCCAGTATTGCCGGATGTCGCACCAATAACGGTAGTGCCGACAACAATTTCAATTCGATAGTTCTGGGCACCCTCATAATCGGGATCGCCGACATCAATCGAAAAGGTTATTTCTTCGTTAGCGTCGTAAGTGTAGCCTAACTGCTGTTCCAGTGTTGATCCGGCATCATAAAGATAAGCGACATCTGAACCAGAAGTGTTGCCTATCTCGCCATTGTCAGGGTCATAAACGCCACCGGAGCCGGAGGTGATTGTCCAGCCATCAATCTGGCCACTACCAGCACCGCCATATGTCCAGTCACCATTTGAAAGATCCTGACCTTCAAAACTCGCATTGGTTATGGATATGCTCGGCATCGATCTTGGCCCCCAACGTTTTATATTTTGGCTTAGATGGGCGGTGGGATAGGTAGCCCGTCGGTTTGGGACGATATACCGCGCGACAATGCTTATTTATGTCCCACCTAGAGCGCGATTTAGGCAAGATCTCGGCCAGAACGAGAAATGTTCAAGGCTACACGGATTGCCGGCCATAACAAAGAGATCCCACGTGAAGGCACTGTCAGAAGGGTCTTGTCAGACAAAACCAACTTGAGACGGGCAGGGCGGTTTTGTAGCTTGTTGAGATGACAAAACGCTCCCCATTTCGCTACTTTAAAACCAGCCGGGAAATCATCCGTCTTGCCGTGATGATGTATGTTCGATTCCCGCTGTCACTTCGGAAGGCACTGTCAGAAGAAACCAGCTTGAAGCGGGCAGGAGGGCGGGTTTGTAGCGTTCAGGCAGAGCGCAGCGAACGATCGCTCTGAGCCCATTGCCGACATTTCCAACGCCAGCCGCAAATGGGAGGTTCGGTGAAAGATGCACGCGGTTCTGGGTGCCTGCGGCAACAAGCAAAGCCTAGCCAATCGGCCCATAATTCGGCGATTGGACAACAAAGATCAACAATGCCTTACACAAACCAAAGTTCGAGCATCTTTTCGCGATAATAAGACGTTATTCGATTTTGATAGAAATACAGAACGAGGAAAAAAATTGTGAAGCTTACAAAATTAATTGGTATGGTTTCTCTTGCCATCACGGCCACTACAGCCGCTCAAGCAGCGGTAGTTATGAACGTCTGGGAAGATGGCACCGATGTCAGGGCTCAAGTCCGCGGATCACTGGACATGAGCGGTTATGACAGTCAATTTAACTCCACTGGCGGCAGTTCTTTCTCGCAATCTGCCTTTCTCCTAGGCCGTGATGGGGCAACGGACGTCATGGACAGCTACCAGTTTAATTCCGTCACCACGCCAACCACTCTGGGGCCACTTTTTAGTTCTAGTCCACCTTCATCATCCCTGGGCAGCGATTTCGGCATGAGCTTCGGTGGGTCGGCAGCGAACACAACGATTGTGAATGTCGATCAGGGTTACACTAACGGCGATACCATCACTACGGACTCGCTCTGGGCTACAGAGACCCTTGTAAACATGGGTTTGGCATCAGGAACCTACCTGTTTACTCTACCAAGGGACACGATCACGATTAAAATCGGTGAGGCCCCAGCGGTGTCGGCTGTGCCGCTGCCTGCATCTGCGCCACTCCTGGCTTTCGGGTGTGGTTTGATGGCATGGGCCGGACGGCGACGTCGTACTTAGTTTCACGATACTAGGCGCGATCAGCCGCTCAGGCTGACCGTACCTTCCCGCTTGTAGCGAACGGCTGCTTAGTCCGCAACTCGGTCATAGCCCCATCGAACTTCGCTGCAGGCGGACCCAATGTCCGCTTTTCTCGCTGCAGCGCAGCTGATGGTTAGGTCAACTAGATTGCTGCATCTGCGAGTATCGGTGCCAGACCATGTCTGCTTTGGGCTCGAAGCGGCCATTCGCTGCTCTCTGCTTGAACGACCGCTCTGCGGACAAAGCCGCCTAAAAGGTGCACTCAGCTTTCAGGTTAGGATGTTCACTTATAGTTAGAACATGCAAAAAAGGCGGTGAATTAACACCGCCTTTACCATCGAGTAATATTCGATGACTGACTAGATTTTCTTTTGGCGGCGTTTTACAGCTGCCAAGCCACCCACACCAGCCAAGAGTAACCAAGCTGCGGCTGGAAGCGGCACCGTTGACAAGCCTATGTCGTAGGTGGCGCCGGGGCTACCGTTTTGGCCATCGATTTTAAGAATGAAACTACCTGCAGTCCCGGTAAAGTCGAGTGCGTTCTCTGTACCGGCTCCAAATGCTGCGGCAGTCACCGTATTTGTGAAGAGAACCGAGTCGTCTGTCGCATCAAGAATCGAGAAAATAGCAGTTGTTGTGTCACCGTTGCCGGCGAAACTGCCAGCAGGGTTTGTGATATCTGAACTGTCAAAATACAGTTGATCATCGATTGGCAAATCTACAAACCGGATAAACCATCCAGTGTTTGTCTGGAACCTCCACTTATCTACCGCTGTAACGATACGACCGGCAATACCTACATCTGCCCCAGAAGTGATAAGACCCAAGTCGGTGGTACCGGTAATGTCCCCCGTTGCATCGGGACGGTTTCCAGTACTCTCGATATAAATTGGATCGAAAGTGGCTGCCATCGCGCCACTTGCTGACATAAGTATCGCGCTGATTGTCATTAAAACTTTATTCATCATTATACCTTCCTATGCTCTCCTTATTATATTTTATTAAAGAAAAGCGTGCGCAGTCTATGATTTTAGGCAGTCTTTGCCACAATTTTGCCTCATTTCCTTGTCGCGTTAGTTAAGCTACGCCAAATGCGGGAACAACTCGCAACTCAGGCTTGAAGGCTTGGCGCCCTCTTCAATTTTTGATCGATGTCGCAACAAAAGAGAACGTTATATGAAAATGGCAGCACGCAGTGATTCGTGCTCGACAAACGCTCCCAAATCCTACGTTTGACGGTAACAAACTACTGATTATTTTTGCTGCGTCGCAGTGCGACGATTTGGTCAACGACATTGCATCACCTGCAAATGTCGGCACCGCAGTATGTCCGCTTCGGGCTCAAAGCAGCCATTCGCTACAGCCTGGGTGAACGACCGCTCTGCGGGACATTTCCGACATTGGATTTTGGCGCTTCGCTGACGCAGCAATAGTTTGCGAATGCGGCACGTTCCGCGCTGCGGCACAGCACATGTCGTCATTCCGGACATTCGCGGCTTTCAAATTCACTCGAACCGAAACCGCCTTTTCGCTGCGCCTTGATCCTACAACTCAGACGCGGACGAAACCGACCTCTGAGCTTTGTCAACCAATGGCCGCTTTCGATAGACTGCTTGCGCGGCCGATAACTCCAAGTACGGAAGCAGACATGCGATGCGTATGCGGAGGAGCGATGCCTGGCCGAGAAGCCAGACGTTCAATTAAGGTTACTGCGCATCGCAGAGTTTAGGTATCGAAATGAGATGATCGTGGACATAAAAAGCTACGGATTCTCATTTTGCCACCCCGTATGGCGCTGACGACGATAGCGAACTAGTCAGGCGATGCGCGATGAGTGACTTGGCGACTCTTGAAAACGTTGCATCCCTCGTCACCTGCGCCGCCACGATTGCGCCGTCAATCAGGACGGTCAGTTCGCGGACGAGCGTGTCTGGGTCCTTGTGCCCAAGTTCCATGGCTTGCGCATGAATCCACAGATTGACGTGAGACTTATGCGTCTTGGCCGCGTTGCGCAGAGACTCGTTTTCTGATGTCGCCTCTCCGATTGCGTTGATGAAAGGGCAGCCGTAGAATTCTGGATCGCCGAACCAGTCTTCCAGGATGTCAAAGACCGCGCAAAGCTTGTCTTTTGGCGTGCCTTTCACCTGTCCGAGTTGACCAAAGAACCAATCGCGCCACGCTTGCCCTTCACGTTCGAGGACAGCGTCGATCAATTTATCTTTGGACTTGAAATGCGCGTAGAGCGTCGATTTGGCGGTTCCCGCCCGGCTGGCGATTGTGTCGACGCCCGTGGCTGCAAACCCGTGATGGCAAAACAATTCCGTTGCCGCGTTTACCACGCGGTCCCGTGCGGATGACGCCTGGCGGCCGATACACGTCCAGGCTGCAGAGGTTTCAAATGTTTCGCTCTTCATTTCGATTGTCATCGTTTCGTCTTTTCATGGACTAGTTGCGTCACGCTGCCGTTTCCATACCGGTCTGTTCGATTCTCCTGCAAAGCGTCAAGAGATTCTGTAGTGCCTATAAATCCATCAAGTTGGACCTCTTTGGCAAGAAAAATCACGCAAACTGAGCAAATTTACCAAGTTACCGGGGGCGACCCCGTCCGCTGCTTGACACGAATCTGTTTCGCGACTGACCCTTAGGTAGGACAGACCTGTTTGATTGCGCCGTGGGGATAATGCTGCAACTGAGATCCAAACAAGAGGGCCTGAAGGCCGTCGACGCATCGACCGATGCAGGCGTTGCGTCTGATGGTCCGATGACGGAGGCCAGTCGTCGTTATTTGGAAGTGACGGGGATCGGGCATGCCTACACCCGTAGCGGCCCCACGGTTTTGAAATCAATCGACCTGACTATTCCACGGGGTGAGATTGTCGCTTTGATCGGGCGTTCGGGAAGTGGCAAGTCGACCTTGCTTCATATGATTTCCGGTTTGATGAAGCCCTCTGAGGGTGCGGTGCATATTGGGGGGCAACGTGTTGAAAAGCCGTCACCTCTTTGGGTGATGATGTTTCAGGCACCGTCCCTGTTTCCGTGGATGACGGTTGCGCAGAACGCCGCGCTAGGCTTGCGTTATGCGAAGAAAACGGAGGGCGTGGACGCCCGTGTGCGCGAGGTGCTGGATCTGACGGATATGGCGGATTTCGCCGACCGGAACGTGCAAGACATATCTGGCGGGCAACAGCAAAGGGTGGCGTTCGCGCGCTCGATCGCGCCGGAGCCAGAGCTGTTGTTGTTGGACGAGCCGTTTTCTGCGCTTGACATATTCACGCGCCGTGCGTTGCAAAACGACGTGCGCGACATTGCCAAAAGGCTTGGGCTGACTGTGGTCTTGGTGACGCATGATGTGACCGAAGCGGTGCAGATAGCAGACAGAGCTGTCTTGTTGTCCAGCGGGCCGGGGCAGGTGTCCGGGGATACGAAGATCGACGTTTCGGACGCCGACAGGCTTTCACAGTCCAAGAAATTTCAGTTGGAAACGACCCGCCTGCGCACGCTCTACGCAGAGATCGCGGGCATGGGTTGACGTAAATGATGGGGAAAAAGATGACAGATAGAAGTGATAAAACGACGACCGAGTGGGATGACGAGGAATACTTCGCCTCTGACTTCACCCGCCGCGATACGCTGGATATGCTGGCAAAAGGGGGGCTTTTCGCCTCGTTGTCCGCGATGATGGCGGGTTTGCCGCAGCAGGCCTACGCGCAAGACGACGAAGTTGTGCGCATCGGTTATTTGCCGATCACTGACGCAACGGCGCTTTTGGTGGCGCATGCCAAGGGGTTCTTCGAAGACGAAGGGTTAGAGGCAGAGCGCCCGACGCTGATCCGCGGCTGGTCGCCTTTGATCGAAGGGTTCGTGTCGAACAAGTTCAACCTTGTGCACTTCCTCAAGCCGATCCCGGTATGGATGCGGTATAACAATAACTTCCCCGTAAAAATAGTGTCTTGGGCGCATACCAACGGATCTGGCCTTGTGGTGGGTGGGCACACTGACATCACTGATTTCAGCCAGTTGGGTGGCAAGCAAGTCGCCGTGCCGTTCTGGTATTCGATGCATAACATCGTGCTGCAATATGCCTTGCGCCAAAGTGGGGTGACCCCTGTGATCAAAGCGCAGGGTGAGCCGCTGGCGCCGAATGAATGCAATTTGCAGGTCATGCCGCCGCCGGAAATGCCGCCTGCCTTGGCGGCCAAGAAGCTGGACGCCTATATCGTGGCTGAGCCTTTCAATGCTTTGGGCGAGTTGATGGCGGGCGCGCGGATGCTGCGCTTTACCGGCGACATCTGGAAGAACCATCCGTGCTGCGTTGTCTGCATGCACGAAGAGGCGACAACCGCCAAGGCGGCCTGGACCCAGAAGGTCATGAACGCTGTTGTGCGGGGCGCGATCTATGCCTCTGAAAACAAGATGGAAGTGGCCACGTTGTTGTCGAAGGACGGCGAGGGGTATCTGCCTGCGCCGGCCCCGATCGTGCAGCGCGCGATGACCGTTTATCAGGATGACGACGCTTATCAGGAAAGTGGCGTGATCCATCACCAAGCTGAATGGCAAAACGGGCGGATCGACTTCCAGCCGTGGCCATATCCGTCTGCGACCAAACTGATTGTGGAGGCGATGGGCGAGACGGTGGTGTCTGGCGATACGACGTTCTTGCAAGGCCTAGACCCGGAATTCGTCGCCAATGATCTGGTGAACTACGAATTCGTCAAGAACGCGCTGGATGCGAACCCATCCTGGGTCAATGACCCGTCGGTGAACCCGGGCGATCCGTTCAACCGTGACGAGATCCTGAAACTATGACCGACAGCCCGGCCATTCCTGACCCATTCCGCCTGCCTTCCTTCGGTCGTTACCGTGGGGTTGTCAGCGGTTTCGTCGGGGTCGCCGGGCTGCTGTTCATCTGGTGGCTGGGTGGCCGGTGGGTTGCCAATTCACCCGGTATGTTTGCCTTTTCCATGTTCGCGCCAGAGCCTGCTTTGACGCGCCTGTGGGACATGATCATATCTGGCGAGGTGTGGAAGATGTCCATCCCGTCGCTGTACCGCGTTGGTCTTGGATTGGTTTTTGCCATCGCGATTGGCGTGCCAGTGGGCATCGCGATTGGCCGCATGGTGATCCTGCGTGAAGTGACGAACATCCCGTTCCAATTCCTGCGTATGATTTCCCCGCTGTCGTGGATGCCGATTGCCGTGATGGCCTTTGCCACATGGGATGCCGCGATCATCTTCTTGATCACTGTCGCGGCGGTCTGGCCGATCATGTTTTCCACGGCTGCCGGCCTGCGCCGGCTTGACCCGGCGTGGCTGAAGGTGGCGCGCAATCTGGGTGCGTCGCCTTGGCACCAACTGACCACCGTGATCCTGCCCGCGATTGCGACCGATATCTTTACCGGCATTCGCCTTGCCCTTGGTGTGGCGTGGATCGTGCTGGTCCCGGCGGAGTACCTTGGTGTCACGTCCGGCCTTGGCTACGCGATCAACGATGCCCGCGACACGCTGGATTATTCCCGTCTGGCGGCCACCGTGGTGGTGATCGGGATCATCGGATTTTTCTTAGATTACATCTGCTTAAAGGCGGTTCAGCACCTGAACTGGGTGCGTGAGAGTTAAATGAAGGAGGACCACATGTCTGAAACTGCAACTGTCCTAACGGGCTGTCTCGCGCCGATTGACAAGACAGGGTTGAACACCCTGATCCAAAACGGCAAGGCCAACCCAGAGGTCATCAAGACCCTGAAGTGCAAAACCGTGGCTGAGGGCAAGTTCCGCCATGCGAACTATATCCGCGACCTTGAGCCCTACATCGTGGACGAGCCGCCGGGCCTGCTTGGCGATGATACTGCGCCGAACCCGTCGGAGGCCTCGCTTGCTGCCCTTGGGTCCTGCGTGGCTGTCGGCCTGCATGCCAACGCGGTGCATCGCGGCATGACCGTCAACAAGCTGGAGCTTGAACTGGAAGGTGATCTGAACATCACCGCTGTTTGGGGCACGGGCGATCTGAATGAGGCGAAGCCGATTGGATTTACCGATGTGCGCATCAAGGTGGATATGGAATGCGAAGACACGCCGAAATCGGTCGTGGATGAGCTGGTGGCGCATGTCATCAAATACTCTCCCGTATTCAACACCTTCTCTCGCCCCGTGAACATGGTTGCTGAAACCATCTAAGGAGACCGCTATGCCGGCCACCGCCGTATTGGAACAGCCTTCAACGATGCTTGCGGACGTGTCCGCCATCGCAGATCGAACGCTTTGCCCGCGCGTGCGGGAGATTGACGAAGGTGCCTATCCTGAAGACATCATGCGCGCGCTGGGCTCTGCCGGGGCCTATGGCGCGCATATGGGCGGTGGCGGCGTGACGCTGACCGACACGATTGAAGCGATCTCGACCGTTGCCGAACACTGCATTTCAACCGCGTTTTGCATGTGGTGTCAGAATGCCTTGGGTTGGTACATCGCCTCGTCTGACAACACCGCATTGGCCCCCTTGGCTGACAAGGCCGGATCCGGAGAGGTGCTGGGCGGGACGGGTCTTTCCAACCCGATGAAGACGTTTTTTGGCATCGAAAAAATGCGGCTCAAAGGCACCCGCGTGGACGGTGGCTATACCGTCAAAGGCGCATTGCCTTGGGTGTCCAACGTTGGGGAAGACGGCTTTTTCGGGATGGTGTTTGAAACCACCGATGAGACGTCAAAGCGGATCATGGCGGTTGCCGATTGCGCCCAAGACGGTGTGAAAACCGTTCTGGATCATGAGTTTATGGCGATGGGCGGCACGGCCACCCGCGCGGTGCAATTCAGGGATGCGTTTATCCCTGACGAGATGATCCTTGCGGACCCCATTGATGGTTACCTGCAAAAGATCCGCCCCGGCTTTGTCTTGATGCAATGCGGCATGGCGATTGGCATGATCCGGTCGTCCATCGCGCTGATGCGGCAAGTTGATGGGCAGTTAGGTCATGTGAACAAGTATCTGGAAGACCAGCCCGAGGATTTTGAAAAGATATTGGGTGAGGCTGAAGCAGAGCTGTCTACGCTTGCGTTGACGCCTTACGATACGTCGATCTCGTATTTCCGCCGCGTCGTCGCGTTGCGTCTGAAAGGGGGAGAAACCGCCATGAAAGCCGCCCATGCCGCGATGCTGCACCAAGGCGCGCGGGGGTATGTCTCTGGCGGTGCGGCACAGCGCCGCCTGCGCGAAGCCTATTTCATCGGCATCGTCACGCCTGCGACCAAGCAGCTGCGCAAGATGCTGCATGATTTACCAAAAGCCTGACCGAACCATACGCCTGACCGAAAAGGGGATTGAAATGCCTTCCGTACTTATGACGCCTGAAGAGTTGAACGCAGCCGATGACGTTGTGATCATCGACACCCGCGACCCCGAAAGCTTTGCCGCCGGGCATATCGCGGATGCCGTGAACCTGCATGACATTTTCACTTTTCTTGCCACGTCCACGCCGGAAGGCATGGCGGAATTGAGCGGTAAGTTCGCCGAGGCCTTTGGCGCAGCCGGGCTTGATGGCACAAAGACGGCTGTCATCTATGAACAGTCAATGAACACGGGCTTTGGCCAGTCTTGCCGCGGCTACTATCTGCTGTCCTATCTTGGATACCCGAGCATCAAAGTCCTGCACGGTGGTTTGGCCGCCTGGGAAGCCGCCGGGTTTGATCTGACAACAGAGGTTGTGACGCCTGCGCCTGCGACCTTCCCAATCGATCCGGCCGGTGCTGCGCTGATGTTGACGGCTGAAGACGTCAAAGCCGCGCTGGACGACCCTTCGGTCGCCTTGTTGGACGTGCGTGACGTGGATGAATGGATCGCGGACAGCTCTTCGCCTTACGGCAAAGACTTTTGCCCGCGCAAGGGCCGGATTCCCGGGGCGGTCTGGATTGAATGGTATCGCTTGATGAAGCCAACGCCTGCCGGTCCGATGATGAAGTCGCCCGCTGAGGTGCTGGCTGAATGTGCAACCGTGGGCATTACGACGGAAACACCGGTGTACATTTATTGCTTCAAAGGGGCGCGGGCCTCGAACAGTTTCCTAGCGTTGAAAGAAGCGGGCGTGAAGGATGTGCGGATCTATTTCGGGTCTTGGAACGAATGGAGTCGCGACGAAAGCCTGCCGATCGAAGCGGGCCTGCCCTTCGCCGCAGAATAGCGCACAGCATGGGGGGCACGATCACATATTACTTTGCGCCAATTTCCGGCTATGCCTATCTGGGGCACCCGTCCTTGATGGCATTGGCCAAAGATCACGGGGCAAAGGTGGTGTTCAAACCGCTGATGATCGCCAAGGTCTTTGCGGCGAGCGAGACAACGCCCCCTTTCGCCCAAAGTGCCCCGCGCAAATCATACCGGATCGAAGATCAGGCGCGGTGGGCGGCGCAAAAGGGCTTGGCCATGACGGCGACGCCTGCGCATTGGCCGACTGATCCCGGCCCTGCCTGCAAGGCAATTATTGCGGCAGGTCAGCTGGGGTTGGATCAAGATGTCATCACGTTTGGATGTCTGAAAGCCGTGTGGGCGCAAGAGCGCAATATCGCGGAAACCGAGACCCTTGCGGACATTCTGGATGCCGCGGGCTGTGACGCGGCCAAGGTGCTGGACCTTGCTGCGACGGATGCCATCGCCGCAGAGGTGCAGCAGATCACCGAAGAGGCGATTGCGGGCGAGGTCTTTGGCTCTCCGACCTACGTTTATGGCGGGCAACGGTTCTGGGGACAGGACCGGTTGGATTTTCTTGGCCAAGCCATGCAGACGGAGGCAGGGTGATGTTCCTGCATCTTGACGAACCGCAGCAGCAACGTGCGATTTTGATCGATAGCAATGATGCGCGGCGCGACACATTTCAATTGATGCTGGGGAACCGGAACATCTCGCTTGAGGGATGTTTTGACAGCATCGACAAAGCTATCGCGGATCGGTTGGAACCGGAGCTTGCGATGGTGCATGTGGAGCGTGCCGGCGGGAGCGAACTTGCGGATTTAGCGCGGTTGCGCCGTTGCAAAGCCTGTGCCGTTCTGGCGCTCGTGGATGAAGCTGAACAGGCGGACATCGAAAGGTTGCTGGAAGCTGGGGCGGACCATGTGCTGCCGCTGGGCCTGCAAGCCGACCGGTTCAGCATCGCCACATCAAGCGCGCTGGCACAAGCCCGCAAGCAGCGCCAGATCGAGCGCGATAAGATACAGGCAGAAACGGCGTTGAGCGAGGTCAAACGTATCGCACGCGCGAAGATGATCCTGATCGCGCGGCACGGGATTGATGAAGAAGAAGCGCACCGACGGGTGCAGCAGATGTCGATGGAACGCAATTTGCCACTGGCCGATATGGCTGGGCAGATCATCGACGCAGAGAGTTTGCTATGTTGAGCCTTGGCCCAGCGAGCAACGGTTTCGGCGCTAATGGGGGCGCACAACGAAACCACTGGAATGGTCTTCCAGCGCTAATGGCGGCGCCGGAGGGCAAATGGCTGAGGATGGCCGAACCTTCGACCAAGAAGGAAGTGAGCTCATGGGAGCTTTAAGTAACGTCTATGATCCAGAGGAAATCCTCTGGAAAGGGTGTCCGTGCGGGTTGCACGCCACCATGTACGAACATCAGGCAGCTTTGTCTGGTGCAGAAGGCAGCCGTTTTTATGCGGCGGAAAGCACGGAAGGCGCGCAGCGTCGCGATGCGGGGCCTGAGCTTGATACGCTCAGCGATTTGCAAAGCCCTGCGGCGCAATCAGAAGGCCCGTCTTGGGACAACCAAGAAGAGGTCATGGCCAATGTCGCCAAATCCGCTCTGTTGAAGGGGTTGTTTGGCACTGACATGAACCGCCGTAACTTCCTCCGCGCGGTGGGCAGTACGACGGCTGCTGCGGCCATCGCCTCAATCATTCCAATCGACAAAGCGATTGCGAATATCCTCGATGCCAATGGCCCGCTGGAAAAGACCGACCTGAACGTTGGTTTCGTGCCGATCACCTGTGCGACGCCAATCATCATGGCCAAGCCGATGGGGTTCTACGAAAAGTATGGCCTGAATGTTGAGGTGATCAAAACAGCCGGTTGGGCGGTAAGCCGCGACAAATCCTTGTCCGGTGAATATGACGCGGCCCATATGCTGACGCCAATGCCATTGGCGATCACTGCTGGTGCCGGGTCAGCCGCGACACCATGGACGATGCCCGCTGTTGAAAACATCAACGGTCAGGCGATTGTTCTGTCGAACGAACACCTCGACAAACAAGACCCGAAGATGTGGAAAGGCTTCACCTTTGGTGTGCCGTTTGAGTATTCGATGCACAACTTCCTGCTGCGGTATTACGTGGCTGAGGCGGGCCTTGATCCTGATCGGGACATCCAAATCCGTGTGGTTCCACCGCCCGAGATGGTCGCAAACCTGTCGGCTGGTAACCTAGATGGCTATCTGTCGCCCGATCCGTTCAACCAGCGGGCGGTTTATGACGGGATCGGCTTTATCTACAAGCTGACGAAGGAAATCTGGCCGGGTCACCCGTGCTGCGCCTTTGCGGCAAGCCAGAAGTTCATCACCGAGACGCCGAACACGTTCCTGGCCCTCTTCCGGTCTATTCTGGATGCGACTGCGTTCAGTTCGGCGGCGGAAAACAGGTCGGAGATTTCGGCGGCGATCTCACCGGCGAACTATCTCAACCAGCCGACGACGGTGATCGAACAGGTCCTGACCGGGCGCTTTGCGGACGGCCTCGGGAATGTGCGGAATGAGCCGGACCGGATCGACTTTGATCCATTCCCTTACCATTCGTTTGCGGTCTGGATTCTGACCCAGATGAAGCGGTGGGGCTATATCGAAGGCGACGTGGATTACACGGGGCTGGCCGAACAGGTCTACCTCGCCACGGATGCGGCGACGGTGATGACCGACATGGGCATGACACCCCCAACCACAACGTACGAATCCTACGAGATCATGGGCAAGACCTTCGATCCATCAACACCGGAAGAGTACATCAACAGCTTCGCCATCAAGCGCGGCTGACACAGGCACGCAAGGAGTACGGAATTTCATGTCGCAAGACGTTCAAGACAGGCTTAAGGCCCTTGCTGCCTCAGTTGGATTTCTGGTGATCTTTTTGATCGCCTGGAATGCCTATGTGGTCGCACAAAGTGGCCCTGCGCCAGACATGGATCCCGAACTTGCTGCACTGCTCGGACCACAGGCGAAGGGCGAAAGCGCCCTTCCCACACCCGGTGATGTGGGGTCAGAAATCTGGGGCCACATCACCAATCCTTTCTACGATGCGGGGCCGAATGACAAAGGCGTCGGCATCCAGCTGGCCTATTCCATTTTTCGGGTGCTGACCGGCTTTGGGCTTGCTGCGCTTATTGCGATCCCGCTGGGGTTCCTGATTGGGATGAGCAATATCGCGGCCAGAGCAATCAATCCCTACATTCAGCTTTTGAAGCCCGTGTCACCGCTCGCTTGGATGCCACTGGCGCTTTATACCATTCAAGACAGTGAAATTTCGTCGATCTTTGTGATCTTCATCTGCTCGATCTGGCCGATGCTGCTGAACACGATCTTTGGCGTGTCTGCCGTCCGCAAAGACTGGCTGAACGTTGCCAAGACGCTGGAGGTCAGACCGCTGCGCACTGCTTGGCGTGTGATCTTGCCAGCGGCCGCGCCGACGATCCTGACAGGCATGCGCATTTCCATCGGCATCGCGTGGCTGGTCATTGTTGCGGCGGAGATGCTCGTTGGCGGGACCGGCATTGGCTATTTCGTCTGGAACGAATGGAACAACCTGTCCATCACCGGCGTGATCTCCGCGATTTTCTTTATTGGCGTAGTGGGTATGGTTCTTGATCTGGTGCTCGGTCAAGCCGCCAAACTCGTGGCCTATGCGGAGTGATGACGATGAATGATGCAAAGAAGGTCATCAAGGTCGAAGGGCTGGAGCGCCGCTTTCCCTCTACCGAAGACAAGGGCGACACGCAGGTTTTTGGCGACGTCTGGTTCAATGTCCATGAAGGTGAATTTGTCTGTCTGATCGGCCACTCGGGCTGCGGCAAGACCACGCTTTTGAACATCCTTGCGGGGCTGGATCACGCGACATCGGGCAATGTGATTGCGGATGGGTTTGAGGTGAAGAAACCAAGCCTTGATCGGGCTGTTATTTTTCAGGGTCACGCCCTGATGCCGTGGATGACGGTGATGGCGAATATCGACTTTGCTGTCTCATCCCGGTGGCCGGGTTGGGACAAGGATAAACGGCGCAAGCATTGCCAGCAGTTTATCGATCTCGTGCATTTGACGGGGGCGGAGAACAAGAAGCCCGCGCAGCTGTCTGGCGGGATGAAACAACGTGTCGGGATCGCCCGCGCGCTTGCGATTGAGCCGAAGGTACTGTTGATGGATGAGCCGTTCTCTGCGCTTGATGCGCTGACGCGCGGGTCGCTGCAGGACGAGTTGCTGAGCATCATTGCAGAGCGCGGCCAATCTTCCTTCATGATCACGCATGATATCGACGAGGCGATCCTGCTGTCTGACCGGATTGTTTTGATGACCAATGGGCCAGAGGCACGGGTCTGCGAGATTGTTGAAAACACCCTGCCGAAAAGCCGCACCCGTTCCGACATGCATACGCATCCGAACTACTACCCGATGCGCAATCACCTGATCGAGTTCCTTGTGAACCGGTCCAAATCGTTCCGGGAAGAGCTGGCCAGCGCCAGTTACGACCCCAAGAACCCGCCTGTTGTGCGCCCTGTCGCAGACGGCAGCACCCCAAACAAAGTTGCAAGTTAAGGAGACATCATCATGACACGCGCCGAACTGACCGAGAAAATCGTCGCCCACAAAACATTCAACGACATCAAGTGGAAAGATGTCGCAGCAGCAGTGGGACAATCCAAGGAATGGGTCACAGCTGCACTGATGGGCCAGATTTCTTTGACGAAGGAACAAGCCACGGCTGCGGGAAATGCCCTTGGCCTGAACTTTTCCGATGAAGAAATCGCACTTTTGATGGTGGTGCCTTATCGCGGCTCTATTCCTACCGCTGTTCCGACCGACCCGCTGATCTATCGCCTGTATGAGGTCGTGGCCGTCTACGGCACCACGATGAAGGCCCTGATTGAGGAAGAGTTTGGCGACGGCATCATGTCGGCCATCGATTTCACCATGGATATCCAGCGCGAGGAAAACCCCGCCGGTGATCGCGTCAAGGTCGAGATGACAGGCAAATTCCTGCCCTACAAAACCTTCTAAACCCTGGGGTCAAAGCCCTTGGCCCGCTGATGACGGCGGGCCCGTTGCCTACCAAAGGAGACAGTTATGACAGCCGCATCCACCACCCCTGTGACGCTTTTGACCGGTTATCTGGGCGCTGGGAAAACCACGCTTTTGAACCGGATTCTAACCGAGGAGCATGGCAAGAAATACGCCGTGGTCGTGAATGAATTTGGTGAAGAAGGGATCGACAACGACCTTGTGATCGGCGCCGACGAAGAGGTTTTTGAGATGAACAACGGTTGCATTTGTTGCACCGTGCGCGGCGATCTTATCCGCATCATCTCGGGCCTTTTGGACCGGGCTGATGGGTTTGACGGCATTCTGATCGAAACCACTGGGCTGGCTGACCCCGGCCCAGTGATTCAGACGTTTTTCGTGGATGATGACTTGCGGGGCCGCGTTGCGCTTGATCAGGTGGTCACTGTCGTTGACTGCCTGCATTTCCTTGAAAAGGTTGATGAAAGCCATGAGGCGGAAGAACAGGTCGCCTTTGCCGATTTGATCGTGCTCAACAAGATTGATCTTGTCACGCCCGCGCAATTGGACGCTGTCCGCGCAAAGGTGAAAGAGCTGAACGCGCAGGTGAAATTGATCGAGACGAAGAATTCGGATGTGCCGCTGGATGCCGTGCTCGACAAGGGGGCGTTTGATCTGGACCGAATTCTGGCGATTGAACCGGGTCTTTTGGAAGAAGACCCGGATGATCATGAGCATGATGATACTGTTACATCCTTTTCTTTCACCTCGGACATCCCGCTGGATGCCAAGAGCTTTTCAGGGTGGATGCGTCAGGTCGTCAAAGAACATGGTACCAAGATATTCCGTTCCAAAGGGATCCTGAATTTCGATGGTGCTGAAAAGCGCTATGTCTTTCAAGGCGTTCATATGGTGATGGATAGCCAGTGGGGCGAGGCGTGGAACAGCGGCGAGACGCGCGATAGCCGCCTTGTGTTCATCGGGCGCGGTCTTGATCAGGCGCAACTGCGTGCGGGCTTTGAAAGCTGTTTGGCCAAGGTCGCGGCATGACCCAACTTGATACTATCGACCAAGGGATCGTGCGTGTTGCCCCCGGAACCGAATGTCATGAGGTGACCGTGGGCGCGAATGTAACCGCACTTTGCGTGGCGCAAAGCGGGGCTTTTTTCGGCCTTGGTGATGGCCGTGTGATGCGCTTGAAGAACGGCGAGACAACGACGCTTTGGCAGCATGAGAGCGTTGTGACAGCGCTTTCGGTTGGGGCTGATGAAGCGCCTGTGTCGGCGGGGCAAGATGGGCGTGTCTGCGTCGATGGCAAGGATGTCCTTTCCGGCAAAGACGACTGGATCACCTGCCTGTGCCATAACGCCGACAAGACCCGGTTTGCTGTCGCATATGGCAAACGGGTTGAGGTCATCGCGGAGGGCAAGGTTGTCGCACGGCTGGATGATTTGCCCTCGACTGTGACAGGTATTCAGTTCTTTGGCGCTGGTGAGCGCATTGCGATCAGCCATTACAACGGTGTTTCCCTTTGGGAGTACGCCCAGCTGGCCCGCCCGGTCGTGCTGACATGGCGCGGTTCGATGACGGGGGTGTCGATTTCGCCTGACGAGCGTTTTGTGGCGGGGCCAACGCAGGACCGAGAGGTGCATATCTGGGATTTGGTGACCGACAAAGACTACCGGCTTGGCGGCTATCAACGCAAAGTTGGTGCCATTGGCTGGACCCGCGATGCGCCGTTTCTGTATTCCACCGGTGCCGATGTGCTTGTGGCTTGGGCGCTGTCTTCTGATCCGGGCACGATTCCCCCGGTTGAGATCGGCTATGCCTTTGAACAAACGATCAGCGCGGTTCTGCCCCAGTGCGACAGTACTATCATGCCCGCAGGCTATACCGACGGTAGCATTATCGTGGGCGAGACGACGAAGGGCACTGCGAAGATCGTGCGCCCGGCGAACGGCGGAGCTGTCACAGCGCTTGCGGAAGCCCCCGATGGGTCCTTCGTATTCGGCACGGCGCAGGGCCAAGTGGGTGTCTTTCGTCTGCAGGTGTCGTGATGACGCATCGCATCACTGTCTGCACCTCTTGTCGTTTGAAAGGGACCGCGACGCGTCCGGGAAAGGAACTGATCCTGCATCTGCGTACGGCCCTTGCCGAGACGCGTGATGAGATGCCGGAGCGCTATGCGGTGGGCGGCGCGTCATGCATGGCAGGTTGTGATCATTCCTGTACGGTCGCGTTTCAGGCGCCGCGCAAAGCGAGCTATCTTTTTGGCGATATCGACCCATCTGAAGATCTGGGTGATTTACTTGCCTTCGCCCGCGATTATGCCCTGTTGTCTGATGGCTGGTGTTCATCTGTTGATCGGCCCAGCAAGCTGCGCAAATCTACGCTTGCCCGCGTGCCAGCATTGCAATCGGCAAACCAATGAGAGCGGCAGACCTGAAGGTCGATGGCATTGCCTGGCGGCCAAATAGCCGGGCTGAGATGGTTTTGCACCCGACCAGCTTTGGCTTGCGCGAAGGCCGTGTACTAGGCGTTGTTGGGCCGAATGGTGCCGGGAAAACGACGCTGTTGCGTATGCTTTATCGGTATCACCAGCCAAGTGCGGGTAGCGTGCGCATCGATGGCGAGAACATTTGGGATTTGCCTGCGCGTGCTGTCGCGAAAAAAGTGGCGGCTGTCCTGCAAGAACAGCCGACTGATTTTGCACTGACGGTTGACGAGATTGTGCGGTTGGGCCGCACCCCGCATCGCACCAGTTTTGCGACCAATACGCTGGCGCGTGACAATGACGTCATCCACCATGCCCTGGACATTTTGGGGCTACACGACATGGCGCATCGCTATTTTGGCACGCTTTCGGGCGGAGAGCGTCAAAGGGTGATGGTGGCCCGTGCCTTGGCGCAAGAGCCGCGGCTGTTGATCCTTGATGAACCCACCAACCACCTTGATATCCATCATCAGCTGGAAGTGCTGGACCTGATCCGCAGTCTGCCACTGACAATTGTCACATCCCTGCATGATCTGAACCTCGCGGCGGGGATCTGTGAGGACATTCTGTTGCTGATGAATGGCAAGCCGCTTGGCTTTGGTCCGCCACAAAAAGTGTTGTCCGAAAACGCTGTTTCTTGCGCCTTTAATGTCATGGCGCGCCGCGAACAGCTTTCGATCTCGCAAACCGATCACCTGACATTTCACCGATACGAGGAAAGGGTTTCCCAGTGAAAACAGTATACATTTTGCCACTCGTTTTGGCTTTCAGCGCAACGGGCGCATGGGCCGTCGAGGTTGAAAGCTGCAATCGCACCGTGTCCTTTGACGCCCCGCCGCAGCGCGCGATCTCGAACGACGTGAACCTGACCGAGATGATGTTGGTTCTTGGCCTTGCCGATCACATGGTCGGCTACACGGGCGTGTCGGGGTGGAAAACGCTGGACGAAGAGATGCGCGCGGGTGTGGAAGAGCTGCCGGAGTTGTCCGCCAAATACCCCAGCAAAGAGGTCATTGTTGGTGCGGATGCTGACTTTTTCTTCGCAGGCTGGAACTACGGCATGAAAGTGGGCGGCGAAGTCACTCCGGACACCTTGGAGCCCTTTGGCGTCAAAGTCTATGAGCTGACCGAAAGCTGCACACACATCATGGATAAGGCCAAGGTCACCATTGATGACATGTACGCCGACATCGCAAACCTTGGTACGATCTTTGACGTTGAGGACAAAGCCACGGCACTCATTGATGGATACAAGGCCGAGCTTGCGGCCTTTTCCGACACGTTGGAGATCGGCGATCCGCCACGGGTTTTCGTCTATGACAGTGGTGAAGACACGCCATTTACGGCCGGAAAGTATGGCATGCCCACCGCGCTGATCGCAGCTGCGGGTGGCGTGAACATCATGGAAGACTTCGAGAAAAGCTGGGCGACCGTGACTTGGGAAGAAGTGGTCGAGCGGAACCCGGAGGTTATTGTGATCGTGAACTACGGTTCCGTCACCGCAGAGGAAAAGCGCGCGTTTATGATGAATAACCCTGCTTTTGCTGATCTTGATGCGGTCAAGAACGACCGTTTCGTGACGCTGGAATATGTGGAAGCCACACCGGGGCCGCGCAACATCAATGCGATCAAGACATTGGGTGAAGCGTTCTGGAGCGAATAGCGCAAGGCCTAGGCTGTGAGCCATAGTCAAACACTTGGACAGCGGCTGCGTCAGCAATCCACAGCTGCTTTGCTGGGCTTTGCGGCGCTGTTCTTGTCGCTGTCAGTTGCGATCTCGGTGGGCGCTGTGCAAATCCCGCTGTCCACAGTGTGGGGCGTGTTTGCCAACCAGTTGATCCCGGACCTTGTTGAGCAAACGTGGTCGCAGGGGCGGGAGGCGATCGTTTGGGAGATACGCTTTCCCAGAGCGTTGTTGGCGATGATGGTTGGTGCGGGGCTTGCTATCGTGGGGGCGAGCCTGCAGGCGGTGACGCGCAACTCGCTCGCTGATCCGCATCTTCTGGGGATATCGTCTGGCGGTGCGTTTGGGGCGATCCTTGCACTATTACACACCGGTCTGTTCATTGGGTTGCTGACGGTGCCGCTGATGGCGTTTTTGGGTGCCCTGATGGCCACCGCCATCGTGCTGGGCGTCACACGGTTTGCGGATGCGGCCAGCGCTGACCGGCTCGTCCTTGCGGGCGTTGCGGTGTCGTTCATCATCATGGCCTGCGCCAATGTGCTGATCTTCTTGGGCGATCCGCGCGCCACGCATACGGTGGTGTTCTGGATGCTGGGTGGTCTTGGCCTCGCGCAATGGGATCAGCTGGTGTACCCGCTGGCGATCCTTGTGTTGAGCGGTGCATGGCTGTTCACCCAAGCCGGGTCGCTGAATGCGATGACAGTGGGGGACGAGACGGCCTCCACCTTGGGTATCCCTGTGACGCGTTTTCGGAGGCTGGTCTTTGTTGCGGGCGCACTTGTCACCGGCGTGATGGTCGCGTTTTCCGGCCTTATTGGTTTTATAGGCTTGATGGTGCCCCACGTGGTGCGATTGTTGTTTGGCGGCGATTACCAGCGTGTTTTGCCCTGGTCTGCGTTGCTTGGCGCGATCTTTCTGCTGTGGGCGGATATCGTCGCGCGGACAATCATGGCACCGGAAGACATGCCGATTGGGATTGTGACAGGGTTAACTGGTGGTGTCTTTTTCGTTTGGATACTTAGGCAACGCGCCGAAACATGAGCAGTTCGCGGGTCTAACAAATGTCTGCAATGACTAGCCTTGCTGCAGCATCGCAGCCTGCCGTTGGATGTCAGTTCAGGGCCGCACCCGAGCCCGCTATAATTTACCTTTTCTCGGAAGCAGGCTTTCGCTGCAATTCTGAAAGTCGGCAAACATGGGATCAGAATGCTCGAACGCCGCATGACAGACGGACAACCACTTCGAAATGGCGAACGGCAAGACCGTTCGCCAGGGTTTGTTAGATGTCGATGCGCTCGGCTATGCTCAGAGCATATTCCAGTTCGACACCAAGATAACGCACCGTGCTGTCAACTTTGGTGTGACCAAGGAGCAGTTGCACCGCGCAAAGGTTGCCAGTCTTGCGATAGATCTCGGCAGCCTTTGTTCGGCGAAGCGAGTGTGTACCGTATCCACTCGGCTCCAAACCAATCGCCTTCACCCAGTCGCGGACAAGTCGACCGTACTGACGCGTTGAGATGTGTGGTCGGTCGTGAAACCGGCTTAGGAACATGAACCGGCAAGCAAGCATCTCTGGATTTCTGACCCAGGTCAGAACGGTTTCACGCGTGTTTTCCGACAGTTCGAATTGAACAGGCCGTTTGGTTTTGCTCTGGAACACGGAAACACGTTCCCGGAGGCGATCGTCTTTGACAAGATCAGTCACGGTTAGCTTAACCAGATCGCAGCCTCGAAGTTTGCTGTCGATGGCGACGTTGAACAAAGTCAGGTCGCGCAAATTGCCCGAAAGTTCGAGCCGTGCACGGATCGCCCACACTTGTTTTGGCAGCAACGGACGTTTCTGCCCGATAACCCGCCCCTTGTTCCAAGCCTTGCGTTTTGGGGTGACTGCGGGAAGTTGGACTCTTGGCATGATATGCCCTCCGATCCTCCCTCCAGCCCAATCATCAGCACCGCGCTGACCGGGCGAGTGTACATGCAGGGCTGAAGGCCCGTTTTGGGAAGCCAACCAAATGGGCGACTTCTGCACGAGCATTGGTCTGCAAGGAGCCCACTTATCCAATCTTCTGCGAAGCAGCCAAGGTCCGCTTCAATGATGTTGAGTTCTGCGCTATGATCGCAGGCAACTTTAACAAGCCCGATGGACGGTAGTGATTTGGCGTCTCAAAACCCAGTCATACGCCCCGCACAAGCAACGGATGCTAGAGCGTTGGCAGCCTGCATTGACGCGGCATACGCCCAATACGCGGAGCGCATCTCCGATATGCCCACGTTTCCGACGGGTGTTCGGAGGACATTGCCAACAATCAAGTCTGGGTCGCCGTGCAAGGCGACGAGGTTGTTGCTGGCCTTGTACTGATCGCCAGTAACGGGTTTATGAAACTGGCGAACGTAGCGGTTCATCCGGATCATGGCGGGAAGGGCTTGGGGCGCAAGCTGATCGAGCTTTCAGAACGCGAGACCAAACGGCAGGGATCCACCGAAATGCGTCTGAATACCCACGTCGATATGCCTGAGAATGTCCGGCTGTATCAGCATTTGGGATGGGCTGAGGTTTCCCGAAGTGGCAGCACCGTTTTCATGGAAAGGTATCTGCCTGATGACTGACACATGGAACGAATATGCAAAGGGTCGGGACGAAAACCCAACCGTCAGACTCTATGCTGATCACGCATTTGCGTCCTTGGTTTCAACGACTGATATTCGTAGCTCAGACTGGACATCGAAGCGGGTTCTGGATTTTGGATGCGGGACCGGCTCGCTTGCCCAGAATGTTGCGCCGTTTGTCGGCGAATTGATTGCCGTCGATACGTCCGAGAAAATGATTGCGGTTTTGGAAAGCAAACACATTCCGAATGTGATTGCCGTTCATGGCGACATTCTGGCACCTGACCAACCATGCAAGGTGGATTTGCAGTCGGGGTTTGATCTGATCTATGCGTCATCCGTCTGCGGCTTCTTGCCCGACTATGAAGGCGCAGTGCTGGCACTGGCAGGACTTCTTAGGTCTGGCGGACGGTTCGTTCAATGGGATTGGCAGGCATCCGATGGCGACGAATTCGGGCTGTCAGAGGACCAAATCCAAAATGCACTCCAAAAGGCGAAATTTGAATCCATCCGAGTTGAACGAGCATTCTCTATGGAAACCGATGGGCAGATTTTACCTGTTCTGATCGGCACAGGGATCGCCTGAACCGCTGGCAACGGAAGCTGCCCTTCATGACTACTTCCCGAACGGCAGCAAAGTCCCGCGATCTGTGAGTTGCTCTGACAAACCTCGCTGCGCGATGTTCGAATGGCCGAGTTTCCAGCCGCGCTGCGGCGCGCTAGACTGAGCACTTGCAGAAATTTCCGCGCTGCGAGCGCATGCAGCAAAAAATGAAGACTTCCGCTGTGGGCTCAAGGCAGTCATCCGACTGTTTTACTCAGATGACCGCTGGATCACTTTAAGCGGACATTGCGAGGCGTCGTTCGAAAAATCCGAGTTTGAATGCCTGCTTTTTACCGGTACCGGACATTCGCTGCACCTTGCACGAGTGTCTGAGTTGCGGACTTAGCGGCCCGATGCAAATGCAGCAAATTTCGGCGGACCCGCCCAATCAAGATTCACAAAGTTTCGCGGCACTGCAGCGCGATTTCCCCAAGCCGGACATCCAAATCGTGCAATTCGGCCAAACCCCAATCCAGACGTTCGCTGTGCTGGGCATGAGTGTCTAACATGCGGGACGAAGCAGGCTTTCGCTACAAGTGCGCCCCACCTCTTGCGGCCAGTCTAATGGCATTTTTTGGGGGTGGGACAGTACAACGCCTTATCTGAGAATAGCTTTGGCCGTCGCCAAGTTTGTCCATGGATCGTGCTGGCCAAAGTACATCGCAGGAGGTTCTATCGAGGCGTTCACCAGCCCTTTGATCGCCAAGATCGCCCCGAGGACGCTGTACTCGGTGGTGAACACGATCCCGTCGGGGATCTCCACAAACTGCCCCAGCAATGCGAAGTTCTGAGACCCTTCGGGAATGACAGGTGGCCGGTCCCCTTCTGCACGAGGCAAAAACTGAGAAATGCCATAGGGCAAGCGACAGGGCACGCAGTACGAGGTGTCAAGGAGTTCTGCTTTTTCGTCCCCGTCCAGGTCGCCCCAGAGATGACCAAGGATCTCCTCCAGAATCTCGCGCCCTGTACACTCATACATTGGCTTTTTCACGAATTGCCCTTCGTTGTCCTCGCCGAGGGCTGAAACCCAGATCACGCAGGTGTCAGCGGCCTGTCCAGGATAAAAGGGTTGCCGATAGGTGTGTAGATGCAAGATCCAAGGTGAGTGCGTAAGGGGTAATGGGCTTTGCCGTCCCATCAACCGCTCTACAAGCCACTGGAACTTTCGCTCAAAAAGGCTGCCGCGGAAGGTCACAGTGCAATGCATCATCCTAGAGAGTGATGTATCCCGCAGGAAGCGCTCAGGGCGGCCTAGGTCCGCCTGCTTGGCTACCAATTTCTGCCAGAGTAAGTACGCTCCGCCTGGCTTCTCCGGGGGCGACATCGAGACGGGTTGGTCGTGGGACCCATAGGCGTGGTTGGATACGATTGAACCAATCGTCAAGAATGCCCTATCGTGCGGCTGAACCTCGATCGGGTCCATGACCTCACCGTCCGAGCTCTCCAAATGCAAGCGCTCAATCCAGCGCTGTGTGCCGTCAACTTTGAAGTCCGCGTCCGTAACGCGGCAGTTATAGTGGATTTGAACGCCTTTCTCGGTCAACAAACGCAACGCCGGCAAGATGAAGGAATGGTAATTAGTGTAGCGGGTACGCTCTAGCGAGGTCATCTTCTCCATATCGGACATCCGATGGAAGAACAGACGCATATAGCGCCGCATCTCGACCGCCGAGTGCCATGGCTGAAATGCGAAAAGGGCGCGCCACATGTACCAGTAGTTGCTGCGGAAAAATGCGTCACTGAAATAGTCGGTAATTTTGGCATCATCGGGAATCGACGACTCGGGTGTCGCCATCAAGCGCGCCATCTGAACTGTCTCAATTGGGCCGAGGCCGAGGTCGTGGCCACTGTCCTTTTCGCCATCTGCATGCAGCAGGCGGACGACGGTATCGACCTGGCATTCTTCATGGTTGCGCTCATGATCGTCGAGGCAAGAACCATGTTCGTCATAGGGGATCAACGACCAGAGCTCTTTGGTGCAGCAGTAGACCTTGTCTTCGTACATCCGGCTGCCGCGCATGAAATAGACAGGCTTGCCATCGACCATTTTCATTGAGGCATCCATCGAGCCACCTACCAGATCTCTCTCCGGGTTTTGTTCAAAAATATGGATGTTCGCCGGATCAAAACCGGCTTTCTGCACCAGATAGACTGCGGCCGATATAGATCCTAGGCCCAGACCGTTGAGATATACCTTGGCATTCTTGCTGCTATCTTCCGTCTGGCCCATTCTACTCTCCTCAAAGATACAATACAGTAATTCCGTCAAAGCTGTTGGCAAGGTCGGTTTTTGATAAGCCAACCGTTATCCCCCAGTTTATCTGATTGTCATCGCGCTGAACGCTTATTTGTCTCCACATTCCCTGCCGTTGGCCCTAGAGCGATCTTGCCGCACAAGCGAAAGGCGCGAATTTGATCTGACTGTTCTGGGCTCAGAGCAGCCATTCGCTGCAGTCTGCTCCAATGACTGCCTTGCGGACAAAACGGTCGATCGCCTGCCTTGCAAATTTTGACTTCAGCATAAACGTCATGATCAGATTGGTGTTTGCGCCGAAAAGTGCACTCAGCGGTTTATGGATCGCCCAAGTATCAGGCCAGCCGCCAAAGCTGACGCAACCATGATCGGCCCCGACTCCTGCTCTGTTTCTGCTTTGCCTAAACTTGTCTGCCCGTCTTCGGAAAGCAGACCCAAGCCTTTCACAACCGACATCGCTTGCTCATGCGGGTCAGCTTCTTTCCGCCTGAAAACTGATCGCCCCACAAGCATAAGAATGATCCCTGCCAGAAGCGCCAGAATGCCAAGGAAGACCGCCGCCATCCAAGGCTCCATCTGGACGGAAAGCCACAGGAACGAACCCAAAAAGAATAAAGTGACGGATAGCCCTATCATGCCCAAGGCTGCCGCCTCCAGAATGGCTCCTTTGGCCTTGCGACGAACACTGCCGGCTTGTGCCTGCAGAAAAATGTGAACGAGATTTTTAATCATTCTGTACCTCAGCGGCGCGTAATCATGCCAACCAGAAATCCGACGCCAGCCGCGATCAGTGCCGATTGAACGGGTTGCTTGTGAACATAATCTTCGATTGACGATGCTGCCTGACGCGCTTTGAGCTTGCCCTCGTTAATTTTGGAACGGGATTTTTCAAGAAGCTCGGCAGCCTCTGCAAGTGCCGCGTCTCGTTTTTCTCCGGCTTTCTCATCGCCAATATCGCACAGCAGTTTCGAAAGTTTTGTTATGTCATCCTGAATGACTTGGAATTGCCTTTCCAAGTCCTCTCGGCTTGTGTTGCGCGTTGTTTCTTCCATGAATGGCTCCCTAACTTTCATCGGACTGATCGGTTGGCCCAATCAGCTTTCCACTTTTTGCGCGGCCGTATCCGGGGGCGCGGTGGTGTCTTCTTCCAGCCACCATAAGATCAGTTCGAGGCATAGCGCCAGTATGACAGGGCCCAAGAAGATGCCGACGACACCCCAAATGATAAGACCACCAAGCGCGCTCAGGAAAACCAGCGTTGTAGGCAAGTTGGCTCCGCGCGCGACCACAATTGCCTTAACCGCGTTGTCAGACAGTCCGACTACGAAAAGCCCCCATACGACGAGAAAGATTGCCATGCCCGTCTGACCGTCCAGCCAAAGCCACGCAGCCAGCGGCCCCCAGATGAGTATCGGCCCGACTTGGAGCAAGCCAAGCAAAAACGTGGCGAACGCGAGAAGCGGCCAATGTGGAACGCCAACAAATACATATGCAAAAGCTGCAGTCGCCGTCTGAACAGCCGCAGAACCAAGGACACCAAGAACGGTGTAGCGAATTGTCAATACGGAACGCACCGCCAGTTGCAGGCCGCGCGCGCCTCCCAGTTTTTCGAAAGCCTTGAGGGAAAGCCGGATTAGAGGGTCCGCATTTTGCAAGATCACTGCAGCGAGGATCAATCCCAGTAGGAATTCGAGCACAAAATGGCCGATAAGCCGCCCCTCCAACATTAAAGTCGATAAAAGAAGCCTAAGATCATCCCCTACGAGGCGTCGGACAGCCTCGAAGTCATCTCGCAGTCCGCTCCACAGATCGACCCATGTTGGTGGCATGTTTGCAGGCAAATCCAGTCCGAGATTTTCCAGATGTCCGCCCTCAACAAGCAGTATCGCGACTTCTGGAAAAACAGCGATGACGGATCGCAAAAGGAAAAGCATCGGGATCAGAACAAAGAAGATCAAACCGATGATGACGGCGGCTGTTGCCAATCCGCGACGACCTCCAAGCCTTCCCGACAGGCTGACGTGCAGCGGATGCAGTGCAATTGAAACAAAAACAGACCAAAGAAGCGCCTGCGCAAAGGGACTGAGGGTCAGCGCGCCCATCAAGAAGACAATTGCAATCGCACCAATTGGCAAAAGTCTTTCGAGCAGTTCGCGTGCTTCAGTCTTCATGGATCAGTCCCCGCATTCTCGTGAAACCTTTTGCAACGCTGGTTCCTCACATCAATATGACAGTTCTAACTGTGACCCATTCAAAGGGCATTTTCTTGCAGGTTCCAATCTTTAATAGGTACGTCGTTCCAGAAAAGCGGTGACTGCAAGAGAGCAATCAACATTGTCACCTTCCTTCCAAGTTGGCTGCGCTCTGAATGAATAACCACTTTGTTTAGACGGCGCTGCTAGCAGCTTTGGCGAAAAATGCGCTGCGCCCGCGAAAGCACTTACCAACAACAATTCCGCTTCGGGCTCGGAGCCGCCATTCGCAGCCCCCTCAACTTGTGACCGGTCTTGGGAGACGAACGGCGGGTCTTGCCGTTCGCCAGTTTCTTAGATGTCAATTTTCTCGGCGATGCTCAGCGCATCTTCGAGCTCTACGCCGAGGTAACGGACCGTGCTGTCAACCTTGACGTGACCCAACAGAAGCTGGACCGCACGCAGGTTCCCTGTCTTGCGGTAAATCTGCGCCGCCTTGGTGCGTCGCAATGAATGCGTGCCGTAGCCGCTCGGCTCAAGACCGATCGCGGACACCCAGTCACGGACCATTCGCGCATATTGACGGGTCGACAGATGCGGCCTGTCTAGAAGCCGACTTGGAAAGAGGAAGGCACAACCGAGCATCTCGCGACTACTGACCCAATTCCATGTGGATTCACGCGTGTTTTCAGAGACCTCAAATTGTACCGGTCGGTTGGTCTTACTTTGGATTACGGTGACGCGGTCGCGAACCCTGTCTCCAACAACGAGATTACTAACTTTCAAGCAGACAAGATCACATCCGCGCAGCTTGCTGTCGATCGCTAGGTTGAACAATGCCAGATCCCGAAGATTGCCTGCGAGTTCGAGCCGTGCGCGAATGGCCCAAACCTGTTTGGGAAGCAATGGACGTTTCTGACCTACAAGCCTGCCTTTGTTCCAAGGGCAGCGCTTCGGTTTCACAGCGGGGAGTTGGATTTTGGACATGAGTTTTCCTCAATCCGTCCCTCCCACTCCTGGCGTCGACACTGCGTTGACTAGGTCAACCTATCGGAAAAACGCATGTCCGGTTTCGGGGAAGGGTCGGGTTTGACGATGCTGTGCCGCCGCAAGTCGGCATTCAGCCCAGAGCGGCCGGATTGAAATCGTGCCCATCGCTATTGCAGCAAGTTGGCCGGCTCGGCGGAGCGCCGCGAAGCAGCATGAAAAGCAGCCGTTGGTGTTCGCCGCAGCGAAATCTGTAGTGCCTATGACTGAGTTGCGGACTTTCCGGACCTTCAGGTTCGCGATATCAGCGTGGCTTCAGCAGTTTTCTTGAGTGTTTGCTCATATGCCAACTGCGACCAGCCACACTCACGCACCAAACGCTCCCAGTTTTCGACAGATAAGAGAGTCCATAAAAGGTCGGTAGCCGTTACCGTTGTCAGCCCATCTGTCAAAAAACCATCCTCTGAGATGGCGTGTATTGCGGCTTCACATCCGTGCCTGACGGCCTGCATCCGGTCATTCCACGCGGCTGCTGCTTCTGTGTCGGAATTGCACATGGCGCGCAAGGCAACTGACATGCCGTGAATTTCGGGGATGTAGCCGCCCCAGCCCTCGATGAAGGCGTGCAATCGTTCTACCCCCGACGTCGCCGAGCGGCTGCGTGCCAGTCGCGCGTCCACGTTTTTCACCACATCGATGTGGCGGGTTGTGGCCACAAGCAGCTCGGCGCGATTCGGAAAATGCAGGTAGAGCGCCTGACGGCTAATGCCCGCGGCTTTTGCGATATCTGACATTCGGACGGTTTTGTCCCCATTTTCTAACAGGTTCCACGTCACATCGAGAATGCGGGTTTTGGTGTTAATCAGCTTACTTGACATCATGTAAAGTTATAGCTTATTGACGCCATGTCAACTTTACACAGCGTCAAGCAATGGGCTTGCACCAAAACCGTAGGAGAACAAAAATGAAAGTCATCGTGTTTGGAGCCACCGGCAGTGTTGGCCACTTGGCTGTGAAAGAGCTTCTCGAGGCTGGCCACGAAGTCACGGCCTTTGCCCGCAAGCCAGAAAAACTTGGTTTGACTGACGCCAACCTGTTTCGAACCGCTGGCGATGCATTGGATGCCAAAGCCGTCCTTGAAGCGGTCAAAGGCCATGACGCTGCTGTGATTACGCTTGGGTCGGGCTTGTCGCGCAAAAGCGTCATTCGTTCACAAGGCACAATGAACGTCATCCGGGCGATGCAGGCTCAAGGCGTGAAGCGCCTTATCTGTCAGTCCACGCTTGGCGCTCGTGACAGCTGGTCCAATCTAAACTTCTGGTGGAAGCGGGTGATGTTCGGTGCGCTCCTGGCCCCGGTTTTTCGCGATCATGAACTGCAAGAGCAACTGGTCGAGGCCAGCGGACTCGACTGGACGATCGTGCGCCCTGCGGCCTTCACCGATGAGGCTACCCGGCGCCCTGTTATTGAGGATGTGCCGAACAGCGCACGCGGACTGGACCTGAAAATCTCGCGTGGAGAACTGGCACGTTTCCTGACCCGCCAGGTGATCGACTCGCAGTATCTGGGCCGCGCCGTTGGCTTGTCGAGCTGATGGGGGTGGACATGATGACTTGGATTCTACTGGTTTCTGGTCTTTTGATGGCTCTGATCTCCGGCGTGTTCCTGAGCTTTTCTGATTTCGTGATGAGAGGGCTTGCACAAGCCCCCGGCATGGCGGGAGCCACGGGCATGATCGGGCTTAACCGCACGGTATATAAATCGATCTTCATGGTTTTGTTTATGGGGTTGGTACTGGGTTCCATAGCGCTTGCCTTGTGGGCCTATTGGCAATTGGATGGCGCAGCGTTGTCTTTGGTTGTCACAGGAACGCTGAGCTACCTTGTTGGCGTCTTAGCCGTGACTGGCTTTGGAAATGTTCCGATGAACAACCGTCTGGATGCCACATCCGAGCGATCGGGCGACATGGCCATCTATTGGGCGGACTATGTAAAGCGTTGGACGTGGCTGAACCACATTCGGACCGCCGCTTCGGCCTTCGCGGCACTTTCCTGGCTTATAGCCGCCAATCTGCTTTAATATGCGCGAATGAGCTGAGCGGGCTAACTTCTTGCTGAGCTCAGACGGAGTTGTCTTGTTTGGGCTCGGAGCAGTCATTCCGGACCCTTTAGTCCTACGACCGCTCCGAACAGCCGAATGCCCGAGCATCGGGTCACCCCGCTGAAAGCGTTAAACTTCCTATGTTTAGGGAGTGGCCGCTTTCGGTGCGCAGTTCAAGCTTGCCCCGCTGCACCGCCGCAAGTCCACTCTGAGCCCACAGCCGCCCCTCATTTCGGAGACTGAACAGTGAAGACAGACTTCGCTGCACTGAATTCACCCGTTAGAACCGCAGCTCAAATCCGTACTCCTAGGTACAAATCGGCTATGTTCGTATTTAAGCATTCGGGAAAGCGGTCGATGACGCGGTCTCGCAACTTGTCCACTGCGATCTAAAAGAACAGTAGCGGCATATCTTGTACCTGTCCGGTCAACTGCGCGGCAAACAGTTCGATTTCAAGACCGGCAGCACTCAATGTGGTGAATGGGAGTGGCATGGTATCAGCTGAGGTGATGAAAATCATGTTACAGCGGCAGGAAAAAACACTATCGAAAATGAAAGGTACCCGCCAACCAGCCAGCAGCGGATACCTCAGTCTTTTAGTTCGAGCCTGGATTGCTGCGCAGCGTTTCCAGCACCGCATTCAGGTTGAAGCTGCCTGGCTCCTGACGCGGGGGGAACTCCTGGTAAGTCGCCAGATGCTGCGCCACGTAGTTCACCGCAGGCAAGATCAGGAACGCCCGGTCAAAGCGCCACATGGCATAGTTCTCTGACTCTTCATCCGCCTTCTCAAACGGGTCGCCGCGCATGTCCATTAGCTTGGGCAGACGCAACGTGATGAGTGGCTCTTCCCAAACAGAGAAACCTTCCTCGCGCTGCTCCATGAAGACCATCTTCCAGCGGTCATAGCGCAAGTTTGCCAGCTCACCGTCGTCAGTCCAGTAAAAGAACTCCTTACGGGGCGCTTCTTCTGTTTCACCGCTGAAGTAGGGCATCAAGTTGTAGCCATCGATATGCACCTTATAGTCGCGACCTATAGCTGAGTGACCTTCCAGAAGTTTTTCCTTAACGTCAGTTTCACCCGCGGCTGCGAGCAGAGTGGGTAACATGTCTTCGTGGCTGAACACATCGTTGTATACTGTGCCAGGTTCAATCACACCGGGCCATTTGATCATGGTAGGTACGCGGTATCCCCCCTCCCAGTTTGAGTTCTTCTCGTTCCGGAACGGCGTGCTGCCGCCATCCGGCCAAGTGAACATCTCAGCCCCGTTGTCCGAGGAATACATGATGATCGTATTGTCAGCGATCTCCAACTCATCGAGCTTATCAAGAATCTGACCGACATGGCCGTCATGCTCAACCATTCCATCTGCGTAAACGCCAAGGCCGGTCACGCCTTGGGATTCAGGCTTGAGGTGCGTGTTCACGTGCATCCTTGTCGCGGCGACCCACAAAAAGAACGGGCGATCAGAGGCTACAGCTCGGTCCATAAAATCGAGAGCGCCAGCGACAATCTCTTCGTCGACCGTTTCCATGCGCTTTCTAGTCAGCGGGCCGGTATCTTCGATCTCACCGTCTGCCGAAGACTTGATCACGCCGCGTGGGCCAAAGTTTTCTCGGAACTCGGGGTCCTGTGGATAGTCGGGGTGTTCAGGCTCTTCTTCGGCATTCAGGTGGTACAGGTTGCCGAAGAACTCGTCAAAGCCGTGGTTTGTCGGCAGCATCGAATCTAGATCGCCAAGGTGGTTTTTGCCATACTGACCGGTCATGTAATTGTGGTTTTTCAACAGACCCGCAATCGTCGGGTCCAGCTCTGACATGCCTTCAGGCGCCCCCGGCAAACCAACCTTAAGCAGACCTGTACGGAACGGGCTTTGCCCTGTGATGAAAGCCGCCCGTCCGGCGGTACAGCTTTGCTGGCCATACCAGTCCGTAAACAGCGCGCCTTCGCTGGCGATTCGGTCGATGTTCGGCGTTTCGTACCCCATCATGCCGCGGTTGTACGCGCTGGTGTTGTTCCAGCCCACGTCGTCGCCCCAAATCACAAGAATGTTTGGCTTGGCGTCCTGAGCCGCTACGGCACCCGACAACGCCACAAGCGCAGTCATAGCCACGGCCTTCAGCCACAATAGTTTCTGTATAGACAAATCACTGTCTCCCTGTTGATTAAGATGCTGGTGTTTAATCCTCCACTGTTTACAGTCAGCTCTTTTTTTAAGCCAGAATAAAGCTCATATATGCCGCGTCTTTCAGGCATTTTATTTCGACAGCTCCGGACCGTTTGGTATATTCGGCAGATACGGCTGACATCTCGTCTGAATGTCACAGATGACCAATTCAATTCGTCCATCAGACCAAGGCAATAACAGTCAGGAGAGCGTAAATTGCACGCGACCTCGGTTGAATCGAAGGCTTGGAAAGTGCTGTGAAGCGGAGTCGCAGACGCGGCCAGCTGCAATGTCCGCAACTCGGTCATAGACCTTTCGAAATTCGCTGCGGTCGCGGCCAATGTCTGCTTTTCCAGCTGCGATACAGCGCGTAGCCAAGGCGCTCAGTTTGCTGCAAGAGCGAAGGGTGCGATTTTGATCCGGCTGCTTTGGGCTCGGAGCGGTCATTCGCTGCGTGCTGCATGAACGACAGCTTTGGGCGCAAAAGGGCCATTCGCTGGCTTGAACAGGAGTCTCCGCTATCTTGACTAAACGGAAGTGGCCCGCCCTTTTGGTGGACTGCAAAACGGTCCTGGAGAATAACACACAGGCATCCCCTAGGGTCAGGACCCATTGATTTTCAGCTGGCGGCATGATTCACGGCTCGAAAACGAGCGGTGAACATGTCTGATCTCTTCTGGCTTACGGATGCGCAGATGGCGCGTCTCAAACCCTTCTTTCCCAAGTCTCACGGCAAGCCTCGCGTCAATGACAGGCGGGTCCTGAGCGGGATAATCTTCATCAACCGCAATGGCTTACGCTGGCGGGATGCACCGAAGGAATATGCCCCGCACAAGACGCTCTACAACCGTTGGAAGCGATGGAGCGACTGTCGGTCGTCAGAGTTTTTGGAACCAATGGCGACCTAAACTAAGAGAGAGTTTGGCTCATCTTGTTGGTTTGATTATGCGGCGCGTTGTCTGTGTTGCAAGCGGCGCGCTTCGAGCGTCTTTCGTTTGATCCTTTCC
>NZ_JBDUXB010000043.1:0-8954 GCF_039945315.1 Tateyamaria sp. | reverse complement strand
GCAGATCCTCAACATTGCGGAGAGACAGCGGGAACCGAATGTACAACATCACCGCCAGGCGAATGATTTCCGGGCTGCTTTGAAAGCCCTTGAAAGGGTTAGGTTTGGTCATGTTCAGACGCTACGAGGCCGCCCTGCCCGTCTCAACTGGAATCTTTCTGACAAGACCATTGGGTTTGGTCATCCCAAGAAGTTACGGAACCACCCCGCCTGCCTCAAGCCGGTTTCCTCTGACAATGCCGTATTTGATCCTAAGCAAGGCGGCTTTTTAACAAATCCCCGGATTTCTGAAGGATTGGATGGCCCACCATTGAAAACGCGGTGTTGACCTGCTTCAGCGCCCGGAGTGTTTCCTGGTGAATATTGCTGGTCTCGATACTTTCGACGAGCCCTTCGCGCAAACGACCGATATGGCTGCGCTGCAATTTTTGCTCGACTTTACGCACCTTTTCCTTGGCCGCGACCAACTCTCGTGCCTCGGCCGGGTTCTGGTTCATCATTACATTCAGGGCAAGCTGAACGTTGCTTTGAACACGGTCTGAAAAATCACGGATTTCTTCACGTCCCTGTGGAGAGAATTGCAGTTTTTGCATATCCAGACGTCTGGCCAACTCAAGCATGATCCGAGCGATGGCATCGGACGCAGAGTCGAGGTTGGATGAAATCGAGGCAAGCTCCATTGAACGTCTGCTCAATTCCTCATCCATCCCCTTTTGGCCAAGGTGGGCAAGGTAGAGTTTGATATCCAGATGCGTCTGTTTGATGGCCTTGTCCTGGTCCGCGACCATGTTGGCGGTGGCCGCGCTCCACTGATCATAAAGAGGTTCAACCGCGTGGAGCATCTGTTCGATCTTTTGCCCCATCCCAAGCAGTTCGCGCGCAGCACAGTCTATCGCACGTTGCGGGCGGTCCAACAGTGCCGGGTCAAGCGCGCTGGAAATCGTCATGGCGCCGTTGGGGTTGGGTTTATCAACCATGAAATAAGACAGCACTGCTGTAACCGGCCCTACAAACGGAAGCGCAAGCACGGCCAGAACCACGTTAAAGGCAAGATGCAGATTTATAGCTTGCCGGGCTGGCGTTGCGCCAAGCTGGCTCATGAGGTCCGGCATTGCAGCGATCAGGAAGGCCGCAAGCGCGGCACCGCCCCCCCGCAGGATCAGATTGGCCATTATCATCTGTCGCGACGCCAATGGTGCCGAATAGGTCAGAAGAAATGCAATGAATCCTCCACCCAAATTGGCCCCAAGGATCATTGCGGCAGCGGCCGGCACCGGCAGGATGGACTGGCCGGCCAATGTTACAAACAACAGCACGGCGGCAACGCTTGAATGCACGCCCCACGCAAAGACTGCACCAATGACGAAAGCAGTCAAAAGGTCCCGGCCAAGGTATGCCATGACAGCCTGTGTGCCGGGGTTCGATATCATTGGTTCTGTCGCGCCACGGATCATGTCCAGCGACACAAAGATCAGCGCAAGCCCGATCATGATCCGCCCGACCTGCCGCGTGTTGCTGCCTTCTCCGCGCAAAAACACGGTCACCCCGACGACAAGCAACAGCGGGATCAGAATAGGTTGTCGCACGACCAAAAGCTGCGTCACGACGGCGGACCCTACATCTGCACCCAGCAAGATTGCCAACCCGGTCGCAGTCGCCAGCCCCCCCTTGGACACGAAATTGGACACCAGAACAGCGACGGCAGTGGCGCTTTGCAACAGAACGGCCGCGCCCATTCCTGTTGCCGCCGCAAGAAATCTATTCCGCGCTGAATGTCGCAGCCAAATGCGCATCGGCGCTGCAAATCCGCGCTCGACCCCAGTTCGCACCAACCGAACGGCCCAGATCAACAGGGCCGCTGCACCTCCGATGTGTATCAGAATCTGGAGTACATGTGGTTCGCTCACCAGTATTACTTTCTATCAATTGGCCGGATCAGAAGGGAAAGGGCCCCGTTCCAGCAACCGGCCCAATGCGAATAGACTGGAACCCGCTGTCCCACCGATGCAGCAAACACCCATCTTCCTGCGTCATATAGCCCACAGGTGCATCCGGACGGCGATCATGGGCAAAAGTACTGCATGGTGACGGCGCAGACAGTGCAATATGGCCGGCAAAATCGCTAACAATTATACTGTGGATATGGCCACAGGCCAACCGCAGTGCACCTCTATAATCTGTCAAAACTTCACCAAGGGCATCCCTGTTAGTTAGTCCGATGTCGTCCATGAACCGGATTCCACACGTAAAAGGTGGATGATGCAGCGCCAGAAGCACAGGCCCGCCGTCTGCTTTTGCCAATGCACTTTGCAGGAAAGCAAGAGTATCAGGCGACAAGGTGCCTCCACCCTGCCCTTCGACCAGGGTATCTAGGCCAATCAGCTGGAGGTTACCAATCTGTCGGGACCAGTCGAGTGCACCAGCTTCCGGCAAGCTTTTGGGAAAGGCAGCCCGCATCGTATCTCGTTTGTCGTGGTTGCCAGGGACGACACATAACGGCAGGCCCAATGGTGCGATCAGTGATTTGAACCGAGTGTAGCTTTCGGCAGAGCCGTCATCGCTCAGGTCGCCGCTGACAAGCAGAGCATCAATGGGGCCAATCTGATCAAGGATACCGCCGATCCGCTCAACAAGTCGCGCCAGCGCATCCGAGGTATCCAGCCTACCCGACACCAATACGCCCTCGGGCACAATGTGGGTGTCCGAGATTTGCAGGATCGCCGTCATTTGATCCCTGCGCGCAGGAAGGCCTGCACAAATTGACGTTGGAAGATCAGGAAAGCGATCAGCAAAGGTGCAACGGACATCAGGGTTGCAGCAGAGATGATACTAATATCAACGCCATTCTCCGGTGCTCCGAAGATCGATAAACCAACGGTTAGGGGCCGCGTCTCGGGCGAATTAGTCACGATCAATGGCCACAGGAAATTGTTCCAGTGGGTCGAGACAGACACCAGTGCGTAGGCCAGATAGGTGGGCTTCGCCAAAGGCACATAGACCCGCCACAAGATACCCAAGAGCCCGCAGCCCTCTATCCGGGCCGCCTCATGCAACTCGATGGGAACGCCTTTGAATGCTTGGCGCATGAGGAAAATACCGAATGCGCTGGCCATGTAGGGCATACCGACACCAAGGATCGTATCGAACAGCCCAAGCCGAGAAATCATGGCGTAGTTTTCTACAATCAGAACTTCGGGCAGGATGAAAAGCTGCATCAGCACCAGAATGAACACAAAATCTTTGCCCGGGAACTGCAATTGCGCAAACGCAAACCCTGCAAGCGTCGTCAGAAAGAATTGCCCAATCAGGATCACAGTGACAAGCAGGAAGGTATTGATGAAATACTTCAGCCATGGGGCACCCGACCAAGCCACCCGAAAATTCTCAAGCGTCCAGGGCGAAAAGAGGTTCAGGTTAACTGCATCCGAAGTCGAGTGTGTGGCCGCCCAGAAGGCGAACAACAGGGGTGCTATCCAGATAATCGCCAGCAGGATCGCGCCAAAGCTGTCCATGAATTTGGTCAGGCTCTTCATTGGTAATGCGTCCTTTTATCAAGATAGAAGAACTGCACCGCCGCCACGATCCCCAGCACTGCAATGACCATGATCGTCATGGCTGCTGCGCTTGGGGCATCGAAGAAGGCAAAAGCCATCTCCCAGATATAGTAGAGGATCAGTTTGGAAGCGTCCGACGGACCGCCCTTGGTCAGGATAAAGAGGTGGTCGATCAACTTGACTGAGTTAATCATCGCATTCACCGCGATGAACAGCGTCGTAGGCATCAACAGCGGCAAAACAATGCGCCGCGTATAGGTCCAGCGACTGGCCCCTTCGATATCGGCGGCTTCTTTCAAATCCTCCGGGATTGTTTGCAAGGCGGCAAGATAGAAGATCATGAAGAACCCTGCTTCCTTCCAGATCGTCACAATGATGATAGCCCAGAGCGCCGTTTCAGGCTGGCCCAGCCAGTTGACCGAGGGCAATCCAAAGAGGCTGCCAATCTGGTCTAGAACACCGAGGCCGGGGGTGTAAAAGAACAGCCAAAGGTTCGCAGCGGCGATCATCGGCAGAACGGTTGGCGTAAAATATGCGGTTCGCACAAATCCGCGCGCGCGGATTTTGCCATTTGCCCAAAGTGCCATCGATAGGGCAATGAAGATCGACACTGGTATCGTGACGCCTGCATAAAGAAGGTTGTTCTTGACCACGAGCCAGAAGGTCGGATCAGCAAAGAGTTCGGCGTAATTTTCGGTGCCTACGAACTCTGTGGGTTTGCGGCGGGTACCGCGCGAAAACATGCTCGACCACAGGGTCGCGATAGACGGATAGAACGCAAATAGTGTCAGCAGCACAGCCGCGGGCGAAAGCAGCAGCCAGCCATAAATGGCCTGCCTACGGCGTTCTAGGTTGGCATGGGCAGGCATGGCGCATCTCCGGGAAACTGCAAAGATTGGGCCGACACGCAATGCGCACCGGCCCAAAGTTGACGTTACTGATAGTCTTTAAGCAGGCGCTCCGCAGCGGCCTGCGCTTCGGCGAGGGCCTCAGCCGGCTCTTTCGCTCCTGTCAACGCAGATTGGATCGCGTTGTTCAGACCGTCCCGCACCCGGGCGGTCTCGAAGGTCGAAAATTCGGCCACGGCGTTTTCCAGTTGGTTGCGTGCAACAAGCGCCGGCGGGAATTCAGCGGTGTAAGCCTTGAGCGCTTCGGTCTCATAAGCTGCCGACGACACACCCATGTAGCCAGTTCCAATTGACCAGGCTGCGGCCTGCTCGGGCGACGTCATGAACTGCATCAGCTTTAGGGCTGCGGCACGTTCTTCGTCCGTTGTTTCCTTGAACAGATAGAAGTTGCCGCCACCCGTGGGCGAACCCTTGCGCACATTGGCCGGGAGTTCTGCGACACCAAAGTCAAAGCTTGCACCATTCTTCACCGCGGTCAGGTTTCCGGTCGAATGCCACATCATCGCGGTCTGGCCCTCAAGAAACGCCTGACGCAATGTGCCCCATTCGACGGTGCCCGTCGGCATGATGCCGTGCTCTGTCGAGAGTGATTTCCAGAACTCCAGCGTTTCCACGACGGTTGGGTCATCGAAGTAGGTCGTCAGGCCATCGCCGGACATCACTTCCTTGCCGTTTTGGATCGCGAGCGCCTGGAACATCCAGTAGGGATAGCCGGTGGATGGGATCATCACACCGTAAGTGTCGCCCTCGGTCAGGGCCTTGCCCATCTCGATCATCTCATCCCACGTTGTTGGAGGCGCTTCGGGGTCAAGGCCAGCAGCTCGGAACATGTCTTTGTTGTAGTAAGCCACGATGGTCGAGCGCTGGAACGGGATGCCCCATGTCTGCCCCTCGATTTTGCCATTTGCCATCAGCGCCGGGTAAAAGCTTTGCAGCCATTCCTTATCTGCGTCAGTGGACGCAACTTCCTCAAACGGAAGGATCAGGTCTTGCTCGATCAGGTCATAGGCGTCGATCGAAAACATAACAGCCAGTTGTGCTGGCTCGCCTGATGCCAGCGCCGACAAAGCGCGCACGCGGGTGTCATCGTAGTTGCCCGAATAGATTGCATTAACTTTAATGTCCGGGTTTGCCGCCTCAAAGTCGGCGACGATGCCATCCACCACTTCGGTCAACGCACCACCAACCGCAATTGGATAGTACATCGTCAATTCAGTCTCGGCTGTTGCCGGTATTGCCAGACCAGCGGCCATTGCGGTTGCAAGCCCCAGTCCTGTTGTCGAAAATAGTTTCATTACTCTCTCCCTTGGTTTTCAGTCGTCATTTTCTTGGCCGGACAGGGGTCACCCCGCCAGCCTTTGGCCGTTCACGTCAAACACGTGCAGATTTTCGTCGTTAAATGTGATGTCGATCTCGTTGCCCTCGGCCATCATCGCCAGCCCGGGCTTCAGCACGCACAACCCGGTTGCACCTGCGTGATCAAGCCCGATCAGAGTTTCCGCGCCCAGAAATTCGCTTTCGGTGACGGTGCAGCGCATGCGCCCATCACCCTTGGGGACGATTTGAATGTTTTCGGCCCTGATGCCGATTGTTTTACCTTCGCCAAACCCATCGAGAACGTCCGCCTCAAGCAGTGCCATGGGCGGCGCCCCTACGAACTCGGCGACAAAGGTGTTGTTGGGTCTGCTGTAAAGATCTTCAGGTGCGCCGACCTGCTGGATGTGTCCGTCTTTCATCAGCACGACAGTATCGGCCATGCTCATGGCCTCGGTCTGGTCATGGGTGACATATACGACCGTAATGCCAAGATCGCGTTGGAGTTTCTTGATGTCCTTGCGCACAGCGTTGCGCAGTTTTGCATCAAGGTTCGACAGCGGCTCGTCCATCAGGCACAAGCGCTGCCCGGCGACGATGGCGCGAGCCAATGCAACGCGCTGACGCTGTCCTCCCGACAATTCTCCCGGTTTGCGATCTTCCAACCCGAGCAGTCCTGTTATCTCCAAGGCGCGATGAAGCTTCTCCATGCGCTCTTTCTTCGGGACACGCCGGACTTTCAAACCGAACACAACATTTTCCGCCACGGAAAGATGAGGGAACAACGCATAGGACTGAAAAACCATCGAAAGGTTTCGATCGGACGCCGCACTGGTCGTCACGTCCTTGGTGTCAATCAGAATCTTGCCCTCGTCCGGCAATTCCAGCCCCGCCAAGAGACGCAGTGTCGTCGACTTTCCGCATCCCGACGGCCCAAGCAGCGCAGTAAAGCTGCCCTCAGGAATATCGAGGGTAATTCCTTCGACGCCCAACTGGCCGTTCCAACGCTTTGCCACACCGTCGAGCTTTACAAATGGAGATGATTTCACGTCTTTTGCCCTTCAGCCACGATCAGCTTGTCTTCAATTCTGTCTAACAAAGGAGCGAATTGTTCGCCCGGCTGCCGGTCAATGATGACCCTGTCCAAGTCTGCTACATTGCCGCCCAACGCAGGCGCTTGCCGCCCGAATTTTGAACAGTCGACCACCAGGAACGACTGTCGCGCATTTTCACAAATCTTTTGTGTCGCGCGCACCTCGGTGGTGTGGAATTCCAGCAGACCACCATCGTCAGCAACGCCAGCGGACCCAAAAACAGCATACTCAGCCCGAAAACGCCCAAAGAATTCAAGAACATCGTTTCCCAGTATGTCACGGTCCGGCAATCGCACTTCGCCTCCGGGTAAGATGATCCGGTTTGATACCTCCTCACTCAGTGCCATCGCGGCACTGAGATTGTTGGTGATAACCGTCAAACCTTTGTGGCGCCGCATCGCCTGCGCCACGCTAAGCGGTGTCGAGCCAATCGAGATAAACAACGTGGCACCATCTGGAATTAGATTGGCTGTGACCTCTCCTATCGCGCGCTTACCCAACAGATTCGTGCCAGCTCGTTGGTCAAATGGCGTGTTCAGAAACTCTTCGCTGAGCTCGATCCGGCCATGAACACGGTGAAGCATGTCACTTTCACATAGTGTATCCACATCCCTACGGATCGTTTGCATTGAAACGTCAAAGCGTTCCGCCAAAGAGCCAACGGTGACTGCTCCCTGCTCCAAAACCAAAGCCGAGATTGCTTCGCGCCGCCTTTGCTTCTTGGATGACATTCAACTCCCCCGGTAATGAGCCTGCCGCAACGTTAGCGATCAAAAAGCAACAAAACAACATTTTAATCCCCCTGCATCACCAGTAAGCATGATCCCTTGGCCAATTTATTGACTTATTTGAGAAATTCATGAGCTCGTCGCAAAATTTTTTGTTGTTTTGTTGTTTTGGGTTTCTCTGTAAGCATTTTTCCCTAAAGTGAGGACAAGCACCTGACCTGAAACCGGGAAAAATAGCATGCTGACAACTAAGTCGATTTTTGACCGCTATCAGGAAGTCCGCGCTCGCTTTCCAGAGGTCGAACCGCGCGACAGATCAGTCGAAATACAGTCATTGCTTGAGATTGCGGACCAAGTGGATGCGTTCGTTTTCGATGCCTTTGGCGTGCTGAATGTCGGTGAAACGATGATCCCTGGTGCGGACAAAAGGTTGGACCAACTGCGCGAAAAGGGCTGTGAAATCCGCATTCTTACCAACGCCGCCAGTTATGATCGTGATGGTGCCATTTCCAAGTTTAAACGCTTAGGATTGCGGATCAAAGACGAGGAAATCATCACCAGTCGGGAAGCGACCCTGCAAAAGCTGAGCGAGGGGCATTGGGGTGTAATTGCGGCTGACACCGATCAATTAACCGACCTTCCGGTGCCGGTGACACGCCTTAGGGACAACTCGGCAGACTATCACCAAGTCGACCAGTTTCTGTTTCTGTCTACAGCTGACTGGACCGGTTCGCGGCAGGATTTGTTAGAAGCAGCCATGCGGGAACGCCCAAGAACATTGCTGGTCGGAAACGCGGATCTGGCCGCCCCGCGCGATGATGGGTTTTCCGTTGAACCCGGGCATTACGGCCATAAGGTTGCCGACCTGTTCCCCGACCACGTCCAATTCTTTGGAAAGCCCTTTCCAGAAGTCTACGACCTGATCGAGGCATCTCTCCCGACGTTGATACCGAGTCGCATAGCAATGTGCGGTGATACGCTTCACACTGATATATTGGGCGCAGCGGCACGCGGTTGGCGCACCGTGCTTGTCACCCAAGATGGCCTATTTTCAGGCTTCGACACACAACCATTCTCCCAGCAGGCTGGCCTCTTTGCTGATTGGCGAGTCAGACGAATCTGAACAACTTCGCATTTCTACGTTTTGCCGGGGGTCTATTGCTGGCGAGCAAGCGAGAAACTTGCCGACCGGGCGGGTTATATTAACGCAAAATTGGTGCTGTCAGACGGATTCGAACTAGTCTCAGTTTGCCGCCAAGGGCTTGAACTTATCCGGAACAAAGTTGCCGCCACTCGATGAGAGCGGCGCTTCGGTTCAGCTTGAAGTTTTGTCGTGAGTAGAGGTGGCGTTCCTGA
>NZ_JBDUXB010000042.1:0-15576 GCF_039945315.1 Tateyamaria sp. | reverse complement strand
ACGAAGAGAGCGAGCGATGCTTCGCTTTCGGCGCATGCGAAGTTTGCAGAAATTCGCCTCCGTTCACTCCTCCGTCTACAACCACTTCAATCAGGAACGCCACCTCTACTCACGACAAAACTTCAAGCTGAACCGAAGCGCTGCTCTCATCGAGTGGCGGCAACTTTGTTCCGGATAAGTTCACTCTGTTAGCGGCAAACTGAGACTAGTTCGAATCCGTCTGACAGCGCCACATGAAGCGATCACGACGCTTCTGTCCGAAGGTAAAGTCAAATCAGCAAAGAATGTCCTGAAACGGCAAATCACACGTGGTGAGCGTTCTTATTCAGATTTGGTTGGAGTTGGGCAAGAATAGAACACGCAACTTCAACGTTTCAAGGTCAATGCAGCGCGCGAGGCAGGAATTGGCGAAGTCGCGAAGCGAGTTTATAGGAGAAATGCGGGTTTTGCATCGAACCAGAGTATTGCCTTCAATTGAACAACATGGCCTGAGTATTTGTTTATGTCACTTGTTTGCCGATGGAGGAGTGGACAGACGGTCTGTTTGATTCAAGGCCACTGTCGTCGCGGGTGTGTAACTTGTGTGCAATCCAAGGTGAAGGTCCGCAAAGCGCATGAAAGCGGCCTTCTGCTCAAACAAAGCGAATTCACACTTCGTCCGCAACTCGGCCATTGGTCGACGATGCGGCGAACGGCAGTTAAGTCCGCATAGCGGTCGTTGGTGCGTTGCGCCGCGAATGGCGGCAAAGAGCCCAAAGGCGACATCACAATAGCTCATCCGAAACGCCCAGTTCCCTGGTGTCTCACTAGGGCTTTCTGGCGGTGAAAATGTGGGCTGATGTCGGTAAAATAACCTCTCCTGAAGGAACAATATATTTCGAAAGCGTCGCATCCGAAGCAGCCAAAACCTTGTTGATCTTTGCTTCACTTAGATTGATGCCAAAAAGTGGCAGCCAGCTGCGTAGATCAGCCTCAAGCATCTTCCGTGAACTCGGAAAGCGTGCTGTTTCGCATATCGTCTCTAACTCAACATTCGTAAAGCCACCCGCCTCCAGTTCTGCGGTAACGATCGTCTCATCACCCAGGCTATAGGGCAGACTTAAAGCGTTGGCCGCCGCTGTTCCAACTTCCTTTTGGAATACAGATATAACCCTTTCATAGCCCGGACTGCGCTCCACGCGATCCCATACGGCTATCGCCAACTTTCCACCTGGTTTCAGTACCCGGAGCATTTCGCGGATCGCTTTCGGGCGGTCTGAGAAAAACATCATCCCGAACTGGCACACGACGCAATCAAACGCTGCGTCTTTCGCCTTGAGGTTTTCTGCGCTGCACTGGATCCAGTCAATTGCTGGCTCCACCTCCCTTGCCGCTGCGAGCATTCCGGGTGCCGGATCAACACCGACCACACGGCCAGAAGGTGCGACCTCAGCCAAGGCGTCGCGAGCAAGGACGCCCGTACCACAGGCAATGTCCATAACCTGAGATCCTTGCTGAACCTCGGCACCTTTTATGAGATGCTTGGTCCATGTAGCGAACACTGACGGGACGGACATACTTTCATATCCGCGGCCAGCATCGAGAAGGTCTCGGAACACACTTTCGCTCATCAGTAACCTCTAAGATTTAGGATACCATGGTTTGCGTCGCAGACAAATCGACCGCTCCGCCCGTAAGTCGATCAGAGCCTCATTTTTTCGCCAGCGTCTGCTCTGTGCCAAAGCGGCCGTCGAGACTGCGCCATTTATACGTCCAGAGCCTGGGGTTTCATTTTACCCAAGCATTCCCTCTTATTCTCAGGGGTGGTCTTCTGCATCTGTTACATCAATGCTAAGTGCATCCAATCCATTCTCAAGGTGCTCAGCCAAACTTGGAATGCCAGAAAGATAACGTTCTGTCGATGCAGTCGCCTCTCTTTTGGCCTCGTCCTTTGCTTTCTCAAGTTCTTCAGCTTCAAAGCTGCCGCGCCCCACCCACATAACTGCTACAAGGTTCGATTTTTCGTCATCATTGAACCCGGAAATGTAATCTGACAGCCTAGTGCTGTCAGGCCCATATTGGCGCGTCAGCATTATGACACGAACAATTTTTCCAATGCCGATTTCAAGCATATTTTAACATCCTTCTGATGAGCATATTCTGGGGGAGTGACCTCCTCGCGCAACTAAAAAAGAATTTGGGGCCACAGGCCACCACAAGGCTACCACAACTTTGGTGAATGGCAGAAAAGTCCGTTAGGCGGCCAGTGCTGGTCGTTGGGCGAATTGCCGTGTGCTACCTTGCTCCGATGCGTTTACGGGTGGGCCCGCTTGACAGAAAGTGTCTATGGACGGAATATTTTACATAATTTGCACATGTCTTTTCTGACGGATATTTTCTAGCACAGGAGTGTTCTTCATGCCCGCGATGCCCGCCGCTAAGGCGAAAAAACTGCAGCAGATGCTTAATCAGGTGGCCAAGCCGAAACCTCCGCTGGATGTGGACGGCATTGTCGGGAAAAAAACCGAGGCAGCGATCAAACTGCTTCAGGGTATGGGCGGGGTCAAGCAGACAGGTGTGATCGATGCCCAAACCGCAGCCCTGATTTCCCGCGCGATGAAAACGGGAAAGGTAGAAAAGGAACAGCCGCAAAAATTCTATCCGGCGGGCGGCGCGACAGTCGGTGTGACAGAGCGGCAATACAATAATGAAAAGAAAAAGTTGATCCGGGGCCTAAAATCGGGCCCGCTGGCGCAGATGCGGTCAGTCGTGGTTGCGACTGAATCCGAATGGGAGCATATGAATGACCTAAACAAAGATCAGTGGTTCGTCAGTTTTTGTATCGAAACAACGCGCCGGGTCGACCTGCCGCCCAAATCCATGATCAAAAACGCACGCAAGCAATACGAGGCCTGTGCGGCTGCCGTGAATTCCGGCGATTTGCAAAAGTTCCACAAGATCGCCCCCCGGGCTGAGAAAATCATCAACGACGCCGGCGCCAAGATGGGCGCCTATCGTGCCGCCATGATCGATGGGGGTGGCAATTGGGTCACAACGCTGACCTTCACCAAAACAGCGTCATTTACCTTTGTCGGTGTGTTTGCCGCCCCGGTTGCGGGTGCTGCACTTGGAACGGGGGTTGTTGCTTCGGCGGTGGTCGGCGGTGCTGCCGTTTCAGCCACACAAAGTGCGGCAAGCGAGATTGGCAATTGGTCCGCTGGCAAAGCCAATTGGACACCGGGCGGCGCGATCAAGCGCACGCTTATCGACGCGGGCGTTGGCGGTGTTCTGGGTGTTTTTGCCAAGGGGGGGTCCGGTGGGAAACACGTGCTCGAGGCCATGACCACCAAAGTCATGCCGCAACTCGCTAAGCAGACCGGTTTCAAATTGCTTTCCAGCACCACTATCAAGAAGGCCACGTTGTACCTTGTGACAGAAGGTGGAAAGAAAACGCTCGAAGGTGCGGTCAAAGACACTGCCAAGGCCATTAAAGGAGATCCAAAGCTCACCATGGACTAATTCATGGGTAACCTCGCCAATAACTTCATAAGTGGTGCGGCATTGGGCCCGGTGGGTAAAGTCATCGAAAAGTTTGCCAAAAACGCGTCAGGATCACTGGCGCCTGCAGACAAAAAACGCATTTGGGATCTGGTTCTGAAAGAGCTGTCCAGGCAGGCCAAAGGGAAAACCATCCACATCGGCAGCATCAACAACCGGGCGCAGGCGCTGATAGAAAAAACCATCAATGATCAGATCGCCAAACAGCTCGATAACGTACTTGATGTTGTTTACGATAACTGGAAAGGTCCCATGTCTCCTCAAGCGCTGCAAAAGAAAGTTTCAGAGACCGTAACGTCCGGCGGGCGCGATAAGAAAATCGCGGCCGAAGCAGCAAAAGCCGCCAAGAATGCAGTGAAAGAGGCAGCCTGAGACTCGCCATTTTGCCCCTATTGCGGCAATCTCCGCGCCAACCTTGGCAGAATGCGGTTGGAAGTCCGTTATCAAATTGACCGGCCGTCTAAGCCGACCTGTTGAACTGACGCGAGGCTTGCTTGGCACCGGGATCAAGCTGTCGGGTCCCGCACAAGGCTGACAACAGCAGTCAACGCCGTCGACCCTTTGCATAGGATGCTCCGACCATTTGACAACATAATGTCGACGCGGCTGAGCGATCATTGGTGGGCTACACGGCGAGCGGCGGCTTCGCCCGCAAAGCGATCATGGGTGGATGCTGCAGCGAACGTCTGCTCCGAGCCCAAACTTGGCCGATGCTGCATCGTGCTCAGATGACTGTTGTTGGCAGGGAAGCGGACGTCCATGCCGGACAGAGTAGGACCAAGCTAAAAGGGCGCCGGATGCAGGCCCAACATGTATTCGTGTGCAAACGCTATGGTCACGCACCCATCAGTACACGGGCTGCCCGTATTAGAACCTTCGGATCAAGGTCGGTGCGTGCTACGGGCGGCGGTGGACTGACACGGCCGGTCAGCTCCGCCACGGCGGTGCGCGCCGAGCGTATCGAGTATTCTACCGTAAAAACGCAATCGCGTGGCTGTTCACAGAATTGGCCGATCACTGCAAAGTTCCGTGCGCCGTTGGGGCGTATATCGGGGCGGTCGCCCGGCTGCCGCGGCATGAATTGGCTGGTAATGTAAGGCATTCGGCATGGCAGAACCCGCGCGTCTTTGAACCATACCGCCTGCGCCTTGGCGAGTTTCAGATGCCCGCAAAGCTCTGTTATGATCTCGTTGCCCGTCGCCTCCCACATTGGTTTCTTGACGAAGTCGCCTGGCCTGTCACCACTCAAACCGTAACCCCAGAAGGTATAGGTGCCGTTTTTCTGGCCCCGGAAATGCGGCTGGTGGAACAGTACGACAGACAGCGTCCAACCTGAACCAGCAAACGTGACAAGTCCTCCGGTGCCTGTCCGGTTGTTCGTGAAATCCTCCATTAATTCGAAAAAGTCGGGGCCATCCATTGTTACTGTGAACGAATGCCATGCGGTCTTGTGCGTGTCGCCGCAGAACACCTCTGGGCGACCAAATCCTTCGTTTTGTGCCGCCAGCTTGCGCCAAAGTGTCCAGGCGCCCCCTTCTTTGTCATACAGGTCCGGTGGGCGGTCGTTCGAGCCTTGGGTGGTTCCGTCCGTCATCGATCCCAAAGTGAGGTAAACACGGTCACCTTCACCGACCTGCACATCGCTTTCATCGGCCAAAGCGATGGAGGTGACACGGCGGTCCTTCCGCGTGCCATCAATTTTGACATCGGTAACCTGTGTGCCTATGGCGATTCTAACGTCCCGATCCCGCAGCCATTTGACGACAGGGGCGATCACGGAATCATACTGGTTATACCGCGTGCGCAGGATGCCCGCGATACGCGTGAAACCGGGGAAGAGATGGATGAAACGACGGAGGTAACGCCGCATTTCGATCAATGCATGCCACGGCTGGAATGAAAACATGGTGGCCCACATCAGCCAAAAATTGCTCTCGAAGAAGGAAGGCTTGAACCAATCTTCGATGCTCTGCCTGGCGAGGTTTCCTTCGGACTTGAGTATCAGACGGTTGATATCGACAATATCATGCGCAGTCAGTGTGAGGTCATAGCGGTTATAGTCCGGTCGGCCGTCCCGAACGAGGCGACAGTTGGACGATCCGGGCACCATGCGATTGAAGGCCATGATATCCTCCGTGACACTGACGCCCGGATCATTCGCCGATGGGATCGTATCCAGAAGATCAAAGGTGCAGGCAAAGTGTTCCTCGAACATGCGGCCGCCGCGGATCATGTATCCGGACCCGGCGTCGCCCGACCCGTCCAGCGATCCACCAACAACCCCAAGCTGCTCATAGATGTGGATATTCTCGCCTCCGACCCCCGCGTCGCGGATCAGGTACACCGCCGTTGCCAGTCCGGCGATGCCACCCCCGACGATGTGGTGTTGCGCACGAGTCGTTGTTTCTGGCATTGGCTATATCCCTTTCGATCTGGAGCCTGCCTAAGTTAGCTCTGTGCGAAGGGCATCGCGTTGACACTGGTCAATCCGGCGTCGGAATTCCGACTGTTAGGTTGAAGGACTTATGCGCTTCGAGCCAATTGCAGCTTCCTGAAGACCAGATCGTCGCCGGGGGGGTGTTGGTTAAATGGCAGGATGGGTCGAAAGCAGAACTTGAATAAGATCAATCAAGCGTCCGCTTCGTCCCGCAGAGCAGTCGCTTAGCCAAATTCTGCGAATGTCCGCTATGAGCCCAAAGCGGAAGTTCTCCATCTCTGAACCTCGCAGGCGCAGCAAACTAATCGCCAGATCCATAAGCCGCACCGCAGAAGGAAAAGCGGTCGTTCATGGTGGGCGCAGCGAAGTCTGAAAGGTCTATGACCGAGTTGCGGACTTTGCCGTCATTCGTTTTTCGCGCCTCGCTAACGCAGCATCGTCGAGACTCGTGAATGACGCAGTGATCAAATAGGCGAAGTTCCAAGCATCGAAACATAGGGTCAATGCGGCCTTCGAGCCGGTAAAATTGACTGAGATGTTCACAAACAGCGACTGCGACACTGGCAGGCACCAGATTAGTCGAGACATCGTGGCGCCCGGCTTCGTCATCAAACCCATACTTGTCATTGGCTACCAACACGTGAAAGATCAGCGCAGTTCCTGACTGATCCAACCGTTCAACCGCATTTTGTCGAATAAGAAGACCTGATCATGATAAACCGACGTCAATTCACAAAAGCTGCCGCTTCAAGTGCCATCGCAGCTTCCATCCCTACTTTGAGCCATGCTGCACCTCCGAAAGGCATCGATTTTCTCATGAACTACGACGGGATTGGCCTCGCGGGGCTGGTACGCTCGGGTCAGGTGTCGCCAAAAGAATTGATAGAAGCATCGATCAGGGCCATTGAGTCTTTAGATGGTAAAATCAATGCCATCCCAGTTCATGACTTCGAACGCGCACTTGACCGTGCCAGCTCGATCAGACTTCAAGGCCCATTCGTCGGTGTCCCTTTTGCCATTAAGGACACAGCCAGGGTCGCTGGATTACCGAATGCCAAAGGAAACAAGTTCTTCGCCAAAAAGGTGCCGACTCAATCTGATGGCCTTGTTAGGCTCTATGAAGCAGCGGGACTGATCTCTCTGGGCATAACAAACACGCCGGAGATGAGCCTGATCAGCTCCGCCGAAGGAGGGGTCTATGGGGACACCAAGAACCCCTGGAATTTGGACTACTCCACCGGAGGGTCAAGCGGCGGCGCCGCGGCAGCTGTCGCCGCGGGCTATATGCCGTTGGCTCACGGGACGGATGGCGCTGGATCGATACGCATTCCGGCGTCGCACTGCGGTGTTTTCGGATTGAAGCCGGGCCGGGACCGAGTGTTGCAGGCCCATAGCACTCCGCGCTTTGCCTTCGATCATGTGCTGTCGCGCACGGTTCGCGATAGTGCTCTCAGTCTTGCGATTACGCAGAACCAATCGCCTGACATTGCATTGCAACGGATGGGGTTTGTCCAACGGCCCGGCAAACGCCGCCTGAAAATCGGACTCCAATTGGACGGCTACACCTCGGCCACTCAACCAGAGGTCAAGAACGCAATTGAGGATACGGCACGCCTTTGCCAAATTTTGGGCCATGAGGTGGTCGAGACTAAGCAGATCATCGACCGGGACGAGTACGAGAAGAACTATATTGCGCTGTATGCGGGGGGAATTTTGAACGCGCGAAAGGCGATCGAAGCTGCTACCGGCCAGCCCATAGCGGAAAGCGGTCTGATGAACGACTTCACCATCAAGTTCGGGAATCAGGCGGAAGGGCAAACTACAGATGATATCAATGCTGCGGAGGCGTATCTCGTTGGCTTGGAGCAAAGGTTTAACACGTGGATGACACCCTTCGACTTGGTCTTGTCACCGGTCATGTATGCGCCAGCTCCGCGGCTCGGTTTGCTGTTCAACGAAGATGAGGAATTCTCTGTGGTAAGCCGACGCGTGTTCGACTACTTGGGCTTCACTTCACCCATGAACGTGTTCGGACTGCCAGCGATGTCGGTACCGCTCCATACGAGTGCCACAGGCCTGCCAATTGGAAGCCATTTTGCGGCGAAATATGGCCAAGAGCCCATGCTGCTCGAACTCGCCTACGAACTCGAAGCTGCGCGTCCCTGGAAGGACAAATGGGCGTCAAATTCAATCGCCATGCTGTGAAGGCGGGCGCTAATCCCGCCCTTGGCGACTGTTCGGATGTATCATCTCACGGCAGTGGACGGGAACCGGCTAGTCCGATCGGGCAAGCCGGTCTCATACATTTGACAGAAGTCGACCGCAAACAATTCAACTGTCGTGGCTATGCCTTCGCGGCTTGGTTAGTTCGCAAGACGAGCGAACGACCGCTCTTCGCCCATCACGTCGAATGATGCGCCCGACACCAAGGTCCGAGAAGGGCTCAGTGCGGTCATTCCGGACCCTGTAGTCCAACGACCGCTCCGAACAGCCGAATGCCCGAGCATCGGGTCACCCCGCTGAAAGCGTTAAACTTCCTATGTTTAGGGAATGGCTGCTTACGGAGCGCGGTCCAAGCTTACCCCGCTGCACCGCCGCAAGTCCGCTCTGAGCCCAGTGCGGACGCTCAACTATCGCGCAGCGCAAGTCTGCTGCGAGCCCAAACTACGGACCTGTCGCAACGCGACGAAGGTCTGGTTTCGGGAACATGGAGTGTGGGATTGTGGTTCTATTTGCCTTCGGGGCAAAGTGGCCAGCTCACTCCAGGAGATCAAGTTCCTCAACAATTGCGTCAAGCGTATCGGCCCGTTGTTTAACGGCGACAGCGTTCTTTCCTACATATGCTATAGCAAGCAGCCGCAACATTGACACGACAGTCGCATGGGTATTCAGCATACCATAACTCGCAACGTGGCATGGCAGGACAGTTTCAGAGAAGCGCTCTGCTTGGGCCTGATAACGATGGTCAGTGATTGTTATGATCCGAAGTCGCGATGTTCGCGCATAGGCCAAAAGAGAGCGCAAAAGCTTTGGACGCGTCTCTAACGTGACGAGGACAAGTGCATCACGCGGGCCCATCATTGCCAAGTCGCTGGCCCAATCCTGACCCGCACCATCAATATAATGAACATCATGGCGCAGTCGCGAGAAGAGGGTTTTCCCAATGCGTGCGACACCATCTTCAGCACCAAATCCCAAGAACCATACACGTGGCGCGGTTGAGAGGATTTCGGCAACCTCTGGCAGACGGTCCGAGCGCAGCTCTTCGAAGGTTCGGGTCAAATTGCGCAGCTCCAAATCAAGATGGTCGACGATTGATCGACCCAGAATGACTTGGTCTGGTGCTTGCTCTTTTTGGGAATAAGGCTGGGTTCGGTCGCGTTCTTCCCGGGCCTGCAGGCGAACTTCTTCAAAATCGACATATCCCAAACTGCGGAAAAATCGGGCAGTGGTCGCTTTGGACACGCCCGCCATATTCGCAAGCTCTGTCGCGGTGTGGGTTTCTATAAGGCCCTGATTCTCCACCAATACATTGGCAATCTTCTGCTCACTGCTTGTCAGGCGTGCATGCTTTTCGTGTATCCGAAGGATGAGTCGTGAAGCCATGAAAGTGGAATATCCCGTGTCGCATACAGATTCAACTTGACCTATGAAACGAAAGTTTCACTACTATGAAACAGTGAAACGCAAGGGAATCGCAATGTCTACTTCAAAGGTCGTCCGAGAGCGGATTTGGACAAAACTGCATGGTGTTGCAAAGCCGGATACGCGGTTTCATCTGAATTTTGCCGAAGTGATCCCGGACTTTGAAGGATCAGAAAAGGCCACCGACCTCTTGGTTGCCGAAGACGCCTATACTGACTCTACGTTCGCGTTTATCACACCAGATAACTGCCTGGCTGATTTGCGTCGCCGAATGATCGAAGATGGCAAACCCTTCGTCATGTCAACGTATGGCATCTACCGCGGTTTTGTTTTGCTCGAACCAGAAAATGTTCCGGAAGGTGCCGCACTGTACGCGTCCTGGCTGGACGGGATGGAGCACTTCGGCGCACCGATTACATTGGAAGAGATCGCGAAGCGTGGGCGCTTTGATCTGATGGTGACCGGTGCCTCCGCTGTTTCAAAGAATGGCGTTCGATTTGGCAAAGGTCATGGTTTTTTTGATCTGGAATGGGGCATGTTTACAGACCTTGGCTTGGTCGATGAGACAACACCGGTGCTGGCGGTTGTCCATGATGTGCAGCTCGTCGAAGATCAACTTCAGCCATCCGAGACGGACATTCTGGTCGACAAAATTGCGACCCCGTCAGAGCTGTACACGGTTGAACGCCGCGCCAAACGCCCGAGCGGCGTGAAATGGCCGCTGCTAGACCCCAAACAAATTGCTGAAACACCGCCGCTGCAAGAACTGCAACGCATCCAAGGCTTAGCCTGAACCCATCCAACAGGAGACAAATGACATGACCTTAAGATTAAACCGCCGCCACTTTTTAGGCACAGCTGGTGCCGCTGCCGCCGCATCTTCCCTACCAATGCGGGCGATGGCTGCAACGCCAATGACCATGCAAGCGGCATGGATCAACGACGCCGAATTTGCGGGTTACTTTCTAGCGATGGACAAGGGTTATTACACGGACGAAGGGCTGGACCATACGTATCTGTCTGGCGGACCCGACGTGATCCCCGAGAGCACCATCATCGCTGGCCGGGCTGATCTGGCACTGACGACTCCTGATACCACGATCAAGGCGATTGTTGATCAGGGCGCGCCGTTCAAGATCATCGGCGCACAGTACCAAAAGAACCCCATCGGAATCGTGTCGCTGGTTGGCAGCGGCATCAATTCGCCCGCCGATCTGGTCGGCAAAACTCTTGCCGTGCCGCCTGTTAATGTGATTTCTGTCGAGGCCATGCTTAAGCTGAACAACATTGACCCGGCTGACGTTAACATCGTGCCATACGCTTACGATCCAACACCGCTGATCAAGGGTGAAATAGACGCAAGCCTCGATTTCACAACGAACGTGCCTTACACAATTAGCCTGCAAGGGGTCGAGGCCACGTCATTCCTGCTCTATGATTTCGGCTACACGACCTACAATGACACCGTTGTGGTGACCGAAGAGGTTCTGAATACCAAACGCGCCGAGTTGGTGGCGTGGTTGCGTGCCAGCCGCAAGGGATGGATCGAGAACAATGTTGATACCACAGTTTGGCCCCCAAAATGGGCAGATACCCATTTCGCAGGCACCGGCCGCACCATCGACAACGAAATCTTCTTCAATGAAGCGCAAAAACCATTGATGGAAAACCCAGCGGGCATATTTGCGATGACCGAAGAAGGCATCGCCGCAAACCTCAGCGCATTGGCCGAAGTCGGCATCAATGGATCGCGCGATATGTTCGACACAACTTTGCTAGAAGAAATCTGATGCCGACCCCGGACGGGATTTCCCTTTCCGGGGTCTATAAGACCTTTGAAGGACGTGGAAAGACGGTTGAGGCGCTGCGGGATGTAGCACTTAAATGTCCATCTGCGTCCTTTACTGCTGTGATTGGTCCCTCGGGTTGCGGCAAATCCACTGCTCTGCGCATCGCTTTGGGACTTGAGACGGCTGATGCCGGCGAGGTTTTGATTAACGGTGAAGACCCAACCGTTGCAGCAAAATCTGGCAAGACAGGTGTAGCATTTCAAGATTCTGCATTGCTGCCATGGCGCAGCGTGCGTCGCAATGTTGAGGTGCCGCTTGAGGTCATTGGCCTAAGCCGGAAATCGCATGCCGTCCAAGTGCAGGCTATGATTGAACTTGTTGGCTTGAAGGGGTTCGAGAACTCACTCCCCGGAGAGTTATCAGGTGGTATGCGTCAGCGTGTTGCAATCGCCCGCGCGCTGGTCACCGAACCCACCGTCTTGTTCATGGACGAACCGTTTGGCGCCTTGGATCAAATACTGCGACGTCAGATGAACGTCGAATTACAACGTGTCTGGCAGAGGACAGGCTCAACGGCATTGCTTGTCACGCACGGAATTGACGAAGCTATTTTTCTTGCCGACCGCGTTGCCGTGATGCACGCGAACCCCGGTCGGATCGTCGAAATTATCGATGTGCCTTTCGCGCGCCCTCGTCATCCAGACTTATTCTCAGATCCCGCGTTCCATGCTTTGACAGATCGTGTCGCTTCGGTGCTGCATGGCTAGGGTGCCAACAGGCCTGCGCAATTTTGCGATCTTACTTCTAATCTGGGAAATTGCGGGCCGCATGGATCTGGTCGCCAGTGGTGCGCTGCCAGGGTTTTCAGAAATCTTGATCCGGCTATGGGAAGATCGCGCAGATTATCCGCGCCATATCTGGGCGACACTCTATGCCTCGGGCGTCGGTTTTCTCATTGGCAATGCAATTGCGTTGATAGCCGGTGTGGCTTTCGCGATGTCGCCGACATTGTTGCGCCTCTTTCGCGGCGTGAATATCGCTGTCTTTGCACTGCCGCCCATCGCGATTGCTCCGATCCTTGTGCTGACCTTATCGGACATGGCACCTCGCATCGTCCTCGCAGCTTTGGCCGTCTATTTTGTAACCATGACAGCGACTGTCATCGGGATAAGCCAGTCGGACAATAGGGCAAGTGACCTCGTGAAAGCGTATGGTGGTAGCCGTTGGCGTATTCTTTGGCTGGTTCAATTGCGCAGCGCCTTGCCCACCATCACTACGGGTTTCCAGATTGCTGCTCCTAACGCCGTGTTGGGAGCAATTTTGGCTGAGTTTGGCGGCGGCGGCCGCTGGGGGCTTGGAACCTACCTACTCGGATCGCTTGGTCGAGGGGAACCAGACAGGCTTTGGGGCATTGGCCTGATCGCGACCGCTATTGCAGGATTGGGTTACTTGTTCTTTGCATTAATTTCTCGGCGCTTACTTGGGGCTACGCGCGCTGTCACTTTGAATACCGCCACTCCGCTTGGCGATGCAGTCTCTGCATCACCGTTTAAGCGTGTGCTGATGCTCATGGGCATTGTCTCACTGCCATTCCTTTTGTGGTGGGCCTTCATAGTGTTAACCGGCGTACCTGCGATGATCGCGAAAACACCTTTTGGGGTGATAGATTATTTGTTTTTCGCAAAGACTGCCCCTGTTGCACAAGAAAAGCTCTTGCAGGCATTGTCAGAAACACTCCCCATCACTTTTGCGGGCATGGCGGCCGGCATTGGCTTTGCTTTTCTGTTGGCAATCTCGACACGGCTGTTCCCAAACGCCATTCGCGCCTTCATGCCTGTGGCCCTTGTCACGCAAACCATGCCTCTGGTGGCTCTAACCCCGCTCTTGGTGCTTATATTCGGACGCGGCACGTCCTTGACGCTTTGGGTGACGATCTCTGTGACGTTCTTTCCTGCTTTCGTCACATTGGCGCAAGGGATCGCATTGGTTCCGCGCAGCGCACAAGATTTACCGCGCGCCTATGGCGCATCTGCTTGGCAAGAAATGCGGATAGTTACGATCCCTGCATCTCTACCATATCTGTTTGCAGCGACGCGTCTTACTGTCCCAAGGGCGTTGCTGGGTGTGATGATTGCTGAGTGGTTAGCAACCGGTCGTGGCCTGGGGAATTTGCTGAATCAATCGCGAGGCTACCTCGACTTTGGTATGATCTGGACTGTTGCATTTGTCTCAGTCCTCTTATCAGTCGTCTTGTACCAGCTTGTTGTGGCGATCGAACGAAAAGTGTTGCGAAGCTTAGGCATGCAAACCGCAGAGTGAAGTTATTGAGCCGCCGCCTTGGTCGAAGGAACGCCGCTTTTTACTTCACTCACAATTGCGGAAACAACGTACGTACATTTGGATTGATCAGAAGAAACTCTTTCAAGAAGCGGCCATTGGCTGCACCTGCAGCGAAAGCCCGCTTCGTCCGCTAAGCAGACCTCGGCGCGAGTTGCGACGAACGGCGGCTTCGAATCCTTGTTTACCGATTGCTGTGCGATGCACAAACGTCCGCCATCTCCGAAACTTCCAATAAATTTGCCAGTATGGATTGAGCGTGACCAAAAACCTAGTCGGTGCCTCGGCGCCACTATTTAATCAATCCGGGTTCGGCTTTCGACCGCTCGATCGCCTCAAGTGTCAGAATGTCGCTCGCAGGCAACTGAGATATCTTCACGCGTTTTTCTTCCGGGATTAGCCCACGCATTTGTAGATCAATAAACCGCAAACAACAGACGCGCAGAAACGACGTGAAGTTTCCCACGTCGTGACCAGCATCAAGACTTTCGTTGTAGAGCCGATGCAGTAGCTGAGGGACGGTCAAATCATCCCGTTGCCCGATTGTTTCGAGCGTGCGCCAGAACATCTCTTCCAGCCGCACGCTTGTAACCATCCCATCCATGCGGAAGGATCGGGTGTGAGACGTCCAAAGCGCCGGGTCTGCATCTATGAACAATTGACACATCTGAACGTCTCCTTCTCTCAGATCAGCGACCGACGCGTTCCTTCACGTCCGCCGCAAAGCCTTCATAAGTGCGTAGAGCGGTCACATCGACTTGCACATGCTGTCCCATCTTCTGCATGATAGGCAAGTCAAGTAAGATTTGGTCCAGTACTTCCACGCTCTCAACATTCACGATAACGATCACGCGACGCTCGCCAACCGCTTTCCAAAGGTCTACTACGAGGCCAGCCTCTTTTGCCCCTAATGCGGCGCCAGCCTCTTCTGCCCAGATTGCGAACAGATCATTTTGCGTCATTTCCGCCGAATACTCGACATGGAAATCTAGATGGAACAACATGGATGTCTTCCCCTCAGTCGTTTGTGCGGCCAGGATTGAAGGCCAGCTTAGGTTAATGATAATGCCGCCTGCGATAGCGCCGCCTTTGATGAAGTTCCGACGTGACGGATTGAGATGATCATTTTGGTTGCGAGTATTCATGCGAAGCGCCCACCCTTTTCGATGACCTCGATTTGGTAGCCGTCAGGGTCTTTGATGAAGAAGAACTTCGCCACGCGCTGTCCGTCTGGGCGGAAATCTACGATGTCGCCGGGTTCGGAATTGGCCTTTGTGGCCGTAGCATGCGCCGCTTCGAGATCGCCCACGACGACCGCAAGATGGCCATAGCCGTCTCCCAGATCATATGGCGTTTTGCGACCCTTGTTGATGGTAAGCTCAAGCTCAAAGCTGGACGTCGGCAGGGCCATGTAGATGAGCGTGAAGCTCTCAAAGTCCAGCCGGTCGACGACCTCTAATCCGAACGTGTCTCGATAGAATCGCACCGACACCTCTTCGTCCAGAACTCTGATCATACTGTGAACGAGTTTTGTCATGATTTCCCTCCCTGCAATATGCCTATCAGCGATCAGGGAGAGGGTGGTATTATGCCGCTACTACATAGGAATTTTCTAAGAATTTGCTCTACGCATTCAAAATAGGCGCAATGCCCTGACTGGCCATCGATGGTTCTGTCAGAGGAAACCGGGTTGAGGCGGGCAGGGCGGATTTGTAGCGTTCAGGCATGACCAAACCTGATCCATTTCGCTACTTTAAAACGAACCGTGAGATAATCCGCCTGGCAGTGATGCTGTACGTGCGGTTTCCATTATCGCTCCGCAATGTGGAA
>NZ_JBDUXB010000041.1:0-31241 GCF_039945315.1 Tateyamaria sp. | reverse complement strand
CTGGATTTCATGCCCGCAATCCGCCGTTTTCTGATCTCGGACGCGAACATCGGACCGAACCGATGCCACCAAAATCTCACAGCTTCATGGCTCACATCGATGCCGCGCTCATGCAGCAGATCTTCCACATTGCGGAGCGATAATGGAAACCGCACGTACAGCATCACTGCCAGGCGGATTATCTCACGGTTCGTTTTAAAGTAGCGAAATGGATCAGGTTTGGTCATGCCTGAACGCTACAAATCCGCCCTGCCCGCCTCAAGCCGGTTTCCTCTGACAGTGCCTTCAAGCCAGTTTCGCTTTGCCCATCCGCACTCATAGTAAAAAAAGTTGCATGTAGAGAAAAATTCTGAAACATTCTGGCAAGCGATAGCGCCAAGCGAAGTTGGATTCTCTGTGAAAGATAGCGCCCCGAAAACCAATCACATCGACGGACGGGCAGTTGCAGCCCGCATACTTGAAAACTGCCGATCTTTTACTCAATGCTACAGCAACATCGGTCGGCTTGTCTCGGTTTCCATTGGGGACGTTCCCGAAGTCGCGGTTTATGTGCGAAATCAGGAGCGTGGTGCAGCCCGCGCTGGCCTTCCATTTGAATCACAGTTCTGGCCAGGCGACATCAACCAAGACGAGGCAAAAGCGCGCATACAGCGCATGAATGACGATGATGGTGTCATTGGGATCATCCTGCAACGCCCAGTGCCAGACCATATCAACCTGCGATCACTGCAATCCGCCATCCACCCGCTCAAGGATGTGGAGGGAATGAATCCTGCTTCCATCGGCAACATTGTCTATTCGGATGTAGCTTTGGCACCCTGTACAGCGGCGGCCAGTGTCGAATTGATTAAGGCCACGGGCCTTGACCTCAAGGGGCTTGAGGTCGTGATGATTGGCCACTCCGAAATCGTTGGCAAGCCGGCCGCAATGATGCTGATGGCGGAAGGTGCGACTGTCACTGTTTGTCACCACATGACACGCTCGGTCGCGATGCATTCGAGACGCGCAGACGTGGTTGTAGTGGCCGTCGGGATTGCGCATTTCCTCGGACCAGACATGATCAAACCAGGTGCCGCTGTGATCGACATAGGGATCAACCAAGTCGAAGGGCCGGATGGCGCATCTTACATTGTGGGGGACGTCGATACCGATGCCGTCAGCGAAATCGCAGGTTGGATCACACCCGTCCCGGGAGGAGTCGGCCCGGTGACTGTGGCGATCCTGATGCGCAACGCCACCGTCGCACACCAACGCCAAATTTCAGCAGGATGGGTTGTTTAACATGGGCAAACAGGACAACCGCTTTGACGTCGCGGCCTCGGTCGGCACGCACGCCAAGCCGCAAACCATAGAGATCCATGTCAGCAAAGGGTTCAATGGCTTGGAACTGACGTCTGTCACGCATGTGCTTGCCACTGCCAACACATTGCTTGGACGCGACCTTTTTTCCTGGCGGTTCAGCACAGACAAGCCCGGTGTCGTTTCTGGTGATCATGGTGCTTTGGTTCGGGCCGAGCCCGCGATCGCGGATCATCGCCTTGCGGATATGATGATCGTTATAGGGGGCAAGCGTACGATCGCAGACACTTGGCTGCCCCGAATCCGCGCAATGCAACGCAAAGCGCGCACCGTAGTGCTGCTGTCAGACGCAGCCACAGCGTATATCAAAGCTACAAAGGCACCCGGAGGCCATGTCACAACCCATTGGCGCGACGTCACTGCGCTGGTCGAAACCGCGTATCATCCAAAACTGACGACGCACCTGAGTGAAAATTCAGACGGCATCATAACGGCTGCCGGCGACGGCGCGACGCTGGAATTGATTGTTGGACTTATCTCTCCCTATCTGACGCGACCACAGGTGGCGGAGCTTGGCAGTCATCTGATGCTGCAGACAATCCGCAAAAGCGACGCTGACCAGCCCAAGTGCCTCTCCGATAACGAAGGTTTGTTTGATGCTCGCCTGACGGAAGTGATCCGTCTGATGGAAGACACAGTGAATGAACCGATGTCGATGGATGAGATCACGGCACATGTCGGGATTTCATCGCGCCATCTAGAACGGGTATTCCGAAAGACTTTCAACGATACTCCCGCGCGTTTTTACAAACGTCTGCGGGTCAAACGCGTCAGGACGATGATTGAGGAATCGCTGCTGCCGATGATCGACATTGCCGTGGCTTGTGGCTTTGGCTCATGCACCACGATGGCAAAGGCCGTCAAAGTGGAATACGGCGTCACGCCGTCCCAGATGCGCGCGCGCAAAAGCATTCAGTTGCTGACATACGATGGCCGTCAGAGCGCCAGATAGCCGATTGCAACAAAGACTATAACGATCCCAATCCATTGGGAGCGGGTCACCGGCTCCTTCAAAAAGATGGAGGCAAATATGATAGTCAAAACTCCAAAAATCGACGCACCGACTGAGGCAAATTCAGGGTAAGCGTAGTTGCCAGCAACCATCACCGCCCCTATGGCAATTGCATCAAGCAATCCCATGGCCAACAAGATCGGAAGCGCCGACCGAACAGGCAGTACAGGTTTGCGCAATATCAGCGCAATCAGCACCACAACGGCAACAGCACCAACGCGCGCGATGGCAATCGCCGTCATTTCGGTGCCGTCAGCAACTGACAACTGGCCAAGGGCAAAAGACAGGGCAAACCCGACAGCGGCCAGCACCGACCAAAGGATAGCTTGTAGCGTTGGCGGGGCCGCCTCTTCGTTGGCCGAAGACATTGCCGCAAACCCACATCCACCTACGATCACCAGAACTGCCAGCCATTGCAGCATCGTGACCGATTGTCCATTTGCCACAGCCCAAGCGACCGACAAGATCGGAAAGCTGGCCACGACCGGAGCCACGACCCGGACCGGTCCGATAGCGAGGGCCGCGTAAAACGACATACCCGTTACCCCAAACACCAGCCCGGACAAAATCGCCATGACGCGCGCCTCGGAGGTCATACTGCCGGTGTCCAGCGCAAAGGCCAGTATGGACGTTACCACCGTTCCGGTCAGCAGAACGGGAAACAGAGAACGGAACACGCCTAGCTTTTGTGAGATGTAGCGCACCATCGTGTCATGCACGCCCCAGCTGAACGCAGCTATTAGCCCTAAGGTCAGTGCTCCCATGACAAGGGCACCGTGCATGGATAGGATTTTTTCACGTACGATGTCCCCTTCCCTTGCAGCATCTGCGCTGCAAGAGTATTCTCACAGTTAAACAATTATTCCGCTAGTGCAAAATTTCGGCGGTTCGGGAGGTGACAATGCTTGATGACCCCTACCCCACGGTTAAACCGGGCCCACCTCGCCCCAGCCAGATTATTCAACCTGCTCAGTTCTCGATGCCTCGCGGTATGGAACGGTATGTCGTACAGGGCGCGGGTGCCGTTCTCATTCCTGTCGAAACAGGTGACTGCCTGACGGTCATCAATGATGAAGGCGGTCAAATCTGCGAAATTGTCAGTTCTGATGACAAAGGCCGGGTGAATGACAGCATCCTTGACCGCCCAGCAGACGCCCCAGCGGAAGGGCTGCGCGCATTGTTGGCTGGCAACGATCAATCCCTGCGCGGCCTGCGCATGGGTCTGGATGCACGCAAGATCGATCTTTCATCCGCGCAAGCAACTCGCCTGTTCGGGTTGGACTCGCACGCCAAAGCCGAAGAGGCGATGCGCGTTTCGCGCGATGGCACGTTGATCATTGCGGCCCCCGGCGAAGCGATGGATGCCGAGGCACAGGACACCGTAACTCCGCTTACTGTGATGATCCAACGAGCGACGATCAAAAGTCATACAAAATTTGAATTACCTGACCCGTTGGCCGACCCTGTTGCTGACATTCGCGTGCACACGCAAACGGCCGAGGCTTTCTTTGTCAAAGCAGGGGATTACATTCAGATCATCGATGTCGATGGCCGTCAGTGTACGGATTTCGAATGCTTTTCTGCACGTAAGCTCGACAAAGGCATCGAACACGCCTTGGACGTGACAACCACCCGCACGCTTATGGGGCACGCCTATCCAATGCCGGGCCTGCATGCGAAATACTACGATCAGGAAATGTTACCGCTTGTCGAAGTGGTGCAAGACACCTGCGGGCGCCACGACGCCTTCGCACTCGCTTGCTCGGCCAAGTACTACGACGACATCGGTTATCCGGGCCACGCCAACTGTTCGGAAAACTTTAATTCCGCGCTGGCCGAATTCAACGTTACGGGCCGGCCTGGGTGGATGGCCATAAACTTCTTCTTCAACACCTATCTCGACGAACACGGTGTTATGTTTTCGGACGAACCATGGTCGCGCCCCGGTGACTTTGTCTTGCTGCGGGCGCTCACAGACATCGTTTGTGTCTCGTCCGCCTGTCCAGACGACACCACTGCCGCCAATGGCTGGAACCCAACGGACATCCACGTGCGCACCTACAGCGGGCGCGAGACCTTTCAACGCAGTGTCGCCTACCGGCCAACCCCTGATGCGGACCCAAAAATGACCAAACAAACCGGCTTTCACGAAAGCTTTGCCAAGCACACCCGCAACTTCATCGAATACAACGGCTATTGGCTCGCCAACTGTTTTGCCGAGGCGGGCCCGATCGATGAATACTGGGCCTGCCGCAAGCGGGCGGTCATCATGGATCTGTCGCCCTTGCGAAAGTTCGAGATTACGGGCCCCGACGCTGAGGCACTTTGCCAATATGTGTTTACCCGCAACATGAAAACGCTGGCCGTGGGCGGCGTTGTCTACACCGCCATGTGCTATGAGCACGGCGGTATGATCGACGACGGTACCGTCTTCCGTTTGGGCAAGGACAATTTCCGCTGGATTGGCGGCAATGATTATGGTGGCGAATGGCTGCGTGAACAGGCCGAGAAACTGGAACTGAAGGTGCTTGTGCGGTCTTCCACCGACCAACTCCACAACGTTGCCGTCCAAGGCCCCGAAAGCCGCGATCTCTTGCGCAAGATCGCCTGGACCGCGCCCCACAATCCCGAATTTGACCAGCTTGGCTGGTTCCGCTTTACACCGGCACGTTTGAACGACGAGGGAGGCACTCCCTTCGTGATTTCGCGCACTGGCTACACTGGCGAGCTGGGATACGAAGTCATGTGCCATCCCAAGCATGCGCCCGAAGTTTTCAGCGCCATCTGGGAAGCGGGGCAAGGCCACGGCCTGCGCCCCATGGGTTTGGAAGCGTTGGACATGGTGCGGATCGAAGCAGGACTGATCTTTGCTGGATACGATTTTTCCGACCAGACCGACCCATTCGAGGCTGGGATCGGCTTTACCGTCCCACTGAAATCCAAGCCCGACGATTTCATTGGGCGCGACGCTTTGATCCGACGCAAGGAGCATCCGAGCCGCAAGCTTGTTGGCCTCGACATCGACAGCAATGTGGGTGTGGATCACGGCGACTGCATCCACATCGGACGCGCGCAAATTGGCGAGGTGACATCATCCATGCGTTCGCCCCTGCTGGACAAGAACATCGCGCTGGCCCGGATTGACGTGGCCCATGCTGACATCGGCACACATGTTGAAGTCGGCAAACTGGACGGCCATCAAAAGCGCCTTCCGGCTGAAATCGTGCCTTTCGCCCATTATGATCCAAAGAAAGAGCGGCCCAGATCATGATCCGCCGCGCGTTCCTTGCTTGCCTCTTGGTTCTGGCGTTGCCTGCGCAAGCCCAATCGGTGAAGCTGAAGGCGCACGAAATCGACGCCCTGCTGTCTGGCAACACGGCTGTAGGTAAATGGGACGGCACCGCGTATCGTCAGTTTTTTGGCGCGGACGGCACGACCATTTACACCCAAGAAGGCGCGCGCTCGACCCGAGGCCAATGGCGTATCGACGCGGCCAAAGATGAATACCAAAGCATCTGGCCACGAGATTCAGACTGGGATGGCTGGTTTGTAATGGAATGGGATGGGACGTTCTATTGGGTCAGCAAGAAAACACCACCAACCCCGTTCAAACTACTTGAAGGCGAACAGTTGGTCTCACCATGATCCGCGCAGTTGTTCTTTGTATTGGCTGCGCAACGACAGTTCATGCGGATGGCTTTTGTGCGAGTCTTACTACCGACCAGCCTGCAACCCTCGCTCTGCCAGAAGGAACTGAGGGCACATGCAGCACGTCGCTTGACCTGTCAGGTGCGCGTGCCCAGAACTGCCATTGGCCGTTCACATACCGCGCGCCCGAAGCCATAGAGGCGTTCGATGCAGTACTGAAAGCCACTGCGGCGTGCCTCGGAGTGCAACCCATTGCCGATCAAGACGTGAACCACCCTGACAGCTACGACCTGCGCACATTTCACACCGACACCGCGCAAGTCGCGGTGTCGATCAAGGACAAGGGCGCTTTGCAGCAGACCTATGTTTTCTTGCGGATCAACACGCCCTAGTTCTGCAAATAGACTTCCAGACTATCATCCAGTGCGTCGACCCACGGTGTATGGTGGATTGGGGCCATCGATCCGGTCATAACCGAAGCATAGCAATTGTCGCGGAAGCTCATGATGCCCTTTTTCTTGTGCCCCTTCCACGCCTTGAACGCCTGACAAGCCACTTCGACATCAAAGGACGGGTAGTCGGTTTCTGCGATCAGTTCCTTGATGTAGTCGCCCTGATACCAGATCGCGTCGTAGTCATCCTCCCCCGCATCCTCGCGCGCGACACGGTCCGCGACATCTGCGTCCATCTCGGCTTTGGACGGCATCGCAATCTTGCCCATGATCACATCGCGGACCCACCAAGCTTGCGCGTCGAACATATTGAACGTGAACCACTGGTCCTGCATGCCCAGATAAAACAGCACGGGGTTATGCACCCATGCGACCCCCTTATAGAGATCCGCCGTCGCCAGACGGTTCGCCGTCTTCAGGCGCAATTCTTCAGCCATGAACGGAAAGTGGTGTTGGTACCCTGTGCACAAAATCACCGCATCGACATCGCGGCTGGTACCATCCTTGAAGTGCGCTGTCTTCCCGTCGACATGGGTCAACAGCGGAACCTCGCTCCAGTTGTCAGGCCAGTCGTAGCCCATAGCCGCCGTGCGGTGTGACACAGTGATCGACTTGGCTCCGTATTTCCAACACTGCGACCCGATGTCCTCAGCAGAATAGCTGGTGCCGACGATCAGGATGTCCTGATCCTTGAACTCAAGCGCATCTCGGAAATCATGGGCGTGCAACACACGTCCCTTAAAGGATTCAAAACCAGGAAACTCTGGCACGTTTGGTGTCGAAAAGTGCCCCGAGGCACAGATCACGTGGTCAAAGACCTCGGTGTACTCGTTGTCAGCAGGCAAATCCTTAACCGTTACGTTGAATTTTCCATCTTCAAACTCGACGCGGCGCACAGCGGTTTCAAAGCGAATCCAATCCCGTACGCCCGCTTTTTCCACACGGCCCTGGATGTAGTCGAACAGCACTGCGCGTGGCGGGTAGGATGCGATCTGCTTCCCGAAGTGTTCCTCGAAGGAATAATCAGCAAATTCCAATCCCTCCTTTGGTCCATTCGACCACAGATAACGGTACATGGAACCATGCACCGGCTCTCCATACTGATCCACACCGGTGCGCCACGTGTAATTCCAAAGCCCGCCCCAATTGGACTGTTTTTCGAAACACACAATATCGGGTATGTCCTCACCGTTTTTCTTGGCGGACTGGAATGCGCGCAGCTGTGCCAGACCCGAAGGTCCCGCCCCTATGATGGCGATACGTTTAGGCATTTTACGACTCTCCCGGCTGAATTGTTCATTTATTCAATTCGAGCGGGATCGCCCCTGCAAGTCAACTAATTTTAACCATAGTAAAACCCATTCAAGAGTTTTGCGGTGTACTTGCAGGCGTTTTGGGATGATGATCATGACAAGCAAAGAGGACAGACGATGGCAAAACCGCATTTCAGCTTCTGGATCATCGCTGGGCTTGGTCTGGTGTGGAACCTGATGGGGTGCCTGAACTTCATCACTCAGATGAACGCCGATGCCGTGGCAAAAATGCCTGAACTCTATCAGCTGATCATCTCAAGTCGCCCACTTTGGGCGACGTTGGCCTTTGGCTTAGCCGTGTTTGGCGGGGCTGTGGGGTGCATTTTGTTGTTGCTGCGACGTGATATGGCCCGGATCGCCTTGCTGGTTTCATTGGTTGCGATTGTCTTGACCGTGGTTCAGACGATTTCAGCAGTCGGCCTTGCTCCCAGCACGATCCTTGCCTTGCTGGTTGGAGCGGCCCTGTTTTGGTATTCTTCGATTGTTTACCGGGCAGGCTGGTTGCGCTGACCCGCCCGGCAAGCACGCTCAGATATCGAGCGTGTTGTCCTTTTCCCATTGAGAGAAGTGCGACGTGAAATCGTTCCATTCCTGCTTTTTCATCTTGATGTAGGAGGACGAGAATTCCTCTCCCATGGCAGCCTTCAGGCCCTTATCCTTGTCGTATTCGCGCAAGGCATCCAGCATGTTCAGCGGTAGCTTGGGCGCGCCGCGCACCTTGTGGCCTTCGGCATACATGTCGATGTCGTGGCGCTTGCCCGGGTCCGCCTCTGTGCGAATACCGTCAAGGCCAGCCGCGATGATGACGGCCTGCAGCAGATAGGGGTTTGTTGCACCATCAGGCAAGCGCAATTCGAACCGGCCGGGACCAGGCACGCGCACCATGTGTGTGCGGTTGTTACCGGTCCATGTGACAGTGTTGGGTGCCCATGTGGCCCCAGACATCGTGCGTGGTGCATTGATACGTTTGTAGCTGTTCACCGTGGGGTTGGTGATCGCGGCAAGCGCGGAGGCATGTTTCATGATCCCGCCAAGGAAATGGCGGCCCTTTTCGGACAGGCCCAGTTCGGCAGTCTGGCTGCTGTCATTGGGTTCCATCGCAAACACGTTGGTTTTGGCGGCAGCACCGGGTGCGTCCCAAACAGAAATGTGGGCATGACAGCCATTCCCGGTTAGCCCCTCGACCGGCTTGGGCATGAATGTCGCGCGGAAGCCGTGTTTTTCCGCTACGCTCTTGGTCATAAACTTGAAAAATGAGTGCTTGTCGGCGGTGCGGAGCACGTCATCGAATTCCCAGTTCATCTCGAACTGCCCATTCGCGTCCTCGTGGTCATTTTGATACGGACCCCAACCCAAATCGAGCATGTAGTCGCAAATCTCGCGCACCACATCATAGCGGCGCATCACCGCCTGCTGGTCATAGCAAGGCTTCGCGGCAGTGTCGTACTCATCACTGATCTGGCTGCCATCTGGCGTCATCAGAAAATACTCGGCCTCGATCCCGGTCTTGACATGCAAGCCTTCGGCGGCAGCCTCATCAATCAGGCGGCGGAGCACATTGCGAGGTGCTTGTGCGACGTCTTGGTTTTCCATCACACAGTTTCCCGCGACCCACGCAACCTCAGGTTTCCAAGGCAATTGAATGACCGAAGATGGGTCCGGCACAGCCAACATGTCAGGATGTGCGGGCGTCATGTCGAGCCACGTGGCGAAACCGGCAAATCCTGCGCCATCCGCTTGCATGTCGGCAATTGCTTGGGCTGGCACCAGCTTGGCCCGTTGACCTCCAAAGAGGTCGGTGAACGAAATCATGAAGTATTTCACGCCATTTTCGGCAGCGAATTTTGCAAGATCAGTGGTCATATGTCTGTTCCTGTTTGACTTAATGTGGTGAGGGCGCGTGCCGTGGTGGCCGCGCCCTTCATTGAGTGTTTAGTAGGAAGTGCCGGGTTTTCCGGGGTACCAGTCGGTGCCAGCAAGCGGAATTTTCGCCATGGCCGCAGCCTCGAGCGTAAGGGCGCACAAATCTTCGGGTTCTAGGTTGTGCAGATGGTTCTTGCCGCAGGCCCGCGCGATGGTCTGTGCCTCAAGTGTCATGACCTTGAGATAGTTGTTGAGCCTCCGCCCGCCCTCAATAGGGTCGAACCTAGCCATCAGGTCGGGGTCTTGTGTGGTAATCCCTGCCGGGTCCTGCCCCTCGTGCCAGTCATCATAGGCGCCTGCTGTGGTGCCGAGGGCGTTATACTCAGCTTCCCATTTCGGGTCATTGTCGCCAAGCGCAATCAGCGCCGCGGTCCCGATGGCGACGGCGTCTGCACCCAAAGCCATGGCTTTGGCCACATCGGCACCCGTACGAATGCCGCCCGAGACAACAAGTTGCACTTCTCGGTGCATGTCGAGGTCCTGTAATGCGCGCACCGCCTCGCGGATACAAGCAAGGATGGGCTGGCCGACATGTTCGATAAACACGTCTTGTGTGGCGGCTGTGCCGCCTTGCATCCCGTCGAGCACGACAACGTCAGCGCCCGCCTTTACGGCAAGTGTGGTGTCAAAATACGGGCGCGCGCCGCCGACCTTGATATAGATCGGCTTTTCCCAATTGGTGATCTCGCGCAATTCAAGAATCTTGATTTCCAGATCATCGGGCCCGGTCCAATCGGGGTGACGACAGGCCGAGCGCTGGTCGATCCCTTTTGGCAAATTACGCATTTCGGCCACGCGGTCGCTGATCTTTTGGCCCAAAAGCATACCGCCGCCGCCGGGTTTGGCCCCCTGCCCCACAACGATTTCAATGGCATCTGCGCGGCGCAGATCGTCCGGGTTCATCCCGTAGCGCGAAGGTAAATACTGATAGACCAGCTTGTTAGAGTGTCCGCGCTCTTCTTCGGTCATGCCGCCGTCGCCGGTGGTGGTCGACGTGCCCGCCATCGTTGCTCCGCGCCCCAACGCTTCCTTGGCCCCGCCGGACAGCGCACCAAAGGACATGCCCGCAATCATTACGGGGATATCAAGCTGGATAGGGTTTTTTGCAAACCGGGTGCCGAGCGTGACGGACGTTTCGCATTTCTCGCGATATCCTTCGAGCGGGTAGCGGGAAATCGAGGCACCCAGAAACAGCAGGTCGTCGAAATGGGGCAGCTTGCGCTTGGCCCCGCCACCACGGATGTCATAGATCCCCGTTGCGGCGGCGCGCCGGATCTCGGCATTCACAGGGTTGGAAAAGGTCGCCGATTGTATCGACATCGTGCGCGGCGCGCCCTTTTGCTCGTCTTTCATGTTCCGACCCTCAATACGCATTATCGATGTTGAAATTATAGAGTTGACGGGCCGATCCATAGCGTTTGAATTCGGACGCTTTGGCATCGCAACCGCCTCGCTCCAGCAGCTCCTCGAGGATAGCGATATGCTCGGGGCGCATCTCTTTCTCAATACAATCAGCCCCAAGGGATTTGACTGATCCGCGCACGAATATCCGCGCCTCATAAAGCGAGTCGCCCAGAGCTTCGCCCGCATCACCGCAGACGACCAAGTTGCCCGACTGCGCCATAAAGGCTGACATGTGACCGATGTTGCCGTGCACAATAATGTCGATGCCCTTCATCGAAATGCCACAGCGCGAAGAGGCGTTCCCCTTGATCACAAGCGTGCCACCATGACCGGTTGCACCTGCATATTGTGAGGCGTCTCCTTCAACTACAACCGTGCCGGACATCATGTTTTCTGCCGTACCAGGACCGACAGAACCGTGCACATGCACGGTCGCCTGCTTGTTCATGCCTGCGCAGTAATAGCCCGTTGACCCTTTGATGTTGATCTCGATCGGCGCGTCGAGGCCGACTGCGATCGCGTGGCTGCCTTTGGGATTCACGATTTCCCAATGCGTCTGATTGGTATTGGCTGCCTGCGCATGCAGGGTGGAGTTGAGTGCGCGCAGTCCCTGCGCTTCCAAGTCAAATGTTTGCATTTACGCCGCTTTCTCTTGCGCGGTTGGAGCCGCATTGTGCGACCAGAAATATACTGTCGCGGGCTCGGGCTCCCAAACCTTCGCGTCTTCAATGCCCGGCAGATTGACCAACGCGCGATATTCTGAACCGAACGCCACGTACTGATCTGTTTCCGCCATTACTGCAGGCTTGCACGCGATAGGATCCCGCACCACGCCAAACCCGTCTTTGGTGCCGACCACAAAGGTAAAGAACCCATCCAGATCATCGAGGCTCGAGGTCAGCGCCTCACCTAATGTCGATCCGGTCTGCATTTTCCAAGTCAGGTACGCGGCGCCAACTTCAGTGTCGTTCTCGGTCTCGATATGCACGCCAAGCCGACGCAATTTGCGACGCAGCGAGTTATGATTCGAAAGCGATCCATTGTGTACGAGGCACTGGTCGATTCCAGTGTTGAAAGGATGAGCACCCATCGTCGTGACAGCCGACTCAGTGGCCATCCGTGTATGCCCAATGCCGTGCGTTCCGGACATTTTGCGAATGTCGAAACGGTCTGCCACATCTTTAGGCAGTCCAACTTCTTTGTAAATCTCGAGTGTAGATCCGTGACTCATCACGCGTACACCGGGGCGAATTTCGGGCAAAATTTCGCGCGCTGACGCTACCTCTTCCGCTTGCAATAGGATCACTGCATGAGTGTCTTTCAAGGTGATCGAAACCTCGCCTTGGACCCTCTCGCTCAGGTCGCTATCAAGCTTGTCAAAGTCGACGTCCGGCGCGTTCGATTGAACGGTCAACCGAGCCTTTCCCTTTGATTCATCGCCATAAACTGCAATTCCGGCACTATCGGGTCCGCGATCGGTCATGGTGATCAGCATGTCGGTCAGCATGTCACCGAGTTGCGGCTCCAACGTGGCATCTTTTAGAAAAAGTCCGACAATTCCGCACATGGCGCTGCCCCTCCCAAAAAGTGATCTGTCGTTCGACTCGAACGCTAACATCGTTACATCACATGCTCAACCGATGGGAAACTATTTTTCACAACAGTTAAAAAAAGAGTCGCAAGAAGAAACAACTCGTGGTTCAATTTGGCCAGCGTCGCGCACCGCATACGACGGCGCACAATGCCAACAGACCAACACGGGGGTTTATCGTGGAAGAGCAAATCGCAGAATTGACGGCCCAAGTCGCCGCGCTGCAGGGAAGCAGTGGTGTGACCAACACCATGTTTGCCGAGACATTCTATTATCTGACAATCCCGCTGATGATTATCATCCACGCGGGGTTTCTAGCTTACGAGATGGGAGCGTCGCGGCTCAAGAACGTGCTGAGTTCGGGGGTCAAGAATATTCTCGCCTTCGCTTTCATGATTCCAACCTTCTATTTCTTCGGCTGGTGGGTGTATTGGGGCTTCCCCACGGGCTTGCCCGGCGCACCGGGGCCTGCCGGCATCTCTGGTGTTGAATATGCCAGCGCGATTGCGTGGGGCTGGGGCGAAAGCGCGCAATACATGGGCCCGAACATCGCGGATCAGGCATCCGGCGTGTTCTTTGGTGCCTTTGCGTTGTTTGCCGCCACAACAGCATCCATCATGTCGGGTGCCGTGATCGAACGCATCCAGACCGTAGGGTTCGTTATCCTCGCCGTTGTCCTTGGCTCGTTTGCCTGGGTCGTTGCGGCTGCTTGGGGCTGGCACGCAGATGGCTGGCTGGTCACGCAATGGGGCGTGCATGACTTTGGTGCTGCGGGCCTTGTGCACGCGGTTGCAGGGTTCTTTGCCCTTGGAGTTCTCATCAACCTTGGACCGCGCATCGGTAAATTCAACGCGGACGGTTCGGCCAACCACATTGCAGGGCACAACATGCCGCTGACGGTGACGGGCCTTATGCTTATCATCGTAGGCTTCTGGGGTTTCCTCATGGCTTGCGTGATCGTGCCGGGCGAAGCGTGGAGCTGGTTTGCTGACAAGCCGTCCACAATTTACGGCACACCCATCACCTTGTCGGCGCTGGCCTTCAATATCCTGATGGCGATTGCAGGTGGCATCATCGGCGCATGGGTTCTGACGCGTGATCCGTTCTGGATGATGTCCGGCGCACTTGCGGGAATTATCTCGACCGCATCCGGTCTGGACATCTACTACCCTGCACTTGCGTTCATCATCGCCTTCTCGGCGGGTTTGATCCTGAAACCCTGTGCCACATGGCTGGAAAACCGAGGCATCGACGATGCTGTCGGCGCTGTCACGGTTCACGGCACTATCGGCCTTTACGGTGTGGTCCTGCTTGGGATCTTCGGTGCGGGCTATCCGTCGCTGCAAGGCGCTGCGGGCGAAGTACCGACGATTAGCCTGATTGGTCAGATCATCGGTGCGGTCGTGTTCTTCCTATTGGGTTTCGTCCCTGGATACGCGGTCTCTTACGTCCTGAAGATGATGGGCATGTTGCGCATCCCTGAAGGCGCAGAGATTGCTGGTATGGACATGGTCAAGGTCCCTGCCGAAGGCTACCCTGAGGGTATCCCCGCACCTGGCGTCAATCTGGCGCCGGGCGAGTAATCGCACAGAAAGGAAGAAATCATGGGCTTTCCATATGACGAAGTAAGCTGGTCGGTTGTCGACGGGGCAATGTTCATGGGTTGGGGCGGCGCGATGCCAGGCCTATACACCCTGATTGCAGCCGGGATTTGTGTCGCCGTGTTGCTGTTCGGTCAGAAGACCGAAAGCGCCAAGACCAAACAATTCGAAAAGTAAATTTCGAACAACAAGAAGGGGCGGCCATTGGTCGCCCTTTTTTGCATCCAATATTTGCCCAACAGGAAAAAAAGTTGCACCGCATTCTTGCTTTTTGCAATGCACTGTTGCTCAATACTGCTCAACAAGACTCATAACGAACAGGGAAAAACACCATGGCCATTCTATGGAGAAACTCCGCCCTCGCGGGACGTCACGCTGAAATCGGCGGCCAGCTTGAAGATTGGAATGGTATGGGAACGGCGTGGTTCTATGACGACACGCCAGAGCGCGCCAAGGCCGACTATGAAGCGATCCGCACCAACGCCGGCCTCATGGACGTGTCGGGTCTGAAGAAAGTGCATGTCGTGGGCGAGGACGCCGCGTATGTCATCGACCGCGTCACAACCCGTAATGTCGAAAAAATTGCGCCGGGCCGTGCTGTTTACGCCTGTATGCTTGATGATCGCGGCTTGTTTGTGGACGACTGCGTGATCTACCATCTCGCGGTCAACTCCTGGCTGGTGGTGCATGGCACCGGCATCGGTATGGAGCAGCTTACAACGGTTGCCGCTGCCAAGAACTGTTCGGTCATCATGGATGACGACTTGCATGACATGTCCTTGCAAGGGCCCAAGGCAGTCGACATTCTGGCCAAGGATATCCCGGCAATCCGTGATCTGGCCTATTTCGGGATCATGCAGACGCGCTTGTACGGGCGCGATGTGATGATCTCGCGCACCGGTTACACAGGCGAACGAGGGTATGAAATCTTCTGCCGCGCCAAGGATGCTGTTCACATTTGGGACAATGTTCTGGCGGCAGGCGGCGACGATGTGCGCCCGACACAGTTCTCCACCCTCGATATGCTGCGGATCGAAAGCTATCTGCTGTTCTATCCCGGTGATAATTCCGAAACGTTCCCGTTTGCAGACGGCTCTCCAGCTGGCGACAGCCTGTGGGAATTAGGCCTCGACTTCACCGTTTCACCGAACAAAACCGGCTTTATCGGATCCGAGAACCACTATGCGATGAAGGGTAAAGAAAGATTCAAGATTTACGGCGTGCAGCTATCAGGCGACGCCATGGATCAGATGGAAATGTTCGCCCGTGTGCATCACGACGGCAAGGATGTGGGCGTAATCACCTATGGCCTGTCGTCCGAGCTGAACGGTTATTCCGTCGCTATCGCGCGGCTCGACCCATCTGTGGCAAGCCCCGGCACCAAGCTGACCGTCGTTCAACCGGACGGTACAGAGTTGGCCGCGACGGCGGAAGAAATGCCGTTCTATGACAAAGACAAGTCGATCCGCACCGCCAAAGGCTGATCGACGGGGGCGCGGTGGGCAAACCCATTCGCGCCCTTTTCATGTGACGAGGACATCCATGTCGAAATTCGAATTCCCCCCGTCGATCAAAAGCCGCCCGGTTTACGGAACGCTTGAGGCGCGCCCGGGCCAGGGACACCTAATGATTGCCGATGGTGAGGGGGCCGAGGCGATCCTTGGCATCGCCACGCCTGATTTGATGGCTAAAACCCATATTATCTACATCCCACGCGGGACACAGTTGGCCGACCAATTGCGCGACTTAAACCCAGCACAATTCTACGAAGGTCCTAGCTATGCCGCTGCTGTCTCTCGTATCCGACGTGTCTTGCAGGATGCACATATGGGCTTGCAGGTTTATCTAAGCGGCACAGAGGGACTGATTGGTCAAGCCCAAAACGAGGCGATGAAGGCAGGCATCCCTCATACAGCCATTCAGACAGAACATCGTGGATCGGTGGCGCGTCGGATGCAATGCGTCCACTGCAAGGGCGTCACCGAAGACGTGGAGACCGACCCGTTCGTTTGCAGCCATTGTGGATTGAACCTGTTTGTGCGGGATCACTATTCGCGCCGCCTCGCCGCTTATCAGGGCGTATGCATCGACGCCGAAGATCCGGGCAACGTGCCCGCACCAAAGGGGATTTACGAATGAGTGCAGCCCCACAAAAAGCAAAGCCAGGCGCTGAAAAAATCGACGTGGTTGTGTCGGCTGTTATACCACTGAACGAACTGGTGACCCGATTCGAGTTCAAGCGCCGTGATGGCACACAATTCCCACCGTTCTCCGGCGGTGCGCACACGGTTGTCACAATGGACGACAACGGACGGTCCCGTTTGAATCCTTATTCTCTGATGTCGGACCCGGCTGACTTGGACACTTATGCCATATCCGTGCGCCGAGACGACGAAGGACGTGGCGGGTCGCTGTTCATGCACCGCAACGTGTCGGTTGGTGACGAAATGACAATCACCTATCCGGTGAACCTTTTCTCCCTCGATCTGCGCGCGCGCAAACACTTGTTCTTTGCAGGCGGCATTGGGATCACACCCTTCATGTCAATGATCGCACAGCTTGAGCGGTCGGGCGACGCGTGGGAATTGCACTATGCCTGCCGCGCAGAGGCGCTTGGCACCTATGTGGAGCAGTTGACTTACAGGCACCCCAACAAAGTGCATGTCTATTACGACGACCAGTCCCAGCGGATTGACCTTGAAAACCTGCTGGATGGGCAACCTTTGGGCACGCATGCCTATGTCTGCGGCCCCAAGGGTATGATCAACTGGATACATGCAACAGCCAGTGCCTCAGGGTGGCCGGATGCTCATGTACATTCCGAAGAATTCCTTGCCCCTGAGCCGGGCGTGCCCTTTGAAGTACGATTGTGCAAGTCTGACAAGACGATCACCGTAGGCGAACACGAAAGCCTTCTGGAAGCGATCGAGCGGGCGGGTGTCGAAGCCCCGTTTCTGTGCCGCGGTGGATCATGCGGACAATGTGAAACGGATGTCGTCGCTCATGCGGGCGATTTCGTGCACCGGGACCATTGGCTGGACGATTCAGAGCACGCCAGCGGCAAGAAAATCATGCCATGTGTAAGCCGTTTCGTCGGCACCTCATTGGAGTTGGACAGATAAGATGACCATTCAATTCAACGACGAGACTTTTCGCGACGACTACTCGTTCCATAACTCTGAATGGGCCATCAAACGGTTCCCGTTTCCGTTCCATGAAGACAGCTACATGTATGCCGTCAACATGGAGCAGCACCGCAGCGGGCCCGAGGGGTCGGTCTATGAAAAACGGTTCGATGTGGACGAGCATTATGTGTCAGAGATGCGCGACCGCGCGATGGTGCTGGCGGACGATCCTCTGCGCTGCCAGTCTTTGCCACACATGACACTCGCAGGGTGGGACTTGCTAGAATTGATCATGGTTTCCAAGTCCGAGGACTATCCCGATTTGTTCGAATTGCACCGCGACGGGGACACCTGGCGCTGGGTCAACAAACCACTGGGCATCGATGACACATTCACCTTCCTAGACGAAACCACCCTGCCCTATGGCCCGATGGAATATATCACCCGTCAGACTCAGGGGGATTTCTGCGTACTGGATCAACGCGACAACAACCTGTGGATGGATGCAGGAATGGTCACGACGCAAGCCGACTGGAGCCTTGATTTCGACATCGGCATGAACTTTTTCGAATGGCACGCGCCCGTCCCGCTGGCCCACGAAAAGGGTATCTTTGTTCGTGCGCTGAAATTCTTGCTGAACATTCAGCAAGGGGCCCCCGCCCGCCGCCTGAACTGGACAATGACGGTTAATCCGCTGTTGGATACCAGCCCCGAAAATTACCACAAGTGGGGTATCCAGAAGACCACCCTAACTCCCGAAAATATTGGCGCCAAACAGCACTTGCGAGTCGAGTTGCAGACATTCTTCCGGTTGCCTCGCTCAAACGGACTGGTTTTTCCGATCCGCTGCTATATGTGCAGTTTTCAAGATCTGATGACAATGCCGAAATGGGGACGCCGCCTGCACCGCGTTGTGCGCGATCTGCCTGTTGAGCTTGCGACATATAAGGGGTTCATCGACAACAGGCCTATGATGTTGGATTACCTGTCACAATTCGACGACGGTCAGCCCACATCGCCCGGCGTCTGGCCCGACTTTGAAACCGAGCCGCAGCTAACCAAATGATCAGGTGTTCTGTGGGTAGCTGATAATCGACAGGTAACGCGCAGGCAATTGGACCAGCTTTTCGGGCCCGTGCGGCGCGTCTGCGTCAAAGAACAAAGTGTCACCAGATTTGAGCGAATACACATCTTCGCCGTGTCGATAATCAACCGCACCTTCAAGCATGTAGATCGTTTCGATCCCACCATGCTGGAACGCTGGGAAAACGTCGGATTCTGCCGTCAGAGTAATCAGGTACGGTTCGACCATCACGCCCGATGCGTTCGATCCGATATGGCCCAGCAGGTTGTACTGGTGATTGGCACGCGTACCTTCGCGATCGATCGCAACCCCTTCACCCGATTTCGTGTGAACCGCCTGGCGGCTTTCCTCGAACCGGCGGAAAAAGCTGGTCAACGGCACCGACAGCGCATTCGCCAACAACTGAAGTGTCGTCAGAGATGGAGACGTGTTGCCATTCTCGATTTTGGATAACATCCCGATGGACAGCCCCGTGATCTGGGCCAGCTCAGCAACGGTGATTTCCTGTTGGCGGCGAAATGCGCGCACCTCGCGGCCAATAGCCACTTCCAAAACTTTCTCCCGTTCACCTTCGCGCGTCCGGTGCGGATCTTGGGTGAGTTTACTGACCATTTTGACATCTACTTTTTCAATGTTCACGACGCCTGCCTTTTATGGGGTCCCATACCGCTAAACAATTCGGTTCTCAGGTTGAATTGCACTACCATAGGCCAAATATTTCCTGAGAGAACTTAAAAGTTGAACGACAGTAAAAAAATCCAGCTCGGTTTTCTGATCTTTCCAGGTTTTCCGATGGCATGCCTTACATCGATCATCGAACCCTTGCGTGCTGCAAACGAGATTGCGGGCATGCATGTATTTGATTGGCAGGTCATCTCGGAGTCTGGCGCTCGAACAACATCCAGTGCGCGCGTCGTATTTGAGCCAGACGCAAAACTGGAGAATGTCACGACCTCGGAAATGCTCTTTCTCTTGGGCGCACCCACAAGCGTCTTTGAGAACGAAAAACAGTCTAATGGCACGCTGCGCCGTTTGGATCGCCATGGGGTCATACTCGGGGCGATCAGCGGTGGTGTGTTTCCTCTTGTCCGCTCCGGTGTGATGGACGGATATCAATGCTCGGTGCACTGGTGTTACGAGGCTGCGTTTCGCAGTGCCTTTCCCGGCATTGACATGACGGACGATGTCATAGCCATGGATGGCCGCCGGTATACGGCGTCGGGGGCGGCTTCCGCGTTCGATTTGGCATTGCGGTTGATTGAAGATCGTCTGGGTGCTGACATCGCGCACGAGGTTGCCTGCTGGTTTCAACATCCAACCATGCGTGGTGAAGGCGTTCGGCAGCGAATTCCGATGCGCCCAAGTGCCGAGCCTGACTTGCCGAAACTTGTGGCACGAGCAGCCGCCCTATTTGCAGATCATGTCGAACATCCAATTTCGGTAGCCGACGTGGCGCGCGCGGTGAACGTTACACCGCGCCAGATCGAACGCGCCTTCAAAAAAGCGACGGGGCAAAGCCCAACCCATTACTATCGTAGTATACGTATGAAGGCCGCGCGCCAGTTGGTCCTGTATTCCAAGCAAAGCATGCAAAGTATCGCGCAGGCCGTTGGTTATACGTCGGCCACCCCTTTGCTGACCCATTACCGGGACGCATTTGGAGTGAGTCCTCAAGAAGACCGCAAACAGATCAATTCGTTTCGCGTTCAGGGTGATGTCCCGCTGCCGCCGGCCTAAAGGGCTGAGGTCATCGCTGTGGTGATCGCGTGGTGCAAAGACCCAGCGGAAGCGCGCGGGCCAAGGATGCGCACAGATTGACCTTTTTCCAAGCAAATTACAAAGCATCCCAAATGATGAATTGAGGTACGCGTGGCGTGCCCCGTCTCGAACCGAGTCAGATCAATGTTGCAGAGCAGTTCAAGTACGCACCGAACATCCGGGCCGATCAAGTCAAAGCAACACCACGCATCGGTTTGTTCCGTGACCGAGGCCGTGTCGCCAAGTTTTGCTTTGACCTGTGCTGCGATGTCTTCATGTGTTTCAAAACTAGCGCTAAGCATCCATTGGTCCGGCCCCGCCCAAACGGCAGCGTACAGCTCCCCAAGTTTGGCCCGCCCCGCTGGCGGTGGCGGCCCACCCAACAACGCTTTCAGTTGAGCGGCACAGGTACTTTCCTCTCGGGTTCGCGCCGCGACTGAGGCAAGGGCAACATCCGGTTTTTCGCTCAGCGTCACCTCGCCGACGGTATCCACTTGAGGTGCTGTACCTCCAAGTGCAGTGATGGCTGTCAGATCATGCACGGACACGCTCTCCTTCGGGGTCAACAAAATGGGCTGATACGACCTCGACTTGGACAGTCAGATCAGTGACGGGTGAGACAAGCCGCAGTGTTTCGCCATTGCGATTACCACCGTCTTTGAGGAAACCAAGACCGATCATGCAGCCTAGAGTTGGAGAAAAGGCTGCGGAGGTGACGTAGCCTTGGTCATGTGCCGCATCGACTGGCCCGTTTGTTTTCATCAAGTGCCCACCAGCAGTTACCTTGTCGTCCTTGTTCACAGGACGCAGGCCGACCTGCATCAACGCGTCAGGTTCATTCAGGCCAGGCCGTTCTGCGAGTTTTGAGCCGATGCTATCTTTGGCCTTGGATACCATGCGCCCCATCCCGAGGTTCAGCGCTGTCGTAGTGCCGTTAAGCTCATTGCCTGCCGCGTGCCCCTTTTCGATGCGCATGACACCAAGCGCCTCGGTACCGTACGGTGTGACGTCAAACTCTTTGCCTTCCGTCATCAACTTGCGCATCAGCGCATCACCATAACGCGACGGCACTGCGATTTCGAAGGCAAGTTCGCCAGAGAACGAGATACGAAACAGCCGAGCGCGCAGCCCGCCACAGACGGTAATGTTGGCACAAGCCATGAAGGGAAACCCTTCGTTCGAAATATCGAATTCGGCATCCACAATCTTTTGCAGCAACTTGCGCGAATTGGGTCCTGCGACGGCGTATTGGGCCCAAGCTTCGGTTGTAGAGATCAGCTGCACATCTGCTTGTGGCATCAGGCATTGGCGGACGAACTCCATGTGTTGATAGACCCGTGCTGCATTGGCGGTCGTTGTCGTCACAACGAACTGATCCTCGGCAAGACGTGCTGCTGTGCCGTCATCAAGCGCGATCCCGTCTTCACGCAACATCAATCCATAGCGAGTTTTACCGACGGCCAGCTTGGCGAAGCCATTGCAATAAACCTTGTTCAGGAAAATCGCCGCATCCGTGCCTTGCACGTCGATCTTGCCCAATGTGGTGCAGTCACACACCCCGACCGACGAACGAGTGGCCAAGACTTCGCGGTCCACAGACTGCCTCCAGTGGGTTTCGCCGGGCAGCGGAAACCACTGCGCGCGCAGCCAGTTTCCAACCTCCACAAAAACTGCGCCACGTTCCTTGGCCCAGAAATGCGAGGGCGTCAGGCGGGTCGGATGGAATCCCTTGCCCCGCATACGGCCCGCAAGCGTGCCAATGGCCGTCGGCGTATAAGGCGGGCGAAAGATCGTCGTGCCGACCTCGGGGATCGACTTGCCTGCAAGCTCGGCCATGATGGCGAGGCCACCCATGTTCGATGTCTTACCCTGATCCGTGGCCATGCCCAGTGTCGTATAACGTTTGAGGTGTTCAACCGAGCGGAAGCCTTCCTGATGGCTCAACTTTACATCCTTGACGGTGACGTCGTTCTGCTGGTCAAGCCAGGCACGGGAACAACCGGTCACGTACCAAAACGGTGTCTGTTTTACGGGCGCATCTTCAGCTTGCGGAACAGCCGGTGCGCGGCCCTTGAGGCCCAATGCCTTGCGCACAGCATCCGCACCGGACTTAAGCGCGCCATGAGTGGAGAACGCACCAACCGCTGCTCCGGCCACAGTCATACTTGGCGGTAACGTGCCGCCGGGAACGAAAGCGGCCAGTTCTTCTTTCCAGATCGGTCGGCCGCGCTGATGACAGGTCAACTGCACGTTTGGGTTCCACCCACCCGATACGCCAAGCGCGCCGCACTCTATGGTCCGGTTGGTGCCATCAGCGCGTGCAACCTCGACAAATGTCAGGCCCAAACGACCCTTTGTGTCCGCCACCTGTGCACCTTGCAGGACCTCGTAGTCCATCGAGCTTGGAGCGTCAGGGCGCGTGTCAACGACAGCTGCAATCTTGACGCCTTTTGCGTGCAAGTCCTGCGCGGTGCGATGCCCATCATCGTTATTAGTAAAGATCGCGATTCGTTGTGCTGGTGTAGTCGCCCATCGGTTCGCGTAAGTGCGCATCGATGCGGCCAGCATGATGCCGGGCCGGTCATTGTTTTCAAAGGCAATGGGACGTTCGGTGGCACCGGCGCACAACACGGTCTGTTTAGCATAGATGCGCCAGAGGGTTTGGCGGGGTTTTCCGGTTGGTGATGCGGCCAGATGATCAGTGAGCCGCTCGACTGCGCCATAGATGCCATGATCGAAGGCCCCGATAACGGTCGTGCGAGGCATTAAACGAACATTGGGCATGGCAGAGAGTTCGGCCACGGTTTGTGCGGCCCAGTCGGCCCCTGCCAAATCTGCGACAGCGAAGGTTTCGGCATTCAACCGTCCCCCCATGCGAAAATCCTCGTCTGCGAGGATCACTTCGGCACCTGATCGGCCCGCGATGAGGGCGGCGTTCAGGCCAGCCGGGCCCGCGCCGATGATCAATAGATCACAGTGGCGGAACCCCTTGTCATATTCATCTGGGTCAGCTTGCATCGAAAGCGATCCGAGGCCTGCGGCTTTGCGAATGATGGGCTCGTAAATCTTCTCCCAGAACGCAGCGGGCCACATGAATGTTTTGTAGTAGAACCCCGCCGTCAGGAAATTCGAAAACCTGTCGTTGATCGCCATCGCATCGAAGGCGAGGCTTGGCCACCGGTTTTGCGATTTGGCCGCCAGCCCGTCAAATAGTTCGGCAGTCGTGGCGCGCGTATTGGGTTCCTGCCGGGCGCCACTGCGCAGTTCGACAATTGCGTTAGGTTCCTCGGATCCTGCCGTTAGCGGACCGCGCGGGCGGTGATATTTGAAAGAACGCCCCATGAGGCGAACGTTGTTGGCCAAAAGAGCCGAAGCCAACGTGTCACCGGGATGGCCTGTGTACTTCTTGCCATCGAAGGTGAAGTTCAGTGTCGTGTTGCGGTCAATCTGCCCGCCGATGAGCCTGTTTTTTTGTGTCATGCTTGCGCCCCCGAGTTGCGGGCCAGTTCCACGGACGAGATTTCGTGCGTAGTGGTGTCGCGCGTGACAATCAGGATCGACCGATCACCTCCTTCGTGAAACCATAACTCGCGATGCGGGCCAGCCGGGTTGTCGCGCAGATAGGCAAAGTCATGCCAATCTTCGGGCGTGGCCGTGTCGGGATCCGGCCTGTCCATCAAGTTTGCCGTACCAAGATAAACAAATTCTGCGCTATCGCGGGGCCCAAGAAGAGGGTGATTGATGATCATCTTTGGCCCCTTCGTTTGGGCATGGTGCAGTGCATATTGTTAAAGCAAGGAGGCATGGGATCAGTGCAGATTGGGCTGATTGCCCATTCCTTTTTCGTCGATCATGTGGCCAGTGCGGAAGCGGTCGAAACGGTAGGCGGTCGCGGTTTCATGCGGCTCATCCCGTGCAAGTAGGTGCGCGAAGGCATAGCCGGACGCTGGCGTTGCTTTAAATCCGCCATAGCACCAGCCGCCATTGAAATAGAGCCCGTCAATGTGCGTACGATCGATGATAGGCGAGCCGTCCATGCTCATATCCATGATCCCGCCCCACATGCGCAACAGTCGAGCGCGTCCAATCATTGGCATGATTGCCATGCCACCCTCGCACACATCCTCGACCACCGGCAGGTTGCCGCGTTGCGCATAAGAGTTGTAACCGTCGATGTCGCCGCCAAAAACCAGCCCGCCCTTGTCAGACTGCGAAACATAGAAGTGGCCTGCCCCAAAGGTGATCACGCCGGGCAAGACAGGTTTCAGCCCTTCCGAGACGAACGCCTGAAGGACATGGGATTCGATGGGCAGCCGCATTCCAGCCTTTGCCATCAGACGGCTGGAATTGCCCGCGACGGCACATCCAACCCGACCCGCACCGATGAACCCCCGAGACGTTTCAACGCCGAGACACTTACCATTCTCGACGCGAAAGCCAGTGACTTCGCAATTCTGGATGATGTCTACGCCTCGGCTGTCAGCAGCTCGGGCATACCCCCATGCGACAGCATCGTGTCGCACTGTACCACCGCGCCGCTGGGCCAACCCACCCTTGATGGGAAAGCGCGCATCATCAAAGTTGAGGAAGGGATACTCCTGCCGGATTTGTGCTTCCGACAACAATTCGGCATCGGCACCATTCAGGATCATCGCATTGCCACGTCGGACGAAAGCATCACGCTGTGCGTCCGAATGGATCAGGTTCATGATCCCACGTTGGGACACCATGGCGTTGTAATTCAGGTCCTGCTCCAGCCCCTCCCAGAGCTTAAGGGAAAACTCGTAGAATGGTTCATTTCCATCCAACAGATAGTTAGAGCGGATGATCGTCGTATTGCGCCCGACGTTGCCGCCACCGATCCATCCCTTCTCGATTACTGCGACCCGGTGCTGACCATAGACCGACGCAAGATAGTGCGCCGTGGCCAACCCATGCCCACCGCCGCCAATGATCACGATGTCATAGTGCGCCTTGGGCTCTGGATCCCGCCACACCGGCAACCAGCCTTTGTGGCCGGTCAGCGCTTCTTTTATCACCTTGAACCCGGAATAACGCATGGAATCGGACCCCCCACACCCAACTACACTGATTTGTATATATTTTTGACTCCAATACCCGACACTCCCCCTTTCAAATCGGACATATTTGGTTCCTTTTTCAGCGAATTGGCGTTCACAAACGCAACTCATGAAGAAAAAAACTTGATTGATAGGAAAATAATGCAAGACTGAAATCACCAAGAATTGGCCTGCATCCGGGATTCGAAATGTCCTGATATGCGCGCAAACCATTCAAGTTTATCAAGCGGCGAAACAGCGGCGCACCACTAGGGAGACTATCAATGAACAAGTTTACAACGGCGTTGACGGCTGGCGTTTTGGCATTCGCGCCAATGACGCTTCTGGCTGAAGACAGCAGTGATCCAATCGTGATCCCAATCCACAACTGGTCGTCACAGATCGTGATGAGCCATGTTGTTGGTCAAATTTTTGAATCCATGGGCAACAATGTCGAATTCGTCACGACAGACAGTCAAGCGGTGTATGAATCCGTTCGCCTCGGCGACGTGACGCTGGAGCTTGAAGTGTGGGAAGGCGCGTTTGGCGCATCATTCCGCGCCGCTCTGGAAAAAGGCGGACTTCACGATGCAGGCGATCACGACGCCGTAACACGTGAGGACTGGTGGTACCCTATGTGGACCAAAGACGCCTGCCCTGGGCTACCAAGCTGGGAAGCGCTCAATGACTGCGCCGCCGTATTCGCGACAGCGGAAACCGGTGACAAAGGCCGTTATCTGGACGGTCCTGTCGACTGGCTGAAACATGGTCAGGAACGCGTTGAGGCGCTTGGCATGGACTTTGTTGTTGTGAACGCAGGTTCCGCAGCTGCACTTTGGGCCGAAATCGGTGCTGCAGAAGCAGACAAGCGCCCTGTCGTTGTGTTCAACTGGACACCCAACTTTGCCGAAGCAGTTTGGCCTGGCGAATTCGTCGAGTTCCCAGAGTGGGTTGATGGCTGTGACAAGGACCCCGCCGTGGGCCCGAACAAAGACGCGCTTTATGACTGCGGCAACCCTGCCGACGGTTACCTCAAGAAAGCGGCCTGGGATGGCATGAAAGACAAGTGGCCCGCCGCTTATGATGTGCTTACAAAAATCTCGTTCACCAACCCACAGATCGCTGAAATGGCACGGCTGGTGGACGTAGAAGAACTGGAACCCGAAGAAGCTGCGGCCGAATGGCTGGAAGCGAACCCGGGCGTTTGGCAGGGCTGGGCCTCCTAAGGTTCACACGAAACTGTTGAAGACTTTCGCCCGCCCGGGGTTACACTCCGGGCGGGCGTTAAATTGCCGGTGCCCCAGCCGACAAGGAGAGAGTAGAGCATGACCGCTGACACCGTGATTTCCTGCAAGAACGCGTGGAAAATTTTTGGGTCCAACCCGGAAGCATACCTCAAATCAATGCCTGCCGGGCGCAGCTTTGATGAGATCCGCGCGGATGGTTACATCGCTGGCGTTAAGGACGTGACAATTGATGTTACACGGGGCGAGATGCTGGTCATAATGGGCCTTTCCGGATCGGGGAAATCGACGCTGGTACGCTGTTTTTCCCGACTTCACGATATCACAGGTGGATCAATCTCTGTCGAAGGACAGGACTTGATGTCTTTGTCCGAAAAAGAACTGATCGAGTTGCGCCGCAGCAAAATGGGCATGGTGTTCCAGTCCTTTGGTCTGCTGCCGCACCGCACCGTTCTGGACAATGTCGCCTTTCCCCTCGAGATGCGTGGGCAGGACAAACACACGCGCCGAGAACGCGCGCTGGAAGTTGTCAAACTGGTCGGCCTTGAAGGGCGCGAAGAGTATTTCCCGCGCGAATTGTCGGGGGGGCAGCAACAACGTGTCGGCATTGCTCGGAGCCTTGCCATTGAGCCCGACATCTGGTTTCTGGATGAACCGTTTTCCGCACTCGATCCCCTCATCCGACGCGAGATGCAGGACGAATTCTTGCGCCTGCAGGGCATGCTCGGCAAGACAATCGTCTTTATCACCCACGACTTTGACGAGGCACTGCGCCTTGCAGACCGCATTGCGATCATGAAGGACGGTGCCGTCGAACAATGCGATACCCCGGATCAAATCGTCTTGCACCCAGCAACCGAATATGTCCGCAAATTCACTGAAGACATCGACAAGGCTCGCGTGGTGCGCGCAGGAGCATTGGCGCGCACAGACAACGCCGGAGAGGGCGAGCCCGTAGATACGGCGGCTTCCGTTCATGACTTGGCAAGGCTCTTGGTACAGGATTCTCGGGCTATTATCCCAGTCGCAAGCAGTGGCAAAGTTGTTGGCGGCATGGACCGCACAGCCGCTCTGGATATCCTTCTGGGGGCCAGCTAGTGGCCGATATCGCCGACAATCTAAAGACAGACACATCTGGCATCGCTCTGTGGACGCGGGGTAGATGGGTTGCCATCATTCTGGCCGTAGCAGTGGCTTTGACTCTATTACAATATGGCGGGCTTTTGCCCGACGCGCTGCATCGCATCCCCGAAGCATTGATCCCGCCATTTGCGGCTTGGCTCGACGCGTTCTTCAATTTTGTCAAAGACGACCTTGGCCTGCTGACTCTGACCCGGACATTGACGGAAGGGCTCGAGTGGTTGTTGGATGTGACAGCAAACCTGATGTTCGGCAAGCGTCGTTGGCCTCATATCGGGCCGATCCCGTGGACGGCGGTGGCTGGGGTGGCGGCTGTTATCGGTTACTATCTTGGCGGCTGGCGCATGGCCGCGCTTGGCGCTGGTACATTCATCTGGACTGCTCTCATCGGGCAATGGACCATCGCAATGGAAACCATGTCGGTGCTTATGGTTGCCGCTCCTCTGGCCTTCTTCATCGGTCTGGGGCTTGGCATTCTTGCCTGGAAATACAGAGCAGTAAACCAAGCGATCAAACCGATCCTGTCAGTGCTGCAAACCCTGCCATTCTTTACATACCTTCTCCCGGCAGTAATCTTTTTTAAAGTTGGCCCAACGGCAGGTGCGGTCGCGACGACAATCTACGCTATTCCTCCGATGATCCTGATGACGACGCTAGGATTGCAAAAAGTCTCGCCGGAAGTCGTCGAGGCTGGCAACATGAGCGGCTGCACCAAGTGGCAACTTCTACGCCATGTCTATTTGCCCTCAGCTCGCACCGAGATTCTGGTGGGCGTCAACCAGGTCATCATGCTGTGTTTGGCCATGGTTGTGTTGACGGCCTTTATCGGGATGCCGGGATTGGGTGCCAAGCTGCTGGCGATGATGGGCAGTTTCAAACTGGGTCGTTCGTTCGAGATTGGAGTGACCATCGTGTTGCTCGCGGTCATGCTTGATCGGATGTCGAAGGCATGGGTCGTCAAACAGCCCGAACATTTCGAACGCGACACACCTTGGTGGCGCAAGCACGTTTTCCTGCTAACCGGCATAGCCGTCTTTATCTTTTTCTGCATCGCAGCTCAGTTTGTTCCGGTCCTCGCGGAAATCGGGCGGAAACAGAATTTCAGCCAGGGCAAAGAGATCGACACACTAATCAAGGGTTTCCTGGCCCTCGATCCAGTTCAAAACACAACGCAAACCATCCGCTACGTGTTGAACGTTTGGATTCTGAATCCCTTCCGTGATTTCCTTCTGTCGATCCCGACGCCGGCGTTCATCCTTTTGGTTGTGGCCTTTGCACTTTCCCTTGGCGGAAAACGCCCAGCGATCTATGCAGCCATTTTCTTTGGTCTGGTTGCACTGTCCGGATGGTGGGATAGATCGGTTATCACGCTCTATTCCGTGATTTCTGCGGTAACCTTGGCAATTTTGATTGGCGTGCCACTGGGTATCTTGGCTGCACGATCCGAAAAGTGGTCGCAACGCGTTCTGCTGGCTTGTGACACGGCTCAGACCTTTCCCAGCTTTATCTACCTGATCCCTGCCATCATGCTGTTTGGCATCACAGCGACATCAGTCGTGATGTCGATCTTGATTTTTGCGATGGTGCCCTTGACCCGCTACACGATCGAGGGCCTGCGCACAGTACCTCCGGAAATGACCGAAGCCGCAGATATGGCGGGTGCCACTCGGATGCAAAAGCTGCTCAAAGTACAGCTGCCTCTGGCGTTGCCCACGATGGCAGTTGGCTTCAATCAGGCGATCATGTTCGCATTCTTCATGGTGATCATCGCGGCCTTCATCGGCACCCAAGATCTGGGACAGGAATTGCAGCGCACACTGGCTGGAACTGATCTCGGCAAAAACTTTGTTCTTGGGATTTGTGTGTCATTGATGGCGCTGACATTTGATCTGACGATCATGAAGTGGGCAACGGACAGAAAAAGGGCGTTGGGTCTACCGGACTAAGTCCGGTGCTGTCAGACGAATTCGAACCAGTCTCAGTTTACCGCGGAATGCCGGAATTCATCCGGAACAAAGTAGGCGCCACTCGGCGAGAGCAGCACTTCGGTTGGTCTTGAAATTGGGACGTGAGTAAAGGTGTCGTTCCTGGTTGAAATGGTTGTGGACGGAGGCGTGAACGGCGACGAATTTCTGCAATGTTCGCGTTCGTCGGAAGCGCAGCATAGCCCGTTCACGCCTTCGAAACGGCAAGTGTGAATTCTCGGTCCGATTGTTAAGCCAGCGACCTGTCTCCTGGCGATCTGCATTGCCGATGACCTTCATCGCGGCGCCGTAGGAACGCAACAGATCGGTTACGATGACATGTGGCGGGCCAAAGCGCTTCATAGTTTTTCTGAGAAATTTCAATGCCGCTTTGCGGTCATGGCGCTTGGTCACGTAGCTTTCCAGCACCTCGCCCTCATGATCGACAGCCCGCCACAGGTAATGTGTTTCGCCGTTGATCTTCACGAAGACCTCGTCCAGATGCCACTGCCAATTCGAATAACATCGCATCCGAAAGACCCTGTTTCTGCGGATCTCAGCCGCAAACATCGGACCAAATCTGTTCCACCAGAACCGAACCGTTTCATGACTAACCTCAATACCACGTTCATGGAGGAGATCTTCAACGTTGCGGAGTGAAAGTGGAAATCGAACGTACATCATTACCGCTAGGCGAATGATCTCTGGGCTGGTTTTGAAGTAGCGAAATGGGGAGTGTTTTGTCATCCGACAAGGCTACGAAACCACCCTGACCGGCTCAAGCTGGTTTCCTCTGACAATGCCTGTCGGTGTCCAACTGCTCATAACAACAAGCTACCACACTACATTCTAAATATGAATCCCCTCAGGTGGTTTGTGCCACAAAGCCCGCTCCATTCATAAAAATAATACGAAAAGTATGGAAACCCATACTTTCTTGCCATCATGTAAGCGCCTACGCTTACTCACGTTTCGTGAGTGGTGGCTTTTTGTGCCTCTGGAACATCGGTCAAGATCCTTGGAATTTCGGGGCTCTCTTGTCCGCCGGTTTACCGGAAACCGACCTGGTTATGTATTTTTCCGTTTCCAGGTCGGACCTAAATAGTTTTTTCATCCGACCTTTCCAAAATGGAGCACCGTTGGCCCAAGGTTTCTATGGCTGGAAGATTTTGGGTTAGCTTTGGAAAGAACCGGCTAGGCCAAGGCGTGCCGCTAATGCCGGGCTATCGACTGAAGCGCTTCGTGAATGGTGGTAGCCTCAGGTAACCTATTTTGAATACGGTATTAGCGGCACTAACGCGGTTCTCCCAAGCCGCGCTGAGGTTGCTCGTATCCTACTAACACGCAGCGGTACAATGATATTCCGACCCGGGTGGCTACTGACAGTTATTAGTGCCTCCCAGTGAGTGAGGCATTGGTTAACTGTCTGACGTCAGCGCTTATGGGTCCAAATAGGGTTATTTGCTAAGAGAGTGTTTGTTGCTCATCGTAGCCACCGAGGAGTGGACGATGAGAAAGACAACGAAGAGCCCAGGCGAGAAGATCGTCAAAGATATCAAGCGC
>NZ_JBDUXB010000040.1:0-3792 GCF_039945315.1 Tateyamaria sp. | reverse complement strand
CCGCATCTCAGCCATTGGGGCGTCGTGCAGCGAAGGTCCGCTTGTTGGTATTTGATGCTTTGGAATTTAATGGGTGCAGAGGCCGTGTGCTTGGTATCTGCCAGCGAGGGGCCTTCTCCGAAGGACTTTAGGAGGTTCTTTCTCGCACCCCCCCCAAAAAAATTTTGACGGGGGCCGGTTTGCAGTGCGGAGGTGTCCTGGCTCCACTACCCTCGCAAATTTGCCGACCGGGGGGGGGGCTCTGAACAGTCTTTTTTTTCAGCGTCACAGGCTGCATTTCCGGTCCTGCCTTTAATTTTGCTATGGCTCATGCCCCGGACGGGAAAGGTTCAATACCGCACAGCGTTTGGGTCGCCCGGACGGCGCATACCCCCCTCCCCGATCAGGGACAGGCTTTCTTGTCTTCTTCCAGCAGCCTGTAAACGGACGCCCGAGCTATGCCAAGGCGTCTGGCTATCTCTGTTGGTCCAAGTCTTTCAGTCTCACGCAATCGCCTCACTGCATCACGGTCGATAGATTGACTTCTACCCCTGTATTTTCCCGCAGCCTTTGCTTTCAGGATACCTTCCATCTGCCGCTCTTTACGGAGATTAGTCTCAAACTCAGAGAAGACGCCCAGCATCTGCAAGAATGCTTTGCCTGCAGCACTACTGGTATCCACCGGCTGCTCTGTCGCCTTCAATTGCACCCCTTTGTCCTTAAGTTCGCTCACAATACTAAGCAGGTCTGACATTGAGCGGGCAAGCCGATCCAGACGGGTTACCACCAAAGTATCGCCTCCCCTCATGTACTCCAGCGCCGAGACTAAAGCCTGCCTTCCACTGCGAGTGTTGCCCGATATTTTCTCCTCAAAAACCTTTTGGCATCCCGCCGCTTTAAGGGCTTCTTGTTGGATGGATAGGTCCTGCTCATTGGTCGACACCCTCGCGTAACCGATGCATTGGCCTGACATGGAGTGTTTCCTTTGCCTCTAGATATGTGGGACATACTGTCTCATTAGCCGAAATAGGGCCCTATTGAAACACAATTTCTGGCGTTTGGAGGTGTCACTTTAGAGTGTACCCCAATACAACACGAGCATCCAAACTGGTATGACCTGCTAAGTCGTAATCTGCTGACATGCAGAAAGGGGGGCTGAGCCGTCATCAGTCGCAGTGTCGATGAATGGCAGCTTTGCTCAGGAGCTGACGTTGGCGAAAATCAGGGCAATGTCTCAGTTGCAGGACGAAACCGCCGTTCGCGGCAGCATGTACCAACGTCTGCTGTGCGGACTTTTGAGACATTCATTTTTCGGACTTTGCTGACGCAGCATCGCTTCGCATTTGTGGCAGACTTTTTGCTGAGCCGCGGCCCAAGTCACTTAAGCGGTCATTGCCGAACCGTTTCGATGACCGCTGCCGATGCCCTAGTGTTCGGCCGTGCACTTTGTTATCCGCGCCTCAGGCCGCGCAGCAACGGACGCCAGGCCAAGAGCAGGATCACTGCTGCGACCAGCAGAACCTCGAGGCCGCTCGACCCCAAATCGCCGAAAGGTGCAGAGCTACCGCCGCCCGAGCAGCTCTGGAAGCTCGCATTGCAATTCGCATTACGGTAAGCATTTGCCGACTGGGCGACAGCCGCACCCGATCCGAAGAAGAGCGCGACGGGGATCCATGCCGTTATGGTTTTCAGGGACTTCATTGTATTTCTCCTTTTTAGGTTGCCAGTGACCAATCTAGTGACGGGGACACACCGCAGCGGCCCAGTTCCCGATAGGCAAACACTGTTGTAGACCAAGCGCTGCGGGCAGAGCCCGACAGGTAGAGCGCATGGCTTATGCGTTGCGCGATCATGCGCACGCGCGGGTACCGATCGAACCGTTCACCTCGGTGAACAAAACCCTCGGCGGAAATGGCTTCACCAAAGCCTGAGATCACAGTTTCAAATCGTTGTGCCGTTGGCGGCAACGGAAGCATGATGACGGCGCCCGTGCAGGCTGTCGGCGTGAAGACCACTGCTGCGATGTTCCCGCTGATCGCGATGTTCGACGTCTGATCCTGCACGAGACCGTTGGACTGCATCAGGCGTTCTGCCAGCGCGATGCCGGCGGCCCTGTCAAAATCGGGACCGGCGGGCACCATGATCTTCAGCCAAACGCCGATCAGCGGAAGGATCAGAAGAAGCGATGCAGCACGTCTCATGCTGAAAGCCTCCGCAGGTCGAAAGCGATGATACCGGCGACACAGGCAAGGGCGGCCATGCGTACTAAAGATGCGCCCCGCCCGTCGTGCAGCCACTCGTACGTTTGGGCATCGAATGCCATGCCGGCAATCCGCAGTGCGTTAACTGCGACCATTACTGTCGCCACTAGCACGGCTGTGGGCAGGGCGCGGGCAGGCACACAGCCCAGTACGAAGCGGGTCGCCGTATACCACATCATCAGCGCCACCGAGAGATTGCCCAGCACGCCGCACCGCCAGACCAGCAGCAGGTCCATGCCTCCGGGAACAGACAGGCTGGCTGCACTGGCCGAAACGGGTGTGCCCGATAGGGAAAGGAACGCCGCAGCCAGCTTCGTGTCGAGAGCGAGGAGATCGCCTCCAATGAGAAGGCCCGCCGCCGAAACGATCGGCGCGTGCAGCCCGACCGCCAGAAGGACCGTCGCCCCATCCCGCGCGCGCCCCGTCGTGCGGTTTGCCGTGAGGAGTAGGAGCATCGAGATGGAAAGGCCGAGCCAGGCCGCATCCGCGCTTCTCAGCAGCGCCCCGATCGCGGCGGGCAACATGAAGGGCAGCAGATCTTCTGCGCGCGGTGCCTGCAGCAACCTGAACAGGCCGAGGGCGACACAACATAGCACAACTTTGCTGACGCCCACATCGGGCAGTCCGCCAACCTGTTCAGCCACTAGCAGCGCAGGCGCAGTGGCATTCGCGAGCGCACCAAACACGGTCGCCGTGATGAAAATCCTTGCCAGACGGGGCTTTGAAATCCCGGCGGAGACGGATAGGGGGATGGAGGACAACACCACGAGTTCCTCAATAACTTCAGAGCTATATAAGAGTTTTATCAGCCTCCGAGACGCGACGCCAATTACATTTCGTATAGTCTGGGGCGCATTCGACTAGGCGTGATCTCCTTTCGGATATGCCTGAAATTACCATCAGGGTCGCTTGTTGTCAGCTCTGCCGTTTGAAAAACCGAATAGCGGGAAACCTCCCATTCGGGCGTTTGGACAGTGTTCCGGTCGCTCCTGACTGCGGCGAAGTCGAGTGAGAGCGGACACTCCGGCCCACTGCAGTGAATGGCACCTTTCCGCCCTTCACGTCGGATGTTGCGATCTGCACCAACGGAAACATTGGGCTCGATGCAGTCATCCGACTGTTTTGCTCATATGGCGGCTGTGTAGCGCAAAGCAGTCCTTCATGGCTGGAATTTCAAACTTCTGCAGTCAACGACCCTCTTCACCTGCAGCGGATTTTTCTGCGCACCGGTGTTTCCAATTCGACGACCTCAGTATCAGCTGGCAATGGCCGCACTTTTCGCTCTGGCAACTGATCAGCCACCGAAGCCAGCCGGTCTGATATTGACGCCTGTTTGGCAGTTAAGTCGATGGAACCGCCATGGAGATGGTCTACAGCGACGCTGTGAACCTTGCCAAAAGCGCGTTCTTGTGCCGCTGTCGCCAACAGTATTTGCTCTCGCGGCTTGATCCAGCCAGACGGTCCCCAAGCGCTTTCATCAGACAGAAGCTGCGTCATGCGATTAACCGCAAGCTCACCATTTGAACGGATGGCTTCGCGGACTTCTACTGGC
>NZ_JBDUXB010000039.1:0-43299 GCF_039945315.1 Tateyamaria sp. | reverse complement strand
ACGTGTTCGAATACATCGAGATGTTCTACAACCCGACACGCAAGCACACCAACAACGGTATGCTGTCGCCGGTTAACTATGAAATCAAACAGAAGAAGATGAACGAGGCAGGCGTCTAGGAAACTAGGGGCACCTCAAACCATCAATCTCGCGCCGGTACTTTAACATCTGAAGTTGTCCTATTTTCCTTAGAGACTTCATCTATATTTTATTGCAATGCCACAACAAGCCCCCATTCCATGCTTTCGTTACGCCAGTCGGCACTTTGCACGACTTTCCCGCAATCATTGGTTTTGCAGCGTTCAAAAGGAAATTTCCCATTCCGTGGCATTGCAACGGACTAGATTATTAGCAGGCTTTTGACACGTAGATTGTATGGCTGCAACGCGGGTAAAACGGGCACTTGGGCAGAACACACGCAGTTATCTAAAATGTCAGCTTCGTCCGCAAGGCGGTCATTGGTGCAGACTGCAGCGAATGGCTGCTCTGAGCCCATTCTACGAGTTCGGATTTCCTGCTGCGTGCGCTCGCAGCGTGGGAAATGCTGCGTCAGCTTAAAATTCGGTGCTGCCGTGCGGCGGAGACACCAGCCAATCGTGAAGAGTGCAGCAAGGATGAGAGGTCGAATTCACACAATGCGGACAACCTGACCTCTGGTTTCTGATCCGCAAAGCCTGCCATGCGTGCATCGCTACAGCGGTGAACAACACATTGGGTAGGCAAGACGCATTCGATTTATGTAGGACTGGCCTTTCAAGACCAGTCATTTGTCAAGAACTGCAAACCCAACATGCAGCGCCCGATCTCGTGGCAGCCATCAGCCAGATATCTTGGCGTCTTGCGCTGCATCCCATCCTAGGTTTGCCAACATTTCACGCGCAATCTGAGTGATCTTGGGGCCAAGCTTTTTGCGGAACGCTGGAGTAAATACCCGTACTGAACCCGTCGCACCGATGGACAGAGTGGCACCCGGCCCGTTTGGCGCCAGGGGGGCTGCCACGGAACACATACCGCGCTCAATCTCCTCGACGCATTCAGCAAAGCCGCGCTTGCGGATGGTTTCGAACTCGGCTTCCAGGTCCTGCACATTTGTCAGTGTGAATTCGGTGTAGGCGCGCAGGCGACCCTCCAAATCGCTGGTCAAGAACAAGTCGGGCGAAAATGCAGCAACGGCCTTTGAGCAGGAACAAGCGTGCAAGGGGCGTTTTCCCAAACCGGGGTGAAGGTATGATACGCCCGTTTCGGGTGTTTCGACGTGAATGATCTCCACCGACTTTCCGCGAAGACGTGACAGAAAGAAAGCCGAGCCATATTGGCCCGCCGCCTGTTTCAGTGTCGGACCGATGATTTCAAGCAAGGCGCGATCGGACTGCTCACTATGGGTGATCTGCTTCAGGCGAAGCCCGATTGAAAACGTTCCTCGGGCGACAGGCTCCAATAATCCGACGGCAACAAGATCTTGAACCAGCCGGTATGCTGTTGGTTTGGGCAGGTCGGAATGCGCGCAGATGTCTGCGACGGTGGCTTCTTGCTTTTGGCCAACGATCTCCAGGATGAGCGTGAGGCGTTCGAGGTGCATTTTCTTTCTTTGTGATATTTCAATTATCATTATATGAGTATCGTCAGGAGATCGCAAGGGAGGATAAAATGTCAGAATGCTGTGGACCGGGCTATGCATCGCCAACAGAGGCGATCCGCGCGCCCCGTGAAAAACTGCTCTACACAATTGCGATCTACACAGGCACGGGCATTCAGAAACCCGACTATCTGGCCACGGTGGATGTGGACCCCGACAGCCCGACGTATTCCCAGGTGATCCACCGGCTGGAAATGCCGGGGATCGGGGATGAGTTGCACCACATGGGATGGAACGCCTGTTCATCTTGTTTCGATGATGGGTCAATGAGCCGCAAATACCTGATCCTGCCGGGGGTGCGCTCCAACAACCTGCACATCGTGGATACTGCGACCGACCCGCGAGCGCCGCGCCTTCACAAAGTGGTTGACGGGGCCGAAATCAAGGCGAAAACCAACCTGTCCGGGCCCCATACCGTGCATTGTCTGGGCTCCGAGATCATCATTTCGATGCTGGGCGACGCCAAGGGCGAAGCTCCAGGCGGTTATCTGCACTTGAATAAAGATTTCGAGATTCACGGCCGTTGGGAAAACTCGATGGGCGAGATCAAGTTCGGCTATGACTTCTGGTACCAGCCGCGCCACAATGTGATGGTTTCGTCAGAATGGGCGGCTCCCAATACCTTTATGCCGGGGTTCGATCTGGAAGAGGTCGGCCATCTGAAATACGGGCGCGAGCTTCACTTCTGGGACTTTGAAAAACGCGAACCTGTCGAGAGTTTCTACCTTGGCGAGGACGGCTTGCTGCCGTTGGAAGTGAAGTTCCACCATGATCCCGACAGCACCCACGGGTTCTGCGGCGCGGCGCTTTCGACAAACGTTATCCACTGGTGGAAAGATGGCGACAAATGGCAGTGGGAAAAGATCATCGATGTTGAGAACGAGATGCATCCCGACTGGCCGATCCCGCTACCCGGCGTGATGAGCGCGATCTTGATCTCGATGGATGACAAATACCTTTATCTCAACAACTGGCTGCACGGCGATATGCGCCAGTATGACATCAGCGATCCACACAATCCTGTTCTGACGGGGCAAGTGTTCATGGGCGGTCTTCTGGGGAAGGCGCCTTCGGTCAATGGGGTTGAGGTCGCAGGCGGGCCACAGATGTTCCAGCTCAGCCTTGATGGCAAGCGGCTCTATGTCACCACCTCGTTGTTCAGCACATGGGACAACCAGTTTTATCCAGAAATCCGCACCAAAGGCGGGGTCATGGTGATGATCGACTGTGATCCGGTTGATGGGGGCATGTCGATCAATCCCGACTTCATCGTGGACTTCGGCAAGGAGCCCAATGGCCCCTCCCGCTGCCACGAGGCGCGCTATCCCGGCGGCGATTGCACAAGCGACATCTGGCTATGACCACGCATACCGTCACCATCGCAAACCGCAACGGCGCGACCTACCCGGTTAATGCCCGCCGCCCGCTACTGGAACAGTTGCGCGACCAGGGCGTCGATTTGCCCTATGGCTGCGAGTATGGCGGCTGCATCACCTGTGCGGCCAAGCTGACCGCTGGTGAGGTGGATCAGCGGCGTCAGGTGGCGCTGAATAACCGTCAGATTGAGAACGGTTATGTGATCTTGTGCGTGGCGCGGGCAACGTCCGACATCACGCTGGAGATCGGGGTTGAGAGCCATGACAGGCTCTATCGAAACCCGTTTCTTGATCCGCTCAAACCACACGAATTGAAGGCGGATATCGCCACGCCAAAGGAGGGTTGACCTGTGCCCGAAGCAGACGTTGATCACATCTATGACTACGATCCAAAATACCTGGCCGACATTCTGGCGTCTGTCAAAACCATTGCCATGGTTGGAGCGAGCGCGGACAAGACCAAGTTCAGCTACGGCGTGCTGCGCCAGTTGAGCGAGATCGGTTATGACATCCTTCCGGTGAACCCCAATCCGCGCGTCACGGAAATCCGCGGCCTCAAGGTCTATCGTTCGCTGGAAGAAATCGAAAAACCCGTCGATATGGTCGACGTATTCCGCCCCAGTGAAGAGCTTTACGGCATGGCTGAAAAGGCGATCGCCATAGGCGCCAAAGTCTTGTGGGGACAAATCGGCGTCTACGACGACCGGGCCGCCAAGCTCGCAGAGGATGCGGGCCTGAAAGTGGTCATGAACCGCTGCCCGAAAATCGAACTCTTCCGCCCCTTCTGGAAACCTAGACTCGATCTGAAAATTTGATGTTCGTCGAGAAACCCACTGCGGAGAATTGAAAAGATGGCTCAGAAAATCACTAAGAGTGCCAAAGACATCGTCAAGCATGCCCTATCATCCGTAACAGCGATCAGCGCCGAAGATGCGCTGGCGCAGGCCAACTCACCCGATCACGTCTTTGTCGACCTGCGCGATGGGGCCGAGCAGGCAAAAACCGGCATAATCGCGGGCGCTGTCGCCTCGTCACGCGGCATGATGGAGTTCCACATTGATCCCGAAAGCCCCGCGCACAAACCGGAATTCAATCTGGACAAGACTTTCGTCTTTTATTGTGCGTCCGGTGGCCGGTCAGCTTTGGCCGCGATGGTTGCCATGGATATGGGCCTTTCGCCTGTCTTGAACATGACGGGTGGTGTGGCGGCATGGAAGAAGGCCGGGGGGACGTTGACGTGACGATCACGGAAACGAAAACCGATCAGGACATCATTCTGCGCACTGATACAGACGGCGTGACCGTGCTGACACTGAACGCGCCCAAATCGATCAACGCCTTGTCCGAGGCGATGTTGCACGCCCTGTCCGATACATTCGACCAGATCGCAGAGGACCGCAGCGTAAAGGCGGTGATCCTACGCAGCGGTGGAAACCACTTTTGTGCCGGTCATAACCTCAAGGCAATGAGCGCGCGCCGCGCGGATGCCAACGGTGGATTCCAGTATTTCCAAGACCTGTTTGCGACCTGTTCGGCGATGATGCTGCGCGTGGTGCGTTTGCCGCAACCGGTGATCGCCGAGGTCCAGGGCATCGCCACGGCGGCGGGCTGTCAGCTCGTGGCGTCCTGTGATCTGGCCGTGGCCGCCGAGGACGCGACCTTTGCGACGTCAGGCGTGAATATCGGGCTCTTTTGTTCAACCCCGATGGTCGCGCTGTCCCGCAACGTGCCGCGCAAGCAGGCGATGGAGATGCTGTTGTTGGGGGAATTCCTGCCCGCCGCACGTGTCGCGGAGATGGGCTTGGTCAACCGAGTGGTTCCACTGCCCGAACTGGAATCCGCTTCTATGGAGATGGCCAGCATCATCGCCGACAAATCGCCCTCTGCGGTCAAAATCGGCAAGCGGGCCTTTTATCAGCAGGCCGAAATGCCGTTAGAGGAGGCCTACGCCTTTGCCGGTCGTACGATGGCCGAAAACATGATGGCGAGGGATGCTGAGGCCGGTATTGGGGCCTTCACTCGCAAAGAACCGATGCCGGAATGGACCGGGGAATGATGTACGAGGGCGCGGAGCTTGCCCGTAACGCAGCAAACCACACGGCCCTTTCACCGGTTTCGATCCTGAAACGCGTCGAGCGCGTTCATCCTGAGTTGCCTGCCCAAATCCATGGCTGCATTCGGCGCAACTGGGGCGAGGTTGCGAAGCGATGCAAACGGCTGGCATCTGCTTTGGCCAAACGCGGCGTCGGCAAGGGTGACACTGTTGCCCTGATCGCACCGAATATCCCCGAGGCGCTGGAATGCGCGCTGGCGGTGCCGATGCTGGGGGCTGTCCTGAATGCGAACAACACGCGGTTGGATGCAGGAACGATTGCCTATATTCTGGATCACGGCGAGGCAAAGGTCTTGCTGGTTGATACCGAGTTCTCATCGGTCGCCGCCGAGGCCGTTGCGCAATCGGGTCGTGACCTGCTGATCGTCGATATCGAGGATAGAGAAGGACCGGGCGGCGAGAAAATTGGCGCATTGACCTATGATGATTTGCTGGCCGAGGGGGAGGCGGAATTTGCCTATGCCCTGCCAGAAGACGAATGGGACGCGCTGGCGCTGAACTATACCTCCGGCACCACAGGACGGCCAAAGGGCGTTGTCTATTCTCATCGCGGTGCCTGGACCAATGCGGTCAACAACGTCGTCACGTGGGAAATGCCGCACCATCCCGTCTACCTTTGGACGCTGCCGCTGTTTCACTGCAATGGCTGGTGCTTTCCCTGGACCATCACCATGCTGGCAGGAACACACGTGTTCCTGCGCGCCCCAAGGGCTGATGCGATCTATGACGATTTTGCTGATCATGGTGTCACACATCTGTGCGGTGCACCGATTATCATGTCCATGATCTCGGGCGCTGTGGAAAAACGCGAATTTCCGCAAAAGATCAAGATGATGACCGCCGCCGCCCCACCCCCTGCCAGTGTGATCGCAGGAATGGAGGCGATGGGCATCTCGATCACGCACGTCTATGGCCTGACCGAGGTCTATGGTCCCGCCGTTGTTTGCGCGGAAAAGCCCATTTGGGCGGATTTGCCACCGGAAGAACAGGCGACCTTGAAAGCGCGCCAAGGCGTGGCCTACGAATTGCAAGAAGACGTTTTGGTCCTGAACCCCGACACCGGTGCGCCGGTGCCCTGGGATGGCGAAACATTGGGCGAAATCGTGTTTCGCGGCAACATCGTCATGAAAGGCTATCTGAAGGCCCCCGACGAGACCGCCAAGGCCTTCAAGGATGGGTGGTTCTGGTCTGGCGACATCGCGGTGCAGCACCCAGATGGCTATATCGAAATCCGTGACCGGTCCAAGGACATCATCATTTCGGGAGGGGAAAACATCTCGTCCATTGAGGTTGAAAAAGCGCTCTATTCGCACCCTGCCGTCAGCCTTTGTGCCGTCGTGGCAATGCCGGACGAAAAATGGGGTGAAGTGCCTTGCGCCTTCGTCGAACTATCGGACGACGCCACCGAGGACGAGTTGCTGGCTCATGCCAAAACCCGCCTCGCCGGATACCAGAGCCCCAAGAAGGTGATTTTCGGCGAGTTGCCCAAAACCACGACTGGCAAGATCCGAAAAAACGAACTGAGAGATCTGATCCGCTCCAAGAGCTGACCCCGACATAAACGACTGGATAAATACCATGGCTCACGAACTCGACTTTGCCCAATTCAGCTTTGGCACACAGGTCCGAAAATCCCCATATTCCGACGCGGCCCTTCGCTGGGGTGCAAAGGGGTTTTCTGTTTATAACCACATGTACATCCCCCGCGATTTTGGCGATCCGGGTCAGAACTTCTGGAACCTGGTCAATGAGGCGATCCTGTGCGACGTCTCTGTCGAACGTCAGGTCGAGATCAAAGGCCCGGATGCGGCGAAATTTACCCAATTTCTCAGCTGCCGTGATTTGTCGAAATGCCAAGTTGGGCAATGCAAATATGTGCTGATCACAGACCAACACGGCGGGATCATCAATGACCCAATCCTTCTGAAACTTGCCGAAGATCATTTCTGGCTGTCGATTGCGGACAGCGATGTGTTGCTTTGGGCGCGGGGGATTGCAGTGAATTCTGGCATGGATGTCGAGATTGCCGAGCCCGACGTGTCACCGTTGCAGTTGCAGGGCCCCAAGTCCCGCGACATCCTGCGTGCGGCCTTTGGTGATGCGCCGACAGAACTCAAATACTACCGGTTCATGGAATTTGACTGGGATGGTGTGCCACTGATCATTTCACGCACCGGATGGTCCAGCGAATTGGGTTACGAGATTTTCCTGCGCGATGGGTCACAGGGTGACCGGCTTTGGGAACATCTGATGGCCGTCGGCGCCCCCTTTGGTCTGAAGCCCGGCCACACGTCAAGCATTCGGCGGATCGAGGCGGGCATGTTGTCCTACCATGCGGATATGACTCTAGCGAATAATCCCTATGAGTTGGGCATGGAACGTCTCGTCGATCTCGACATGGAAGCGGATTTTGTCAGCAAGAAAGCACTGACCAGAATCAAGGAACAGGGCGCGTCGCAGTTGCTTGTGGGCCTGGAAATTGACGGCGATCTCTTTGTCGGGTCCAACGACTTCTTTTGGCCGGTCCTGAAAGATGGCAAGCATGTCGGGACCGTCACGTCTGCGATCTATTCTCCAAGACTGGAAAAGAACATTGCACTTGCGATGATCAGCATCGATCATACAGCATTGGACACAACGCTGCAGGTCGACAAGCTGAGCGAAAAGCGCGCTTGCACTGTAGTACCGATGCCCTTTTATGACCCATAAGAAATCGCTTGCGACGGCAGGTGAACAGGGCCGCGGCAAAGTAGTTTCGGGGCGAAATTTCCGCAAGCTGAGCTCGAAAGCGGATCAAACTGTGACCATGGCAAAATTGAATTTGGCATTGAACAGTGTGATTTCGTACCCAGGAAAATCTACGGGCGCAGCAAATGGCGGCAACGCGTTTGGCGGATGCGGCATTCGAACATCGTGCACGACATCAGATGCGGCCCGTCACTGCAGCCACGCATGTCGGCTTTCCTCGCTGATCAGGCAAAAGGCTCCAAGTCCCAGGATCAGCAGTATTGTTCTAAATCCTTTGCCCGCGCATGTTTAGTTTTGTGTCCCATCATTCAGGAAGGCCCGAAAATGCGAAGCACAAAAACAATTCATGTGGTTTCCTGCCATGCTGAGGGTGAGGTCGGTGACGTTATCGTCGGAGGTGTGGCGCCGCCGCCCGGCGAAACGCTATGGGACCAACGCAATTGGATCGCGAAAGATCAAACCCTGCGAAACTTTGTCTTGAACGAGCCGCGTGGTGGTGTGTTTCGTCACGTGAACCTATTGGTGCCTCCCAAACATCCTGACGCCCAGATGGGTTGGATCATTATGGAGCCGGAAGACACACCGCCGATGTCCGGCTCAAACTCGATCTGTGTCGCCACAGTGTTGTTGGACAGTGGCATCATTCCGATGGTCGAGCCGATCACCGAGATGGTTCTGGAAGCACCCGGTGGACTTGTTCGCGTCCGGGCCGAATGTCGTGATGGGAAGGCCCAGAGAATTACCGTTCGAAACCTGCCTTCATTCGTTGGCGAGACTGGGATTACGCTCGACGTTCCGGGCATCGGAGAACTGATCGTCGATACCGCCTATGGCGGGGATAGTTTTGTCGTGGTCGAGGCGGAGAAACTGGGCTTCAGTCTGGATGCGCCCGAGGCCGGTCGTCTCGCCGAAATTGGGGTGCGAATAACCGATGCCGCAAATGAACAACTGAGCTTTTGCCACCCTGAGAACGCTGATTGGGATCATTTTTCGTTTTGTCTTTTTACCGGGCCCTTAGAGCGGAAGGGTAATCGGCTGCGTACAAAAGCAGCAGTGTCAATCCAACCGGGGAAGGTGGATCGTTCACCTACTGGGACGGCATTGTCTGCTCGTATGGCGCTCTTGCATCGATCCGGTCAGATGAAATCCGGAGACGCAATAACGGCGCAATCAATTATCGGCTCTGAGTTTCATGGACGGATCTCGGGAACAACTATGGTCGGTGACAGACCGGCGATTGTTCCAGAGATCACAGGCCGCGCTTGGATAACGGGTACGCACCAACACATGCTTGATCCAGATGACCCTTGGCCTGAAGGCTACCGATTAACTGACACTTGGCCGTCTTTTGGATCGACTTAATAGAGTGACTTCAAATCAAAGCGGCTATTCAGACGGACCTCCTGAATAGCCGCAATGGTCCGCGACATGCTATTTCCTGCTCCATGCGGCGAAAAGATTGTTTGAGATTGGGCACGGCTGCCTTGTTTGAATGACCACTATGGTGAACAGTGTTGTGCTGCCATGCAACCATTGCCGCATCTGCAAAGTAATGCTGCACCGGCAATAGCTGCGTGCGCATAGGTCGGGTTTGTCCGCAACTCGGTCATTGGGGCATCGCACATCGAAGGTCCGCTTTGTGGCATTTTGGTGCGTTAGAATTTCATAGGTCTAGAGCCCAAACAAAAATCCACCAACGGCACTGAGGGGGATATTTAGGGGGATAGGCGTAATTAAGCTGACAACTTACTTCATTTAAATCAGTTCACTATCTGAATTTAATGGTGCCCCCACACGGACTCGAACCGCGGACCTACTGATTACAAATCAGTTGCTCTACCAGCTGAGCTATAGGGGCATTGCGGCGTGTCTCTAATGCCAAGCGAAGATGGTGGCAAGATCAAATATGCATGTCAGGCAGAGGTTTTATCCCAGCGAAATTCCACTATACCTTGCAGTTAGCCCGATAACGGAACTCAAAGGCAACACAAATGCAACTGGTGCTGCATGCAGGCGCACATTTTACCGAAGAAGATCGGCTGTTGCGTTGCCTTTTGCGCAATGCGCAAGAGTTTTCGAACCGGGGTGTAGCTGTCCCTGGACCTGGGAAATATCGGACTCTGCTGAAGGAAACCGTTGCCGCTCTGCAAGATGCCCCGCCTGCATCTGATGCGCGGGATGTTTTGTTTGATTTGATTCTCGAGGAAGAAAACGCGGATCGAGTGATCCTGAGCCAGATGTTCTTATTTGGCGCGCCACGCGCCTGCGTGCGCAACGGCATGATATATGAATCTGCGCCTGAACGTGTGGCCCAACTGGCAGCCCTCTTTGAACATGACGAATTCGAGCTGTTTCTGGCCCTGCGTAATCCCGCGACTCTGCTGCCCGCACTTTTCGAACAAGCGCCACAAGAGAACATGGACAGTTTTCTGCGTAGTGTGAGTCCGTATATGATTAAATGGTCTGACACGCTGACTGCGATCCGCGCCGCTGCACCAACCGTCAAAATCACCGTATGGTGTTTCGAAGACACGCCAATGATCTGGTCCGAAATCGTACGCGAAATGGCCGGACTTGATCACGGCCATCCCATTATTGGCGCTTACGATCTGCTGGGTGATATAATGTCAAAACAGGGCATGGATCGGTTTGAAGCCTACATCAACGACCATCCAGACCTGACCGAAATACAAATCAGGCGCGTTATCGCCGCGTTCCTGGACAAATTTGCGGTCGAAGGTGCAATCGAAGAAGAACTGGATGCACCCGGCTGGATCGAAAGTGACATCGACGCACTGACCGAGATTTACGAAGATGACATGGGCGCGGTCGCCCGCATTCCCGGTGTGACGTTCATCGCGCCATAAAACATTTGGCCCGATCGCTTAGTTTTGGGCGCTGAACCGCGTCAGCTCATGCCCAGCGCTTCTTTGTACATTTCCAGCACCGCTTCTTCCTCGGCGATGTCATCCTTGTCGCGCTTGCGCAGCGCGATCACCTTGCGCATGACCTTGGTGTCGTAACCGCGCGCCTTGGCCTCGGCCATTACTTCTTTTTGCTGGTCAGCGAGATCCCTTTTCTCCATGTCCAGCCGTTCAATCCGCTCAATAAACTGGCGCAGTTCATCGGCTGTGACGCGGTAACTTTCGGCGTTGGTGGCAGTGTTGGACATGCGCGGCTCCTCGCGGCTGGGGGGTGGTGCGCCTCGATAGCCGCGCAGGGTGGGCACCGCAAGAGGCAACCCGGCTTGCCAATGCGCAGCTCCTGCGATAGCCCGGCGGCCATGGAAAACGACACTGGTATGAGCATTTTTGATGGACTGATCTGGGGCGGCGCAGCGCTGTCTCTGGTGGGGCTTGCCGGGCTTGTGTGGTGCATCATCAAAGTCTGGTCGGCAAGACGTGCCGGGCTTGACGATGAAGCTATGCGGGCGCTGATGGCGCGGGTGCTGCCAATGAACCTTGGAGCTCTGTTTGTGTCGGTCATCGGTCTGATGCTGGTGATTGTCGGCATCTTTCTGAAGTAGCAAAGGGGCAAGGCGATGGAGATGGCTTGGCTCTACGGTCTGCTTGGAGGGCTGTTGATTGGCACCGGGGGCGCTGTTCTGCTTTTGGGAACGGGACGCATCATGGGTGCCAGCGGGATCGTTGGCGGACTGGTGGACGGCACCGGTTCAGACCGTGGTCCAACATTGGTCTTTCTCATTGGGCTCATCGGAGCCCCTGCCCTGCTCACCTTTGGCGGCTGGGCTGTGGCCACTCAGGCGACGTCCCAACTCTGGCTTCTGATCCTCGGGGGCCTCTGTGTTGGCGTTGGTACGCGCTTTGCCAATGGTTGTACGTCGGGCCATGGGGTGTGTGGTCTGTCGCGGCTTTCGCTGCGCGGGCTGGTGGCGACCCTATTTTACATCGGCGCTGGCGTTGTGACGGTCAGCATTGTGCGGATTGGATTCGGGATATGATGCGTGCGGTTCTTTCTCTGATCAGCGGCGCCCTGTTTGGCGCCGGTCTGCATAATCGGGCATGACGGATACCACCCGTGTGCGCGGTTTTCTCGACATTGCTGGGCAATGGGATCCGACGCTGGCCTTTGTGACGGGCGGCGCAATCCTGCCCATGTTGCTGGCGTGGAGGATGACGCGCGGGCGTGTGCCGCTCGCCGGTGGGGCATTTCCGCCCTCCCCTGTCCAGACTCTCAACCGTCCGCTGGTTTTTGGGTCCATCCTGTTCGGGATCGGTTGGGGTCTTGTGGGCCTGTGCCCAGGACCGGCCATTGCCTCGATCAGTTATGGCGGATGGCCAGGGTTGGTGTTCCTTGTTGCAATGCTGGCGGGAATGTGGGCGGTCCCGCCGCTGCGTCGCATGCTGGACAGACAGACGTCGCACGCCTAAACCGTCGGCATGGATATTCGCCAAATCACACCGACCTATTTCGTAGCCCCACAGTTGGATCCCGCCGACATGCCGGACGTTGCAGCTGCTGGCATTACAACCATCATATGCAATCGCCCCGACGAAGAGGTACCGCCCCCCTTTCAGGCGGACGCCATGGAAGACGCGGCGCGTGCGGCTGGCCTTGGCTTTGTCCGCCTGCCCCTGACGCATCAGGCGATGACCCCGCCTAATGTCGCGGCGCAAAAGGAACACGCGACCTTAGCGGACGGGCCCGTATTGGCTTATTGCGCGTCCGGAACCCGGTCCACCGTTGTGTGGTGCTTTGGGCAGGCCGGAGAGATGGCGACCGATGACATTCTGGCCACAGCCCGTGCGGGCGGATACGATCTGGAGAACCTGCGCCCAACACTGGAGGCCATCGCACAAGCTAAGGGTGGCGCCTGAGCGGAGCTGCCTGCAACTAGCTGGCGGCCTGCATTTCCAGATCCGGCAAGTCCGCCAAATCTGGCAAATCATCAAGTTCCGGCAACTCTGCCAAATCCGGCAAAGCCTCAAGATCTGGCAAGTCCTCCAGACGAGGCAGACCGTCCAAGTCTGGCAGATCACTCGTATCGTCCTTATCGTCTTCGACGGGAAACGGTTTGTCAGTGGTGTCGTCAGAGGCGACTTGCGCGCGCCGCTCCACGATGGGCGGCAATGCGGTCAATGCATTGTCCAATTCTTCGGCACTCATGTCCACTTCGCGCGACACGGTTGTGCGGCGACCTGAGGCCGTCAGAACTTCAACTTCAGGCATATCAAAAAGAGGTTTGTCGCTGGCACGACGCAGAGGCCGTTCGGCGTGTAGTGGGGCACGGATCGGTTTCACGGCGCGCACACCATCCACATGCCCAACCTCACCGCGCCCAAGGATACGACCCGTCGCGGTCGTGATTTGAACATTTGGGAACGCTCCCGGTGTCATTTCGACAGTATCCCCAACCTTCAATGCGTTCAAACGGCTCAGAGGCAGATTGATCTGGCAGAGCACCATCCGCAAATCCGCATTCAACCCCATTACAAGCTTGGCCATGTCGGCCTCCTGATGGGCCTCCTCTGGGTCTGGGTCCGTACACGCCTCGTCGGGTTGCTCGGCGCGCGCCTCAAGCGTTGGCAGAACAGAACCACTTCACCCTGTCGGGCGCCGCGCGCGATATCCAGCGTCAGACGGATCGTGATGTAATCGGACGCATCCAGCGCCAGTGCCAGCGTGCGCGCATCATGCGCTTTGGCTCCAAACTGATGACCATCAATCAACTCCGCCTCATCAGGTTCATCCAAGAGAGGGACCATCCGTTCAAAAAGCGCATCCAGAAGTGGTGCGCAAATTGCCGCATCCGTGCGTGTCATCGCCCGTTCGGGGTCAGGGCCCGGACTAACATTGCCGACGGTTTGTTGCTGGATCATGGCGCCGACCACAACTGGTGCGAACATCGCTGCCCCAATGCACCCGTTGGGGCCATCGAGGATCAGCAGCAACTGGTCGTCATCAAGCACCGCCTCCACATCTTCCCCTTTGATGTCCTGAATCGTTACACTCAACACAGCCGCAGGCAGGTCCATCAACGCGTCCGCCACCTTGGCTAACGCAATGCGCAACGCCTTTTGCAGCGTCATGGCCTTGGCTTTGCGCTCGCTTCGGGCGTTTGCGGTGATGCGCGCCAATACGGTCTGGTTTTCAGTGTCGTCCATATCCCCTGCCGTAAACCGGCCTGCAATTACGCTGTCAGCTTTAATGAGGATTGGTTACCAACCGCTTTAGACCGCTCGACAAATACCAGCACGCCAGATGTGCCTATTGCGCAGCAAGGGCGCTCTGGCTTGGTAAATGCACCACAAAGGTGTTCCCGCTTGTCTCGCGCACATGAGTGACGTCCCCGCCCAGACGGGTCATGATCTCGCGGCAGATGGCCAGCCCCAGCCCCGCACCTGACCCGTCTTGATTCCCGACGCGCGCAAATTTCTCGAAAATCACGCGACGATCGTTATCCGGGATCGGGGTTCCATTATCGGCAAAGGACACAGACAGATTCGGACCATCGCGGTTCACCGAGATCACAAGTTCCGGTGCCTCAGCGTCGCAGTATTTCTGCGCATTCGTGATCAGGTTGATGAACACCTGTCCCAAACGATCATGGTCGGTCGACAGCATAATCGCCTCTTCTACGTGGCATCGGCGGATGGTGAGCGGCTCGGTGCTGCCCGCTTGCGCAGTCCGTATGGACTTTTCCAATAGGTCACCCAAACCGCCGGTTTCGTGGCGCAAGGACACCTGCCCGTTTTCAAGCACGCTGAGGTCGAGCAAATCGTCCAGCAACCGTGTCAGCCGCATCGCCTCCCCATGTATGATTGAGGCATAGCGGGTCTTTTCAACCTGACCCATGCCTTCGGTGTCGCGCAAAATTTCGGAGAACGAACGGATTGAGGTCATGGGCGTGCGCAGTTCATGGCTGATCTGGCTGAGAAAGGCATCCTTTTGAACTGAAAGTGCGGTCAGATTCTGGTTTGCCTCACGCAATTGATGGGCCGTGCGCGACAACTCGTGTGACTTCGCCTCTAGCTGGTTGGAGTATTCTAGGATCTGAGCAGATTCGTCGGCCACCGCCATCAGGTCCTGCACCGATACTGATGCACCGCCCACAAGTTGACTGATCATCGCATGGGCCGTAGCCGCGCCCACACTGGCTGCCAGTTCCCGTTCAAGGTGCTGCAAGAACCCTTGAGTGGCCTCGGGCAAACCACCGTCCAGTCCCTGCCGGGAGGCCTCAAGGCGAAACAGCTTTTGTGCTTCGTCCGCGCCGAGGATCCGCTGGGTCATGACCATCAGGTCCTCGCTTGTGGCGCGGGCTGCATCCCAGCCCTGCGCGCGCCCGGAATGGTCAAAGACATTGACAAATTGCGCGCCCTGCAGCCGTTCGAGCGGACTGGGAAAGGTCACAAGGCTCACAACGATAAAGGCGGCGATGTTCAGCGTGATTGACCAGGCCACCGCGTGCACCGTCGGATCAATCCCTTCAATCCCAAAGAGGGCATGCGGGCGCACCCATCCAAGGCCGAAAAGTCCCTGTTCGAAGACACTTGACGACAAAACGACGCCGGGTCCGAAACTGGGTAAAAGTGAACAGAACACCCAGATCGTGAATCCCATGAGCAGCCCGGCAAGCGCCCCCCAGCGCGTGGCCCCACGCCAAATGATCCCCCCCAGCATGGCCGGCAGAAACTGAGCAACACCGACAAAGGAAATCAGCCCGATTGCCGCCAGCGCTGCACCACCGCCGGAAAACCGATAGTAGACATAGCCAAGACCGATAATCAGCAGGATTGAAGCACGCCGCGACAGGATCACTACGTCGCGCACGTCGCCAGACACCTGCGCCCCCTCGACACGTGAACTGAGCCAGACCGGCATCACAATATGGTTTGACACCATCGTGGACAGCGCGAGCGTAGCCACAATCACCATTGAAGTCGCTGACGAAAACCCACCTAGAAAACTAAGGGTAGCAAGCCCCACCTGTCCTTCTGCCAGCGGTATCGTCAGAACGAATAGGTCCGGGTTGGATCCTGCTGGCATCAGATCAAGGCCAACAACAGCGATGGGCACCACAAACAGGCTCATCAGCATAAGATAGAGAGGGAACGCCCAACTGGCGATTTGAAGATGCCGCTCGTCTTCGTTCTCGACCACCATGACCTGAAACATGCGCGGCAGGGCCAGAAAGGCCGCTGCCGACAGCGCCGTAAGAGCCAGCCAGCGGCTGCGATCCATTTCCCATTTGCCAATGGGCGAGGTGTCAATACGCTCCATCATGGGGGCCATGCCTCCTGCCACGCCCCAGACTACAAAAACACCCACAGCCAGAAGGGCAATCAGCTTGACGATGGCCTCTACCGCGATGGCAATGACCACGCCGTTATGGCGTTCGTTGACGTTGAGATTACGCGTTCCGAAAAGGACGGTGAACAGCGCCAAACCAAAGGCGACCCAGAACGCGGCACCGGTCTGGTTCAACGCGCCCGCTTCGGGTTCAGCAAAGATCGCCAGGGACAGAGTCACCGACTGAAGTTGCAGGGCGATGTAGGGTGTTACCCCGATTACGGCCATGATCGTTACGACTATGGCCAAAAGGTTCGATTTGCCAAAGCGGGACGAGATCAGGTCAGCAACAGATGTGGCCCGCTGCGCGCGGCCCACCCGCACCAGCTTGCGCAACGCCCACCACCAACCGATCATCACCAGGCTGGGACCAAGGTAAATGGTCACATATTCCATGCCCGAGCGAGCCGCATAGCCCACCGCACCGTAGAATGTCCAAGCCGTGCAGTAGATTGACAAGGACAGCGTATAAACGAGAGGCGAGCGCAGCCATGTGACCTTCCCTCTCGCGGCGGCCCGCTCTGCAAAGAAGGCGATGGAAAAAAGGAACGTGACATAGATCAGGCTGACGCCGATCAGCAGATTTACCGAGGCCATCAGAGCAGCTCGTCGCTTGCGTCCTCACCCATCTCGGGACGCGCACGCAACAAGGACCACAGAGAAAACCCGGACGCAATCAGAGCCAACCATACGACGAAGACGTATGTGACTGCAGTGGACAACGGCACCGCCTCGGGTGCTGTGGGCCCGTCCGCAGGCGTTGGCCAGAACAGTGGAAGCATCCACAAGAATACTCCAAGGATCGGCAACAGGCGCAGTGCATCCATCATCCTGCGGCGGCGATAACTGCGCCGCTCAAGGAAGACAGGCGTGGCGCCTTGTGTGCTCATTGCGCCAGCTGCACGAGGTCACGCACGGCGGTGACCACTTCGATATTCGAAAACGGTTTGGTCATGAACCGGCTGACACCGGCCTTTTCGGCCTGCTCACGGTCGCGGGCCTGACCACGCGCGGTCAGCATCAGAACCGGCATCGACTGAAAATCCGGTTCCGCACGTAGTTCGGTCAGGATGTCGAGACCGCTTTTGCCTGGCAACATATGATCCAGCACGACAAGGTCCGGCCGCGCTGCTCTGATTGCATCCATGGCCGTTGCCCCGTCCGAGTGGGTGTCGACCTGCCATCCTTCTCGACTGAGCAAAAAGCTGATGGCTTCTATGATATTGACCTCGTCCTCGACGAGCAGAACATGCTTGCCCAATGTGCGGCTCCTCCCCTACGCACCGTCGCCGCTGGCGATCCGTATCAAACGGTGCTCATCAACGATGCACAGCAACTATGTGCGGTTTTGGCGGGCCTGTCAAAACGCCTTAGAACCCTTCGCTCAGGATGGACGGCTCGCGCCGGCTTTGACACTGCGCAGCCGGGCAGATTCTGCAAGCCGGTCCGACATGGAATGGGGGCGGCCCATCTGCGTCTTCGGGCGCAGTCACCGGAACGATCAGCATGGTGGAATGCAGCAGAGGTGGCGTGTTTACTTCAACATACCCGACCGGCTCGGCCGTTGCGTAGCAGTCAAACAGACCTTCCGCCCGCGACGGCATGCGCACTCGCTGAAACAACACCTGCCCAGGAGCACCGAAGGCCTGAAATAATGGCCAGAGTGGGCAACCTGCACCAAAACGCGGCAGAGTGAACCCCTCAACCCCTTTGCGAAACAGGAGACTGCCGGCCCGGTCAGCAACCAAAAGGCCAATGCCGAGATCAGGTATGGAAATCAAACGACGCAGGATACACCCGACCGATACCCGAAAGCGGGCGGCGAGTGCGGTTGGGTCGATCCCGAGATCTTCCAGCCCTATACCCAATTCGACTAGTGACACCTTGGCACTGTCTGCACTCATCCGTTCCAACACCCCTTGCGCAATGTGGCGTGCGGCCACCGATGTCAGTTCTGGTGCACTTTCGACAATCTGAGAAGTATCGGCTTCTCCGGCCTCGATTGCCTCAAAGGCATAGTTGCGCGCCTCCAAAAAAGCCTCGACGTCTTCCTGAGGCGTGCCCGTATGCGCAGCCTCTCCTGTTTCTGGATCAAGGAAGCTGACCAGAGTTTTCGAACTGTCCGCAAGACGGCGACTGTCCGCGTCGATGTTGGCATGAAACCGATCGCGCCACTCTTCGGGCAATTCCTTGTCCCCAGCCAGAATGGACGCCGTAGAGCGGATCGAGGCGGCTGTGGACAGCACTTCGTGGACCGAGGCGGCGACTTCCGGGTCGTGAGCAAGTCGATCACTTAGCACCTCGACAGTATGCTCCAGCCCGGCAAGCTTGCGGTGGGCCAAGGCAAGCGCATCCGCCCAACCCGGAAACCGCCCCACGAAATCCTCAGCCCGGTCCAGTTCGCCTTCGGCCATTGCAGCGCCGCTGCCCGCTTCTCGCAACGTGGCGATCATGGCCGCCTCGGCACCTGTGGTCAGGGCCGCGGGCTCAACGCCAAGTGCCGCTGCAATGTCGAGGAGCAGCTTCCCGCCGATTCTGCGCCTGTTGTGTTCGATCAGATTTAGGTAGGACGCCGATATCCCGATTTCACGGGCGAGCGCGGATTGCTTGGTGCCAGCCATAACGCGGCGATCGCGGATCCGGGTGCCTGTCAGTGCGTCACGCATGGTATACCTCCCATTGATTTCGCGTTCTTTTTCAACGTGTTTCTGCGCTGCAACATAATTAAATTTACAAGATAGGCCGTGCCGTTGTGTATATCTTTACAAGATAATTGTGAAAAACAAGGGGTTTATTGCTTGGTTTTCACATTTTGCGCGATAAGGGATTTGCATCAAAAGGTGCCGCGCGTCTCCCCTGAGGAGAGGGGACTGCGCATTTCAACAAATGGGAGGATTTTCATGTCCAAAATGAACCTGACACGTCGCGGTGTTCTAAAAACCGGCGCAATTGCCGGCGCCGGTGTCGCTGCACCAACGATTTTCACGGCACAATCCGCCGCGGCGTTTACCAACGAACCCACTGGCTCGTCGGTTACTCTGGGTTTCAACGTACCACAATCCGGCCCCTACGCTGATGAGGGTGCAGACGAACTGCGCGCTTATGAGCTTGCAGTCGAGCACCTGAACGGTGGCGGCGACGGCGGCCTGATGAACACATTCTCGTCCAAGGCCCTGCAAGGCAACGGCATCATGGGCAAGAAGGTTGAGTACGTAACCGGCGACACGCAGACGAAATCTGACGCAGCCCGCGCTTCGGCCCGTTCGATGATCGAAAAAGACGGCGCCGTCATGATCACAGGCGGTTCGTCCTCCGGTGTGGCCGTTGCCGTTCAGGCGCTTTGCCAAGAGGCGGGCGTGATCTTCATGGCCGGTCTGACGCACTCCAACGACACAACGGGTAAAGACAAGAAAGCCAACGGCTTCCGTCACTTCTTTAACTCGTACATGTCTGGTGCTGCTCTGGCCCCGATCCTTGCCAACAACTACGGTACGGACCGTCGCGCCTATCACCTGACAGCGGACTACAACTGGGGTTACACCACAGAAGAAGCCGTGCGCACATCCACCGAAGCCATGGGTTGGGAAACTGTTGCAGCCGTGAAAACACCGCTGACGCAGACTGACTTCTCTTCTTACATCGCGCCTGTTCTGCAGTCCGGTGCTGACGTTCTGGTTCTGAACCACTACGGCGGAAACATGGTGAACTCGCTGACCAACGCGGTTCAGTTCGGCCTGCGCGACAAGCTGGTGAACGACAAGAACTTCGAAATCGTTGTTCCGCTCTACTCTCGCCTGATGGCGAAAGGTGCCGGTGCCAACGTTAAGGGTATCTTCGGCTCCACAAACTGGCACTGGTCGCTGCAGGACGAAGGCTCCAAGCAGTTCGTTCAGTCCTTCGGTACCAAGTACGGCTTCCCACCCAGCCAGGCGGCGCACACGTGCTACGTTCAGGCGATGCTGTACGCGGACGCTGTCGAGCGGGCCGGTTCGTTCAACCCATGTGCGGTTGCCGAAGCGCTCGAAGGCTTCGAGTTCGACGGAATGGGCAACGGCCCAACTCTGTACCGTGCCGAAGACCACCAGTGCTTCAAAGACGTGCTGGTTGTGAAGGGTAAAGAGAACCCAACTTCCGAGTTCGACCTTCTTGAGATCGTCGAAGTCACGCCAACATCTCAGGTCACGTATGACGCGTCGATCTTTGGTGGCGAGCTAGGTTCCTGCAACCCAGGCGCGTAAGCGTACCAAAATGAGGGTGGGCAATTTGCCCACCCTACCCTGCCCGGGCCTCAAACGCCGCATGGCACAAAACGTTCCAACCAAAGGTTAGGCCGATGGAAGCGATCATCCTTCAAATTCTCAATGGACTCGACAAAGGCTCCGCCTACGCGCTGATTGCGCTGGGGCTGACGTTGATCTTTGGCACGCTTGGTGTCGTGAACTTTGCCCACGGGGCGCTGTTCATGATCGGCGCATTCTGCGCTGTAACACTCAGCCGTCTGCTGCAAATCAGCCATACCGTCATCGACGAAACGCAAAAAGACTTTTTGGGCAACCCACTGCAAGTCGAGGTACCTTACCTCTACGATATTTTCGGGCAGGCTACAGGGGATGTAATAATCGACTGGGCGGTGCCCATTTCGATTCTGTTCGCCATTCCAGTAATGGTCCTGATCGGCGTCGCCATGGAGCGCGGCCTGATCAAACACTTCTACAGCCGCCCCCACGCCGACCAAATCCTTGTAACCTTTGGTCTGGCCATCGTTCTGCAAGAGATCATCAAGTACTATTACGGTGCCAACCCGATCCCAACTCCTGCCCCAGAGGCATTCAAAGGGTCGTTTGATTTTGGCGCAGTTCTTGGTTTTGATCCCAACACGATCATCTATCCATACTGGCGACTGGTCTATTTTGCCTTTGCGGCCATTATCATTGGCGGCGTATTTGCCTTCCTCCAATTCACCACCTTCGGGATGGTTGTACGGGCCGGAATGGCAGACCGCGAAACGGTCCAACTGCTGGGCATTAACATCGACAAACGCTTCACACTGATGTTCGGACTGGCTGCCGCCGTCGCGGGTCTCGCTGGGGTGATGTACACACCGATCAACTCGCCGAACTATCACATGGGCATGGACTTCCTCGTCCTCAGCTTTGTGGTGGTGGTTGTCGGAGGCATGGGCAGCCTGCCCGGCGCGGTGCTTGCGGGGTTCCTGCTTGGCATTCTGGAAAGCTTTGCGTCGATGCGCGAGGTCTTGGAATTCCTGCCCGGTATCAACCAGATCATCATCTACCTGGTTGCAATCATCATTCTGCTCACCCGTCCCCGTGGCTTGATGGGCCGCAAAGGCGTGATGGAGGATTAAACCATGCTCGGACTAGACAAAAAACACACAAACCTCCTGTTGCTGGTCTTCGTACTTACGTTACTGGCCCCTTTCATCCTCAACCCCTTCCCTGAAGGCTCGGGTATGGCGCAGTTCAACGCGGGCTACCCTGACCTGATGCAACGGTTCGTAATCTTCGGTATCTTTGCCATCGGTTTCAACATTCTGTTCGGCCTGACCGGCTATCTGTCCTTCGGACACGCCGCTTTCCTCGGTGTCGGTTCTTACGCCGCGATGTGGATGATGAAGCTACTGACGATGAACATCATTCCGGCGATAGCTGTGTCAGTCGTAGTCGCGGGACTGTTTGCCCTCCTGGTCGGATGGATCAGTCTGCGCCGTTCGGGCATCTATTTCTCGATCCTTACGCTCGCATTTGCGCAAATGTCTTATGCTCTTGCCTATTCGGTACTGACACCCATCACGGGCGGTGAAACGGGTCTGCAGCCCAAATTGCAGGATCCGCGCATTCTGGACGGCGCACTGGCTGACGGTGCATCGCCCAAGGCCAACCTGTTCGGGCTCGAAATGGGCTCCAGCTTTGAATGGTCCGTGGGATCATGGCTGTTCACCTTTAACGTGGGCTACTACGTGGCGGCGATTGCAATGCTGGCAAGCTTTTATCTGGCGATCCGCATCTTCAACTCGCCTTTCGGGATGATGTTGCGCGCGATCAAATCAAACCAGCAACGCCTGAACTACACCGGCCTCAATGCACGTCCATACACCCTCGCCGCCTTTGTGGTGTCAGGCATGTATGCAGGGCTTGCCGGTGGTCTGATGGTTGCGATGGACACCCAGGTCGGCGCCGAGCGCATGTTCTGGACAGCCAGCGGCGAGGTGGTTCTGATGACCATCCTTGGCGGCGCGGGCACACTGATCGGACCGGTCCTGGGCGCGGGTATGATCAAGTACATGGAAAACATCATGTCCAAGATCAACTCGACCATCCTGCATGAATGGTTCGCCTTTCTGCCAGATGGGCTTGAGGACTTCGTCGTCACGCTGATCTATCCCTTCATCGGCAAGGGCTGGCACCTGACACTGGGCCTGATTTTCATGCTGGTCGTAATCTTCCTGCCTGGCGGGTTGGTCGAGGGCGGACAGCGGATCGCACGCCTGTTCAAGCGCAAAAAGCCAAGTTCGGACACCCCGGACGGCAAAACCACACCTGCGGAATAAGGAGCCTCTCACATGGGTATTCTCGACATCAAAAACGTGGGCAAACGGTTTGGCGGTCTGCAAGCGCTTGGAGACGTAAACCTGAGTGTGGCAGAAAACTCCTGCCACGCGATCATCGGCCCCAACGGAGCGGGCAAGTCCACGCTGCTGAACTGCCTCGTGGGCAAGCTGATACCAGACACAGGCTCGGTCATGTTCGACGGCAAGTCGGTTCTGGGACGCAAGCCCTACGAGATCAACCAGATGGGTATTTCCCGTGTGTTCCAGACGCCAGAAATCTTTGGTGACCTGAGCGTACTGGAAAACATGCTGATCCCCTGTTTCGCCAAACGTGACGGATCCTTCACGCCGAACGCGTTTATCGACATGTACAAGGACCGCGAGATCGTAGAGCGGGCCGAGCACATGCTGGAAGAAATGGGTATGGCCGATGCGCGCAGCGACAACGCGGCCACAATGTCCCGCGGCAACAAGCGGCGTCTGGAAATCGGCATGTGTTTGGCGCAAGAGCCACGCCTGCTGCTGCTTGACGAACCGACCGCTGGCATGGCGCGGGCCGACACGAACAACACCATCGATCTCTTGAAGCAGATCAAGGATGAGCGCGACATCACCATCGCAATTATTGAGCACGATATGCATGTGGTGTTTTCCCTCGCCGAGCGGATCACGGTGCTGGCTCAAGGCACGCCTCTGGTCGAAGACACGCCGGACAAAATCAAGGGCCATCCCAAAGTCCGCGAAGCTTACCTTGGCGAAACGCAAGAAGCTGCCTAATCGAAATCGTAGGTCGGAGGCATCCTCCGCCCTACCCCGCCCAAAAGCGAGGACAACGACATGAACGTCAAACCAGACTTCACAAAAGGCGTCAGCCACGCCCAGACCGCTCCGGCCTTTCTGTCCGTTTGGGACATGCATGCCTATTACGGCGAAAGCTACATCGTACAGGGCATCAGCTTTAATGTGCACGAAGGCGAAATCCTTGCCCTGCTCGGACGCAACGGAGCAGGAAAAACGTCTGCTCTGCGCTCAATCGCGCGCATTGGCGACCCACAAGTGACCCATGGCGAGATCTGGCTGGACCACCAACCGCTGCACAAGATGTCCAGTCATGAGGCGTCACAGGCCGGATTAGGTCTCGTACCCGAAGATCGCCGCATCATTCCCGGCCTCACAGTCGAGGAGAACCTTAAACTCGCACAGATCGCTCCCCCAATTGGCTGGTCGATCGAGCGGCTTTATGGGCTGTTCCCGCGTCTTGGCGAACGCCGCACGCAAGAGGGCACCACCCTTTCCGGGGGCGAACAACAAATGCTCGCAATCGCACGGGCACTGGCCCGCGACATCAAGGTGCTGCTTCTGGATGAACCCTACGAAGGCCTTGCGCCTGTGATCGTCGACGAGATCGAAAAAACGCTCGGCATCATTAAAGAACAGGGGATCACGACAATCCTTGTGGAACAAAACGCGGTTCGCGCGCTGCAGCTGGCAGATCGAGCCGTCATTCTTGACACCGGCGGCATCGTCTTTGATGGAACTGCCGCCGAGGTGCTGGAAAACGAAGAGTTGCGCGCGGAATACCTCGCAATCTGATCTCAGGTCTGCTTCAGGAAAGAATCTACCAGCACGGGGCCGTTGGCTCCGTGTTTGCATTTTTGAGCCCGGCCGCCCCTACCAACGCACCCTTGCTGCACTGAGAATAACCCGAGGTCATCAAGGGCGCTTTTCACCGCCACAATCGCCCGCTATACACGCACCACTGTATGGCATGGGGGCTCCTTGCCGATGCCAAAGGCTTGAGGACAAAAATGAGCAAAAAAAATCAGGACGCCGACGTCGCCTTTATCCAGGCTCTGGCAGAACTGCTGCGTGAAAACGATCTGACCGAAGTTCAGGTGAAACGCGAATACGGCGAAGATGACAGCCTGAACGTGCGCGTCTCGCGCCACACTGGACAGCAGGTCGCTGTTCAGGCCCTGCCCGCCGCAGCACCCGCCCCAGCCGCCAGCGCGCCGGCAAGCCCGGCTCCCGCGGCAGCGGCACCCGCGGCTGATCCCGCGGATGACCCCGGCGCCGTGCCGTCTCCGATGGTCGGCACTGTCTATATGCAAGCCGAGCCCGGGGCACCCGCCTTCATCTCGGTTGGCCAGAAAGTGGCCGAAGGCGATACATTGCTGATCGTCGAGGCGATGAAGACCATGAACCACATCCCTGCCCCGCGTGCAGGCACCGTCAAACGCATCCTTGTGGACGATGGGGCAGCGGTCGAATTTGGCGAACCTCTCGTCATCCTCGAATAAGGGGGCGCGCATGTTCAACAAAATCCTGATTGCCAACCGGGGCGAAATCGCGCTGCGCGTTATCCGGGCAGCACGTGAAATGGGCATTGCAAGCGTGGCCGTTCACTCCACCGCAGACGCAGATGCCATGCATGTCCGTATGGCCGACGAATCCGTTTGCATCGGCCCTCCGTCATCCGCGCAATCTTACCTGTCCTTTCCGGCCATCATCTCGGCCTGCGAAATCACCGGCGCCGAGGCAATCCATCCCGGCTATGGTTTCCTGTCCGAAAACGCCCAGTTTGTTCAGATCGTCGAAGATCACGACCTGACCTTTATTGGTCCCACAGCGGAACATATCCGCGTGATGGGTGACAAGATCACGGCCAAGGATACGATGAAGGCCCTTGGCGTTCCTTGTGTGCCCGGATCCGACGGCGGCGTGGATACATTGGAAGACGCCCAAAAACTTGGTGAAGAGATGGGGTATCCCGTTATCATCAAAGCCACAGCAGGCGGTGGCGGTCGCGGCATGAAGGTCGCTCAGACGGCGGCCGACATGGAAAGCGCGTTCATGACCGCACGGGCTGAAGGCAAGGCTGCCTTTGGCAATGACGAAGTCTACATCGAAAAGTATCTCACCACTCCGCGCCACATCGAAATTCAGGTCTTTGGCGACGGTAAGGGACGCGCTGTGCATCTGGGCGAGCGAGACTGTTCGCTGCAGCGCCGCCACCAAAAAGTATTCGAAGAGGCCCCCGGCCCTGCGATTTCCGCCGAAGAACGCGCCAAAATCGGCAAAGTCTGTGCGGATGCGGTTGCCAAGATCAACTACATCGGCGCGGGCACAATCGAGTTTCTCTACGAAAAGGGTGAGTTCTTTTTCATCGAGATGAACACGCGCCTACAGGTGGAACACCCCGTGACAGAGGCCATTTTCGGCGTCGATCTGGTGCGCGAACAAATCCGCGTGGCCTCCGGCATGGAAATGACGTTCCAGCAAGAAGACCTTGAGATCAACGGTCACTCGATCGAAGTCCGCCTGAACGCAGAAAAGCTGCCGAATTTCTCACCTTCGCCGGGTCGGATTACGCAATACCACGCGCCCGGCGGCCTTGGCGTGCGCATGGATTCGGCCCTCTATGACGGCTATTCGATCCCACCCTACTACGACAGTCTGATCGGCAAGCTGATTGTGCACGGACGCGACAGACCCGAGGCACTGGCCCGGTTGCACCGCGCCTTGGGTGAGCTGATCATCGATGGTGTGGACACGACCGTCCCCCTGTTCAACGAATTGCTGGCAGAACAAGACATTCACACCGGCAATTACAACATCCACTGGCTTGAACACTGGCTTGAAACCCACATGGCCTGAGGCGGCAAAAGCACGCTTTAGATTGGGTTGGCTCTACAGCCTTTGGCCACTATCATCGTGGCCATTGGCGAACCCCAAATGGATATGAGGTCCTATGGCAGACAGCGCGTTGACGGCTGAACTGTTGTTGCATGGCTATGCATCTGGCATTTTTCCGATGGCTGAGTCGCGCGATGATCCGGACATATTTTGGGTCGACCCCCGGCTGCGAGGGGTGTTGCCGCTGGGTGGTCTGCACATTTCTCGATCCTTGGCACGGGCGATGCGGCGCAGTGACTGGACGGTTCGTCTGAACACCGACTTTACCGGAGTGGTAGATGGATGCGCCGACCGGCCCGATACGTGGATCAATAAAGAAATATACCTCCTTTACAGTGATTTACACAGAAAAGGTCATGCGCATTCCGTGGAAATTTGGGATGGGGCACAATTGGTCGGCGGTGTTTACGGGGTGACATTAGGCGCAGCGTTTTTCGGAGAAAGCATGTTTTCTCGAGCGACGAACGCCTCAAAAATGGCACTCGCGGCGGCTGTCGACCATCTGACCCAGACCGGTTTCACCCTGTTTGACACGCAGTTTTTGAACCCACACTTGTCTAGTCTGGGCGCTGTGGAGATTTCCCGCGCAGAGTACCGGACCCGCCTTGCCGAAGCGCTAGACTTAGATGGGACATTTGGAGCCGTACCACCCGCCTCTCTTCAGGAGGTTGTACAGCGCAGGACCCAGACATCGTAACGCGCGTGTTCCATCGCGTTGAGAGCTGGGGAGGACGCAATCATCCAGCCTGAAAAGACAACACCCTCGCGCCCTGTTTCGGTGATTTGCAGACCCGCATACGCGTTACCGGCAGGGTTGCCAGCAGGGTATCGGCATTCGGTGAGTGTGATCGTGAGGCGATCAAACTGAACTGTTCGTCCGGCTGGCAGTTCGATGTCGACAACTTTGCCATTCAACTTGTCCAGACCGCGTAAAATGGCCCCGGATGCAATCTGCGTCTGTTCCTGCGCAGCGAGCGGACTGGCAAGCAACATTGTGACCGCCAACGCAGCCCTGATCATGGGCTGTCCCCGCCCGATACGAACTTGAGCAGCAGCGAAATCAAACTGACCGCCCCTTGGGTGTCCGTGATCTCATCGCCGGGCGCGAAGTAGAACGGAGAACCACCAGGCACGATCTCAACGAAATTACCCCCGAGCAAGCCTTCGGAACTGATGACAATGGCACTGTCGTCAGGTACTTGCGTTGCACTGCGCAGAGTCACGACAGTATCTGCGCGATAGGTGTCAGGGTTCAGGTCAACATCCGTAACAGTGCCGATCTTGACGCCTGCAAGGCGCACATCGGTGCCGACATTCACGCCCTCGAGGCTGCGAAAACTGGCGGTTAGAGGGTATGTTTCGCTGCCTGTGTTGCCTAGGCCGGCAACTTGCGCGCCGTACACTGCAAACGCAATGGCTGCCGCAAGAACGGCGCCGCCAACCAAGACCTCGGTGGTGTTTTCTGCCATCGGTTGGCCTGACTTACTCGGGCGACCAGGCTTCGTAATCGGCCCGGTCCGCTGGTTGTGCGTGCCGGATAGATCCCGCTGGTGCATATGCCATTGCCGTGCCGGTCAGGTTGGGTTGATGTGGTTTTTCCCAATCCTTGTGTTTCAGCGGCTTGTCAGTGGGAGGCTCGTCCCATGTCCGATGCAGCCAGCCATGCCATTCGGGATCCACACGGCTTGCCTCGGCCTCACCGTTGAAGATTACCCAACGTTTGCTGTCATCTGCGTTCTTGTAAAAGATGTTGCCTTGCGCGTCGTCGCCGACCTTGATGCCCTTGCGCCACGTGAACAACTGCGTGTTCAGCGTCTGGCCGTCCCACCATGTCACCGCCCGCAATAATGTGTTCATAATGCCCATTGTCTGCCTCCAATGCTTGCCAACGTCTATGCCGCATTGCCGCGCTGTCGTCCAGAGGACACGCGGCCTCAGGTGGGCAGAACCGCAGTCACTTCGATCTCGATCCGGTCTTCAGGGGTGACCAGCCCACATTCTATCATCGTGGTCGCAGGCGGGTTATCGCCAAAGGCGGCTCGCAGCATGGGCCAACAAGGTGGGAACTCACTGCGATCCGGCAGCATGTAAGTAACACGGACGACATGTGCAAAATCAGTGCCTGCCTCGTTTAGCGCCTTGCCAATAATTTCCAAGGCCGAGGCGCATTGTTCGAGTACGGTCGTCCCATGCCCGACAGTTCCGGCCACATGTACCCAGCCGTTAGCAACAACCGCACGGCAATAACCGATCTTGGGTTCGAACTCTCCGCTGGAGTGGATGCGTGTGATGGACATGGGCGCGTTTCCTTGCTGCACAGGGTCATACGCGCATCGGGCACAAGTGCATGGAAAAGGTCAACAACCCTCGGCCGGGATCATCGAAAATGCTTTGATAAATTGTCCAAGGCATGTGTCCAACCGCCTTCAAATTCGCCCATCATCTCGGCCCCGACAAAGTTGACGATCTGAATACGGGCTTGCATGGCAGTGCCTGCGCCTTCTGGCGACAACTCAAATGTTGCAAGGCTACAACCCAGCGTTTCGCCCTCTGCTGACAGTGTTTCTGCATAAATCAGGCGCGCAGGCGCTTCTATAACGATCCAGTCGGTGGCCACGTCAACATATGGGTTGTCACGCGGGCCGACACGGGATGTTTCTCGCACGCCCGGTGCGGCCTCCGGCTGATCCTCGATCAGAACAACGCTGTCGACATCCGGTGGGCCCCACGCCATCCGGTCTGCTTGATTGGTCAGCGCTGCAAACACCCTTACGGGATCAGCGCCAAGGGTCCGGGTGAATTCGAGGGTACCAAGCTGTGTTGTCATATCTTTTTCTCCTGTTTCACGGCGTCCAAGTGCGCCGAAAGCCGATCCAGCGCATCGCCCCACTGTTTCGCCTCTTGGGCGAGCCAGTCTTGCGCAGGTGCGAGGGCGTCTGCGTGCAAATGGCAGGTCCGCACCCGGCCCGATTTTTGCGTCGCAATGACCCCTGCCCGTTCCAGTTTGTCGATGTGCTTGAGAAAACTTGGCAGCGCCATGTCATGGGCTTCGGCCAGATGCGACACCGGGCGCGGCCCGGAGCTGAGAGCTTTGATCACTGCACGCCGCGTTGGGTCTGCAAGAGCAGCAAACAAGGGGGACAAGTCATCTTGAGCTTGATTAGCCATATGGCTAACTAATGTACAAGCGTCGCTCGGGCAATAAAAAACTTACCCATAAGGCTAAGTTTTTCCACTTGGCAAAAGAAAAGCAGGCCGAAGCCCGCGATTCCTCATCAATTCAATGGGCTAAGTTCAGCCTGCTGTCGCAGGCTCCTTCTCTGCGTCGCCATGGATCATCAACGGGGCCGCGTCTGAGGTCACAGCCTCTTCATTCACCACCACTTCCGACACCGAATCCATCCCCGGAAGGTCGAACATTGTATCCAGCAGGATATCCTCGAGGATAGAGCGCAATCCACGCGCGCCGGTCTTGCGCTCGATGGCGCGTTTGGCGATGGCAGACAGAGCGTCCTCCGTGAATGTCAGTTGCGTGTCCTCAAGCTCAAACAGGCGTTGGTACTGTTTGACCAACGCATTTTTGGGCTCGGTCAGGATTGTGACCAAAGCGTCCTCGTCCAGATCCTCAAGGGTGGCCAAAACCGGCAAGCGGCCCACAAATTCTGGGATCAATCCAAACTTCAGCAGATCTTCTGGCTCAAGCTCGGTAAAGATTTCACCGACACCGCGTGCATCGTTGTCGCGCACGTCCGCGCCAAAGCCCATCGCCGAGCCTTTGCCGCGTTGCGCGATAATCTTGTCGAGACCGGCAAACGCACCGCCGCAGATAAACAGGATGTTCGTCGTGTCCACCTGCAGGAATTCCTGCTGCGGATGCTTGCGCCCACCCTGCGGTGGGACAGAAGCGACTGTGCCTTCCATCAGCTTCAGCAAAGCTTGCTGTACGCCCTCGCCCGACACATCACGGGTGATGGATGGGTTTTCAGATTTGCGGGTGATCTTGTCGACTTCGTCGATATAGACGATGCCGCGTTGTGCACGCTCGACGTTATACTCGGACGATTGCAGCAGCTTCAGAATGATGTTTTCGACGTCTTCCCCAACATAGCCAGCTTCGGTGAGCGTCGTCGCATCCGCCATTGTGAATGGCACGTCCAGAATGCGGGCCAGCGTCTGTGCCAGAAGCGTCTTGCCGCAGCCAGTGGGACCGATCAGCAGAATGTTGGATTTCGCCAGTTCGATATCCCCGCCCTTTTGGGCGTGGTTGAGGCGTTTGTAATGGTTGTGCACAGCGACGGACAAAACGCGTTTGGCGGTTGCCTGCCCGATCACATAGTCATCCAGCACACCGCAAATGTCGCGCGGGGTGGGCACACCGTCTGTCGACTTGAGGCCGGACGCCTTTGTTTCTTCGCGAATGATGTCCATGCACAGTTCAACGCACTCGTCGCAGATGAACACCGTGGGGCCCGCAATCAGCTTGCGCACCTCGTGCTGGCTCTTGCCGCAAAAGCTGCAGTAAAGCGTGTTCTTGCTGTCGCCGCTTGAATTCGTGGCCATTTCGCGTCCTTCCCGGCAGTCGCCGTCGTCTTTATCACCGGACTTACCGCCCAGATCGTGCCCCGCGGTTGCCAGCTTAGGCCAGCCCCGCGAGGTCCACAATCGCCTTTTTCGGTAGTGCGGCACCTGTGCAGCACCAAAATGTCGCGCCCGCCCAAAGCATGATCAACAGCCGGGCACAGGTGTTAGCTTTCTTCGTCGTCTTTGGTGCGATTTTCGACGATTTCGTCCAAGTGGCCCCACTCTTTGGCTTCTTCAGGCGTCATCCAGGTGTCGCGATCCAGCGCCTTTTGCACCGTTTCATAGTCCTGGCCGGTGTGGTTGACGTAAAGTTGATAAAACCGCTCGCGCGTGCGCTCGATGTGGCGGGCCGAGATCAAGATGTCACTGGCCATACCTTGTGAGCCACCGGAGGGCTGGTGCACCATAACTTCGGAGTTTGGCAGTGAAAAGCGCATCCCAGGCTCGCCCCCAATCGCAATAACCGACCCCATCGAAGCCGCCATGCCGCAAATCAGCGTGGACACTTTGGGTTTGATGTATTGCATCGTGTCGTAGATCGAAAATCCTGCCGTCACCTCGCCACCCGGCGAGTTCACATACATGCTGATTTCCTTGGACGGGTTCTCCGCCTCAAGGTGCAACAGCTGAGCCACCACAAGGTGACTCATGCCTGAGTGGATCGGGCCATTGATGAAAATGATCCGCTCTTTGAGCAGGCGGGAGAAAATGTCATAGGCCCGCTCGCCCCGGCTGGTCTGTTCGACAACCATGGGCACAAGATTGTTATTGATATGGGCGTATTGGTCGATGGGATCGCGCATGGATTCTGCCTCGTCAAAGTGTCGCGAGACCATACCCGCAAACATCTTACCTGAGTCTTAGTATCGCCACTCAGGGGCTGCAAGGGCACCCCATGCCTTGAAGTGCGTTTCGTCCCTGCTAGCTGTACCGAAATGAACGACGCCATCACCCGTTTTCCACCCAATCGCACTGCAGCTCTTGAACGGTTGCGAGCCTTTGTCCCCAAAGCCGGACGCGACTATGCCTCGCGGCGCAACTACGATTTGGGTCGAGACGGACATGACGGCGTTTCGACACTGTCGCCGTATATTCGCGCACGTCTGATAACCGAGGAAGAAGTGTTAACAGCCACTTTGTCCCGGCACAGCGCCTCCGCTGCTGAAAAATTCGTGCAAGAGGTGTTCTGGCGCACCTATTGGAAAGGCTGGCTTGAGATGCGCCCCTCTGTCTGGGCGCAATATCAGGGGGCGGTAAAACGATGCCTTGATGAAGTGCAAACCCAATCGGGGTTGCGAGACCGATGGGAGGCGGCCTGTCTGGGTGAAACCGACATCGACTGCTTCAACGCGTGGGCAAGGGAATTGGTCGAAACGGGATATTTGCACAACCATGCACGGATGTGGTTCGCCTCGATCTGGATTTTCACTCTGCGATTACCATGGGAATTGGGCGCGGATTTCTTTTTGCGCCATCTGCTGGATGGTGATCCGGCTAGCAACACGTTGGGCTGGCGCTGGGTTGCGGGCATTCAGACGCCGGGCAAAACCTATCTGGCCCGCACTTCCAACATCTCAAAATATACCGAGGGACGATTTGCACCCAAATGGCAACTCGCTGGCGAAGCTGCGGCACGAACTGGTCCGCCAAACCCACCGCTTAGCCCCCTGCCCACAGCAGGGCTTCCAATTCCGTCAGCGCGTACCGGCCTGATCCTACACGACGAAGACATGAGCCCCGGCTTTGTTCTGGACGCGGGGATTTCACCGGTGGCGACGGCCTGCATCGTGGGGCGCGATGGTCTTTCCCCACTTACACTGGCGCCACATGTCAGCGACTTTGCCTTGCGCGCCTTACAGGAAACAGAGGGTCGATTTGGAAAGCGGTTGGGGAACGTGACGTGGCCAGAAAGCACGGTTACAGAGTTGGCTTCATGGGCCCAATATGCAGAACTGGATCAGATCGTGACACCATATGCGCCCGTCGGTCCGGTGGCCGAAATGTTAGGTGCTTTGGCCCGAACGCCGGGCATGCCACCGGTGCGCATGATCCGTCGGAGCTACGATGACCGCGCATGGCCCCACGCGACCCACGGTTTTTTCCGTTTCAAGGAAAAAATTCCCGGGCTGATAGGGCAAATGCGCGGCCTGTCGATCGCTTAGGCCGGGGGCGTCAGGCAGTCAGACAAAGACGACGCCATATTGCTCAGCAAGTCGCGATAAAGGCCCGCACCAAGATCAAGACCGACGCCCAGCGGGTCAATCTCACCCAGTTCCGTGGTCCCAATCGCATCAACGATGCCGGGGTTGTACTGGGGTTCTGTCAACGCACAGACAGCCTCGAGTTCAGCAATTGTTTCGCGCAACTCAGCAACCCGCCCTGCACTTGGTGACACGGCATCGCTGGCAGACACAGCCCCTGCCGCCTCAATTCCGAAGCGATCTTCAAAATAGTGATACGCATCGTGGAAGACGACAAAGGAACGGCCCTTGATGGGGTCGAGCGTTGCTGTGACTTCGCCTTTCAGCGCTTCGATGTCGGCCTGAAAGACCTGCGCGTTTGCAGCATAAGTTTTAGCGTTTTCGGGGTCTTTCTCACCTAGCAGTTGAGCGATTGCGCCAGCCCAGATGATCGCGTTATTCGGATCCAACCAAGCGTGCGGGTCTGCGCCTTCATGTGCGTCGTGATCGTGCGCGTCTGCGTGATCTTCGTCATCATGCGCATCATCATGGGCATCGGCATGTTTTTCTTCGCCGTGTTCGTCGTGGTCATCATGGTCATGGGCGTCCGCATGCCCGTCGTCACCGTGATCATCGGCGTCAGCGTGCTCTTCATCGCCATGGTCGTCATGGTCATCGTGATCATGCTCTTCGTCATGATCGTCATGATCATCAGCATGCTTTTCGTCGTCATGATCATCGTGATCGTCATGCCCATGATCGTGCGCACCGAAGGTGGCCCCTTCACGAACATCCAGAAGGAGTGTCTTTGGATGTTCCAGCAGTTCGACCACAGCTGCGTTGCTCGCAAGACTTTCGATTGGGCTTTCAAGCCAAGGGGTAAGGGAATGGCCCATCCACACTACGACATCGGCCTGATCCAGCGCACGCGCCTCGGATGGGCGCAAAGAATGTTCGTGAGGTGAAGCCCCGGCGGGAATGACCAGATCTGGCGTCCCGAGGTCCCCCATCACAGCGGAAACAATTGAATGTACGGGAGCAATGTCAACCGCCACTTTCGGTACATCCGCAACGGCTCCGGTCGCTGCACATCCCATAACGATACCCAAATACTTCATGATCAATCCCTGCTATTGTTCTGATTCACAGTCTTGCTAAGTGTTATGGTATAACATATCAACCCACGAATTCCAGATTGGACACAGCACACATGACAGCCCTTGGCTTTCACAGTCACGACCACGCCCAATGCGTCAGCACCACACTGGCACATGCGGAACTTTATTGCGCTGAAAACAAACTGAAATTCACGCCAATCCGACGCCGGTCACTTGAAATTCTACTGGCCGAACATCGCGCGCTCGGGGCGTATGATCTGCTTGCTGTTCTGGGAAAAGAAGGGTTGGGCACCGCCCCGCCTGTCGCCTATCGGGCGCTCGATTTTCTAACCTCAGCCGGGTTCGCGCACAAAATCGAAGGATTGAACGCCTTCATCGCCTGCGCTCATCTGGGCGCTGACCACGCGCCCGCCTTTTTGATTTGCACCAGCTGCAAGTCTGTGGCCGAGGCTGAGGCAGACGCGACCGAAGGACAGCTTGGTAAAGTCGCGCGCGCCGCAGGCTTCACAATCCGACGCACTGTGATAGAGGCTCTCGGCATCTGCCCGAAATGTCAGCCAGAGAAACCATGCGCCTGATCACAGCCACAGGACTGACCCTGCAACAGGCCGGTAAAACGGTTATGCGCGATGTGAACATGCACATCGATCAAGGCGAGATCGTCACCCTCGTAGGGCCCAACGGCTCCGGAAAATCCACTCTAGTCAAAGGGTTGATCGGCGCAATCAAACCACTCAGCGGCAATGTTGAAACGATGCGCGGCATCCGGATTGGTTATGTCCCTCAAAGCCTGCACATGGACGGGCTTTTGCCCCTGACTGTCAGTCGCTTTCTGTGCCTGCCCAACCGCCATAGCAAAGATGCGATGGCGCGCGCTTTGACCGAGGCAGGCGTGCCAGATCTGGCGAAGGCGCAGATGCGGACGCTGTCTGGTGGGCAATTCCAGCGGGTCTTACTGGCGCGCGCCTTGTTGATGTCGCCCGACCTGCTGATCCTTGATGAGGCGACCCAAGGGCTCGATCAGCCCGGAGCCGCGGACTTTTACCGCAAAATCGAGCATGTGCGCCGCCATCTCAACTGTGCCGTTCTGATGGTGAGCCACGATTTGCACGTGGTCATGGCCGCGTCGGACCGAGTATTGTGCCTGAACGGGCATGTATGTTGCGAAGGCACGCCTGAGGTGGTGCAAGGCGCGCCCGAATACCAAGCGCTGTTTGGTACCGGAGACAGCGGCGCGTTCGCAATCTACCGGCACCAGCACGATCACCACCATCATCACGACCATGACCACGAAGAACATGACCATGCTTGACGATTTTTTGGTGAGAGCGGGCCTCGCAGGTATCGGCACCGCCTTGGCGGCGGCACCTTTGGGCTGTTTCGTGGTTTGGCGACGGATGGCTTATTTCGGAGACGCCACGGCGCATGCGGCCTTGCTTGGCGTTGCGATGTCTTTGGCCTTTCAAGGACCTATCATGCTTGGCGTGTTGGCCGCAGCACTCGCAATGGCCATCCTCGTACAAACCCTCTCTGGTCGCGGACTGGCCGAGGACACGCTGCTGGGCGTGTTGGCCCACTCCGCACTTGCTATCGGTTTGGTGGCAGTATCGTTCCTGTCAGGCGCGCGGCTTGATCTGATGGGATACCTCTTCGGAGACATCCTTGCGGTCAACGTGTTTGATCTGGCCCTGATCTGGGGCGGCGCGGCAGTGGTGATCGCCCTGCTTGCATGGCGTTGGCAGCGTTTACTGACGGCGACGCTCAACCCAGACCTGGCTCAGGCCAGCGGTATCTCCTTTCGCACCGAACAAATGGTTCTGACCGTCGCGCTGGCATTAACGGTGGCCGTGGCAATCAAGGCCGTTGGGGCACTGCTTATCGGGGCGCTTTTGATCATCCCGCCTGCCGCCGCGCGTCCCTTGGCGCGCACACCCGAAGCAATGGCCCTGATCACTGCGGCCATCGGATCCGGAGCGGCGATCGCTGGCCTTGGTGCGTCGTTCCAGTTCGATACGCCCACGGGGCCCACAATCGTCTGCGTGGCTGCCGCTTTCTTTTGCGCATCAGCACTGGTTGCACTCCTGCGCGCTTGAGCCTGTGAGGTCAAATGCCGTTTGTGTTGGCCCCAAACCAGTTCTTTCAACCGTTTTTCGACTTTCAAATTCAAAAATCGCGCGGGTGAAACTTCTTAATTCTCTAGATGATCTATGCGCCACAGTATTTTGTTATTATTGAGTTAAAAAGTTATCCACAGCGCGCCATCCCTCCACATCTCTTCCCAATTGTCGATAAACCCAAATGCCGCGCAAGGCGGATGCACCGTGATACCGCTCGACCTGCAAAGACGTGCGCCGCCAAAGACTTCTCCGTAGCCTTCATCGCAGTTTCCAAACGACGTGGGCGATACGGCTGGCTTCTTGAGACAGCCCCTGCTACCTGCCAAATACACCAGAAATCTCCTGACCGGGGCGCACCACCATGAGCACAAACAAACGTATTGTTCTGTCAAGCGATCACGCCGCCATCGACCTGCGACAGGCGATCGCCAAACATATCACGGACCTCGGCTGGGAGGCCGTCGACATCGGACCGAACACGACCGAGAGCACGCACTACCCCAAGCATGGCCGTGCGGCTGCTCTGCAAGTGGCATCCGGGGATTGTCGGTTTGGGATTATCCTGTGCGGCACGGGTCAGGGGATCATGATGGCCGCCAATAAGGTTTCAGGCATCCGCTGCGGCGTATGCGCCGACGCCTTCTCTGCCCGCATGATCCGCGCGCATAACAATGCCAACATGCTGTCGATTGGGGCCCGGGTTGTCGGCGACGCCCTCGCAATTGATATCGTTGATGCTTTTTTGAAGGCCGAGTTTGAAGGTGGACGTCACGGCACGCGTGTCGACATGATCGAACAGTAGATGTGGACAGGCCCAATTGTGCAAATTGGCTGAGCCAAGGGCAAACACTGATGCTCGCATAACTGTTCTAAGGCACGTATTCTGAAATGACTTTGGCAGTGCGAAGAGGCAGACCCGATCCGTCGGTTTGCATCTCCGCCATTGAATATCGAAGTAAGAAGCCGTCACCACAGGCATTGAAGCCTTAACCTCAAAGCAAGGCTTTGATCATACGTCGCATATGATGGTGGCGGAGGCTCAGTCCGCTAATCAGCATTGATTATTTTGAATAAAATAGGGTTTGAGGGCTTGGTCCCACCTGTCGTCCCATCTGAGCGTCGTGACCCACTTGCGGGCCGAAAATTAAGCACTGATGCCCGGTCCATCGTTCAGAAGTTTGGCGCGATGTGACGGGCGTTCCAACTGATCAGGTCCGATCAGTTGGGAAACAGCCTTACCTTGGTCACCATAAGTCTGACCAGTACCGATCAGACTTGCGACAGCCACCTCATAAGGCGCGGGTGCTTTTTTCAGTTCTGGACGTCTGATCGGAGCCGATCAGGCTGGAAGCAGCAACCAGATATGCTTGCGCGATGTCCAAGGATTTTTGGGAATTTATGCCGCACGTTGTCAGAATTTTGACGACGTCACCGTCATTTTCGTCAAAAGTCTCGGACACAAGTAGCGTGCTTCTCCATTCCGGCGGTCTTCCACATGTAAGACCGCCACTTTCATCATACTTCTCCATTCCGGCATTGTTCCATATGGAACAACGCCACTTTCATCATACTTCTCCATTCCGGCATTCTTGCACGTGCAAGATAGCCACTTTCCTATTAGTCCATGTCAAAGTCGTCAAAACGACCAGAGGACATTGCAATATCAATGGGTTGGAGTTTTTGGGCGCCATGGCCGCCCCTGCAATCACAGTTTCGCAGCCGCCTAACCTATCCCAAAGATACTCGTCCTAGCCTTAAGTTCGCTTGGGACAATCAGAAAAGCTACGTATATTTTATCTGTGTGTGAGGGTTGTTACTCTTTCTTAGCCTCAAACTCACAAGGATCAGTAATATCACCTAGGCCTTCACACACCCACAAACCTCTCATTGCTCAAGCAGCCCGTTTCGCAGCCGCCTTATCCCGTAGCCACTGCTTCTGCCGACACTTCTTACCGCAGAACTTGGTCGCTTGCCCCTCAAGAGGCTCACCACAGCAGGCACAGGAAGCCCTCTCAGGGTCGTCTGGCGATGCGAGATCTCTGAGGGCCTTACGATCCAGACCAGTCATGCTCAGGCCGTCTCTCAGCCTCCGGGCGACATACAGGCGCAGGACATCCTCAGACACGCCAGCCCAATCACAGACAAGCTGCCTTGACGCCGTGTGCTTGGCATCCGTCAGCGAGGGGCCTCCTCCGAAGGACTTTAGGAGGTTCTTTCTCGCACCCCCCCAAAAAAATTTTGACGGGAAAAGGTTTGCAGTGCGAAGGTGTCCTGGCTCAACTACCCCCGCAAATTTGCCGACCGGGGGGGCTCTGAACGGTCTTTTTTTTCAGCGCCACAGGCTGCATTTCCGGTCCTGCCTTTAATTTTGCTATGGCTCATGCCCCGGACGGGAAAGGTTCAATAGCGCACAGCGTTTGGGTCGCCCGCACGGCGCATACCCTCCCCTCCCCGATCAGGGGCAGGCTTTCTTGTCTTCTTCCAGCAGCCTGTAAACGGACGCACGGGCTATTATGCAGATGCCGAGTTCTTGGAGCGAGTGGCACTAAAACTAGACGAATATGATCCAGCAATAGCCGATGAGTTTCGAAGCGAGGCTGCCGCACTGGCGGAAGAAATGGGTTGGGATGAATGAGATGGCAACTACTGATCAAGGAAAGCCCCGATGGTTTGGATGCTCGTGTGGCATTTGGGTATACCCTTTATGACGCTCCGCAGTGAACAGCTTGTCGCGTCACTATGGGTCATATCTGCTTTACTGACGCAGAAGACTCGATACTCTAAGATCCTTAGTGAACAAATGGAGCGTTGAATATGGCTGTCTATGGTTACGCAAGGGTGTCGTCACTGTCTCAATCAACCGAGGTTCAGGAGAAACTGCTAAAAGATGCAGGTTGTTCTGTCATTCGAACTGAAAAGATGTCGGGGAAAACCAGAGAAGGAAGGGACGAGCTGGTAAACTTGATGGACTTCATTGCCGAAGGTGACCAATTGGTCGTCTGCAAGCTGGACAGGCTTGGTCGAGCCACACGTGACGTGCTTAATCTTGTCCATGAGCTTGAACAGAAAGGTGCATCGCTACGTGTCCTTGAACCTCAGATCGACACCGCTGGACCAATGGGCAAAATGATCCTGACAGTTCTGGGGATGGTCGGAGAGATGGAACTAAACCACCTCAAGGAACGTCAAAGGGCCGGGATCGAGGCAGCAAAAGCAAAAGGCGTATACAAAGGGCGTCCTGTCCGCCTTGACCATAAGAAGGTCAGAGAGATGGCGGCCCAAGGGATGAAGGTATCAGCCATTGCTGGGCAGATCGGGTGTTCAAGAGGTGCTGTTTACAAGATTTTAGGGTCTTAACGACCGCTTTTAGTAAAACTAGACGTTTGCTGAAATTTGGCGAATGACCGAGTTGCGGACGAAACCGCCGTTCGCGGCAGCATGTACCAACGTCTGCTGTGCGGACAATGCAGCCTTTCGCTGTGGGGCGGCGCCACAAGATCAGATGAACAACTACTGTGCGGGAACCATGCCTCTGCACCTTTTGAGTATATGTTCTACAGTTTGTGTTTGTTGTAGCCCATCACAAAAAAACGGGGCCCGAAACCGAGCCCCGTTCCTAAAAGATGTAGTTTTCTTAAAGCGGTTTGCGGCGTCCGAAGAAACCAAGTCCGGCTAAACCAGCAATCAATAAAAACCCTGCTGCTGGAAGAGGTACAGGAGTTGCGCTTACGGTCACACTCGCGCGAAATCCGCCCGGGCCAGGGTCCCTACTTGGCTCGTTGACCCATCCATTCGTTATCTCAAACACCAACTCATTCAATCCTGCCATAAATGGCGGAACACCATCAGCAGCTACTACATGCAGACCGCTAAAAGAGCCAGTGCCAAAAGGAAGCGTAGCAATTTCATTCCCATTCAAAGACGCGGTACCATAGTTGTCGGTCGCCCATAGACCGTCCAACACCGCAGAGGTCGCGTCAAACCCCGTCAGATCAAATTCCCACGAAAAGGTGTATGTGGTTTCAACCAAGTCGGCGTCGCCATCCCAAACCCATTGAGACGTGGCATCGTCGTCTACCCATGCGCCAGGGAGCGACCCAACATCCGTCATTGTCCCGCTATCCATGACAAAGCCACCTATAGAGGAGCTACCTGTAGCTGCGGAGTCTACTGTTGCTGCATGAGCGCTCAATGCGGCACACATTGAAACCGCCATTGCGCCTAAAAAATAACCAAATTTCACAATACTTTCCTACCATTTATGAACGTTGATAAAACGGTATCAAACGCACCTTCTATTTGCAACACCTTGCAAAATAGCGATTGTGGTGCCTATGTCCAACTGCTCTGGCAAACACATTTGGCTTATTCGGCAAGGGCCACCTCCAAGGCCTTCCCGCGGATAATGCTGAAGAAAAGAGCCGAAGTTCACCGGCGAACGACCCAAAGAGGCGTGCAGTTGCAAGGTAGAACTGACTCAACCATCAGCTAAGAACCATTGCAGGCAAGTACCATGTCTTTCGACGACCGCTCTGGGCTCTGAGCGGTCGTTCGCTGCACCCCGCTCTGACGTCTGCTTCGGGCTCAGAGCAGACGTTCGCTGCGCTTTGTGCGAATGACTGCTGAGCGGACATTTCCAGCCATTGATTTTTTCGCATTTTGCTGACGCACCATCGTTTTGCATGTGTAGCAAATTTCTTGCTGCGATGTGGCCTAATTCGCATCCCTTTGGCGCAAATCCCTTGCCAATCAGGGGAATGATCTCCAATTTTGACCAAAGCGTCCGATGCTGAGGAAAACAAACATGCGAATATTGTCCTCCTTGCTCACCTATCTGATCCTGTCGATCACCGCTTGGGGGGACACACTCATAATTGACGACCCCAAGGACGGATGGCTGAATTTACGCAGCGGTCCGGGCACCTCTTATCGAGTACTTCAGCGCATGGACAATGGTCTGCGGGTCGAAGAATTGGAGCGGAGCGGTACCTGGTCTAACATCGCCTTACCAAACGGACGCGAAGGCTGGGCCTACAGAAAATACATGAAAACTGCAGCCTCAAACGCTAGCCAGCCGTTCCGTGCTGAACCGGGAGAGTGGTATTATCAAGACGGGGAAGCCGCTTGGGACCTCAACCGAAACGGACAACTGACGGCCAGCGTTTTTGTCGGGCGCGATCTCGAGACGGGAGGCTACTATTATGGCCTCTACCGCGTGTCCTCTGATCCAATGATCCATTTCATGGGCGCCAGCGTTGCCTATTCCAACGGCAAGGTGACCGAGCTTGCTGCGGGGAACTGCTATGGGCGCAACTGTATGGCGACCTATGACAACGGCAGCGGCCAAGTCCGAATTCCGATCAGCCGCCAAGACAAAGATTCGATGCTTGAACACATAAAATCCGCTAAGGACATCACGTTTCGCTACCAGACCAAGGCAAGCTATGCTGAAAACGCGTTTAAGAACATGAAGATGGGCCTCAAGGGCTCCCGGCGGGCGATCGAAGCTCTGCAAAATGACAAGCGGCTCGCGCAATCCCCGTCCTCTGAACAAACCGCGCCAAAATCGATAACCGTTCCGTCAACCTCTACCGACACATCGACCGGCACGACCTCCAGCGCCCCCCAAGCACCAACCAGCGGTTTTGGCAAATCTTATGTGGTGAACGAAACCCGAAACGGTGACACTTTTTGTGACGCAAAAGAGCTGGGGTCCTACCCTCCGCAACTGGACGTGCCCGAAATGGAATGGAAGAAAACCCAGCTTCTGAACGACGCCTATAGCGTCAAATATGTTAATCCAGTTTCGATGGATTTTATCGGCCGTGGCATGACGCTTTGGAGGCAATTTCCTGGAAACTCCAACGATACCGCCCTTTACGCGAATGGCGCCGCAGTGGCCCGCGGCACGATGATCAGCAACGGGAAGGTGCGCCACGACACCAGATGGAAGGGCAGCTGGGAACAAAAGCCGGGCGTGGGGCTTATGATCCGGTTGAAGTCGGTGGAAAAGCTGTCTTGGGGTCACGAATATTACCAATGCTCCCACGGGATACTGACCGACAGTCGCGAAAACGGCAATCGTCCGACGATCGACAAAAATGGCAAATCGATCATGAGAAATTCCGTTTGGCGTGGTTGTAGTTTTTGGATTCATTGCGAGCGGTGGACGGATCAGTATCCAGAGCGCGAGGTCATACGTAACAGCGGATATCTGGTGGAATGGTCACGCTCGCAAATTCCGGCATCGGAATTTCGATGGGACGAAGACTATTGAGCAGCGCGGCACGCGGTTGAGCCACCTTTTCGGTAGAATGCTGCGGATATCATCAAGGATAGGAATGGGCTCGATGCGGTCATTCGACTGTTTTGCTCAGATGACTGCTTTCCCACAGTAACCGGTCCTTGGGGGTTAGACGTTTTGGGTCTCAACTGCCGCTTTTCACCTGCAGCGGATTTTCCTGCGCACCGGAGTTTCCAATTCGACGACCTCAGTATCAGTTGGTAACGGCCGAACCTTTCGCTCTGGCAATTGATCAGCCACCGAAGCCAGCCGGTCTGATATTGACGCCTGTTTGGCCGTTAAGTCGATGGAACCGCCATGGAGATGACCTACAGCGACGCTGTGAACCTTGCCAAAAGCGCGTTCTTGTGCCGCTGTCGCCAACAGTATTTGCTCTCGCGGCTTAATCCAGCCAGACGGTCCCCAAGCGCTTTCATCAGACAGAAGCTGCGTCATGCGATTAACCGCAAGCTCACCATTTGAACGGATGGCCTCGCGGACTTCTACTGGCATTTTCGGCCGCCCACTTGGATTGCCACTTTGGCCTTTTTTAAACACGGCACGGCTCCTGTT
>NZ_JBDUXB010000038.1:0-262041 GCF_039945315.1 Tateyamaria sp. | reverse complement strand
GCCGTCGATCTGGTCATAGGCCTGAAAATCGCCAAAATACTTCGTGATCGCCGCCGTCAGCGTCGTCTTGCCGTGGTCAACGTGACCAATCGTGCCAATGTTAACGTGCGGTTTGGTACGTTCAAACTTTGCCTTTGCCATCTTTCAAGACGCCCTTCTTTGATCAGTGTGAGACAGTATGCCCAATTTGGTATCGCGGGCGATGTATTGCGCACGCAGCGGAAAATCAAGCGGATGCTGCACCCAATCAGCAATTGGCATACGCTTCACTGCGCCCAGAACCAATGACCATAGATCAGGTGATGTTGAGCGGCCCAAATGCGCGCGCGCTGTTGTGGGGCGTCAGCTGGGTTCGACCAAAACCGTTTCGCCAGAAATCGCGACAGGATCAGGCTCGAACCATCCCTGTTCTTCTCGCTGCGTCACCAAATAGCGTTCAACCGCCTTGGCCGCGTTGCGGCTAAGTTCGACCAATTGCTCTTCCGCGCTCATCGTGTATCCGGTCCCGACGAGGGCGCCTGTGCCGAAGGTCTCAAGCACGGTGATTTGTTCGGGGGTGTCGTTCAGTTTCTTTCCTGCGGCATCGTCATAGACCGTCACGTTTATGATCAGCGCGGATTTCGGAGAAAGCACCAATGGAACTCCGGGAGGAGCCAGCGCGTAGCCTTCCACAGAAATACCAAAGTGATATCGACTTGCTCCGTTGTAGCGCCCAAAGCGTTCGGCCATTGCCGTGCGCACGGTTTCTGCCAGTTCCTCTTCGGTGGCGGCGCGACTTACCGGGCTGCGCTGGGCTTTGGAGGCAATGACGATGTTGTGCTCAAGCCGGAAGTCGCCCAATGGCACAGGAGCATCCTGCAGATCGGCAGAGGGGCTACATGCCCCTAGAACCACCATTATCAAAACGCCCAGAACTGCTCGCACCATGCCTGTATTCTCCCGTTTTCACCGCTCGCATGTCGATAGCCCAGCTACGGCGTCGGTGCAATTGCCCACGCCCCACACCATCACATATGTTACCTGATCGCCAAGGAGACCATTATGCCGGCCTCTGCCAAATTTGCTCGCCGCCCGTCCGGGTTCCGCTTGTGAACGAAGTCTTGGGCCTTTGGAAAAGCATGTCGATGGCGCGCAACGACGTGCCGAGCATCATCCTCGCGACAGTGCTCAGCCGTTTCAAGGTGAGTCCTGTACCCGGGCACAATCCGGAGCCTGTAATGATCCTGACACTGCGCCCCGAGTGCGGCGTTTGGCTCACGACCAAAGCTGTCTAGCTTTCCGCAGGTTTGCAGATATTTTGCAGCGCGGCCCACTCTTTGTCATCCAAGATGGGCGTGGTGCGTCCTTGGGTCTTGGCGAACGTACGGGCCGCCTCCGCCCGGTCGGTCGTTTCAGGGTGGCTAGACAAATACTCGGGCAGGTCCGGAAGGGTGCGTTCAAGCCCATCGAGGCTATCAAAGAAGGTGGCCAGCGCTTCTGCATCCGCACCCGCTGCCTCCATCATATTGAGGGCGAAAACATCTGCAGCTGCCTCCGCCTCGCGGGTGTAGGACGCGTTGAGCGTGTATTCGGCAGCCACAACGACAGCAGAACCGCCAGCAAAATCACCAAGCACGAGGGCAAGTAGCCCTGCAGAGCCTGCCGCGCGCAGAGCACTACGTGTGGTATCGCGCGCCTCTACGTGACCGATTTCGTGAGCAAGAACGGCTGCGATTTCATCTGGGGTTTTAGCGCGATCAAGCAGCCCGCGCATGATCACAATCTGCCCACCGGGAGCCGCAAAGGCGTTGACCATCTTGTGATTGAACACACCGATGTTGAGGTCATAGCGCAGATCGCCCGCCTCGGTTAGGCGCGCCGTCATCTTGTCCAGTGCCGCGCGCCCATCCGGGTTGTTGCATGCAAGTCCGCCCACCTCTTTGCCACCCAAGAACCGTTCCATCTGGTTCACGACGGTTTTGCCGTACGCAACCTCGCGTTCAATCGGGATCAGAGTTGCCAGCGTGTTGGCCATGGCCGGAAGAATAACGAAGATCATCAGACCAAGGGCTGCCGCCGCCAAACCAACGCGCGTGGCCACTTTGCGCCCAGTCCCTTGCGCCACATCGCGCCGTTTCAAATCCGGGCAAAGGCGGGTCAGGATGCTGATCATATCCGCATCTTCGACCGTGAGGCGCGCGGTACGGATCAGCCCACTGTCCAGTGCCGCATCCGCACGCAGTGTCAAAACCACCTGATCGGTGCGCGCGTGATCAGCCAACGCCCGGATCGCATCCAGCGGCCAGTATTGCGAGCCCAAGGGCAATTCGGGATGTGTGAGGCGCAGGGTTTCTGCAGCAGTATCGACGGCCAGATCAACATCCAGCCGCTGTCCGCTTTCCCCATCAAAGAACCGCCCCACCGCCTGCATCAGATGGCACCACCGACATCGAGTGCATCTGCGAACCCTTCCGCATCCGCACCTGCGTCCGCCGCGCGTTGTTGAATGGTGTTGAGGTGGTCGGCGTTGTAGACAAACACGTTGTTGACCGCATGTTCGATGACCGGCTGTGTGATCATCACGAGGCTCAGCCCTCCCGCGATAAGAAAGGCCGCCATGTAAAGCGCCGCGATGAAGACCAGCAGGGGTATATTCCCGGTCAGCAGCGCTTGGTTCATGGTAACGGAAACCCCGCCAATCACGCCAAAGACGACACCCATCAAAACAGAAATGATGATTGACCCAATGATAAATATGCGCAGGACCTGACCAGTTTCCATGCGCGCATCAAAGGTCACCTCGCCGTCCAGCACCTTGTGGCGTGTCAGATAATTGAAGGCGTAGACCCGATAGTAGACAAGGCCGATGAGCAGCCAGATGATCCCAACAAAGATCGCAATTCCGCCAATGATCGCTCCGCCGATACCAGAGGCTGCAGCCATAATCGCCAACAGGAAAAAGCTGACGGCGATAATTCCCAGACCGATAAACACATGCTTCATACCCGCATACAGGTCCTGCCAGCGCCCGGTCTGCACGAACTTTCCGTCACCATACCAGCTGCGGTCCGCCATGTATTTTTCCAGTTCGAACGTCGCCAGCGGGTTCAACAGGCCAAGGGACATCGCATTCAGCACGTAGAACCCCAGCGCCCGTCCCGCATAACCCCACGCCCCGTTTTCCATCCCAAATCGGATACCGCGCCAGCGGGAGCGCGCCATTTTGTAGCGCCGTGCTCGGTATTGGGCGAACAGCATAAGCGGCAAGACGGCCAGCAAAGTAATGAAGATCGCTCCGATCTGAGCCAGTTCCTGACCTTGACTTTGCGGGTCTACAAAAAGGTGCAGACCAAAGTAGAACAGCGCCATCTGCACGACGCCCAGATAGACCGCCAAAATGACAATCGCGACGAGAAAGCCCAGAAATTTTTCAAGGCCGGTGCCCGTGTATTCAAAGCTGTCACCATCGCCCGTTGTCGCGGACCAGATGTACTTGCGGATCCGTGTTTTGGCCCAGAAGCGATAGATGCCCAACGTCACGAGCGTCAAAAAGGACGTCATAATAGAAAGTCGGAACAGAGCTCCGCGCGCACCAAAGTAGCGGCCTTGAATCTGTGAACTCATGGGTCCTGTTCTCTTAAAATACGCCTCTTTTCAGCAACCACGCGCATGTGGCCGTTTCGCGGCGAAATCAGTTAAACTTATTGTCTCGTGGAAATCCGCGCGGAGCCATGCGGCCCGCACCCGCACGTTTCCCATACCATTCGTTCAATTCGGTTTCCGTGCGCGTTCTGCCTGCTGGATCACTCCAGCTCAGGCCCTCTTCACGGTTGAAGGTCGTGGCATCGCTTAGCCCGCCATCTTTATATTTTTGCAACCGGACGCCCTTACCCCGAGCCATTTCAGGCAGTTCATCAAGACCAAAGACCAGAACTTTGCGGTTTTGGCCCACAACGGCAACGCTGTCTCCGCTTATTGGCGTGCACACTGCAACAGCCACGTCACCGCGCACGTTCAGCACTTGTTTGCCGCTGCGAGTTTGGGCGATCACCTCATCCTCGGGCACGACAAATCCGTCCCCAGCCGTCGAGGCGATCAACAACTTGCGCTCTGGCACATGGATCATGATCGAATGAATTTGCGCTTCATTCGGAAGATCGACCATCAGTCGCAGCGGTTCACCCATGCCGCGCCCACCCGGCAGGTTTGACGCCGACAACGTGTAGAACCGCCCGTTTGAACCGACGACAACCAAGCGATCGGTGGTTTCAGCATGGAAAATAAACCGGGGGCCATCGCCATCCTTGAACTTCAATTCACGGGTCAGATCGATGTGCCCCGTCATCGCACGAATCCAGCCCATCTGACTGCAGACAACGGTGATGGGTTCACGATCAATCATGGCTTCAAGGGGCACGTCCTCGACTGTACCCGCCTCGGCAAAGGTGGTGCGACGTGCACCGCCATCCCAGTCCTTGCCGAATTGCTTTTTGGTGGCCTTGAGCTGGTCGGAAATGGCGTCCCACTGCAGGCTTTCGCTTTCCAACAGGTCCTCTAGCCCCGCGCGCTCTTCCATTAGTGCGGACTGCTCGCGGAGCAACTCGACCTCTTCCAGCCGACGCAAAGATCGCAAGCGCATGTTCAGAATGGCCTCGGCCTGCACGTCGCTCAGTTCGCCTTCACCGGGCGGGGGTGGGACGTAGGCGGCCTCATTCATCGCACGCGGGTGATCTTTGCCCCAGTCTTCGCGCATCAGTGCGGCCTTGGGATCATCATCATAGCGGATGATGTCAATCACACGATCGAGGTTCAGGAAGGCGACGATCAACCCTTCGAGCACCTCAAGGCGGTGGTCGATCTTTTCCATCCGGTGCTGGCTGCGCCGGATCAGCACTTCGCGGCGGAAATCAAGGAAGGCGCGCAGCACCTCCTTCATGGAACAGACTTTGGGCGTCACACCGTCGATCAAGACATTGAGGTTCAGCGAAAACCGCACCTCAAGGTCTGAATTGCGATAAAGCATACCCATCAGCACTTCAGGATCCACGTTCTTGGAACGCGGTTCGAGGATCAGGCGGATGTCGTCGGCAGATTCGTCGCGCACATCACCAAGGATCGGGATTTTCTTTGTCTGGATCAGCTCGGCCAGCTTTTCGATCAGCTTGGATTTCTGGACCTGATAGGGAATTTCAGTGACGACAATTTGCCACTGTCCGCGGCCCAGGTCCTCAACCTCATAGCGGCAACGCAGGCGGAACCCGCCCTTGCCCGTACGATAGGCCTGCGCGATCTGATCGGCAGGTTCGACAATGATGCCCCCAGTTGGGAAATCCGGGCCGGGCACGTAGTTGAGCAATGTGTCATCGCGCGCGTCGGGCGTTTTGATCAAATGCAGGCAGGCGTCACACAACTCAGCAATGTTATGAGGAGGAATGTTGGTCGCCATGCCCACGGCAATCCCGCTGGAGCCATTGGCGAGCAGATTTGGGAACTGCGCGGGCAATACGACAGGTTCCGTCAGCGTGCCGTCGTAATTGTCCCGGAAATCAACAGCGTTCTCGGTCAACCCATCGAGCAGGGCCTCGGCCACAGCCGTCATGCGCGCTTCAGTATAGCGCGAGGCGGCCGGGTTATCCCCATCGATATTTCCGAAGTTCCCCTGCCCATCAACCAGCGGGTACCGGACGTTGAAATCCTGTGCCAACCGGGCCATCGCATCATAGATCGCCGCGTCCCCATGGGGGTGATAGTTGCCCATCACATCGCCGGAAATCTTCGCCGATTTTCGAAATCCGCCGTTCGAGGACAGGCGCAGTTCTCGCATAGCGTACAAAATGCGCCGGTGAACGGGCTTCAGCCCGTCGCGCGCATCGGGCAGTGCACGGTGCATGATTGTGGACAGCGCATAGGTCAGATAACGCTCGCCCAAGGCACGGCGAAGCGGTTCGGATAGGTCCATGTTGGGGGCGTCGGCCTGATCTGACATATATGCTGTGTAGCGGGGAGTGGATTGCCCGACAAGCATTCAGCCAGCCTTTTAAGAAAATTCGGAGACCTTTGCGCGACGCTCGAGTTGCTTTGACACAACAGACATCCTTAGGGGGAAACTCTTTGTCATTTAACCCGTGATAGGAATCGCTACGCCTGCTACAAACAGAACGCGTCGTTCGATTACTGCCGGAATGACGCATTACATCTTATGAGTACAAACTTGGGGGGACGCACGAAATGTGGCGTTTCATTTTGATCAGTTTCGGGTTTCTGAGCTTCGTCTTTTACGAGATGAGCGGAGGCGCCGATTTCGATTCCGAGGAACTGCGACTATCTCGCGTGGAAACGCCGCCGGTTGTCGAAACCACAAACCTCGAAAACACCCAGATAGCGCAAGCGCCCCGCCCAGTCCCTGAAGACGTGACCCGCGTGTCGTTGAGCCTGACGTCAGTCAACGATGTACTCCGCCCAACAACTCTGCGCACGCAACGGGCAAGAGTGACAGACGGTACCGACGAGGTCGAACAGATTGATGTGGCCCTGAGCGAGGCCAAACCTGCGGTTGTCCTGCCTAGCCTGATCATGGACCAATCGGCCATTACAACCGTCACTTTCGGCCAAGACTCAGGTGATCAGCAGATCGTCGCGATTTCTGCGCCGGCTGAACCAGCCGCAACTGAAGCACCTGCAGCAACTGAATTTGATATCCGGTCCGTCACTGGAGACAGCGTAAACGTACGCGGTGGGCCCGGCACGGACTTTTCAGTGGTCACGCGGATGGTACGCGGCGACAAAGTCGAAATCCTGCAAGACCCCGGACAAGGGTGGGTACAACTACGCCTCGTTGGCGGTGGTCCTGTGGGCTGGATGGCAGACTTCTTGCTGAGCGACGGCTAAGACAACTCGCCCCGTTGATTTTTCTTAGATGAACTGACACTGACTGCGTCTCAGCTTTGGCGGAGGCGCGCATGGCACAAAAATCAATTCTCATTACCGGGTGTTCTTCGGGCATTGGCTATGCGTCGGCTTTGGGCCTTCGGGACGTAGGCTGGCGGGTATTCGCCTCTTGCCGCAAGCCGGAAGACTGTGCGCGGTTACAAGCCGAGGGGTTTGACAGCCCCCTAATCGACTATGCAGACGCCGCAAGTATCGCGACCGGCCTCGCAGAAGTTCTCGAAACGACTGGCGGGACATTGGATGCTCTGTTCAACAACGGAGCTTATGGAACCCCCGGAGCAGTCGAGGACCTGCCGACAGATGCCCTGCGCGCGAATTTCGAGGCCAACTTCTTTGGTTGGCACGAGCTCACACGCGCTGTGATCCCGGTAATGCGCGCCCAAGGGCATGGTCGGATCGTGCAAAACTCCTCGGTTCTCGGATTGGTAACCCTGCGCTGGCGCGCGGCTTATAACAGCACCAAGTTCGCCCTCGAAGCGCTGACAGATACGCTTCGCCTCGAAATGCGGGACACACCAATCCATGTCATTCTGATTGAACCAGGCCCGGTAACGAGCAAAATTCGCGCTAACTCCATTCCGCACTTTGAACGCTGGATAGATTGGGAAGCGTCGCCCCGCGCCGAGCAATACCGGCGCGGGCTGTGCAAGCGTTTGTACGAAGACAATGGCCCAGACACGTTCGAACTGCCACCCGAAGCGGTTGTCAAAAAACTACGTCACGCCATTGAATCTCCGCGCCCACATCCACGCTATTTTGTGACCACGCCCACTTATTTCATGTCGTTTCTACGCCGAATTCTCCCCACAAGGGCTCTAGATTGGGTCCTCTCTCGGGTTTGAGAGAAGGACGTCTTCGCTTTTTGCAAATGGGCCGCTAAATGATGCGGTAACTGGAAAACTCAAAGAACGGACCGGACATGTCTCAGGACCCTTTTCTCATTTTGATCCTGCTTGCCTGTTTGGCTGTTGTGGTCGTGCTGATGCTGGGCCTTGGTGGTTTTGCCAAAGGGTCCGGATGGGCACAAAAAAACTCAAACAAGCTGATGCAATATCGCATCGCAGCACAGTTCGTCGCGGTTCTGCTGATCGTGGCCTATGTGTATTTTCGTCAATCCGGAGGGCAATAGGTCATGGTTGTACTGAACAAAATCTACACAAAAACCGGAGATGCAGGCGAAACGGCGCTTGGAAACGGTGCCCGTGTGGCGAAACACGCGATGCGGGTCACAGCCTACGGCACCTCAGACGAGTTGAACTGCTTCGTTGGTGTGGCCCGGCTTGAAGCCTCGGGTGATGTGGATGCAGCCCTGAGCCGCATCCAGAACGATTTGTTCGACCTTGGCGCCGATCTGTGCCGCCCTGACATGGAAAAAGATGCAGAGGCCGAATACCCGCCATTGCGGATGGCCGATTCTCAGGTTAACCGGCTCGAGTCCGAGATTGACGCCATGAACGACGCCCTTGAACCATTGCGCAGCTTTATCCTGCCGGGCGGGTCGGCCCTTTCAGCGCATCTGCACGTGTGTCGTACCGTCGCACGACGGGCTGAGCGGCTGAGCGTGGAACTGGCCACGATGGAAGCGGTGAACCCGGCGGCCGTCAAATACCTTAACCGCCTCAGCGACTGGTTCTTTGTTGCCGCGCGCATCGCAAACAACGGCGGCAAGGATGATGTGTTGTGGGTTCCAGGGGCGAACCGCACATAGTGGGCCAAACCCTCCGGGAGAGGGTTTGAACGGGAAATGCGGAGTGCGGTGGTGCCGCCGGCCGACGCCTCTTAACCTTCTGCCGGCTCCCATAACTCAATTGGTGTGCCTTCTGGGTCCTCCAGATGTGCGAATTTCCCGATCCCCGGCATCTCCTCCACCAGATGGACGTCAACCCCGGCTGATTGGAGTTGCGTCATCATTGCCGCCAGATCGCGGACTCGGAAATTCAGCATGAATGCCTTGTCGGCACTGAAATAGGTGGTGTCCTCAGCAAACGGGGCAAACACTGTCGCCCCACCCTCAGCCATCCAAGGTAATTGGTCGGCTGCAGTGGGCACGAGATTGATGCCGAGCATGTCACGATACCATTGTGCCAACACCTCCGGCTGCTTGGACCGAAAGAAAAAGCCACCAAAACCTGTCACCTGTTCCATGTCTCCACTCCTTTTACACACCATACCATGTTTCCTATTCGCGCGCAGTGAGGACAAAACGCGGCGTCTATTTGCTATGACGCGACGATTTTGACCTGTTTCCGTAACGACGCTTTAGGTAAACGGGCCAAGACCAACTAACTCGCTTGGTGAAAGACGAGTCGTATTTAAGAGAGGAACGCTCATGAAGGTGCTTGTGCCCGTCAAACGCGTGATCGACTACAACGTGAAAGTGCGCGTCAAAGCGGACGGATCGGGTGTTGATCTCGCCAATGTGAAAATGTCGATGAACCCCTTCGACGAGATTGCCGTCGAACAGGCCATTCGGTTGAAAGAAGCCGGTCAGGCCGAAGAGATCATTGCGGTCTCTGTCGGCGTCAAGCAAGCGCAGGAAACCTTGCGTACTGCACTTGCCATGGGCGCGGACCGTGCGATCCTCGTCATCGCAGCGGATGACGTTCACACCGACATCGAGCCTCTGACAGTTGCCAAGATCCTCAAGGGTGTGATCGACGAAGAGCAGCCGGGCCTCGTGCTGTGCGGCAAACAGGCGATCGACAACGACATGAACGCGACCGGCCAGATGCTGGCAGCACTCATGGGTTGGAGTCAGGCGACTTTTGCCTCCGAAGTAGAGATTGCCGCCGACAAGGCGAAAGTGACACGCGAAGTGGATGGCGGTTTGCAAACCATCGAGGTGAGCATGCCCACGGTCATTACCGTTGACCTGCGCCTGAACGAGCCACGCTATGCGTCTCTGCCCAACATAATGAAAGCCAAGAAAAAGCCGCTGGATGAAAAGACAGCTGCCGATTACGGCGTCGATGCAACCCCACGCCTCACAATCGTGAAAACCACAGAGCCTGAGGCGCGCGCTGCAGGGATCAAAGTGGGTTCGGTCGACGAGCTCGTCGAGAAACTCAAAGAAGCGGGAGCAGTGTAATGGCAGTCCTACTACTTGCAGAGATCAATGACGGCGAACTGGCGATGGACGCCACGGCCAAAGCAGTCACAGCTGCGACGTCGCTTGGTGACGTTGTCGTTTTGGCGGCGGGTGCAACCTGTGCCGCTGCCGCTGCCGAAGCGGCGACGATTGCGGGCGTGTCCAAAGTGCTGTGCGCAGAGGATGCTGTTTATGGCAAGCGCCTTGCCGAGCCAGTAGCTGACCTGATCGTATCGCTGGCAGGCGATTATGACCACGTCGTCGCCCCGGCCACGACTGACGCCAAGAATGTTATGCCCCGCGTTGCAGCCCTGCTTGACGCTATGGTCATCTCAGATGCAACTGCCGTGATCGACGCGAACACGTTCGAACGACCAATCTATGCCGGCAATGCGATCCAGACCGTGCAATCTGGTGATGCCAAAAAAGTCATCACTTTCCGCACATCCACCTTTGATGCCGCAGAAACCGGTGGGTCGGCTTCTGTGGAAAACATCGCCGCTGCTGCTGATCCTGCTTTGTCGTCCTGGGTTGAAGACAAAGTCGCCGCAAGCGATCGTCCCGAACTGACATCAGCCGGTGTGGTTGTGTCCGGTGGGCGCGGCGTGGGTTCCGAAGACGACTTTGCCCTCATCGAGAAACTGGCAGACAAGCTTGGCGCTGCTGTCGGTGCATCGCGTGCGGCGGTCGACTCTGGTTATGCGCCAAACGATTGGCAAGTGGGTCAAACCGGCAAGGTTGTGGCACCTGATCTTTACGTTGCCGTCGGCATTTCCGGTGCGATCCAGCACCTTGCTGGCATGAAAGACAGCAAGATCATCGTCGCAATCAACAAAGACGAAGAAGCCCCGATTTTCCAAGTGGCGGACTATGGTCTGGTCGCCGACTTGTTTTCGGCGGTCCCTGAGATGATCGAAAAGTTGTAATTACAGCCAAACCACCAAAAAAAGGGCCCGCAGTATGAATGCTGCGGGCCTTTTGCGTCCTACAACATAGATTGCAAGGCCGGTTTGAGTGCCGATGCAATTTCGTTGTGCACGGAAGGTCCGAGCATTTTCGAGGCCGCCGGCACATCCATCTCTGACAACACCATGCCATCCATGCCCGTCGCCCTGGCCTCTGGTGAAGCGACAACTTCGACGTAGTGCGTCGCCATGGACGCCACCTCTTCCAGCATCATCCGGTTCACAAAGGCAGGTTCCGCATCAAGGTTACAATCAGCGCTTTCTGGGGACGTGTCGCTCGCCCAGAGGAGGATAGACTTCCCCTGTATCTGACTAAGAACCAACCTCATGCGGGCAACCCACGCCGAGCGGAGTTCGTCTAGCACAGTTTCGAACCGCTCCGGAGATACTGTGATAAGGCGCTGGAGCATGTGGTTGGTAAAGTTGAATTCTGCAAAATCCACTTCACGGTAAATCGCGCGTAGCAGTGCAGAGGCATCCACAAAGCGGTCATTGCGACGCGGATGCACCCGGTAAAACCGGTTGGACATGTTGCGCGGGCTCGTAATCTGAATAACCGTCGCCGCCGCCTTGGTCGTAACGTCTCGCAGGAACGGATCTGTAGCAAAGACATCGACTCCACCGTTCAAGCTGCCAAAGTTGACGCAGGTGATCCCCAACTCGGCCTCCAGCACATCCGGGAACGGCGTTTGAATGAACTTGCCATAGGTTGTCGTCCCCCCAAAGAACGCAACAAACGGATCGCTCAGCGACCGCCGAGGCCCTCGAAACAGAATCTTTGAATGTCCGTATCGACACGGCAGGTAATCGAGTCCCCCCGGACTCAACGCTTGATAACTCATGAAACCCACTCTTAAATATTTACCCGCCTACAGGATCGCACGCCAGACTTGCCAATTCCCTAATGGAATATGACGATATTGAGGCATGTTAACCTTTGTTTGCTGACTGACCCGGCCTTGCCCCTCACCACCGCCTGCCCCTATGGTGTCGCGTCGAACAGAGGTGCAGTCATGGACATAAAAACCGTTGGAATCGTAGGCGCCGGTCAGATGGGAAATGGCATTGCGCACGTCATGTCGCTTGCCGGATATGAGGTGATGCTAAACGACGTGTCAGCGGAGGCTCTTCAGGCGGGCCTGTCCGTGATTGACCGCAACCTCGAACGGCAAGTGAGCCGGGAAAAAATCACCGCGGACGAAAAAGTGACAGCGATGGCCAGGATATCACCTGTGCAGGCGCTGCCCGAGTTGGGTCAGTGCGACCTGGTGATCGAGGCGGCGACTGAGCGAGAAACTGTCAAACAGGCCATTTTCGAAGACCTCGTCCCCCACCTGAAATCAAACACCATTCTAACGTCCAACACGTCGTCTATTTCGATCACACGTTTGGCAAGCCGCACGGACCGGCCTGAGAAATTCATGGGTTTTCACTTTATGAACCCTGTGCCTGTGATGAAACTGGTCGAGTTGATCCGCGGTATCGCCACCGACGGCGAAACCTTTGATGCGTGCAAGGCTGTGGTGGATAAGCTGGGCAAGACCGCTGCCACGGCCGAGGATTTCCCTGCGTTCATCGTGAACCGCATCCTTATGCCGATGATCAATGAGGCGGTTTATACGCTTTACGAAGGGGTCGGGTCCGTCTCATCAATCGACTCGTCCCTCAAACTGGGTGCAAACCATCCGATGGGACCGCTGGAACTGGCCGATTTCATCGGGTTGGACACATGTCTGGCGATTATGAACGTCCTGCACGACGGGCTGGCAGATACGAAATACCGCCCCTGCCCACTTTTGACGAAATATGTCGAGGCCGGGTGGTTGGGGCGGAAAACGCAACGCGGTTTCTACGATTACAGGGGAGAAGTTCCCGTTCCGACCCGCTAGGTGCGTTTTCCGCAAGGGAGATGCGAACCTTCCCAGACGAGTGGTGAGCTCAGTCTTTCAATGCGAGGGTATGGGCGCGCAACCAAGCCATGAAACCGCGCGGGTCGTCTTTCCACTTTTCCACGTCTTCCTGCGGCAATGGATGTCCGACAACAGGTCCCTGCGGCTTATTGCAGGAATGCACAATCTCATGCAGCAGCAGGCCTTGACGCAACATGGGCGAGACCTGATTGGCAATCTGATAAGCCCGGCTGTTCTGCCCAACGAATTTCATCGGCACCACGGTTGCTCCGGAACGACGGATCAACTGGGCGGTGAACACGGCCCATTCGCCTTCGACCGCATCGCCCCACCAAGTCTCGGACGCAGCCACACCACCAGACGGGAACAGCGCCACAACGCCGCCTTCCTTCAGGTGCGCCATGGCCTTGGCGCGCATTTCCACACCCTTACGCTGTGCGTCATGGTCATGGGGGAATGGCACCGGGATCATGTAACTGCCCGCGACCTCATCAATCGCAGTCAGCAAAGAGCGCGTCAGGATTCGGTAGTCAGGACGTACGCGACCGATCAGATCGGCAAAAATCATACCGTCGACCATACCGTGTGGATGATTTGCCACGACAATCACGGGACCAGTTTTAGGAATACGATCTAATTGCTCGCGCGGGGTCGTCAACTCAATCCCCATCACGTCCAACGCGGCGCGCCAAAACGCTTGACCTGTAGGAGCGCCCTTCCTCTCGAATTTCCGAATAAGGCGCAGAACGGTCAGTTTACCGGTGAAGGCTTCCATCACGCGGATAAAACTGGCTTTCCACGGGTCTTCAAACGTAGAGGCGTAAGACAGGCTACGCCGATCGTATTTGGCAAAGTTGACCTTTTCAGGCTCTGCACCTTCGATCATGTTTTGCGTGCTTTCGACCAAGGGTCCGCCACCTCTTTTGACCTGCCAGTCCGCGGCGGACCGGCCTTAGGCCTCTTCCCCAAACTTGTCCGCCACAAGGGCGGTGAGCGCCTCGGCCAGAGCATCAGCATCCGGACCTGAGGTTTCAACGTCAATAAAACTTCCAATCGGCGCTGCCAACATCAAAAGGCCCATAATACTATCCCCTGATGCAGACATGCCATCTTTGCAGACCGTCGCGCGGGCATCAAACGCTTCGACCACCTCAACCAATTTCGCAGAAGCCCGGGCGTGCAAGCCCTTGATGTTCACTATTTCCAGTTTGGCTTGAGTCATAATTTACGTGTCTGCACTTATATTTTGGCTGTCGATGTACTTTTTTCCAGCATCCAAGGCCAAACGCACAGCATCTGCGACTTCCAGTTGGCGGCTTTTGGCGAGTTTGATCAGCATTGGCAAGTTCGCGCCGTAAAGGATGCGGCGGTTTTGCGGGCGACAAGCCCGCATGCTCAGGTTTGACGGCGATCCTCCAAAGAGATCCGTCACCACAACGACGCCGTCCCCACTATCAACGGAATCCGCAGCCTTGCAGATCTCCAGTTCTTTGTCGTCTCTGTTGTGATCAGATTCTATCGTTATCGCGCGCATGCCGGGTTGGCGCCCAACGACATGTTCGATGGCACGTAGATATTCGCCCGCAAGGCCTCCATGGGCCACGATCACGATGCCGATCAAGCTTCAAACCTCTTTGCGTTTGTGGCGATCCAGTTCTCGGTGGCGAATAGACACCTGCCAGCCCGCCTCTGCAAGGGTTGCGCCCAAGGTTTCGGCCATTGCGACAGAACGGTGTTGCCCACCCGTACAGCCCAAGGCAACCGACAAGTGCGACTTCCCCTCTGCCAAATAGGCCGGCAGCAACCAAAACATCATCTCACACAGCTTTGACTCAAATTCGGCTGCGCGCGGGTCTGTCCAGATGTGATCACGTACGGTGGCGTCTTTTCCGGTGCTGGAACGCAGGGATGGCTCCCAAAAGGGGTTTTTCAGAAATCGACAATCAAACACCATATCGACTGAACGTGGCAGGCCGCGTTTATAGCTGAAACTCTGCACTGAAACGGCCAACTGGCTGTGATCCCCTTTGGAAAACCAGTGCTCGACTTCGGCACGCAACTGATGGACATTCAGATCAGACGTGTCGATCAGAATATCTGCACCAGATTTCAAAGGCTCAAGCAGCGCCTTTTCGCGTTGAATGCCGGCCTCCACCTGATCCGCTTCTGCCAAGGGATGCCGTCGTCGTGTCTCAGAAAACCGTTTCAGCAAAACGTCAGTATTGCAGTCGAGATAAACAAGCTCTGGCACAAGCCCAGGGACCGCAGAAATCAGACCAAGGATGTCCATTACCGAACTCACCGAGAAGTCTCGGTTGCGCGGATCTATCCCCAACGCGACCGGTTTATCCGGGATCGGGTTTTCGAGCAGGGCTGGGATCAGGCGCAAGGGCATGTTGTCGATGGCCTCATAGCCCAGATCTTCAAGAGCGCGAATTGCGCTGGATCGGCCAGACCCGGCTGGGCCGGTCACCAATACAAGGCGGCGTACATCTGGGTTGGCTGTGGTCATAGCGGCTCTGCTCGTTCTTCCTTGAGGCACTGCAAGATCGCCGCAGGCCATGCGGCGTTGGCCACACTGTGCAGGCAAGGCCGCTCCAAACCAAGTAGAGTGACGGAATGACGGTGCGGCAGACGGTCGCGTTCATGCTGATCCAGATCAACCGCAAGCCTGATTTCGGCTTCCGTCGTATCTGCCTGCAACAGTCCGACGCCACGCGCTTCTACCAGGCCTTTGATTGTCGCCGGAGCAGATGCCCAAAGTACATCTTCACGACGCATAAGCTCCGTCTGATCGTCCGAGATGAGGGTGCAGCCTAATGCCATAAGCTGCAATCCGAGCGTGGATTTTCCGCTACCCGACCTGCCCATGATCAGCAGGCCGCGCCCGTTCAGCGCAACGGAAGTAGCATGTATGAGCAAGTGTTCGGCCATGGCCGATCAGACCGGCAATCCCACGACAAAGCGCGCACCAAGCGGCTCAGAGGTAATGTCGGCATCTGTCGGGCGAATGTTTTCGGCCCAGATCACACCGCCATGCGCCTCGACAATTTGTTTGGAGATCGCCAAGCCCAGACCGGAGTTGTTTCCGAAGTGCTCGTCGGGACGTTGCGAATAAAAGCGTTTGAAGATTTTGGTGAGAGCCTGATCGGGAATACCCGGCCCTGTATCTTCGACCACGACCAACACGCGGTTTTCGCGCTTGCGGGCCCAAATGCGAATGGCGTCGCCGTCTTCGCAAAACGAAATCGCATTGGTGATCAGATTAACAAACACCTGCGCCAGACGTGCTTCGAGTCCCTGTATTTCGAAAGGCGTCGCTGGCAGATCAGAGATAAATTCGATCCCCTTGCCGCGCGCGTCTTCACCCAGATACTCGCTCAAGTTTCCAAGCATTTGGAGCAAGTTGAATGGTTCTTCTTCTTCCTTGACCAGTTCGCTGTCCAGACGCGACGCGTTGGAGATGTCGCTGACTAGGCGATCAAGCCGGCGCACATCATGATCAATCACATCAAGCAGTTTCTCGCGCTGATCGTCCCGCTTTACCATGCGCAGCGTACCAACAGCCGAGCGTAAAGATGCCAGCGGGTTCTTGATCTCGTGGGCCACATCGGCGGCAAACTGTTCATTGCCGTCGATGCGGTTGTAGAGCGCCGCAATCATGCCGCGCAGTGCGCCGGATAGGCGTCCGATTTCATCAGGACGGGCCGTCAGGTCGGGGATACGAATGCGGCCCGGATTAACTTTGCGCGCATTCTTGTCGCGTCCAAGTTCAGCCGCAGTCGCAAGGTCAGACAGGGGGTTTGCGATGGTGGAGGCGAGAACAAGGCTGAGACCGATCGAAACCAGCGTAGCTATAACAAACATCTGCAACACACGTTCACGTTCACTGCGCACCATTGCGTCAATCTCGCCCGAGGCACTGGTCAATGCGACGACACCAACTGCGGTGCCATCCTGTTCAATCGGGGTGACAACGCTGAAAACAGCACCACCGGCGCCGTCAAGTCCCTCACTGACTTGGGTTTCCCCGCTCAAAGATCGAGCAACAAGCGGGCGCAACTGTTCTCCAATCGCCGGCGGCGCCGTCGGTTCGGAAGCAAAGGGACCCGAGATCGTATTCCACAACCAACTCAGCCCATCAGTTAGCAGAGCCATGTCTTCACCGGTTTCCGCTTTGGGTTGAAGCGACTTCAGTGTGCCTTGGTTCTGTGCAATTAGCGTGTTGGCGGCGTCAAAAACGAAAACCTCGTGGCCCTGACGTAAATCCAGTTCGGCCAGGGTCGCTTCCACATCAACCCCATCACCTGTCGCGAGGTTGACGGGCGCACCAGCAGGCAACTGAGCTTCAACAACATCGGCAACCAGTTGAGCCTGCGCCACAAGCGCTGCAATGCGCTGCACCGCAAGGCTGTCACGGGTCGAGTTGAGATAAAGGATGCCCGCAACAAGAACGTTGAGAGCGATCAGGTTGAAGGTGATAATCTTGCGCGCCAACGGCGAGCCACGCAGCGAAATAATGCTGCGTCGCGCGCGGTCATCACGCAACTCGGAAGAGGCTGCCGTTTCCGGTGCAACCCAGTCTTCCCCAAGCACGACGTCCCCGTCGTGCGATGGTGGGGTTCTCATGTCTCGCAAGAACGTCCCCTCAGCCTATGCCAATTCCGGCGGCTTTACTCTTCGTTGTAACGATAGCCGATGCCGTAAAGCGTCTCAATCGCGGAAAACTCATCATCTGCACTACGCATCTTCTTGCGCAGGCGCTTGATGTGGCTGTCGATGGTGCGGTCGTCAACGTAGACTTGGTCGTCATAAGCGACGTCCATCAACTGATCGCGCGACTTCACAAATCCAGGACGCTGAGCAAGTGCTTGCAACAGAAGGAATTCGGTGACAGTCAGCGACACGTCTTTGCCCTTCCAGGCGACTGCGTGGCGCAGCGGGTCCATCCGCAAATCACCACGTTCCATAACCTTGGTTTCTTCGGTGTCACCGACAATGTCGCCAGCAACAGCATCCTGACGGCGCAACAGTGCGCGAATGCGTTCGACGAGGAGACGCTGAGAAAACGGTTTCTTGACGTAGTCGTCCGCACCCATTCGAAGGCCGAGTACTTCATCAATCTCATCGTCCTTGGAGGTAAGGAAAATCACCGGCATCGTCGTCTTCTGACGCAGACGCTGTAACAAATCCATGCCATCCATGCGCGGCATCTTGATATCCAGAACCGCCATATCTGGCAGACGCTTGTTAAAGGCATCCAGTGCGGCCTGCCCATCATTATAAGTCTCGACCTCAAAACCTTCCGCTTCAAGAGTCATCGATACCGACGTCAGGATGTTCCTGTCGTCGTCCACCAATGCAATTTTTGACATTGCCCGTTATCCTTGTGCTGCTCATTATTATATTTTTTTGTCATTGTTCCGGTTTTGGCCTTTCGAATCAATCAATAACTACGAATCAGGGGCCAAAAGTGCCCATACTGTCACCAGAAAATGGTTAGGAATGGCTAAATTGCCGCACATTCCACCTATGCGACCCACCTGATCCGCACTGTTTGCGCAACCTTGGGCCATGATGGCGCTAACTCCGACAAGGTGACTGTTCACCTTTGGAATCCGCATGTTAAGACCCTCGGACAGCGGCCTGCTGGCACTGCCGGACCCTTGGCCACCCTCTGAAACGCAACGCCACAGCGCGACATCAGGAGCATTCACATGACATTTGGACGGGTTAACCCGAACTTCCGCCTCGACGACCAAGGGATAACGGGGCTGGGCAATGTCTATTACAACCTGATCGAACCGGCGCTGATCGAAAGCGCGCTGTCACGCGGCGAAGGAACGCTGGGCAAAGGTGGTACATTTCTGGTCACAACGGGCAAATTCACGGGCCGATCCCCAAAGGATAAACATGTGGTCAACACGCCCAGCGTTGCAGATCACATCTGGTGGGAAAACAACGCGTCGATGTCCCCCGAGGGATTTGACGCCCTCTATGATGACATGCAGGCACATATGCAGGGGCGTGACTACTTTGTTCAGGACCTCGTAGGCGGCGCCGACCCAAGCTACGCGATCAATGTGCGGATGGTCACTGAGCTGGCGTGGCATGGTCTTTTCATCCGTCACCTGCTGCGCCGCCCCGATGCCGAAGACATCGCCGATTTTGTCGCTGACTTCACGGTGATCAACTGTCCGTCCTTTCAGGCGGACCCGGCTAAACACGATTGCCAATCTGAAACGGTGATCGCGATGAACTTTGATCGCAAGCTGATCCTGATCGGCGGGACAGAGTATGCTGGCGAAAATAAGAAGTCAGTTTTCACGCTTCTAAACTACCTGCTGCCCGAACGTGGCGTGATGCCCATGCACTGTTCGGCCAACCATGCGCACGGCAATCCCGTGGACACCGCTGTGTTCTTCGGCTTGTCCGGCACAGGCAAAACAACGCTGTCCGCCGATCCGGGTCGCACTCTGATTGGCGACGACGAACACGGCTGGTCCGATCGCGGCACCTTCAATTTCGAGGGCGGATGTTACGCTAAGACGATTAACCTGAGCGCCGAGGCCGAGCCGGAAATCTACGCCACAACCGAGAAATTCGGCACAGTGATTGAAAACATGGTGTTTGATAAGGACACCAAAGAACTGGATTTCGACGATGACAGCCTCACGGCGAACATGCGTTGCGCCTATCCGCTCCACTATATCTCGAATGCATCCGCTTCTGCTCTTGGAGGTCATCCAAAGAACATCATCATGCTGACATGTGATGCCTTCGGCGTGCTGCCTCCAATCGCGCGGTTGTCGCCAGCGCAAGCTATGTATCACTTTCTGTCCGGGTTCACCGCCAAGGTTGCTGGCACAGAGCGCGGCGTGACTGAACCACAGCCAACATTCTCAACCTGCTTTGGCGCGCCGTTCATGCCGCGCCGGCCAGAAGAGTATGGTAAGTTGTTGCAAGACAAGATCGCCAAGCACGGGGCGTCTTGCTGGTTGGTCAACACCGGCTGGACGGGTGGTGCATACGGGACGGGCAGCCGAATGCCGATCCGTGCCACCCGTGCTCTGCTTACAGCTGCACTCGATGGTACCCTTGCAGCCGGAGAGTTTCGAAAGGACGCGAATTTCGGGTTTGACGTGCCAGTGTCGGTACCCGGTGTGGCTGACATCCTGTTGGACCCACGGCGCACGTGGGACGATGGTGCGGCCTATGACCGCCAGGCAGCAAAGCTGGTCGACATGTTTTCTAACAACTTCGAACAGTACCTGCCCCACATCGATGATGACGTGAGAGCGGCCGCCATCGGATAAATATACAGGCGGAGATCAGGCCGCTGCGGCGACCTGATCGGCGTAAGGAAGGTCAAGCACGTAGTGCAGGTCTTCACTCGACATGTAGCCCATCGTGCCCTCGAAGGTGTCGGTGCTGCCGTTTATGGCATACTTTAGAGCATTGGGTTCGTTGTGCATGAAACCAAAGCGCGACGAAAACCCCTTGAACGCCAAACTTTTGGCGATGAAGCCGAACGTATAGTCGGGGCGCCAGTGATCCAGCGCAGTCAAAAACGCGAGCTTGCCCAATGCAGGGGACAACAGAGCGCCACGTCTCGGAGAGCAGCCCACCCAAAACTCTCCGTGATATACAATTGTACCCTTCATGCGCGCAGACCCGGGGCCAGGGCGGTAGATCGTGTTGTTGTAATCGATGTCCATTCCCGAAGGCTCAAATTCGCGCAGGTTGCGGCTTAGGTATTCAGCAAGACTGAAGTGCAGTGTGGGGACCGTCTTCATCGCCTGAGTGTGAATAATTTCGCCCGCTTCATTGTGCCCAACCATCCAAATCGCGTTGCGTTCGTTCAGTTCATACTTTGTCGGTTCGAACGGTTCACCCAGGGCGTGGTCAGGGCGCGCAGTGGCCAGCAATTCACGGTATTCCTCAAAATCGGAACCCGACGTGATTTTTACTCCCATGCTCTGCAGCTCATTGTGGCTGGCGGCATAAAGGAAGTGGGCCTTTGATTTATATTGGAAAGTCATAACTTGTCTCCGTGGCATCTTACAGAGGCAACTATAAATCAGATTTTCTATTTGTAGTCGAATTTTGCTAAATTATAGCTGCCTTCATTACGACGTCATCCAGCATGCGCGGTTTGGTGTCTTCGTCCAGTCCAATTATTTCGACATCGTGGTGTCTGTCCACTACCGAAATAAGTGCAAATGTCCCATCCGGGAATCGGCCCGGAAGCAAGAGTCGCTGATAAAAAATAGGGAAATAGGGCCCATCCGGTTCGCGCCGTAACTGCGTGTAAATGTGATCCAGACGCGTATTCTGATGCAACGCTGCGTCCTCAAAAGGAGAGATCATAAGGTGTGCAAAATCGTCACCACCGGGCAAAACATGCATGTTACGACCCAGACTTGAGCGAGCTGCCGCCCATCCAGACCACGTCACATAAGAGGATTCATCGCCGATTTCGATGCATATCCAACCGTTTGGCGAATCACGGTAGACCATGAAATAAGGCCGGACATCGCGCATCAAATCCGACTCAAGTTCGCCATCGGACAGGGCCCAAGCGCGAAATGCGGCCTTCATCAACGGACGCTCCAACGACCATATGTCGCTCATTGGGCGTTGTTGCATCCAGAAAGAGCGGCCCTCGGGCAGCTCGGCAAACACGTTTTCCAATCCGTTGCGATGGCTGATCTGCCCCAATAGCCAAGACTGCCCACGCGCCAGCAAATCGAGCGCTTCAGGCAGAGCTTTGCGACCCGCCTCAGTCAAATGGTATTGGCGGTTTTCTAAAGTAAATAGCGCCTCACCCCTGGCCGCCTCAAGATGTGCGATATGACGGCGCACCGTTTGACGGGTACTGTTCAATTCGGCCACGGCATGCGAAAGATTCAGTGTTTCCGCCAAAGTCGTATACGACCGGATCATCTCAAACAGCAGCGGCTGATTAAGTGTCGCTAGACTTTCGTTGGCTTCATTCATGATAAAAACAGCCATGGGTGATTGGTAATACGTTACGGTTATACAAATCATACAATAATGCAACATTGACGTGTAGTATATGTAAAAATCTAGTCAATTGATCCGAATTGCTGTTTCGCCGATCACGGGTAGGCAAACAACCAGAGGTAACCAGTTCATGTCCCATCCCGTAGATGTCCACGTTGGAAAACGCTTGAAGCAAATCAGAACACTGCGCCGCATGTCGCAGACTGATGTCGCTAAACGGCTCGACCTGTCTTTTCAGCAGATCCAAAAATATGAAATCGGATCCAACCGAGTTGCTGCCAGCCGCTTGTTTGAACTTTCCCGCATTCTAGACGTGCCAACATCGTACTTTTTCGAAGGCATCGTAGAACCGGACGCGGCAACCGACCGCGACAACAGCCTTGATATCGTGAATGCATTGGCTGCAATCGAAGACGAAAAGATCAAGTCACGCATCGTCACATTCATCGAAGATGTGTCTGGACTGACCGTCGCGCGGCGCGCGTCCTAAGTCGTCAGAGACCTTACTGATCAGGTTCATCCCCACAAAATGCAGCGCCAAAAGTGTTGCTTTTTGAACACCGCCTGATCAATTCGGTCCGACACTTTCCCGCTCAGCGATTGCCCCATTAGGGCAGGCGCGATCAGCGCAGCGCTGAGCGGGAGTGTTTCCCCCCCGATCTCGATGGCTCCAGCAAGAGGAATCACACCAAGGTCGCGTATGACGCCTTGAGCAACCCTCTGCTCTGACTTTCCCGCGCCTAGGACTACCAGATCTGATTCCGTCGGTACCCCCCTTAACCGAAAAGCTGCCCACGAATCCGGCAAGAGCGCCAACCCCTGCCCTGAAAACCCAGAACTTCCTGTACAAAATTCAGACTCCATACGACCACCTGCAACGCCGCCAACACGCCCACCAGTGCGGAAATCAGATCGTACAATTCTTGGATGAACGGCACCCGAACCAGTTGCCACCCACAATCAGTCCGATTGCTGCATCCATTGATCCCCCCAGAATCACTGTGCCGAAGTCATTGCGAGCCCGATTCTCTGTCCAAATGCCTGGATTCTATTCGCCACCAGTGACGGGGGAATCAGTCCATCAAGTGTCGATTTCGGATTATTGGAGGGTGAAAGCCCGCAAAATCATCATCATCGCGATGGCAAAACGTACCCGGCCGCCGCATATAGAGTTTTATCTAGCAGCGGCAAAAGAAATGGCTGCGCAATAATAGAACAATTGGACGCGTCCAAATGAATTTAAGTTGCGCTGCACTTGCAAAATAGTTAGGACGGCAGAAACCCAGATCGAGGAGCCGCGCCATGGCACATGATGGACAGGATATGAGCACCACAACCCCCGTTTTGCTGGACGATCTGCTGGCGCTGACAGGCGCGGCCATTTCTCCGGTTGAGGCAATTACCGAACTTGCGCGCACCAAATTGCGAGAAGAGTTAAGCACCGATGGTCGTGTGTCTTCACACCTTGTCGAAGAAAACCAAACAGCCGCCCATGGTTTGGCGTGGCTTGCCACCTACGCGCAGGCGCTGCGCCAGATGCACAACTGGGCATCAACACTCGAATCACAGTCAAAGTTTGGCGAGGTGGAGGCGCTGATTCTCCAAATCACCTTCGGTGAATACCTTTGGCAGATCTATGGCGGCCTGCAAATGAACCAGGGCGAGATGCTGCGCCCACAGGACATGGGTCTGTCCCAGGACGATATGCGTGCCATGATGGAACCCGCTGTCATGACCCTGACCCAAGGTGGCAACACGCAAGCTGCACGTTTGCGCCTTGTCGATCTCATGCAGGAACGCAGCGCCGAAATCACTGTCGGTGCAACCGGACTGGACGAAGAACTTGAGATGATTCGCGACCAGTTCCGCCGCTACGCAGTCGAAAAGGTCGAACCTTTCGCCCATGACTGGCACCTCAAAGACGAACTGATCCCGATGGAAGTGATCGAAGAACTTGCCGAAATGGGAGTATTTGGACTGACCATACCCGAAGAATACGGCGGATTTGGTCTGTCAAAGGCTTCGATGTGTGTGGTCAGCGAAGAGTTATCACGCGGTTACATAGGTGTCGGATCGCTCGGCACCCGATCCGAAATCGCGGCCGAATTGATCATCGCAGGTGGCACAGAGGAACAAAAAGCTAAGTGGCTGCCGCGTTTGGCCAGTGCCGAAACGTTGCCAACGGCGGTATTTACTGAACCAAACACAGGCTCTGACCTCGGCGCGTTGCGCACGCGCGCGGTCAAGGATGACAACGGCGACTACACAATCACTGGCAACAAGACCTGGATTACCCACGCGACCCGCACGCAGGTGATGACTCTGCTGGCGCGCACCGATCCCGACACGACAGATTACAAAGGCCTGTCTATGTTCCTGGCCGAAAAGACCCCCGGCGACGATGCAAACCCCTTTCCCACCGAAGGCATGACAGGCGGCGAGATCGAAGTTCTGGGCTATCGCGGCATGAAGGAATACGAACTTGCCTTTGACGGGTTTAAAGTCAAAAGCGAAAACCTGTTGGGCGGTGAAACAGGCAAGGGCTTCAAACAGTTGATGGAGACGTTCGAATCCGCCCGCATCCAGACAGCGGCCCGTGCAATAGGCGTTGCGCAATCCGCGCTCGATATCTCGATGCAATACGCTCAGGACCGCAAGCAATTTAGCAAATCCTTAGTCAACTTCCCCCGTGTGGCCAACAAGCTGGCAATGATGGCAGTCGAGATCATGGTGGCTCGGCAACTGACCTATTTCTCGGCCTTCGAGAAGGACGAAGGGCGGCGCTGTGATGTAGAAGCTGGCATGGCCAAGTTGCTTGGCGCTCGAGTTGCATGGGCTGCCGCGGACAACGGGCTGCAAATCCATGGCGGTAACGGCTTTGCGCTGGAGTACAAGATTTCCCGCGTGCTGTGTGACGCCCGAATTCTGAATATCTTTGAAGGTGCTGCTGAAATTCAGGCGCAGGTCATCGCCCGCAGGCTACTGGGTTAGGCACAGCCATTTTCCGATATTGGAAAATGCCACCGAGACTCGATTGAGGTTCCAACGTACCGCTTGATTGACGTGCGCGACAAAACCTCCACAGTGCGGTCATGCTAACTTTTGCCGCTGCAGTCTTTTTTCTGATCATCACACCGGGTCCCGGAGTGCTGTCCGCCGCAGGTGTTGGCGCAGCCTATGGAATGCGGTCAGGTCTGCGATATGTGCTTGGCCTGTTCATCGGAAACAATCTGGTCATTCTGGCTGTCGTATCAGGTCTAGCAGCACTGGTACTGGCCAACCCAGTTGTCCGCACTGTGTTGTTCGCGCTGTCCACCGCATACCTGCTGTATCTGGCCATGCGGATCGCACTGGCAGGATCAAAGCTTGCCTTTGCACCTGCACAAAAGGAACCCGGCGTACTTGCGGGGATCCTATTGCAACCGATCAATCCCAAAGCTTACGCCGTGAACACCGCGTTGTTTTCAGGATTTGCTATTATGCCTGACGCATTGGTTGCCGAGGCAATATGGAAACTGCTGATCGTGAACGCAATCTGGGTGCCAATCCACGTGATCTGGGTCTGGTTTGGCGTCCGGCTGAAGGCGCTAGACCTCGCACCCGCGCGCCAAAAACTGATCAACTTCGCGATGGCCGCGTCAATGCTGTTGGTTGTCGGATTGGCGATCTGGTCAGAACTGACCACCTGACAGGCTGCAAAACCGGATAAGCCAACACTTTTACTCATTCATGAGACCAACATACGCTGCCCACTGTCAAGGCGGCGTGTAAACAAGAAAACCGCTCTCATCTGGAACAGTTTTCGCCCTCAACATAGGCGAACGCGCGTCTCAAATGTGCGGACAAACGCCCAAATGAGAACGCCGCGCGGCTTTGTGTTGCACTGCAGCATACTTGGACGTATCGCGGAAGTATGGCTAAAACTCCTCTCTCCCCCGCCGCATGGATCGAAGCCGGTCTGACGCAACTGACTGCCATCGGGCCAATGGCCCTAAGAGCAGAACCGCTATCGCGTCACCTTAAAACGTCCAAGGGATCGTTTTACTGGCACTTCAAAGACGTACCTGCCTTTCAGGCCGCATTGCTGGCCGAATGGAAAGACCGCGCCATGGCCCAACTGGCCGAAGACGCCAGCATGGGCGGATCCGACACCGACAAGATGATTCGGTTCGGCCAAAGCGTTCAGGGTGACAAAGCAGGTCCGGCGCTGCGTGCTTGGGCGCAGTCCGACAAATCCGTGGCCAAGACCATTGCTACAGTCGATGACGCGCGCCTCGAACAACTGATTGGCCTGATGAAGACCATCGGTGTCACCAACGACGACTTTGCCAAGGCTGCTTACGGCGCGCTTGTGGGTCTGAAACAAATGAAAAGCGATGATGGCGATGCACTGGTCGCCTTTGCGGCCCTCGTTGATCTGGTGATGGCGCTCAAGTGATGCGCCTTGTCGCGGTGGCCTTGCTTGGTCTGATCCCCGCCTGTCAGTCGGACGAAACCGTTGCCGCCTACGGCGGAGCGGATGCGACATGGATTTTGGTGAAAATCGGTGGTGCTCCCTTTGCGGAGAGGGCAACGCTTGAGTTCGGCGAGGACGGGCAAGTGTCAGGCCAAGCGCCTTGCAACCGCTTCACCTTCACCAACTCACTGCCCTATCCTTGGTTTGAAACAGGCCCGATTGCGGCAACCAAAATGGCATGCCCGAACCTTGAGGCCGAAAATACGTTTCTTACCAGCCTCAGCGCAATGACCCGGGTCGTCATCGCTGACGGACAAATGGTAATGGCCAATGACGAAGGCGGCGAGATGGTGTTCAAACCGTCCGAGTGAACGCATCCACAAATCGCGCCCGCGCGTCTGGCAAAGGCTTGTTGCCCAAATCCGGCGCAAGGTGATTGTTAAGAAAATACCCCGTCGTTTCTAGCGCTTGCGCCACTTCTATATCTGGCGCATCGCCAACGCCCCGCAGCACATCAGGCAAAGCCAACAAACGGTCAACCCACGTTCCAGCGCCCGTACGCGACACGGCCCGCCCCGTTTTGGGCGAGACATAGGCCAAATCTTCAGTTGCACCGGTCACAGCACACGCGCTCAGATCAAGGCCAAAACCCATTTCTTCCAACAAGGCTACTTCCCACTGCAGATAGGCCAGTGGCCACACGTCGTTCTGCCCCAGCAGGTCCAAAAGTTGCTCGGTTCGGCGATAGAGTGGTCCATGCGCCTCGCGTTCAGGCAAACAAAAACACAGAATACTGGTGACAGCATTCAGCCCCGACAACGCCAGTCGGTCCCCCATCACAAGAGCAGCGCGGCTGCGTACCGGCTCGACCACAAAGGATCCGATGTGATCTTCGAGCCGAGCCCGCCAGGCGACATCCAACTGCGCGCCAGGTTGAAGGATTGGCGCAACCTTGCGACTGGCACCACCGCGGACGACCCCGGCATGACGTCCCTTTTCCTCACTGAATACGTCAATAATCGCGCTGGTTTCTCCGTGGCGGCGCACGCTCAGCAATATCGCCGTGCCGCGCCATTCCATCTCAGGCCAGCCCTTCCTGATCAAGGAGATGGCGACCAGCACGGTCTTCCACCTCAATCACCCAAAGATCTGGGTCAAAGCCACGCTGGCGCGCGACAGCTTCATCAACGTCCGGTTCCGAACCAGAGGCCAGTTCAGCCCAGACTCGGGTATCGGTCATCAGATCAAACGACCGCTGGTACAAAACCGCGTTCCCATCGAGCGTATTGAGCTTGACCAAAACCGCACCGCCAGTGTCATCCCCATGCGTCACAACAAAGGCAGGTATGTCTGCGAACCGCAGGCGTGCCAAATAGGCGTCCACCCAAAACCTTGAGGTCAGCCGCGCCACACCCTGCCCCACTTCTCTGTTTCCAAAAAATCCTCCCCGAAGGGCCGGTGGGCGGAAATCTCAGGCATTTCCATCTTTGAAGTTTAGCCCCATTTCGGAATAGCGCTCTGCCTCTTCCTGCCACTTCTCACGTACTTTGACTTGCAAAAACAGGTGCACTTTACGGCCAAGAAACTCAGTCAATTCAGCCCGCGCGGACTGGCTGACGCTCTTGATTGTCTCGCCTTTGTTGCCCAGCACGATACCTTTGTGGCCGTCCCGACTGACATAGACGATCTGATCCACACGGGCCGAACCGTCCTTGCGTTCTTCCCAATTTTCCGTCTCGACGGTCAGTTGATAGGGTAGTTCCTGATGCAGACGCAGGGTCAGCTTTTCGCGAGTAATCTCGGCCGCGATCATGCGCATGGGCAAATCTGCGATCTGGTCTTCGGGGTAAAGCCACGGTCCTTCAGGCACTTGCCCTGCGAGCCATTGGCGCAGAACGTCCACTCCGTGTCCCTTCTCTGCAGAGATCATGAAAGTCTCAGCAAAATCGAATTCCGCGTTCAGCTTCTCAGCCAGCCCCAGCAAAACAGGCGCCTCGACGCGATCTATCTTGTTGATCGCCAGCGCGATCGTGCGCCCTTTGCCAACATCCGCCAAGCCTTCAAGGATGCGGCCGACGCCTTCGCTCAAGCCCCGATGCGCCTCGATCATCAACACCACGACGTCCGCATCTGCAGCCCCCCCCCACGCCGCAGCGACCATCGCGCGGTCCAGACGGCGGCGGGGTTGAAACAGTCCGGGCGTGTCCACGAATACGATCTGGCTTTCGCCCTCCATCGCGACACCGCGAATACGGGCACGGGTCGTTTGAACTTTGTGGGTGACGATGCTGACCTTGGCCCCAACCATACGGTTAAGCAAAGTGGACTTGCCTGCGTTGGGCTCTCCGATCAGGGCGACGAAACCGGCGCGGGTGCTCATGTGTCTTGCTCCAATTGGGCCAACAGGGCCTTGGCGGCAGCCTGTTGTGCATCGCGTTTCGACCCAGCCGTGGCCGTGGCCGTTTGTCCGCCGTCAAGTTGCGCAGCAATGGTGAAAACCGGCGCGTGATCCGGACCAGTACGCGCGGTTTCAACATAAGTAGGCGGGGCAAGACCCCGGGCCTGCGCCCACTCCTGCAAGGCGGTCTTTGCATCGCGGGCATCTTCTTCGACGCGCGTAATCCGCGTGCCCCAGAGCCGCAGGATCAAACCCCGAGCCGTATCAAAGCCGGCGTCAAGATAGACCGCCGCGATCACTGCCTCAACCGCGTCACCCAACAATGCCTGCTTGCGCCGCCCACCGGACATCATCTCGGAGCGGCCCAACCTCAGTACATCACCCAAGGCAATGTCGCGGGCGACATCAGCACATGTTTCTTTGCGCACAAGTGCGTTGAAACGCGGCGCCAACGTGCCTTCCGGCGCGCCCTTATCAGCCTCAAGCAACGCCTCGGCCATCACCAGACCCAGCACACGATCCCCAAGAAACTCCAAGCGCTGATTGTCACCGCGCGTCGGTGAGGAAATGGAAGCATGGGTGACCGCCTCGATCAGCAGATCAGGCTTGGCAAAGCTGTGCCCTATGCGCCCCTCAAAGGCTTGAAGGTCCGCGCCCAGCTTCACTCGATCCCCTTAAAGAACCGATCCCCGCGCCATGTCCAGAAGAACAGCATCGAGCGGCCTGCGGACGAAAACACAATGCGATCCGCGCGGCCAATCAGGTTTTCATAAGGCACAAACCCAACGCCCCCGGCCAATTGGGCCAGGCGGCTGTCAGACGAGTTGTCGCGGTTGTCACCCATAAAGAAGTATTCGCCCTCAGGCACCCGGAACACAGAGGTGTTGTCAGAACCTTGCACGGTGACGTTCAGAACAACATGAGACGACCCGTCAGGGAGTGTCTCGACAAAGCGCGACTTGGTACAGGCCGCCCCCTGCCCAACCGCACCGCTTTCGCAGCGTGGCGTCAAACCTTGAGGGCCTTGGGGTTCGAACACTTCAGAGAAAGTGCCCGCCGGTTCTTGCGGTAGCGGTTCCCCGTTGAGGATCACGACGCCGTCTTTCACCTGAATGGTGTCGCCGGGCAGACCGATGACACGCTTGATAAAGTCCGATCCGGAAATGGGATGACGGAACACCACCACATCGCCGCGCTCAGGCTCACCGGCCAAAACCCGCGTGTTGTCACGATCCAAAAATCCGCAGATGGATTTTGCGTCGAGCCCAATGAACGGGATCGAGGGGCAGGAAGCATAAGAATACCCGTAAGCCATCTTGTTCACGAACAAAAAATCCCCGATCAGCAGGGTCTCTTTCATCGACCCGGACGGAATCCAGAAAGGCTGGAAAAACAGGGTGCGGAACACACCTGCGATCAGCAGCGCATAGACGATGGTCTTGATCGTATCGACGACACCGCCTTCTTTTTTTTCCTTGGCTGCCATCTGGCGCTCCTGCTCGGGTCTGATTTCAAGGGTACATGCGGGTGCCTGCCTGCGCTGTCAAGCCGGACGCGCACCGTGGCGCCTGTCTAGGTCTGATCTTCACCAATCGGGCGCGCCTCGATCAGCACAAAGGCCTGCGCCCACGGGTGGTCATCCGTAAGTGTGACGTGAATGATCGCCTCATGCCCCGCGGGCGTCATTTCCGCCAATCGCTTTGCCGCCCAACCGGTGACTTGCATAACGGGCTGCCCAGTACCCAGGTTGCTCACTGCCATATCTTTCCACGCGATCCCCATGCGAAGGCCGGTGCCCAGCGCTTTCGAGCATGCCTCTTTCGCGGCCCAGCGTTTGGCATAAGTTCCGGGGGTATCGGCGCGCCGTTCGGCCTTGGCCTGTTCAATGTCCGTGAACACGCGGTTGCGAAACCGGTCGCCAAATCGCTCGAGTGTCTTCTCGATCCGCTCGATGTTGGCCAAATCTGTTCCGATGCCCAGGATCATTGCAGGCGCGCCGTCAGTATTTTGATGCTGGTAAAACCAAAGAACCCGGCAAAGGCCAGATCAAACCAGCGGCGCATGGTTGCATAGGCGGCCACGATGCGCGCGTTGGAAAACAGAAAGGCATAACCGATAAAGATCAGGATCGAACCCGCGTAAAGCAGTCCAAAGCACTGAAACACCATCACGGGTGCTGCATCAGCGGGCAGTGCAATCGCATAAATTGACCCCCAGCTGAGGATCGCCTTTGGATTGGTAATGTGGATCGCCGCACCTTTCAGGAACAGGGAGCGCGCACTACCCTTGAAGGGCGTTCCTGCGCCGGCGTTCCCACCAGCCCGTGCACTTTTGAGCGCTTTGAGCGCGACCCACGCAAGATAGGCCGCCCCGGCGTATCGGATGATTTCGAAAACCCAAACATGGGTCAGCATAATCGCGGTCAGGCCAAGCGCTGCCGCGATTCCCCAACTGGCCGAGCCTGCAAGGATACCGAGCGCGAAGGCCAAGCCCGACCGGCGCCCGGACGCCATCGCCGTTCCTGCGATACCCATCGTTGCCGGCCCGGGTGAACCCCCGGCCAAAAGCCAGGCAATCCAAATAACGATGAATTCAGGCCCCACTATGATTACCCATCTTGCGCGCGTGCCGGAACAAAGCAAAGAGCGAGCAGCGCCCTCATGCGGCGGTTGCGCTGCGCGCCTCGTCCATCAGACGGCGCATCTCTCGAATGGCCGGATCCAGCCCGCGAAAAATAGCCTCACCGATCAGAAAATGGCCAATATTCAACTCCATGGCCTCGGGGAAAGCCGCAACCGGCTTGACCGTCTCATATGTCAGGCCGTGGCCCACATGGACCTCAAGACCGAGATCATGTGCAAAGGTGCTCATCTCACGCATTGCCTCCAACTCGCGGTCACGTTCGTCAAAGCGACCTTCGTGATGAGCATCGCAATAGGCGCCTGAGTGCAATTCGATTACTTGCGCGCCAATCCTGTGTGCTGCTTCTATCTGGCGTTTGTCCGCAGCAATAAAGATCGACACGCGGCACCCTGCATCGCGCAAAGGTGCGATATAATGGGCAAGGCGGTTTTCATCACGGGCGACCTCCAGGCCACCTTCGGTCGTACGCTCTTCCCGCTTTTCCGGGACGATGCAAACGGCGTGGGGTTTGTGACGCAAGGCGATGGCTTGCATTTCTTCTGTGGCGGCCATTTCAAAATTCAGGGGCACGCTCAACACGTCCATGAGTCCCCCGATATCCGCATCCGAGATATGGCGGCGATCTTCTCGTAAATGTGCTGTAATTCCGTCGGCACCTGCGGTTTCGGCAATGCGCGCGGCACGCAGTGGATCAGGGGTGTCGCCACCACGTGCATTGCGCACAGTGGCCACGTGGTCGATGTTCACGCCAAGGCGCAGCTTACCAGAATAATCGGTCATCGCAGGTTCCTCTCTGATCACTCACTGGCAACTTAGAACGTTCGTGTGAAACTGAAAATGCAGAGACGACGAATAATTTCGCACAAACAAGCGTGCCTCTAGTCGGCCTTCTTCTTGCGATCGATCGATTTTGCTGCTGCCTTGGCTTTGAGAGCTTCAAACTTGGCTTTGATCGCCCCTTTGCGCCGCTTTTGATAGGCGCGGATCACCGGGACAGACAGGTAATAACAAACGGTCGCAACTATGACCCCCGGGATTATTCCACCAACAAGGTAGGGAAAGAATATCTCGTCATAAAAGCGGGCCAATGCTGTCCAGTCGCGCGGTTCACCCAAAATAACGTGTTTGAGGTTTTGCCACAGATCACCGCCTGCATCGACAAACTTGCCTCCGAACGAACGTTCGGTGCCTTCCTTCATTTCAGACCCAAGGAGCCAGTGCCCGGTCTGCAGAGACACGATGCCAATAGGTACATACGTCAACGGGTTGCCAAAGAACGTCGCCATCAGACTGGCGATAATGTTGCCGCGCATGATCGTTGCGAAGAACATCGCGACAAAGAAATGCAGGCCATAAAACGGGGTAAATGTGGTAAACACGCCGGCCCAAATCCCGCGCGCTATCTTTTCCGGAGTGTCCGGCAGCCGGCGCACCCGGTGGTTTACATATTGAAAAGCACGCGACCATCCACCGCGCGGCCAGATAAACTCCTGGAGCGCGCGAAAGAATGTCTTGGGGTCGCGGCGCTTGAACACCAATGTCTCGCCTTCCTCAAGCGGTCCGAGGCGCTGTCGTCGCCTGCACCGCATTCGGCGCAGACTGACGATACCGCTCAATGGCCGCAACATCACTTTCTGCCGCAAGCGCTCCCACCAATGTGTGCAGATGCTCGGCGTCTCGCAGTTCCACATAGATCAGCAAACGATAAAAGTCAGGTTTGCGATCCATAAATTCAAGGTCCGAGATATTGGCATGGCTTTCGCCAATCAATGTGCAAATTCGTCCCAGTACCCCCGCGTCGTTGCCGATAGTGACATCCAACGTAGCGCCGTAGACGGCGGCATGGCTGCCTTCGTGCCAATGCAGGTCCAGCCAGCGGTCAGGCTGGTTGTCATATTCGACCAGCCGCACGCAGTCGATGGCGTGCACAACCACCCCTTCGCCACGAAAAGTGATGCCCACAATTCGCTCGCCCGGCAGGGGTTGGCAACACGTGGCGCGCTGGAATTTCTGGCCCGGTAATAGACCGATGACCGCCCGGCGCGCATCCACGACGTTGCCCGGTTTTGGTTGCAAGTCCGGATAGATCGCCTGAACAACCTCGCGGCCAGTCAGCTCAGCAGAACCGAGTCGTGCCAACACCTCGTCCGAACTGCCAAGGCGCAACTGCTTTGCTGCTGCTTCCAGTGCCTTGTCCGTCGCCTTTTTGCGCACATGGGCAAAAGCCGAGCGGGCCAGTTCCCGCCCCAGAGTGATAAACCGATCGCGGTCCGCTTCACGCAGGGACCGCCTGATGGCCGCTTTGGCTTTGCCTGTGGTTGCGATGTCCAACCACGTCGTCTGCGGGGTCTGCCCCTCGGCTGTGATGATGTCGACGGATTGGCCGTTCTTGATCCGGGTCCACAAGGGCACGCGCATGTTGTCGATCTTTGCCCCGACGCAAGCATTGCCGATGCGTGTGTGGATCGCATAGGCGAAGTCTATGGGTGTCGCACCACGGGGCAGCTTCACGACCTCGCCTTTGGGGGTAAAGCAAAACACCTGATCTGAGTACATTTCCAGTTTGACCGCCTCGAGGAAATCCTCGTGGTCATCCTCGCCGTCAAACTGTTCTGTCAGCTGTGCAATCCACTTGGCCGGATCCACGGCAAACGGGTTCTGGCCGCGCACACCGTCACGATAGGACCAATGCGCCGCCACCCCTGTTTCGGCAACGTCGTGCATCTGATGGGTTCTGATCTGCACTTCGACACGTTTTCCATCGCGCCCCGACACAGTCGCGTGAATCGACCTGTAGCCGTTGGTTTTTGGCTGGCTGATATAGTCCTTGAACCGGCCCGGCACGGCGCGCCAGCGTTGGTGGATCGCACCTAGTGTCCGGTAACAGTCTTCTTCTGTTCCTGTGATCACGCGGAAGCCATAGATGTCTGACAGGCGAGAGAACGACTGGTCCTTTTCCTGCATCTTGCGCCAGATCGAATAGGGTTTCTTGGCACGGCCAAACACCTCAGCGCTGATCTGGGCCTTTTCCAATTCGTGGCGCATATCGCCAGTAATGCGTTGGATTACGTCCCCAGTTTCACGCTGCATGGTGATGAACCGGCGGATGATCGAAGACCGCGCCTCGGGGTTGAGGACCTTAAACGCAAGATCCTCCAGCTCCTCACGCATCCACTGCATCCCCATGCGCCCTGCAAGCGGAGCAAAGATGTCCATTGTCTCGCGCGCCTTTTGCACCTGCTTTTCAGCGCGCATCGAGCGGATTGTGCGCATGTTGTGCAAACGGTCCGCCAGTTTGACGAGGATGACGCGCATGTCCTTGGACATTGCCATGAACAACTTGCGAAAATTCTCGGCCTGCTTGGTCTCGACACTGCTGAGTTGCAGGTTGGTCAGCTTGGTGACCCCGTCGACGAGCTTGGCGATTTCTTCGCCAAACATGTCCGAAACTATAGAATAGCTGGCCTTGGTATCCTCGATCGTGTCGTGCAAGAGCGCCGTGATGATCGTGGCATCATCCAGTTGCTGTTCCGTCAGGATAGCAGCCACAGCAACAGGATGGGTGAAATATGGTTCACCCGAATGGCGCATCTGCCCTTCGTGCATCTCTCCGCCAAACTTGTAGGCGGCACGGATCAGGGCCTCGTTTGTCTTTGGATTGTAGTTTCGGACCAGTGCGATCAGATCGTCAGCAGAGATCATCCGGTCCGACCTGTGTCAAAGGGTTAACCTTGGCCTTGAGCTGCCATCAACTGACGCAACAACATCTCTTCGGACATGCTGTCTTCGTCAGGTTTGTCGGCCTCGGTGCCCATGAGAAGCGCCATGGCGTCTTCTTCAGCCTCGTCGACCTCGATCTGAGTCTGGTTGGACTCGATCAGGCGCTCACGCAGCTCATCAGCACTTTGGGTTTCGTCTGCGATTTCACGCAAGGACACGACCGGGTTCTTGTCGTTATCGCGGTCCACGGTGATGGGCGCACCGGCAGAAACCTCGCGCGCACGATGGGCGGCCAGCATTACCAGCTCGAAACGGTTGGGAACTTTATCAACGCAGTCTTCAACGGTCACGCGGGCCATACAGGTGCTCCAGATCAGCAATTAATGACAGAAGAGGTGTATCTAGGGGCGATTCAGCGAAATGACAAGCCGCTATTGCACTGGTTTTATCGATGCGCGCTCCGCCTCTGGCAGGTCCTCAAGCATCTGCGCAACGGTCTGGCGCAAGATAGGGTGCCGCCACTCTGGCGCAATCTCCGCCAAAGGCACCAAAACAAAGCCACGTTGATGCATACGCGGATGCGGCAGGATCAGCTGCCCCGGCGCCGTTTGCTGCTGCTGATCAAAGGGAAGATCCATCCAGTGGCGCAGTGTCGCGACGTCCGGTGAGATCATCTCATCCATGGCCAGCAAATCCAGATCAATGATCCGCGCCCCCCACCGTTCGGCACGGCGCCGACCAAGGCGCGCTTCGATGTCATGCAGATTGGCAATAGTCTCCCGCGCAGACCACCGTGTTTCAATGGCGACAGCGGCATTTGCAAAATCTGGTCCGTTGCCGATTGGCACCGCCGGTGTCGCAAAAATGCGACTTTTCGCGCGAATCACTGCACCCATTGTTTCCAGCTCAGAAACAGCCAATTTGAGCGTTTCAGCGGGTGACCTTGCGTCAGATTGGACGTTTGACCCCAGGGCAACAAGCGAAAGTGACCGGTTTTGCAGCAACTTTCCGCCCGTTTTACCCCGACTAGTGTCTTGCGACATGTTCAAAATCACCTATTTTTGTCGAACCGCTTGCACGAGAATTTACTCTCTCACTCACAACACTCACGGAAATCGTAAGCGGTGACCCGAATTTTCGGAAGGACGTTATATGTTTTATAAGGACGAACGGCTCGCGCTGTTCATCGATGGGTCGAATCTGTATGCTGCAGCCAAAGCGCTTGCGTTCGATATAGACTACAAATTACTTCGGCAGGAATTCATGCGTCGCGGCAAATTGCTACGGGCGTTTTATTACACTGCGTTGCTGGAAAACGATGAGTATTCACCGATCCGCCCTCTGGTGGACTGGCTGAACTACAATGGTTTCACCATGGTGACGAAGCCAGCCAAAGAGTACACAGACTCCATGGGCCGCCGTAAGGTCAAAGGCAACATGGACATTGAGCTGGCGGTTGATGCGATGGAATTGGCGCCACGCGTCGATCACATCGTGCTGTTCTCTGGCGACGGTGACTTCCGTCCACTGGTGGAAAGCCTGCAACGTCAAGGCGTACGCGTTTCGGTGGTTTCGACCATCCGTAGCCAACCGCCGATGATTTCGGACGACTTGCGCCGTCAGGCTGACAACTTCATCGAACTCGATGAGTTGAAAGGCGTGATCGGTCGACCACCGCGCGAAGTTCCTGTGGAAGCAACTGAACGGTTAGCAGCCGAAGGCTGATTTCTGCTGTTTACAAGATTTCGGCGGGCTGGACCCAGCCCGCCGAACACCTTACCTCTGGGTACACGATACGCCCGGAGACACTGCATGCCAAATCCCCCGCTGACCCTATACCTTGCTGCCCCTCGCGGGTTTTGCGCTGGCGTCGACCGCGCAATCAAGATTGTCGAGATGGCGCTCGAGAAATGGGGAGCGCCCGTCTATGTGCGCCACGAGATTGTCCACAACAAATTCGTTGTTGATGGTCTGCGCGACAAAGGGGCGGTTTTTGTCGAAGAATTATCAGACTGCCCCGATGACCGGCCTGTGATCTTCTCAGCACATGGCGTTCCGAAATCGGTGCCAGCCGCTGCCCTAGCTCGCGAGATGGTATATGTCGATGCAACCTGCCCGCTTGTCTCCAAAGTGCACATCGAAGCACAGCGTCATGCGGACGCGGGCCTTCAAATGATCATGATCGGCCACGCAGGCCACCCTGAGACCGTGGGCACCATGGGGCAATTGCCAGATGGTGACGTGCTGCTTGTCGAGACGGTTGAGGATGTAGCGACAGTCGTGGTCCGCGATCCATCCCGCCTTGCCTTTGTCACACAGACCACTCTGTCAGTGGATGACACTGCAGATATCGTCGCTGCCCTGCAAAACCGGTTTCCCGGCATCGTGGGCCCCCACAAGGAAGACATCTGCTACGCCACCACCAACCGTCAGGAAGCGGTCAAGGCCATGGCACCGAAATGCGATGCCATGCTGGTGGTGGGCGCGCCCAATTCTTCGAACTCCAAACGGCTTGTCGAAGTCGGCGCACGCGCCGGGTGCCAGTATTCCCAACTGGTTCAACGGGCCGGCGACATAGACTGGCGCAGCCTTGAGGGGATCACGTCCGTTGGCATCACCGCAGGCGCCTCTGCCCCCGAAGTGCTGATCAACGAAGTCATTGATGCGTTTGGGGCGCGTTTCGAGATGACAGTTGAGGTCGTCGAAACAGCCGTCGAGAATGTGGAATTCAAGGTTCCAAGGGTGTTGCGTGAGCCTGCGTGACACAAGCCGCCTGTCTATCGTGTGGGAATGGCATGATGGCAGTTACGACCGCGTGCACATTCAGGCAAATGATAAAGGCTGGACCGCGTCCGGTCGACACGGTGACACGCGGTACCTGATAGAACTCGATGAGGAATTCTTCTGCCGGTCTCTCGAAGTGTCTTCGGATGCTCAGGCACTAACCCTGAACCGAACCAAGGCGGGCTGGATGAACGCGGATGCCGAATTGATCCCGGGCAGCGCGGATTGCGTCGATCTCGATCTGGGTTGGGCCGCGCTGACCAATACCTTTCCGATCAAACGCCTGATGGCGGCCGAACAGTCGGCGGGGACGTTTCTAGTGATGATGATCAGCCTGCCCAATCTTGAAGTACGTATGGTCAAGCAGTCCTACAGCCGACAAGATAAGGGCTGGCTCTATCAAAACACCGAAAGCGGATACGCGGCCTTGTTAAGTGTAGATCGGCACGGGTTCGTGACGGACTACCCCGAATTGTGCACCCGAAAGGATCTTGGCCGATGATCTCACTCCAGTTTCTATTGACCGCACTGGTTGTGGTAATCGCGCCCGGCACGGGTGTCATCTACACCCTCGCCCTCGGGTTAGGTCAGGAGCGGCGCGCGGCTCTTTGGGCTGCTTTGGGCTGTACGTTCGGAATCGTACCGCATCTTGCTGCGGCAACGCTTGGGCTTGCGGCGATCCTGCATACCTCCGCACTGCTGTTCAACCTCGTGAAATTTGCTGGCGTCGCTTACCTGCTATACCTCGCGTGGGGCAGCCTGCGCGAAGGCGGTACGCTGGCCATATCGTCAGAGACAAAGGCGGAGGCTGGGTGGCGGATCGCGCGACGCGGGGCCCTGATCAACATCCTGAACCCCAAGTTGTCGATCTTTTTCCTTGCCCTCTTACCCCCTTTCCTGTCCGGCACCCCATCCACGGCAACGGCAGAGATGACACTTCTGGGGCTTGTCTTCATGGCCATGACGTTTGGCGTCTTTGTTCTTTATGGGATCTTTGCAGCTGCGGCCCGTCAATGGATCCTGGGTTCTGAAACAGTGATGCGCTGGCTGTCGCGTAGTTTCGCCGCGATCTTTGCTGCACTAGCCGGTCGACTTGCACTGGAACGGGCATGAGCGAAGACTTTGGCACGGACGCGCAGCGCACCTTGTTGCAACGGGGCAGATCCATGTACGAGATCACGGTAAACAGCGCACGCCATACTTACTACGGACGCACAGTTGGGCTAGTGACACCGGTCGATGGTCCTTTTGACGAGCTTGCCGCGTTGGCGCGTTTGCAGGGCAACACAAACTACGCAAAAGTGCCCAATGCTGACATGCCGGATCTTCTCCAAATGGCAAAGGCACAAGGCTTTTCACCCGTGCATTATGCACGCTGGGTCGGAGAAGATAGCGCGCTCCAAAGCGCCGACAGGATTGTCGCAGACCAGCCCCTGCCCGACGACCTTTCCCTTGAGTGGCTGAGCAAGAACACAAAGCCGGACGTGTGCGCCTCTTTCGGCGAAATGGCGCTCGGGTGTGGTGTCTTACCCCCGTCATTCGACGCGCTGACCGGACAGGTAAAGCCGGGCATGACTTTGCTCGCCGTAGCGCCAGAGGGGCGTGTTGTGTCCTGTGCGGCGGCCGTTGGATTTTTGAACGGCGCACACCCGGATGCAAACGTTGAGTGCTGGTGGGGCATGCTGGCAACGGACCCGGATTGGCGCGGAAAACGACTGTCGCTGATCCTTGGCGCACGTGTCATCAAGGAAATGGCTGAACAGCACGGATTCAGCCGGTTTTTCACCGGCGTCGAACCGGGGAACGCCCCGTCGGAAGCTGTTTGCAAGCGTCTGGGGCTCAGCGATACAGCGTTCAGCATCCTTGGCATCGCGGACACATCCCTGCTGCCCGGCGGGCGTATGACAAAGTAGGTCACTCACCCTTGTCAGCCCAGAAGCTCAGCGTCATGTTGCGGCGCATGACACAGATCCCCCGCGCACCTCTGATCCTTGGCCTCCTCGGTCTGTTTCCCTTTGTCTGGGGTGCCGCGACCGTGCTGGTCGACGACCTTGCGGCGCTTGGATTGCAATACCTCGGCCCGCGTTTCATTGGTCCCTATGTTCAGTTGTTCTATGGGTCCGTTATCTTGTCCTTCATGTCTGGCGTGCTTTGGGGATTTGCGACAAAAGCAAGCGGTGCGCAGGCCGCGACCGGCTACACCCTGTCGGTCCTGCCTGCACTCTGGGCATTCTTCATGACGGGCGGCGGGCCAACGGGGGCTGGTACAAACCTCATCTTTGGCTTTCTCGGTGTCTTAATGCTGGATTTCGCCTTTTCCCGCTGGGGCCTCACACCACCGTGGTGGATGGCCCTGCGTATCCTTTTGACGGCCATCGTTGTGGCCTGCCTAACATTGACGGTGATCTGATATGAGCGACGCTGAAACCTTGTCCGTCTACGCGGCTAAAGCCGCCGAATACGCCAAACTCACCAGCGGGGAGGAAGCTAGCCCCAGCCTGCTCCGCTTTATCTCTGCCCTGCCCCAAGGGGCGCGCACTCTGGACATTGGTTGCGGACCCGGCTTTGCCGCAGGCGCGATGGCGGCGGCCGGGATGGAGGCCGAAGCCTGGGACCCAGTGCCCGAAATGGTTGCGATGGCTGCTAAGCGAACGGGCGTCACAGCACGCGAAGCAACCTATTCTGATTTGCGTGAAGCAGACGCTTATGACGGCATCTGGTGCAACTTTTCGATGTTGCACACCCCCCTCACCGCATGGCCTGACCAATTCACTTCTATCGCCCGCGCTCTCAGGCCCGGTGGCCTTTTGCATTTCGGCACCAAACTCGGCGTGGGTGAAAAACGAGACGGGATCGGACGGCTCTATTCCTACATGACAGAAAGTGCGCTGTTGGCCCTGCTGGGGCAAACGGGTTTCACTGTCGAATACTCGCGCACGGGCGAGGAAAAGGGACTGGACGGTAAATTGGCGCCTTTCATCGTCTTGCAGGCGCGCAATCGTGCCTGAGCTGTTTGCCTACACAGACGGCGCCTGTTCCGGGAATCCTGGCCCCGGTGGCTGGGGTGCCTTGCTGCGCGCCATGGACGGCGCTCAGATCGTCAAGGAGCGTGAGTTGAAAGGCGGCGAGGCGCAAACCACCAACAACAAGATGGAGCTGATGGCCGCCATCGCAGCGCTTGAAGCGCTGGAGCGGGCCAGCACCATCACCGTAGTCACAGACAGCAACTACGTCAAAAACGGGATCACCAGCTGGATCCACGGATGGAAGCGTAACGGGTGGAAGAATGCCGCAAAAAAACCTGTGGCCAATGCCGATCTGTGGCAGCGGCTGGATGAAGCGCAAGCGCGCCACAGCGTGACATGGAAGTGGGTCAAGGGACATGCTGGCCACGCTGAAAACGAGCGGGCGGACGAATTAGCGCGCGCAGGGATGGCACCGTTCAAGCCGAAATAGGGCGGCACAAATCGGGACAATGGTGGGGAAAATAGTCGACAATTCCCCACGCACCGAGGCCATTACTCACGGATGAGAACCACACAACAGTTTGATTTAGAACGCCTTTGTAAAAAAGGCGGAGGCGCAAACGTCGTGCGCGGCTAAATGTGACAATTAGCCAAAAATGTTCCCCTAACGCTTCCCACCCGGGCTCTTAGATTTCGGGTCAACAAGGGAGTGTCACCAAAATGAACATCAAAGCAAACACAACACCACTGCTGATCGTGGCCGTCGCCAGCCTCATCATGCTGGGTGCGCAACTTCCCATACAGGCAGACACCGCCGCCCCCACAATACTCATCGAAGACTTCGAGCAGACAACTGGTTGGCTCTAGCGTTTGCGCCAGTGCGTTGGGACAATGATCAATGCGCCCACGGACGACACGATGGCATTCAGGCCCGGACTGCCAAAGCCAAAGCCGAACATCAGGCGAACAAAGTAAAACAGGAATGCGCCGCCCACGCAGATAATGATCGATTGCAGAATTCCGTTACGAGTAAAACCCGACTTTTCCGCCAGATAACCGACGATACCTGCAATGACTACAGTGCCGATGATTGTGGGAAACATGGGCGATCCTTTGTTACAACTGCGCGCCCGGCGGCAACGGTGTGCCGCGCAGAAACACGTCCGCATCCTGCGCGCCTTTGCCAGCCCGTTGCAAGCGCGTTAGACGCACCGCCCCCGTTCCACAAGCAACACTCAGCGCATCGTCCAGCACAATGCCCGGCGCGCCCTCGCCGCTGACCAGCGCCGATCCAAGCACCTTGATCCGCACACCATCCCGTTCAAACCACGCCCCCGGAAAGGGCGAAAGCCCACGAATTTGCCGGTCGACCTCAGTTGCAGAAAGGCTCCAGTCAATGGCCGCCTCTGTCTTGTCGATCTTGTGGGCATAGGTCACGCCCGCTTCGGGCTGTGCCTCAGGGGTGAGGTCAGGAAGTCGCGCCAACGCCGACACGATTAACGTCGCGCCAATCACTGACAGGCGATCATGCAACATCGCTGTCGTTTCACCTGCCTCAATCGGTGTGGCATCGCGCATCAGCACCGGGCCAGTATCCAGTCCGGCTTCCATTTGCATGATGCACACGCCCGTCTCGGCATCCCCAGCCATGATGGCGCGATGGATCGGGGCAGCCCCCCGCCAACGCGGCAAAAGGCTGGCGTGAATGTTCAGGCAACCATGCGTCGGAGCATCCAGAATGGGTTGCGGCAGGATCAACCCGTAGGCCACAACCACTGCGATCTCGGCATCAAGAGCCGCAAATTCCGCCTGCGCGTCGGGGGCGCGCAATGACACCGGATGGCGAACAGGCAATCCCAGTGCTTCTGCACGCGCCTGAACCGGGCTGGGTCGATCCTTTTTCCCGCGGCCCGCGGGTCGGGGCGGTTGGGAATAGACGCAGACAATATCATGACCCGCCCCGTGCAGGGCTTCGAGTGCCGGAACAGAAAAATCCGGCGTCCCCATAAAGATCAAACGCATGTCAGCTCACCTTGCGCGCACGGCGCAACAGCATATCACGCTTCACCCGGCCTAGGTTGTCGAAATACATTCGGCCCGCCAGATGGTCGATCTGGTGCAAGACCGATCGCGCCTCAAGCCCGGTAAAGTCGCGCCGATCAAACATGCCAGACTCGTTTAGAAACCGAACGGCGATGGCTTTGGGCCGCATAATTTCTGCATGCACTCCCGGCAAACAAGGGCTTGCCTCAATACCAGCTTCCAGTTCTTCGCTTGCCGACAATACTTGCGGGTTGGCAAGCAGAATACGGCGCGACCGGACCGGAGTGACGTCCACAACAGCGAGGCGCTGCATAACGCCGATCTGTGGTGCACCAAGGCCGATACCCTGCCCGGGCATAGCATCCATCGTGTCGACCATATCGGCCCAGATGCTGTGAATATCATCGGTAATCGATTCTACGTCCGAGGTCGGCATGCGAAGACGCTTGTCAGGCCAGCGCAGGATTGGGCGAATGGCCATCAGGCGGCCTCATACGCAGCTAGAATTTCTGCGCGCTGTTCGGCATCCACGCGGTCCAGCGTTACGATCCCATCCAGATGGTCCAGTTCATGTTGAGCGCAGAGTGCAGAAAAACCGGTCAAGTCCTCTTCATGCACGCGACCCGAAAGATCGGTCCATTCCATGCGCACTTCTGTGGGGCGCGTCACGTCGGCGGTTACGCCAGGGATCGACAGGCAACCTTCCGCGTTGGTCGTCTCTTCGGAGCCACGCGAAATCACTTCGGGGTTGATGCAGATGACAGGGGTAGCTGTACCATCTTTCCAAGTAGCATCCATCACAAACAGGCGTTGCAGAACACCGATCTGTGGGGCGGCGAGGCCCCGCCCCGGCGCAGCATACATCGTTTCAAGCATGTCAGCGGCGAGTACACGAAACTCATCCGTAATGGCCTCAACGGGCGTACACATCGCACTTAACCCGCCATCAGGCCATGTCAGGATCGGGCGTACGGTCATGCCTTTTCACGGGCCTTTTCGCGTTTGAACTTTACCATCTTGCGGGTGATCATCTGGCGCTTGAGCGGTTTGAGGTAGTCGATGAACAACTTGCCCTCAAGATGGTCAATCTCGTGCTGCACGCATGTGGCCCACAACCCGTCCATACCTTCGGTATGTTCCACGCCGTTCTCGTCCATCCATCGCACCTCGACCTCCGCAGGGCGGGTCACATCGGCGAACTGTTCAGGTATCGACAGGCAACCTTCTTCGTAGACGTTCGTCTCCTCAGAGGAAGCGATAACCTCGGGATTGAACATGATCAGCGGGCGTGGTTTGTCGCCTTCTGCCTTGACGCAATCCAGTACGATCAAGCGAGTCAGCAACCCCACTTGCGGCGCTGCCAGACCGATGCCCGGTGCGTCATACATCGTTTCGAGCATGTCTTTGGCCAAAACACGCAACTCATCCGTCAGATCAGCCACAGGCTCTGACGCCTTTTTCAAACGCGGGTCGGGGTGCAGGATAATGGGACGTTTCATGCACCCGATGTAGGACAAGACGATGCGGGTCGCAATGTCCCCTTGCGCTCGGGAACGGCGTTGGTAGCGTGCGCCGACTCACGTGAAGAAGGCTTCCCATGAATTTCGACGAATTTATCGACCGTAAAGGCAGCCATTGTGTCAAATGGGACATGATGGAAAAGATTTATGGCGTGCCCCAAGACAAGGGTCTGGCGATGTGGGTCGCGGACATGGATTTCCGTCCACCTCAGTGTATACGGGACGCCGTCCAGGCTCAGGTTGATCATGGCGTCTTCGGGTATTTCGGGGACGACAGCAAGTACCGCACAGCGATCCAGTGGTGGATGGAAAACCGGCACGGTTGGTCCATCGAGCCCGAGCATATCTTTTCGACTCACGGGCTGGTGAATGGCACCGCCATGTGCGTGGACACATTTACCAAGCCAAATGACGGCATCGTCTTGTTCACCCCGGTGTATCACGCCTTTGCAAAAGTGATCAAAGCCAACGAGCGGCGGGTCGTGGAGTGCGAAATGATCCAAATCGACGGTCGCTATGAATTGGATTTCGACGCCTATGACGCTCAAATGGACGGCTCTGAGAGGATGGTCATCCTATGCTCGCCCCACAATCCCGGCGGCCGGGTCTGGAGCCGTGCAGAATTGGCCGCAGTCGCTGCATTCGCCAAACGTCACGAACTGATCATTGTTTCAGACGAGATTCACCATGACCTTGTCATGCCGGGTCATGTTCACATTCCAATGTCAGCCATCGAAGGGATCGAGGATCGGCTGATCATGATGACTTCGACCAATAAGACGTTCAATCTTTCTGGCTCGCATATCGGGAATGTGATCATCGCCGACCCAGACTTGCGTGCCAAATTCGCCGCGCGCATGATGGCTCTCGGGATGTCGCCCAATGCTTTCGGGCTATTCATGGTTACAGCGGCCTATTCTCCGGAAGGGGCTGCGTGGGTGGATGAACTCGTTGACTATCTGGATGGAAACCGTCGCCTGTTTGACGCCGGAATCAACGCAATCCCGGGCCTTAAATCCATGGATCTGGAGGCGACATATCTGTCATGGGTCAGCTTCGAGGATACAGGTATGGCGCGCGAAGAATTCACGCGTAGGGTCGAGCAGGACGCCTGCATTGCCGTCAATCATGGGCCGACCTTCGGCAAGGGCGGCGACAGTTGGCTGCGGTTCAACATCGCCACGCCTAGGGCACGAGTACAGGAAGCAGTGGAGCGTCTGGCTGTCGCCTTTGGCGATCTGCAATAGCGGTAGCTATTTTTGCGCTTCGATCAAGGCGACAGGCGCATCCTCGGCACGTTCGAAATCCAACGGTGCGGTGTTTGACACCGCCGTCAGTTGCTTGAACTCAAACCGCATCTCGCCCAATTCCTCTTCCGAGGCTATGATCAGACACTGAAAGAGATGGATCGCGCCATCATATAGATCCACATAGCCACGCAGGTTCGGTGCGGTTTCTGCATCCACGGAAAAACCGGTTTCCCACATCCGTAGAACCGGATGATGCTTGCCGTCTGCCAAGATACGCAACCGAGATCCAGACTTCAGCGACTGCACCCTTGCGCTATCCAGCCCAGCTTGCACTTCTTTTGGGACAAAGGTTGTCATAGCAGTGGTTCCTTCGAGTTCGTTTACGCAAAACATGCGCCAAACATGGTTTCGGTCCAGTAAATTCGGGCATGCAGGAAGGACTCATTTACCCTGTGGCTTTCGCGTGACTCATTGCGTGTGCAGCCGCGCAGGTGACCTGCGCGCATAGCCCTATATATGTGTAACTTTGCGTGGGTTAAGGCGTTTCCAGAAACAAAGTGGGGAAGCACAATGGGATTGTTGATCGACGGCGTTTGGGCGGACCAATGGTACGATACAAAGTCCACCGACGGGGCGTTCAAACGCAAAGACGCCGTATTCCGCAACTGGGTGACCGCGGATGGTTCCGCAGGTCCATCTGGCGAGGCTGGGTTCAAAGCCGAAGGCGGACGCTATCACCTTTACGTTTCTTATGCCTGCCCATGGGCGCATCGCGCACTGATCTTTCGTGCCCTCAAAGGGTTAACAGATCACATAGCTGTCTCGGCCGTGCATCCCGACATGCTGTCTGACGGCTGGACCTTTGAGAAAGACGAGCACGGCGCCACTGGGGACGACCTTTTCGGCCTGCCCTTCGCCCGCGATATTTACACATGTGCCGAACCCAAGTTCACTGGCCGCGTGACCGTCCCGATTCTGTGGGACAAGGTCCAGAATACCATCGTCAGCAATGAAAGCTCCGAAATCATCCGGATGTTCAACAGTGCATTCGACGGGATCACCGGCAACACGGATGACTATTGGCCCGTCGCAATGCGCGACGACATCGCACCCGTTAATGACCGGATCTATGACACCTTGAACAACGGCGTATACAAATCCGGTTTTGCCACCACGCAAGCGGCCTATGACGCCGCAGTGCACCCACTGTTCGAGACAATGGACTGGCTCGACGCCCGGCTGTCAGAGAACAGTTACCTTATGGGGGATCAGATCACGGAGGCCGATTGGCGTCTGTTCACCACCCTAGTGCGGTTCGATTCCGTTTATCACCTGCATTTCAAATGCAATCGTAAACGGGTGATCGATTACCCTAACCTTTGGGCCTATACGCGCGAACTTTACCAGCGGCCCGGTGTGGCAGACACGGTCAACATGGAGCACATCGTGCGCCACTATCACTTCAGCCACGAAACCATCAATCCGCACTGCATCATTCCGATCAACCCACAGCTTGATTTCATGGAGCCGCACGGGCGGGGTTAGTGATGGCCGTAATGCGCGACCATCGCTGCTAGGTCTTCTGGAGGGGTGCCTGCGGGCAGGAAAGCACAGGCATTGCTTGCGTGATTAAAGATCGACCCGTCCGAGAAAAACGTCGTATCCGTCACGAAAATTACGCGTGCATCAGGCTGACGGTAGCTGGCGAAATCCGCCACGGCCAGTGCGCTGCCTTGTTCAAGAACCAGATCCAAAACGATAATATCCGCTGTATCCTTGGAAAGATGCGAGACCGCATCGTCCTGACAGCAGGCTTGCGTCACCGCATAACCTTGCCGCTCAAGGTGCCGCACCCATAGCTTTCGCAGCTCAGGACGGCTCTCTACGATCAGAACTTTCATCTTGTCTCCAGAGCTTGCAGACCCACAGCTCATGAGCAGTAAGTGCGGCACTATCTATTAACAATTCGTTAATGACGCGCTTAATTGCTTAACGCTAGCGCTTCGACTTGCCAAATTCGCGCCAATCCGCTTTTTGCGAGCGTAAAACCGCCGACCATCGGCACATGGACAGGGAAGGTTTAAACGTGACGACCAAGCGTGATCATGGAGGCGGTCTTGATGCTGCCATTCGCCAGTACGGCGGGCAGCGCGCGGATTGGATCGACCTTTCGACCGGCATCAACCCAGTTGCCTATCCTGTGCCAGCACTTTCAGAAGAGGCATGGACCGCGCTGCCAGATACTGGGCTGACCGACCGCCTTCACGCGGCCGCCAGGGCCTTCTGGAACATTCCACAGGGCGCAGATTTTATTGCCGCACCGGGTGCATCTGCTCTCATCGCTCAGATACCCCGGTTGAAGTCCGCAGCATCTGTGCACATTCCACATCCAACTTATAACGAACACGCCGCCAGCTTTTCGAACTGTGACTGGCAAATCCAGCGTGACGGGGAAGCTCAGGCACGGGTCCTCGTGCATCCCAACAACCCGAACGGGCGGTTGTGGACCGCATCTGATGTCACGAGCCCGTTCAGCATCATCGACGAAAGCTTTTGCGACGTAACGCCCGAAAATAGCCTTGTAAGACTCGCCGAAGAGCCCGGCACTATTGTGCTCAAGAGCTTTGGGAAATTCTGGGGTCTGGCCGGGTTGCGACTTGGATTTGCCATTGGAGACCCCGCCTTGATTGGGCAATTGCGCGAGATGCTTGGGCCATGGCCCGTTTCAGGTGTGGCACTCGAGGTCGGTGCGCGCGCTCTGAGTGATACTGCATGGGCCGATAATACACGCCAACGGCTTACCAAAGACTCAGATCGGCTGGACGCACTGATCTGCAATCAGGGCGCCACGCTCTTGGGCGGAACGACCCTATTCCGCCTTTACCATGTAGAGGATGCTGCCAGATGGCAGGAACGACTGGCGCGCCACCACATCTGGACGCGCATCTTTCCCTATGCCGACAACTGGATCCGATTTGGTTTACCTGCGCCTGACGCCTGGGACCAGCTTGAGGCTGCGTTTTGAACGGTTTTCTGCTGCTCGCGCTCGCTATCGTTCTTGACGCGGTGATTGGCGAACCACGCTGGTTGTGGTCCCGCGTGCCGCACCCCGCGGTGATCATGGGGCGGGTCGTTTCGGCACTAGATCGCACTCTGAACCACGGAGAAATGCAAAGGCTCAAAGGAGCCATCGCGGTCCTCGTTCTGGTGAGTGCAGCTGGAGTGATCGGTTGGCTGCTTCAACACCTTGGTACAGCGGTCACTATTGTCATCGCAGCCATCCTGTTGGCGCAAAAATCGCTGGTCGATCACGTTGGCGCAGTGGCGGCAGGCCTAAGAGAGTCTGAACAGGCTGGGCGCAAAGCCGTGGCGATGATCGTGAGCCGCGATGTCTCCACGTCCGACACCTCTGCCACATCCCGCTCCGCCATCGAAAGCCTGTCGGAGAACTTCGGCGACGGATTTATCGCCCCGGCCTTCTGGTTTGCAGTGGCAGGCCTGCCGGGCATCGTTATCTACAAGGCGGTCAACACTGCTGACAGCATGATCGGCTATCTCACTCCCAAATACGCCGCATTCGGCTGGGCGGCAGCCCGGTTGGACGATGTTCTGAACTGGATACCGGCGCGGGTAACTGCCGCCCTGATCGCAGTTGCAGGACGTAGCACAAGCGCTTGGCATAACGTGCAACAGGATGCACGCCTCCACCGCTCTCCCAACGCAGGCTGGCCCGAAGCCGCTATGGCGCACACGCTCAACATCGCCCTTGCAGGCCCGCGCAGCTATTACGGCGAGGTTCAAGAGCTTGCATGGGTCAACGGCGCGGGCCGTCGCACCCTCGCCCCCCATAACATTGACGCCGCCATCACAATCGTGTGGAAAGCATGGAGGCTGGCACTGGCCTTGTGCGTATGTATCGGAGGACTGGCATGGGCGTTTTGACACGAACTTTGGCGGGGCTCGCCCTTTGTGCGCTGCCGCTTGGCGCTTGGGCTCAGTGCGGCGGCGGCTTCAACGCCTTCAAATCCGGATTGACGGCCGAGGCCACAACTCGCGGCATCGCCAAGGACACCGCGGATGCGTTCCTATCAGGTGTGCAGCAGGATCCAAAAGTGCTGCGCGCAGATCGGTCCCAAGGCGTCTTTCAACGCCCATTCATCGACTTCTCTCGCCGCCTGATTTCGCAAAACCGCATCGACGCGGGCCGCGCAAACGCACGCAAGTACAAAAGTATCTTCGACCAGATTGAACAGCGTTACGGCGTGGACCGGCACGTGCTTCTCGCGTTTTGGGCGTTTGAGACCGATTACGGCGCGTTCCAAGGCGACTTCAACACCGCCAACGCCCTCGTCACGCTCGCGCATGATTGCCGCCGCCCCGAGCTGTTCCGCCCCCAAGTCTTTGCCGCGATGGAGCTTTTTGCCCAAGGCGGTTTTGATCCACGCCGCACCACAGGCGCGTGGGCAGGTGAAATCGGCATGGTCCAGATGCTGCCTCAAGACATCCTGATCAACGGTGTGGACGGCGATGGGGACGGGGCAGTGCGCCTCAAAACTTCCGCGCCCGACGCGCTGACGTCGGGGGGCAAGATGCTGCAGCACCTTGGCTGGCGCGCAGGTGAGCCGTGGCTGCAAGAGGTTACAGTGCCCGCACAAATGGAATGGTCGCTCAGCGGTCTGGGTACAGTTATGTCGGCACAAGACTGGCAGGCACGCGGCATACGAGCGCGCAGCGGGTCCCTCAGCAATCTGCCCGCCTCTCTTATCCTACCGCAGGGGCACAAAGGTCCTGCGTTCCTCGCCTACCCGAATTTCAACGTCTATTTCGAATGGAATCAATCGTTTACCTATGTCCTGACCGCAGCCTATTTCGCGACCCGCCTTGACGGCGCCCAGATCTATGATGCGGGCAACCCTGACACGGGGTTGGATGGCGCCACCATGAAGCAACTGCAAACCAAGTTGCAGTCGCGCGGGTATAACGTTGGTAAAATCGACGGCATTTTGGGGGCCGGCACGCGGGCCGCCGTACAAGCGGAACAGAAGCGACTGGGCTTGCCTGCGGATGCATGGCCAACACCCGCCCTGCTCAACAAGCTCTAGGGGCGGATCGGAAACCGCTCGCCCTTTTCAGTCAGCAAAACAAATCGGCCTGCGTTTTCCACGTATCTGTCGCAGCGGCCAAACCCGTTGCGATAGGCGATACACACTTTCCCATCCTCGGCGATGTCATAGCTACCAAAGGCCGTCCCGCCCCCATTGGCATAGGTGTAGGAATACGCTCCCCCCGCAGAAAACTTCGACTGACCGTCGTCAAAGAAGGTGAGGGTATTCCCGTCAATCAGCACGGATACAGCGCTGCGATCCAGAATGGTGTCGGAGGTCCGCACAGCCCAGTCCTGTGCGGACAGGGGCGTGGCAAGGCAGACGAGAAATGGGATAAATCGCATGAGGCGACGCTATCATGGTGACCGCACACGGTGGGGTCACGTCATGGTGACTTGCCTAGGCGACCAACGTTTCAGCCTTTTTCAGATCAACCGACACCAATTGGCTGACGCCCTGTTCGGCCATCGTCACTCCGAACAGACGGTCCATCCTCGACATGGTCACCGCATGGTGGGTGATGATGAGGAACCGGGTGTCTGTGCGGCGACACATCTCATCCAGCAAGTCGCAGAACCGCGTGACGTTTGCATCGTCCAATGGCGCGTCAACTTCGTCCAGAACACAAATCGGCGCCGGGTTGGCGAGGAACACGGCAAAGATCAGTGCCATGGCAGTCAGCGTTTGCTCGCCGCCGCTGAGCAGGCTGAGCGTGCTCAGCTTCTTGCCGGGTGGTTGACACATGATCTCAAGTCCGGCTTCCAGCGGGTCGTCACTTTCCACCATAACAAGGTTCGCCTCGCCGCCACCAAACAGGTGCGTGAAGAGCATCGAAAAGTTGGAATTGACCTGCTCAAACGCGGTCAACAGACGCTCCCGCCCTTCGCGGTTCAGACTTGCTATGCCACCGCGCAGGGTTTTGATGGCCTCTTCCAAATCTTCCTTTTCGCTAATCAGCGTGTCATGTTCCGTCTGCACCTCTTTGGCATCTTCTTCGGCCCGCAGGTTCACGGCACCCAGCGCGTCGCGTTGGCGCTTCAGGCGATTCACATCCGCCTCAAGCGCACCCGCGGCGGGCATCTGATCCGGGTTCACATCCAAGGCGGTCAACAACTGGTTCGGCGTCATTTGTTGATCATCCGCAATGCGTTCTGCAGCAAGCGCGACAGTTTCGCGGGCGGCCTCGGACCGCGCCTCGGACCGCGCACGGGCTTCGCGCGCTTCGGATGCAATTCGCTCGGCCTCCCGTTCGGCCATAGTGGTAGTGCGCAACTGCCCTTCGGCCTCTGACAGCGCATTGGTTGCTTCGGCTTTGCGCGCCTCGGCCACCGAAATCTCCTGTCCCAAAGCATCGCGCTTTGCGGCAAGTTCCTCTGGGGCGGCTTGCGCCGTTTTCAACTCGGTCTCCGAAGCTGTCTTGCGTTCTATCAACTCTGCGCTGCGCTTTTCAGCCGTCTCAAGACGGTGACGCCAGCCGCTGATCTCTTTTGTGATCTCCTGCGAACGTTTGGTACGCGCTTCGCCTGTGCGACGCAGATCATCATGGGCAGAGCGGCGGGACATCATGGTGATACGCGCCGCCTCGACCGTCATGCGCAGGTCTTCGACCTCGGCCCGGGCGGTCTCAAGGTCTGGGAGGTCAGCTATCGCGCTTTCAGCCTCAGACACCCGGGCGCGCGCCGCCATTGCATCTTCTTCATGGCGGGTGACAGCCAGCCCCAGAGACTCAAGCCGACCTGCTGCCAGATTGCGATCCGCCTCCGCCCGGCTCAGGGCGCGGGCTGCTTCGGCCACCATCCGGTCGGCCTCGCGCCGCGCATGACGGGCCTGTTTGTCAGCTTCGGTCAAGTCGGTGAGGCGCTGCGTCAATGCCTCATGGGCCTGCCGCGCCCCTTCCGCATGGGCGGTAGCCCGTTCCAGTGACTGCTTCAGTTCCTCAAGTCGATTGAGCTGCTGCAAACGCAACGCAGCCGCGCTCGGAGCGTCTTCGGCCCATGCGCGAAACCCATCCCAACGCCACAGGTCACCCTCGGGCGACACCAGCCGCTGACCGGGTTTAAGTAAGGGTTGCAAACGCGCCGCGTCGTCTGCATCGCAAAGGCCAATCTGGCTCATCCGACGGCCCAGAACATCCGGCACTGAAACGTGCTGGGTCAGCGGTGTGACGCCATCAGGCAAGGATTGCTCTGTGGTATAAGCCGGCAGCACGGCCCAACCTGAGGGACCATCTGCTTCGACCTCGGGGCTTCGCAAATCGTCCGCCATTGCGGCCCCCAGAGCCTTTTCGAAACCCTGCTGGACCTGCAAGCGATCCAAAATCTGACCGCCCTCTGCGGTATCGCGCTCGACCAGCTTGGCCAAGGCCCCGGCCTCGGCGCGCAGAGCATTCATTTCCCCTTCCGCTTCCGAACGCTCGGCGCGGGCATCGGCTTCCATGGCCTGCGTTTCGGCACGGGCCTCTTCGGCAGCAATGAGGGTCTCATCAGCCCGCGCCGCGGTTGCTTCGGCTTGCTGGACGGCCGCTTGAGCAGCACTGAAATCTGTCCCGGCCTTGTCCAACGCAGCCTGACTGGTCGCCACAGCGTCACGGGCTTTGATCGCTTCGGACTCAGACCTTTGTTCAACCTTACGGCTATCTTCGAGCAGACGCTGGGCCGAGCCATGGCGTGCGGCCAGTCGGGCCACATCCTCGGTCTTTTCTCCCTGATCGGATTCACGCAGCTGCAGAATCTGACCAGCGTCGCGCGCAAGAGTTGCGGCCTCTTCCAACAAGGCCTCATGCCCCTCACTGGCCTTAGCAATCTCGCTCGCTTCCCACTCTAGGCGCTCGATTGTTTCTCCGGCATCGCGGTTCAGCCCGCCTTCACGCTCGATATCGCGGGCCATTTGCGCGATGCGCTGACTCAGTGTCTCAATGGTCCGGGCCGCCTGAGCTTCCTGATCGCTGAGCGTATCGCGCTGGACGGCCAGGCGCTGAAGAACAGCCGCCGCAATCGCCTCTTCCTCGCGCAACGGTGGCAGGGCCTCTTCTGCTGACTGGCGCGCCTTGGCCGCATCCCGCACAGCCGTTTCGGCCTGCGCGGCCGCCGTTGTGCGCGCACGCAATTCATCATCTGCCGCACTTCGGGCCATATCAGCCTCGCGCCAGCGGCGATACAACAGCTGCCCTTCGGCCTGACGCAACTCTGTGCCGATTTCGCGATAGCGGGCCGCTTGTCTCGCCTGCCGCGCCAACTGCGCCAGTTGCGCTGCCAACTGTTCGATCACGTCATCGACGCGGGCCAGGTTTTGCTCGGCCCCTTTCAACTTCAACTCCGCCTCGTGCCGGCGTTGATAAAGCCCGGAGATGCCAGCCGCTTCTTCCAGAATTCGGCGCCGGTTCTTCGGCTTTGCGTTGATCAGCTCGGCAATCCGCCCCTGACCGACCAGCGCCGGAGAATGCGCGCCGGTTGAAGCATCGGCAAACAGCATCTGCACATCGCGTGCGCGCACATCTTTACCGGCAGCCTTGTAGGCACTGCCCACATCGCGGGTGATACGGCGCACAATTTCGAGCGCATCCGCATCATTGAAACCCGCCGGGGCGAGCCGGTCGGTGTTGTCGATATGCAAAGAGACTTCGGCAAAATTGCGCGCCGGGCGAGTCGCTGCCCCGGCAAAGATCACATCCTCCATCCCGCCGCCACGCATCGAAGTGGGGCGGTTTTCACCCATCACCCAGCGCAGCGCCTCAAGCAGATTGGATTTGCCGCAGCCATTGGGACCGACAACGCCCGTCAGACCGTCCGCGATGATCAGATCGGTTGGATCAACAAAGGATTTGAACCCTGTCAGTCTGAGTTTGGAAAAGCGCAAGGGCGGCCTGTTCTGCTAGTTCACTCGTATCCCTCATGGTGACCATTGCGACCCCCGCATGTCAACGAGATTGCCCCACAAACAGGGCCTCGTGGCGGCTTATCCACAAGATATTGCGCTGATTGGCGCTAAATCAGGGTGCAATCCAGATCCAGCACGACCTCATTCGTGGCTGGACTGATGTAGGAATCAAGGGTCAGGCAGTCATACTCACCCTGCCGCTTCAACCGATCCGGCGACGGCCCTCCCTTGCCGCAGTTTAGCAGGCCTGTCGCTTGCGCCTGATCCCCGCGGACTTCCTTGACGCGGCACCCGCTGACCAACTCCATCGCCTTTTGCGCGCGGGTTTGTACGGGACCAAAACGAGGGGCGTATTCGACGTTGGTACGGATTGCTTCGGCCAAGTGCCCGTTTACGCGGATATCAAAGGTCGATCCATCCAATGTGACAGACGTCACGAGCAATCCGCGAAAGTGTGGGCCAGCTGAATTGCAGGCCATAATAAAAGATATCGCAATGAAAAGCAGACAAAGGCGCATGACGAAGCCTTGTCCTGTCATGGTTAACATCGCCTTAACCGATGCTGACGGTACTTCCGCCTTACACGAGCAATTGCGCCCTTTTGGAATTGGTCATATGACTTTACCAATTCTGAACAGGTGAGCTAATGCCCTTCCGACCCGTGCAACCCGAAAAATTGTCTTCTGCCGTGATACGGCAGATCGAACAACTGATCCTGCGCGGGATCCTGCGCCCCGGTGAACGCCTTCCCCCCGAACGTGAACTGGCAGAACGGATGAACGTATCACGCCCGTCCTTGCGGGATGCGATCAGTACGCTACAGGACAGCGGTCTGCTGACAGCGCGCCCCGGTGCTGGAATCTTTGTGGCAGACGTTCTTGGCTCGGCCTTTGCACCAGCCCTGACCGAACTCTTCGCCCGCCATGACGAGGCCGTGTTTGACTACCTCAGCTTTCGTCGCGACCTCGAAGGGCTCGCCGCTGAGCGGGCCGCGCGCCTTGCCTCGGACACCGATCTGGCGGTGGTCAACGCCGTCTTTGAAAAGATGGTGGCCGCTCACCCCAAACGCAACAGCGATGAAGAGGCCCGACTGGACGCCCAGTTCCACATGGCCATCACCGAAGCGAGCCATAACGTCGTCATGCTGCACATGATGCGCTCAATGTACCAATTGCTGCGCGATGGGGTCTTCTACAACCGGCAAGTGATGTTCAAACAACGCACCACCCGTCAGGCCCTTCTGGACCAGCACCGCGCCATCAACGACGCGCTGCAAGGACGCGAACCGGAGGCTGCGCGGGCGGCGGTCCATGCTCATCTCGACTACGTTGAACGGGCCCTGCGAGACCAGAAACGGGGCGAGAGCAACGAAACCATCGCCCTCCAGCGGCTGGATCACGAAACCAGCGGTTGACCGCTGCTCCATCGGCCCACGAAAACGGTTCGCTGTCCTGAGGCATGCGCCTCCATATTTCATCAATCCCGCATAAAAAAACCCGGCCGCGTCAAAGACGAGCCGGGTTAATAAGCGTGGAGTGGAGCAGCACTCAGTGCAGCTTGGAATCCACTTGAGCAATGGCGTCGTCCACCAGCTTGTTGGCATTGCCTGCCGTCATCTGCTTGGCGATCACATCGCGTGCCGCAGCGATGGCGACCGAAACCGCCTGGTCGCGCACTTCCTTGATCGCACCGGCCTGAGCAGAGGCAATCTGATCTTCGGCAGAGGCCATGCGACGCTCAATCGAGCGTTCCAGATCGGCGCGTGCCTGATCGGCAGCCGCTTCAGCATCAACCTTGGCCTGAGCCACGATCTTGTCTGCCTGTTCCTGCACTTCCTTGTGCTTGCGCTCGTACGAGGCCAGCAGCGCCTGTGCTTCGTCACGCAATGCGCGCGCTTCGTCCAGTTCAGACTGAATGCCGCCTGCGCGGTCATCCAGCATTTTGGACAGCATCGCCGGGACTTTAAAGTAGAACAGGACGCCCACAAACAGGATGAAGGCAATCGAGACGATAAAGTCCGTATTGCTCAGCTTCCAAAACTCCGCAGAAAACGGGTTCTTGGACGCAGCCAGCGCCGGGGCGGCGACGGCGGACAGCACTGTCGCGAATGTCAGAGTATGAATACGCATCAGACTATCCTTTCATCCGGGTCGAAACTGCCGCGTCGATGGTGGACGCATCTGCAGCGCCGCCCATTGTTGAGACGATTTCAGCAGCGGTGTCCTTGGCCACTTCTGCCACAGCCACCAGCGCACCGGCGCGGATTTCGGCAATAGCAGCTTCGCTTTCAGCGGCCTTCGCAGCAATGCTGGCGTCGGCCTTTTCGATGGCGACATCCAGATCAGCCTGGATCTTGGCCTTGGTCTCGCCGGCAATCCGCTGTGCTTCGGCACGGGCATCGGCCAGCGCCTTTTCATATGCGGCTTCCGCTTCTTCCGCCTTGACCTTCAGGTCTTCGGCGGCGGCAATGTCATTTGTGATCGTACCCTGACGCTCGGCCAGAATGGCCGCAATGCGGGGCAGTGCGACGCGCGACAGCACAAAGTAGATGGCGACAAGCGCCAGCACCAACCAGAAAATCTGGTTGCCAAACGTGCCTACATCCAGCTGTGGCATGCCGGGAGGAGCGCCTAGGGCGACCTCACCTGCTGCGTTGTTGTTATCTGCCATATCGGTCGTTCCTCTGAGGTGACCCCTAAGCCGGGGCCTAATAGCGAGCCGTTACTTTGGGCAGCGTGACCATATCACACCGCCCAACCGTAAGGAATGCGGATCAGAGTGACTTAAACAGCAAACATCAGCAGCAGAGCGACGAGGAACGAGAAAATCCCCAAGGCTTCTGCAAAGGCGATGCCGATGAACAGTGTCGCTGTCTGACCGGCGGCTGCCGATGGGTTGCGCAGAGCGCCAGCGAGGAAGTTGCCAGCCACGTGACCAACACCGATAGCGGCTGCGCCGGAACCGATTGCTGCGAGGCCTGCGCCGATGTGTGCGAGTTCACCTTCCATGAGAATTCTCCTTACGATTGGAAGTTAGTTGGTAGGGTGCGTGATCTCACGCACCATTCGTTAGTGATGCGGGTGCAATGCATCCTTGAGATACACGCATGTGAGAATGGTAAAGACGTAGGCCTGAATGGCTGACACCAGCACTTCGAGCCCGTAGATCGCCATCACCCCGATGATCGCCACCGGGGCAATTGCTGCGACTTGGGCGAAGCCTGCGAACACTTTCAGAACGGCGTGACCCGCCATCATGTTGCCCGCCAAACGAATGGAGTGGCTAACAGGGCGCACGAAGTAGGAAATAATTTCGATCAGGGCAAGGATCGGACGCAACGGCAAGGGTGCGCTTGCGACCCAGAACAGGCTTAGAAAACCCGCGCCGTTTTTGACAAAGCCCAGAATGGTCACTGCGAAGAACACGCCAAAGCCCAGAACCGCCGTAACGGCAATGTGGGATGTGGTCGTGAAAGATGTGGGCAGCAGTCCGAGGAAGTTGGCGCACAGGATGAACATGAACAACGTCATGATGTAGGGAAAATACTTGATCCCGTCCTTGCCGGTTACGTCCTCAACCATTTTGTAGACAAAGCCGTACATGAGTTCGGCGATCGATTGGCCCCGGCCCGGAACGACCGCGCGCTTGGACGTTGTCAAAACCATCAGGCCCAGAACTGCCAGAACGGCCAGCGCCAGCCAGAAGGTCACGTTGGTGATGGTGTACCAGTGGATTGGATCGCCATAGGCGCCGAAAAGCGGCTTTACCTGAAACTGGTCCATTGGGTGGAACGAAAGACCACCGCCACCTTTTGCTTCATCTGCCATCTGGCTCTCTCCGTCTTAGCTCACCCCGTGGGGCGGTCATCTTCTTCGGCCAATTCGGCGGCCTGCTTGCTTTGGACTTCTTCTGCACTGCGCATCATCGTTTTGACGCCGGCGGCAAAGCCCAAGAATATAAACACGATCATGAACCACGGAGAGGTGCCAAACAGCGCATCCAACCCGTACCCCATACCAAACCCGATCCCGAGACCGGCCACCAACTCGATCACCATGCGCCAGGCAAGCTGTGCCTGAGAGTGATGATCCGGCGTGCGGGGTTTTGGCGCGTGGTCCTCTTTGACGGCCTGCAAACGCGCATTTAGCGCCTCCATCTTGGCCTTGTCGTCAGGGTCGGTCACGTGCCTTTGTCCCGTCCTTTGGATGCGTTTGGGATATGATGCGGCGATGAATGAGTCAACGGCGGCGGAACTCAGATCAAAACAGGCCTAAATTCATGAAATTAAAAGAATTTTACTAGCGCTTAAATAGGGCGGACAAACCGCCGCAGTGCGCCAAGGCCCCAATCTCAAGCATATCGCTTATTCAACCATTTGGTTGATCTTAAGTACTGCGCAACGCCTGAGTATGGTCCAAAAGCCAGCGACGCACTGAGCGCACGGCCTTGCGCCTTCCCGCTTGGCCGCTGGTAAGCAAGTGAAACGAGCCCTGCCGAAAGCTCACATCGGACACCCGCACCAGACGCCCCGCCGCTTCGTCCAGATGGGTCCCGTCCGATGCACCAAGATACACGCCTGCCCCATGCACAGCCGCCTCCATCGCCAGTGCAGCACGCATCCGCCATGGGGGATCAGGCACCTCGACATCCCAACCCGCGCGCGCGGCCCAATCGATCCAGATGTTCGGACCGCGATCCCTCAGCAACGGCACACGGACCAGATCCTCAGGGCGCAGGATGTCGTCTTTCAGATAACCTGGCGCCGCAAAGGGATATATCGCGGCATCACTCAGCAAATCCGATGGCTCCTGTAAATGCCCCGTCTTGGCATAACGTATCGCAAGATCAGCCTCGTACCGATCCAGATCGGCCAACTCATTTGATCCTATCAGACGCAACTCGATCTCAGGCAAGTCCGCCTGAAACTTCGACAACAGCGGAACAACAATCTTGGCGGCGAAGACAGGTTCGCTGTTCACAACCACCCGGCCCGAAGGCGTGTCGGCCAACCCTTCGGTGGCCTCACCAATGACGTCGAAGGCCGGCGTGATCCGGCCCAGATAGTGCCCCCCTTCCGCAGTCAGTGCCACGCCCCGCGAGGCATCGCGAAACAATTGAACACCCAGTCGCGCCTCAAGACCCCGCACATGGCGGCTGATCGCGGAATGACTGACACCCAATTCGTCAGCGGCACGGCTAAAGCTTTCGTGACGGGCGGCGGCCTGAAAGGCGCGCAAGGCATTCAGGTTTGGCAATGTACGCGACATGGAGGAATTGTGCATTTTTTGCACAAGTAATGTCAAAGAACTGAGTTTGTGGCAGTCCATTTTTTCTGGCAAATATGTTCGCACAACTCATATTCGTTGAGGTTACCCATGCAACTGATCCACACCAACGCGCCTTTGCGCGCACTGAACACTTGTGCAAAAATCTTCCGCCATGCGTCGTCAAAGGAGGCGATCGAAGGTACCGCACTGCCCCCGCTTACTGCCCATATCGCCCGCGATATCGGGTTGAGCCCAAGCGAACTGGAGCAGATGCGTCATCGCTGGCCCTCACAATCGACACGCCATCCCTACCTTTGAACACTTTTCACCGGCGCCATGCCCTCGTATGACAGGGCATGGCAGACACGCTCGACACCACCTTTTCCGCCCTTGCAGACCCTACGCGCCGCGCGATCCTGTCGATGCTGCTTGAGGATGACATGGCTGTCACGGACGTCGCCGAACCGTTCGAGATGTCGCTGGCGGCAATTTCCAAACATCTGACAATCCTGACCCGCGCCGGGCTGATCGCGCAGGAGAAACGAGGCAGGGTCAAGTGGTGCAAGCTGCAACCGGACGCGATGCGTGCGGCCAGCGTATGGATGCAAGGATTTGGCCAGTTTGAACCGGTCAATCTGGATGCATTCGAACGGTTTCTCGCCAATGAGCTGCCTGGGGCTGATCAACCCTGAAAGGCGGTCATACATGGACAGACCAACCAGGGTCACAAACCGTCCTTTGCGATCGACGTTCATATAACACTGTCATGCCGTCACCTCATCGTCTCGCAGCAGCATCACCAGTGCAATGATGGTCAGCACCACGCCTCCAAATACGAGAGGACGTGGCACACCATTTCCAAGGGCGACTTCCCAAAGGATCACCCAACTGGGAGTGACGTAGGTATAGGCCATGACCTTGGCACTGGGCAGGCGCATCGTGGCGAATTGCAACAAGACAAAGGTCGCCGCCGAGGCAAATACAGCAATATAAACCAACGTCACCCAAACGATCGCTGGCAACCCAGCCCAATCAGTCGCCCGGATGTCGGACCAACCGTAAATGGTCAGCAGCAGCGCGCCTGCCACCAGCATGCCAAACGTGAACACCACGGCCGGTTCACCGCGGTTCAGCTTGCGGACCATTGGGGTGTAGATAGCGTGGCTGAGGCACCCAAAGAAATAGATGACCTCGCCCTTCCCGACCTCAAAAGCGAGCAGCGCCGCCACATCCGCGCGGAATATGACCCAGAGCGCACCCGCGCCCCCAATGGCCAGTGCAAGTGCCATGCGGGGTGTGGTGATCTGGCGAAGCAACCACCAGCCAAAAAACCCAGACATCAGAGGGGTCAGGGTGAACACCGCCGCCGCACTTACCGGCGGAGCGGTCTTTAACCCCTCAAACATCAGAACAAAGTAGACAGAAAACAGCCCGCCCAAAACCAGATAACGCCAGGGCGCAGCAAGTGCGGCGCGCGTCATCCCACCCGTGGCCAGAACCGCAACCCCAATGATGCACGCGGCCAAAGCAAAGCGAAGCGCGTTCAGGGCAGCGGGATCAATCTCGTTGGCGACCAGAGCGCCAAGGGAAAACGACCCCGCCACAAGGGCCGAGAATGTAAGCATGGCCGCATGTCCACGCAAAGCAGGGCTCAAAACGCGGCCCTCACAGCACCTTCCAGTCTTTGGACCTCTCTTTGAGAAAGGACAGGAACGCCTGCACTTTGTTGGTGCGATGCAGGTCGACATGGGTGACGAGCCACAAAGGCGCGGTCCAGTCTTCGCTCGGCTCCATGATCTCTACCAGGTCGGGGTTTGCGCGGGCCTCAAGCACAGGCAGAAATCCAACCCCCGCCCCGGCCAACACCGCCTGTTCGAGCGCGCGCACGTCCGTTGAGCGGAAGGTGATCGTGTCCTCGGACACCTGAGAACGCAGCCATTTGTGAAAAGGCGCGCGGCTGTCGGCAGCGTCATGGCCGACAAAGCGGTGACCACTGGTATCGCCAGACAAATCCGGGAGGCCATGGCGCTCCACATAGCCTTTCGTGGCAAAAAGCCCCACGGTCAAACGCACGAACGGCTGCACTACATTGTCCGGCTGATCCGGTGCATTCCCCGCCCGGATCGCCACATGTGCCTCTCCGTATTCAAGGCGGAACAGACGATCCCCAGTCAGATAACGCACAATGACATCCGGATGTTCTTGCTGAAATGCGGTCAGAACAGGGGCCAGTCGCGGGGCCATGGTCACGAGCGACGTGACAACCAACTCGCCCGACACTTCGGTTCCACGCCCCTTGATACGACCCACCAACTGACCAAACTGATCATCTGTGGCCTGCGCTACCCGAAACAGGTCATCCCCCGCCTCAGTCGGGGTGTACCCACGAGCGTGGCGTTGAAAGAGTTTGACCCCCAACCGGCCCTCCAGCGCGTCGATATGACGGATCACGGTGGCATGGTGAACGCCCAAAACCTCTGCCGCGCCACTGACCGTGCCCATGCGGGCCACTTGGTAGGCTGTCTTGATTTCGTCCCAGTTATCCATGCCGTCCCTATTGTGCATTTGTAAACACGTGGTGTTGATTTTCACTAATTGCGTTCGAATTTGCAAGGCCCAATTGTAAGGGCAGACACCAAAAGCCTCTCCTATAAAAGGACCAGAACATGACCACCCTGCACATCGACAGCTCAGCCCGTTTCCAAGGCTCTGTGACCCGCGACCTTTCTGCCCAGATCGTTAGCAAATTCGCAGGCCTCGTGATCCGCCGGGATCTGAGCGAAGCACTGCCCCAGATCACCGAAAACTGGGTCAACGCCAACTTCACACCAGCAGATCAGCGTGATGCCACACAGATCGACACGCTGGCCCTATCAGATCAATTGGTCGGCGAGCTTAAAGAGGCGGAAACGATTGTGATCGGCGTGCCGGTCTACAACTTTGGCATTCCGGCCGCCCTCAAGGCATGGGTCGATCTGGTCGCGCGCGCTGGTGTGACCTTCAAGTACAGCGAATCCGGCCCAGTTGGCCTGCTCGAAGGCAAACGCGTCATTCTGGCAGTTGCCACCGGAGGCACGCCCGTGGGCAGCGAAATCGACTTTGCCACTGGCTACATGAAACATGTGCTCGGCTTTATCGGTATTACGAATGTGCAGATCATCGCCGCCGACCGGGTCATGGCGCAAGGCGAAGAGGCCATCGCTGGTGCCAAGGCCGATATCCAGAAACTGGCGGCTTAAGTCACCCGCTTTCTCTACCAAAGCCCACCACTCAGCCCCCTTTGACCCAAGTCAGAGGGGGTTTCTCGTTGTGAGGCACGAAGATGCCTCGCTGTCATCTGGACGCCCCATGAGGTCCGCGCCTAGAATTGGGTCATGACCGTTCTGCGCAACCTGCCCTCACAATTGATCCTTGCGCACGCCCCATGGCTGCTGGGCGGAGGGCTGATTGTTTGCATCGTGGCCTGCGCGGCTGCGGGTCTCGCCCTGATCGCACAAGGTGAAATCGTTGGACTTGCCACGGTGCTTGCGGGAGCGGGCGTTCCGCTTGGCATCTTTGCTCTGGCCATCAAGCGGGATCAGGTGATTTTTGATGCCAGCGCGGGCACAGCCACCGTTCAACGGCGCACGCTGCTGCGGTATTGCAGTGCTACTTATCCGCTCGCCACTGTACGCCGCGCAGAGGTCGAGGAATTTTCAGACACCGCTCGCGCCACGCTGACATTTAATGACACGACTGCGGCCTATCCACTGGTCGAAGCTTATGTGTCTGGCAACGGTCCGCGGCAGGCGGCGGATGCTATCAACGATTGGCTGCGCAGCTATCGGCGGGAGTCGGCCTAAGGCCGGACACTAAACCTCGTCCTTCGCCCCGACGATCAACGCGCGCAGCCCGGGCGTGATACCAACCTGTTTAGAAAAACCTTGCGCTGGATTTTGAATAATATCCGGCACCTGCGTGTTTCCTTTTCACAACGACATTTTGAACACTGGATACATGAGACGCCCAACCCCGCATCAAAGGGAGTAGCTGGTTATGAAAAGGTTGTCTAATTTGTATCTGGACCCGCTCTTGGCCCGAATCCCGTCAGCTGATTTCTTCAGGAATCCGTCCAGCTCCTTTTGCGTTTCTTTGGGCACCTTTTCGCCCTTAGCGGCCTTCCAGATGCCGGACAGGCGTTTTTCGAAAGCCGCGCGTTCCTTTTGCAGTTCCTTTTGCAACGGTGACATCCGCGCCTCGATCATGGCGCGTGCCTCTTTGGTCTTGCACAGATTCTTCGCGGCCAGCAAATCAGTGGCAACATTGTACTTAGGCGCGTTCTTCTTGGCGAAACTGGCTGCTTCCTGAGCGCTCGACTTGATAAGATCTTTGTAATTCAAACTCATTTTTAACCTCTTCGGATTTACCTGAAATATACGCGGCTGCATTGGCGCGACCGTCCGGCAAGACAGGTCATCCGCTTAGACAGCGCTGCGTTCACCGCACTGGCTAAGGGCGCTCGATTTCCATCCATTTGAAATCGCCCGGCTTGGTGTTGATTTTGGGTTTGTCGCCCGTTTTGGATTTCATTGAGTCCGCGGACTTCTTCATCAGGTCATCCAGCTTTTTCTGAGCATCTTTAGGTACTTTTTCGCCCTTCGCTGCTTTCCAGATTCCCGACATTTTCTTGTCATAGGCATCCGTTTCCCTGCGCAACTCTTTATCAAGCGGAAACAGCAAGTCCCCGATGATGGCGGCCGCGGCAGCGGTCTTACACTGATCCCGCGCTGCTCTGAGATCGGAAATCACCGCATATCTGTTGGAGTTTCGCTTGGCGAAGGCGGCAGTTTCCTTACCGCTCTGCTTAATCATTTCCGTAAAATCCATCTTACAAAAGCCTTGTCTGGTGCGTTCAAAAAGCACGTATGTGAAATAGTTTGAACCCAAGCGGGTGACTGGTCAGCAGACTGGCGATCAAGGCCTGTTATGACAAGGCTGAAAGACCGCAAACGCCTGACTAGCAAGGACTCGCCGACAACACATGCCGGCTCCACGGCCCTTGACTCATACCCATCAACACCGTAATCGCCCCGCAATACCCGGAAGCATCAAACTTCCGGTCCCTTGGGATTGGCCCGGGATCGACCTCCGTCAGCGCGTTGCGCCCACGGGGGTGATTTTCGTTTTGCCCGTTACCTTCGGAAAATCACCGCCCGACCTTACCTGTCAGGCAAACGTCAACGGTCGCACAAGGAGCATGGCCCATGTTTGAAAATCTATCCGAACGCCTCTCCGGTGTCTTTGACCGCCTGACGAAACAGGGCGCGCTGTCCGAGGACGATGTCAAAACCGCCTTGCGCGAAGTGCGCGTGGCATTGCTGGAGGCGGACGTATCGCTGCCTGTCGCCCGCGACTTTGTCAAAGCGGTGCAAGACAAAGCGACCGGTCAGGCCGTCACCAAATCGGTCACACCCGGTCAGCAGGTCGTCAAGATCGTGCACGACGCGTTGATCGACACCCTGACGGGCGAAGGCGAACCGGGTGCCCTGCGCATCGACAGCCCGCCTGCCCCGATCCTTATGGTCGGCCTGCAAGGTGGCGGTAAAACGACAACCACCGCCAAACTCGCCAAGCGCCTCACCGACCGCGACGGCAAGCGCGTGCTCATGGCGTCGCTGGATGTCAACCGCCCTGCGGCGATGGAACAACTTGCCATCCTCGGCACGCAAATCGGCGTCGACACCCTGCCCATCGTCAAAGGCGAAAACCCAGTCCAGATCGCCAAGCGGGCCAAGACCCAGGCGAGCATGGGCGGTTATGACGTCTATATGCTCGACACCGCCGGGCGGCTCTCTATCGACGAAGAGTTGATGACGCAGGTCGAACAGGTCCGCGACGTGGCCAACCCACGCGAAACCCTGCTGGTGGTCGATGGCCTGACCGGTCAGGACGCCGTGCACACCGCGCAAAACTTTGACGAGCGCATCGGCATTACCGGCGTGGTCCTGACCCGGATGGACGGCGACGGGCGCGGCGGTGCGGCCCTGTCCATGCGCGCGGTCACCGGCAAGCCAATCAAATTCGTCGGCCTTGGCGAAAAGATGGACGCGCTTGAGACGTTTGAACCCGACCGGATCGCTGGCCGCATCCTCGGCATGGGCGACATCGTGGCCCTCGTCGAAAAGGCGCAGGAAACCATCGAGGCCGAACAGGCCGAGCGCATGATGAAGCGCATGGCCAAGGGTCAGTTCAACATGAACGACCTGCGCATGCAGCTCGAACAGATGCTCAAGATGGGCGGCATGGAAGGCATGATGGGCATGATGCCCGGCATGGGTAAAATGGCCGCTCAGGTCAAAAACGCAGGCTTTGACGACAAAATCCTGAAACAGCAGATCGCCATGATCGGCTCCATGACCAAGAAAGAGCGCGCCGCGCCACAAATCTTGCAAGCCTCCCGCAAGAAACGGATTGCGCGCGGGTCTGGCATGGAAGTCTCTGACCTCAACAAGCTTCTCAAAATGCACCGTCAGATGTCAGACATGATGAAAAAGCTCGGCAAGGGCAAAGGCGGCATGATGAAACAGGCCATGAAAGCCATGATGGGTGGCAAAGGTGGCATGCCCGGCGGGATGCCTGCCGATATGGACCCCAAACAGCTTGAAGCGGCTGCCAAGCAACTTGGCGGCAAGATGCCCGGTTTGGGCGGCGGCATGGGCCTGCCCCCTGGCCTCTCTGGTTTTGGAAAGAAAAAGTGATCACGGCGCTCATCACATATGTGATCGACCCGGCCAAGGTCGATGCGTTCGAAGTCTACGCAAAGGCGTGGATTCATCTCGTCAATGCGATGGGCGGAACGCATCACGGCTATTTCCTGCCTTCGGAAGGGGCCAACAACAAGGCATGGGCCATGTTCTCTTTCCCGTCGCTCGCAGCCTACGAGATCTACCGCACAGAAATGGCGCAGGACGCCGAGTGCCAGCGCGCCTATGCGCATGCAAAAGACACCGGCTGCATTCTCAGCTTTGATCGTACCTTCACCCGCCCGGTTCTTGATGGCGCAACAGTCCAAGAGCTCGGCCTGTGATCGACATCCCCACCATAAACACTGAGAGGCTCACCCTGCGCGCACCATGTGCAGAGGACGTACCCGCATTTGTCGCGTTTTATGCAAGTGAGGCTGCGAGCTTTGTCGGCGGGCCGATGACCGAGGCCGAGACATGGCGTTACCTGTGTCAGGTAATCGGTCATTGGAGCATGCGCGGTTACGGACGCTGGATCGTGACACTGCGCGACGATGAAGCGCCCATAGGGCTTGTTGGCCTGCACAACCCGCTGGACTGGCCCGAAGCCGAAGTGGGCTGGTACATCTGGTCCGGCACCGGCAAAGGCTATGCCGTCGAGGCGGGTAAAGCGGCGCGAGCGCATGCCTATGACACGTTGGGATGGACCACCGTGGTCAGCATGATCGCGCATGGGAATGACGCCTCGGTCGGGGTGGCTATTTCGATGGGTGCCCAACGCGAGGAAGATTACCAACACCCCGTTTACGGCGCGATGGGCGTCTACCGCCATCCCGGTCCTGAGGCGCTGGCATGATCAGTTTGACCGGCACCCCAACATTGCAGACCGAGCGTCTGACCCTGCGTGCGCCACAGCCGCAGGACGCGGATGCCTTCATCGCGTTCTTTGCTAGCAAGCGTTCCCAGTTCGTAGGCGGCCCGATGACGGAGCGGCAGGCCTGGAACTTCTTTGGCACGGAATTCGGGCATTGGATGATGCGCGGTTTCGGGATGTTCACAGTCACCCGCCACGGAGATGACACGCCACTGGGCATTGTCGGGCACTGGTATCCCCGCACGTGGCCCGAGCGGGAAGTCGGCTGGGTCCTGTTCGATCCGGCAAGCGAAGGTCAGGGCATCGCATTTGAGGCGGCAAAGGCCTGCATTGCCCATGCGTGGGACACTCTGAAATGGGACACGATCGTCAGCTATATCGACCATGGTAACGACGCGTCTGTTGCCCTGGCCAAACGGCTTGGTGCGACACTGGACACAGATGCGCTCCCAACCAAACCCGAAGACCCTTGCTACGTTTATCGCCACCACAGGGGGGCGTTGGTATGAGCTCTCAACTGATCCCAACCATCGAAACCGGGCGACTTTCCTTGCGCGGACCCGTGGCCGAAGACTACCCGAACTTCAAGGCGACCTTTGCGTCCTACCGATCCCGCTTCATGGGCGGGCCGCTGAACACGTATGAAGCCTGGATGCTTTATGCCGCCGAAATGGGGCACTGGGACATCCGGGGCTTTGGAATGTGGATGATCCACGACAAAGACACAGACGAAACTTATGGCATGGCCGGTGGCTGGCAGCCCGCTGGTTGGCCCGAACGTGAAATCGCGTGGATCATCTGGCCAGACAAGGCGGGCAAAGGCTTTGCGCTCGAAGCGACACATGCCGTGCGCAAATACTACTACGCAAATGGCTGGGACACCGCTGTCAGCTATCTGGATCCAAAGAACCTCGACAGCGTCCGGCTGGCTGAACGGCTTGGCGCGAAAAAAGACGCCGATGCCCCCAGCATTGACGGTTCGGACGCCGTATATCGTCACCCGTCCCCGGCCCAGCTTGATGACACGCAACTGGCCCATGGGATCGAAATGGAAATCGGGCACTACGCCGATCCTCAATTCAAGCCGAAAGGATGGGCTCTTGACTGACGTCGTCTCCAAGGCCGCCGAAGTGCTGGCCGAACACCGCAGCAGCATCGACCGCCTCGATGCGATCCTGGTTTATACGCTGGGCGAGCGGTTCAAACACACGAAAGCCGTGGGGAAACTCAAGGCAGCACACGACCTTCCACCAAGCGATCCTGCCCGCGAGGCAGACCAGATTGCACGGCTCGAAGCTTTGGCAAAAGAGGCCAATCTCGACCCCGAATTTGCCAAGAAGTTCCTGAACTTCATCATCGCTGAAGTCATTCAGCATCACCAGAAACACCAGAAACACCAGAAACACCAAACGTAAGGTGCGTGTTCACACGCACCAACCCTAACAAACCAAAAGGAAATAAAACCATGGCTATGAAAATTCGTCTCGCCCGCGGCGGCTCCAAAAAGCGCCCCTTCTACCGTATCGTTGCCGCGGACAGCCGCATGCCACGCGACGGCCGCTACATCGAAAAGCTGGGCACGTATAACCCGCTGCTCGCCAAAGACAACGAAGAGCGCGTGAAGATGAACATCGAGCGCGTTCAGTACTGGCTTGGTGAAGGCGCACAGCCCACAGACCGTATCGCCCGCATGCTCGAAGCCGCAGGCGTAATGGAGAAGAAAGAGCGCGCGAATCTCAAAAAGGGTGAGCCCGGTAAAAAAGCACAAGAGCGCGCAGAAGAGAAAGCCGCCAAGGTTGCCGCAGCCGCCGAAGCCGCAGCAGCACCAGCCGAAGAAGCCCCTGCCGAAGAGGCTCCAGCGGAAGAAGCCGCAGCCGAGTAAGGCGCAGCGCAGCTCTGACCAAAAGGCCCGCCCCTGTCAGTCACGGGGGCGGGCTTTTCTTTGGCCTGCACCACGTGGCAGGCTGACGGGCCAAAGGGCAGGTTTAAGCCCATTTCTGAATATGCTGCACGTCGTCGAGCAGCTGGAATGCGCTGGAAGCGGACTTTGCAAACTTTCGTCGAATGGCCGCTTAGTCCGGCGGACTCAACGGATCGACGCAACACTTCACTTTGGAAACAAGGATGGAGTGTTGGCATGGCTTATCGTCGTCGGATTTGTTTTACGGAGAAACAGAAGGCAGAGATTTGGGATTGCTGGCAGCGCGGGGAATCGATGAGCTTAATCGGTCGGTTGTTTGATCGAGGCTCGTCGTCGATCTATCCCCTGCTTGCGAGAACGGGTGGTATACGGCCACCAGAGCGGCGGCGATCACAGCGGGCGTTGACAACGGCAGCCTGAAGCGGGATGGGCTCGGTCAAATCAAGGATGCGATCTCGATCCGGGAACGCCCGGCCGCTGTCGAAGACCGCGCCATTCCCGGCCACTGGGAAGGTGACCTGATCGCCGGCTCAAACACCAGCTTCATCGCGACGCTGGTGGAGCGGCGCACGCGCTATGTCATGCTCGTGAAGGTGGGCGGGAAAGAAACGCAGACTGTCGTGGCTGCGCTGACCGCACAAATCCAACATCTGCCGAGAGAGCTTCGCCAGACGCTGACCTGGGACCGCGGCAAAGAGCTTGCCGATCACAAGAACCTGGTACTGGCCACCGATCTCGACATCTACTTCTGCGACCCGCACAGCCCGTGGCAACGCGGCACCAACGAGAAAACCAACCGTCTCCTGCGCCAGTACTTCCCAAAGGGCACCGACCTCTCAGTGCACAGCCAGGAACATCTCGACGCAGTTGCTAGTGAACTCAACGAGCGGCCGAGAAAGACGTTGCATTACTTCTCACCAGCAGAGACGTTCCATGAATGTGTTGCGGCGATCGGTTGAAACGGCAGCCCAAAGCGGACGTTCAATCAACAACTGCATGTCCCTGTTCGAGCGATTTAGTCTGGCTGTTTATAGCCAAGCTACGCCACGAAACGCATTTGGCGGGATGGCGGGATGACGGGATGACGGGATGACGGGATGACGGTTGAAATTGTCAAAAGAAAAAATTCAGGCAAGTACAGGGTTCTCCATTGCCAGCAGTCCTGAGCGATAAGAAGTGACCCTGCATTATCTGGGGCACTGCAATGTTCTACTCCGCCATCAAATTTCTGTACGGTTTTTGCGCCCGCCTTCGACGGCCCGAAACCAAAATTGTGTGGACCGTAGCCGGGACGCTCGGTATCATGGACTGCACTCTATCAGAGATTTAGAGACCGAACATGAACCGGTCGTACGCACAATCGGAAAGCTCAAAAACGGCGCCAGATGAGAATGTGGCGCGAGCTTTTCTGGAAGGTTTAACCGGCCCATCCAAGGGAAAAACATACTGGCTTTCCAGCGATGTTTTGTCGACCTTAGTCGGCTCTGACAGAGTATTGCATATCAACACAGGCACAACGCAAGCAGATGATCTGGACCTGTTGGCAGTCCTGAAGTGGGATCGTGATACCTATTCAATCGAGGGGGTTGGTGGCAAATCTGTTTGGGTAAACGGGCACCGAATAGACGCAGTTCACCTGATGCATGGCGACATGATCGAATTCGATGCGCATGGACCGATGGCGCGTTTTCGTTTGTGTGAGCAGGCATTTCCCAAAAGATGGCCCATCGACGAAATTGTCAGCGATGCCTGGACCTATGCACGTAGCAGCAGGCGTCCGTTGCCTCGCCGCATATCGTTCGCTGTGGGCGAGAGCTTCCGGCGAGCTGCTGTGCAAACGACTTACTACTTCCGGCTTTCGGTCATCATTGTCCTATGCTTGATCACTGCATTTGGGATTTATCTTTACCGAAGCGACCAGCAGATACAGCAGGCGTTGGAACGTGACGCGCACCGCATCGAAGCTGTTACAATCATGCTTGCGCAGACCCGTGACAATGCACTGTCGGAGGATGACTTGGTTGCACTACAGCAGACGCTTGAGAGTCGCCTAGAGCGAAACACGAGCCGGCTTGGAGTTCTTGAAGAACGCTCAGACGCAGCCGCGCGCGTTATCGCAGCGTCAGTTCCTTCCGTTGCATTCGTTCAAGGCGCCTTTGGTCTGAGGCATGTTGAAAGCGGTGAGATGTTGAAGCAGGTGCTAAGTCCAGACGGACGCCTGCTCAGAACACCATTTGGGCAGCCCAGGCTCGACCCTTTCGGCAATGGAATGCCTGGCGAGTTTCAGTTCACCGGCACAGGCTTTCTTTTGATGAACGGTCAGCACATCGTGACCAACAGACACGTTGCCTTACCTTGGACGAGCAAGGAACAGGCCCAAGCGTTTGAGGCATCCGGCCTCGTACCTGAAATGCTCAGGTTGGTCGTTTATTTCCCGGGGATCACAGGTCCAATCGAGGCAGAACTGGTTGGTCATAGCGAAACTGCGGATCTTGCGGTTTTGTCCATTGCACCGTCTCACATAGAAGGGCGTGGGCTTTCCCTGTCAGACAGTCCGACCCGCGTTGGAGAGGAAATTTACCTTTTGGGCTATCCAACCGGATTAAAAGCGCTTCTTGCCCAAGCTGGAAATGACTTTATCAGCTCAATCCGCACAGAGGGCGAAGTCGATTTTTGGATCATCGCAAGCCAACTGTCCAAGCAGAACCTCATCAATCCGCTTGCGAGCCAAGGGATCGTTGCCCAGGTGAGTATGGGTGCAGTCACTTACGATGCTGAGACCACCGTAGGCGGCAGCGGCGGCCCGGCATTGAACCGGCATGGCCATGTGGTGGCTGTAAACGCCGCCATCCTGCCAAACTTCGGTGGATCAAACATAGGGGTGCCGGTCGCGCATCTGGACCAGCTCTTAAACGATGCCACCAACAAATAGAACGAAGCCTATTCCTTGGTGCGCAGGCGTGACTGCTGGGCAACGAAGATGGTGATCAGCGGCAATGCTACCGTGAGACTCCCCACTGTGATCAGCAGTTGTCCCAACTGGCTGTAATCTGCGATCGACAGAACCTCTCCGGTTGCCGGATCAACAGAGGATCGGGTGATGACAAAGACCTCGTTGAGGTATTTCGAGCCAAGACTGCTGGCGGATAACGCCATATTGGTAAAAGAGGCCATGACGGCGAAAAAAGTAGCTTTCAGGTGCGGCGGTGCGTTTCGCGCGATCCAGGCCAGCATCGGCACCATGGCGACCTGGCCAAGAGGCGACTCGATGGCGGTATCGAGAATTGCAATGAACCTTGCGTCCACGACCCCCCCTGTGTGCGCAGCTGTCCATTCGTGCACTCCGTAATAGAGCGCGAGGTTGGGGAGCGATAAAACCCCTGCAGCGAGCGTCAGAACAAACACGACATAAGCAATGGACTTGCGGGCCATCAACGGCCGAAGAACGATCAACCCGATCAGGGCGAGAAGCGATGTGATAAAGGCCAAGATGGCGAGGAACTGTTCGTCAAAGCCCAACTCATCAATCTCGAACCAAGTAAGCCCTGGACCGGGCAAAGGCACAGCCCGAAAAACGAAGATAATGATGGCTGTCCCAATCAGTACATTTGCCTTTGCAGTTGGCAATTCCTTCATCAGTTGGGCAATGAGATAGGCGATGATGATGAACGACACCGAAAAAATCGCTTCCTGTGCGTAGTCAAAGGAGCTGGTGCCGAGCAGGATGCTGAAAATTACGAAGGCCAACCCACCACCCAGGATCGGCCAACTGACTTCCGTTTCGACCTCTGGGCCTTGCAGTGTCTGCCCACGTGACCTTTGTCGCCGCTGGATCACCGCGTGCAGGACCGTACCGCTCAATGACAGGACGGGAATGATAAGCGCGGTTAGATATACGTTTCCGTAAAGCCCCAGACGCGCTGCGTCGCTGATATCTTCGGTGCCAGAAAACACCCAGATGTTAACAGCAGCCACACTTGCAAACCCCGAAATAATAGCAATGCGCCCGAGAGTTTGCATCGTGGTATGCAGTGCGCGTGCGTCTTCTTCGCTGTACGGTTGGCCGTTCTCATCTTTCTGTGGCACCGCCTCGACTGTCATGGCGTCGGCGACCACGTCTTGGATGGCGTATCCGGACGGTGCCAACATCAAGGCAACCACGTACCAAGTCGCCAATGGCATTATGTCGTCCATCTGCCCAGGCGCCGAGACCAGCGCATACATTATGAGCAAGGATCCCGTAATCAAAGATGCCCCAAGCAGGATCAGAAGAGCCTTCCACCGCCAGAACAGGTCGACCACATGTCCCATCGGCATCTTCAGTATCCACGGCAACCCCGCCCAGAAGGCCAATCCGGCAACAAAGGAAGCAGAAAGGTCCAGATATTCCTTGAGAAAGAAGGCGCCAACGACTGATGTCAGGCCGGAAACACCAGCAGCGAAATACACCATCAATGGCGGCAGGTAAGACCAGCGCATCTGTTTGGCCAGATCCAAGAAGGTAACCTGCCACCAAACGGTCAGCCAACCGTGTTCATTCTCTGAATTGCCGTTCTCAGTAGGGATGGCTGTCATATTCCTTGGTCATGATAGAACCTGCAGCAAAGAGTAAGAACCTGCTTAAACCTCGCTCTGCGATTGGGGAAGCACCGGTAAAAACGAGCAAGAGTGGAGCCGCCAACACGGAGAGCGAAACAACTGTCAAAACAGTTGTCGATATGCCCATGTACAGCAGGGTTTTCCTTGATAAGTTTTGCAAACACGTCAGTCCAGCGACCTGGGTGTCGGGCAGTGTGCTGCGGTTGCAATTCCAAAGTGTCTGCCAGACTGTTCCATGTTCATCACTTTGAAGCAGGCGGTGGTGCCTCAGATAGCGGTGCGTCACAGCATCTGTGATTCTGCACCACTCTGACCCGCTTGCGGACACCGTACCCGTGGAAGCTTCTGAACTCCGGCACATGCTAAACCTTAAACCGTTTCCGCTTTCATGAGTTCGCGCATCAATTCCTCGCGTTCCTCCAACAGATCTAGCACCATCGCAATGCCCGGGGTGTTCAATCCCAGATCGCGTTGCAATCGACGTGCTTTCTTTGCCCTGACGATGTTTATGCCGTAAAAGTTCCATTCCTCAAAGGAGTTGCCTCTGGGATCAAGCACACCGTGCTCGACAAGCTCGATCACCCAAGCTTCATTCACATTGCAAAAGCGGCAAAGTTCGACCGATGTCAGGCAGTCGAGTAATTCGCTGTTAGCGCGTGCTTTTTTCATTCCCTATCCTCCCATTGCGCGGCGTGGATTAAATGCCGTCTCCTGCGCCATCGCTTCATAGAGTTCGGCCTCTTTTTTCGAGGCGACTGGCGGGTTCACGATGAGCAGTTTGGCGTAAAGATCACCTGGGGGCGAAGATGGCAGCCCCTTTCCTTTGAGCCGGAGTTTCTGGCCATTGCGCGCGTTTTTAGGGATCTTCAGATCGACCTTTCCGTCTGGCGTTGGCAATACAATTTTATGCCCCAGCGCGGCTTCCCAAGGTGTAACCGGCAGCTCCAGGTACAAGTCTCTGCCTTCGGGGCGATAGACCGGATGCGGCTCGAAATGGACTTCCAGAAACAGGTCTCCGATGGCATCAGACGCCTTGATACCTTCACCGCGCAGGCGGATGTTCTGCCCTTCTAAAATACCCTTCGGAATCCGAACTTCGATGTCACGCTCTGTGATGACGACTTCGCCGTTCTGCGTGATGTGTGGCACTTGCAGTGTCAGCTTGCGGGTAGCTCCGGTGTATGCCGCGTCCAGCGGCACATTTATGCGGGCATGTTGATCCGCAAACCTCCTGTTATTCCCAGCATTTGAAGTGTGGCGGTGGGCTCCCTGAAGGTTGCGCAGGATTTCTTCGAAATCACGCATGTCTCCAGCCCCCGGATGCGAGAACCCAAAGCCTCCCTCCCAATTGGGCGACGAAGAGAAGTCGGGCTGCGGTTCCGGCGCGTCATAGGCTGCACGCTTTTCTGGGTCCTTCAGAACATCATATGCTTCATTGACCTTTTTGAACGTTGCTTCGGCCTCTGGACCTTTCGCAACATCAGGATGGTATTTGCGCGCCAGCTTGCGAAACGCACGTTTGATCTCATCGTTGCTTGCCGTGCGCGATACGCCCAGAGTGTCGTAGTGGGTCGCTTGTGCCATCAGCTACCTTCTTTTGATATTGTGCCTTACTGGCCGGGATGCTCGCAGCGCGAGCCCCCGGCCACGACGTGGGTCAAAATTTTGAGATCGCGATCTTTTGCGACTTGTTCTTCTCTTCAAGAACCAGTCTCGGGACAGTCACTTCGAGGACTCCGTCTTTCATGGATGCCTGGGCTTTCCCCCCATCAGCATCCTCAGGCAATTGGAAACTTCTGCTGAAGGCTCCGTACTGCCGTTCGCTGAAATACCAAGTGTCGCCCTTCTGTTCGCTTTCAGTTTTCTTTTCGCCTCTGATGACCAGAGATCCGTTGTGAACCGAAAGGTCTACGTCGCTTTCCGATACGCCCGGAAGCTCCATGCTAATGGTATAAACGTCATCATTACTCGATGCGGCACTGGCTGGCTTCAGCCAATCCGCGACCCGATGCCCCAAGGTTCGCAGTGGTTCAAACAAGGGGTCGTAAAGCGAAGGCCAGCGGCCATATTCTGCGTTCTTCTCAACCATTAAATCCTCCTATTTTCATGACATGGCTCGAACCGATGCTGTGCTGGTGTTGCTTCTCCCAAAAGTCTGCACGCAACATCTTTTGGTCCCACTCAAGGTATCGGCTTTGTCAACTATAGGCGATTTTTCAACGCAACGAATTGACCCTGATCAAAGCTGGACAAGGTCGAATTCCGGTAAGCTGACAGGTAGGGCCAATTGCAGGGTGATAGATTGAAAAATACTTCGTTTCTGGACGCTCATACTCCGGCACATATAGCGGAACTGATTGAAGTCGCGGGTGTCAACAAAGCGAAACTGCCCGCAGCGCAGATGCTGGTACTTGCCGGCCTTGCAGGAGTTTTTATCGGTTTCGGAGCCGCCGCATACACCATGGTCATGACAGGAGTGGACCCGAGCTATGGCCCCGCAAGACTATTGGGCGGTATTGTCTTCGCTCTCGGCTTGATACTGGTTGTTGTCGGGGGCGCGGAGCTTTTTACGGGCAATGCTCTGATGGTCATGGCCGCTGTCGACAAACGCATCTCTGTCAGGCGTTTGGTTCGCAATTGGGTGGTCGTTTATCTCGGGAACCTGATAGGTGCGGCGGTGCTCGCCTTGTGTTTTGGTCTGTCGGGGATATTGGACCGACCGATGGGTGAGACGGCAGTGAGTATCGCCGACGCAAAGGGCGCACTTTCATTATCCGAGGCGTTCGTGAGAGGCATACTCTGTAACGCACTCGTGTGCCTTGCAATTTGGCTTGCATGCGCTGCGCGCACTGCTGCAGGCAAAATCCTCGCCATTCTTTGGCCAATTTCAGCATTCGTTCTGATGGGCCTCGAGCACTCAGTTGCGAATATGTACTTCTTCCCACAGGCTTGGGCTGCGGGTGGAACACTTCCGATGAGCGCTGCTCTGTTCAATGTGCTTTGGGTCACAATCGGTAACGTAGTCGGTGGCGGTCTGGGTGTCGCACTGGCCTACCGCTTTGCATATCTCGGCGCTAAAGCGGATTTGAGTTAATCGACCCAGCGGTTTGTTGATTCCAAAAATCGATCCGACGGAAAGTTGTGGACCGTGGTTAGAGAATTTGCGGCCGGGAGCGGAGAATAATCGAATGCCTCGCATCAAACGGATTTGCAGCCAAAAGACTGTTTGGGACCTGGCAGAATAGCTCACACTGGAGAGTGCCTTAGTAAGTTCATGGCCAAACTTCTATAGCGTGCTTTTCCCAAAAAAACCGGTTGTTAGAGCGAATTTCGCTCTAAGCTTGGACTGCGCTCCGTAAACAGCCCTTCCCGAAACACAGAAAATTCAACGCTTTCAGCGGCGTGGCCCGATGCTCGGATATTCGGCTGTTTGAAGCAGTCGTTGGACTACGAGGCCTGCTACAACCGCACTGAGCCCATTGCGCCGGTTTGTTGCCTTGCAGCGAATGTCCGATAAAGGGAGATCGACAAAACCAAGGCCGGGATTTCGCCCCGGAGCAGCCTGCCTTGCCGAAAGCGCGTGACGCTGGGCTGTCGAACTGCTTAAACTGATGCAACTCAGTCAATGAGGCAGTTCAAGAGAAAGGGAGATTTCAATGAAATTCCGAACTACGATTTCCACGCTCGCGTTGATCACAACCGCGAACACAGCATTTGCCGCCTGTGAAGAGGTCCGCTTTTCGGATGTCGGATGGACAGACATCACGGCGACCACCGCCGCGACATCCATCGTACTCGGAGCACTGGGGTATGACGCATCGACCGATATTCTGTCCGTGCCTGTGACCTATGCTTCCATGGCAGAGGGTGACATTGATATCTTCCTTGGCAACTGGATGCCGACAATGGAAGGCGATATCGCCACTTACCGCGAAGCTGGCACTGTAGATACTGTGCGTACAAACCTGACAGGCGCCAAGTACACGCTTGCCACCAATGCCGCTGGTGTTGCCGCAGGAATCACGGATTTCGCCTCAATTGCGACCGCTGCTGACGCCCTTGAGGGTAAGATCTACGGGATTGAAGCAGGCAATGACGGCAACCGTCTCATCCAAGACATGATCGACGGCGATGTTTTCGGCCTTTCGGATTTTGAAGTTGTTGAGTCGTCCGAACAAGGCATGTTGGCCCAAGTTGAACGCGCTGTTGATCGCGAAGAACCCATCGTCTTTCTTGGCTGGGAACCGCATCCGATGAACGCAAACTTTGACCTGACCTACTTGCCCGGTGGAGATGATTTCTTTGGCCCCGACTTGGGTGGTGCGACAGTTGCAACAAATACGCGGGCCGGTTACGTCAGCGAATGCCCGAATGTTGGCAAGCTGTTGATGAACCTCGAATTCACGCTCGCGTTGGAGAATGAGATTATGGGCGCAATCCTAAATGATGGTGTTGATCCAGAGGATGCCGCCAAAGCGTGGCTGGCCGCCAATACCGATACATGGATGGCGTGGGTCGAAGGAGTAACAACGCTGGATGGCGGCGATGCTGCCAGTGCCGTTAAGGCCGCGTTGAGCAACTAAAAGTAACGGGCGCGCATGGACTGGTTAGAATCATATAGAATCCCGATGGACGACATATCAGAGGCCATCGTGGATTGGCTCAAGTCCAATGCGCGCCCGTTCTTTGACACACTCTCCGACGGTTTAGAGTGGATGATCGACGGCATTGTCTGGGCATTGCAGTCGCCGCCAGCCTTCTTCATCGTTTTACTGTTTGTCGCTTTGACCTGGGTGTTGCAGCGCTCGTGGAAGGTCTGCCTTCTGGTCACGTTGTGCCTGCTTTTCATCATCAACCAGGGATATTGGGAGGAAACGACCGATAGCCTTGCGCTCGTGCTGTCCTCCTGTGTGGTTTGCATGGGACTGGGCGTTCCGATCGGCATATTCCTCGCGCATCGCCCCCGCGCTTATCAGTTCGTCAGCCCTGTTTTGGACCTGATGCAAACGCTGCCCACTTTCGTCTACCTGATACCTGCGATCGTCTTTTTCGGCCTAGGCATGGTGCCGGGCCTGTTTGCAACGGTGATCTTCGTTATCCCTGCCCCAATCCGACTGACATACCTTGGCGTTTCCAAAACGCCTACAGCACTTACAGAGGCCGCTGAAGCTTTTGGAGCAACCCCGACCCAACTGCTCTGGAAGGTCGAACTGCCCTATGCAGTGCCGCAGATTATGGCCGGCTTGAATCAGGTGATTATGCTGTCCCTGTCGATGGTTGTCATTGCCGCCTATGTCGGTGCAGATGGGCTTGGCAAACCTGTAGTGCAGGCGCTTGGGCGCAATGATCCCGGCTTGGGTTTTGAGTCTGGCTTTGTCATCGTCGCAGTCGCGATCATGCTCGACCGCATGCTGCGGGTGAAAAGATAATGAACGCCGTCGAATTTGATAACGTGAGCATCGTCTTTGGCGATCACCCCGCCAGTGCGTTACCCCTGATGGACGCCGGGCAAGAAAGGGCTGAAATAAGAGCCGCCTGTAACCAGATTCTAGGAGTGCACAACTGCTCTCTCGTTGTGGAAGAAGGCGAGATTCTGGTGCTGATGGGCCTGTCCGGCTCTGGCAAGTCTACATTGCTGCGGGCCGTGAATGGGTTGAATCCTGTGGTCCGCGGAGAAGTACGGGTCAGGACCGGCGACGAGATGACGAGTGTCTCTGCGGCCAACCGCCAGGCACTGCGAGACCTGCGCCTGCGTACCGTTGCGATGGTTTTCCAGCAATTTGGCCTGCTGCCTTGGCGAACCGTGCGTGACAACGTTGGGCTGGGGTTAGAGCTGGGTGGCCAATCTGCCTCTGCGCGCCGCGCCCGTGTCGACGAGGAGTTGGACGGCGTCGGCCTGCTGGACCGTGCCGACGCGCTGGTTGGGGAACTCTCTGGCGGGATGCAGCAAAGAGTTGGGCTTGCGCGTGCCTTTGCCACGGATGCGCCGATCCTGTTGATGGACGAACCATTCTCTGCTCTGGACCCCCTTATCCGCACCCGGCTGCAAGACGAATTGCTGGAGCTGCAAGCCAAGCGCGGGCGTACGATCATCTTCGTGTCTCATGATCTGGACGAAGCTTTCAAACTGGGCAACCGTATCGCAATAATGGAGGGCGGGCGGATCGTACAATGCGGCACGCCTCAAGACATATATACCAACCCGGTTAACGGCTATGTTGGCGATTTCGTTGCTCATATGAACCCACTCGGCGTGCTATGCGCACGCGATGTCATGGAGCCTGTGACCCAGACACCTACAACGACCGTCCCCCCCGAGACGAGCATCCGCGATGTGATGGGCCAGATCGGCGAAGACGGGGCGATGATTGGCGTCATGGAAGGCGAAACCATGATTGGACAGATTTCTACCGACCTCATACTAGCAAAACTCCGCGATCCACGCAGCTAAGTGTCAAGACGAGGGCGCTCCGGATGACAAAACGTAAAGATCAGCCCACGATCCTTGTTGCGGCTTATCAACCCGATCAAAAGCCGCCATTGGTATGTCAACGGCCAGTGGCCGGTTCGTCCGCATGGCGTTCACTGGTGCAAACAAGGGCGAACGGCTGCTTTGTCCGCAAAAGGGTTGCCAAAGTGCCGAGGGTCAATGCCGGCTCAGGACTGGGAGTAGCCAATAATAAGGACAACCTGAGCCCGCTTCGCCCGCACACAGCCCCAATTCACCCTTTCTTAACAAACATCACCGCACGCCGCGTTATCTCGACAACCCGTGTACAGGCGGTGCACACCTTGTGCATGCGCCGTGTACGGTTTGTGCATCGCCCAAACCCCGTGTTTTATGGCGTCAACCCTTCGATTTGAGGCTGTTCCGAAAATCGGGCACCAAACGTTGCGCTGTCCGGCCTCATTCTGTCCCGACCTCCGCCCCGCAAAACCGGAAGGGCCGCCCTACCCCCCCTTCAAGCCCACTCTGGACAATCCCACTCGCTCCGGCGCAAATGCATGGGTCCGCCGCTCCTTGAAAGGGACACATGTTCGGCCTGATCCGCACCCCCATCCTGATACTGCTCGCCTTCGCGGCGGGCCTGCTGTTTGAACGCGATCAGGCGGGCGATGCCTGTGCAGAGGCGGGCGGCATTTTGCGAGACGGAGTGTGTTGGAATGAGTGACGATTTGATCTGTGTGGGCGCGATCAGCGGCTCCTACGGAGTCGCAGGCGAGGCGCGTATAAAATCCTTCTGCGCCGACCCATACGACATCGAAAACTACAACCCGCTTACGACAGAAGACGGCATGCGCAGCTTCACCCTCGCCCTGATCAGACCAATGAAAAAAGGCTTTGTTGCGCGGATCACCGAGGTCGGGACCAAGGAGCAGGCCGACGCGCTAAAGGGCACGCAGTTGTTTGCGCGCCGCGACCAGTTGCCGACCCTGCCAGATGACGAGTTTTATTACTCCGATCTCACCGGGCTCTCCGTCTTTGATACTGGCGGTGTGGAACTGGGCCGGGTCAAGTCCGTGCAAAACCATGGCGCAGGCGATCTGCTCGAAGTCCAGTTGCCGGGCGAAAGCACGACAGTGCTTGTCCCTTTCACTCAGGCCATTGTGCCCACCGTCGACCTTGGCGCAGGTCGCATTGTTGCTGACCCACCCGAAGGGCTGTTCTAAGAACCGACAAAGAACCCGATCTTCTACAGAGCCTCGACACAAAGGCCTAAAGGCACGTCTTGCTTGAACTCTCCCGTCCAAACGGCGCATATCCATTGCGTGCAACTGAGCGACGGTCCCATGACATCACCCACCAAATCCCACGGACGCAAAGCCATCCGCCCGACGCTCCAACCATCATCTTTGATGGACGAAGCGCCGGACCTCGTCGATACTTGGCAAGCAAGGATTGTGACCCTTTTCCCTGAAACCTTCCCCGGCGTGCTGGGAGCTTCGCTAACGGGCAAGGCGTTGCAAGACGGCAAATGGCAGCTTCAGACCCACGACCTGCGCGCGCATGGGGTGGGCAAACATCGCAACGTCGATGACACACCTGCGGGTGGCGGGGCAGGCATGGTGCTGCGCGCGGATGTTGTAAGCGCGGCATTGTCCGAGGCCCAAAGGCACGCACGCGGACGCTGGCCCATCCTTTATATGTCGCCACGTGGGCGGCCCTTTGATCAGGAGATGGCACGCGATCTGGCGCGCTGCGACGGGGTCACGATGCTTTGCGGTCGCTTCGAAGGGGTAGATGAACGGGTGCTGGAACACTGGGGTGTGACTGAAGTGTCCTTGGGCGACTTTGTGATGACGGGAGGAGAGATCGCTGCACAGGCCATGCTGGACGCCACTGTCCGCCTGTTGCCGGGCGTGCTGGGCAACGCCGAAAGCGCAACCGAGGAAAGCCATTCCTCAGGCCTTCTCGAACACCCGCAGTACACCAAGCCCTCCCTATGGGAGGGACGAGAGATCCCGGAGGTTTTGATGTCCGGAAATCACGGTAAAGTTGCATGCTGGCGGGAGGAGATGTCCGAAAAACTGACGCAGGAGCGTCGCCCTGATTTGTGGCAAAAGTACAAAAAGCCATAACAAGTTTGGGATTTTGTACAAATTTGCGTCGAAGTTTTCACCCCAGCGGCTAACTTATGCCATAATTCAGCACCACCTTCGATTCAACGAGGTCGGGAAAAATGATATGAGAAAACTGTTTTCTGCGTTGGGGAACACTTCGGCACACCGAGTGTCTAGCGACACTCAGGCCCGGTTCACGCGGTTTGAAACGACGGACGTGGCTCACATCGGCGCGACAGCCGGTGACAAAAAGTTCACTCGCTTCGCCCCTCAGCATACAAAGCGGGCACCCGCGCCCGCACGACGACAGCCACAGCCTAAACAAATCTCACCCACATCAATTTCTGACTGCTCCATGTCGCCCACATTGCAGCAGCCGACCAATGCAATGGACCACCTAATGTCCGAGGCCAACATTCCCCTGTCGATCTTCCGCAAGGCGCTACCACAACGCTTTGCCAAGATTTACGACAACGAAGGCGACACAGAAATCGCGGCCTTCTTTTCGCAAGCCTAACGGCCCATCGCACTGGCCATAAAACGCGAAAGCGTGCGTGCTGAGTGCATATTTACACCCTTGATTGCCACCTTGGCTGCCCCTATACGTCGCCCATTCCGACTCGGGGCTAATCCGACCGGACCTGTTTTGCTGTGGGGCCTTCTTCGGTCCATCCAAGCTGTAGGGCGGGTATGAGATGAACGAATGATGACCTGACCTCTGGCGGGCGCGAATGCGGACCCGGTGAAGACCAAAGAGCTCTCAGATCGCACACAAACGCCGTGGCACGAACCACGCGCACATATAGGAGTTACGTCAATGGACGTGATCGCACAGATCGAGGCGGAGCAAATTGCCGCCCTGGGGAAAGACATCCCCGATTTCAAAGCCGGAGACACCATCCGCGTCGGCTTTAAAGTGACCGAGGGTACACGTACCCGGGTTCAGAACTACGAAGGCGTCTGCATCGCACGCAACAACGGCCACGGCATCGCCGGCTCGTTCACCGTGCGCAAGATCTCCTTTGGCGAGGGCGTGGAACGTGTGTTCCCCCTCTACTCGACAAACATCGATAGCATCACCGTGGTTCGCCGCGGGCGCGTGCGTCGCGCCAAGCTTTACTACCTGCGTTCGCGCCGCGGTAAATCCGCCCGTATCGCAGAAGTGTCCAACTACAAACCCAAGTCCGAAGGAGCCAAGGCATGAAGGCCGATACGCATCCCGACTACCACATGATCAACGTCAAAATGACCGACGGTACGATTGTGGAAATGAAATCCACATGGGGCAAAGAAGGCGACCAACTGTCGCTCGACATCGACCCCTCCGTGCACCCAGCATGGACAGGCGGCACATCCCGCCTGATGGACACCGGCGGCCGTGTTTCCAAGTTCAAGAACAAGTACGCAGGTCTGGGCTTCTAAAGCCACTTGCCACGCAAGATCAAAAGGCCGCTCCAGATGGGGCGGCCTTTTTCGTGGCGGGGACCATTTCACGTGACGGCAGCGCCATCGACACAAAAAGAAGGGTCAGTTACGCGGCCCGACGACGCTCGATCTCTGTCCGAATGAGATCAATGTGCAATCGCGCATCATAAGCTTTTTGGCGGTAGGCTAGGGGCAGCTTCAGACTAGCCAGAGTTTCAGCAACTTCGTCCAGCTTTTTGGCAATGACATCCACTTCATCAATGTCAGAGGCGTTGAGCATCTCAACTTCCAATGCAGATATCCGCTGGTAATGGCGCCACACCCGACGATTTTGAAACCACACATATCCCGACGGAACGACACGCAATAACGGGGCAAGGAACAACAAAGGCAAAAGAAGCAGCAAAACTCTGCCAAACTGGGCAGCAATCCAAAACGGAAAAAAGTCATGCAGCACGTTCGTGCCGGACGTAATCATGTGCCATGCCACGTCATTCATCGCGGCGGGGGGCGAATTCGTATTGGGGAATTCCTTGGCCTCCTGCAAAACGGTGCGATCCGCGTGCAGCTTGTTGGCAGCGTGCACCAGTCGATCAATGACCGCCGGGTGCAGATCGCTCGGGGCAATCATCGAAGCGGTCAGAGTCAGGATTTTCACGTCTTCTGCCGGGATGGGAGGGTCCAACGTCGCTGCCCCGGCGGGCACCACGGCCGAATGGGCGCTGGTGAAATTGAAGGAAATCGCATCCACCAAAGCCAATTGGACAAGTTCCAATTGGGGGTCGAGTAACGCCTCTTTGAGGTATGGTGCATCAAGGGGCGCCACAAATAATGCAGCGTCTGCCTCCCCTACCCGCAGTGCCGCAATAGACTCCGTACCACCTTTTTCGACCAGTTCGATCCCGGCATTTTGCATTCCAGCGGCCTCAATAAGCGCAATTGCCGCCGCGCGCGTCCCTGACCCAACTTGTCCTGCTGCCAGTCTCAGGTCTTTCCAATCGCCTGGATAGCGTCCCACATCAGCCGAGATATGACGAAAAATAACCAAGGGCTCCGGAAAAATCGCGCCTAGTGACTGCAGATCATGGTCACTTGGCAGATCAAGCCCGCCCTGCACAAAGGCGACGTCGACATTACCATCGACCAACCTCTGGATATTCTCGATCGATCCGGCAGTCTCGACCAGTTCAACCCTTATGTCATCGCGCGCGAGTTTGGACTGATATCTTAGACCAACTTGCCAATAGCCCCCGCCCTTTGATCCGGCGGCCAGTCGGATGCTTTCAGGTGGTGTAAGGCTATTGATTGAAAAAATAACAAGCAGAACAATTAAAACCGGAACGACAAGAGCCAGAAATATGCGCATGGTTTTTGACTTGCCCTTTGAAAATCAAAGACAAGTTTGTGGTCGAAAACGGTCTTTTGTCAAATTCGGATGTCGGGAAGCGCGGCTCAGTGGCTGAATCATCACATCAGTGCAATTTACCACGCAAATATCGCCGCCCAAATCCCCAGTTTAGAATTCGAGCCAGTCAAATCTGTGACCAAACGAAATGCAGAGCCGACCGCCAGCTGGGGCAGTCTTGACCCTCATCGGGACAACCCCGCCGCCTCTCGCGCCAGCGCTTCAATTCCAGCCCAGTCTCCAGCCAGAACCTTATCCTTGGGTGCGACCCAGGACCCGCCCGCACAAACCACATTGGGCAAACTCAGATAGCTGTCAGCATTGCTCATGCTGACACCACCGGTCGGGCAGAACGAGATTTGAGGCAACGGCGCACCAATCGCCTTCAAAGCGGGCGCGCCGCCAGAAGCCTCCGCTGGGAAAAACTTGAGCATGTCATAGCCGCGCTCGAGCAGAGCCATCGCCTCGGACGCCGTCGCCGCCCCCGGCAACAAGGGCAACCCTTCGGCCTCACAGGCCGCAATCAAAGCGTCCGTGGCACCAGGCGAGACCCCAAACTGCGCCCCCGCCTCCTTGGCCGCATAGACATCATCAGGTGTGACGAGCGTGCCCGCACCAACCACGCCGCCTTCAACTTCGGCCATGGCCGCAATCACGTCCAAAGCGGCTGGTGTCCTCAAAGTTACCTCAAGCGCCGGCAACCCACCGGCGATCAACGCCTCGGCCAAGGGGCGGGCATGAGAGACATCCTCAACCACAAGAACCGGCACAATCGGGGCAAGGTTGCAGATTTCCCACGCACGAGCAGAAGCGGCTTTGGCAGTAATCATATTCAAAAGTCTCCAAAAACAGTCGCGCCAGTATTGGCAGAGCCGACGTTGGAACGGAAGGCCGTGAACATATCGCGACCTGCACCCCAGTGTGAATCCGTCAAATCAGCCGTCGCATGGGGGCGGTCCAACACGCCTTCAGTCAGCACCTCCAAAACGCCAGCAACGGCATCCACGCGGACAATATCACCATCCCTAAGCTGCCCGATCGGACCGCCGTCCAGCGCTTCTGGACACACATGGATAGCTGATGGAATCTTGCCCGACGCTCCCGACATCCGTCCGTCCGTCACCAAAGCCACCTTTTGACCACGCCCCTGCATGATCCCCAACGCAGGGGTCAGGCTGTGCAATTCCGGCATACCGTTCGCCTTTGGCCCTTGAAAGCGGACAACGATGACGACATCGCCCTCAAACTCACCCGCCTTGAAGGCCACTTTGACTTCATCCTGATCGTGGAACACGCGACAGGGCGCTTCGACCACGCGGTGTTCAGGGGCCACAGCGGAAATCTTCATCACGCCTGTACCGAGCGTTCCAACGAGACGGCTAAGGCCGCCAGTTTCCTGAAACGGTTCGGACGCAGGGCGCAGGATGCCTGTGTTCAGGCTCTCGCCACTCCCAGGTTTCCACGTCAACTCTCCACTCTCAAGCTTGGGCTCGTGGGTGTAGTTTTCCAACCCGTCGCCCGCGACCGTCTTGGTGTCGTCATGCAAGAGGCCCGCGTTCAGCAGTTCTCCAATCATGAAGCCCAGCCCACCGGATGCGTGGAATTGGTTTACGTCCGCAAGACCGTTTGGATAGACCCGTGCGATCAATGGCGTGATTTCTGAGAGGTCGCAGAAATCTTCCCAATCCAGAATGATCCCACCCGCGCGCGCCATCGCGATCAAGTGGATCAACAGGTTCGTGGACCCTCCGGTAGCATTAAGGCCCACGATCCCGTTCACAAATGCCTTTTCATCCAGCACATCGCAAACCGGGGTGTAATGATTGCCAAGGGCCGACAAAGACAGCGCACGTTTGGCCCCCTCAATTGTCAGAGCATCGCGCAGATCCGTGTTGGGGTTCACGAAAGACGAACCCGGCAAGTGAAGCCCCATGAATTCCATCAGCATCTGGTTGGTGTTGGCAGTGCCGTAAAAGGTGCACGTGCCGGGGCCGTGATAGGCGGCCATCTCGGAGGCAAGCAGTTCCTGCCGTGTTGCTTCGCCCGCGGCATAGCGCTGGCGCACCTTGGCCTTTTCGTCGTTGGGCAAGCCGCTGGTCATTGGCCCGGCGGGCAGAAAGACCGACGGTAGGTGACCAAACGATTGCGCGGCGATGATCAAGCCGGGCACAATCTTGTCGCAGACACCCAGATATACGGCGGCATCAAACGTGTTATGGCTGAGCGCGACACCAGCCGCCATGGCAATAACATCGCGCGAAAACAGGCTGAGTTCCATGCCTGCCTCGCCTTGGGTCACACCATCGCACATCGCGGGCACGCCGCCCGCAACCTGCGCTGTCCCGCCAGAGGCGCGCACCGCATCGCGGATCAGCGTGGGATAACGCTCAAACGGCTGGTGGGCGGACAACATGTCATTATAGGCAGTCACGATCCCAAGGTTCCCGCTGCTCGCCTCAGCCAGATGGCCCTGATCGTCGCCAGCGGCAGCAAAGGCGTGGGCCTGCCCACTGCAGGACAGGTGCGCGCGCGCAGGCCCGTCCGATTTTGCCTTGGCCATCCGGTCGAGATAACGGCGGCGGGTCGGGGCGCTGCGGTCAATCACGCGCTCAGTCACACGGGTCATTACGGGGTGAAGGGGCATAGTGCTCTCCTGTGTCGGAATTCGGTTTGGCGCATCTATAACACATCCTTCCTGATAGCGCTAACAAAGAGGTGATTGAGTCTGCTGTGCCACGCTGACGCAGGAAAAGGTCCCACGCCGCTTTTCAACGTGCAAACCACAACATATGGTAGTGCAAAATCCGGCAAGCGGACACGGGGCAAGAGGGCAGAAATGGCGCATATCATCGTCGTGGGCAACGAAAAGGGCGGAGCAGGCAAATCCACCGTCTCCATGCATGTCGCAACGGCGCTTGCCAGATTGGGACACAAGGTCAACGCGCTTGATCTTGACCTGCGGCAACGCACATTTGGACGCTACGTGGAAAACCGCAAGGCATTCCTTGCCTCCTCAGGTCTCGACCTGCCATCACCCAACGCGCACGAACTGCCCGAAATTGATGCCGCTGCTCTGAAGCCCGGCGAGAACATCTATGATCACCGTCTCAGCGCGGCGGTCGCAACGCTGGAAGCGGACAGCGATTTCATCCTGATCGACTGCCCCGGCTCGCACACGCGCCTGTCTCAGGTGGCACACTCGCTGGCCGATACGCTGATCACGCCGCTGAACGACAGTTTTGTGGACTTTGACCTGCTGGCCCGGATCGACGCGTCAGGCGACAAGATCCTTGGGCCGTCGGTCTATTCCGAAATGGTCTGGAACGCCCGGCAATTGCGGGCGCAGGCAGGGCTCAAACCGATCGACTGGGTCGTGGTGCGCAACCGCATGGGCGCCCAGCGCATGGTCAACAAGGAAAAGATGGAGCGCGCGCTCAAAATGCTGTCCAAGCGCGTCGGCTTTCGTATCGCGCCGGGGTTCTCCGAGCGGGTGATTTTCCGCGAGTTGTTCCCACGCGGCCTGACTCTGCTGGACCTCAAGGAAATTGGTGTAAAACAACTCAACATCTCCAATGTGGCCGCACGGCAGGAGTTGCGCGAGCTGCTCAAGACTCTCGAACTTCCCGGCGTCGAGGTGAATATCTGAAGCTCAGCCCGTCTGCGCCTCAAACCAATCCAGCATTCGGCCAGACCAGCCTTGCGGCGCGCCATGCCCACCCTTGTGCAGCATCAATTCGATTTTTCCGGCCTTGCAGTCGGTCCAGTGCCGGAACCAAAACTCGCCGTCATAGCTGTTGCGCTCGGGCTGACGCGCGTCGCACCCATTTGTCTCTCTCAAGATTTTGAGCGACGCCCAGACATCCCCCTGCACCACCTGACCATTTCGGAACGAGCGGCCCTCAAGCGGCACGGTTCGGTCGTTCCAGCCATGGGTGTGGAACAGCATGATTGGCGCGGTGCATTCCTCTGGCAGGTCATCCCAAAATGCGCCTGCAAGCGGCGCGTAGGCGGTGGCAAAACTGGGGTCATGACAAGCAATATCCCACACCATCGACCCACCGCGCGAGAACCCGGCAAGCAAAACCGGTTCTTCGGTCAGCCCCGTCTGGCGACGCACATCCGCCAGAACAGCGCGGAGAAATACGGCGTCATCCCGTTCAAAAGACGACCCATTCGCCCGCACCGACCAATTTCGCACAAAGCGTGAATCAGGGTGATATCCTTCTGGCGCGACAAAGACATAACCGCGCGCAGCGGCGCCCCGTGCCAAACCGGACTTCAGCAATCCTGACGCTTGGGCCCCCGCCCCATGCAAATGGATAACAATGCCTTTCGGCACCTTCGCCTCAGGCATCGCCATGTGATAGGTGCCACCCTCAACATCGCATGGGGTTTGGGCATCCCCGCACCCTGTGTGCTGGGCGGAAAGGTTTGTCGCTGCAAAGCTGAACGCGGCGATCAGCGTAAAGATTAGTGGGCGCATTCAGTATCCTCTCAGGACCACTTTCTCGCGCACCCTGAGCCGGGAACAAAATCCAAGCAAATCACTTACCCGCGACGCGCGGCCAGTGCGACCAACTGCGAACGTAGCCGATCGGCATCCTCTGTAGGCAAACCTTCAACAAGAGCAGCGTCATAATCACGCGCCGTACTGCGCAGATCAGCATAAACCTTTTGACCCATCTTGGTCAGATCCAGATGCTCAACCCGGCGGTCTGAATCGTCACGGGTGCGCACAAGATACCGCCGTTCAGCCAGACGCTGGACAGCGCGGCTGATCTTGGTCTTGTGCATTTGCGCACGCGCCCCAATGTCGCTGGCCGTCATTCGCCCGTAGATACCAAGGTGAAACAGCACGCGCCACTCGTTGCGCAGCATCCCATATCGGTCTTTGTAGACGTTCTGGAACTCTAGACTCGCAGCTTCCGCCGCCTGATTTAGCAAGTAAGGAAGAAACATCCGCACATCGAAATCAGGATCGTCACGCATATCTCACCCCTTGTTAGTTACAAATACAACTATTACCTCTGGGCTTCATCTGCAAGGGAGCGCACCCATGAACCGTCAAACCGATCCGCATGGCATGATTCAGGCCCCATCCGGCGCTGGCATCACGACCGTCTACATGCCCGGCTTTGGCAATGATTTCGAGACAGAGGCCCTGCCCGGCGCCCTGCCCGAGGGCATGAACTCTCCGCAGAAATGCAACTACGGCCTTTATGGTGAACAGCTAAGTGGCACCGCCTTCACCCATGAACGCCCTGAGCGGACGTGGTGTTACCGCATCCGCCCATCTGTCAAACACTCAGGCCGATATGCACGGATCAACCTGCCCCATTGGGCATCCGCGCCGCACGTAATCGAGGATGTAACCAGCCTTGGGCAATACCGCTGGGATCCGGTTCCCCACTCGGACGAGGCGCTTACATGGCTGACTGGCATGCGCACTATGACGACAGCGGGGGATGCGAACACCCAAGTGGGCATGGCCAGCCACATCTATCTTGTCACCCAGTCGATGAAAGACGCCTACTTCTTTTCTGCAGACAGCGAACTTCTTGTGGTCCCACAAGAAGGACGACTGAGGTTCTGCACTGAACTCGGCATCATTGACGTCGCCCCACAGGAAATCGCCATCCTTCCCCGAGGCCTCGTCTACAGGGTCGAAGTGCTGGAAGGGCCGTGCCGCGGCTTTGTTTGCGAAAACTATGGGCAAAAATTCGAGCTGCCCGGGCGTGGGCCCATTGGCGCCAACTGCATGGCCAACCCAAGGGACTTCAAGGCCCCGGTGGCCGCTTTTGAGGATCGCGAAACACCTTCGACCCTGACCATCAAATGGTGCGGCCAGTTCCACGAAACCCAAATCGGCCACTCACCTTTGGACGTAGTAGCATGGCACGGCAACTATGCCCCCCTCAAATACGATCTGAAAACCTACTGTCCGGTGGGCGCGATCCTGTTTGACCACCCCGACCCCTCGATCTTTACTGTGCTCACTGCGCCCTCGGGTCAACCGGGCACTGCCAACATCGATTTCGTACTGTTCCGCGAACGCTGGATGGTGGCCGAGGATACGTTCCGCCCGCCTTGGTATCACAAGAACATCATGTCCGAACTGATGGGCAACATCTACGGACAGTACGACGCCAAACCCAAAGGCTTCGTTCCGGGGGGAATGTCGCTCCACAACATGATGCTGCCACACGGGCCCGATAAGACCGCGTTTGAAGGAGCAAGCAATGCCACCCTTGAAGCGGAGAAATTAGACAATACAATGTCTTTCATGTTCGAAACGCGCTTTCCCCAACACCTGACACGCTTTGCGGCCCAGGAGGCTCCGTTGCAGGACGATTACATCGATTGCTGGTCGGACATCGAAAAGAAGTTCGACGGCACACCGGGCCGGAAATAGGATGCCCGACTACCTCGCTGATCTACTGTCATGGACGGTCTTTTTCATCCTGTTTTTTGTCGTGGCACGCTGGCTCCAGAACAAGCGCAAGGACAAGAGTGATGATGACAGTGAGTGATGTCTCCATCGTTTTCAGACGTGCAAGGGGTGCCAGCGCGTGCTGACTTTCCTGTCCTCGGACACGTTACTCGGCTGGACGCTATTTGCGCTGGCCTTGGCCACGATTTCGCAACTGCCCGCCATCACCCTGCAATTGCGCAGCCCCCGCACCAAACAGAAAATGCACCAGGGCCAAATGCCCCCATCCATCAACTCGGGCTGATGGTAGGTTGACGAAAGATCTATATGCCTCTCAAACTTTCATGGATCACCAGCGCGAACACCGCTGACACTGACTTCCCGCTCAACAATCTGCCATATGGTGTGTTTTCAACGCCAACCCTTGATGCACGCTGCGGCGTCGCAATCGGGGACATGATTTTTGACATGCAGGCGGCAGAGGAACAGGGGGTGATCGACCTTACGGACGAGCCACTGTTTGACGTACCGTTCTGGAACGAGCTGATGGAACAGGGCCCTGCCGTCTGGACGGCCCTTCGCAACCGACTGACCGACCTACTGGGCGAAGGCGCGCGCGACCGAGCAATGGTCGAACCACTGATGGTGCCTATGGGCGAGGCCGCGCTGCACATGCCCCTCGTCGTGTCCGAATACACCGACTTTTATGCAGGTCGTCATCACGCAACCAATGTGGGCACGATGTTTCGGGGGCCTGAAAATGCGTTACCGCCGAACTGGTTGCACATGCCCATCGGATACAACGGACGGGCCTCATCTGTTGTGGTGTCCGGCACCGACATCCGCCGACCCTGGGGGCAACTCAAATCACCAGATCACGACATGCCAGCCTATCTCCCCTCTCGCCGCTTTGATCTCGAGCTTGAGATGGGCGCCATCGTCGGAACGTCTTCCAGTGGCCCGCTCACCCTCGATCAGGCGGATGCAGCGATCTTTGGCTACGTGTTGCTGAACGATTGGTCGGCACGCGATATTCAGGCGTGGGAATACCAACCCCTCGGCCCGTTTCAGGCCAAGGCAACAGCCACCTCGATCAGCCCTTGGATCGTGACCAAAGCAGCCCTTGATCCGTTTCGCACCTCAACGCCACCGCGCGAGGTCCCGTTGCTCGACCACCTCAAGGACACCGGACCGATGCTCTATGACATCGACCTCAGTGTGACACTGGCCCCGACAGGCAAAGCTGCCACGACTATCGCAGAGACCAATTACAACGAGATGTACTACTCCTCTGCCCAGCAACTGGCACATCACGCCACGTCGGGCTGCCCGATGAACGCAGGTGACCTCTTAGGCTCCGGCACAATCTCAGGCCCCACCAAATCCGAACGAGGCAGTCTTCTGGAACTCAGCTGGGGCGGCAAGGAACCCCTGACGCTGGACAGCGGGGACACCCGGACTTTTCTGGAAGACGGCGACACTCTGACTCTGTCAGGACATGCCAGCGGCGACGGTTACAAGATCGGCTTCGGCACCTGCACGGGCACCATCCTGCCCGCAACCAAAGACCTGTTCCCAACGTAAAGCCACCCTCAACTTCTCTGATTTAAATATCCCGCGGGAGTCCTGAAAGGACGGGGGCTGGCCCCCCAGCAACGGTGCCCCATATTGCTCAGGCATGAGCAATAAACACGGCCCCACCCGCAACGACCTGATCTTCCGCCTCAGCTTTTCACTGATCGGGCTGGCTCTGGTCGGTGCGGCCCTGCTCTATCGCGGCCTGCCAACAGGCCCCGGCGGATGGGAGGCCATCGGCATTGCCACACTTTTCTTTGGCGGCACTTGTGGCTGGACGCTCTGGAAACTGGCGCGCCACGATCACAGCTAGGGCGCTGCGGCCCACACTTCGACCTCAACGACAAATTCCGGCCGGGTAAAGCCCGACACGATCACCAATGTGGAACTGGGCAGGACCGTGGCATTGGCCAAAAACGCATCCCGCGCGGCCATGTACCCAGGCATGTAGGTGCGGTCTGTGACGTACGCACTCACATGACATACATCTTCCGCACCCATCCCCGCCTCTTCCAAAATCGCGGCGATATTGACAAAGCAAATCTCGGCCTGCGCCTGCGACCCATCGGGCACCGAACCGTCCTGCGCGAGGCCCAGCTGCCCGGACGTACGCACGATGCGCACGCCCGCCGGCAACTCCACCCCATGCGAATAGAGGGCAAAAGGCGGGGCGATGGCAGCAGGGGTCAGGCTTTTCATCTCTCAACACTTGCGCACACGGTGAAAATTTGAAACCCTTCCTCAACATCTCTGGCACAGATTTAATATCTCAAGGGCCGCTGAAATCCACTTTCCACTGAAAGGGAAAGATATGGAAAAGCGACTGCTATGCGTGCGCCACGGCGATGGCCCCATGGACGACCGGATTACGACGTGGTGCGCGGTGAACAATGTCCGCCTCGACGCACGCCGTCCATGGAAGGGCGACACCTTGGGCGATGTGACCGACGATCTGGCCAGAGTGGTGGTCTACGGCGGCAATTACAACGCAGACGACGCGGACCTGCACCCGTTCCTGAACGAAGAATACCGCATGATCGACGCCGCAATGAAGGCGAATGTACCCCTTCTGGGTCTGTGCCAAGGTGCGCTGATGATCGCCCATCATATGGGGGCATGGGCCGGGGCACCCGAACCCGGGAAGCACGAATTCGGCTGGTACGAGATTTCACCAACTGACGCTGGCCGCGGCACGTTTCCTGAGACTCTGCACTTTGCTCAAGCGCATTTTCACACCTTCGACCTTCCCGACGGCGCAACGCATCTGGCCCGCAGCGCATTGTTTGAAAACCAGGCCTTTGCGGTCGGCGACACCGTGGTCGGGCTACAGTTCCATCCCGAACAGACCATTGCGGGCTTTCAACGCTGGCAAGACCGGGCCGAGGGCTGGGGTCGTTACAAGGAACCCGGCGTGCAGCCGCGCGAGAAATCTACCGCGCTGATGCTCGAACATGACGCAGCACAAGGGGCGTGGATGACGGGCTTTCTCAACTCTTTCTTTGGACGTGCAACATGATCCCGCTCTGGTCAGATCTCTCACGCGGCACGATCAATGCAGGCGGCGCCATCGCAATCCTGCCACTCGGCGCAACGGAACAGCACGGGCCGCACCTGCCTTTCAGCGTCGACACCACCCTGACCGAAGCCGTACTGGCACGGACAGAGACCACTGCAAACGCGCTCCAACTGCCAACGCTCAGCATCACCAAATCCGACGAGCACATCGCACACGCGGGCACCCTGACACTTAGTGCAGAAACTCTGATGGCCGTCCTGCGCGACATCACCGCCTCGGTCGCACGCGCTGGCGTCAAAAGGTTGGTCTACTTCAACGGACACGGCGGGAACACCGCTCTGCTCGAAGTCGCAGTGCGCGCAGCCCGCCTTGATCACGGCCTGATCGCAGCGCACGCAAGTTGGTTCGCCTTTGCCGATCTTAGCGGCTTTGATCCCTCCCCCATGGCCCATGATCTGCACGCAGGCGACACAGAAACCAGTGCCATGCTGGCGGCCCGGCCCGACCTTGTGAACATGGATCTTGCGCAAGACTTCCAAACAAATATGCAAGATTGGGAGGCCGCAGGTCACCTTACCGGCCTCACCGGTCAACCCGCCCGCCCCGGCTGGACCATCGATGACCTGAACGCGGAAGGCGCACTTGGAAACGCCGCCGCCGCAACGGTCGAAAAAGGGGAATTCCTGCTCAACTCGGCAGCACAGGGGTTTGGGCGCTGGCTAGAAGACTTCGCAGGTTTTGAAATGGGTGCGCGCAAATGACAGACGTGCTGGTGCCCACCGCGTTCATCGCTGATCCCTCCTCCTTTGGCGGTGCGCCAGCCGGGGATTGCAGGCGCGGTGTGCCCTTTATCAAGGACGGCCAACTGCTTGGCCTTGCGCCGCCTACGGGGGGCGATGTGTGTATGGTCATTCCCACCTTGACCGAGGCTCATTGCCACCTCGACAAATGCCACACCATCCAGCGCATCGGGCAAGTTGGCGGAGACCTCGCCCATGCGATCACTCAACAACGCGCAGACAAGAACAACTGGGACGAAGACGACCTGCGCGCCCGCGCCATGCAGGGATTAAGAGAGGCGCACTCCAACGGGTGCCGCGCCATCCGCAGCCATGTTGATTGGGGCGACACAGCCGCACCGCCGCTCAGCTGGTCCGTGCTGCTGGAATGTGCCGAAGACTATCCGGACCTGCAACTCGCCGCACTCTGCGGCATCGGGCAATGGGCGGACCCGGAATTTGCTGGGAAAGTAAGTGATCTGCTGGCCCTCACGGGCGGCGTGGCGGGCGCGTTTGTGCTTGGGCATGACACGACGCAGGCAGGTCTGGACAACATCTTTGCCGCTGCCACGCGGCATGGGCTGATGCTGGATTTTCACGTGGACGAGGGACTTGGGGATTTCAACGGGCTTGAAGCTGTGGCCGACACCGCGCTCGCCACCGGGTTCAAGGGGCCGATCCTCTGTGGACACGCCGTCAGCCTGATGGACCGCACCCCAGACGATTTCACACGCATCGCCGACAAATGCGCACGCGCTGGCATCACAATATGCGCGCTGCCCATCACCAACCTTTATTTGCAAGGACGCACGGACGGCACGCCGGACAGGCGCGGGATCACACGGTTGCACGAGTTGCGAGACGCCGGGGTCAAAGTCGTCGTGGCTTCGGACAACGTGGCGGACGCCTTCTGCCCACTGGGCGCCCATGACCCACGCGCCGCCCTTGCCCTGGCCTGCGTCACTGCGCATCTCGACCCGCCTTTGGGCGACTGGCTGACAGCAATCACCACCGATGCCGCAACCGCCCTTGGGCGCGAACCCATAAAAGTCGAAGGCGCACATTTATCTGACTTGCTCACCTGCGACGCCGCTCACACCGCCACGCTCATTTCTGGGCGCACCACCCTGCATCCCACAACGGAAACGCTGACATGACCTCCATATCCGGAAAGACCGACATCGACTGGGCGGCCTTTGCAGACCAACTCGCTCCGGTCGAAGTCATCACGGAACCCGTCCTGATCAAGAAACGCAGCCGCGACTTCTTCTGGTATTCCCCGATCCTGAATGCCGAGTTGAAACGCTGTTTTGGCGATCTGGTGGCAAGGCCCCAATCCGCAGACGAAATGGCCCACACCCTGTCGGTCGCCTACGCCCACGATGCCCCGATCGTGCTGCGCGGGGGGGGCACTGGGAACTATGGGCAATCAGTGCCCATGGACGGCGGGCTGATCATCGACACCACGGCCATGAACAACGTGCTGGAGGTCGGCGAGGGCTATGTGAAGGCGCAAGCTGGTGCGCTGATGGCTGACATCAACACCGCCCTTGAGGAGTCAGGTCAGGAAATGGCCATGTTCCCCTCTACCAAAGGCATCGCCACTGTCGGCGGGTTCGTGGCGGGGGGCAGTGCGGGCATCGGATCCATCGCGAATGGCGCACTACGCGATCCGGGCAACATCGTTTCACTGACCGCCATGAGCGTCGAGGAAACGCCAAAAGCCCGCGTGTTCGAAGGCGCAGACGCCCTGCACATCCACCACGCATGGGGACTAAACGGGGTGATCACAGACGTCACGTTGCGCACGGTTCCAAAACGGGACTGGGTCGGTTGCATCGCCACCTTCGACACCTACGAGGCAGCCTATGCCGCCGGCCTCGCCCTTGCCGAAGCTCCCGACATTGCTCGCAAACTTCTGACCACGGTCGACGCCCGGATCTGCGCCTACTTCCCCAAACTCGAAGGACACATCCGGCCTGAAAAGCACTTGCTCGTGTCGATGATCCCGATCGAGGATCGCGATGCTTTCGCTACGCTGATCACAGCTTCGGGCGGGCTTGTGGACCTGATGCTCACCGATGGCGAACGCGAGGCGGCAGGACTGCCCCACGTCTATGACTTCAGCTACAACCACACGACCCTGCAAGTGCTGAAGGCAGATCGCTCCGCGACCTATCAGCAAATTGGCTGCCCGATCCCACCTGACCCAAAGGCCATCGGGGCTCTGCGTCCCAAAATTGGCGATGACGTCTGGATGCACCACGAATTTGCGCGCGTCGGGGGCGAGATCGTGACCTTCGATCTACCAATCATCTGGTTCACCACGCCCGAACGGCTTGCCGAGATCAACGCCACCTATGAGGCGAATGGCTTTACCGTCTATGACGCACACACATGGAATGTCGAAGGCGGCGGGCTCAAGGCCGACTACAATCACCTGGCGTGGAAGAAACGGATGGACCCCAAGGGGCTGCTCAACGCGGCCAAGTCGCGATTTTGGGCAGATGTGGCCCACCTCGACGCGGACACAATCCAATCTCTCACTCAGACGGAGACCGAGGCCTGATGAAAACAACACCACTGACAGAAACATTCGGGATCGAAGTGCACGACGTCGAACTCGCGGAACTCGACACGCAGAGCTTTGCCGCCGTGCGCGACGCCTTCGAAACCCACTCGGCTCTGTTGTTTCGAAACCAAACCATCGACGATGCGGCGCATATGCGGCTTGCCCGAATGTTTGGACCTATCGAAGACCGCGATACCGAAACCCTCGAAGTGGGCGAGGATTTCAAAGTACCCCGCGTCAGCAATATGCGCGAGGACGGGTCCGTCACACCCGAAATGGACCTGCACACGCTCAACCTCAAGGCCAACATGCTGTGGCATGCCGATAGTACCTTTCTGCCCATACCTGCTCTGGTCAACATCCTGATCGGACGGGTCGTGACGCAAACGGGCGGCGCCACGGAACTGGCCTCGACCCGCGCCGGATGGGCGGACATGCCAGACAGCCTTAAGGACCGCATCCGGGATCGCGCAGCCTGGCACCGCCTGTCCCATAGCCGGGCGCGGATCAGTGCTGAACTCGCCGCACTGCCGATGTTTCATAAATGGCCCGACCAGCTTTGGAACGCAGTCTGGCGCAATCCGGTCAACGGGGCCGAGGCGCTCTACATCGCCAGCCATGCCTTTGCGATCGAAGGGATGGAGGCCGAAGAAGGCACCAAACTGATCGACGATCTGATCGCCTGGGTGACCCAGGACCAGTATGTTTATAGCCACCAGTGGCAGGTCGGAGACGTCCTAATTTGGGACCAAAGGGCGGTTTTGCACCGTGGGACGGCGTGGAATTACAAAGAGCCCCGAGTTTTATCGAGTATTTGTGTATCCGCGACAGCGACGGATGGGGTTGACGCCATGCGTCCTATCGTTTGAACTATTTGCCATCCCCCGAAAGTGGGGTGTCGGAGTATAGCAGGTAAACTGCAACACCAACGGCCGGGGCACTCACCTCGGCTTATAAGGCGCGGACATGATTTCACGCCGCCAACAGAGAGGAAGAAAATGACATTTTTGACACGTACCGGCAAACCGTTGCCGCAATCCGTTGTGGATTCGGCCGGTAAAGTCGGCACTGATCCGGTCAACCGTCGCGAGTTTCTGGCACTGGCCAGCGCGTTCGGCGCCACGACAGCAACCGCCTATGCCATGCTTGGCATGGCCACGCCGGCACAAGCCGCAGCGCACCAGATGGGCGGCACTGTGCGCATCCAGATGGAAGTCCGCGGCCTAAAAGACCCTCGTACATACGACTGGTCGCAAATCGCCAACTTCTCGCGCGGCTGGCAGGAATACCTCGTCCACTACGAGAACGATGGCACATTCACCGGCAAACTACTCGAAAGCTGGGAAATCAACGACGATGCGACGGTTTACACTCTGAACGTTCGCAAAGGCGTCAAGTGGAACAACGGTGACGACTTCACAGCCGAAGACGTTGCACGCAACATCACGGGCTGGTGTGACAAGGCCGTTGAAGGCAACTCGATGGCGGGCCGCTTTGCGACCCTGATCGATCCCGAGACGGACAAGGCCATCGACGGCGCCATCGAAGTCGTGGACAGCCACACTGTCAAACTGAACCTGCCAGCCTCTGACGTGTCCCTGATCCCCGGCATGGCGGATTATCCTGCGGCCATCATCCACGCGGATACGTCCATCGACAGCATCGACAACCCGATCGGCACAGGCCCTTACCTGCCTGAATCGCTCGAAGTTGGCGTCAAGGCCGTCCTCGTACGAAACGAGGACCACACATGGTGGAACGAAGGCAACGGCGCGTACCTCGACAGCATCGAATACATCGACTACGGGACCGACCCATCGGCATTCGTGGCCGCCGCCGAAGCTGAAGAAATCGATATGACCTATTCGATCGAAGGCGAGTTCATCGATATCTTTGATACGCTGGATGGCTGGGTGAACAACGAAATCGTCACAGCGGCGACCATCGTGATCCGGCCCAACCAGTTGGCAGAAGTCGATGGCAAAAAGCCCTATGCGGATGCCCGCGTACGTCAGGCGATCAACATGGCCGTGGACAACTCGGTTCTGCTCGAACTCGGCTATGCCGGGCGCGGCGTTCCTGCCGAAAACCACCACGTTGGTCCGATGCACCCAGAATATGCCGAACTGCCAGCTATGAAGGTCGACCCGGAAGGTGCACGCGCGCTGATGGAAGAAGCCGGCATGATGGATTTCGAGCACGAGCTGTTCTCCATCGATGATGCATGGCGCAAGGACACCACCGACGCGGTGGCAGCCCAGCTGCGTGATGCAGGCTTCAACGTCAAACGGACAATCCTGCCCGGTTCGACATTCTGGAACGACTGGACCAAGTATTCGTTCAGCTCGACCAACTGGAACCACCGTCCACTTGGCGTGCAGATCTGGGCGCTTGCCTACCGCACAGGCGAGGCATGGAACGAATTCGGTTACTCTAACCCTGAATTCGACGCCGTTCTGGAAAAAGCACTGGCAACAGCGGATATCGAGGCACGCCGTGCCCTGATGGCCGAAGGTCAGGCGATCCTGCAAAACGATGCTGTAACCATCCAGCCTTACTGGCGTTCGCTTTACAACCACACCAAAGAAGGTCTGGTTGGCGGCAACCACCACATCTCGTTCGAAATTCGCCCCGAGCAAATCGCTTGGACCTGATCCAGACGATTGCGCGAACATGATCGGGGCCGCCTCTCTTGGGCGGCCCCTTTTTTATGGAAGCCGCACAATCAAAGGCAAATGCCATGGAAACCACAATTCTGGCCGCACAGGCCCTTGCCACATCCCTGATCGCCGCGTGGCTGACGCTTGGGGTGCGCGACAACATTCTGCACCCTTCGGTGAACGAAACCTACACTGCCGAAGTGATGGAAATGACGCGGCTCAAGGCCGAATACCCCGATGCCTACGCCCCTCTTGCGCATCGCCCCGTCACCGATCGACGCCTGCAGCACTTGGCCTTCCGTCTGGTCGTCGGCATCGAACTACTGGCAGCCATTGTGCTCTGGATCGGGACCGTTGCGCTGCTCATGAGCATTGCAGGTACCGGCAGTGTCGAAACAGGACGTAGCATCGCACTCGTCGGAGCCATGCTCTTCACCGCCGTCTGGGCCGGGTTCCTGATCGTCGGCAATCACTTTTGCTATTGGTTCTGCCACGAGGGGGCACAGAACACCCATTACCAGATGACGCTTTGGGGACTGGGCACGCTGATCGTGCTGATGCAGGGCTAGACTGGCGCAAAAAGGTCTAACGGACGGCGGGCGGAGCGCCTTTGACACCGCAAAGTGGTAGACAGCGACCGCTCGGCGGTTCAGATCAAATCAATCTTTTCGGGTGGAAAATGCAGCAGGTCAACGGCACCTTCCACGTCCACGCGCAACACCGGCCCGACCAGAGCATGCAAGCGCGCCACCAGATCAGAACCCTCCAACTCTTGCCGCGCTCGTTTGGCAAAATGGGCCTCCTCAAAGATCAGATCCTCGATCAGCGGATCAATCACCGCCCCTCCGCCGCCGGGATATCGGTAATACCCCCAACCGCCCTTTTTGCCCAACCGTCCTTCGACAACCATGCGGGCAAGTATGGGGGCGGGCGTCGAACCGGACCGGCCAGACAAAACCACATCCAAACCGACAAGGTCCTGCGCCTCACAAGGTCCAAGGCCATAGCCCCATGCCACAAGCGCAGCGTCCAATTCCCAAGGGTTCGTATGATCCATGAGCATCTGCTCACACGCCTGCCAGAACGCGTCCTGCAGGGGTGCAAAATGGCCACTCATGACTGCCCGATACGGTCCAGAAACTGGTTGGTTGCAATGGTCGCGAGCAACTCGTTCACTGAGGTTTGCACCGGCTTGTTGCTCGTATCCACCTGCGCATGGGCGCGCTCATACAAAGGCGCGCGGATGGTCAGAAATGTCTTGAGCTGATCCATCGCTTCGGGGTTGCCTTCCATCGGGCGTAAATCGCCCTGTGCACGCACGCGGGCCATATGTTCGGCAGGGCTCGTGCGGACCCACACGGTGTGAAAGCGCTCCAGTACCTGCTCGTACGTGGCCGTTTGCGCCACGATCCCACCGGCAACGGCAAGGATCAACTTGTCATGGCTCTCAACCACTCGAGCCAGGGCTTGCGCCTCCATTGCGCGGTAACGGTCTTGCCCATACAGCGCCATCACTTCGCCCAGTGGCATGCCAGCATCCGCCTCAATTTCGTCCGTCAGTTCAATAAAGGGGATCTTCAATTTGTCCGCGGCCATTCGACCAAGCGTCGATTTGCCGGCGCCGCGCAATCCAACCAAACAAATGCGCTGAGCCCGCAACGTCTGTGGGTTTTCAGGGGCAAGCAACGCCCGTACACGACCCTGCACAGACACCGGTGCCTGCTCATAAAGCCGCGCCACGCGGGACACATCCTCGTTGAACGGGCTGGTCTCCGACAGCAAGTCTTCGATCTTCACGTTCAGCGCCGTCGCCACGCGGTGCAACAATAGAACAGAAATGTTCCCCTCGCCCGCCTCAAGTTGCGCCAAATAACGGGGCGACACACCCGAGCGTTCGGACAATTCACGCCGGGGCAAACCCAGTCGCACCCGCGCCGCCCGTACTCGCTCAGCCAGTCGGCTTATCAGAGGGACAGAGACACAAGGGATAGGTTTTGGGGATGACATATGCGAATTTTCCATTAGTTCACTGAATTCTAGCCCGGCCAAGTGCCGCTTCAAGGGATTTGGGGGCTGCGCAGCAGAGGTGCGATGATATCTCGCAGGTCCGGTGGGGCTGGCTGGCTTTTAAACTGATCCGCGATGATGAACACACAGGTGAACGTACCTTCAAAACACAGCGTATCCGCCTGTCGGCCCAGCATTGAAAAAGTGATCGACGAGTTTCCCAAACGACTGGGCCACACCTCGCACATCAATCGGTGGCGGGGCGTGACCGGAGCGCGAAAATCCATGCTGAGATGCACAAACGGCGTGCCAATATTGCGATCCAGTTCCAACTGGTACCAGCCGTCACCACCTGTGTGGGCCTCCCACCATGCGTTGATGGCATCCAGAGCAAACCAAGGTAGCCGCCCGGTATAGGCAATGCCTGCCGGGTCACAGTCGCCCCACGCAACGCGCACTTCGTGAACGAACGGGTCGCGCGTTTCAGTGTCCGGAACCTCAGGCAGCCTCCAGATGCTCCATGATCCCGTTTACCCATGGCAGGGCGACGTCCTCGGGCATGTCAAAACCAGAGGCATCATGCAGGCCCCGTTCGCCCACCATCTCGGCCTTGGCGTCCAGCAACATCTGGGACAGCTTGAGCGACCCGTGATTGAACGTCTCTGAAAACACCTGATCGCCCAGACCGAATATGGCAAAGCGCACACCACTCAGGTCCGGTTTCTGATCCTGCATCGCCTCTTCGAACGGCAACGCGGTCGACGGCAGATCACCATTCCCATACGTAGAGGTCACAAAGATATAAAACGTCTCTTTGGCCAGCATCGCTGGGTCCACATCAGAAAGGCTGAGAATATGGCAGTCATAGTCTGCCCCCAGCTCCGCCTCCATGTCCTCACACAGCATCTCTGAATTGCCGGTCTCAGACCCGTAATACAGTCCAATCTTCATCACGTTTCCCTTCGTTCAGTGCCGCGTGACAGGGGCCGCACCCTGTCGGTACTGGCGGCACATCGCATCCTGCTCGTCCCGCGTTAACATCATGTAGAGCGCCAGACACATTCCAGTACACCCATCACACTCCAAAGCGCAAAAAGCGCGGGACTGGCTGGAGCTTTTCAAAGTCGAACGGTTGATCTGCATCGCGCTCTCCCTCAGGCCATATGCAGTTTGACGTATTCGAAATCACCCGGTTTGTTGTCGATACCAACGCGGGGCGGGGCGATCCAACTGGCGTATTTGCCCGGCTCGAAACAGGGCTTCATCAGCGACTGAATGAAATCCCCATCCGCCTTCGTCGGTAGCCATTCGGCCTCGCGCGCAGCCCAGTCTTCGGTGCTGATAAACGTGCCCTCTGGCGTGATGGGCTGGTTGGCAAACACCCCGATCTTGCGATGGAACCCCTCGTGGGGCAGTTTCAGTTCAAACTCGATCCCGGTGCGCTGGATCTGCTTGTTCCAGCGGCGCAAACCGCCAGAGGCGTCACGCACATAATCATCGCGCAGACGCATGTTGATAGCGGTCAGGGCAGGCACATCCTCGGTGACGATCTGACCATTTTGGATGCTGGCCACCTTGTAAGTGTCACCTTGCAGCATGTGATCATCCTCGATCCGCTGCTCCAGATAACGCCCCTTGATACCAGCGTTAAAGGCATTGGCCGCATTGGTGCTGACCTCCTGTCCAAACAGATCAAGAGACAGGGTATAATGCAGGTTCAGCTTTTTCTGGATCGTGGGCAGATCGATAACACCCAACGCGCGGATCTTGTCGATATCATAGGGATCATCAATGCCATTGGCCTGCATCGCCTCGATCGTGGCCTGAATTGTGCGGCCAACGCCCGTTTCGCCCACAAACATGTGGTGCGCCTCTTCGGTCAGCATGAAACGGCAGGTGCGCGACAGCGGGTCAAAGCCCGACTGCGCCAGGGACTCAAGCTGCATCTTGCCATCCCGGTCCGTAAAGTAGGTGAACATGAAGAAGGACAGCCAATCGGGTGTCTCCTCATTAAAAGCGCCCAACATACGCGGGGCCTCCTCACTGCCGGACGAGCGGACCAGCATATCATCCGCCTCCTCGCGCCCGTCCTTGCCAAAGTACTTTTGCAGCAAATAGACCATCGCCCACAGGTGACGCCCTTCTTCAACGTTCACCTGAAACAGGTTGCGCATATCGTAAAGCGACGGCGCGGTAAGGCCGAGGAACTTTTGCTGTTCCACAGACCCCGGCTCGGTATCGCCTTGGATCACGATCAAACGCTTGAGCATATTACGATACTCTCCGGGCACTTCCTGCCAAGCGAGTTCGCCCTTGTGCTCGCCCATCGGAATGCGACGATCCTCGACGGCCGGCGCCAGCAGAACACCCCAGCGGTATTCGGGCATCTTCACATAGTCGAACTTGGCCCAGCCTTTCGGATCCACACTCACAGCCGTGCGCAAATAGACCATGCTTTCCTGAAAGTTCTGGGGGATCAGGTCATTCCACCAATTGATGTAACCGGGATGCCACTTTTCCAGTGCTTTCAGCACCTTGCGATCCTGTGAAAGACCCACATTGTTGGGGATCTGTGAATCATAGCTGACGTTAACCAAGTCCATCTTTTCTCTCCTCTCTGGGTGGGGCGCAAAATGAGGTCATTCTGCGGTCCAGATTTTCTTTGAAAATCCGGTCCCTCACACACGTTTCATGTCAAAATTTCCGCGCACGCCAGTGCCATAGCGTTGCAAGGCACCGTCTTCGCCAACCGCGTTGGGGCGGTTAAATATCCAGTTCTGCCAGGCCGTCAGACGGCCAAAAATGCGGGTCTCCATCGTCTCCGGACCAGCAAAGCGCAGGTTCGCCTCCATGCCCGTCATCGCATCGGGGCTGAAACTTGCACGCTCTTCCATAAAGATGCGGATTTCATCTTCCCAATCGATGTCATCCAAAATCACGGTGACCAGACCCAGGTCATCCGCCTCCTCAGCCTCCAGCGGCTCACCTATTTGGCCCTGAACGTCGTCCAGACCATCAACGCCATAAAACCTTGTCTGCAAGCGGGTCAGGTCATTGCCCATCGGAAAGGCGCCGAAATTGCCCGCGCTCAATGTGACCGTCGCAATCGGGCGATTGTCGCCTTCAAAGGCGTCTTCCATCATGTAACTGCGATCCACGGCCCACAGCAGTTCGGCCAAAACGCCCGCGAAACAACTGCCATGCTCAACCAGCGCAACCATCGACCGCGAGGTGACATCGACCCGCTTCAGTACGCGCTTCCAATATGCCAGCACCTCATTGGCAAGCCAGTGACCCCGGTCGCCCAATAAAACCGCCTCATGGGCAAGCACCTGTTCAGGATCGCCTTGGGTGCGGAACACAAGCAAACCCAGTTCAACCTCGTTCAAGCGCAAATGCAGGATCGCATCATCCAATTCGCGCGCCAAGCGCAGCATATAGGCCTGATCGCCCTCAGCCTGAAACGCAGCCATGTCCGTCGGTGCGGGCGCATCCGGTCCGCTCAACGTTATCGTCGCGGATCGCCCGGCCCGGTCCACTGCCACATCGACAAGGGAGTAGGCCACCGACCCATCCCCACCAATGGATTTGTCCAGCGGGCCAAGGTGGATGCCCTGCGCCACGTCCGGCTTGGCCGAGGAGGATGCAAATTCCTGCGCACGGGTGACGACAACCTCGTCAAACTTCGAATTCGGGATCGCCTCGTCCACCAGCCGCCATTTCACCGCACGTTTGCCCTTCACGCCCTCTTCGGTCGAGCAAAACACGTCCGCCAGATCACGGCGCACGTGGCGCTTGTCCGTCACACGGGTCAACCCGCCGGTGCCCGGCAAAACGGCCAGCAAAGGAACCTCGGGCAAAGAAACGGACGACGATGAATCGTCGGTCAGCATGATGTGGTTGCACGCCAGAGCTAATTCATAGCCCCCACCCGCACAGGCCCCTTTGACAGAGGCGATATACTTCTGGCCACTGTCGGCCTCCGCAGCCTCAAAGGTGTTGCGCGTCTCATTGGTAAACTTGCAAAAGTTGACCTTGTGGGCATGGGCCGCGCCACCCAGCATACGGATGTTGGCGCCTGCACAAAACACCTTGTCCTTGGCCGATTGCATGACAACAACTTTGACCTCCGGATGCTCAAACCGCATCCGCTGCACAACATCAGCCAGCTCAATATCCACGCCCAGATCGTAAGAGTTCAGCTTGAGCTGATAGCCATCAAACAACCCACCATCCTCGTCCACATCCATGAACAGATTGGCCACTGGGCCATCATATTCGACGCGCCAATGACGGTACTTCGAAGGATCGGTCTGAAAGTCGACGATATTTGACATGGGTTGGGGCGGCTCTTTGCTCGGGTAATGTGGCAATATCGTACAACGCACCGTACCCAAAGTGCACTCCGCCAGCGCAATTCTGGATCATTTGTGCACTTTCTTGCAGTCAGGTGAGCTCGGGTATCACCACGTCCGATGCCTCAAAGGCCTGCAACCGCGCACAGAAGGCGACAATCTCCGCAGTGACCTCTTCTGGGCGTTCTTTATGCGGTGCGTGCCCACATCCCTTCAGAATCAGCGTCTCTACAGGAGCATAGGCGCGCTCTTCCACTTCATGAACTTGCGCCAGCGTTCCATAGGGATCGGCATCTCCCTGAACAATCAAAGACGGCACGCGCCAATGATCAATCGCGTCCGCCACATTCCAATCGATAAAACCCGGGTCCATCCACGCATCATGCCACCCATAAAACGCGATATCAGGATGATCGTGATGGCGGGCCAGCTTTTCCTTGAGCGCCCCACTCGAATAAGCCTCGCCGGCTGAACGAATGGCCGCTAGGCCCTCAGGCTCAGTAAAGAAATGCGGCGCCAACAGGATCAGCCCACGGACGCGCAAATCAGACACCGACCCCGCGTATATACCCGCAATCGTTGCACCGTCCGAATGGCCCAGCAGCACGCAAGCGCCCACGCCGGCCGCATCCAGAACAGGGCCCAACATGTCTGTCGCCTCAAGCGTCATGTACCCAAGCGGACGCGGCAGGTTCACAGGCGTAGATCGCCCATATCCGGCACGCGAATAGGCCAGCACACCCATTCCCGTGCGCTCAGCCAGTTGGGCCGGCCAATCGCGCCAAAGCCCAAGCGATCCCAATCCTTCGTGCAACAGGACCAGCGTTGGCGCCACGGTCGGGGATGGCCCCCAAGTTGCATATTCCAACGTATGTTGTTCGACCTGGACCGTCCCCGAACCCCAGTCCATCACGCACCCTCCCGCAACTTGAACCGCTGAATTTTCCCGGTCGCCGTCTTTGGCAAGCTTTCGACGCACTCAATCCACCGCGGGTACTTCCACTTGCCAATCCGTTCCTTCACATGATCCTTCAGCAGATCTTCGAGGTTGTCGGGGCGGTCGCCCTTCATCACGACAAAGGCTTTGGGTTTGTCCAAATCCTCCTCGTCTCGCGCTGCTACAACAGCACATTCAAGCACCGTTGGATGGCTGGCAATCGCCTGCTCTACCTCGAACGGACTAACCCAGATGCCAGACACCTTGAACATGTCATCCGTGCGTCCGCAGTAGACGTATCGTCCATCCTCGCGACGTTCATACTTGTCGCCGGTCCGAGTCCATACGCCCTCGAATGTTTCGCGCGTCTTGTCTCGTTTATTCCAGTATCCTGCCGCGGCCGACGCACCATTCACCAGCAGCTCACCGACTTCGCCGACAGCCACCTCAACACCTGCTTCATCGACCAGCCGCATGTCATAACCCGGAACCGGAACGCCGGAGGTACCATAGACCACGTCACCCGGCGCGTTGCTCAGGAATATGTGCAGCATCTCGGTCGATCCAACACCGTCCAGAATGTCGACCCCCATCAACGCCCGCCATTTTGCGCCAACCGATTCAGGCAGTGCCTCTCCGGCTGAAATGCAAACGCGCAGCGGCGCCTCCGGCACGCCTGCGTCTTCCATATGCGCAACCATTGCCGCATAAAGCGTTGGTACTCCACAGAAAACTGTTGGCCGCTCCACTTGGATGACGCCCACCATACCGTCCGACGTTGGACGACCACCAAAGATTACTGTCGTTGCACCCACCGACATGGGGAAAGTCATTGAATTGCCAAGGCCATAGGCAAAGAAGAACTTGGCCGCCGAAAACACGACATCATCTTCGCGCATGCCCAATACCTGCGCCCCGTAGGTATCAGCCGTGGCACGCAATGCCGAATGGATATGATGAACACCCTTAGGCTGACCAGTTGAACCCGATGAATAAAGCCAGAATGCCGTCTCATCATCACTCGCGTCAAAGGCAGGAAGCGAAGACTGCCCCAGGGACATGAACACACCATACGTTATCGTATCTTCTTGCTCTGCCCCAATGACAACTACGCTGCGCAAATATGGGTTGTCGGCCAGTACAGGCGCGACAACTTCGTATAACGCCTCAGACACAACCAGCATGGTCGCACGACTGTCGCGCAAAATCGCATCGTAAACTGGTGCCGCGAGCAATGTGTTGAGCGGTACAGGGATCACCCCTGCCTTGATCGCACCCCAAAACAGGATCGGGAACTCGATCTGATCCAGCACAAGCATCGCCATGCGCTCTTCTCGCGCAACACCATGCGCCAAGAGCGCCGCTGCTGCCCGTCCCGACGCATCCGCAAGCTCTCCATAAGTCAACGTGCGCCCTGTCTCGGCCTCACGAAAAGCGACCTTGTCAGAGCGCCCCTCAACCCCATGACGGTCCACGAAATAACTGGCAGCGTTGCTCATGCGGCCCCTCCCAAAGGCGCTTGAATGTTGCGCTATCTTGCGCCCTGCGTCACCTCGCCGCAACGTCAGCGCTGGCAATACGCATTTTACTGCAACCCAAGCAATCGGGCCGCGTTGTTTTTCAAGATGTCGGGGCGGACCGCGTCCTTGATATCAATCCCGTCAAAGTCGTTGAGCCACCGTTCCGGTGCGATCATCGGCCAGTCGGATCCAAACAACACCTTCTTCTTCAAAATTGAATTGCAATAGCGTACCAGAATGTCCGGAAAGTACTTGGGCGACCATCCCGACAGATCGATGTAAACGTTGGGTTTGTGCTGCGCGACGGCGAGCGCCTCCTCCTGCCAGGGGAAACTCGGATGGGCGAGGATGATCTTGAGATCCGGGAAATCCACCGCGACATCATCCATGTACATCGGGTTGGAGTACTTCAACCGCATCCCGTTGCCACCAGGCATGCCGGACCCAACGCCCGTCTGACCGGTATGGAACAGGGCGATCCCACCTTCCGCCTCTATCGCTTCATAAAGCGCGTAGGCAATCCGGTCGTTGGGATAAAACCCCTGCATGGTGGGGTGAAACTTGAACCCTTTGATCCCAAAATCACGGATGAGTCGGCGGGCCTCGCGCACACCGATTTTGCCCTTCCACGGATCAATACTGGCGAAGGGAATCAACACGTCACTGTTTTCCGCAGCAATTTCAGCAACTTCTTCATTGGCATAGCGGCGATAACCGGTCTCACGCTCCGCATCGACCGGAAAAATCACGGCCGCGATGTTCTGTTCACGGTAGTGCGCCGCCGTCTCTGGTACGGTCGGCGGATGTTTCCATGGCGCGCGAAAATACTCCGCCATCGTCGATTGTAAATGGTCATAGCCATCGTCGGAATGGCACCCGCACGGTTCTTCAGCGTGGGTATGAATGTCGATCGCCCGCACGTTCTCCAAATCAATCATGTCAGAATACTCGCTGCGTCATTGTCGTCATAAAGGCGCTCCACAAGGTTCGCGCGCCGCTCAAGCAGCCGGGCAAAGTTGATGTTGCCTTTGGCCGTAATCTCCCCCGCTCCAATGTCGGGCGGGTCTGCCAGAACAAGGGCACGCACGACCCGACGGGCAGAGCCAACGGTGACAGAAGAGATATCGCGCATACGCTCTCGTATGTCTTTCGATCCGTCACTTAGCAATGCACCACCATCCGCTGGTCCACCCCGTGCCTCCGGCCCCGGGATAATCAAAATCCCAATCTCATCCCGACCGTGCCCACAGACCACCACATCCTGCGCAAACGGCCCCAGACATGCGATCATCTCCAACCGGATTTGCGCTGCCTGAACCCATGTCCCAGTGCTCAGCTTGAAGTCTTCGGACATGCGTCCGTCAAACTGTAACCCACGATCCATATCCTGCGGGTCTACAAAGCGCATGGCGTCACCTGTTTTGAAAAACCCTTCTTCATCAAAGGCTTTCGCCGTTTTTTCGGCATTGGCACTGTAACGTTCAAAGATGTTCGGTCCTTTGACCCGCACCTCCATCCGGCCAGTTCCATCGTCGATCAACTTGGTGACGACGCCGGGCAACGGGACGCCTACAATGCCTGCGCCTTGGGCAGGCTCATGCTGCAACAGCGTGGCGGGCGCCGTTTCTGTCAGCCCCCAGCTGGACGTTATCAAAGGCATGCGCCCCGCAGTCTCTAGCGCCATACGCTCCAGTTTGGACCAAACATCCTGTGGCAGTGAAGCACCCGCATAAAAGATCATGTCGAGTGATTTGAAGTATGTATTGCGCAAGGCATCATCTGCCTCCAACACCTTAGTGAGTTGCGCAAACCCAACAGGCACGTTGAACGAAATCGTTCCCGGCACATGGCCCAGATTTTCGACAGTGCGTGGGAACAGTGCAGGCAATGGCTTGCCGTCATCTATGTACAGCGACCCACCATTGCTGAGCACGAGGTTGAAATTGTGAGACCCGCCGAAGACATGGTTCCACGGCAGCCAATCCACCAATACGGGCGGGCGGGCCTGCAGAAACGGCAGTGAGTCCCGGATTTGTGCCTGATTGGTCGTCATCATGCCTTGCGTGGTCTCGACAGCCTTGGGGTCCGACGTGGAACCGGAAGTCAGCAACAATTTGGCGACCGTGTTTGGTCCAACAGCCTTGTGGGCGGCAAGCACGTCGGCCTGACCCTGTTTCAACTGATCAAACGCGATGGCCCCGCTGCTGCCCACCTTTGAGCAGACGGCAGGGCAATCAATCAGCTTCAGTGCGCTAGCGTATGTATCACCATCCGCAGCATAGACCAACGCGGGTTTGACCAGATCGGCTATATAGCGGAGGCGCTTGTGGGCGGCGGGTACCAGGCTGTATTGCTCTGCAACTGGGACCGTGACCAACCCGACATACTGCGCGGCGAGAGACAGCATCGCGTGATCTACAGAATTGCCCGATAAAATCAGAATTGGGCCCTCGATGTTGCGATTTAGTAAGCCTGCAGCCAGGGCATAAACCTGATCACGCACCTCACTATAGCTGAGCGTGCGCCACCCTTCCCCTGAGCGTTCTGCCAGAAAAACTGCATCAGGGGTCGCATTAGCCCAGCGATCCAGCCAAACACCTGTTGAGCGGTCCACGGGACGCAGATCATATCCGGAATGCAGCAGAATGGTGCCATCATCCCGGTCTTCCCGGCGCACTGCATGGGGGCGCAGGCCCAGATGTTCGGTCATGTTTGTTGCTCCATCTGCGCAAGTGCTTTTCGGATGGTGGCCGTTTCGTCCTCGGACAACCCGTTTAACATCCGGGTGTCATGGGCATGAACCACCTTTTGTGCGCGCTCATAGAGACGCCGCCCCGCCAGAGTGCATTGCAGCGCATAGGCGCGCCGGTCACCCAAAGCAGGGGTCCGGGTGACCCATCCAGCTTCCTCCAGTTGATCCACATAAACCACCACATTGGCCCGCTCGACAGCCAGCGCATGTGCCAGTTGGCTGGGCCGCAGACCCGGGTTTTCAACGATCAACGCAAGTGCGGAATAGGTCAGCATGCGCAGGCCGAACGGGTCCAAAGTCCGGGTCAGGTCAGCCTGTATCACGTTGAACGCCCGTTTCATCTGATACCCAACAAGGGCGCGCAAGGGCGCATCGGATACGTTTTCAGGCGCGGGATGTGGATCAGGGCGCGCCATCAGCGGAACTTTGGCGCGCGTTTTTCAAGGAAGGCCGCCAGTCCCTCGACCGCATCCGGGCTGGTTTGCGACAGTGCCGCGCAAAGGCTTTCAACAAACAGTCCGTCGCTGCGGCCCATGTCCTGAATGCGCGCAATGCCCTGGATCATCATGTAGTTGCTGAGCGGCGCGTTGCCTGCAATCTGCGCTGCAATCTCCATCGCCTTCGGCAGCGCCTCACCCACTCCAACCGCATAATGGGCAAGCCCCATAGCCACCGCATCATCGGTGCCGTATTTCCGGCCGGTCAGCATCATCTCGGTCATCCGGTCCGCGCCAAGAATGCGGCCGACGCGCACAGTGGCCCCGCCACCAACAAAGATACCGCGCCGCCCCTCGGGCAGTTGAAAGATGCAATCTGGTTCGGCCACGCGCACGTGGGTGGAGGTGGCCAGTTCCAGTCCTCCGCCGATTACGGCACCGGTCAGCGCGGACACCACCGGTAGTCCACTACTCTGCACGCGGTCCATGACGCCGTGCCAGCCCCGCGAGTGATGCAACGTGCCTTCTGCGTCGCGGGAAACATGTTCACTCAGGTCCAGACCCGCGCAGTAATGACCGCCAGCACCATGCATCACGGCAACCCTTACGCCTTCGTCTGGCGAACGAAAGAAAGCGTCGATTTCGGCGAGCAAGCCATCAGACATGGCGTTGCGCTTGTCCGGTCGGTTCAGGGTCAGAACGGCAATCGCGCCGTTGATTTCGATTTTGAGGTTTTTGCCCATGCCCGCGCCTTTTGTTATGCGTCATAACTATCAACGACGATTCGGCGAACTCGCGCAAGTGTGTCGATCGCCCGGTCGGCCCGTGCGGTCTGTTAACCACATGGACTGTGACACTGCGGTGCACGTTCTGTGCACAAGCTGTTCACGCGAGGTGCATCGCCCATCATCCTTGTTTTAAGGGTGTTAACTCCAAAAATTCGTATATGCCTCAGACCGGGATCAAAAACAGTGTGATCGCCGGGAACGCAACCAGCAAAATCACTCGCACGATGTCCGACCCGACAAAGAACATGACCGCCTTGTAGGTCTCGGTCATCGGCGTCTCGCGATCCATCGCGTTGATGATGAACAGGTTCATACCGACGGGCGGCGTGATCAGCCCGACCTCCACAACGATCAGCACGAGGATCCCGAACCAGATCGCCACATGCTCTGGCGACATCCCAAATTCGAGGGCAGAGATGACCGGGAAAAAGATCGGAACCGTCAGCAGGATCATCGAAAGGCTGTCCATGACGCAGCCGAAGATCAGGTAGAACAGCAGGATCACAGACAGCACGAAAAATGGGCTGAACTCTTGCCCCAGAACCAGATCTGCAAGGAATTGTGGCGCACCCGACAAGGCGAGGAAGTTGTTATAAAGAGCGGCCCCCAGCACAATGAAAAAGATCATAGCCGTGGTCTTGGCCGTCCCGATCAGCGCCTCGCCCAAGATCTTCCAACTCAGATTTCCGCCTACAAGTGCGACCAGACCTGTCCCGGCAGCACCAATCGCAGCCCCTTCGGTCGGCGTAAACCAACCGGCATAGATGCCTCCAACCACAACGCTGAAAATCACCAGAACAGGCCAGGTTTCGGCCAGTGCTTTCCACCGTTCGGCCATAGGAACAGCAGGCCGCGTACCCGCCGATCCGGGGTACAGGCGCACATAGATCGAGATGGTGATGACATATCCGAGGGCTGCCAGGATGCCGGGAATGAAGGCGGCCAGAAACAGCTTGGCGATGTTCTGTTCGGTAATGATCGCATAGATCACGAGGATCACCGAAGGCGGAATGAGAATGCCCAGCGTGCCACCCGCCGCAAGGGTGGCGGTCGAAAAACCACCCGAATACCCGTACCTTTTCAACTCTGGCAGCGCCACGCGGCTCATCGTAGCAGCGGTGGCAAGGGACGACCCACAGATCGCTCCGAACCCTGCGCAGGCACCCACGGACGCCATCGCGACGCCCCCGCGCCGATGGCCCAGAAAACTCTCCGCCGCTTTGAACAATGCCGACGACATCCCCGACAGGGTCGCGAACTGCCCCATCAGCAGGAACATCGGAATGATGGTCAGCGAGTAGTTGGAAAACGTCGTGTAGGTCTCGGATTTCAGCTTGGCGAGGATCGGGGTCGGATTGCCGTTCATCGCAAAAATCCAGCCCAACAACCCGCACAAAAACATTGCCAGACCAATGGGCGCACGCAGAAAAATCAGGCCCAACAGAATAGGGAAGGACCAGAAACCCAGCTCCAGACGGCTCAGGCCCACAAACTGGACGATATCGCGGATCCACTCCATCGCCCTACCCCTCCGGTAGGATCGCGTGGCCAGTCGCGGCCTCCGCGATCCGCGCCCATGCACAATAAAGGGCGGTCAGACTGGCAATCGTCGCGGCACCAACGCTGGCCGCATAGGCCCACCAGACAGGAAACTGCAAAAACAGGGTCGTTTCGCCATTCCCCAGATAGCGCAGCATGCCCTCGTAAAGGCGCAGCGAAATAAAGATGATGACGGCCGTCAAAACGACTTCCCAAAAGGCGCGCAACCATCCAAGGACGCGGCGCGGCAAAGCCGAGGTGAACACATCCACCGTCGCGTGCTGGCCGTAAAACTGACAGACGGGAAAGAAGGCGAAAATGGCAAAGGCAACACCCGCTTCGGTCAGCTCATAGCTGCCATTGATCTCATCAATACCACTGTTGATCAGCGCCTGACCCAGACCCGGAAACCAGCCATCGGCCCACGTATGCCCCAGCTTGGACAGCTCCCGCCCCACAATGGACAGCGTTGTCAGAATGATCAGACCAACCAGTACAAGCCCGCCAATGATGGCCGATGCGCGGGCCAGCCATTTCACCAAACGGTGCATAAACGCCTCATTTTAAGAAGAAAAATGGGGTCGCAATGCGACACTGCGACCCCGGTTGTGCCTTAGCCCTCATAGGCATCCATCAAGGCGCGGGCTTCGTCGATCAGGGCCTGACCGTCGATGCCCTTGCTTTCCATATCGGCAACCCATTCTTCAAAAATGGGCTGCGACACCTCTTTCCATGCGTCCAGATCACTGCCCGACACGGTCACGATGTTGTTGCCGTTGTCCACAGCCAGCGCGCGGGCTGGACCATCGGAATCGGCCTGCGTGCCACCGGCAAAGATGCTGAACTCAAGGCCCGAATTGTCATCGATGACTTTTTGCAGATCAGCAGGCAGACCCTCATAGCGGTCCTTGTTCATCGCCAGCACAAAGGTCAGCGTATAAAGAGCGTTGCCCTCAAACTCGGTGTGGTTGTTAACCAGTTCAGGCACTTTCAGCGCCGCGGTTACTTCCCACGGGATCGTTGTGCCGTCGATGACGCCCTTGCTCAGCCCCTCAGGCACGGCTGGCACAGGCATCCCAACAGGCGTCGCCCCCATCTTTTCCAGCAGAATGTTCACGGTGCGCGAACCACCGCGAATTTTCATGCCTTCCATATCTGCGGGCGTGTTCACTTCCTTGTTCACGTGCAGCATACCGGGGCCGTGGACCCATGTGCCAAGGATATGGACGTCCTTGAATTCGGTATCCTTCATGTGCTTTTCGAACATCTGCCAATAGGCCGACGACATCGCGCGTGCATCGGTCATCATAAAGGGCAATTCGAACACTTCGGTGCTGGGATAGCGGCCAGGCGTATAGCCAACGACAGTCCAGACAATGTCCGCAACACCGTCGATCGCCTGGTCCATCAACTCAGGCGGGCGGCCACCCAACTGCATCGATGGGAAACGGTCAATCTTGATCCGGCCATCGCTGGCGGCCTCAACACTGTCAGCCCAGACATCAAGAATGAGCTTTGGCACATTGGCTTGCGCGGGCAAGAACTGGTGCAGCGACAGTGTGACTTCCTGAGCCTGCGCGGCCCCTCCGGCCCCAATGGCAAGGGCAGCAGCCCCGACCAAATTCAGGAACGACTTACGTGTAAGTGTCATGTGATTTCCTTCCTAGGTGCGGTCAGGCATTGCGCGCCTGACTCGTTCATCTGGGGGAATTGTTATGCAACACAACTAACCATGTCACCCGCCTTTGTAACTTTTCATGTGTGGCGCTACCCCCGGGGCAGCCGCGTTTCAGGATCATAGGGTCCGGGCGTGATCACCTCTGCGCTGACCATCTGGCCCAGCATATCGATCCTTATTTTCTTGCCCGGCACTGCAAGGTCCGGGCGGATGAACGCATAGGCGATGTTCATATCCAGTCTGTGCCCCCAATCCCCGGACGTCACTGTACCGACAACTGCATTATCCTGCACCAAAGAGGCTCCGGGATGCACTGGCCCTGTCGTTGAAGCGACTTTGAGGCTGACCAGCTTCGCGCCCAGCCCCTTGGCCTGACGCGCCTCAAGCGCTGCCTTCCCGACAAAATCCTTGTCCATTTTCACAAACCGATCCAGCGCCGTCTCAAACGGGTCAAATTCGGTAATCAGGTCGGATTTCCAATGCAGATACCCCTTTTCCATGCGCATCGATTCCACCGCACGCGCCCCAAACAGACGCAACCCGTGGGCCTCTCCAGCACCGCGCAAGGCATGGTAGGCCGAATAAAGATTCGCATTGGGCACGTGGATTTCATAAGCTAGTTCGCCCGAAAAGCTGACAGACATCACCACGGCGGGTGCAATCCCGATGTAGGCACGGCGCACGGACAGCCACGGAAAGGCGCTCGCCGACCAATCAGCCCGGCTCACCGCGCTCAGCACATCGCGGGCCTTGGGGCCTGCAAGCACAAGGATCGTGTAGTCGTTGGTCAGCGAACGCAGCGACACGTCAAAACCATCCGCATGGGCACTCAGCCAGTCCATGTCATGCCACTCAGATGCCGCCGCAGACCCATACCAGACGGGGCCCTCCGGGATATTGGCCACAGTCGCTTCAGCCTTCACACAACCATGATCATTCAGCAAATAACCCAAGCCCACGCGGCCTGCCTTCTTCGTCACGCGCCCACAGATCACATGATCAAGGAACGCGTGAGCATCCAGCCCCACAATCTCGATCCGGTTGAACCCGTTCACCTCGGCCAGACCAACGGTGTTCTGAACGGCCGCAACCTCACCGGCGACAACCTCAAACGCTTCGTCAAAATGGAACCCATGGGTGACCTCAAAGTCAGGCGTGGGTTTGAAATACTCCGCCCGTTCCCAGCCATTGATCACGGTAAACTCGGCGCCCTCAGCGGCCAAAACAGGGGTCAAAGCGGTCGTTTTCGCAAACCGTCCCGCAGGGCGGTGTTCGTTGGGAAAATGAAACCGAAACTCGTTTTGATAGTCTTCAATGGCCTTGAGCGCCGTCAGTTCAACAGTGGCGTGCCCGGTGAACCGACGCGGATCAATGACCCACGTGTCATAGCACGCCTCGCCATGCACAATCTGCTGGGCCAGCAACCAACCATGGCCGCCGCCTTCGCCCAGACCAGCACGAAGGCCAATGATACAAAACGCATTTCGCTTCCCCGGGATCGGCCCGACCAAAGGTGCCCCATCGATCGTGTAGGTAATCGGCCCGTTCACTACGTTCTTGATGCCCACTTCCATCAGCGCAGGCATCCGCTCAAACGCGCCTTCCAGAACGTCTGTGATGCGATCCAGATCATCCGGGCACAGATCGTTTGAGAAATCCGGCGAAATCCCGTCCATGCCCCACGTTTTGCAGTCCTGCTCATAAAACCCAAGCAGCAAACCGTTCTTTTCCTGCCGACAGTAATAGTCGCTGATCGGACAGCGCAGCAGCGGCATCCGGTGGCCCGCCTCGACGATGCCGGGGATCTCGTCTGTTACAAAGTATTGGTGCTCCATCGAGGTCACAGGATGCTCCACCCCCATCATCGCTCCAACCTCGTTCACACGATAACCGCAGGCATTGACCACTACCTCGCAGGCGATATCGCCTTTGTTCGTGTGCACAATCCAACTGTCGTCCTTCAGTTGGGTCAGCCCCGTAACGTTTGTCTGACGGTACACCTCTGCCCCCGCCTTGCGCGCACGGCGTGCCAAGGCCTGACACAAGGACGCCGGATCAATGTCGCCATCGTTCCCGTCCCACAATCCACCCAGCAGGTTGTCCGTCGAAATCAGTGGATGGCGGCGCGCGCACTCGGCGGCATCCAGCACTTCAAATTCGACGCCCATGCCACGCGCCATTGAGGCAAAATGGCGGTACCCGTCCATCTGCGCCTCGGTATTGGCAAGCCGAATACCGCCATCCCCGTGATTGTACTGCACCGGATAATCCAGATCGTCGCGCAACTCTTGATACAGATTGATCGAATGGGTCTTAAGGCCGACCATCGTCTGGTTCATCCCAAAATTCGTGACCTGAGCCGCCGAATGCCACGTTGTCCCGCTGGTCAACTCGTCCCGCTCGACCAACACAACGTCTGTCCAACCTTCTTGGGTCAGGTGATACAGGGTCGAACAACCGGCAATCCCGCCGCCGATGACAACGGCGCGTGTCTGGGTTTTCATAGGGGCATCCTCCGGGCTGACTTGGATTGCGGTATCAAGGATATCTGACCTAACTCGGTCAATCAGGCTTTTCTATCTTTGCCGTTCTGAAAACATGCATTCAGAAACATTGAAATAAACATACGGGGCTTGTGCGGTGCACCCGCCTTGGGCCCCATTGCACCATGTCTGATACCCGCCCCAAACGCGCAGGACGCAAGGCCCGAACAGCCGCCCGCGCCGCTGGCCCACCGTCTAACCCGGCCCCGCCGGGACAACAGGGCGGAACATACAAACCGCTGAATAGCCAAGAAGTCCAAGACATCTACGACACAGCCCTCCGCCTGCTGTCCGATCTTGGGATGGGCGAAGTGCCCGACCGACTGCGCCAAAGCCTCGAGGCCGCAGGTGCGAGCTCAACAGCCACGGGGCGCGTCACACTCCCCCGCGGCCTCGTCGAAGACTCCATCGCAACCGCACCCAAAACCTTCCCCCTGCATGCCCGCGACCCTGCGCGCAGTATCGAGGTTGGCGGAAATGCGGTATATTTCGGCACCGGCGGCGCAGCGGTACAAACGCTCGACCGCCGAACCCGCCAATACCGCGCCTCAACCCTCGCCGATCTACACGACTTCACGCGGCTACAGGACAGCCTGACCAATGTCAGCTGGTTCACGCGATGCTGCATCGCCACCGATCTGCCGGATGAATGGACGCTGGACGTCAACACCGCCTACGCCCTTCTGCGGAACACAACGAAACCCGTCGCGACCGCCTTTACACTCGCAGAGCACGTCGCGCCCATCGTCGCCATGTTTGATATGGCGGCTGGGGGCGACGGCGCGTTTGCGCACCGCCCCTTCGTCAAAGCGCATATCAGCCCTGTCATTTCACCGATGCGGTTCGGCGCGGATGCGGTCGACACGACCTACGCCTGCCTTGAACACAACATTCCCGTCTCATGCATCACAGCAGCGCAGGCCGGGGCCACTGCTCCGGCAACACTCGCCGGGTTCCTTGCCCAATCGCTCGCCGAAACACTGGCCAGCCTCGTCATGGTCCACGCGATCAAGCCGGGCCACCCCATGGTCTTTTCCAACTGGCCCCTCGTGATCGACCTGCGCACCGGTGCCTTTTCGGGCGGCGGGGGCGAGATTGCGGTTATGAATGCAGCGTCCGCCCAGATCATCAACTGGCTTGGGCTCGTGTCCGGCGTCGCCGCATCGATGACTGACGCCAAGGCGCTGGACGCACAATACGGCGCAGAGAAAGGCCTGACTTCACTGGCCGCAGCCCTCGCCGGGGGTAACCTGATCTACGAAAGCTCCGGCATGACCTCGGCACTTCTTGGCGCCAGTTTCGAGGGCTTTGTGCTTGATGACGAAATGCACGGCCACACCTACCGCATCCTACGCGGGGTCGAGGTCAGCGAAAGCACTCTGGATTATGACGGCATCTGTGCGGCTGTGCTGGGCGAAGGACATTTTCTGGGTGGTGCGGCAACCATCGCTGCGATGGAGCGGGACTACGTGTACCCCCAACTCGCCGACCGCGAAACACCACGTGCATGGGCAGAAGCAGGCGCACTGACGGCATGGGACCGTGCGAGCAAGAGGGTGGACGAGATACTGGCCGCTCGGGCGCCGGGCTACATAGACCCGGCCGCAGATGCGAAGATCCGCGCAACGTTTGACATCCAAGATCCCTGAAATGGGCGGCCGCGCACTACGGCTCAATTCTTCAGTCGGTGGCGCGCTCAGTTGTCCGTTGCCGTCGCTTGGTCCTCAGCATCGATTTTTTCAGCCAGTAGAACGGCCAGAAACCTCGTCTCTTTGAAACTGCCTAGAATAATGGCCAAAACGGATGTCATTGGCACCGCCAGAATGGCTCCGGGTATGCCCCACAGCGCGGTCCAGACCGACAGAGCGACAAGCACGACTATTGGGCTAAGGTTCACTTGCCGTCCGACAAGGCGTGGTTCCAAAACGTTGCCAACGATGACCTGTGCCAGAACCAGAAATCCAGTGAGCGACAGGGTCACATATAACGATCCGAACTGAGCCACAGACAATGCTACCGGAAAGAAAACACCGAAATATGAGCCGATGTAAGGAATGTAGTTCAGCAGCCCGATTAGGACGGCCCAAAACAACGCAAAATCCGTTCCATGCGCCCAAAGCACCACGAATGAGAACGCCGCGAGCACCAGATTGATCAGGGTTTTCACTGCGAGATAGTCACTGATCCGGCTGTTGATCGCTTTGATAAATTCCAGAACTTTTTCCGACTGTTCCTCAGTGTCAAAAGCCGCCTTGATTTTGGAATCAAACGCGTCGCGCTCGCTCATAAGAAAAGCTGCGTAAAGCACGACAAGAAATACCGTTGCCCCGACGCTGGAAAAGCCGCCCAAAGCCCCAAGAAACACGGCACGCAGATCGAAGGCATCGATTGTGACGGTACGCAATTCTTCCCAAATCTCTTGGCGATCGAGCTCAAACCGCGTCGCGATGCCCTCCAGTATAGTGTCGATATTTGCCTCATAGACTGTCGCCTGAGACGCGATTTCCCGGATCGTTGCAGCGGTCAGAAAGGCCAGCGCCAGGACAATAATGGCAAACACAGACAAAAGCGAAAACCGCAGAACCGGAGCAGGCAAAACACGCAACAGCGGTTGTCGATGCAATAGATTTGACGCCGACACCATCACGTAAACGGTGATCAGCGCCATCACCAAGGGCAGAATAATCGGGCGCCCGATATAAAGCAGCCACCCGACGGCGAGCATGACAAAAAGCGCAAGTGCCAGATTGAGCAATCGGAAGTCTTTCATATGCTCACGTTTCTCCCCGATCTAAGCACTGCGTCTGGTTGAAAAAGTCACTAACACCGGCTTGGCAAAACCGCATAACAAAATCCACCCTTCGCTGAACTTGCCGGGCGGTCCATTTTCGATCTCGACTGCTATTAGGAGTTTTCCGGATTTGACTTTCAGCCGGCTTACCCATTGGATCGCCCCATGACCGTCAAAGATACACACCTTATGATCGCTGGCATGACCCCAGTTCTGGCGGAGGGCACGTGGGTCTACTGCTGCGAAACGGACTTGGCTAAGGCAGCAGGTCTTGTGTCCAAAGCTTTTGCGGTCATGCGAGAAGCCGAAGGGGTGACGTTGATCCTGCCCCAAGCGGTTGCCGCAGAGCAGGGCTATGACACGACCCTCACGATGCGTCTGATCACGTTGAACGTATTCTCCGATCTCGAAGGGGTCGGGCTGACGGCGGCTGTGGCGGGCGCACTCACAGAGGTCGACATATCTTGCAACGTTGTCGCCGCGTATCACCACGACCACATTTTCGTCCCGCAGGCAGACGCAGAACGGGCGATGGAAGCTTTGGTGTCGGCCCAGGCCAAAGCGGCCAAAGTGTAAACAGATCCTTACCTCGCCTCTGTAACCCATTGATTTGTAGCACCCGATCGCCTGTCCCAGCGTGGGACATGTCGGGTGAGACCAGTACACTTGTTCGATTTGAAAGACTGGTTGCGTGGGGGAGACTTGAACTCCCGACGCAGAGTGGCCGCGACAGCGGACGCGCATACGTCGGGCCAGCCACTTGGCCGGACGTCGGCAAGTAAATCTTTGGTTGGGATGTGGTGGCGTGGGGGAGACTTGAACTCCCGACCTCTCGATTATGAGTCGAGCGCTCTAACCAGCTGAGCTACCGCGCCATGGAGGCGTCAACTATGCCAGCCCCTCCGACTCGTCAAGACCGAAAACCAGTGGTTCAGCCCGCGCGCACCGTCTCAATCATCAACGTCACATTTTCAGGGTCCGCATCAGGCGTGATCCCATGGCCAAGGTTGAAGATATGCGGGCCGTTCGACAATGCTTTTACGATCGCCCGCGTCTCATCCACCAACGCCTGTCCACCCGTCACCATATGGGACGAGGCCAGATTTCCCTGCACGCAGCCGTCCACCTGAACCTTGGCCGCCGCCCACTCTGCCGAAACGGAATTGTCCAGCGCAACACAGTCGACACCGGTTTTGCTATGGAACCCGATATACCCATCTCCGGCTTCACGCGGGAAGCCAATGATTGGAATACCCGGATGGCGCGCTTTGATGGTGGCTGTGATCTCAGCGCAGGGGGCAACCGCGTATTTCTGAAACGCCTCACCCTTGAGCGATCCCGCCCAGCTGTCGAAAATCTTGACGACCTCCGCACCGGCATCGATTTGGGCGGACAGGTATTCAATTGTCGCCGCCGTAATCCGGGCCAGCAACGCTTCGAACAACGCGACATTCCCTTGCATCAATGCATGTGCAGGTCCCTGATCAGGCGTACCTTGCCCCGCGATCATGTAGGTGGCGACGGTCCACGGAGCCCCGGCAAATCCAATCAAGGTGGTCTCTTCGGGCAGTTCCTTGCGCAGGATTCGCACGGTCTCATAGATCGGGTTCAACGTGTCGTGAATGGAACTCACCGGTTTCAGTACATCGAAATCTGACTGAGCGGTTATGGTGGAAAGCCGCGGCCCCTCACCAGTCACAAACCACAGATCGGCGCCCAGCGCTTGCGGCACCAAAAGGATGTCAGCAAACAGGATCGCAGCATCAAAACCGTAGCGTCGAATGGGCTGCAGAGTGACTTCGGCGGCAAGTTCAGGATTGTAGCACAGTGACAGAAAGTCCCCAGCCTGCGCACGTGTCGCCTTGTACTCGGGCAGATATCGACCGGCCTGACGCATCATCCAGATGGGCGGCGTCGGCAGCGTCTCACCAGAAAGCGCCCTTAGTATCGTCTTGGTTTGAACCGCATCTTTCATCGCGCATTGCCTTTGACTCGTCGTTTCCAGTTGTCAGGATAAGTTGACACACCTAAAAGATAAACCCATGACAGTGCGACTTCCAAATCCAACTGCGCCGCTGAAAATCGGCACGCGCGGCTCACCCCTGGCGATGGCCCAAGCGTATGAAACCCGTCGACGGTTGGCTACAACTTTTGATCTACCATTTGAAGCGTTCGAGATCATTGTGATCAAGGTCATGGGCGATGACCGCTCCATGGTGGCCGCCGACCGCCCGCTGAAGGAAATTGGAAACAAGGGACTCTTCACCCGCGAGATTGAAGAGGATTTGCTGGCAGGCCAAATCGATGTCGCCGTACATTCGATGAAGGACATGCCAACCGTACAACCCGAGGGTTTGATCCTTGAAACGTACCTGCCCCGCGAGGACGTGCGCGACGCGTTTGTCTCACCGAGCGCCAAACATATCGCCGACCTGAGCGAAGGCGCCACGGTCGGAACATCGTCACTGCGACGCCGTGCGCAATTGCTCAACAAACGACCCGACCTAAACGTCGTGGAGTTTCGCGGCAACGTGCAAACCCGGCTGAAAAAACTAAAAGACGGTGTCGCGGCCTGCACCTTTTTGGCCTGCGCCGGCCTCAATCGGCTTCAGATGACGGATGTGCCCGCCACACCTGTTGATCCAACCGACATGCTGCCCGCCATTGCCCAAGGTGCGATCGGGATCGAACGGCGCACGGATGACAGCAATACCGCCGAAATGCTGGCGGCCATCCATCACGCCGAAACTGGTCAACGCCTCGCCGCCGAACGGCAGTTACTGTTCACGCTTGATGGATCCTGCGAGACTCCAATCGCCGGGCTGGCGACGCTCAGCGGATCGACACTCACCCTGACCGGCGAGGTTCTGCGCCCGGACGGGTCAGACGCAATGTCTGATACGGTCTCCGGCGACATCGCGGATGGGCCTGACATGGGCATGGCACTTGCGCAAACGCTGCTGAAACGCGCAGGCCCCGGCTTTTTCGACTGGCACTGACCAAGCAATCTTTCCTTGCGCAGAATCGGCACATTCCCTGTAGGGTGTGTGCATTATTTTGACAAAAAGGATAGCTGACCATGACAGACTACTTTGATCTGGGCACATATTCGCGCCCCGCCAGCACCGTTACCGACGCGCAAATCTGGTTTGACAGGGGCCTCGTCTGGCTGTTCGGCTACAACCACGAAGAAGCCATTGTCTGTTTTGATCACGCTCTGGCGGCTGACCCAGATTGTACGCTGGCCCACTGGGGCATCGCCTACGCGATCGGGCCAAATTACAACAAACCTTGGGAGGTTTTTTCGCCTGAGGAAAAGGCCCCTGCCCTTGCCCGCGCGCACAAGGCTTTGAGCACAGGCATTGCATCATCAACGGCAACTCCGCCTGAAAAAGCACTGCTTGATGCGCTTGCCCTACGCTACCCGGACGATCCTGCAATCGAAGACTACCAGCCCTTCAATGACGGGTTCGCCGCCGCGATGAAGCCTGTCTACGACGCCTTTCCTGACGATCTGGACGTAACTTTTGTCTATGCCGAGGCACTGATGAACCGCACGCCATGGAAGCTATGGGACTTCTGGAAAGGCGTACCAAACCCTGAGGCTTCGACGGTCGAGGCACAGGCCGTGTTGGAACGCGCCTTTGAGCGCACGGACGCATGGGATCATCCCGGATTGCTGCATATGTACATCCACCTGATGGAGATGTCGCCGCACCCTGAGTTGGCGCTGCGACACGGCGATCGACTGAACGGTCTGGTACCCGATGCCGGGCATCTGGTGCACATGGCCACACATATCGACGTTTTGTGCGGAGATTATCAGAACGTGCTGTCACGCAATCTGGCCGCAGCGGAGGTGGATGAGAAGTTCAAGGCCCATGCGGGGGCTGCGAACTTCTATGCGCTTTATCGCATCCACAACCTGCACTTCGCGCTGTATGGGGCGATGTTTCTGGGCCAGAAGGCCGCGGCAATCGACACCGCCCACCGTTTGCGCGCTGAGGTGCCGGACGAGGTTGTCCGCGTCTACCCAGACCTGTTTGAAACCTTTGTCGCAGCCGAACCGCACGTCTATGTGCGCTTTGGGATGTGGGCAGACATCCTTGATCTGGACCTGCCGGAGGACAAAGAACTCTACACGACAACCAACGCGCTGATCCTCTATGCACGCGCAGTCGCACTTGCCAATCTGGGCCGCCACGAAGAAGCTGAGACCGCAGGCGCGGCCTTCGATGCCGCCTATGCTGCTGTGCCGGAGGACCGTTACCTGTTCCAGAACGCAGCGCGCGATGTTTTGGGCGTGGCCGAGCAGATGATGCGTGGCGAGATCGCATTCAAGGCCGGGCGCAAGGCCGAAGGGTTAGACCATCTGCGCGCCGCCGTCGCGTGCGACGACAACCTGCTTTACGAAGAGCCTTGGTCATGGCCGCAGCCGACGCGCCATGCGTTGGGCGCGCTGCTGATGGAGGCAGGAGAGTACGAAGAGGCCGAGGCCGTTTACCGGGCGGATCTTGGGCTGGATGGCAAACTACCACGCCCAAGCCAGCATCCCCGCAACGTCTGGGCCTTGCATGGGTTGCACGAATGTCTGCAGAGGCGCGGCGAGACTGTGGAGATCACGCATATCAAGGGGCTTCTGGATCAGGCGACCGCACGCGCAGACATCGCGATCCGTGCAAGCTGTCTGTGTCGCGCAAAGGCGGCTTAGGCCCCGGTCAAACCCACTTTGCCAAAGGCGGCAGGCTCATCAACACGGCGTTTGCGTCGTGGCCTGTCTCCAGACCAAACTTGGTGCCCCGGTCGTAAACAAGGTTGTATTCTGCATAAAGACCGCGATGCACCAGCTGCGCATCCTTGTCCGCGTCGTCCCAAGGTTGCACCCGACGCTTTTCGACCAGCGGCAGGTACGCAGGCAAAAACGCGCGGCCAATGTCCTGCGTGAGGGCGAAATCGGTCTCCCAGTCACCGGTGCAGTGATCGTCCATGAAAATTCCGCCGACACCGCGCGCGCGGCCGCGATGCGGGACATAGAAATACTCGTCCGCCCATGCTTTGAGCTTTGGGTATAGCTCCGCACCATGCGGGTCGAGGTGCACCCGCTGCTGGTCATGGAAATGCTGCGTATCTTCGTCATACTCAATGCACGGGTTCAGATCAGATCCGCCCCCGAACCACCAAGCATGGGGCGTCCAGAACATCCGCGTGTTCATATGCACAGCCGGCGCATGCGGGTTCTGCATATGTGCGACAAGGCTGATGCCAGAAGCCCAGAACCTCGGGTCGTCCTTCATCCCCGGAATGCCCTTGCGCGCAGCCATCGCATTCTGTGCGCGCTCACCCAAGGTGCCATAAACGGTCGAGATGTTGACGCCGACCTTCTCAAAAACACGCCCACCTCGCATCACGCTCATCAGACCGCCGCCCGCATCTGATCCATCGTCAGATGTACGCTTGGTCTCGCTCACATCGAACGCGCCAGGGGCTGCATCCGACATCGGACCGGTATCGTGGCTTGCCTCTAAACCCTCAAAAGCCGCAACGATATCGTCGCGCAATTGGCGGAACCAGGCGGCAGCGCGGGTTTTCTGGGTGTCGAACTGTTCAGTCATGGGCACTGTCCTGTGAAGTTGACATTTTCTAGCCCAAGGCCTGCGCCATGGCCAAGGGTAAAAGCACCTTAGTGCGCCGGAGCCTCGACAGCATCCAACAGACTGCGCCCACCATCCACCGTCATGACATCCCCGGTGACAAAGCCGGATCCATCCGACGCAAGGAACTGCACGGCATCTACCAACTCGGTCGGGCTGGCGATCCGATGTAGCGGCGTGTGTTGTTCGATCTCTTCCCGCCAATCAGGATTGTTGCCGATCGAGGATTTGAGCGAGGCAGACATGACCGACCCAAACGCCACCGCATTCACGCGAATGCCCGATGGTGCCAGCGCCAAGGCCATGGAACGCGTCATCTGTTCCAGCCCCGCCGAAGCAATGGAATATCCCAGCAACTCAGGTCGCGTCTGGTGCGCAGCGATTGAACTGAGGTTGATGATCGAGCCTCTACCGCTGTCCCCTTCACGCCCCTCGTTCTGTTTGATCATCCGGCGGGCGACTTGCTGGGTCAACCGCAGTGCCGTCATAACATTTTGCTGAAACAGATCGTCCACAGACATGTCTTCTGGATTGAGCGCATCGGTTTCCATGACCTGACGCGAGGCATTTACAAGAATGTCGATCTCATCAAAGGCATCAATGGTTGCCGAAATCAGGTTGGCGATGGTCAGCCGTTGCCGCAGATCACCTGCGAAATAACGAATGCTGGCATCGTCCGCCACATCACCCAACTCATCCGCAAGGCGCTTTTCATCCATATCCGCGCACATCACGTTTGCCCCGCGATCTGCAAAATGTCGGGCAATGGCCAGACCAATGCCGTTTGCGGCACCGGTCACAATCGCGGTCTTGCCGCTGATGGAAAATGACATGGCTATCCCCGTTTTCGCTTGGGCCGTTCGGCCCGCACCAGTTTGAACCGCGCATCGCCGTCCAAATCAACCACTTTGGTGAATGCGTCTGTCAGCGCCTCTTCGTATGGCAGGTGACGATTGGCCACCATCCACAGTGCTCCGTGCGGCTTCAGAATGCGGGCAGCAGTCGCGATAAATGCACGGCCCAATGACGGATCAGCGGCGCGGCCTGCATGAAACGGTGGGTTCATCACAACCGCGTCGACCTGTACAGGTGGCGTCCACCTGGTGGCATCCGCCCAGTGGAATTCGGCGCGCGGGTCCGTCACGTTGTGGCGCGCACATTGCAGCGCCATGTCGTGGGCTTCGACAAGATGCACTGCTTTGACATCGCGGGTCAGGATATGGGCAGACAGATATCCCCATCCGGCTCCAAGATCAGCAACGGTGCCTACCATCACCTCGGGCAAGGCCTGCACCAACAACTCCGACGCAGGATCCACTCCATCCGCTGAGAACACGCCCGGCGCCGTCCAGAAACCGCCCGGTTGCAGTTCCGGTCTTTTGACCCACTCCGAAAAGTCGGCGCCACCATCTGCCCAGTAAATCTTGCCATGCGCCTTTGAGATCGGCGCACTGACATCCCCCCGCGCGCGCATCGCCTTTAGCATCGAATCCGCACCGTCGGTCTTTTGCCCGTCTACGATCACCAGTCCGTCTGTGCGCGCCATAGCTCCGGCGATCAGCGCCTGCGCTTCGGCTCGCGCACGGGTCAGGCATACCACACTTGTGGCAAAGCGCGTGCCAGCAGGAAGTTCGGGAGCCACTTCATAGCCCCGCGCGGCAAACCCCGCGCACACCGTCGCCATGGGCGAGACAACCAGTACCCGTTCACGCGGCAAAGCGGACAGGTCTGCTCCGCTTGCGGGGTGCAAAACAGCAATCAGTCCATCGCTCGGCAGCGTCACCGCATCGAGCGCCAAAGGCAGGCGATCAGAAATCACCTACTCTTCTTTCTCCATGGTGCATTGTAGCGGATGCTGATGACGGCGGGCATAGTCCATGACCTGCGCCACTTTCGTTTCGGCAATCTCGTGGCTGAACACGCCGACAACGGCGAGGCCCTTTTTGTGCACGGTCAGCATGATCTCGAAGGCTTGCGCATGGTTGAGGCCAAAAAACCTCTCCAGCACATGAACCACAAACTCCATCGGCGTGTAGTCATCATTGAGTAGCAACACCTTATACAGCGGCGGGCGCTTGGTCTTAGGCTTGACGTCAGTGATGACGGACGTATCGCCGTCTTCATCCTGCGGACCTGCCATCATATGCACGTCTGGCTGCATGCGCGCCCTCATCAAACCGAGAATCCAGTGGTGGTGTTGTGAGTGGTTTATATAACGTAGAATGGCTGTTAGAAAAGAGGGGCGTTGGATATGTCTGAAATCAATAGAAGCAGCAATCCCCGCACATCGCCCATCAAATGCATCGGTTTTGATGCCGATGACACCCTTTGGCACAACGAACGCTTCTTTAAATTGACGCAAGAGCGATTTGCCGATTTGCTTGCTCCGCACACTGATACACCTGATCTGGACGCGGTTTTGATGGCGGCAGAGCGGCGCAACCTTGGGCACTATGGATTTGGGATCAAAGGGTTCGTTCTGTCGATGATCGAAACTGCGTTGGAGGTCACGGACAACCGTGTCCCGGGCCACGTGATTGCAGACCTGATCGCAACGGGGCAGGACATGCTGCAACATCCAATCGATCTGTTGCCCTATGCAGCCGAAGCGGTACAGACGGCCAAGTCATACGGACCTGTCTTGCTGATCACCAAAGGCGACTTGCTGCATCAGGAACAAAAGATAGCTCAATCAGGCTTGGGCGAAATGTTCGACGGCGTGGAAATCGTCTCCGACAAGCATCCGCAGGTCTATACCCGCATCTTTGACCTCTTTGGTGGGGCACAGACGGGCATGATGATCGGCAATTCCATGAAATCCGACGTGCGGCCGATGATTGATGCAGGCGGATACGGCGTTTTTGTACCCCATGATCTGGCATGGGCGCTTGAGGACGCAGAGGCCCCGGTAGGCCATCCGCGCTTCGGCGAACTGCCCGACCTCGGCGCCCTGCCCGATTTTCTGAGTGCTCTGAAATAGCGCCACATTCTTGCCACAATTGCCAGTCTTGGGGGTTAAATGCGCAGCACCCCTAGATATTGAGATGTTGCAACGCAGAAAAATCAACGGGTTATCTGCATCAACACTTTATCGAGATTCACACCTGTGGTAGCGTTTGGGTAATTAAAACAAGGCCAGTCGAATAATCGGCGGTCAGAGGCAGACATAGGCAGGTTCATCGTGAAGGTTCGGCACACAACGCCGGCCCGGTTAGGGCTTTTCGTATTCTTGGCAATCTGGATGTTGGTCATCGCACCGATATCAGCAATGGCCGCCCCATATGCAGCGATGGTAATCGATGCGCGCACAGGCGAGGTTTTGCATTCACGCAACGCCGACACCCGACTGCACCCAGCATCGCTGACCAAGATGATGACACTCTACATCGCCTTCCAGGCGGTAGAGGCAGGCGAGATTTCGATGGACACTGTAGTGACCATTTCCAAGAACGCCGCTGCTGAACCCCCGTCCAAACTTGGATTACGCTCCGGGCAAAAGATCAAATTGCGCTTTCTGGTGCGCGCCGCCGCCGTCAAATCCGCAAATGACGCCGCCACAGCCATCGGCGAGGCCATCTCAGGCTCCGAAGCTGCCTTTGCCCGCCGGATGACGCGTACCGCCAAATCGCTGGGCATGACACGCACAACATTCAAAAACGCCCACGGTCTGACAGAAACCGGGCATATGTCGACAGCACGCGACATGACCACCATGGGTCGGCACATGATCTATGATTACCCGCAGTACTATAACCTGTTCTCGCGCATCTCGACCCATGCAGGTATGCGCGAAGTGTCCAACACCAACCGCCGCTTTCTCAACGCTTACAAAGGCGCGGACGGGATCAAAACCGGCTTCACAAACGCCGCCGGGTTCAACCTCGTCTCCTCTGCTGAACGCGGGCAGGAACGGATCATTGCGACCGTCTTTGGTGGCACGTCGACAGCGAACCGCAACGCCAAGGTGGCTGAACTGCTCGACCTAGGTTTCCGCCGGGCACCCAGCCGTGCGCCTCTGCGCCGTCCAAACAAGCCAGCTTTTGTGCCCGGCGACGACGCCATTGTGGTCGCAGACAACGCATCCGCGCCCCGCACCGCGGGCAAGATCATCCGCCTGAGTGGCGCAGTCAAAACCTCTCTCAGACCAAAATCCCGTCCCGGATCAGAGGCACCCGTGCTTATGGCGTCGGCATCCTTGAAAGCAAGCGTGCTGCCCGGAGACATCAAAGCCGCACTTGAAGAGGCACAGACAACAGTTGCGGTCGCTCCAACGGCCACGACACCCCAAGCCAAACGGCCGAGCGCACGTCCAAATGACGTCGTTCTTGCCAGCACCGAACCCGAAGTGGTCACACGTGTCTCGACCTCTGGCGGGCGGCACTGGGGCGTGAACATTGGGCGCTACCCCAGCCGCTATAAGGCCGAAAAGGTCCTACTAAAAACCGCACTGGCTGAAATGTCGACGCTGGATGGATCGCTACGCAAAGTCGTGAGGCGGCCAGCCGGGTTTGACGCCAACTTTATGGGCATGACGCGTGACGGGGCTGACCTTGCCTGCCGTCGCCTGCAGGCCCGCAATGTGACCTGCTTTATGATCGGGCCGTCCTAGGCGAACCGACGCCCTACCAATTCACAAGCGTGAAGTTCACCATCACGCCTTTGTCTTTCTTCTCGAATTCACGCGGGTCTGCCCAGACCTTGATGGAAAACTTACCCTTCACGTCGTGTTTTGGGTCGAGAACAAGTTCTGTGATGGGAATGGTCAGGGACGGCACCCCCGATCCCGGCGGTTTCGGCACCCATTTCTTGTCGATCTTCGGAATGGTCGCTTCGCCATCCACTTTCTTGTTCTTCTTGGCCAACTCTTTCTTCAACTGTTCAGCAAAGAATTTGACGACCGTCTTGTCGATCGATTTGATCTCTTTTTTGCATTTTTCGTTGATCGCTTTTTCGATCTTGGCCTTATCATCGATTGGCTTGACGGCCTTGCCGACTTTCTTGGCTACTTTTTTGCACGCCCCTTCCATCTTTTTCTTGGCGGCGGCCGGAATTAGATCTGGCATGATGGAACTCCTTTCAACGTATCGGATAAATTCGAATTCTGCATAATACTGCCACTATAGCACGAAAGGCCGCGACTGTCTTACGTGAGGCGCCTCCAATCAAAACAGGGCATCGTTCAGGTTCGGGCGGTTTTCCTGATCCAAGTCACAAACGCCTTGAGCGGCGGGCGTTGAACACCCGGCCGGGTCACCAGATGGTAACCGAACCCGGCTATTGCATCCTCGTGCAACACGCAAAGGCGGTTTGACTGGATGTCCGCCTCGACAAAGTGGCGGACAGTCACTGCGACGCCCTGCCCGTCCCGAGCACCATCCAACAGCAGGTTCCCCGGAACTTGGGTCAGACTGCCCCGCATCGCTCGCCCGACGCCACGCGCATCCAGCCAACGGGTGCTTTCGGTAGTGCCAACTTCTTTTAGCCATGGCAGCGCACTCAGGTTCGCCGGATCAGATGTGTCCACTCCTTCAATCAACGGCGGGGCCGCCACGACGACCATCGCCGTTTCCAGAAGCAATTCAGCCTGCAGGCCAGGCCAGTCGCCATTCCCATACCGGATCGAAACATCGACGCCGCCCGGCGCTAATTTGACCAGTTCGGGCGTGGGATCGAGCACTATAGAAAGACCGGGATGTGCTGCGCGAAATTCCGGCAGGCGGGGCATCAACCAGGCGGCCGCAAAACTGGGCGTCGGGGAAACGTGCAGCGGACGGGATGCCTCAGCCCCGCTGACCAGCGCGATGGCACGAGCAATCTGATCGAACCCCTCCGCGCAACCGTGCGCAAGGATTTCGCCATCAGCCGTCAAACGCAGCGCTCGACCAGACCGGTCCAGCAGGCTGACACCCAGATGATTTTCAAGGGCACGCAATTGTTGGCTGACCGCCGCATGGCTAACAGACAAAGCCGCCCCCGCCGCCACTACGCTGCCTGTCTCAACAAAAGTAGAAAAGGCGCGCAATGCAGCCAATGGAGGAAGCTCACGCCATTTCATATGTCATTCTAACTTACATAAAGACATTCTCTTTGACTCGCACAAACACACGTTCTGATCAATATATAATGCATCAATTAACGCAAACCGATGAGGTGAAACATGTTAAACGTTTACGCTCAGACTTTCATGACTGCCACAGGCCGGAACCCCCACTGCACCCGCGTCGCCCATGTTGGAAAGCGCAAATGGTGGCAAGCACGCCCAGTGACTTGTGTTGATCTGAACCGGCTATGATCGTCGCGAAACATCAGGTCGGGACAACCGATGTCATCAAATGGGGCGCGTCCATTGCCCAGATCTTCGGATACGGAGCAACGGCAATGGGCGCGCACCCTGCGAACCTGTACTTCTTCGCCTTTGGACTGGTGGGGTGGTTCATTGTTGGTCTGCACTGGAACGACCGTGCGATCATGCTGATCCATGTGGTGGCCGCGGCGGCCATGTTGATCGGCCTCACGAACAGTTAACGCATTGTTAATTAGGGAAAGTTGACAGATGTCAACTTCCCTTAATGCGTTGCCTGCAACAGGGTCCGGGTATATTCGGACTGAGGGCGTTCAAACAGATCATCCGCACTGCCCTGTTCGACCACATCGCCCTGCTTCATCACCAGTACCTTGTGGCTCATCGCACGGACCACCTTGAGGTCGTGGCTGATGAACAAAAAGGCCAACCCGTATTTTTGCTGAAGCCCCCGCAGCAATTCCACAATCTGCACCTGCACCGTCATATCAAGGGCCGAGGTCGGCTCGTCCAGAACCACCAGTTTGGGGCGCAGCACCATCGCGCGCGCAATCGCGATCCGCTGGCGTTGACCGCCGGAAAACTCATGCGGGTAGCGGTCCATAGTAGCCGGATCAAGGCCGACTTCAGACATCACTTCAGCAACAACTTCGCGCTGCCCTCGTCCTCCTTCCACGCCGTGGATGGTAAGGCCTTCGGCGATGATCTGCTCTGCCGTCATGCGGGGCGAAAGCGAGCCATAAGGGTCCTGAAACACGATCTGCATATCTTTGCGCAAGGCGCGTAGTTCGCGCACTTTCCAGCCGCGAATGTCCTGCCCCATATAGACGATGCCGCCCTCGGACGAGATCAGGCGCATGATGGCAAGCGCCAATGTGGTCTTGCCAGAACCGGACTCTCCAACAATGCCAACGGTTTCACCTGCGTGGACTTGCAACGTCGCATCATTGACCGCCTTCACGTGGCCAACCGTACGACGCAGCAACCCCGCGGTAATCGGGAACCAGACCTTGAGGTTCTGGGTCTCGGCGATCATCGGCGCATCGGCTGGCACCGGGGCGGGCTGGCCGGTGGGTTCGGCCGACAACAGCTTTTGGGTGTAAGGATGTTGCGGGTTGGCAAAAATCTCGGCTGTGGGGCCCGTTTCCACAATCTCGCCTTGCTGCATAACACAGACGCGATCCGCGATCCGGCGCACGATTCCAAGGTCATGGGTGATGAACAACAGCCCCATGTTCTCGGTCTTTTTCAGTTCGGCCAGCAGATCAAGGATTTGCGCCTGAATGGTCACGTCGAGCGCCGTTGTGGGTTCATCGGCGATCAGCACATCGGGCTGGTTGGCAAGCGCCATGGCAATCATCACCCGCTGCCGCTGCCCACCGGACAATTGGTGGGGATAGGCGCCAAGACGGCTTTCTGCGTCGCGAATACCGACCTTGTCCATCAGTTCGAGGATACGGGCCCGCGCGTTCTCTCCCACTAACCCCTGGTGCAAAGCCAGGCTCTCGCCCAGTTGCTTTTCGATAGTGTGCAGCGGGTTCAGCGAGGTCATCGGCTCTTGAAAAATGAACGAGATGTCGTTGCCGCGCACCTTGCGCAGCAGATTCTCGCTGGCCCCGATCATCTCTTGCCCGTCATAAGTGACAGAGCCTGACACCTCTGCGCTGTCGCCTAACAGGGACACAGTAGAGAGGGCGGAGACGGACTTGCCCGAGCCGGACTCGCCCACGAGCGCGACGGTTTCGCCCCTGTCGACTGAGAACGAGACATGGCGCACGGCTTTTGTCAGATGACCATCCTGACGGAAACCCACCGACAGGTCTGTTACATTCAGGAGTGCAGTCACGAGAACGTCTTTCTGGGATCGAACGCATCGCGGATGCCTTCAAAGATGAAAATCAGCAGACTGAGCATGATCGCGAATACCGTAAACGCAGTGAACGCGAGCCATGGAGCCTGCAGGTTCTGTTTGGCTTGCAGCGTCAGCTCGCCCAGCGAGGGTGCGGATGACGGCAACCCAAAGCCGAGGAAATCGAGCACCGCCAGTGACGAAATCGTGCCGGTAATGATGAACGGCAGCATCGTCAGCGTCGCGACCATTGCGTTGGGCAACATATGGCGGAACATGATGGTGAGGTTACTGACACCCAATGCCCGCGCCGCTCGGACGTATTCAAGGTTGCGCGCACGCAGGAATTCGGCGCGCACCACGCCTACAAGGCCGGTCCAGCCGAAGAGGACTAGTAGGAACACCAATAGCCAGAAACTTCGCCCCAATATAGCGAACATGATGATGATCACATAAAGGCTGGGCGTGGATGACCAAATCTCGATAATGCGCTGGAAAATCAAGTCTGTGCGTCCGCCGAAATAGCCCTGAACGGCACCCGCGATCACCCCGATCACAGCCGATGCGCCTGTGACCAGAAGCGTGAACAGTACCGACAGGCGGAAACCGTGGATGACCCGTGCCATCACGTCGCGTTTCGTCCCGTCTGTCCCAAGCAGGTTCTCACGATTAGGCGGCAGCGGCGCGGCTCCGGGGCGATCCACAGCCGTGTCGAAACTGTAAGGGATCAGCGGCCAGATGGTCCAACCCTTGCTGATTGCCTCGCCGTTCACTTCACCGTCTTGCGCGTCTTCGATAACCCCTTCGGGGTCGTCGAAACAGGCATCCAATCCGCCAGAGACGATCAGGCATTCAACCTCAGGGTCGCGGTAGCTCGCCTCGGTTTGGAAGTCGCCGCCAAAGTCGGTTTCGGCATAGAAATTCCAGATCGGCGTATAGAATGCGCCGTCGTAGCGCACGATGATCGGTTTATCGTAGGCGATGAATTCTGCGCAGAGCGACAGGCCGAACAGGATCGAGAAAATCCACAGTGACCAGTAGGCACGCCGGTTCTTCTTGAAATTCCGCCAGCGTCGCTGGTTTAGCGGGGACAATTCGAACAGCCCACGCTTGCGTGGCGGGACGATGACGGGCGAGTCCAACCCTGCCTCTTGAATCGCCATCAGCCCTCCCTTCGCTCAAAGTCGATGCGGGGGTCAACGAGGACATACATCAAGTCAGAGATGATGCCGACGAGCAGGCCCATGAGGCCAAAGATATATAGCGTCCCGAACACAATTGGATAATCACGCGCCACCGCTGCCTCGAACCCAAGGCGGCCAAGACCGTCGAGGGAAAAGATCGTTTCAATGATCAACGATCCACCAAAGAACACTCCGATGAACACGGCCGGAAAGCCAGCAATCACGATCAGCATCGCGTTGCGGAAGACGTGGCCGTAGAGCACCCGCTTTTCCGACAGACCCTTGGCGCGGGCGGTCATGACGTACAGCTTTTTAATTTCGTCCAGAAAGCTATTTTTTGTCAGCAAGGTCAGCGTGGCAAACGCCCCGATTGTTCCAGCGAGAACCGGCAAAGTGATGTGCCAGAAGTAGTCGGCGATCTTGGCGAAGGTGCCAAGGTCGTCCCAATTGTCTGAGGTGAGACCGCGCAGCGGGAAAATCTGCCAGTAACTGCCCCCTGCGAACAGCACAAGAAGCAGGATCGCAAAGAGGAACCCGGGGATCGCATAGGCCGCGATGATGGCGCCGGAGGTCCATGTATCAAAGGGCGTCCCGTCGCGCACCGCCTTGGCAATGCCCAGTGGGATCGAAACCAGATAGGCAATCACCGTGGACCACAGCCCTAGCGTGATCGACACGGGAAGCTTTTCGATCACAAGATCTATGACCCCGATACTTCGGAAGTAGCTTTCGCCAAAGTCAAAGCGGGCATAGTTCCACACCATATTCAGGAACCGCTGAACCGGGGGTTTGTCGAACCCAAACTCCTTTTCCAGTTCAGCAATGAATTCGGGCGGCAGGCCGCGCGCGCCCACATAGGTGCTGTCTGATGCTGTGTTCAGCTCATCCGCGCCCGCATCGTTGTTGCCCCCGGCAAAGCCACCAAAGACGTCCCCGCCGCCTTGAGCCCGTGCGATGGCCTGTTCGACCGGGCCGCCGGGCACAAATTGGGTGAGGGTGAAGTTGACCAACAGGATGCCCAACAAGGTCGGAATGACCAGGAGCAGCCTGCGCAGGATATAGGGGCCCATGCGATTACCTTAGCGCGCCAGAAGCTTTCAGAGCAGCAGCTTTTTCTTCGTTGTACCACCAGAAATCCAGTTGCCCGAGCGCGTAAGGCGGGATCGTTTCAGGATATTCATACATATCGTAGTGCGCGACCCAGTGCGTGGGCTTGTACCAGACAGGGATCATGATGAACTCGTAGCGCAATGCGCGATCGAGCGCCGTCAACGAGGCCTCTTCTGCTTCGCGCGTTTCCGCGTTCAGGGACGCTTCGATGATCGCGTCTACCATTGGGCTGGCAAGTCCGGCGGGGTTGAACAGCGAAAACTCTGCCGCTTCGGAGCCGTAGCGTTGCATCAGACCGGTGCCAGTGCCGAGGAAGGGCGCGTAGGCGTCATAGACCAGATCATAGTCACGGTCGCGTTCGCGCGACGTGTATTGGGACGAGTCGACCTTTTCAAAGGTGATGTCGATGCCAAGCTTTTGGACGTTAGACACGAAGTTTTCCATCGCACCGGACAGTGTGTCGGCGGAGGACGAGTTGAACAGGTAGTTGAGTTCAAGCACCTTCCCATCCTTGCGGCGTATGCCATCGTCACCGACCAGCCATCCGGCTTCATCCAGAAGGGCCATCGCCTTGCGCGCGTTACGCCGATCAAACAGGCGCTCCTCGTTCGAGGTGTGGGGCATGCGGGCCTCTGTTGTCAGCATGTCTGCAGGGACAACATCGCCCAGCGATTCCAAAAATGCGAGTTCAGCACCTTCTGGCAGGCCTGTCGCCATGAGCGGTGTGTCTTGGGTAAAGGACGCGCGCTGTTGGAACAGCCCATACTGCAACGATGCGTTGGTCCACTCAAAGTTATACGCAAGCGAGATCGCCTCGCGCACGCGTTTATCTTTAAGCACTTCAGAGCCCAGATTGAACACGATACCGGATGGTGTCGGAGGAGAACCATCAGGAAGCTCATTCTTTACAATCGCGCCACTGCGCACCTTGGGCGAGTCATAGCCGGTCGCCCATTTTTTACTGTCGTTTTCGGTCCGGTATGTGAACTCACCCGCCAAAAACGCCTGAAACGCGGCCTCTGCATCGCCGAAATACTCAATCCGGATGCTGTCAAAGTTGTTGCGTCCAACGTTGAACGGCAAGTCGGCCGCCCAGTAGTCGGGGTTGCGCTTGTAGACGATGCGGCGGTTCACATCCACGGAGTCGACAATGTATGGGCCGGAACCGGGCGAGATTTCCAAGCGGCTTTCATCAAGGCTGGCGCCAGTTTCTTCGTACCATTTCTTGGACCATGCCGGCACGTAGCCGACCTGATCAATCAGGCTGCGGCGCGAGATGCCCTCGGTGAAGTAGAATTTGATGGTGTGATCGTCGAGCACTTCGACCTTCGGGATGCGTTTGCGCACGGCGTCAGCGTAGGATTTCAGGCCCTCATCCAGCAACAGGTTGTGGCTGAACGCGATGTCGTGCGCTGTCACGGGCGAGCCGTCAGAGAACCGCGCCTCGGGGCGCATGTAGAAGATGACCCAGTTCTTGCCTTCGTCGTATTCGATCCGCTCGCACAACAGGCAATAGCTTTCGCCGTAGACGTCTGCCGGTACCGAGGTGCCGTTCACGCCCTCTCCCAAAAGGCTTTCGTAAATCGAAGACGACAACGCGCCTGCGCGGCCCTTACGGGTGTAGGGGTGCATGGAATCGAACGTGCCGACAGTGCCCAGCGATATTTCACCGCCCTTGGGTGCGTCGGGGTTCACATAGTCAAAATGCGGAAAGTCCTCGGGATACTTCAAGTCGCCGTAAAAGGAATAGCCATGGCTGCTTACAATCGTTTCATGCCCGTCCGCGCGTGCAAGGCCAGCGAGCGCAAAGGTAATGATCAGCCCGAAGATCCCCAAACCCCACCGGGTATTTCGTGCATGGACTGTTTTCGTCCGTGCCTGTGCTTGGTGTCGGTCCTGGATTTTACGCATTGCTGATCCTCCGTCTGGTGGCATTCTGGGCGTCTTGTTCTGTGACATAAGCTAATGACGCCCGCTGCCAATATGCAACTTGAGAATATGTGATCTGACGCGCTTGAGCGTGAGAGAGGCCTAACTGGGCACAAAAAAAGCCGCCCGCGCTGTGCGAACGGCTGTTTTACGGCCAACAAGGCAATTTTATTTAGCCATCTAGGCTGTCGAGATACGCGATCACGTCGGCGCGGTCTTGAACTTTGGGCAGGCCGTTGAAGCCCATCGATGTGCCGGGGGCATATTTCTTGGGGTTTTCAAGGAAACCGTTAAGAGCTTCGGCAGTCCAAACATCGACGACAGCCTCAAGCGAACCGGAATATGATCCGTACCCGCTGGCAGAATCTACGTCGCGGCCAACAACGCCATAAAGATATGGTCCAGTGCCGTTCGCACCCTCTTCCACTTTGTGGCACGCGCTGCACTTGCGGAAGACCTTCGCACCGTTTCCGATGTCAGCAGAGGCAAGAATTGTTTCAAAAGGCACTTCTTCGACGACTTCGGCCGTTTCATCGGCGCCCGTGTCGATCACATAGGATTGCTCACCATGTCCGCCTGCGTGATAAAGTTCCTCAGCAGCCCATTTACCCAACAGTAAAATAAGCAGAGCACCACATAGGCTTGCTGCAATCTTGGTGAAGGTCATCGTGTCGAACATTTGGAATCGTGTCCCCGTGTCGCCTATTGTTGTCCGCGGGTATCTACGGCTTCCCCTTGCAACTGGCAAGGTGTAGTAAGCGCGACCAATCGCCCTGCCCGTTGTTGTGCGCGATGTGGGGCCGTGCACGAAGGACGAACAAAGATGGCAGATCGGATCGCGTTTCAGGGGGAATTGGGCGCCTACAGCCACGAGGCCGTGGTCAAAGCGCGCCCCGATGCCATAGCCGTGCCGTGCACCACGTTTGAGGACGTGTTTGCAACGGTGCGCGATGGGCGCGCGGACATGGCCATGTTGCCAGTCGAAAACACCACCTACGGACGCGTTGCAGACATTCACCGGCTGTTGCCCGAAAGTGGTATGCATATCGTGGATGAGGCATTTATTCGTGTGCGCATCGCACTGATGGCGGTGCCGGGACAGACGCTGGCAGACATAAAACACGTCCGCGCACATCTGGTTCTGATCCCACAGGCCCGCGCTTTCCTTGATGCCCACGGGATCACATCGGAGGCAGCTGCCGACAGTGCTGGTGCCGCCGCCGCCATCGCGCAAGCTGGCGAGATGGGCGTGGGCGCTCTGGCCTCAGCCGTTGCGGCCGATATCCACGGTCTGGAAATTCTGGCGCGCGACATTGAGGATCAGGGGCACAATACCACCCGCTTCCTCCTGATGTCGCCCGAAGCGGATATGTCCCGGCGGGGCGAGACGATCATCACCACCTTCGTCTTTGAGGTGCGCAACATTCCTGCCGCGCTTTACAAAGCTATGGGCGGGTTTGCGACAAACGGGGTGAACATGACCAAGCTGGAAAGCTACATGGTCGGTGGCGCCTTCACGGCGACGCAGTTCTACGCAGATGTCGAAGGGCATCCAGAAGATCCGCCCGTTGCGCGCGCACTGGAAGAGTTGTCGTTCTTTACCAACCGCCTCGATATCCTCGGGGTTTATCCGGCAGCAGCCAAACGGGACTGATGAACCTGATCGGCGAGCGGGCGTATTTGGCCCGTCAGGGCCGAACAGTTCCGCGCCCGGTCGACATATCAGAATGTGCTCTGTAGCCGCTCACCAAGATTTTCGGCATAGTCCGCCACGCGACCTTTGAACTTCTTGGTCAGGCTAGACTTGGCAAGCTTCAGCGACTGGATCAGCAAGCGTGCGGACAAGTTCAGCGGCTTCATTTCCAGAGCCACAGCCAAGCGCGTCCTGTTGCGCGACAGGGCCAGCAGATCGACCGTAAATGCGGCGTCAATTCCGCTGAAATTGGCGGAAAACAGCATCTGATTTGGCGGATCAAACTCAGTCAATTCCAGATCAAAGATGCGCCTGCGTCCGCGGGTGGTGTATTTCACCTTCCAGCGCATGCCCGCGCCGGCGCGGGCCAAAGGATCAACCCGCTGCAACTCCGCCCCACGGCGCATGGCCAGACGCTCAAACGTTTCAAAATCGCAAAGGGCCTCAAACACCTGTTCGATCGGGGCTGAAACGTCCTCTTGGGCTGAGAATTTCATGAACTGGCCTGCTTTTTCACTGCGCCTTGCAGTTTCTGATTAATCCAAAGTGTCCGCAAGCCAGTTTTCAATCAAAAAGTGTGCGATGGCCCCTTTGCGCGCCGGCAGGACAGTTGGATGCTCTCCGGCAAAAATAGTCATCATCTCTTCGCGGCTAACCCACATCGCAGCTTCGATTTCCTCCGGATCAATGGTGATCTCTTGACTGGTAGCATGGCCATGACATCCAAACATTAAAGAGGCCGGGAAAGGCCAGGGCTGGCTCGACAAATACTCAACCGCTCCGACGCGCACACCGGATTCCTCAAACACTTCTCGGCGCACGGCCGCCTCCAGCGTCTCACCCGGTTCCACAAAACCAGCCAGCAAAGAAAACATCCCCTCCGGCCAACCGGGAGAGCGGCCCATCAACACGGAATTGCCATGTGTGATCAGCATGATTACCACCGGATCCGTGCGCGGAAAGTGATGGGCGTTGCAAGCAGGGCACGTGCGTTGCCACCCGCCCATCGTCACGTCCGATGCTTCCCCACATTTGGCGCAAAACCGGTGGCTTGCATGCCACCCAAACACTGCCTTGGCCGTCGCTGCCAGTTCCGCATCCCGCGGGTTCAGCCATGTCATCACGCGGCGCAGTTCAAGAAAGACCTCGTCGGGCACAAAGGATGGGTGATGCTGCTCTGAAGGATCCAGAAAGCCGCCCAATTGGCTGGCATCAAGGTCTTCGGGTTCCCAACCAGACAGGTTGTACGCAAAGCGGGGTGCGCCGTCTTCGCGTCCCAACAGGATTGGCGTTGGGTCAGCGGACGCCAAGACTGGGTGGTCCATCGGCAGACGCACGAGCTTGGCCGGGCGGGACTGATCAATCAATGGCTTGCCTCGCCACAACAGGATCGTGCGCGCAGCCGGGTCTGCAACTGCTGCGGCCAAAGCAGTGGCGTCCCCGCGCACTTCGCCAGCCCGATCTAGCGCAGACCCTCCAAAAGTGACTGTTTCGGCGTGACGCATGCCCCAATGCCTCCATGTTCAGCATCTCAAATCTGCGCGCAGGCTTGGCACGGGCATCGACCGGGCGCAATGGCGGCATACAAACCACATTTGAGCGCCAATTGAATCAAGCCAGTCTGTCCGGGGTTGCATTAATTCTACCTATGGGAGCACCTTGAGATATGAACTCGCCTCTAGCTTTTGCTGATTTGCGTATTCTTGCAACCAGCGACGTCCATATGCACCTGACCAGTTGGGACGCGTTGCACCAGCGCCATGAGGAAGGGCGCGGATTTGATATTTTGGTAAGTGCACTTCTTAGGGCGCGGTCAACAGCCAAAGGGGCTTGCATCCTCTTAGACAATGGAGACTCGCTGCAGGGCACACCTGTTGGAACCCATTGCGCAGCGCATCCAAATAAAGCAGGCCACCCCTGGCCCGACATCCTGAATGCGCTGGACTATGACGCCGTGGGCCTTGGAAACCACGATTTTGATTTCGGCGTGCCGTTTCTGGAACGGATCGTCAGATACACAAATGCTCCCACTCTATGTGCAAGTTTTTCGCAAGGCGGCGTGGATGGAGTCGCCCCGTCCGTAATTCTGACGCGGGACGTAACACTTTCAGACGGGAAAACGCGTTCCATCAAGATTGGCGTGACATCTGTTTTGCCGCCACAAACTGCGATCTGGAATCAACGCTTCCTGGCAGGATTGATTGAATTTGATGACGGCGTCCCAGCTGCTCAGCGCGCTGTTGTTGACTTGCAAGAGAACGGGGCCGACATCGTTGTGATGCTGTGCCACAGCGGTCTTGGCACCCGCCAAGCAGCGGACGACGAGAACTTTGGCGTCTCACTCGCCCATGAAGTCGAGGGGGTTGACGCCCTCGTGCTGGGTCACACCCATCAGCGATTTCCGAGCGTTGACGGGCGAACAGACTTGAATGGAATACCGGCTGTAATGTCTGGCTATGCGGCCGAAGCGCTTGGCCAGATCGATTTGTCATTGGGCTGGACGGAAAGTGGCTGGCATACCGCCGGCCATAACGCAAAGCTGTTGACGCCCCGTGATGGCGACGTTCCAGCCCCGAGCATTGGCGCCCTCACCGAGTCAGCCGTAAAACAGACCGAAGCCGAATTGGATCGCACACTGGCAAACACCAATGCTGGGCTGCACACATACTTCGGGATGTTGATGTCCGGACCATCGGATGCATTGGTCGCGCGCACCATGATGGATGTCATCAAAGAACAGGTCGCGGGCTCGGATCTGGCAGATCTGCCTTTGCTGGCATCGGTCGCACCAGTGACCATGGGCGGCGTTTCAGGACCCGGCAACTATGTGGACATCCCGCCCGGGCCTGTTCAGGCGCGCCATATCGCCATGCTGACTCCGTTTTCGAATGCCATTTGGGCGCTTGTTCTGACCGGCGCCGAATTGATCCAATGGGTTGAGCGCGCATCCGTGTTTTTTGGTCCGGCTTGCGGCGGGAATGGTCGACTGGTGAATCCTGATGTACCCTCGTTCAACTTTGACATGCTTCATGGGTTGAAGGCCGACATCGATCCGTTCCGCCCGGCAATGTTTGACGCCTCGGGGCAAGTTATTAACCCGAACGCGCGACGTGTGCGACGGCTCAGCTACGGCGACGCTCCTATCGATGAGAACGCAAAATTTCTTGTCGCCATGACCAGCTTTCGAGGTGCCGGTGGAGGGAACTTTCCCGGCATTACCAAACACACCCAAGTTGTTCGGACAAACCACGATCTATGCGAGGCAGTACATCGCAGTGTCGCACGGGGAACTATATCGCCTGACCATTGCCCAACGGTTTGGGGTTTTGTGACTGAGCGTCCGACACGCGTGTTCATCGAAACGTCGCCCCACGCCAAAGCACATCTTGACGAGATCGCGGCGTTCGAGCCGCAGTTGATCAAAGAAAACGAGGCCGGTTTTCTTGAGGTGAGTGTGTTGATCTGATCAGGTGCTTGCACCCGTCAGACGTCAAGACTATACCACTCGTCGAGAGGTTGGCGCGGGCAGGCGCCTCGCCAACCCGGTCAGATCCGGAAGGAAGCAGCCGTAACGAGCCCCGCTTGGGTCGTTGTCAATCTCTCACCAAAGCGTGTCTTGAGGCGCAAGACGCGCGTAAGCCCGGCAGCGGTTCGGAAGAACCGCGAGAGGGCAACCGCAATTTCCCTAATACTGACAGATGGGAAACTCCCCAGAATCGAAGCGGTAGGCCGCCCTTCCCCCTACCCATCCAGAAAAAGCGGCCACAGCGCCCGATTGCGTCGCGAAAACGCACTCAGATGTCCGACGCTGTCCAGCCCGTGCTTTTTCGGATCAATCAGTACAACCTCTGCCTTGCCGGCATATTTCTCAGCCAGACGATCCACACAGTGTGACAGGATCAATTCATCGTCGGTAAACGCGTGCAGGCGCACCTTGGCGTCACTCGCCCAGTTTGGCGCTGGCAGCCTCGGGCCAATATCGCCTACATTAAACCCGCGTGCGGTACACCACTTGCGCCACTGCCAGAACACGTCACTGGGCAAGTCTTCTCCGAACCCCAACCGTTTACCCGGCAGGTATCCACAGATCGCTGTCGCCAATGGCCCAATGGTGAACCAGAAATTCATCGCGAGGGCACGATATGGCCAGGGGTGATCGCTGAAATGCACAATGCCAGAGGCGACTCCAATGACGCGTTCGATGGCTTCCGTCTCAGGCTGGTTGGGCAGCAACAACGCACCCAGAGAATGGCCCACGATCCACAAGGGCGCATTGGGCATGGCCTGCGACATCGTGCGGCGTGCGGCCACCTGATCGCGAATCCCCCAATCGGACATGTTCGCCGTTGAGGCCCGCAAAGGCCCCGACCACGACCGCCCGACATCCCGGTAGTCGTAGGTCAGGCAGGCAATCCTTCTCTCGGCTGCGAGCCAGCGGGCAAAGTGAGTGTAAAAGGTTTGAAACACGCCCGTGGCACTGTTCAGCACAACCGCAGCAACCGGATCAGTGTCAGGTCGATACAGACGACCAACCAGTTCTGCCCCGTCTTCCGTCTTGAAAGTAAGAGAGGTTTCGGACACCGGATAAAGGGTTGAACTTTGATCAAACATCACGCGACTCCGGGTCATGGAAAGACTAGACCAATCGGTCCAATTCAGACACTGGACCAATCGGTCTAGTCCTGTCAAGATAACGATCATGAACGATACCGCACGCCCGACCAAAGACCGCCTGATCCTTGCCGCTGCCACGCTGTTCCGCACGCGGGGCTATCACGGTGTTGGTCTGGCGGATTTGCTTGCTGAGGCGAAGGCCCCCAAAGGGTCGCTTTATCATCACTTTCCCAACGGGAAATCCGACCTTGCTATTGCTGCTGCAACATGGGCGTCTGATGAGATGCTGCGGCTGATCGCTGCCAGTTTTGACGGGGCTGACACGTTCAAGGCCGGGGCGACAACCTTGTGCTACAAACTGGCCAAGCTGTTTGACAAAACCGGCTGGGACACCTGCCCGATCGCCGCCACTTTGTTTGAAGGGCCGGACAACACCGAGATGCGCGCCCATGCGGCCCATATATATGATGGGTGGATCGCTGAAGTGCTGGATCACGCCGAACGACTGGGGCTGTCAGACACGGATGCCAAGTCAAAGGCCGAACATCTGTTCGTCTTGATCCAGGGGGGCTGGATGCTGGCGCGGGCGAGGCGCAATTCGGACGTGTTGCGCAGGCTTGCTGACCAATTGTAGCGGTGGACGTCACCCCACGCGGCCCGTAGTCTTGGCAGGTCACAGCGAATCCAAGCCCGAGGCCCATGACAGACGCAAATCCCAAATATCAGGTTCTGGCGCGCAAATACCGGCCGGAAACCTTCGCCGATCTGGTCGGACAACACGCCATGGTCCGCACGCTGAAAAACGCGTTTGAAGCGGACCGCATCGCGCAGGCCTTTGTGATGACGGGTATCCGGGGTACGGGCAAAACGACCACTGCACGGATCATAGCCAAAGGCATGAACTGTGTCGGGCCAGATGGGAACGGCGGTCCCACCACTGATCCATGTGGAGAGTGCGAACCCTGTCGCGCCATCATGGAGGGACGGCACGTGGATGTGTTGGAGATGGACGCCGCCTCGAACACCTCCGTCAACGATATACGCGAAATCATCGACTCGGTGCACTACCGCGCGGCGTCCGCCCGTTACAAGATTTACATCATCGACGAAGTGCACATGCTTTCGACCAGCGCCTTTAACGCGCTGCTCAAGACGCTTGAGGAACCGCCCGAGCACGTCAAATTTATCTTTGCGACAACCGAGATTCGCAAAGTGCCCGTGACGGTTCTGTCGCGTTGTCAGCGGTTTGATCTGCGCCGGATCGAGCCCGAAGTGATGATTGCGCTTTTGAGCAAGATCGCAGGCGGTGAAGAGGCGCAAATTACAGATGACGCGCTTGCGCTGATCACCCGCGCGGCCGAAGGGTCAGCGCGTGATGCCACGTCGCTGCTTGATCAGGCCATCAGCCATGGTGCCGGTGAAACGACAGCGGATCAGGTCCGAGCTATGCTGGGGCTGGCGGACCGTGGCCGCGTGCTTGATCTGTTCGACATGGTGCTGAAGGGCGATGCGAATGGTGCGCTGACCGAGTTGGGCGCGCAATATGCCGATGGGGCCGACCCGATGGCGGTGCTGCGCGATCTGGCCGAGATCACCCATTGGGTGTCGGTGGTCAAGATTACGCCAGAAGCCGCCGAAGACCCCACCATCTCACCCGATGAGCGCAGCCGTGGTCTGGCCATGGCCGAGACACTGCCGATGCGGGTTTTAACTCGGTTGTGGCAGATGCTGCTCAAGGCGCTGGACGAAGTTGGAATGGCCCCAAATGCGATGATGGCCGCCGAAATGGCGATCATTCGTCTGACCCATGTGGCCGACTTGCCCAGCCCGGAAGAATTGGTGCGCAAGTTGCAGAACGCGACGCCCCCTGCCCCCACCGCACAGACCACGCCCGTCGGAGCGCCCTCGGGTGCGCAGGCTGTTGTGCAGGCGCAGACACGGATGGCGTCAAACCCGAACGCGGCGGGCCATACCACGGCCCTTGCGCAAAATGTGGAAGCCGCCCTTGCCCGATTTCCAACCTTCGAGCACGTGTTGGAACTGATCCGCGCCAATCGCGACGTTAAACTGCTGGTCGAGGTTGAGACCGGTCTGCGCCTTGCCGCCTATCAGCCCGGCAGGATTGAATTTGTCCCCGCAGACAACGCGCCAAGGGACCTTGCGCAAAGGCTTGGTCAACGTTTGCAATTGTGGACGGGCAATCGCTGGGCCGTATCGGTTGTGAACGAGGGTGGCGCGCCGACGGTGGTCGAAGTGCGTGATGCCGCCGATCTAGCACTCAAAGAGGCAGCGATCGCGCACCCGTTGGTTCAGGCCGTCATGGCAAGCTTTCCCAAGGCCAGCATAACGTCCATCCGCACCGCACAAGAGATTGCGAATGCCGCCGAAGCCGAAGCGCTGCCGGAGGTCGACGATGAATGGGATCCGTTTGAGGAAGACTGAGAGCGTCGGAACGTATCAACACATGCACCTCCGGCTGCGAGCGTTGCATCCAAAGACCAATGGAACCGATGACTGATCGGATGTTTCAATGAAACGACTGACCCTTTTGATTTCGATACTCCCGGGATCCGCACTGGCTGAAGTGTGCGACAAGGTTCGTCCATTGTGGACACCTGGCGCGCAAGCGACGAGCTGGGACGAGCTGATTGGATTGATGGGAACGCCCCCTTCGCTCATCCTTCTGGTCCTGTCCGCTTTGGCGGTGCGCTTTCGTCACCAGTGGGGGGCACTGGTCGTGGTCTTGCTGTGGACGGCTTGGGTTTCGGTCGTGGCGCTGGTCGGGTTGGACAGTGAAACGCAAGCTTTGGCGATCGCCGAAGGCTGTATCGGCTCGCCCGTCTTGTTCATCGCGGTTGTGGCTGCGATATGTGGTGGCATGATCCTTTATACTGCGCCGCGCGAAACGCGGCTCTGAACTCAACGGAGACCTCAAAATGCTCAAAGGCCTAGGCGGGCTCGGCGATATGGCCGGGATGATGAAAAAAGCCCAAGAAATGCAGACCAAGATGGCGCAGATGCAGGACGATCTGCACGGGATCACTGTCACGGGTGAAAGCGGTGCGGGCCTTGTGAAGGCGACAGCGACTGCCAAGGGCGAACTGACCAGCCTCGACATCGATCCATCCATCTTTAACGGCGACGACAAGGAAGTGGTCGAAGACCTAATCCTTGCCGCAATCAAGGACGCGCAAACCAAGGCCGGCGAACGTGCGCAGGAAGAAATGGGCAAACTGACAGAGGGCATGGGGTTGCCTGCCGGGATGAAACTGCCTTTTTAAGGATCCCGTAGTCTTTGCGAACCATCCTTTGCCATAGGAATGGGCAACGGAAGTGATGCGTCATCGCCGTCGTGGTTTTCAGAACGAAGGCGGCGGTGATAAAGTTGCCGAAAGGCGAACAAAATCACCAGAAACACGGCGTAAAGCGTGAAGGCAATGCTCAGCCGGGCCATACCTTCTTCAAAGGTCAAACTGCGCCCAACCCCGCCGTTTCTGCGTACCCCGCCCCCTTCAACACCCGTCGCCTCGCGGGTGCCGCTGGCGCTGTGCACGCCATTGGAACACTCGAGTTCAACCGCTTCGTTCAGTCGACTGGTGTCCGCGCAAGTCGGGATCAACCTTGAGGCCGCGGCCATCCGCAAGAGCACCCGCCGCCGCGAGCACGCGCCGCGCTGCACGCAAATCCCCGCGCCTGATGTCACCCGACATCGACGTCAGCATCGCGTCCGGCGGCATGTGATCAAGGGCACGCCGCAAGGTCGAACGCACAAACGCACCAACCTCCCCCCCGCGATCCAGCTGTTCGATCAGGGTGTTGTTAACCAGACGAAATGAATGAGGATACGCGCACGCCATCGCCGCCCCGGACATCACTGTCCAGGCGATCAAAGTGCAGTACAATCGCAAAATGTGCGGCATATCTCCTCAACACAAAGGTCAATTTGTCGGCACTTTGCACGGAACCTATTGAGAACAAATGAATCAGCACAAAGCAATCTGCGCTTTCTGTCCTGAACAATCGGCAATAGAGTCCTGCACATGAGCAGTACCAAGGACATAGACGCGCTGATCGAAATGATGGCCAAGCTGCCCGGGCTTGGTCCGCGTTCGGCTCGGCGCGCAGTGCTGCACCTGATCCGAAAACGTGCGCTGTTGCTGACACCCCTCGCGGACGTGATGCAAATCGTCGCTGCTACAGCACGCGAATGCATAAACTGCGGCAATGTCGGCACCACGGACATATGTGACATCTGCACCTCGGAAAAGCGCGCCACGGGCGAGCTATGTGTGGTCGAGGATGTCGCCGACCTTTGGGCGATGGAGCGGTCGGGCGTCTTCAAGGGCCGCTATCATGTGCTGGGCGGCACCCTGTCCGCGCTAGATGCCATTGGCCCGGACGAATTGCGCATCCCGCGCCTTATTGACCGGGTAGAGACCGAGGGCATCTCGGAAGTGATCCTTGCTCTTAACGCCACAATCGATGGGCAAACTACGGCCCACTACATTGCGGATCAGCTTGAAGGACAGGTGCGCCTTACCTCACTCGCCCAAGGTGTGCCGATTGGGGGAGAGTTGGACTATCTTGATGACGGCACTATCACTGCCGCCATGCGGGCCCGCAAAGCATTGTAGCGCATCAAACCACACATGAACGCCACCAACACACGTTTGTTTGGCCTCAAATCGTCGCCTGCTAAAAGCGGAAAAATCAGCCGGCGTAGGTTTCAAATCCTGAAATCGCAGCCTGCAACCCGGCATCGGTGACGTCCTTGTGCAGCACGAGCCGGGTCGTACCTGTCGCGCCGCTTAGACGCACACCTTTTGTTGCCATATGCTGTTGCAAGTCAGGCGTCACTCCGCCGGTTGGTGTGAAAAAGATCATGTTGGTCCCTTGGCTTACGTCGCCATAGGCGGACAGTGCCTGCCCCAGACGTTCCGCCCGCATCCGGTCTTCGGCAAGACGGTCAACGTTGTGCGCAAGAGCGTGCAGGCCAGCAGCAGCCAGAACTCCTGCTTGCCGAGTGCCCCCTCCCAGCATCTTGCGCCAGCGACGGGCACGATCGATCAGATCGCGAGGACCAACAAGCACCGACCCGACCGGTGCGCCAAGCCCTTTGGACAAGCAGATCGAAACGGTGTCAAAGATCCCCGCCAGATCCGTCTCGGCGCAGCCCAGCGCCTCGACAGCATTGAAAAACCGGGCCCCGTCCAGATGGACGGACAACCCGGCATCGCGCGCAGCCTCTGCCGCAGCCTGACAACGCTCAAGAGGGACGGCCATACCATTGTGGGTGTTCTCCAGCGTCAGTAGCCGCGAGATGGCATGATGCGAGTCGTCTTCTTTGACGGCCGCCCGGATGATGTCCGGCTCCAATGCTCCGTCCTGCGCGACCGGCTGCGGGTCCAGCGCAATCCCGCCTAACACAGAAGCCCCCGCCGCCTCATATTTCCAGATGTGATAATCGCGCCCTGTAATAATCTCTTCGCCCCGCGCGCAGTGGCCGAGCAGACCGACAAGATTGCTTTGAGTTCCCGAGGTCAGAAACAGCCCCGCCTCTTTGCCCAAACGTTCAGCAAGGGTTGCCTCAAGCCGATTGACGGTCGCGTCTTCTCCGTAGACGTCGTCGCCCACCTCAGCATTCGCCATAACGGCGCGCATAGCGGCATCCGGGGACGTGACGGTATCGCTGCGCAAATCGCAGATGATCGGAACAGCCGGGGCCTCTTTCAGAGCGGCATACTGGTTCATCGGGCAACCCTTTTGATGAAACGAAAACGGACGCGCCTAACTTAGGCGCGCCCGTTCAAATGATAAAGCTTGGGTTTGTGATCAGGGCTGTTCGTCTTCGTCCGACCCATCCCCTTTGGGCAGGTTGAACAGGCTGTCTGCGTCCACAAGGGTTGATTTATCCTCATCGTCCTCGTCCGAATCCACGTCCATGGAGAGCGAGAACGTCTCAAGCCCCTCGATGGCGGTTGGGATCTTGGGCTCGGCTTCCATGCCCAGAGACTGTTCTGTGCTGACCAGCTTGCGGCGCTCATCATCAGACATTACAGGGCTGTCGGCGGCCTTCTTCGCGGCGGCTTTTTGTACGGCGGCGTCCAGTTCCGATTGCTTGGTCAGGCCAAGGGCAACCGGGTCTACGGGCTGAATATTTGAGATGTTCCAATGGCTGCGGTCACGAATCGATTGGATCGTCGGCTTGGTTGTACCCACCAGTTTGGAGATCTGACCGTCCGTCAGTTCGGGGTGGAATTTCACCAGCCAATAAATCGCGGCAGGGCGATCCTGACGCTTGGACAGTGGAGTATAGCGAGGACCACGGCGCTTTTCTTCACCAGCAGCGGCGGCATAGAATTTCAGAGCCAGCTTGTGGAGCGGGTTCTTTTCGCCAGCGTCGATTTCTTCTTGCGTCAGCTGGTTGTTCGTAATGGGATCAAAACCTTTGACGCCCGCAGCAACATCGCCATCAGCAATGCCCTGAACTTCCAACTCATGCATTTCAACAAAGTCAGCAATCTGTTTGAAGCTGAGGGTTGTGTTGTCCACCAGCCAGACGGCGGTGGCGCGTGCCATGATCGGTTTTGCCATTTCTAGTGCTCCTTCGCGCATATCTTTCCCGTCGCCTGAAATAGGCGGCCTTGCTTGGCAAGGCGGGTTTCCGTTGTGGGGGAACTTGGACGCCGTATAAGTGGCAGCGCGGAAAAAGGAAAGCCCAATGCGTATTCTGTTGATCTGGCTATGTATGGCCTTGCCCGTCATTGCTGACGGGGAAAAGGCGGGAACGTTCGATTACTACGTCCTCAGCCTCAGCTGGTCGCCCAACTGGTGCGCCTATGAAGGGGATGCCCGCGGATCGGATCAGTGCAACGCGCGCCACGATCACGGGTGGATCATGCATGGGCTTTGGCCGCAATTCCATCGTGGGTATCCGTCCTATTGCCCAATGTCTGAACGCGCGCCATCGCGGGGCATGACAGCCGGGATGGCAGACATCATGGGCACGTCCGGCCTGGCCTGGCATCAATGGAAAAAACACGGGGTATGCTCGGGCCTGTCCGCCCGCGACTATTATGCTTTATCGCGCGAGGCTTATGGCCGTGTCGTGCGTCCTGCGGTTTTTCGCAACCTTGATCGCGAAGTCAAACTGCCCGCTTCCGTGGTGGAAGAGGCCTTTATTCAGGCCAATCCGGACATAGAACCCGACGGGATCACAATCACTTGTCGCGACGGTTATATTCAGGAGGCGCGGATTTGCCTGTCGCGAGGTTTAGATCCGGTGCCCTGCGGTCAGGATGTCGTGCGAGATTGCAAGGCCCGGGACGCCCTATTCACTCCGGTCCGTTGACGGCGCCCACCCCGGCGCGCGCATCATATAGCGCCACGCTTCTCCCCAAGTGCGCGCAGCACGCATGTCGCGCCACAGGCCGGGCAATTCGGAAAACCAAACCTTAATCGGATTTCGACTGTCAAAATCGCGCTTCAGACCATAGCGCGGGGTTTCGTCTTCGGGTTGGTAGGTGCCAAAAAGCTGATCCCAGATGACGGTAATCCCACCATAATTCTTGTCCAAATACTTGTCGTCGCATCCATGATGCACGCGGTGGTTGGACGGGCTGTTCATCACCAGGTCAAAGCCGGGCATTTTCCCCACCAACTCTGTGTGTATCCACGTCTGGTAGGCCAGCACTACGATGATCCCGAAAAAGACCATCTCAGGAGAAAACCCTATCAAAACCAACGGCATATGCGCGATCAGGCTCCATACACCTTCAAGAGGTCCAAACCGTATCCCAGTGACGATGTTGTATTCGCGCGACGAATGGTGGACTGCGTGTTGCGTCCTCAAAAGCCGCACTTCGTGGGCGATCCGGTGTTCCCAATAGTATGTAAAATCTGCTGCGATCAGCGCCAGAACCACCGACCACCACGTTAACGGAATGCTCCAGCTGACCAGCGTCTCTGACAATACATAGTAAAGGCCGTAAGCAAAGGTCAGTACAAACACTTCCATCAGGATCGAAGGGATCTGAGTCGACGCACTCACCGCCATTTCCGCAAGAGAGCGACCTTTATGAGCCCCTTTGAAGCAAACTTCGGCCACTTCGATGAGCAGGACTGCACCCCCGATCAGAAAGAAAGCTTCATCAATTCTGCTGCCCAGCGTTTTCAGCATGTCCAGAGTCATGGCTTCAATCCTTCTGTAAGAGTGCGCCACGCCAGATCAGCCGCTTGCTTTGGCGTCGCGTCACCTGCTGCGACCATCGCCCAACCGGCGTAGATTAGGTTGTTGTAGGCCTGCACGATCCACGCCGTCGGCACGTGCTCGGCAAATGTGCCTTCCGCCTTGGCGGCCTCGATATCGCTAGACAGGTCACGATCCTGCGCTGCGTACACTTCGATCACGCGTGGATCGTTGCTGGCCGCTTCGGTGGCGAGAAACATGTGGAGCGCTGCGAGCGGCAGGATCGCAGCAAGGGCAAAGCGCAACCCTTCTGTGTATGTCGTACATTCGGCCACTGCCGCTTCGGCGGCAGCGTCCAACTCTTGCGCGGCGGTCAGGGTCAGGGCGACCATCAAGTCATCGCGGCCCGCAAAGTAGCGATGCAGCGTCGCGCGCCCGACACCGGCCTGTGTGGCCACTTCGGCCAAAGACGCACCAGGATTTTGACTGAACACATCGAAGGCCGCGTTCAGAATGACAGCTCGTTTTGATACACTTTTGTCTCGCATGAGACAAAAGTGTATCACTTGGTAGCGAAATTCAAGACAGTGCGTTCAACATTTTTGATTGGAGAGTGATTTGGATGATGCGGACCTATCCGCCCGCAACTTCCAGTACGATCTTGCCGATGTGGCCCGAGCTTTCCATCCTCACATGCGCCGCTTCCGCTTGCTCCAGCGGAAACTCAGAGTCCATCACCGGCCCAATACGTCCAGCCGCCAGAAGCGGCCAAACCGCTTCGCGCAAATCCTGAGCGATCCGGGCCTTGGCCAGGTCGCTTTGCGGACGCAAGGTGCTGCCCGTCATGGTCAGGCGGCGGGTCATGAGCTGGACCATGTTCAACTCGACCTTGGGTCCCTGAAGAAAGGCGATCTGGACCAAGCGCCCATCGTCGGCGAGGGCGTTCAGGTTCCGTTGGATGTATTCACCGCCAACCATGTCGAGGATCAGGTTTGCGCCACCTTGCGCCTTCATCACCTCGACAAAGTCCGCATCCTTGTAGTTGATCGCAACTTCGGCCCCCAGATCGCGGCAGGCCGCACACTTTTCTTCTGAGCCAGCAGTGACGAAAACCCGTGCGCCAAAATGGTTGGCCAGTTGGATTGCCGTGGTGCCAATGCCGCTCGACCCGCCGTGGATCAGGAAACGCTCGCCGCCTTGCAGGCCGCCGCGTGTGAACACATTGGACCAGACGGTAAAATAGGTCTCTGGCAGGCAGGCGGCCTCTTTCAGACCCATGCCATCGGGCACAGGCAAACAATGAGCGGCCGGAGTTGCGACGTACTCCGCATATCCACCGCCCGGCAGCAACGCGCACACAGTATCGCCCACGGACCACCCACTGACGCCCGAGCCAATCGCCACGATCGTCCCGCTTGCCTCAAGGCCGGGCAAGTCGCTTGCCGTTGGGGGCGGATTGTAAAGCCCCGCGCGCTGCAAAGCATCAGGGCGGTTCACGCCGGCCCAGGCCACCTTGATCACCACCTGACCGTGTTCCGGCTCAGGTCTTGGCCGCTCGACCACTTGCAAAACCTCAGGCCCGCCGGGGGCGCTGATTTCAACTGCTCGCATCTGTTCAGCCATCTGATCCGCTCCTTTTTGCGCAACGTACCCTTATTCAGATCGGGAAAGAAACCCAAATGCTCATCGCTGCGCTGATCCTGAACACCGCCATCCTTGCGCCCGTGATCTGGGCCCTCAGCACTGGATCGCCCTACATGGATGCGGCCTTTGGCCCAGAGACTGACGCCCGGCGCATTTTGACCTGTGTTTATGGAGCGATTGCAGTTGTGAGCGCTGCACTGATCGCCCTGCATAGCGTCGGGCACCCGTGGGCTATACAAATGACGCTGGCTCTGTTTGGCGTGCAGGTCAGCTACAAACTTGCCACTGTTTGGGTCGTCGGTTCGTCCAATCCGGTGGTGATGACAAACGTTCTGGTTATTGTAGTTCAGATTGCGGCGGTGCTAGTCACACTGCGCGCCGGGCTACTTGCCGCGTGAGCCCCACGTGCCGGGCAAATCAGGGTTCGACATACGCGATGGCGCTTTGATCTGACCCAACAGCCAGTTGGGTCCGGCAAGCAGACTGCTCAACGCTTTGCTGTCACGCACTTGCGCCTTGACCTTTTCGATCCGCATCACGTCTTCGATACGCCGATCAAGAAAAGCCCACGTTGCCTGATTGTCTGGGCTGTCGTCACCCAACCAATAGAGCACCGTCGCACTATACACCCCGGCGAGAGTGGCCCGCTTTGTATACCAGTTCACGTCGTCGGATGTGTCGCCCAGCGTATCCCAGATTTTGTCCGCAGTGCCCCAAATGGCCTTGGCTCCATCGGCGGCATGCATCGGCAATGCAAAAAGCGTGGTGCCGCGTCGCACGGCCTCCTTGTCGCTCACAGCCTCAATGCGAAACCGGACCCCTGCCGCAATCTTTTCACTAAACCGTTGCGGTAGTTCATCGGACTTCAGACGTGCCACCATCTCGGCATCCCCGCGCGCATGATAAGCGAGCGCCAGATCGATTGCGCCGCGTGGGCACACCGCCCGGGCCATCGCCCATTCTACACCAGCATCCGTTGCCGCGGCCTTGAACGTCGTCTCTGACCAGCCGTCAAAGGGGACATGCATCAATGCGGCATCCAGAAGCGCATCTTTGGTGGTCTCGTAAGGCGTTGTCATGGCAATCTCCTGCTCAACGGGTACTAGACAAACTAGGGCACACTTGCTATGTGCCCACTTCCTGCAAATCCTTGCAACTCGAAACTAGAAAGGTGGTGACAACCACATGCAGGTTAGTGTTCGCGACAACAATGTCGATCAGGCCCTCCGGGCTCTGAAGAAAAAGCTCCAGCGCGAAGGCGTTTTCCGTGAAATGAAGCTCAAGCAACATTTCGAGAAACCGTCCGAGAAAAAAGCGCGCGAGAAAGCTGAAGCGATCCGCCGTGCCCGCAAGCTGGCACGCAAAAAAGCGCAACGCGAAGGTATGATGTAAGTCACACCAACAGCGACGCTGAAAGAACATCAAAAACCCCGGAGCCGCGTGGCTGCCGGGGTTTTTCATTGGCGAGGACTGGGTGCCCTTAGCCGGACACTGCCACGTTCCGCGGCCTTCTGTTTTGATACTGCAGAGACACACGTGCATTATTTGCCGCGCAATGAACGTAATTCCGCCACCAAAAATGAAGAAACTCGATTGTTAAGGTGTTTGTGTCATAGAAGAGCCAGAAGCAGTCCGTGGGTGCTCCGCCAAGGTGTGAAGAAGCAACCCGCGTGAGGAGGGAAAAATGCTTGCACGCGTTATCTTGTTAGTCTGCGGTCTCTGTTTTTTGGGGCCGAGCGTTATGGCGCAAAGCGATCGCGTGGTCGCGCTGGTGGTCGCCGGCGACGACGGCGAGAACCGAGCCGACGCTTTTCAGGCGCAACTGCAAACCATTGGCGCAGAAACGTTGCGCGCCCAATCTGCAAACAGCACGGAATTACGCTCGCTCCTCAAACGGTTTGCCGGTGAGGCCGCCGATTCCCGCGCTGCGCTGGTCTACATTGATCTCCCAATCGTGACCTTCGAAGGACGCGCCTTTGTATTGCCGTCTGGGTCGGAACTGAATAAGGCCACTGACTTGTTCACCCGGTCGATCCCGTTACAGGCATTTGCGCGATCCTCCGTTCAGGCCGCACAGGGAGGTTCAGTCGTGGCAACTGTGGCGGCGACGCAGGATGATCTGCCCACTGATCTGTCGCTTGCGACCGCAGCACCTCAACCGGCCACCGGATCAAGCCCGATCCTTTTGGCGGCCCCAGACGCCTTTGGCCCGATACTGGACATTTTGGCCACTGCGGCCCCACTGGACACAGTCGAGCTTGGGGCGCTTCTGAATGCGATGGCCCGGGTTGAGGGTGCCACGCTATCCGATGTGCAACCGCGCCCCGTCTTTCTGAAACAGCCTGCCGTGGCCGAGGAGGATGTCGAGGTCGCTGCGGTTACGCCCGTGCTAAAAGAACCTGCAAGCCCGACTGACGAAGCCGAAACCCGAGAAGAACTGGAAGCGCTGGAACAGTCCCTTTCACGATCAGCAAAGCGGTCTGTCCAACGGAATTTGCGCACTCGCGGTTTTTATCGTGGCTTGGTCGACGGCAGTTTCGGCCCCCAAACCCGCGCCGCCATCAGCGCTTATCAGAACAGCCGTTCTGAAGAACAGACCGGCATACTCACCCGCCGCCAATTGACCGATCTGAGCACTTGAACGCATCCGGCGGCAGACAGACCGCTACACCGCACATGTTAAGGACACCGACCCATGGGCCTGCGATTTAAATACAACCTTGTTCTGCTTCTTGCCTGTCTTCTGGGCCTCGCCGGAGCTGCGGGCATCTCTTATACAATCGTCCAGCGTTTCGCGGTTGAGGAAATTAAGCACTCCATCAACATCATTCACGCCAATGCAAATGCCGTGCGCTTTCACACAGTTCGAAGCGTCACGCCGCTTTTGTCCGAAGATAATGACATCTTGTTCCTGCCAGAGACGGTGGCCTCTTTCGCAGCGCAGTCTGTCTTTGCCCGCATGCAGGAAGAGTTCCCGGAATACAGCTACAAGGAAGCCGCGCTGAACCCGACCAACCCCGCAGATCTGGCCAACCCACTCGAAGCGTCCATGATCCTTGACTTTCGGGCGGATGCATCGCTGACCGAAGTCTCGACCGTCGTCGAGAATGAGAACGGGCGCTTTCTGACGATGGCGTACCCTATTACCGTGACACAAGAAGGCTGCCTGCGCTGCCACTCAACCCCGGAGGCGGCTCCGCCCGCCATGGTCGATCTCTACGGGTCTGAAAACGGCTTTGGATGGGAATTGGGAGAGACCGTTGGGGCGCAGATCATCTCGGCCCCCATGTCACTGGTTGAGCAGCGCACCTGGGAAACTGGTGTGGTCCTGATCGCCGGCCTGTCGACCGTTTTCCTGTTTGTTTTTGCTTTGACGAACCTGATGCTGGGTCGGATTGTTCTAAAACCCGTGCGGCAGATGTCGACACTTGCTGAACAGGTCAGCATGGGCGATTTTTCAGTGCCTGAGTATCAAAAACCTGGCAATGATGAAATCAGCTCGCTGACCAAGTCCTTCAACCGGATGCGCCGCAGCCTCGAACAAGCGATGCGAATGATCGATGACTGAAGTTACAGTCCTAGCCCCGAATGGCGGCCGCCGGTTCATCGGCAAATACATGGTCCAAAGCGTCCTAGGTGAAGGGGCAATGGGCGTGGTCTATGCAGGCGTTGATCCCGACATTCAGCGCCCTGTCGCGATCAAGACGATCCATGGCCACCTTTTGGGCACCTCTGCCGGAGACGATCTGCTGGAACGTTTCAGCCGCGAGGCGCGCGCAGCGGGGCGTGTGTTACACACCAATCTCGTAACGATCTTCGATTTCTTGCTGGAGGATGGCGTGCCCTACCTCGTGATGGAACGGGTGCGTTCGGTCACGCTCAAGGATCACTGCAACGCATCCTCGTTGTTGTCGCTGGACGACATCCACAGCATTCTGAAACAAATGCTGGCTGGTCTGACGGCAATCCACGCAGCAGGAATCGTGCACCGCGACATGAAGCCGGCGAACGTGATGCTGGCCGAGGATGATACCGTCAAGCTGACCGATTTCGGGATCGCGCGACTGACCTCTATGGAGGCCACGAATGCCGGCATGATCGGCACGCCGTCTTACATTTCGCCAGAACAGATGATGGGTCACCCCGTCGACGCGCGCGCCGACATCTACGCGACCGGCGTGATGCTTTATGAATTGCTGACCGGGCGCAAACCCTATCCGGGTGGCGGTATGGAAGCGATGTTCAACGCGGTGCAGAATGACACGCCGGTGCTGCCGAGCGTTCTGGTTCCGGAGCTCCCGCCCGCGTTGGACAAGGTCGTGATGAAGGCGATGCAGATCGACGCTGACAAGCGGTTCGCAGATGCCGCCCAGATGCGAGCGGCGATCGACGCTGCGTTGTCCGGCGCGGATCCAACCACCATGATTAGAGTGATGCCACAGGTCCCCACTTCGGGCAGTGAGGCAACATCCGGCACAATGCTGACCCAGCTGAGTGGACAGACTCTGCGCGAAGTCGAGCACCACCTGACGACCAGCATGGGGCCGATGGGAAAAGTCATCGCACGGCGTGTGGCCGGCAGCGCCCGTAATGCCGAGGAACTGATAGACGCCGTACTGCAGGACATTCCTACACAAGACGAAAAGGATGCGTTGCGGCTCAAAATTCAATCTGCTCTCAAGACGGGCGGGTCGGTATCCTCTGCCGGGTCTGCCCAATCCGCCGTGACCAGTACCCTGCCACCGGACGGAGTCGCGGCCCTCGTCAAATTACTGACGCCTCATCTGGGCCCCATCGCTCCCGTGCTTGTGAAACGACAAGCAAAAACGGCGGCGACGTTGACCGTACTTGCCAACGAGGTGGCTGAACATATCGGCGACCCTGACGAGCGGCGTAGCTTCCTGGGTGCGGCAGCCCACCTCATGGAGTGACAAAGCCGCGGGGTTCATTTTTGCGGGTTATCTCATTGTGCAAGCATCGGTTGCCAGAAGCAAAGACACCCTCTGTCAGACAGGCAGTGCAGTCGTATTTAAAACTGTGCGCAACGCAAAACTGCTTTGCATCTGCGCCACACCCGGCAACCGGGCCAAATGCTGACGGTGAATTCGAGCGAAGTCGTCAGTGTCTTCGGCCACAACTTTCAGGATATAATCCGCAGTGCCGGCCATCAGATGGCATTCAAGCACATCTGGGATGCGCGAAACGGCCTTTTCAAACGCTTCCAAGACTTCGTCGGTTTGTCCCTGCAGCGTGATCTCAACAAAAACTGTCGTCGGTACGCCCATTTTGCGTGCGTCCAGCAAGGCGACATAGTCACGGATGTAACCTGCTTCCTCTAACCTCTGAACCCGCCGATGGCAGGCCGATGGTGACAGGTGGACCGTCTCGCTGAGGTCTGCGTTCGACAACCGGCCTTGCCTTTGCAATGCCGACAGAATGCGTCGATCCGTTGAGTCGAGTGTCATTGGCGCTCGTTTCTTCGAAGAATTTATACTTTAACGCAAATATATTCTATGTTTGCGCCTAAACACGAACGTTATTTCGCGATCAATTGCAAGCGGAAGAGCCTAAGGTATTTCCTGCAACTAAAGGACATCAATATGCATATCGGCTGCCCAAAAGAGATCAAACCGCAAGAATATCGTGTGGGCCTGACCCCAAACGCCGCGCACGAGGCTGTCGTGCACGGCCACAAAGTGACTGTAGAAACCAGCGCAGGCGACGGTGCGGGATTCCCAGATCAAGCCTACATTGATGCAGGCGCTGAAATCGCGGGCAATGCGGCGGACATCTTTGCCGCAGCGGATATGATCGTAAAGGTCAAGGAACCTCAGCCGGTGGAGCGGAAAATGCTGAGGGAAGGGCAGCTTCTTTTTACCTATTTGCATCTCGCTCCGGACCCGGATCAGACCAATGACCTCCTTGAGTCTGGTTGTACGGCCATCGCCTATGAAACCGTAACGGATGCCGCTGGTGGCCTGCCACTTCTTGCGCCCATGTCTGAAGTTGCAGGCAAACTCGCGCCTCAGGTTGGTGCGTGGACATTGCAAAAGGCCAATGGCGGGCGCGGCGTACTGATGGGTGGCGTGCCCGGTGTGGGCCCGGCCCGCGTCGTCGTGATCGGTGGTGGTGTCGTGGGCACCCATGCGGCTCGTGTGGCGGCGGGCATGGGGGCAGACGTTACGGTTCTGGATCGGTCGCTGCCACGGATGCGGTATCTGGACGATGCCTTTGGAACTCAATTCAAGACCGGCTTTGCCAGCGCAGGCAACACTGCAGAACTGGTCGCTGCCGCAGATATGGTTGTTGGTGCTGTACTGATACCCGGCGCAGCTGCGCCCAAACTTGTAACACGGGAACAATTGGGCACGATGAAACCGGGTGCGGTCATGGTGGATGTGGCTATTGATCAGGGCGGTTGCTTTGAAACGTCGCACGCCACCACACATGAAGACCCGATCTACGACGTGGACGGCATCATGCACTATTGCGTTGCCAATATGCCCGGGGCCGTCGCGCGAACCTCGACCATCGCGCTGGGGAACGCGACAATGCCATTCATGCTGGCTCTCGCTGACAAGGGTTGGAGACAGGCCTGCGAAGATGACGCGCACCTGCTAGCGGGCCTTAACGTGCACGCGGGCAAGTTGACCTATTACGCCGTGGGCCGCGCACTGGGGATCGACGTTTTGGCCCCTTCACTGGCGTTAAAGTCCTAGTCGGACAAAAACGCAGAACGCCACCCCATTTCATTGGAGTGGCGTTCGCTGTTTTGGGAGCCGAAGGCGGGTTAGCCTTACTTGGCCAGCGAGTCCCGGATTTCCATCAGGATATCCAATTCACTCGGACCAGCAGGTGCCTCTTCCGCCGCCTCTTCTTTCTTGGCAGCCGCGTCTTTGATCTTGTTGACGTTGCGCACCAGCATGAAAACCACAAAAGCGATGATCAGAAAGTTGATGATCGCCATAATGAACGACCCATAAGCGAACACAGCCGCCCCTGCTTCCCGCGCAGCCTCAAGCGAGGTACCCGCCGCGACATCACCCGCAAGCACGACATACATGTTGGTAAAGTCGATACCGCCCATGAACAAACCGATGAACGGGTTAATCAGATCGGCGACAAGTGAAGCCACGATCGCAGTAAACGCCGCCCCGATGATAATACCCACAGCCATGTCCATGACATTGCCCTTGGCGATAAAGTCTTTGAATTCATTTAGCATTTTTTGTTCCTTACTCACACTGTCCCAACACGAATTTGCTTATCCGTGCGCTGATGAACACTGGATAGCACACTGGCGGACACCTCAAAGGGTACTTTGGCGCCACTTTTCCCCTATGTCAGTCGGGTACAATCAGGAGACACCCCAATGGCTGACCTCAGCGCCTTTCCGATCACCCAAAAATGGACACCGCAGAACCCCGACGTCTTGCAGCTTTTTTCTTTTCCCACGCCAAACGGGGTCAAAGTGTCCATCGCACTGGAGGAAATGGAAATCCCTTACGAGGCCCATCTGGTCACGCTGGCTGATGCAGATGTCAAAAGCCCGGAGTTTCTGTCCCTGAACCCGAACAACAAGATCCCCGCCATCATTGATCCGAACGGACCCGACGGTACGCCGATCGGTCTGTTTGAATCCGGTGCCATCCTGATCTACCTGGCCGAAAAATCTGGCAAATTGATGGGTCAATCGGCCACGGAAAAAGCCAAAACTATCCAATGGCTCATGTTCCAGATGGGCGGCTTAGGCCCGATGCTGGGTCAGATGGGCTTTTTCGTCAAATTCGCAGGCAGCCAGTGGGAAGATAAACGCCCGCAACAGCGCTATGTGAGTGAAGCCAAGCGGCTGCTGGCGGTGTTGGAGAAGCAGCTTGAGGGACAAGACTGGGTGACCGGACAGTACTCCATCGCCGACATTGCAATCGCCCCTTGGCTCAATGCACTCAACTTTTACGAATCCAGAGACATGGTTGGCTGGGACGATCACAAGAACCTTGTCGCCTATCTGGACCGGTTCATGGCGCGCCCAGCAGTGGAAAAAGCGAAAAACATCCCGCCGCGCCCCTGACAGATTGCGTGGTGCAGCCTTGCTCAGGTTGCGCCACGCATCCCGGCCGAAATCTTCTCGGCCATCATAATGGTCGGCGCGTTGGTATTCCCACCCAAAAGGCGGGGCATCAGTGACGCATCCACCACACGCAAACCTTTCAAGCCATGTACACGACCCGCAGGGTCGGTGACCGCCATATCATCATGCCCCATCCGGCATGTTCCGACAGGGTGGTAAATGGTGTCAGCGCGCACCCGGATATCAGCCTCCAAAGCCGCATCACTGCCATCATGCGCATAAAGCTTTTTTCCTCGCCAGGGATCGAGCGGCGGCGCGTCCAGTATACGCTCCATACTGCGCGCGCCTTTCATCAGCAGATCCAGATCGCGTGAGTCATCCAGATAATTCGGATCAATGCGCGGTGGGCGCCCCGGATCAGAAGACTGCAACCCCACCTGCCCGCGACTGTATGGGCGCAACACGCAGACATGGCAGGAATAGCCAAAGCGCAGGTGGATCTTGCGCATGTGCTGATCCACGATCCCCACCACGAAGTGCAGTTGCAGGTCCGGACGGGTAACGCTCGGGTCGGAATTCAGGAATGCGCCACCTTCGGCAAAGGGGGACGCAAATAGGCCAGACCCATCCTTGCGCCAGCGCAAACCGGCTCGGGCCAGATCCATGAGGCCCTTGGGGCCAAGTCCAACAACGTCATCGCGCTTGGAATGATAGCTGATGATGTAGTCGAGGTGATCCTGCAGGTTTTGTCCTACACCCGGCAATTCGTGGACGACCTCGATGCCATGGGCCGCAAGCTCGTCGCGCGGCCCAATCCCCGACAGCAGCAACAGATGCGGCGAGCCAAAGGCGCCGCCCGACAGAATGACTTCGCGCCCCGCCTCCACCAGCTTGATCTTTCCGCCATGTCGCATGCGCACGCCAACAGCGCGCCCGTCTTGCATTTCGACCTTTTGCGCAACCGCACGGGTCAGCACCGTCAGGTTTGACCGGGCCATCACCGAAGCCGTCAGGTAGGCTGCTGCCGCTGAACATCGCTCACCCTTGGCCGCTCCGGAATGGGCCTGTGTCACCTGATAAAGGCCGATACCTTCTTGTTCCGGCCCATTGAAATCCTCGCGCAGGGGCACCTGTACCTGCGTGCCAGCCTCGACAAAGGCATGGCTGATTGCGCGCGGCTCGGACTGGTTTGCGACTTGCAGCGGCCCATCTACACCGTGCAGATCATCCGCGCCCCGCACGTTGCCTTCAGACATCTTGAAATAAGGAAGGACGGACTCCCAATCCCAGCCCGTTGCGCCCAAGTCCGCCCACTCGTCATAATCGCGCGCATGTCCGCGAACGTAGAGCATGGCATTGATTGCGCTGGACCCACCAAGCCCTTTTCCACGCGGTTGAAATCCACGCCGTCCGTTCAGTCCGGGCTGAGGCTCAGTGTGGAAGGCCCAGTTGTTGATCTTTGGCCGCCCCGAAATCATGCCTGCCACGAGCGCGGGGGCGCGCACAAACAGGCTGCGACCGTCGCCGCCTGCTTCGATCAGGCATACGGAAACATTGGCGTCCTCGCTGAGCCGCGCGGCCATCACGCACCCGGCAGAACCGCCGCCGACAATGACGTAGTCATACTTCATGCTGTCCCCCCGAAATGGTCTTTAACATGAAAAACTGGAGACCAGACCGGTACCTACTTTGGAAGCGCGCTTGTCAAAACATAGCGCAAGATATCGACAACCTGCGCAGGTTCCTGAGCAACGGCAAGGGCTGCGGCATCCACCTCTTTCAAAGCGTGGGCATGATCCGGGCCATGCAAAACGATCAGCGATTTTCCCAAAGCGGCGGCATAGCCCGCATCAAAGGCCGCATTCCATTGCTTGTACTTCTCACCAAAACGCACAACGACCACATCGGCATCCGCGATCCCCTTGCGGGTGCGAATGGCATTCACCATCGCGCCCTTGTGGTCATGCCAGTACTTGTTGGGTTCCTCACCCAGAATGGCCACACCACAATCATCGCTCGCCGCATGATCCGTGACAGGCGCGTTGAACGTAACATCCAGCCCTTGCGCTCCATTGATGATCTGTTCGCGCCAGTCTGTGTGGATTTCACCTGAAAGATATACGTTCAACATCCGCTCGTTCCCTTCGTTTGCAGTCAATTACCTGAATGTACCAGACGCCATGCATATCAAACCATAGCCCTCACACGTCCAGTTGCTTTTTTAATGTGACGGCTTAATCATGCTGGGGCGTATTTGAATGTATGTCCCGTAATGGGAGACCGTGCAGCAAAGGCCTGATGTGATCCAAATTGGTGCCATAGGAAGAGCCAAATGATGAAAGTAAATCCAGCCGGCAGGGCCTTTGCCCAGCTGCTTTTTGTGCTTCTGCTGTTTGGCGCAACCGCTGCTTCCGCCCAGGGTTTGGAAGACCGCGCCAAAGATGTTTGTCGTGCCGAAATGACCGGGGAACGTGCCGCCAGCAACCTGCGGGACATGAAAGTGCGCTGGCGAAACCAGATCCCCTTTGTGTATGGCGCCGCGGATTTTGACGATATCAAGAACGTTAAATTCTTTTGTCAGGTCAACAAAAACACGGTGGGCATGGTCCGCTACCTTGTCAGGGCCCCGCGCGCGGCAAGTGGCAGGGCTTGGGTCGCGACCAGGCCGCATGGTTCCCAACCAGAAGAATTGGAACTTGATGCTGCCGCAACCACGCCTCCGCCTGCCGACGTGCCTGACCCGAAATTCATAACCGTGCCGCAAAGTGATGGGCAGGATGGGTTGGACACGGACTCAACCGCAACCACGCCGTCGAATAAAGATTCGACTGGAGCGCACTTTATCCGCGTACCGGAATCTGACTAAGGTCAGCAGGCAAGCCTTACACCCTGCCGGGCCGCGCGCGGATCGAAATCGTCAGACCCGTTTGGCAACGACGAAATGGTTGGGCGGACGCACCGGGTAATTTCCGGTCTCAACGATATCAAAATCGGCCCGCGCGATGTCTGCTTCTAGGTTTGCGATCGTTTCAAAGCGGACAAACGGCGCTTTGCCCATCCATTGCATCAGCGGAATGGCGCGTTTCATCAAACTAAATTTGAAGCCCAAAGACCCCTCACCCAAGCAGGGGCTTTTTAAGATGAGCAGACCACCGGGGGCCAACAGCTCGTGAATGCGGGCATAGGCTCGGGGCGCATCCTCCACGAGATGAAACAGGTTGAAGCCCATAACAACGTCAAATGACCCGTCCTTGAAGGATGGATCGAACACATCGGCGCAGTCGAATTCCACGTTCGGTTTGCCATCGCGCGCTTTGGCCTGCTCGATCATGCCATCCGCGAAATCCGTGGCGACGATGCTGTGGGCATGCTCTGCCAGACGCAAGGCGTTGCCTCCGGTTCCGCATCCCAGTTCAAGAACCCGGGCGCCCTTTGGCATGTGTGCCAGTACGCGGTCCAGAGTTGCCTCATAGGCATCCATGTTGGAAATGGGCGACGCCGCATATTTTTTGGCGATCTTGCTCCAGAAGTCTCGATTGGGTTTCATGGGTCATCTCCTTTCCAAGCGCATATAATTCTGTCGCCTTGCCAGCGGAATTGCCAATTTTTGCAAGTTAAGTATACGTATTTGCATGGATAAGGGATTTGACTGGAACCGCATGCGCGCATTTCTCGCGACCGCAGAGACAGGATCGCTGTCTGCCGCCGCACGTCAGCTGGGGCAAACCCAGCCCACGCTTGGCCGACAAGTTACCGCTTTGGAAGAAGAACTCGGGATCGCTCTGTTTGAGCGGACCGCGCGCAGCATGACGCTCACTGATGCAGGGCGCGACCTGCTTGTGGCAGCGCAAGCGATGGGCAGTGCGGCAGATCGCATCACGCTGCTGGCCCAGGGGCGCGCGCACGCCTTGGATGGTACCATCCGCATCACCGCCAGCGACATGATGAGCGCCTATGTTCTGCCCGAGACATTGCTAAAGTTGCGCGATCTGGCGCCGCGTCTGCGGGTGGATGTGATCGCCTCAAATGACATCCGCGATATTCTCAAACGCGAGGCTGACATCGCCGTCCGCCACGTGCGTCCGGAACAACCCGATCTGATCGCACGCCGGATCGGGGATGCAACCGCCTGCCTTTATGCCTCGAAAGGGTATCTGGAGGCGCGCGGTGTGCCCGAGGATATCCCAGCACTTGTCGATCATGATTTCATCAGCATGGGCGATGATGCACGTTATCTCGAAGAGATGCAGCGGAGGGGCATTCCAATCACCGAGGCCAACCTGTGCGCAGGCTCAACCAGCGGCATCACGATCTGGGAACTGGTGCGCAAAGGGTTCGGACTTTTTCCGATGTCCCGAGATATTGGGCGACGCTTTGACGATGTGGTCCCGGTCCTTGCGGAGGACACCAACTTGTCTTTCCCGGTCTGGCTGGTCACGCATCGGGATTTGCACACCAGCCGCCGCATCCGGCTGGTGTTTGACCTACTGGCCGAGATGCTATCCCGAAAATAGGTTAGCCGCGCAGGGTGCCGCCTGTGGCCTTGGTTACCTTCTCAACCACCTTTTGGCCCACGGCCTCGATATCCGCATCCTTCAGTGTGGCATCCTTGGGCTGCAATCGCACGGTGATGGCCAAGGATTTCTTGTCCTCACCCAACGCGCCGCCGATGAATTCGTCGAATACACGCACGTCCGAGATCAGCCCTTTGTCGGCTCCAAGAGCCGCATTGACCAATGTCAGCGCCTCGACATCCGCATCCACCACAAAGGCAAAATCACGCTCGACCGCTTGCAAATCGCTGATTTCAAGCGCACCGCGATTGGCACCAGCCTTACGCGGCATCGGCACTTCGGCGGGCCAAAGAGTAAAGGCCATCGCCGGGCCTTTGATGTCCATCGCTTCAATTACGCGCGGGTGCAATTCACCGTAAACGCCCAGTACCTTTTTGGGTCCAAGGCAGATCATGCCATGGCGGCCCGGATGCCACCAATCTGAAGCCCCACGCAGAATCTGCACGCGCGCGGGCGCGCCCATGGCAGACAGAACCGCTTCGGCGTCTGCTTTCACATCGTAAAGATCAACTGCGCGCGAGGCGCCATGCACGTCCTTGGGACCAGTTCGACCGACCAGCAAACCAGAGACCAGCAAATGCTGCTCTCCCGGTTCTCCGCCGTGAAAGGCGGGGCCAACTTCGAACAGGGCCAAATCCATGTTTCCGCGTGCCTGATTGCGTGCAGCGGCCTGCAACAATCCCGGCAACAAGGCGGGACGCATGTGGCTCATATCTGACGAGATCGGGTTTTCCAGCATCGTGGCGTCGTCGCCACCACCAAACAACGCGGCAGAGCGTTGATCGATAAAGCTGTAAGTCACGCATTCGTTGTAGCCCAGCGCCGCCGTCGTGCGCCGCGCGATCTGTTCGCGCCGCTGCATCGGGGTCATCACAGGCTTGGGCACACCCTCGCCTATCCGAGGCAAGGAACGGCCCTGTAGCTTGGTTAGGGAGGCAATACGCGCCACCTCTTCGACCAGATCGGCCTCGCCCATGACGTCAGGACGCCAGCTGGGGACCTGCGCCATATCGCCTTCAAGGCGGAAGCCAAGGGCGGTCAGCGTCTGGCGTTGTTCAGACTCGGGAATGTCCATGCCAACAAGGCTTTGCACGCGCGCGGCATTCAGACGGTAGGCGCGGGACGTATCCGGTACATCGCCGGCTTGCACACGGCTCGAAACTTCTCCGCCCGCGTTTTCGGCAATCATTTCGCAGGCCAGATCAAGGCCAGCGGGTGTGAACGCCGGGTCAATACCGCGTTCAAAGCGATAGCGGGCATCCGAATTAATCTTGAGCGCGCGGCCCGTATAGGCGGTGCGGATCGGATCAAAGTATGCCGCCTCGACAAACACGTTTACCGTCTCTTCGGTGCAGCCTGTGCGCAGCCCCCCCATGACGCCGCCGATGCTTTCGACACCGCTCGTGTCCGAAATCAGGGTCATGTCCGGACCGAATGTGTACTCTTTGTCATCCAGCCCCAGCAGCGTCTCACCGCCAGCGGCGCGGTGCACGCGCAACGCTCCGCCTTCGATTTTGTCTGCGTCAAAGACGTGAAGTGGGCGGTTGAGATCATAGGTAAAGTAGTTGGTCACATCCACAAGGAAGGAGATCGGGCGCAGACCAATCGCGCGCAGGCGATCTTGTAACCAGACAGGGCTGGGGCCATTTTTTACGCCGCGAATGTGACGGCCGAAGAACACAGGGCACTGGCCCAATGTGTCGTCATCGATTGTGACGGTAACAGGCGACGGGTACGCGCCCTCGACACTTGGGTCGCGCATAGGTTTCAACGTACCAAGACCGCGCGCAGCCAGATCGCGTGCAATCCCGCGCACGCCCAGTGCGTCGGGGCGGTTCGGAGTGATAGCAATTTCGATCACCGGGTCAACCTTGGCCGGGTCATTGGCGGCAAGCCAATCCACGAACCGATCGCCCACCTCGCCCGAAGGCAGTTCGATGATGCCGTCATGCTCTTCTGACAGCTCCATCTCGCGCTCAGAGGCCATCATGCCAAAGCTTTCGATGCCACGGATCTTGCCAACGCCGATGGTTGTGTCGATGCCTGGCACATAGACGCCGGGCTTGGCGATCACGACAGTTATCCCCTCGCGCGCGTTAGGCGCACCGCAAATGATCTGCTTGGTGCCCTCGTCCGTGGCCACCTGACACACGCGCAGGCGGTCCGCATCGGGATGCTTTTCCGCGCTGATCACATGGCCGATGGTAAAGTCAGCCAGTTTCGCCCCACGATCCTCAACGCCTTCGACCTCAAGACCGAGGTCCGTCAGCGCATAAGTGATCTCGTCCACTGTTGCAGTGGTATCGAGGTGTTGTTTCAGCCAGGAAAGCGTGAATTTCATGTCGTTTCGCCCTTGGGTCTGCGGTGGCCCTGCAATGGCAAAGATCGCGCCAAGGTGCAAGCGTGGCGCAGGTGTCCTGCGCCTGACAGAAACAATCGGAGCACGTTATGCACCCGCAGTCAGGGGTAGGTGGGTGGGCGGCCCAGCAGTTCATCCAGTTGCCGCCCAATCCAGCCATGCGGGATAAAGTGACCGCCGGGGTGGGTATCAAGCGCGACCTGCGCACCGCCTGCGCAGTCAGACCATGAGGTGCGGGTGAGGGTCAGGAATTCGACAACCGACCAGTCCTCGGGCGTGCTGGCCATATCGGAACAGCCCAGAGCGTCGCGCCACAGTTTAACCGGATAAGTCGTGTCGCCCTCCGGTCCATAGGGGAAGTCGAGCACATTGTCTTTCAAACCGTGCACATGGCGCGCCTCTTTGGGGGCCTCGGCGCAGCCTTCGTCCAACCGTAACGTTCCGGAAATGCCCAGCAGCGCACGGATGTTCATCGCCTCGCCCCGATCACAGGCTACCCGCCACGCCATGATGGAGCCATAGGAGTAGCCGGAGACAAAAATGTAATCGGGATCGACCGGGTAGCGGTTGATGACATCCTTTAATACGTCGGCCGCAAATTGCACGTCCTCGGTTTCTGGCGACCACATGTTCCACGTCTTGCGCAAACCGTTAGGCGCAATCAGCAACACTCCACGCAGACGGGTCGCACCCGATATCCGCTGATGCTGCACTGGCAGCGCCCCGGTACGTTGCCAACCGTGAAAGTGAATAAGAACGGGCAACGGGCTGGCGCCGTCCCAGCCATCCGGCTCTTTGACGTGATAAGACCGGTCGCCAATGGCACACGGCACATCCAGCTGGCACCGGGAAGAGGCCGCATGACCAAACGTGGGCGACACAACCCACAACATCAAAAGACAGAACAGATATCTCATGACGCGCACGCTACGCCCGAGCGCAGGCATGTCACGTCACATCTTTGTGGGTAGTGTGCTATGTGCCGCCCTCACCTTTGGCCAGCGCATCAACATCGCCGTGCGCGGCCAGTTGCAACTCGCGGATCAGGCGCACTGTGGGCTTGCAGGCGAAGAGGATGGAGCCCACCAGAAACAGCCATGTTCCCGGGGTCAGCCACTCTTCGGAAAAGAACATGATCGAGCCGATGATAAAGCAAAGTGCGGCGCCAAAGTCGATCAGCGTGTGCACGATCTCAAAGACAGCATAGCGGCGCTTCCACGCTTCGCTTCGATTGGAATGGGGCGGTTCAAAGATCATCATGTTTGTCCACGTTGCGAGTTTTTATTGCGTCAAGCCAGCGATCGATCAGCAAGATCGGTGCCAGCACGATAGCCCAACCCATAGCGTTCAAAATCGTGAACGTCAGTTTCAAATGACCCGGCATGTCGGAGCGCCACAGGAAAATGTGGGCAATAACGATAAGGACGACCAAGGTGAAAACCAGATATACACGCATGCCCGACAGAGTAGCGCCCCTGCCGATCCAGGCAATTGCACCTGACCTTTGAACACCACTCAGTCGGTGAATTACGCCAAAGCGTCGGCGAGAATTTCGCCGAGTTCGGGAATGTACTGTGCAGGCGCGCCTGTGCACCAACTGCACTAAGTGATCAAGGAAGTCGTGAAGTTGGGCCGGAAACTCCGGATCTCTCCGGGTCGCTTCAGCGGCTCAACCCGCCATGCAACGTTGGCACGTCCAGCGCGGCGAACCCATAGTGACGCAGCCAACGCAGATCGCTGTCAAAGAACGCGCGCAGGTCTGGGATGCCGTATTTCAGCATCGCAATCCGGTCGATCCCCATGCCAAAGGCAAAACCCTGCCATTCTTCGGGATCGATACCACCGGCTTGCAACACCTTCGGGTGCACCATGCCAGAACCCAGAATTTCGAGCCAATCATCGCCCTCACCGACTTTCAGCGTGCCACCTTCCCATGAACACCGGATATCGACTTCGGCCGACGGCTCGGTGAATGGGAAGTGCGACGCGCGGAAGCGCAGATCGACTCCGTCGACTTCGAAATAGGATTTCACGAACTCTTCGAGCACCCATTTGAGGTTCGCCATGGAAATGTCGCGGTCGATGGCCAGACCTTCGACCTGATGGAACATGGGCGTGTGGGTCTGGTCGTAGTCGGCGCGATACACGCCACCGGGACAAATGATGCGGGTAGGTGCACCGGATTTCTCCATCGACCGGATCTGAACGGGCGAGGTGTGTGTGCGCAGCACGTGCGGCGGGCGGTTGTCGCCCTCCGCGCGGTGCATATAGAACGTGTCCATCTCGGCCCGGGCGGGGTGGTGGCCGGGGATGTTGAGGGCATCAAAGTTGTACCAGTCGGTGTCAATGCGCGGCCCTTCGGCAACTGAGAAGCCCATTTCGGCAAAGATGGCGGTGACCTCTTCGCTCACCTGACTGATTGGGTGGATGGTACCAACCGGACGGTGACGTGTGGGCAGCGTGACGTCGAGCCATTCACTACGCAACCGCTCATCCAAAGCAGCATCAGCCAGCCCAGCTTTCTTGGCGCTGAGTGCACTGTTGATCTCGTCCTTGAGCGCATTCAGCGCCGGGCCCGCGACCTGGCGTTCCTCTGGCGTCATGCGGCCAAGCTCTCGCATTTTCAGAGCCACCTCACCCTTCTTGCCGACCGCGGCAAGTCGGATCGCCTCCAAAGCGGCTTCATCGCCCGCTTGCGCGATCTGAGTCAGGTATTTCGCTTTGAGATCATCCATGGTTCCGGCTCCGCTCCCGCTTGCGAGGCGGAGTAGTCTTTCGGTCACTACAGTGCAAGTCATGACCGCCATTCCATTTGCAGAACACGCGATACGAGCATTGCGCGACAAATAAACAAGAAAAGCAAAATACCGAATATAGAGGCTATTGAGAAAACACCCGCGATATGCTTAGCGCAATCATTAGATGATCGCGTCCGCCATGCTGCCACATGTGCGGGTGACATACGGGCTAAGCCTGTCACAGCGATGATCTTAGTCAATACATTGATCTGGCTTGGGGGACGGGCAATGGCAAAGTTAACGATGAATACACCCGGCAGTAGCACGCCAAGGGAAGCGGTGTTTGTACCGCAAAAGCAGCAAGGAATATCGAAGTGGATACTGGCCGCAGGCGCGGCAGTGTTTCTCGCGATGTTCACCGGGCTGGTCATCACCACCACCCTATTGATCTCCCAGCAGAACCGGGCAGGCCTTGTAACTGCCGAAACCGCCACAGCGCTCGAAGAACCGTCGCTGCCCGACCTGACCAATGCCGTCGCCCGTCAGGAAATGAGCCTGCTGCAAACCGAAACCGCCGAGGCGGTACCAGCGATTGCAACGCCGGCCCCGACGCCCGAAATCGAACAAGAGGCCCCCGCGCCCAAACCGATCGAGGTCGCCGCTACCACGCCATCAACGCTGCGGTTGGGGGCAACACATCGCTACCGCGTGCCCAGTTGCATCGACTACCTTGATACGTTGGTGAAGATTACAACGGTCAACTTTCCCCTGGGCAGTGACATCCCGGTTGCCGCCGACATGATCCGCGCGCGCAACATCGCGACAGCTGTAAAGACCTGCGACGAGGTCAAGGTGATCGTCGAGGGGCATTCGGACCGTCGCGGCAGCGCACAATTGAACATGGACCTTAGCTGGTTCCGCGCCCAGTCTGTGATCGACCAACTGCAGCGCGAAGGTTACGACATCTCCTCCCTGCAGCCCCGCGGATTTGGTGCGACGCGACCAGTTAACTTTGCAGGAACCATTTCAGGCGAAGCAGAAAACCGTCGAGTTCAGTTCCCGCTTGCACCACGTAGCGCGCCGGCGACGGTTAGACTCAGCGGCAACTGAACTGCCGCTGTTGCGGCAGACAAGAAAAAAGCCCCGCCGATTGGATCGACGGGGCCTAAACATTTGTTTCGACGGCGCTTAGGCCAGTTGCGCTTTGGCCTGATCTACGATCGCAGCAAACGCGTCGGGCTCATTTACGGCCAGATCAGCCAGAACCTTACGGTCAACTTCGATACCAGCCAGCGACAGACCGTTAATGAAACGGCTGTATGTCAGCGCTTCATCATGGGCACGGACGGCGGCGTTGATCCGCTGGATCCACAGCGCGCGGAAGTTCCGCTTGCGGTTATGGCGGTCACGGGTTGCATACTGGTTCGCCTTATCGACGGCCTGGCGCGCGACCTTGAAGGTGCTCTTACGACGGCCGTAGTAGCCTTTCGCAGCCTTGATGACCTTCTTGTGACGGGCGTGGGCGATTGTTCCACCTTTGGTACGGGACATATCAGATACCTCCTATCAGCGGTCGTAGGGCATAAAGCCCTTGACGATTTTAGCGTCGGGAGCCGACAGGGTCGTGGTGCCACGGGCGTCACGGATGAATTTGCGGGTACGTTTGATCATGCCGTGGCGTTTGCCGGCCTGACCTGCCATGACCTTACCGGTCGCGGTAACTTTAAAGCGCTTCTTTGCGCTCGACTTGGTCTTCATCTTGGGCATTTCCGTCTCCATAGTTCGAGTTCGGTAAACGTGCGACTCGGCATGCCACTTAGGCCGGACGCACAGGAACGAAGCCGCCAGATAAGGCGGTGCTGCACCAAGTGCAAGCCATTTTTCAAAGGGCGGGCTTTAAGGGCCGCTAAATCCTACAGCGAAGTATCGCGCACGTCAGGAAATGAACGGCGCAATCACCCGCACAAACACATCCGGGATCTCATGCAACGTGTATCCGCCGGGCTGCGTCTGGATCGCAAGCAGGATCAAGCCACCGGCAATCAGGATAGTTATGGCAGATGCGCGTGGCGCGCGCCCGTCGGCGATTGCCGACAAAATCGATGGAATTGAAAACCCGGCAACCAGAATGCCGAGCACCAAATACATATCCGGCGTCAAGTATTCACCTCAAGCTTACCTGCGGCAAGATTTACTCCGGATCGGTCGCAAAAATCAAACGTTCATCGCATGGGGCGACACGCAAGATGTTGGTGGTGCCTGTGACATTGAACGGCACTCCGGCGGTGACCACAATCTGGTCCTCAACTGTGCCAAACCCGCCCTCCAATGCAGCCTTAGCCGCACTGACAACGGCACCCTTAAAGCGGTCCATGGCGGGTGTGATGACGCAGTTGCATCCCCAACTCAGCGCCAGACGCCGGGCGGTTCCATGCAGCGGAGTCAGCGCGATGATCGGCACGCGCGGGCGTTCCCGCGAGACCAGCAAGGCTGTAGTGCCGCTTTGAGTGAAACAGCAGATCGCCTTAATGTTGGTGGTTTCCGCAATCTCTCGGGCAGCCGCAACAATACCGTCAGCAATCGATCCACGATTGGCCTGACGGCTAGCCTCGATGATTTGGGTGTAGTTGGGGTCCAATTCGACTTCTGCCGCAACCCGGTCCATCGTCGTAACCGCTTCGATCGGATAGCTGCCCGCGGCGCTTTCAGCACTCAGCATGACAGCATCAGCACCTTCATAGATGGCCGTGGCCACGTCCGAGACTTCGGCACGGGTGGGCATTGGGCTTTCGATCATGCTTTCAAGCATCTGGGTGGCCACAATCACAGGCTTGCCCGCATAGCGGCACTTGCGAACCAGACGTTTCTGGATCGGCGGCACATTCTGAACAGGCAATTCAACACCCAGATCGCCCCGAGCGACCATGATTCCATCGCTTGCGGCCAGAATAGCGTCAAAACGTTCCACTGCGTTGGGCTTTTCAATTTTGGAAAGGATAGCGGCGCGGCCTTTGACCAACGCGCGGGCCTCTTCCACGTCAGCGGGACGCTGAACAAAGCTCAGCGCCATCCAGTCCACGCCCAGCTTGGCGGTAAACTCCAGATCAGCACGGTCCTTTTCGGACAACGCGGCAAGGGGCAGTTCCACATCCGGCACGTTCACGCCCTTGCGGTTGGAAATCACGCCGCCTGCGATCACGACGCAATCGGCAAAGTCGGGGCCACAGTCTTTTACTTGCAGACGGATCTTGCCGTCATTTACCAACAACGTCTTGCCCGGCTCAAGTGCTGCAAAAATCTCTGGGTGAGGTAGGCAAACGCGGGCGTTGTCTCCGTCTGCGGTGTCAAGGTCCAGACGGAACTTGGCGCCGTCTTCCAGCATTTCGCCATCTTGGTTGGCAAACACACCCACGCGCAGCTTGGGCCCCTGAAGGTCTGCCAAAATAGCGATGGACGAACCCGTGTCCTTTTCCACCTGACGGATAATTGCGTGTTTCTTTGCAATCTCGTCATGGCTGCCATGGGACATATTAAGACGAAACACATCCGCGCCAGCCTCATGCAGCGCCCGGATCATTTCATAATCTTCCGATGCGGGGCCCAAAGTGGCCACGATTTTTACGTTGCGCATGCGTTTCATCGTCCAAAGCCTTTTTGTGGTACCGCTAACAGGGCCGCTTATTGCTCAATTCACTTTCCGAAGCAACTGGCCTACATGTGCCCCCAATATGGTGACGCCTCTATGACATATTCCCCGTTTTCCATCCATGGTCCAGACCGGCAGGGACCTTGGGTGATCACATGCGACCATGCAACCAACACGGTGCCTGATTTTGTCGCAGGCGGGACACTGGGGCTGACAGACGCTGATATGGGCCGTCATATCGCATATGACATCGGCGCAATGGGCACGGCGCTGGCCCTAGGAGAGGCACTGAATGCGCCCGTCATTTGCTCAAACTATTCGCGGCTGGTGATCGACCCGAACCGTGGTGCAGACGATCCGACGTTGATCCCCCAGCTTTACGATGGGACCATCATCGACGGGAACAGACGGGTCGACGCCCAAGAGCGCGCGCGACGAATCGAAGCGCTGTACCAGCCCTATCATGACGCCATTGCAGGGCTGGCACATGGGCGCGATATCGCCTTCCTCTCGATCCACAGCTTTACGCCTCAACTGGTCGGACGTGCACCAAGACCTTGGGAAATCAGCGTGCTCTCCGCTGAGGACAGGCGGATTGCAGACCCGCTGATCGGGAACCTAAGCAACCACCTGACAAGCCCGGTTGGAGACAACGCGCCCTATGCAGGGTTCTTTCCGGGTGATGCGCTCAGCCAGCATGCCCACGGACCGGGTCGGCCCAATGTGATACTGGAAATCCGCCAAGATCTCATCGCGAGCCCTGACAGCCAGCAACGTTGGGCCAGCACCCTCGCACCACACCTTGAAGCGGCCCACAAAAAGGCCAATCTTTAAACAAACGTTCTTCTGACGGAAAATACCGCGGGATCTGGGGCATCGCACCGGTCCAACGCCCAAACCAAGGAAAACCACCATGGACGCACAAACCCAACTCGAACTCGAAGCTGCAGCATTCCGCCGCTTGCGCCAACACCTGATGCAAGACCGCACGGACGTGCAAAACATCGACATGATGAACCTCACCGGGTTCTGCCGGAACTGCCTTAGTCGCTGGTACCAAGAGGCTGCCGCCGAAAAAGGTATCGAGATGAGCAAGGACGAAGGGCGTGAGGCGTTCTACGGCATGACCATGGATGAATGGAAAGCTAACTATCAGACGGATGCGTCAGACGCGAAAAAGGCGGCCTTCGAGACCGCCTTTGAACAAAACGTCGAGAAAAAAGGTTAGGCTGAAGACCGCGTCATTCGTTAATGTCGCGGTCCCATTTTTTGACCTGTCCCCGGCGCACGCCGATCACAGAGCGCAGAACCAGCGCCGCAACCACCGAGGCTGATGCAAAGATCAGGAACAGGACAGGCGGCGTTGCGATCCATCCGAGCAGGCCAAAGGCCAGCCCTACGCCGACGACCACTGCGCCAACCGCCATGCCCAGAAAAACAAAGGCCGGCACAAAGACCTCAATGATGCTCAGCACCAGCGCAGCGACGATCCAGACCCACCAAAGGCTCCAAAGCTCGCTCATTTGCGTGCCTTCCCGGTCAGCATGCCAAACGCTTCCCCAAAGGCATCCATCGCGCTCGAGGGCAGAACGATTGTCTGCTGCCCTTCACCGCGCGCGATTTCGGTAACTGCTTCGACCTGTTTCAACGCCACTTGAAATTGCGCGGATTCGATACCGTGGGTGTTGATGGCTTCGGCCACCACCTGCGTTGCATAGGCCTCAGCATCGGCCGTCACCCGGCGGGCCTTGGCGGCTTGCTCAGCAGCATAAAGCTCGGCATCGGCGTTCAACTCGGTGGCCCTTTTGTGACCCTCTGCCTCGGTGACCGAGGCACGGCGCGCACGTTCCGCGTTTAACTGCTGCAACATTGCCTCACGAGTCGCCGCATCAAGGTTCACGTCCAGAATCTCGGCGCGCGTCACCTCAATACCCCAGTCATCCACCGCCTCTTCAACCAGTATCTTGATCTGGCTGATCAGTTGCGTGCGGTTGGACTGCACTTCGTCCAGCTCCATCTTGCCGATTTCCGAGCGTACAATGCCTGCAATTGTCGTCTGCACCGCGCCATCCACATCGCGGATCCGGTACACGGTACGCTCCGGTTCGGTCACGCGATAAAACACGCTGGTTTCGACCTGTACGAGAGCATTGTCGGACGTGATGGCATCCTGACTTTCGTTGGGCAACTGGCGTTCAAGCACAGACACCTTGTGGCGGACGACATCCATGAACGGGACAATAAAATTGATCCCCGGCCCAAGCACCGCGCGCAGGCGCCCAAAACGTTCGACGACATATTTCTCGCTTTGAGGAACGATCCGCACACCCAGAAAAAGGCACAGCAGCAAAAAGAGCGCGGCCAGAATTGGGATCAGGTTTTCGTTTAGCAGGCCCAGGATCAAGTCTTCGTTCATAAATATACACCTCAAAGTTAATCGTATTTACATATCATATCTGTACACGATTTCACTGAATTTCAAGGCCAAACGAGTCTCAGATGGCGCAGATCGCCGCTTTTGTAGAGGCGACCAGGTGCCCTGATCACCCAGCGGCCTTACGGCTTTCGTCCAGATAAATTTCGCGCAGGCGCGGTGCCACGTGGCCCGGCGTACCATCGCCCAAGGCCACGCCGTCAATCTCGACGACCGGCATCACAAACGTGGAGGCCGAGGTGATAAACGCCTCGTCCGCTTCACGTGCTTCCTCGATGGTAAAGTTGCGCTCTTCCACTTCCATCTGCGCCTCTTGGGCAAAGCGGAGCACCGCTGTCCGGGTGATCCCTTTGAGGATATCGGGCGACGCTTCACGGGTAATGATCTTGTTGCCCTTCACGATGTAAGCGTTGTTCGATGTCCCTTCGGTGACGAACCCGTCCTGCACCATCCATGCATCGTCCACGCCCGCCTTCTTGGCCATCATTTTCCCCATCGAAGGATAGAGCAACTGCACCGTCTTGATGTCGCGACGACCCCAGCGGATGTCTTCGATGCTGATGACCTTCATGCCCTTCTTGGCGGCAGGGTTGTCAGCAAGGCCGGGCTTGTTCTGGGTAAACAGAACGATTGTTTGCGGCGTTTCAGGGTCGGGAAAGGCAAAGTCGCGATCGCTTGGCGCGCCGCGCGTGATCTGAAGGTAAATCATGCCTTCCTCAATGCCGTTCAAACGCACCAATTCGCGATGCACTTCCAACAGGTCTTCTTTCGAAATCGGGTTGGCCATGTCCAACTCATCAAGCGAGCGCTGCAACCGCACTGCATGACCGTCAAAATCAATCAGCTTGCCATCCAGAACGGACGTTACCTCATAGACCCCGTCGGCCATCAGGAAACCACGGTCAAAGATCGACACCTTCGCCTCATTCTCAGGCAGGTAGTCTCCGTTTACGTAAACAGTGCGCATCTTTATCCCCATAGCTCTGCGCGGGGCGGGTGCACCCCGGCGTCATCAAAAATCAACGGTGTATCACGGTCTTCGGCCAACAAGAGCGGCCCGTCAAGGTCCACGACCGCCGCACCCTGCGCCACCAACGTTGCAGGTGCCATTGCAAGGGACGACCCGACCATGCAGCCGACCATCACGCCATACCCATCGGCCAATGCGGCATCGCGCAGGGCCAGTGCCTCGGTCAGGCCACCCGTCTTGTCGAGCTTGATGTTCACCACGTCATACTTGCCCTTCAAACCGAGCAGGCTGTCGCGGTCATGGCAGGATTCATCCGCGCAGACTGGCACGGGTCGTTCCATCCCAATCAGTGCGTCATCTTCCCCGGCGGGCAATGGCTGCTCTACCAGTTCCACGCCTAAGCGGACCAGATGTGGGGCCAGATCGGCATAGACTTCCGCCGACCACCCCTCATTGGCATCCACAATGATGCGGGCCTTGGGCGCACCGGCACGCACCGCTTCGAGGCGTGGCATGTCATCTGGCGTTCCCAGCTTGATCTTGAGCAGTGGGCGATGCGCATTCTGCGCCGCCTGTGCCTGCATGGCCTCAGGCGAAGCAAGGGACAGCGTATAAGCAGTAATTTCCGGGCCGGGTGCGGCCAGCCCGGCCAGTTCCCATACCCGTTTTCCCAACCGTTTTGCTTCCAGATCCCACAACGCACAATCGACTGCGTTGCGCGCTGCACCAGCAGGCAACAGATCATAGAGCGCCTGATGTGTTAGCACATCGGGCAACCCCTCGATCTCGGATGTTACGGACTTGAGCGTCTCATCGTAACGCGCATACGGAACACACTCGCCCCAGCCACGCGCGTCCCCATCGGTGATCACCGCGCTCAGTACCTTTGCTTCGGTGCGCGACCCACGTGAGATCGTGAAAACTTGCGCCAGCTGAAACACATCGTGGCTAACTTCAATGTGCATGCTTCACCTTCATCTCGCCGGAAAAACTTTTCCCAAAAGGCTCGTCAGAACACCGGTGTTCACAGGTCAACAAGCGCATCGACCAACTTGCCCGCCCCAAAACGATAAGGGTCGGTCGCCGGCAGGTTCATGCGATCTTCGATCTCCTGCAAACATGCCTTGGCCGCCGCCTCATCCAGCGCCTTGGTGTTCACAGACACGCCGGTAACCTGACAGGCCGGGTTGGCCAGTCGCGCCAAAGGCAAGGCCGTGTCGCGCAATGTTTCAAGCGCCGGCAAACCGAAGTGGGGCAGACCGCGCATATGGGTACGCGTCGGTTCATGACACAGAACCAGCGCATCAGGCTGGCCACCATGGATCAGCGCCATCGTGACGCCGGAATAGGACACGTGAAACAGGCTGCCCTGCCCTTCAATGTGATCCCAGTGATCCGCATCATTGTCAGGCGTCAGATATTCCACAGCACCAGCCATGAAATCGGCGATGACGGCATCCAGCGGCACACCTTTGCCCGTGATCAGAATGCCGGTCTGACCGGTGGCGCGAAAATCAGACTTCATGCCGCGCGCTTGCATCTCTGCATCCATCGACATGGCTGTGTACATCTTGCCGCAGGAACAATCGGTGCCGATGGCAAGCACACGCTTGCCCGTCCGCTTGACCCCGTTGGCTATGGGGTAGGCCACAGTGGGCACACGAACATCATGCAGCGTTCCACCATTCACCTTAGCGGCGGATTGCAATTCGTTCTCGTCGCGCAGCAGATTGTGCAGACCGGCAGCAAGGTCATAGCCCATCTGCAAGGCCTTCACCAAAACCACCTTCCACGCGTCCGAAATGGTGCCGCCCCGGTTAGCCACACCAATGACCAGCGTTTTGGCACCCGCGGCCAAACCTTCTTCCAGAGTCATATCTGTCAAACCCATATCCGCCCCACATCCGGGCAGACGGAACTGGCCAACAGCGTTTTCCGGGCGCCAGTCCGTGATGCCCTGGGCCACTTTGGCGGCAAGCTGATCCGGGGCGTCGCCCAGAAACAAAAGGTAAGGTGTCTGAATCATCTCTAGGTCTTTCTATACACATGTCTGCGCGCAAAATGGCCTATTTGCGCGCGGCGTACATCGCAAAATCGTCATTCCGGAGGCGAAATGGGACCTATTGGTGCGCCGATCCGCTCTAAAACGCACCGCTTCGTAACATTTCGGAGCGCAACGGCACTTATGCTGCACCTGCACAATGCGGGTTGTGGAGCATTGCGTAATTTAATAACTGAACGACCAAATCCGACGCAATATTCTTACCGAAAGAGCATGCCATGTCATTCCGCCTCCAACCCACCCCGCCGGCCCGCCCCAACCGCTGCCAGCTGTTTGGTCCCGGCTCGCGCCCTGCCATCTTCGAAAAGATGGCCGCGTCTGCGGCCGATGTGATCAACCTCGACCTCGAAGATTCGGTTGCCCCCACGGACAAAGACAGCGCCCGGGCCAATATCATTCAGGCGACGCACGACATCGACTGGGGCACAAAAACGCTATCGGTGCGCATTAACGGGCTCGACACCCCCTATTGGTATCGCGACGTTGTCGACCTGCTGGAACAGGCAAGCGACCGGCTCGATCAGATCATGATTCCGAAAGTGGGAAATGCATCCGACATCTATGCTGTCGACGCGCTGGTCACTTCAATCGAGGACGCAAAGGGACGCAAAAAACCCATCCAGTTCGAAGTGATCATCGAATCCGCCGCCGGCATCGCCCATGTCGAAGAGATCGCCGCCGCCTCACCCCGTATGGCTGCTATGTCGCTCGGAGCGGCGGACTTTGCGGCCTCCATGGGCATGCAAACCACCGGCATCGGGGGCACGCAGGAAAACTACTACATGCTCCACGAGGGCCAGAAGCACTGGTCTGATCCGTGGCACTGGGCCCAAGCCGCCATCGTGGCCGCCTGCCGCACCCATGGCGTTCTGCCCGTGGACGGACCCTTCGGCGATTTTTCGGATGATGACGGTTTCCGTGCGCAGGCGCGCCGGTCGGCGACCCTTGGCATGGTCGGCAAATGGGCGATCCACCCCAAACAAGTGGCCATCGCAAACGAAGTCTTCACCCCATCCCAAGAAGCCGTCGCTGAGGCGCGTGAGATTCTTGCTGCCATGGAAACGGCCAAGGCCAATGGCGAAGGCGCTACCGTCTACAAAGGTCGGCTCGTCGACATCGCTTCGATAAAACAGGCCGAGGTGATCGTGCGCCAATCCGAGATGATCGCGGGCATCTGAGCCAAAAAGGATGGAGCGTGAAGGGCCTTTGGCGACAGCCGAAGCACGTCATGCTTCATCATTAAGACGGCCAGACCTTGCGCCCGTCCACCCCGGTCTCAGAGACCAATCCGCGCTTTTTAGCCTCAAAGTAGTAGCCGCGCGCATACCACATGACGGCCGTGTCCATGTCCCCGTCCGACACCAGCCACGCCCCACGCAAATAGCGGGTCGCGTAGCGAAGGTTGGTTTCGGCATCCAAAAGGTCGCTGGGCTGGCCACTAAATCCCATACTCCGCGCCGTCGCGGGCAGAATTTGCATCAATCCAAAATAGGGCCCATTGCGCGCGCTGGGACGATGCGTGCTTTCGCGAATAACAACCTTCTGGACGAGAGCGACGGGAATATCGTTCTCAGCTGCAGCCGCTTCGATCAGCGCACGCAGTTCCGGAGTTTCATTCGGGTACAACTCAACAGGTTTGAGTGGCTCTGGCTGCGACGAAGAACAGGCAGCCAGGACAAGGGAAAAGGCAAGGACAAGAAATCGCATTGGCATGGGCCTCGACGTCGGATTCAGCTGGCATTCACCTACACCGGACATAAGGACGCGACCAGTCACAGATGTGTTGGCTGATCGGCACCGGCGAACCTGTGCGCACACAGACGTGATTGGGCAAGGCCATGTGCGCTGTGCATTGGTTGCCCAAACTGTAGGAGCCAACCCATGCGCCACCTCTTTGCAGCATTCATTTTGATCCTGACGGCCTCACTCGCCCACGCTGAAATGACGGCGCGGGACGGCTGGTCTGTAACCCGCACGACCAAGCCGTTCGGGCAACTGGTCGATGACGTCAAATCCGCCGCCAAAGCCAACAAGATGGGTGTCGTTACCCAAGCCGGCCCAACCGGCGCCGCGAAAAAGCGGGGGATCACTATCCCCGGCAATCGGGTGATCGGGCTGTTCAACAACGCCTACGCCGTCAACATTCTGAACTTGTCGACCGCGGCCATGATCGAAGCACCCATTCGGATGTACGTCACTGAAAACGAGGACGGCACAGCGACCCTCAGCTACAAACTGCCGTCCACGGTCTTCGCGCCCTACACAGATGATGCAGGGCCCGAACTGACAAAACTGGCAGATGAACTCGACACGATCTTTTCAGCCATCAGCGCCGCAGCGACGAACTGATCCACATGTTCTCTTGAACAGATATGTCATGGGGAGCGCGAAAGGTTGGTCCCTCGCTCTCACCCGCTCAAATCTCAGGCACGCTCGTCCTTGGGTGACCCCAGCACCACATAGGACGTGATAGAATTCACATCTGGCAACGCCCCCAGCATCTCAGTGTGAAACAGCTTGTAGCTAGCAATGTCAGCACATTCGACGCGCAGCAGGTATTCGATCGTGCCCGTGATGTTGTGGCACTCACGCACTTCCGGGGCGCGCGCGATAGCATGCTCAAAAGCTTCCTGGCTGGCCTTGGAATGAGCGCTAAGACCAACGCCTATGTAGGCAACAAACCCGCCGCCCAGTTTGGAGCGATCAAGTACGGCTCGGTATCCGGTGATGACCCCACGCCGTTCAAGATCCTGCACACGGCGCAGACACGCCGAGGGTGACAGGCCCACGCGATCCGCCAGCGCAATGTTGCTCAGCCGCCCATCGCGACTCAACTCTTGCACTATTCGTTCAGATATTGGACCCAAATCACTCATGTGTTGCAAACTTAAACCAGTATTTGGCATACTTGCAATTTTATATCGCCCACATAGGCCCATTTATTGCCCATGATATTTGATCTCATACCGGCGCTAGCCGCCTTCGCCTTTGTCAGCTCGATCACACCGGGCCCGAACAACCTGATGCTTATGGCGTCAGGGGCCAACTTTGGATTCCGACGCACGGTGCCGCACATGTTGGGCATCGGCATCGGATTTTCACTGATGGTTATGCTGGTCGGGGCCGGGCTGGTTCAGATCTTTGACGCCTACCCGATCAGCCACCAGGTACTGAAAGTCGGCTCGATCCTGTATCTGCTCTATCTGGCGTGGAAAATCGCCAACGCCGCACCTGTGCGCAAAGGCGAAGACACCGGTACTCCGATGACGTTCCTTCAGGCTGCTGCTTTCCAGTGGGTCAATCCAAAAGCGTGGAGCATGGCGCTGACTGCGGTCACCGTCTACACGCCCGACAATACGCTCGCCGCGATCGCGTTAGTGGCGTTGGTTTTTGGGTCGATCAACCTGCCGGCGGTCAGCACATGGACAATTGTGGGCCAGCAAATGGCGCGGTTTCTTACCAACACGGCGCGTTTGCGTGCCTTCAACTGGACTATGGCAGCGCTACTGGTGGCATCGCTTTACCCCGTGCTCTTTCCCTGAACATTGCAAATGGTTCCGCACCCGGCCATATAACGCCAAAGACCGCAGCAGGAGTGTGCGCGTGACGCAATATCTGGAATTCGAAAAGCCGCTGGCAGAAATCGAAGGTAAGGCAGAAGAACTGCGCGCCCTGGGTCGGCAAAACGAGGACATGGATGTCGCGGACGAGGCAGCGGCACTGGATGGCAAAGCCGCGGCACTTCTCGAAGATCTTTACAAAAACCTCACACCGTGGCGCAAATGTCAGGTGGCACGCCATCCTGATCGCCCCCACTGCGTCGACTACATTAACGCGCTTTTCACGGAATACACACCGCTGGCCGGCGATCGCAATTTTGCCGATGATCACGCCGTCATGGGCGGTCTGGCCCGGTTCGATGACCGGCCTGTCGTGGTTCTTGGCCATGAAAAAGGCAACGACACCAAATCCCGCATTGCGCGGAATTTCGGCATGGCGCGACCCGAAGGGTATCGCAAGGCAATCCGGCTGATGGACATAGCGGACCGCTTTGGTCTACCGCTGATCACTCTGGTGGACACGCCCGGTGCCTACCCCGGCAAAGGGGCCGAAGAACGCGGCCAATCCGAGGCCATCGCACGCTCAACCGAAAAATGCCTGCAAATTGGAGTACCCATTGCCTCAGTGATCATTGGCGAAGGTGGATCGGGCGGCGCTGTAGCCTTTGCCACGGCCAACAAGATCGCGATGCTCGAACACTCCGTCTATTCGGTGATCAGCCCCGAAGGGTGCGCTTCGATCCTGTGGAAGGATTCCGAAAAGATGCGCGAAGCCGCCGAAGCGCTGCGGCTAACAGCCCAAGACCTCAAACAACTGGGTATCATTGACCGTATCATTCCAGAGGCTTTGGGCGGTGCGCATCGATTTGCAGACGAAACGATGGCCGCGGTCGGCAAGACGCTAAAAGCGATGCTGGCCGACATGGACAAAATGGATGCCAAAGCACTGATCAAACAGCGGCGTGAAAAATTCATGAATTTGGGGCAGACGGGCCTCGCGGCCTAGCGCCAGCTTTTCTGTAGATAGAGTTGCCACCCGATCCGAAGTCGCTCCGTTCAGGTCGCCAACATGCGCAATCCCTGAGTGACGTCCGAACGTACCGCGATGCGTAGGCCGGGCTCGTCTCCCGCGCGCAGAGCAGCAATGATATGGCGGTGATATTGCGGCGGTTCCGTGCGCCGCAAGCGGCCATAAAGATTGCGCATCGTCGGTCCCATCTGCAACCACACCGTTTCGGCCATGGCCAGCATGGCGGGCGCTTGTGCCCGCAGATAGAGTGTGCGGTGAAATTCAAGATTGGTACGGATGTAGCTGACCGCGTCCCGGTGCGCGACAGCTTCGGCCACCGCCCCGTTGATGGTTTGCAGCCGTTCGATCAGGGCCAGATGCGCGCGGGGCAAGGCGCGGGTCGCCAGTTCCACCTCGATCAGGGCGCGCAGGGCAGCCAATTCTTCGATGCGCTCGTTTGACAATTCCGGTGTGGAAACCCGACCGGATTGAGACAGGGTCAGCGCCCCTTCAGCCACCAGACGGCGCACCGCCTCGCGCGCCGGCGTCATGGACACCTCATACTGCTTGCCGATCCCGCGCAATGTCAGGGCCGTTCCCGGCAGGATATCACCATGCATAATTCGGGTTCGCAAACGGCGATAGACCTGATCATGGGCGGCGGTCGAGGCTTCTTTTGCGGGCAATACAGGCTGCATATGAATTTGTGATCACATGCGGGTCGCGCGGTCAATCGCCAAATCGATAGCGGTGCAGGTCATTGCCCTCTCGGCGCAACCACGCACGCGCTTGGGCGTAAGGGCCGTGGATACGCTCTACCTCCGACCAGAATGCGGGCGAGTGGTTCATCTGCGCCAGATGTGCGACCTCGTGGGCGGCTACATAGTCCAGCACTGCAGGTGGGGCCATGATCAGACGCCATGAGTACATTAAGCGCCCCGCACTGGAACACGATCCCCACCGGGACCGCGTATCGCGAATGGAAATGCCCGAATAGGATCGGCCCAAACGAGCGGCATAATGATCACTCGCCCCTGCCAGGCGATCACGCGCACGGGTTTTCAGGTAACCAAGAACGCGGGCGGGCACTCTCTCTTCCGGGCCAGGCACGTGTAACACACCGTCCTCGAATTGAACGCGCCGCCCTTTGCCGGTGGCGATGTCGCACAATGTGCCTTCCATGGGTATGCGGGCACCCAAAACAGCCGCCACTTGGCCCATAGACGCTTCCAGATGCTTGCGAATCCAAGCCTGTTTTGTCTCGGCAAAAGCCAACGCCTCACGTTCACTGGCGCGCGTTGGAAGGGTCAGAGTGACCCGCCCGTCGATCTGATTGATGCGCAAGGTCATGCGGCGCGCACGGGCCGAGCGGCGCAAGGTCAGCGCGATATCCGGATCCCCTTGCAGGACACGCGTCGACATCCCATTTCCCCTATCTGGCCATAAGGCTTTGACTCCGTGCTGGCCTTATGGCACTTGCCCAGAATCGCTTCAATAAGAGATGGCCCAAACGCACCCGCGCCCGAGGCCTTCAGACACACAAGGATACCCGATGCCAAAGGAAGAATGGGGCACCAAACGCCTCTGCCCAACCACGGGCAAACGGTTTTACGATATGAACCGTTCGCCCATCGTCAGCCCCTATACTGGTGATGTGGTGGAGCTGGACAGCTCTAAAACTCGCATGATCGCAGCAGACGCCGAAGATGCCGTCACAGCCAAAGCCAAGGCCGCCACAGCCTCCGAGGACGAGGATCAGGTTGTTGATGATGATGACGTCGATGTGGATCTGGATGATGATCTTCTGGATGACGACGACGCGGACGAAGATACAGTTCCGCTCGAAGAGATCGCTGACGTCGCAACCAACGACGACGACAGCTAAAGACACGAGCCTGACGGGGTCGATTAGTACTTGATCCCGTCTCTCAAAGCGCCTAATCAGCGGCGCACGGCTGGCAACAGCCGCCCAAGGAATGGGGCATTAGTTCAGCTGGGAGAGCGCCTGCATGGCATGCAGGAGGTCAGCGGTTCGATCCCGCTATGCTCCACCATTCCCTTGCCAATTCACGCACAAACCATTCGCCTGATAACGCTTTCCGGCGCTGAGTTACGCGCGTCTGCTCCGCAGCCACTCTGAGTGCAGCGGTTCGATCCCGCTATGCTCCTCCATTCCCCTACCAATCCACGCATGGCAGGTAGTCCCGATGACCACCGTGGGCGCTGACTTACGGGCATCGGTTCACGCCGCCACCCTGAGTGCAGCGGTTCGATCCCGCTATGCTCCTCCATTCTCCTGCGAAATTGCGAATATCCAGAAGCGCTCGCATACAACTGTGGGGGCTGATTGACGCGTATCCGGTAGCGCGTCCATGCGGATCACACCGGTTCGGTCCCGCTGTGATCCATAGAACCTTCCCATCACCTTCAATCCCCTAAATCTAGGAAATTGACCGGGCAGAAACTTCGCCCTCATCGTAGGTACACTTGGCCGCCCCAAGATTAATGTGTCGAACGAAAGCGTGTTTTCAAGGAAAGTGGGGGATCGAGGGCGGTACTTTTTATCAAGTCACCAACTACTGCCCCCACCCTCAGTTGCTTGGTCGCGCAGATAGACATAGATGCAATCTGGTGCGCCAAGCGCCGTCGGCACTACTGCGCCAGCGACACTACCGATCTAAGTGGACCGCTCTCTTGCCGCTTTTGATTTTGAGCCAAATGCTTTGGGATTACCGCCATTTCAATTGGTCTGAAAAACACTGGAAATTAAGGGGCATTGGTCTCGCCTTACCAGCAGACCGGTTCAGCCTATCAGGCACTTCCTGTCTTGCTCTTCTCCAATTGAAGTGACTGCGCGATGAACCTTTGGAGATCCGGTTAGTCTATTGGGAGTTCTGTTCCCGGTATTGCGACGGCGTCTTGCCCATCCAACGTTTGAAGGCTGTGCTAAAGGTGCTGGCGTCTGCATACCCAAGGACATAGGCCACTTCGGTGAACTGCATTTCTGTCCCGGACAACATGCTCTTTGCCATGGCTTCGCGATAAGCTTCAACCACGCCGAAATATGTTGTTCCAGCCTCGGTCAACCGTCGTGATAGTGTTCGCGTGCTCATGCCCAACTCTTTTGCCACATCGTCCTGAGACTTCCCTGGGTTAGCAGCGACCCGTTCTTCTAAGGCAATCACAATAGATGGCTTTTCAGGACATAACGTATCCAAAGACTCTTCACTAAATTTTCTGAGCAACTTGTAGAGTTGATTATCTGCGCTCCGCAGCGGCAGATCGAGATCCGCTTGTTTCAGCGTGATGCGATTTTCGTCACTTCCGTATTCGACCGTACAGCTAAAGAACTGCGAAATTGGTTTGAGGTTTGTCTTGCGGAAGTGCCTGAACTCAACCTTCTGAGGGGTCACACGACGATTGGTCAGACGGCGGATGATATCCACAACCGCGGTTCCACCGAACTCAACATATTGTCGACGCACTAAACTGCGCGGAACCTTAAAGTGCCACTCAATGAGTCCATGATCGTCCAAATTGGTCGTGCTGAGTTCAATCGCGTCGCCGCTAATGCGCTGGTAGCGCGCAAGATTGTGTAGACAGGTGCGGACGGTTGGGGATGACACGCCCGTGTAGGTGATCAATCCACCTCTTCTGTAGTCGAGGCCCTGAGCATGATGAAATCCGAGCAGGTTGTCGCCTGTCACCTCTCCGGCACGTTCGAAAAGCAAAGCGAGATCGTCAAACCCGATTTTAGGCTCGTCACCTGCCAGAGGGCGTAAACGGATACCAGTATTACCAACGATAGCTTGGTCAGAGATTCCTCGGTCGCGTAACGCTTCAACCAGCGTTTGCGCCCATATACCTGTGTGCTTTGGTGCCATGGCCGAGATTCAAAGATTGTCGGCGAATTTAGTCAATGGATATAACCGACTGTCCCCGAACGGAGTCTCTTCCGCTTCATACTGTTGCAGTTTTGCGCGTCATGTCCCGATCCACACCAGAACGCATAACCCGCCCAAATGCATGAACAGCCCTCTCGCTCATCTGCTTAGCCAATACTCTGCTGGGGTGGCAGGCTCGCTTACCCCATACAGACCGGGCACCCCTGATGCGGCTTCACACCCAGAATGTCAGCCAAAACGTTTTTAAGTGCATTGAGGGCCATCAGCGGCGACAGGATCGGCACGCGCGGTGGGCTCAGGGAATGGGCCTGATTAAAGGTCTGCACATTCAGGCTCGCGACCCGTGCCCCAGCCTCGACGGCTGGAAGCGGTGGCAACATGTCAAGCTTGGGCTGCAACCCCAGTGCCATCGGTGGGATCGGAGGCATGGGCAACCGGCTCATGTAGTTCAGCATCGCCTGTACTTTGCCCACGCCTGTTGTGGTCATCGCACCTTGGCCAAAGGCGGCCTGAATGGCCGCCAAATCCGTAAGGCGGGCCAACTCGGACAACAATTTGCTCGCGTCAATTGGCAAAGGTGGAATACGCGCAAGCTGCGCCAGCATCGCCATCGCGGCGCCACCAAACTTTGACGAACTAACCGGCGGCATTGCCAGGGATGTCGGAATTGTCTTCAGCGGGGCAAGGCTCGCCAAGGTCATTGCCATGGACTGCATCGGAATGGGCACCGCAAAGCGCGGGATCGGCCCCATGCCGCGCACCGCAGCCATGGTCGCATTCATCTTGCCCGGGTGGGGCGGAAGCCCCTCGGCCTGAGCAAAGGTACTATCAAGACCCGACAGATCCATCGGGCACAGACCTTGAGCGCGCATGGACAAAGTCATACGAGCCGCCATGACCATATTGAGCATGGGTTTCTTGGGCATGTAGGCCGCCTGACTGAGAACCGGCTGCACATTCTGGGCCAGTTCTGAAACCAGCTGCTGCAACTCAGCCATCAGCGCGGCAATATCCGTCAGCGGCAAAAAGGCCGCTAAAGAGGACAGGTTTGCCATCCTGCCCATGAGTGCTGGAGGTTTGGGGGGCACCCATGACCGGCCTACCATCGGGGCCATAACAGCAGCCATCTTCATATCGATACGGGGCGCAGGGGCAGAATCTGGCATCGGCAGACCCAGCGCAGCAATCAGTCTTGGCATTTGTGGCGGAACTGGCCGAACGGACAGACTGGCTTTGGGTGCAGTCAGAGCCCCAAGAGGTGCCACGCGGGGAGGGCAAAAACAGGTCATTTAGGCTCCGTAAATGCGGAAGTCGGGTCGTTCGTCAATATAGCAGGTCGCCAAAACACCAACGCGTCAAAGCAATCTAACAGATAACATGCGATACGGGGATTTTATTCATTGGACGTCGGAGGATACAAGTGGGCTTGGTACTCAACCTTCTGTGCGGACCCGGAACACTTCGACGGGGGCATGTATCCCCTTCAAGGTCAGCTCTCCTACTGGCTCGGCGTCAAAATCATCTTCAACCGCTGTATAGGCCCGCGGGCTTAACAATATCTCACCATCCTTGGCCTGATCACAGAGGCGCGCGGCAAGGTTCACGGCCGTCCCGCTGGCAGTGTAGTCAAAACGACCGGCCGAGCCGACCATACCCACCGTCGCATAGCCTAGCGATATTCCGACGCCAAAGCCCAACCGATGCCCATGACGGCGCCACTTTTTGGAAAGCTCCGCCATACGTTCGCGCATTGCAAGACCAAGACGCAAAGCGTCGCCGGCAGGATCATCACAAGGCAGCGGGTCATTAAACAACACCATGATCCCATCACCCGCACGGGTGTCCACACCCGCCCCATGTTCAGCGATCAACGCGCCCATCTCTTCGTGATAGGATTGCAGAACTTCGATGGTCTCTTTAGGCTCAGCCGTTTCGCAAAAAGCCGTAAAACCGCGGATATCACAGAACAAAACACCCAGCAGCGCGCGGTGGCTCTTGAGCAGGTTGTCCGAACCTTGTGACACCACCGTGTCCGCCACGGCAGCAGGCAAAAACCGCTTCAGACGGCCCATCCGCTCAATCTCATCCACCTGTTCCTCTACGCGGTCACCGAGTTCGGCATTCAGCTCCTCCAGGGCCTTGAACTGGCGTACATTCTCGATGGCGATCACGGCTTGGGCTGCAAAGGTCTCGACCAAAGCAATTTCAAAATCGTTGAACGATTTGACTTCGCGACGACTGAGCGCGATGGCACCAATTGCTTGTTTGTCTTTCATCAAGGGAACGATGAGCCATGAACGAATCCCTTCGATGTCAACCACATGGGTAATGATCGGATCTTTTTGACGGTAATGGTCCGACTGGCTCAAGTCTTTGATGTTCATGGAACATCCGGTGCTTATGACCTGCGGAATTGGGCGCCCACTGTGCAGTGGAGCGGACCCACCAACTTGAAATGCGGTTTCCTCGAACCCCCAATAGGCGGCAACCCCAAAGTGCGTCCGCTCAGCGTTGGCGAGCTGCAAAGAGGCTTGATTGGCATCGCAAAGTTCCGCTGCCTTCTTGAGGATGGTGTCAAACACTGGCCGTTCGTCATCACGAGATTGGCTAATGATCGATAGAACCTCAGATGTTGCGGCCTCCCGCTCCAACCGCTCCTGCACTTCGCGGAACTGGCCGACATTCTCGATGGCAATGACGGCCTGTGCCGCAAAAGTCTCGACCAGTGCGATTTCGTCTTCGGTGTAGGGGCGCACCTCCTTGCGGAAGAGGATCAAAACGCCAATTCCACCGGCGGGCGTCAGAAGCGGTACCAGCAGATTGGTGCGAATGCCTGTGTCCTGCACCACCGACTGAAAGATCGACACGCCACTACGATATTGTTCGGTGTCTGACATGTCCCGCACATGGACGGGTTTTCCGCTCAGGATTGCCTTGGCTCCCACGGATGTCTCGGGGTCCATCGGCACTTGGCCGCTATCGTACATCTCTTGCGTTGCCGGCGCGATGCCGTAGGAGGCGGGCATGGTCTGGTAGGTGCCCCCCTTCGTGCCGAGGGCAAGCGCTGCGGCATCTGCATTGCACAACTGCGCAGCCTTTCTCAGCATCAAGTCGAACACAGGGGTTTCGTCGTCACGCGACTCGGAAATGACCTTGAGGATTTCGCTGGTGGCGCGTTCGCGTTCAAGCTGCGTTTGCACCTTGCGGAACTGGCGCACGTTTTCAATGGCGATGACGGCCTGAGCAGCGAAGGTCTCGACCAAAAGCAGGTCTTCTGGGGCGAAATGCCCAACCTCTCTTCGGAGAAGAACCAGATTGCCAAGAGATTTGCCGCCCGAAACGAGTGGTACGAAAACACGTGACCGGATGCCGTCCTCATCGACCAGTTTTATCGCGTCCGGATGCCGTGATTTGTAGAAATCCGTCTCGCGCACATCAGGTTCTTCGACAATCCGACGCGTCTTGATGCTTTGGTAAGGCGCAAATTCCTGCCCGACGTCAAAGACGTTACCGACCTGCATCATGCTCGTTGCATCACCCGTGGCAGCGGCCACCTTCCACTGCGAATGGTCTTCCTTGATCAAGACCAGAAAAGTCATTGGCGCGTTACACAAGCGTGCAGCATTTTCCACGATCGTCTTGAAAACTGGCGTATCGTCGTCGCGGCTCTGACTGATCACCTGCAATATTTCGGAAGATGCGCGTTCACGTTCCAGCCGTTCCTGCACTTCACGGAACTGGCGCACGTTTTCGATGGCAATCACGGCTTGGGCGGCAAAGGTTTCGACCAGAGCAATCTCATCTTCGGAGAACGGTTTGACCTCGCGGCGCCACAATCCAATGGCACCAATGCTCTGCTGCTCCCAGATCAGAGGAACAAACAGAACAGTGCGGATACCTTCCAGTTGCGTCGTGCGGATCCGATGCTTGTCATCCGCACCGTAAAGGTTTGGCGAGGCAAGATCGTCGACATGGACGATGCGCTGTTCGACGATGGCGCGCGCGGCTGCAAACCGTTCAGGATCCAGAGCAGGAGGATTTTTCTCAATAGCCTCCACAAACTCGGGTTTGGCCCCTCGTGATGCCCGAAGTCGTATGTTTTCCGCTCATCATCGACCATGACCAGCCCGGCAATCGGTGCGTGACAAAGATGCGAAGCGTTGCTGAGTATCGCATCAAAGACGGGACCCTCGTCATCCCTACTCTGGCTGATGACCTCGAGGACTTCCGAAGATGCGCGCTCACGCTCCAGCCGGGTCTGGACCTCGCGGAACTGACGCACGTTTTCAATGGCGATGACAGCCTGAATGGCAAAACTTTTGATCAGTGAGATCTCACTTTCACTGAACAAACCGGCGGTTTTCCGGTGCAGATTGATCGCACCGATCGGCCCGGTTGCATCCATGAGCGGCACACTGAGTGTGGAACGTTGTCCCATTTCCTCCACCATGATCTTGAATGACGGAGTGCCCGCTTTGTAGCTGTCGGTCTCCGCCAGATCAGCAATGTGAACCACGCTTCCCTCACAAATGGCGCGGGCAGAAATATGTACCGCCGGGTCCATTTCCATGGGTGGGGTATTGGCGCGCACAATCCGGTCGGCGCTGGCATCATTCTCCGTGTCGTCGGTGTGTTGCAGCGCTGCCAGCGTCAGATGCTTGTCAATTGGACGCCCCAAAAGCAAACCTGCCGTACTCGCTCCGCATAGCCGGTTGGCCGCCCGCAAAAGCGTATCAAAAACGGGGCGCTCGTCGTCGCGACTGTTGTTAATGACGTCCAGAATTTCCCGCAAGGCATCCAGATGAACCTGAGCGTCTGCGGAGCCGTCTCGTGCTTGTGTGTCGTCCTGCCTGCCCGTCACCGCGTTATCCAAATTCCTTATCGAATTCCGTTACGTTAGAGCGACGGGGCCGACTTTTCCAGCCGCATGAGCATGCAATAAGCGACAGCCAGACGCCCGGCCAGGTTAGCGAATTCTCGATCGCGTAGGCAGGCCGATCATCTTCCCTGCATGATGGCCATCAGGAGAAACGCAAAGCGGCGCCCAAAGGCGCCGCTCTTGTGTGCTTTATCAAAGGGTCCGGATCAGGACTTGCCTTTCCATGGGATCAGCCAGTTCTCCAGAGCCCGCATGCCAACTTCAATGGCAAAACCAATCACACCGATGATGATAATCCCGACGATGATGATGTCAGTCAGCTGGAACTTGGACGCCGTCACGATCATCTTGCCAAGGCCCACATTCGCCGCGACGAGTTCCGCCGCAACAACCGTGCCCCAACACACACCCATAGCAACGCGGGCACCGGTAAAGATGTCGGGCAGAGAGTTTGGCACGATGACCTTGGACAGGATTTGCCACTTGGAGGCGCCAAGGGAATAGGCTGCATGGACCTTGGAAATGGCCACACCTGACACTCCGGATCGCGCGGCAATGATCATAATCCACAACGCGGCAAGGAAGAGCAGGACAACCTTGCCAATCTCACCAATCCCGAACCAGATGATGATCAGCGGGATCAACGCCAGTGGTGGAACGGGACGCATGAATTCAACAATCGGGTCAAACCAACCGCGCGCCCAGCCCGTCAGGCCCATGGCATAGCCAATCGGCACACCAACAACGGCACCGATCAGAAAGCCAAGTAGAACGCGTTTTAGCGAATACCAAGTGTGCTCCAAGAGCGTGTAGCCCTGATAGCCTTCCTTGTTGAGCCAGATAAACCGCTGAAACACGACTTCCGGGGCCGGCAAGTACAAGCGCGCCATGCGCAGACCAACCGCCGGTTCGAAAGTTGGCGTGCCCTTGTCCGTCAAACCAACTGTGCCCTCAGGTATGCTGATCTTTTCCCCAGCAGCAATCGGTTGCCCGTTGATCGCGACAACCGTCGAACCATCTTTCTTGGAAACCTCGTCATTGGACCAGACGTTGATTACCTTAAAGGAATAGCGCGCCACCGTCAGAGTGTCGTTCTTGGCAAAGCCGTCGCCAAGTTCCACCTCTGCCGCTTCAGGTTCCCGGCCCGGGTTCCCTTCGGCATCAAGGGTCTGCTGAATGTCCTCACGGTAGACGCGCACAGAAACGGTGGCGTCGTCAGTCGTACCGTCTTCAAGTTCCGCGGTGTAGGTAAAGGTCATATCGCCCGAGAACGGCCCCGGAAACTTGGGCAGTGGGATGGCCGAGTTCGTGAAGGCCACCCACAGCCAGAATACCGTAATCACCGAGATGACAGACGCGACCCGGTTCGCCGTAATCGCGCTTTCGTCGCCAAAGGTGACGGTCTTTAGTTTGTTAAAACCTTTCTTCTCAAAGGCGCTCTTGAAGATGATGCGCGCCAAAAAGAACGATCCAAAGAACGCGCCCAGATAGAGCGCAAGAACAAGTACCCCGGTCATGCGCTTTCCTCCGTGCGGCCCATAATCTCTTCTTCCATGTTCCAGATCATTTCGAGGATCTCTTCACGCGTCGGCGCGTATTTGGGATCCTTTTTCACTTCGCGCAGATCGTTGCCAACGCCCATGTCGGCAAAGGGCAAACGATATTCTTTGTGCACCCGACCGGGGCGCGGCGCCATCACGAGCAACCGCTCGCCCAGCAACAACGCCTCTTCGACCGAGTGGGTGATCAGAATGATTGTCTTGCCAGTCTCTTTCCACAGATCCAGAACAAGGCTTTGCATCTTTTCGCGGGTCAGCGCGTCCAGCGCGCCCAGCGGTTCGTCCATCAGGATAACGTCCGGGTCATTGGCCAGACAGCGGGCCAGTGCAACGCGCTGTTGCATACCGCCAGACAGTTCGTAAACGGCCTTTTCCTTAAAATCCTGCAAACCAACAACGTCGAGCAGGTGTTCAACGTTCTCTTTGCTTTCGGCGCGGCTCATGCCCTTCATGTCGGGGCCAAAGCTCACGTTGTCGCGCACGCTCATCCACTCAAACAGAGCACCCTGCTGAAACACCATCCCGCGTTCGGGGCCGGGGCCGATTTTCTCTTCGTCGTTCAGCACGATCTGACCCTCAGTTGGGGCCAAAAAACCTGCCACGATATTCAGCAGTGTCGTCTTACCGCAGCCCGAAGGCCCCAGTACGCTCATCAGTTCGCCGGATTTGATATCCAGAGACACATTTTTCAACGCCTGAACGTGCCCGCCATTTGGCAGGTCGAACCGCATCGAAACATCATTGACCAAAAGCCCACTCACGGGTGTTCCCCTCTTGCCAGGTTGCTTTGCTGTGCGTGTCGCTGCGGCGCACTTTAAAGGAGAACGGGCGCCCGATGGGCACCCGTTCAAAGTTTTGGATTATTGGCTCAGCGGCCCGATGTTGACGTTGTCGTCATAGGACGCTTTTGCCGCGTCGATCGATCCGGAAGCAACGAAGACATCCGCCACACCTTTCATGTGCGCAACCGCAGCACCTTCAAGCCACGCTTCAGACAGCTGCTCTTCGACTGTTGGGAAAATGAAACCGGCCAGTGTGGCCTTGGCGTCATCTTCGGACATACCGGCGTCTTTGGCGATTACAGGCAGCATCTTGGCTTGGTTGGCTTCATCCGCCCACATCGCGTTGGCTGCAGCCGTCACAGCAAGGAATGCCGCAACTTCGTCGGAGTTTTCGGCAACATAGCCGGTAGGTGCAGATGTGACGTCGAAGGTCAGGATGCCCAGTTCAGTCTTTTCCGCGCCGCTCAGCAGCACGTTGCCGCTGCCCAGCATACGACGCAGGGCGCCGCCCCAGCCGCAAGCCATGTCAACAGAACCCTGGCTCAGGGCTGCTTCGCCTTCGGCAGGGGCCATGTCGACCACTTCAAGGCCGCCAACGTCGATGCCGAAGTGGTCCATCTGACGCAGGAAACCGTAGTGAGCAGCTGTACCCAGTGGCACGGCGACTTTCTTGCCGGCCATTTCACCAGCGCTCGAGCCGTCAATTTCAAGATCGGCGCGCACAACGCAGTTGTCATTGTCAGCATAGGACACGGCCACGTCTACGACCTGAAGGTCCTGACCGGCAGATGTTGCAACAACGAAGGGTGGCACACCCTGAGAGACGGACATCTGGACGTCGCCGGACGCCATCGCTGCGGACATTGCTGTCCCTGTGTCAAAGCTGACCCAGTTGACTTTGGTGCCCATGGCTTCTTCGTACATGCCAGTCTCTTTGGCGAACTGGAACGGCATTGGCCACTCCAGGAAGTACCCGACTGTGATTTCAGCCGTCGCGCTTTGTGCACCGGCCAGCATTGCAGTGGCTGCAACAGCACCCATCAGCTTGGATTTGAAGGTCATATGTTAAACTCCCGTGTTTCATGCAGCCTTGTGGCAGCATGTTGGATTAGGTTTCGGGCGGTATCTCCGCCTCTGGTGGCACGCAAAAACTTACGGCGCTGGCGTGATCCGAGCCGATAATGCTCGGAGGATCAATGTTTATTCAAAGAAACTGTTACAATGCGAATGCTTTGATCTGTACCTTTGATATTTCGAAAATCATAGCATCTGCCTGAAAATAAGGCGAATTGCACCGCCCTGCTTCAAAATAGGCACCTCTGCGGCGCGCAACTGGCTTTATTTACGCCCCCAAACTGGCCCTATTGCTATGACTAGATTCTCAGCGATTATCTCCACACGCCCGGCCGATCTGCCTTTGAAACACAGGCCCCGCGTTTAATCGAAAGGTTTTGAGCCAATGGACGGAACGTTCAACGAAAACGACATCAGCCGTGTGGTCGAAGCTGACCGCGCCAACGTGTGGCACCACCTGATTCAGCACCAGCCCTTCTTTAGCGGCGCGGACCCCAAGATCATCGTCGAGGGGAAAGGGATCAAGGTCTGGGACCAAAAAGGAATCGAACACATCGACGCCGTGTCTGGCGGCGTGTGGACGGTGAACGTCGGCTACGGCCGCGAGACTATCGGCGACGCGGTGCGTGACGCCATTGTGAAAATGAACTTCTTCGGCGGCACCGTGGGCTCGGTTCCCGGTGCGCTGTTCGCGGAAAAGCTGCTGACCAAGATGCCCGGCCTTGATCGGGTCTACTATTGCAACTCCGGATCCGAAGCGAACGAGAAAGCCTTTAAAATGGTCCGTCAGATCGCGCAAAAGCGTTACGGCGGTAAGAAGCACAAGATCCTCTACCGCGACCGCGACTACCACGGCACCACAATCGCTTGCCTGTCAGCTGGTGGCCAGGACGAACGCAACGCACAGTACGGGCCCTACACACCTGGCTTCGTGCGCGTCCCTCATTGCCTTGAGTACCGCAAACACGAACAGGACGGCGCACCAGAACAGAACTACGGCGAATGGGCCGCCAATCAGATCGAAGAGATCATCCTGCGCGAAGGCCCGGACACGGTCGGCGCCCTCTGCCTTGAACCCGTCACCGCAGGCGGCGGCGTGATCGAAGCGCCGGATGACTACTGGCCGCGCGTGCAGGAGATCTGCAAAAAATACGACATCTTGCTGCACATCGACGAAGTTGTCTGTGGTGTAGGCCGGACTGGCGAGTGGTTCGGCTACCAGCACTACGGGATCAAACCTGACTTCGTGACAATGGCCAAAGGGGTTGCATCTGGTTACGCCGCCATCGCCTGCATGGTCACCACGAACGAAGTCTTTGACATGTTCAAAGACGACACTTCGGACCACCTCAACTACTTCCGCGACATCTCGACCTTTGGGGGTTGCACGGCAGGACCGGCAGCAGCCATCGAAAACATGCGGATCATCGAAGACGAAGGCCTGCTAGGCAACACTATCGCCATGGGCGACTACATGCTCGACCAACTGAACGCGCTCAAAGACAAGCACAAAGTGATTGGCGATGTGCGCGGCAAGGGCCTGTTCCTTGGCGCGGAGCTGGTTGCGGACCGTGATAGCCGCGAGCCTGCGGACGAAAAGATGGTTCAAGCGGTGGTCGGCCACTGCATGAAGCAGGCAGTGATCATTGGTGCAACCAACCGGTCGCTTCCGGGGCGCAACAACACACTGTGCTTCTCGCCTGCGCTGATCGCAACGAAAGACAACATCGATCACATTGTCGGAGCCGTAGATACAGCGCTGACGGACGTGTTCGGGTAAATCTCTGGCCGCCAGAAATCGCCGTGACACCCGGCGTTTTCTGGCGACTTATGATGTAGTTTTATCACGGACGAACACCTTTCCATTTCTACCCACTAGCAACAGTAGAAAAAAACCGGAGTCTCCACTTCTAAGAATGAGGAGGTCCACAAATATGCGACTGATATCCGCCTTTGCATCTTTAACTCTGATTTGGGCGACAAATGCCGCAGCGGATGGCTTTACCTCGCTCAATGCAAAGGTGAGGTTCAACACCGGTGAAGCGGACCGCAACGGAACGGTCGCAACCTTCGACAACGACGTTCAAACGTCTGCCCACGGTGTCTATGAACTTGGCGAATGGACCATCTTCGGTGGGCTCGAAACACAGCGCACCGATTTTACCGCCAATGGCGGCGATCCTAATGACAAATACAAAAACGTGTATGTTGACCTGGGCGGAGAACGCAGCTTTGGCGCATTCAGTTTTGGCGGGCAACTCGCACATATCAGCTTTGAAAACGATTTCCTCGGCGTGAATTCATCCCTCGACGTTGTCTCTGCCTACGGACAATACGCAGCGAACGGACTGGTGGCTGGTGCTGGTCTTTTGTACAGCAACATCAGCGATGCAGGCGCGGCTGACGTTGACGAAATGGGCGTTCTCGCCTTCATCTCAAACGACTTTGGAAACGGCCTGACGCTTGGAGCACAAGCCACCGTACAAAGCGATTTCGAACTTCTGGAACTTTATGCCGACTACATATTCAACAAGGGCGACGTTAGCTTTTCGCTGATCAATACCGACAACGGTCCATCCACAGTTCAGTTTGTTTCAATTGATGGCCGCTACAATATCTACAAACAGTTTAACCTGATCGGGGGCATTCTTAACTCGGACGACCCAACTGGGGACAGCACGACGGAAGTTTCCACAGGCATCGAATATGTCTTCGGTGAAGGCGCCGCCGCTCGGATTGAATATGTGGAATATGGCGCGTTCAACGGGTTTTCAGGGAAAGGCATCAGCTTTGGCCTGACTTATGAAATTGGCAAAAAGCGTAAGTCTGGGTATCAACCTATCGGCAAGACCTTTGCAGACAAGAACTCTGCGGTCTTTTTTGTCTACTAAGCAATGCTCTCGTTATACTCTCCGCAAAAACAAATTACCGCACGCAGGCAGTCCTCTCTGCGCGCTGTTCGACGCTGAAACCCATCATCAAGGCAGTTCACAATTTCAGAACAGGAACCAAGAGCAGTTCTGCCTAGTGTCGGAAGTCATTAATGACGGCAGTACCAGGAGGGGTCGGTCCGTTCATCGCGCGTAACTCACCGCTCGCCCCAGACAAAGAAATCACTCTGGCCAACATCGGACTAATATCCACGTCACCACGTTCGATCATTCCTAGCAGGTCCGGGTATTTCCATGATGGCATTCCCCGCGTGCCGAAAAAGGCAAGTTGCTTCGAATAGATAGCCCGCATGTTAACTTGCATCTGACCACTACCGGCAGGCATGCCAACCTGAACGTGGCGACCCAGTATTGCAAGACATTCGACAGATGCGTTTGTCGTGGTCTCGATCCCAAGCGCCTCGATTGAAACCTGCGCGCCGCCGCCAGTGATATAATGGATCGCAGTCACCACGTCATCCGTTGCCGCATTTACAGTGGCGTCAGCTCCATGTTGGCGCGCATGCTCCAGCTTTTCTTCGACGATGTCGACGACAACGACCTGCGCGCCCAACATCTTTGCCAAAAGCAAAACAGACAGCCCGATGCCACCCGTTCCGTGCACGGCAACCCACTCCCCCGCTTTGACATTGGCGCGGTCGGTAAGCGCGTGCCAGGCGGTTGTCACACGGCACCCCAGGCCCGCCGCAAGTGCAGGAGATATCGAAGCCGGAAGGTGAACAAGGTTGTGGTCGTAAGGCACAGCCACAAATTCAGCATAGGCCCCGGGCGTGCCAAAGCCTGGAACGACTTGATGAGCGCATGTATTTGAAACGCCCGTATGACAAGCCACACAGTTCCCGCAGCCTAGGATAAACGGGGCAATGAGCCGGTCACCGACCTTGTACTTGGCCTCAGAACCAGCCTCAACCACTGTCCCGCAATACTCATGCCCTAAGATCGATCCGTTCTGTACTTTGGGGTGCCCTCCAGTCCATCCGTGATAGTCCGAACGGCACACACCGCACGCGGCGACCGCCAGCACGACACCGTTGTCTGGACAGACCGGATCATCAACCGTTTCGATTGAGAGGTCTTCGTTAAAATTTCTTACGACTGCCGCAAGCATCCCCGCACCTTTGTTGTCATTCGGTGGCCTTCCCTGCCACTGGCTCTGAACCCGTTACTTGGGCCGGTCACCCTCAATGGTCACACGCCTGCCTTTTCGTTCCTCGGGCCAATAGTCCCAAATCGCGCGGTGCATACAACACCGATTGTCCCAGAACGCCATATCGTTGAGCGTCCAGCGAAAACGGATTTGATAATTGATATGTTCCGCGTGTTCGAACAGCATGGCAAGTACGGCGTCACTTTCACTATCCGATAGTCCCAGAATCTTTGTGGTAAACGTACGATTTACGAACAACGACTTCCTGCCGGTATCAGGATGGGTTCGGACAATCGGATGCACCGCCTCTGGGCAGTCGATGTCCGCGTCAGCCTTCCCGCGGTCGCTGTATCTGCCTTTGTAGATGTGCTCCGAACTATGAAGGGCTGACAGACCGTCAACCAACGACTTGATCGGCTCGGACAAGCCATCGTAGGCGGCATACATGTCGCTGAACATTGTGTCCCCACCACACGGCGGAGCGATGTGGATTTGAAGCATCGTTCCAAGCGGCGGTTTTTCATCACACGAGACGTCGGAATGCCAAAACTCGCCGTTCGCAATTTTGGAATCCTTGGTTGCATGGATCTCGAAAATCTCGGGATGGCCTTTCATCGTGGGGGCGGCCGGGTGCGCGTGCAGTGGCCCAAACCGTTTGCCGAACTTCACATGTTGCTCCGGCGGGATTTCCTTTTGTTCTTTGAAGAACAAGACCTGATATTTGTGGAACGCGTCACGGATTTCGTCGAACTGATCGTCTGGAACATCTTGGCTCAGATCGACACCATAGATCTCCGCTCCAAGATTGGGCGCAAATGGCTTTGCATCGATCAGTTTGTAATCATTCGTCTTCGGGGCAACCATGAGATCTCCAGCTATTTGACAGTAAATTGCGCGCTGCGACGGATACTAGACGTAAGCTAGATTTGATAAAAACGATAAATTTTTTCCCTAATGTTAAGAAAAAGTATATCTCTTTCATGAACTATCATTGAAAGGGAGAGTACAGTGACATGAGCATTCGCGCACTTCGCACCCTTATCTCGATTCATCGGCATGGCAGTTTTCGCGCAGCCGCAGAAGCGGAAAACCTGACGCCGGCGGCGGTGAGTCAACAAATGCGAAACTTGGAGGCGTCATGGGACCTCGAGCTCTTTGAACGATCTCTCAGGTCTCCGAAACTCACTTTGACTGGCCTTGCACTGGTTGATGAGGCCGATGCAATCGTCACAGCTTATGACAGCCTTGCAGACAAGGTCCGCTCTGACGACGAAGTGTCGGGAGAGCTCATTCTTGGCGCCGTTCCAACCACGCTTACCGGGCTGGTGCCTCTTGCACTGACACAGCTTAAGAAGTCGCATCCGAGCATTCGGGTTCGCGTCGTGCCGGGTTTGTCACATCAGCTCTTGCTACAGATTGACCGTGGACAAATTCATGCCGCGGTCGTTTCAAAGCCTGAGGTCGTACCAAATACTATGGCTTTTTCAGAGATTGCCGCCGAAGAGCTCGTCTTACTTGCGGCTCAAAGCACCAAGGATCTGCCGCCACTGGACTTGTTGCAATCACAACCATTCATTCGTTTCAACCGGGATGCGGTCGTCGGACGGAAAATTGAGGCGTGGTTACAAAACAACGGGATCGTCGTGAATGATGTGATGGAATTGGAGGGGCTTGAGGCTATTTCCAGCATGGTCGCAGCCGGTCTTGGAATTTCAATTGTGCCAAAGACGTGCATAGCTGAAAGTGACCATCTGCCTCTTAAAAGGATACCGCTGGGCAATGATGCCCCAAGCCGTCATTTAGGACTTGTCAGTCGGGCAGACTCGCCCAAAGCCAAAGCCACACAAGCCGCCAAGGCAGCTCTTCTAACAGCCGTTTCAATTGGCGAATTCAACATAAAATCAAAAGCTTGCCCCTATATTGCAAATAATGAGAAACCCACTTTGAGCGGTCACACTCGGACCCGGTAGGTGGTAGCGAACGGCTTCAAAAGCGCGCGAAACGGCTCGGCAACAGCCGGGGTCTTTTCGTATTATTTTTGAGCCCAAGATGCCATGGACAGCGTCCTCTTCGCGAACAAAAGTCGCCGTTCGCCGCATAGTTCACAACCGACCGATATGCGGACAGACCCTACTTGCGCTGCATTTGTAGCAAAGACGGCCGTGGGCTCATTTCATCGACTGTGAACAGAACCAAGGGTGGGAAGAAGTTTTTCTGTGCAGGCTTAGCTAGCGACCCAGGCCGTTCTGAGAAGAAGCTTACTCGCCATCCGGGTCCAGCAAGATGGCGTTTTCTGATCTGACTCGCACCAAAACCAGTTCGCGTAGAATTGAAATCACAGGCTCAGAAACTTTGCGGTTTATTGGTTCTCAGATGTCAAAGCGGTCTCAGGCTTCTTTCAATTAATGGTAACGGTTCACTCGGGACTGCATTTCTGAGCAACGCTGACATCCTCGCACCAGGGAAATGAAAAAGCTTGCGAAGTGGGCTCGTTCTGCGACGCTACGGAATGATTTTGGGTAAGTCATTTTTGCCTCCTGTGAATTAACTCAAACTACCCTGAGTCGCGTGTCTGGTCTGTGAACTAGGACACATAGGTTGAGCGCCATCCGGAGTGCGCCAAGAGTGCAGCGTCCCATTGGTGCAGCAAGTGTGTTATAGTCTGACAGTTAATATAACTGAGGCTTGCTATGTTGGGCGAAGAGGATATTCTGAAGGACGTCGGGTCGCGGGACCTGCGCTCGGCGCTTCTGAGCGCGGCCATGCCCATCAGGCTAGCGACCAGCGAAACTGTTTTTAGCGAAGACGATCAAGGTGATGCACTCTATGTGTTGCTCTCGGGCCGGGTAGAGATTTCTATTGCCTGTGAAGACGGGCGAAGGCTTGGCCTTGATGTCTTGTCTCGGGGTGCTGTGTTTGGTGAGATCGCGCTATTCGATCCTGGTCCGCGGACCGCGACAGCAATGGCACTGGAACAGTGCCGACTTCTTATGCTGCGCCATGGAGACCTCAAACATGCGATTGAGGGCAACCCCGGACTTGCGTTTGAACTTCTCCGCCTCATGGGACAACGCATGCGCTATATGAACCTGCAGTTGCATGAATATGTTTTTATGCCATTGCCGCAACGACTGGCGCGCAAGGTTCTGCAGTTTGCATCCAGGGACGGTGAAGGGTGCGCCCGCCTGAAGCTATCGCACTCCGAGTTAGCAGAAATGGCCGGCGCTTCGCGGGAAGCGGTGTCTAAGGTACTGTCAGGTTGGAAAAAGCAAGGCACTCTGCAGACGGGCCGCGGTTTTGTTGAAGTGAAAAACGAAGTGACTTTGCGAAGGATTGCTGGGATTTAAATCAGGCAACGATTGTGTGTTGTCGGTAAATCGCGTCAGTTACTCCGCCAATCTTTCAAGCAACCCAGCATGACTTCGAACTGCATGGCTTCTGGACATAGAGACACCCGGCAACGCGATGTTGTTTGTTTTCACGCTTGGGTGAAGGTACTCCTCAGACCCCAATCGCAATTGACCAACGCCCAGGTTTCTCCAAAAACGGGACACAACATATGAGATACTTCACAGCTATTGCTTCCGTGTTTTGTCTTGTACTAACGCTCGGGTATGCCGATCCGGCACTTGCCAAAGACAAGGGGGGAAAGCCCAAGGGTAATAAAGTTCAAGTGGATGGCAAACCGGGCAAAGGGCCAAAGACAATTCCACCTGGACAGATCAAAAAGTACACGCGCGGGGCAAAACTCTCTGGTGATCTGAAGTACACGGATATCGGGGATCTGTCGAAGTGGAATCTGAAAGCGCCTGGAAACGGAAATCGCTACATTCGCGTGGACGATGAAATTCTTGAAGTTACCGAAGATCTTTCAACAGTCGTTGATGCCGTGGGGATCGTCGGAGATTTGCTGAAGTAGTCATTGCTTGCATGAGTAACGACGCAAAAAGGGTTCCAAGTGCCAAAAAAGACCAAAAATTTAGTTCTCGTTGCCGTCACAGTAGGCCTGTTTCTCTGCATCAGTATGGGTGGCCCCAAATTTGTGAGGGCAGTCCAGATTCAATTCGGGTCCAAAGGAAAAATTGAACTTATCGAGCGGTGCATTGAGATGCCCGGTTGCTCGATCGGACCAGATGATTTGGACTTTCAAGAGCGATACTATGCAGTGAGAGAAAGTGAACTCGGTAAAAAAGTTAAGGAAATCGGCGCTGTAGAAGAACTTATTGAAGAATAGGTTCCAAGTGGATGCTTCAAGTTTTGGACCAAAGTCGCCAGTCAGCGTATTACCTTATTCGGTGTCAATGGAACGGAGCGGCTCCGACCCGCGGCGAAGTTCTTAGGATTCACAACGGCCAAATCGCGGCGTACAAGCCCCCTCACTGTCTGATTTTCTAGGTGCGATGCAGCGCCTAGCCGAGGCGAAAAGTTTGCTGCAAGAGCGAAGGGCACGATTTTGGTCCGGCTGCTTTGGGCTCAAAGTAGTCGTTCGCTGCAGCACTTTACGAAAGTCCGGTATGGTCCAAAACCCAACCTTCGCTGTCATGCGCCCCGGTCGCGGTTCATACCCGCCTTCAATTCTTCAAGTGCACGAAACGCCTCGGCCTGAATGCGCGGTATTGTATGATCGTCCGGATAGCCCTTGATGTGACCACTCAGCAGCGCTGTCCAATAGGTGCGTAGCACGCGGTTCATCCGCGCCTGATAACCGGGCCCGAGTTTGCGAAACCATTTCAGCATTTCAGTATCCACGCGCAGCGTTACGCGGGTCTTGTGGTGATCCACCGGGTCACCGTAATCCAAACCGGTCCACGCATCCGGCAGGCTCTTGTCAAGCCAGTTGATCATTATGTCTTCCTGGTGGCGTTCCAGTTCGTACATCATATCTGTCTTGTGACTGGCGCGGGATGTGTAAGGCATCGTGTCGTCCTTTCTTGTCAGTGCCGACCTGTGCGTTACTTGTGCGACAGACAAGGTTAAGAGCCGCTGATATGGCAGAACGGTGCACATCCTGTGCACGACCTGTGCACAGGATGTGCATGGTACTTTGGCTCAAATCACTTGCCAAATCCGCAATTTTTGATACACAGGCCTCCATTATTTTATAAAATGATCGACTGAAGCGTGCTGTGGACAGCGCGTCTTTTGTGGTATTCAGCCAAAAATAATACCAGATTGAATTTCCCATAAGTCCAGTTTATACTTCTGTATGGCTCTACCCATCGAAACTTTCTTTCTATCCGCCAATCATCAGGGCACCCTGCAAAGTCAGGTGCAGCAAATGATTGCGCATGGCATTCTTTCGGGTCGTTTCGGTTGCGGGGAAAAACTGCCCTCGACCCGCAAGCTGGCCATGCATCTGGGGATCAGCCGGATCACCGTAACACTGGCCTACACCGAACTTGTTGCCTCTGATTATCTGACCGCACGGGGCCGTTCGGGCTATTACGTATCCGACAACGCGCCCGTCCCGCCGGTTTATCAGCCTCAGCCCCAAGGATCGGAATCTGTAGACTGGAGCCGCGCAATCGGGCAGCGGTTTTCTGGCGGCCAGACTTTGAGCAAACCCAAAGACTGGGCCCAGTTCCGTTATCCTTTCATCTACGGGCAGACTGATCCACAGTTGTTTGACCATGCCAACTGGCGTCAGTGTGCATTGCAGGCATTGGGCCAGCGTGATTTCTTGGCGCTGACCGAGGACTATTTTGATCGTGACGACCCGCAGCTGATCGAGTTCATTCAGCGCAACAGCCTGCCCCGCCGCGGCATTGCTGCGAATGCGGATCAGATCCTGATCACCATGGGTGCGCAGAATGCGCTGTGGCTCACCGCACAGGTGCTGCTGACACAGCGGCGCACTGCAGCGTTCGAGGATCCATGCTATCCAGCCTTGCGTGAAATTCTGACGCAATCCCGGTGCCATATGGCCCCAGTTCGCGTCGATCACAAAGGATTGCCGCCCGACGCGATACCGCCCCAGACGGATGCGATCTTTACCACACCCAGCCATCAATGCCCCACCACAACGACGATGCCGATGGAGCGCAGACAGGCCCTGCTGGACCGGGCCCGCGACCTCGATGCGCTGATCATCGAGGACGACTATGAGTTCGAGATGTCCTTTCTCGCGCCACCGTCGCCCGCGCTCAAGTCCATGGATGCGGACGGGCGGGTGATCTACGTGGGTAGCTTCTCAAAATCGCTGTTTCCAGGATTGCGCCTTGGGTTCCTTGTGGGGTCAGAGCCGTTCATCCGCGAGGCACGCGCACTGCGCGCAAGCGTGCTCCGCCATCCGCCCGGCCACATCCAGCGCACAGCGGCCTATTTCCTGTCAATGGGGCACTATGATGCTCAAATTCGGCGCATGGGCGCGGCACTGCACGCCCGTCGTCTGGCCATGCAGGCAGCGATTGATGCGCACGGGCTTGAGGTTGCAGGCGTAGGGGGGGTTGGCGGCTCTTCGTTCTGGATGCGTGCGCCCGTGCACACGGATACACGCCAACTGGCCACGCGCCTGCAGGAAGACAGCGTTCTGATCGAACCCGGCCACGCCTTCTTTTCCGGAGAGGACACGCCACGCAATTTTTACAGGCTTGGGTACTCTTCCATCCCCCCCGCTCGGATCACCGAAGGGATTGCCCGCATAGCGAATGTAGTCGCAGCGTAGTCTGGACCTAAACGGCGATTTCAACTGGCCCTAACCTCGCCACACGTCGCCGACTACCTTGGAGCCAACTTACACGGGGCGATTCGACGCCCCCTTTTCATTTGGGAGAGCGCCGCCATGAAAATGACCACCGAAGAAGCCTTTGTTAAAACGCTGCAAATGCATGGGATCGATAACGCATTCGGGATCATCGGATCGGCGATGATGCCGATTTCCGACATCTTCCCGGACGCAGGGATCAAATTCTGGGACTGCGCCCATGAAACATCCGGCGGCATGATGGCGGACGGGTTTACCCGCGCCACTGGCAAGATGTGCATGATGATTGCGCAAAACGGCCCCGGTATCACAAACTTTGTGACAGCCGTCAAAACAGCATACTGGAACCACACGCCACTGCTGCTGGTCACACCCCAAGCCGCGAACAAGACCATCGGTCAGGGCGGTTTCCAAGAGATGGAGCAGATGCACCTGTTCGCAGATTGCGTCGCCTATCAAGAAGAAGTGCGCGACCCCACTCGCATCGCCGAAACTCTGAACCGGGTGATCATGCAAGCCAAGCGTGCTTCGGCCCCAGCCCAGATCAACGTTCCCCGCGATTTCTGGACTCAGGTCATCGACGTGGACCTTCCTGTCATCGTCGACTTTGAATTGCCCCAAGGCGGCGACACCGCGGTTGCAGACGCTGCCAAGATGCTCAGCGAAGCCAAATTCCCCGTCATTCTGAACGGCGCTGGCGCTGTGCTGTCCAAGGGTGGCATCGAGGCCTCCCGCATTCTGGCCGAGAAACTCGATGCACCTGTCTGCGTCGGATACCAGCACAATGACGCGTTCCCCGGCAACCACCCACTGTTTGCAGGCCCCTTGGGCTACAACGGTTCCAAGGCAGGAATGCAGTTGATCAATCAGGCTGACGTCGTGCTTTGCCTTGGCACCCGCCTCAACCCGTTCTCTACCTTGCCCGGTTACGGCATGGATTACTGGCCCACAGAGGCCAAGATCATTCAGGTTGACCTGAACCCCGACCGCATCGGTTTGACCAAGAAGGTCACCGTTGGAATCGTGGGTGACGCGGCCAAAGTAGCAAAGGGCATCACCGCCCAACTGGCTGACGATGCGGGCGACACAAACCGCGCCGGGCGTAAGAACACCATTGCGACAACAAAATCTGCTTGGGCGCAGGAACTGACCTCGATGACCGAGGAACAGGACGATCCAGGCACCAACTGGAACGAACGTGCCCGCGCGGCCAAGCCTGACTGGATGGCCCCCCGTATGGCATGGCGCGCGATTCAGGCGGCCCTGCCCGTCGAGGCGATCATTTCGTCGGACATCGGCAACAACTGCGCCATCGGCAACGCTTATCCTTCGTTCAACGAGAGCCGCAAGTATCTGGCCCCCGGCCTGTTTGGTCCTTGTGGCTATGGCCTGCCGTCCATCGTCGGCGCAAAAATTGGTCAGCCCAATGTGCCGGTTGTCGGCTTTGCCGGTGACGGCGCCTTTGGCATCTCGGTCAATGAACTCACAGCTATCGGACGCGGCGACTGGCCTGCCATCACGCAGATCGTCTTCCGCAACTACCAGTGGGGCGCGGAAAAACGGAACTCGACCCTGTGGTTCGACGACAACTTTGTCGGCACCGAACTGGATGAGGAAGTGTCATACGCCGGTATCGCAAACGCTTGCGGTCTCAAGGGCGTAGTCTGCCGCACGCAGGATGAACTGACCGAAGCCCTCGCGACGGCCATCAAGGACCAGATGGAAAATGGTGTCACCACTCTGATCGAAGCGATGATCAATCAGGAACTTGGTGATCCTTTCCGCCGCGATGCAATGAAGAAACCAGTGCAAGTCGCCGGCATCAGCAAAGATGACATGCGCGCGCAGGTCGTTTGATCTTCGTGGTAGCAATAAAACCAACAGGCTGGGCCGCATGAGCGTGCTGGAAACCCTCCAGCGTCGCGCTGCGGCCCAGCCCGCGCATATCGTCCTGAGCGAAGGGTCCGACCCGCGCATTGTTTCGGCTGCAGTCCGTGCAGTCGATGCAGGCCTTGGGCAAGTCACGCTGGTCGGGGACACAGCAACAGTAACGGAACAACTCGCCGCCATCGGTGCCGCGCCTTCCGAGATGTTGCATATCGCCGATCCGGCGACATCCCCCCTCACGACAGACGTGGCTGATACGTATCTCGAACTGCGCAAGCACAAGGGCGTCACGCCTGAAACAGCTCAAAAGCAAGCACATGACCCGATGGTCTTTGCCGCCATGCTCGTGCGTTTGGGTCATGCGGACGGAACCGTCGGCGGGGCCGTTGCCACCACGTCCGACACTGTACGCGCCGCACTGCAAGTGATCGGCAAAGCCCAGGACGCCGCCCTTGTTTCCAGCTTTTTCCTTATGGTTCTGCCAGAGGGTCACGCATCGGGGCGCGACGCCATGATTTTCTCTGACAGCGGGCTAGTCATCGATCCAAACAGCGAAGAACTGGCCGCCATCGCGGCTCAGTCCGCCGGATCTTTCGCCGCCCTGCTCGGCGCCACACCCAAGGTCGCGATGTTGTCCTTTTCAACGCAAGGCAGCGCGCGTCACCCATCGGTCACCAAAGTGGCGGATGCCGCCAAGTTGCTTCAGGAGCAACATCCCGACATAGCATCGGACGGCGAACTCCAATTCGACGCCGCCTTTGACCCTGACGTGGGCGCAAGCAAGGCCAAGGGTTCGGATGTCGCCGGCCACGCAAACGTTATGATTTTTCCCAACCTCGACGCAGGCAACATCGGCTACAAGATCGCGCAACGCATTGGCGGCTGTGCGGCAATCGGCCCGATCCTGCAAGGACTTGCCAAGCCTGCCAATGACCTGTCACGTGGGTGTACGGCGGATGACGTGGTGCACATGATCGCCGTCACAGCACTACAAGCCGCCGCCCTCAAGGAGCGCACATGAACCAGCCCAAACTTGATCTGTCGCCCAAAGTGTCTGACGAGATACGCAAAACCACCTGCTACATGTGCGCCTGTCGCTGTGGGATCAACGTGCACCTCAAATCAGGCAAAGTCGCCTATATCGAGGGCAACCGCGATCATCCCGTGAACAAGGGCGTGCTCTGCGCGAAAGGTTCTGCGGGAATCATGCAGGTCAACGCACCTTCTCGCCTCAAGGCGCCCCTCAAACGGGTCGGTCCACGCGGCTCTGGCGCGTTTGAAGAGATCAGCTGGGACGAGGCGCTGCAAATCGCCACCGATTGGTTGGAACCCATTCGCAAGGAAAACCCGGAAAAGCTGGCCTTTTTTACAGGCCGCGACCAATCCCAGTCCTTTACCAGCCTTTGGGCCCAAAGCTTTGGCACCCCGAACTACGCAGCACATGGCGGCTTCTGCTCGGTCAATATGGCAGCGGCTGGCATCTACACCATGGGCGGCGCGTTCTGGGAATTCGGCCAGCCCGACTGGGACCATACCAAACTTTTCATGCTGTTTGGTGTCGCCGAAGACCATGACTCCAACCCGATCAAGATGGGTATTGGCAAGATCAAGGCGCGCGGCGCGCGAGTTGTCGGCGTGAACCCGATCCGAACCGGGTATAACGCTGTGGCCGACGATTGGGTCGGGATCACACCCGGAACCGACGGGCTGTTTATCCTGTCCCTCGTGAATTGCCTGATGAAGGCAGGCAAGATCGACTTGAACTATCTGGCGCAATTCACCAACGCGCCCTGTTTAGTAAATGGCGATGAAAAATCATCAGACTTCGGTTTGCTGCTGCGCGATGACGACGGCAAGGAACTGGTAATCGACCGCGCCACGGGAAAACTGGCGCCCTTCGATCAGAAAGGGGTCAAACCCGACCTCGCCGCCACACACCGGCACGCAGGCATTAGCCACCGCACTGTTATGCAGCACATGGCTGAACGCTATCTCACAGACGAATACGCCCCTGAGACCGTGGCCGAAAAGGTTGGAATTTCTGCCAAACGCATCCGTACGCTGGCAGCCGAAATTGCCCGCGTCGCCTTTGATGAAGCGTTCGAACTCGATCAGGAGTGGACCGACTTCCGCGGCGAAACGCACAAAACCATGCAAGGTCGTCCGGTCTCTTTCCATGCAATGCGCGGAATCTCGGCCCATGCCAACGGGTTCCAGACGTGTCGCGCTCTGCACGTACTCCAAATCATACTGGGTAGCGTCGAAGTGCCGGGCGGCTTCCGCTTCAAACCGCCCTATCCCAAGCCGGCCACCGCACACCCAAAGCCGCACTGCAAGGTCACACCAGACGCCCCACTTGATGGCCCCCACCTTGGCTTCACCCATGGCCCCAACGATCTGGCGCTGAAAGAGGACGGAACGCCCGCCCGCATCGACAAGGCCTTCAGCTGGGAAAACCCGATGTCATCCCACGGTCTCATGCACATGGTGATCTCGAACGCCTATGCCGGTGATCCCTACAAGATCGACACGCTGTTCATGTACATGGCCAACATGTCGTGGAACTCGTCCATGAACACCGGTGGCGTTATGAAAATGCTGACGGACAAGACTGAAGATGGCGAATACGTCATCCCACGCATCATTTATTCGGATGCGTATAGCTCGGAGATGGTCGCTTACGCCGATCTGGTTTTGCCTGATACCACATACCTTGAACGGCACGATTGCATCTCGCTGCTCGATCGCCCCATTTGCGAGGCGGACGCTGCAGCTGACGCCATCCGCTGGCCCGTGATCGAACCGGACCGAGATGTGCGCGGGTTCCAGTCTGTTCTGTGCGAATTGGGTGCCAAGCTGGGTCTGCCCGCCTTTACGAACGACGACGGCAGCCAGAAATACGCTGATTACGCCGACTACATCGTCAACCATGAACGCAAACCCGGAATCGGGCCGCTCGCAGGTTGGCGCATGGGTGAAAAGGGACTGACCAACGGGCGCGGCGGTGTGAACGAGGGCCAGCTTGACAGCTACATCAAGAATGGCGGCTTCTTTGTCGAACACATCCCGGAGGGCGCGAACTACTATAAACCATGGAACGCTGACTATCAGGACTGGGCCGTCGGCATGGGCCTGTTTGATGCCCCCCAACCCTACCTGTTCTCGCTCTATGTCGAACCGATGCGCCGCTTCCAACTGGCCGCTGAAGGGCACGGAGACCGCCAACCCCCTGACCATCTGCGCGACCGGATCAAACACGCAATGGACCCTCTACCAATGTGGTACGACCCCGCCCCGGACAACAAGAGCGACGATTACCCAATCACCGCACTCACACAGCGTCCGATGGCCATGTATCACTCCTGGGGCAGCCAGAATGCTTGGCTGCGTCAGTTGCACGGACACAATCCGCTCTATCTGCCGACCAAGCTTATGCGTGAAAATGATCTGGTAGACGGGGATTGGGCGCGGGTCACTTCTCCGCACGGTGAAATAACAGTGCCGGTGTTGGAAATGGCTGCGCTCAATGAAAACACGGTGTGGACATGGAACGCGATCGGCAAACGGAAAGGCGCGTGGGCCTTGGATGACAATGCGCCCGAATCGACCAAAGGGTTCCTGCTCAATCACCTGATCCACGAATTGCTGCCCCCCAAAGGGGACGGGCTGCGGTGGGCCAACTCTGACCCGATCACAGGACAGGCTGCATGGTTCGACCTCAAGGTGCGGATTGAAAAGGCCGATTCGCAATCCGAATCCCAACCCAGCCTGCCGCCAATTGAGTCGCCCGTGGGCAATGACCCCGGTGATCTTGTCTGGAAGGTCGGCAAATGACCCCGATCAAACGCACCCTGCTCGCCATCGCGGCTTTTGTGACGCTCGCCTTAGGCTCTTTAATCTACTTCATCGCCAATTGGGACAGCAGCACGGCAGGACCCATCGGCGGCCTCACGGCGCAACCGACTCAACATGCGTCCCTCTTCTCTGATTCAAAAAATCCCGGGGTCTGGGGCAGCGCCGCAGTCCTGTCCTCACCACACGCGGGGCGCATGACATGACAACACTTCCCACCTCCACCCAGAAGAAACTCGGGCTCGTCATCGACCTCGACACTTGCGTTGGCTGCCACGCCTGCGTGATCTCGTGCAAAGGCTGGAACACCGAAAACTATGGCGCGGCTCTGTCCGATACGGATGCCTACGGGGCCAACCCATCCGGCACCTTCCTCAACCGCGTGCACAGCTACGAAGTTCAGCCTGCGCAAGGCGAGGCGCAGTTGATCCACTTCCCCAAATCCTGCCTGCATTGCGAGGACGCGCCGTGCGTCACGGTTTGCCCCACCGGGGCCAGCTACAAGCGGGTCGAGGACGGGATTGTGCTGGTCAATGAAAGCGACTGCATCGGTTGTGGCTTGTGCGCATGGGCCTGCCCTTACGGTGCACGTGAAATGGACGCCGTTGAAAAGGTGATGAAGAAATGCACACTTTGCGTGGACCGCATCTATAACGAAAACCTGCCCGAGGAAGACCGTGAACCCGCTTGTGTGCGAACGTGTCCTGCAGGTGCACGCCACTTTGGCGACTTTGCCGACCCGGACAGTAACGTATCCAAGCTGTCAGCAGAACGCGGCGGTATGAACCTGATGCCCGAGCAAGGGACCAAACCTGTGAACAAATACCTGCCACCTCGGCCTAAAGACACATTGGCAGTCCCAGAGGGCGATATCGATATTTTGGCCCCTTACCTCGAACCCGTCGCGCAAGAGGCCAAAGGCTTCCTTGGCTGGCTTGACAAAACGCTGGAGAAGATCTGATGCATCCAGCTCCTTCCGTCATATTCTTTACCGTGTTTTCAGGGGTCGGCTTTGGTTTGCTGACGTTCCTCGGCCTCGGTTATCCGGGCGTCACAGGCTTTACAGCCTTCGCGTTCTTCTTCATCGCTTATCTGGCGGCAGTGGGCGGTCTGATCTCGTCGACCTTCCACCTCGGCCATCCTGAGCGCGCACTCAAGGCGTTTACGCAGTGGCGCTCTTCGTGGCTAAGCCGCGAAGGTTGGTGCGCTGTGGTCGCGCTGCTCACCATGGCACTTTATGGTGCGGGCCTTGTATTCTTTGACCAACGTTGGGAGCTCTTGGGGCTGATCGGCGCCGCCTTTTCAGTGCTGACCGTATTCACCACTTCGATGATCTACACACAGCTTAAAACCATCCCACGCTGGAATTCACTCCTGACGCCGGTGATGTTCCTAAGCTATTCGCTCGCCGCCGGAGCCTTGCTGTCCGCGCAAGAACCATGGGCAATTATCCTGCTGCTGATCGCCAGTGCGACCCAAATTGCCCTTTGGGCGCTAGGTGATGGCGCCTTTGCACGCTCTGGCACGACGTTGGCAACGGCAACCGGACTGGGTCCGCGCGGCGACGTGCGCGCGTTCGAACCGCCCCATACAGGCACGAACTACCTGCTCAAGGAATTTGCATTCACGGTTGGGCGTAAACACAGCCAGAAAGTACGGATCATCTCGATCGTGCTGATGGCCGGGGTACCAATTCTGTTCCTGCTTCCGCCGTTTTCGCATTTTCTGGCTGCGCTCGCGGTGGCGAGCCACGTCGCAGGTGCATTGGCATCAAGATGGCTGTTCTTTGCAGAAGCCGAACATGTTGTCGGGCTCTACTACGGAAAACGCTGAGGTAAGACGGACGTGTCGTCCGCCTTGTCCTTAGAGCAACTCGGCGTGGGCCAACCCGGCATCGACCAGAGCCTTTGTCTCATCTGTCAGAGTGGTCAGTGGCAAACGCACTTCGTCTGAACACAGACCCAGGCGTGACATGGCGTATTTGACGCCGCAAAGACCGGGCTCAGTGAACACAGCCTTGTGCAGTGGCATCACTTTGTCCTGTATCTCCAGCGCAGTGGCATAATCACCGGCAAGGCAGGCCTCCTGCATCCGGCTCAGCAAATTCGGGGCTACGTTGCCCGTCACGGTGATACAGCCCGTCCCACCTTGGGCGTTGAACCCGTGGGCGGTGGCATCCTCGCCAGACAACTGAATAAAATCCTGTCCGCAAGACATGCGCTGATCGCAAACCCGCGCCAAATCACCCGTAGCATCCTTTACACCCACGATATTGGGTAGCTTAGCCAACTGACCCATCGTGGCCGGGCTCATGTCGATCACGGAGCGTGGCGGAATGTTATAGATGACGATCGGCAGGTCAGCACATTCATGCAGCGCCGTGTAATGCGCAATCAGACCGCGCTGTGTGGGCTTGTTGTAGTAAGGAGTTACGACCAAGGCCGCATCCGCCCCCACGTTTTTGGCAAACTGGACAAAGCGGATCGCTTCGGCGGTGTTGTTCGACCCCGCCCCGGCAACCACCGGAATCCGGCCAGCAACAGTTTTCACAACCGTCTCGATCACGGTCTCATGCTCTTCATGGCTCAAAGTAGGGCTTTCGCCAGTAGTGCCGACCGGAGCCAGACCATGGCTACCCTGTTCGATATGCCACTCGACCAGCTTCTTGAGCGTCTCCAGATCCAAAGCGCCGTTACGAAACGGCGTGACGAGGGCAGGTATAGAACCTTTCAGCATGTCGACGCTCCTTTATTGTCGTTTGGCCGGCAAATGGCCTGAGATTAAATTCAGCCAATCCCGGAAAGTTCTGTTGAAACGTGACCAACCAAGGATAAGCTCAGAGCCTCTAGCCACGCAGCAAAGGAAATTGCAAGAGTTGAGCCGGTTTACAGGCATCTTGATCGCGCTTTTCCTGAGCGTAGCGGTCGCATCAGCTGAACGCCCACGCCCTTTGGGCTGGGCGATGGATGCGATGCGGAACGGAAATTGGGACGTCGCGGCCACTCTGGCCGCACGTGACGGGCCGGTGGCCGCTGACGTGATCGAATGGCATAGGTTGCGCGCAGGGCGCGGAACATACGCTGAAGTCGAAGCCTTTCTTGCCCGCCGTCCTGACTGGCCGGGCATGCCGGCACTGCGCCGCCGCGCCGAACCCGCCGTAGCAGCTGCCGGGGCAGACGCGGTGCGCGCGTTTTACAGCGTGTCAGACCCCCAAAGCCCCCAAGGCATTCTTGATTACGCCGAAGCGCAAACTCAAGCCGGCAATTCCGGAGAGGCAGAGGCCAGTGTCGTTCTCGCCTGGCGCACCTTGTCGATGTCGGACAGCGTCCATGCGCGCTATCTGGCACGTTACGGCGATTTGTTGGCGCCACACCACAGTGCACGCGCCGCAGCGATGGTTTGGGACGGCCTACGCGGCCCAGCCGAGCGTATGTACAATCTGATCCCCGAAGGAGAGGTCGCTTTGGCCCGCGCGCGTTTCGCGCTGCAGGCCCGCTCGGGTGCCGTCGATGCGTTGATCGAGGCCGTGCCTAAGGCCCTCCAAAGTGATCCCGGCCTGACCCATGACCTTTTCGAATGGCGTGTTCGCAAGGGACGATGGGCGGATGCCAAGGCGCTGCTTCTGGAAAGTTCGGCCTCAGCCGAAACCCTCGGCCGCCCCGAAAAGTGGTCGAACCGTCGCCGTGCCCTTGCGCGCGACGAAATGCGGGACGGAGACGCGACCCTCGCCTATCAACTCGCATCACAGCACTTTTTGACTGAAGGATCGCATTTTGCTGATCTGGAATGGCTGTCTGGCTACATCGCCCTGCGCAAACTGAACGATCCGGAACTGGCACTGGGCCATTTTCAGGCGCACAGCGCCGCGACGAAATCGCCAATTTCGCAAGGCCGTGCCGGGTACTGGGTCGGACGCGCTCATGAGGCGGCGGGCAATGCCGATGCCGCACTGTCTTCCTACGCAGACGGCGCCCTGTACCAGACGTCTTTTTATGGATTGCTCGCGGCCGAGCGGGGCAAACTGCCAAGAGACCCATATCTTGACGGGTCCGAAATCTTTCCAGACTGGCGCAACTCGGAGCTTGCGGCGCGCGATCTATTTGAGGCAGGGCTGCTGCTGCAAGCCTCGGGCGAGATCACCCTGGCAGAGAGGTTCTGGACCCACCTTGCCGAAGACCTTGGTCGCGAACAGGCCGGACAGTTGGGTCAGGCAGCCATTGATGTCGGTCAGCCTCATATCGCTGTAATGATCGGCAAACGTGTGGCACGGACCGGACGCACCCTGCACGCGCCCTATTATCCCCTTCACCCGCTGGCCGAGGCCGATCTGCCTATGGCCGCAGAAATGAACCTCGCGATCGCCCGGCGTGAAAGCGAATTTGACCCTGTGGTGCAATCCGGGGTGGGTGCGCGCGGCCTTATGCAGATCATGCCCGCCACAGGGCGCGAGGTCGCCGCGTCTCTGGGGCGCAGCGATGGACACTCCACGGACAGACTGACCTCAGATCCTGTTTACAACGCCGAACTTGGTGCCGCGTTTCTGTCCCAACTGGCCGCCCGCTTCGATGGCAACGTGATACTGATGTCCGCCGCTTACAATGCAGGGCCAAGCCGACCGATCAACTGGATCGAACGATTTGGCGACCCACGCATGGGAACCGAAGAATTCGACATGATCGACTGGATCGAACACATCCCATTTCGCGAAACGCGCAACTACGTGATGCGCGTCACCGAAAGCCTGCCGATCTACCGCGCACGGCTGGGTAAGGATCCATTGCCGATCCCGTTTTCACAAGAGCTTACAGGCTCAACCCTGCTGCCGTTCGCGCCACAGGGTGAATAGACCTGCACCCACCACGATCAATGCGCCGATCAGAACGTTGATCTGCAATGCCTCTCCGAACACCGTGATGCCTACGCCCGCAGCAAACACCATTTGGAAGTAGGCGAACGGCTGCACCGCACTCGCTTCGGCCACTTCGTAACAGCGGATCAGCAACCAGTGGCCAAGCGAACCAGTGATACAAAGTGCCCCCATCCACATCCAGTCGGTACTCGTCATCGGCTCCCAAAACCACAATCCTACGGCCGTCATTCCCACAGCGCCCACCGTGCCAGTCCAGAAAAAGCTGGTAGCTGTTGTGTCATCGCGTGCCACATAGCGGGTCAACAAACCGTAAGTGGCAAACATGATCGCAGCGATCAACGGAATGACGGCCGCTGGGTTGAAAACGCCAAGGCCCGGTTTGAGGATGAACAACACTCCGACGAACCCAACCCCGATTGCCACCCAACGCCGCCAGCCGACGCGTTCCCCGAGGATCGGGCCAGACAAGGCTGCCACCAATAGCGGATAAGCGGCAAACACGGCGTGGCTCTCGACCAAGCCCAGAATAGTGAACCCCGTCACCATCACACAAATCTCTGCTGCCAGCAGCGCGCCACGGGTCATCTGGATCACAGGCCGCTTGGTACGGGCCGCTGCCACGATCCCCCCTGCCTTACGGCTGGCTATGGTGATGACAAAGGCTGCAAAGAACCAATAGCGGATCATCACGACCATGTAGACGTTGTATTCCCCAGCCAGATGGCGCGAAATTCCGTCTTGCCCGGCAAAGACGATAGAGGTCGCGATCATGAAGGCGATGCCAAGGCGGGTGTTGTTGCCTGCGCTCATCTTAACACCGCGCGGGTCATGTGCCGCTTGCGACCAAAGCCGGGCGCGCGAGTCACATCAAAACCCACCGCCTCCAGACCGCGGCGGACAAAACCGGCCGCTGTGTAAGTCGCCGCTGTGCCATTTGGGCGGGTATGCCGGGCCACGTCTGCCATCAAATCGGGGCCCCACATCTCGGGGTTCTTGGCAGGGGCAAAACCGTCCAGAAACCACGCATCCGCCTGACCCTGCCAGCCGGGTAACGTCTCGCGGACATCGCCTCCAATCACCACCAAAGTGGCATCTTCGAAGGTCGCACGGCCATCCGCGCCAAGAGAGTCGACCAAAGCCCGCGCCAACGGGGCAAGGTCAGGAAAGGCCGAAAGGGCCGCAGCCATGTCCGCAGGCGCCATCGGGTAGGCTTCAAAACTGGTGAAGTGGAAAGCACCCGGCACCCCAGCAGTCCGCCACGCAGCCCAGGTGGTCAAAAAGTTCAAACCCGTGCCAAACCCAAGCTCTGCAATGGCAAACCCGTCAACAAAGCGCGCAGGCAGATCGTTCCCGTCGACAAACACATGGCGTGTCTCTGCCAACCCGTTGTCCAGACTGAAATACGGATCATCAAAGCGCACGGAAACAGGGACGCCGCCATCGCGCCATTCCAGTTCTGCCTGCTGGTCCTGCATTATAAGTCCTTGTAAGGAGGGCATTCAAAGCAGCGTGACATTGGCGGAAGGATCAGACCTTGGCAACGGACAAGATCACAGTGCGCGGGGCTGGGGTTTTTGGGCTCTCCATCGCATGGGTTTTGACACAGCGCGGGGCAAAGGTGCAGGTGATCGACCCGTATGGTGTTGGGGCCGGGGCCAGCGGGGGTATCGTCGGGGCGCTTGCCCCGCACGTGCCGGAAAACTGGAACCCCAAAAAGCAATTCCAACTGGAAAGTCTGTTGATGGCGACCGCCTTTTGGCAACAGGTCGAAGAGGTCGGAGGCCTGTCCGCGGGATACGCCCGCTCTGGCCGCGTGCAGCCCATCGCAAACGCAGCAGCCCTCACATTGGCCAGAGCGCGCGAGGACACCGCCAAGACGTTGTGGGGAGAGGTTGCACATTGGAAAGTGCGTCCAATTGAGGACCAGGAATGGTGCGCACCCAGCGCAACTGGTCTTGAAACTCACGACACGCTCAGTGGGCGGATTCACCCGAAACAAGCCTGTGCAGCCCTCGCCTCCGCCCTGCAAGAACAGGGTGTCGAGGTGATGGAAAACGGGCCTGAAACTCCCCTCACCGTACATGCGACAGGGGTCGCAGGACTTGAGGCGCTAAATGCTAACCATTCGCGACTGGTTGGTGCCGGGATCAAAGGGCAGGCCGCTCTGCTTGGCTTTGCTCGCCCAGACGCCCCCCAACTCTTTGCCGATACGCTGCACATCATCCCGCACGCGGATGGCACAACAGCCATTGGGTCCACGACCGAGCGGGACTATGACGATCCTGCCAGAACGGACGCACAGCTTGACGACATCATAGCGCGGGCACGGGCGGCGGTCCCCGCCTTGGCTGATGCCCCCGTGCTGGCCCGCTGGACCGGTCTACGCCCCCGCAGCCGCAGCCGCGCGCCGATGTTGGGGGCGTGGCCCGACCGCCCCGGGCACTTCATCGCCAATGGTGGGTTCAAGATCGGGTTTGGTATGGCCCCAAAAGTCGCACATGTGATGGCTGACCTGATCCTTGAAGGGCGAAATACGATACCGCAGGGGTTCGAAGTCGCCGCCTCACTTTAGGCGCTGGCCGTCATACACAACCGACCATCAGGCCCCCGCACCCAGAACTCACGCCCCTTGCGACACAGAGTTGCAGTCTCGTGATGCATCAAGGGTGACGTCGCTCGGAATGAAAAAACGGTTAGCGGACCCAAGTCCCGCTCAGCCATCAGCATCAGGTGTTGGGCCAAAAGTGGCCCATGCACGACCAATCCGTCATACCCCTCAACCTCGCGCGCATAGGGTTGGTCGTAATGAATGCGGTGCCCGTTGAACGTGAGCGCCGAATAGCGAAAAAGCAGGGTCGCATCGAAATGCACGATCTCTGCCGCGCCTTCATCCGCTGCGGCCTCCCGGACAACCGGGCGCGGCGCATTTGGGTCCGGGTCTTTGCGATAGACGAGGTCCTGCCATTCGGTCAAGCACAGCGTATCGGCCTGCCACACCTCATGGCGCAAGGTGACAAAGGCCAGCGGGCCGGTGCGCCCCTCCTTGCGGTTGGCGGCTTCACACGCCGACACGCGACGCGCCTCTGCCCCAAGGCGCAATGGTGCATCGAACTGCAACCGTCCCCCCGCCCACATCCGTCTTGGCAGGCCCATATCCGGAATCACCCCACCAACCTTGGGATGGCCATCCCGCCCAAGCTGAGAGCTGGGCAAAGGTGTCCAAAAATAGAGTTGGTGAAAAAACGGTGGCAGCGCATCGCCAGCTACAAGTGTGGGCGCATGCCCCAAAGCCACCTGCATCGCCTGCGCACGCGCAGGGTCCATCACATCGCTTTGCGTCAGAGTACTATCCGGCTGCATCTTTCGATCATGGGCAATGGTGCGGGCAAGGAACAGTGAAAACTTGAGCCGGGCCAAAGCAAAGGGATTAACGCACGATCTCTGCTTTGAGGTTCTCCATCAAGGCGGTCAGGTCCTTGATGTACATCTCTCCGGTCAACTGCCCGGCTTCGTCAAACTGGTTGCTTGCGGAGGCAAGATGAATCTCTGGCCCAGGCAACAGGCGAGGACGAAAGGGAACCATATAGGTGCGTAGGATCAGTTGGGCGCGCTCACCACCGGCCCGGCCGGCCGCCGAGGACATCACTGCAACCGGCTTGCCTGCCCAAGGACCGCCTTTGGTCCGGCTGACCCAATCCAGCGCATTCTTCAATACACCTGACGGACCTTTGTTATACTCGGGCGTGGAAATTATCACCGCATCGCCTGTCGCAATCTGCTCTGATAAGGTGACAGCGGCTTGAGGTATGCCTTCCGCCTCTTCCAAATCACCGTCATAGAGGGGCATCCGCAAATCCGCCTCAACATAGGTGCACGGACCAAACAAGCGTGCGGCCTCGCGGAGCAACTTTCGATTGGTCGCGTCTATGCGCAGTGAGCCGGAAATGCCCAGCAGGGATGGGGTGCTCATCTTCTCTCTCCTATGCTCGCTCAAAAGATGACCCGGCCACTTCGCAAAGCAATAGGCCCGGTTCGGTTTACCGGGCCTCTCTAACTCACATCCGGATGAACGCTTAAGCGTTGGGCAGGATCACAATCTCGACCCGGCGGTTCTGCGCCTTGCCTTCGGGGGTAAAGTTCGACGCGATGGGCTGGCTTTCGCCTCGGCCAAAGGTGCGCACGCGGTTGAACGGCACGCCCTGGTTCAGCAGGACATCTGCGACCGCATTTGCGCGCCGTTCGCTGAGTTCCTGGTTTGATGCCGCGTCGCCGTCAGAATCCGTATGACCCACAATCTGGATGGTGGATTGTGGATAACGATCGAGGCTCTGGCTGAGAGCATACATATCGTCATTCAGTCCCGGACGAACGGTAAAGCTTCCAGAGTCAAACAGGATCGCTTCGGGGAAAGACACGATGAGACGGTCACCTGTGTTGGTGATCGTCACGCCGCTGTCCAGATCACGACGCAACTCTGCCTCTTGCTGATCAAGGTCATAGCCAATGGCACCGCCAACGAGACCGCCAACAACAGCGCCTGCAAGCGCGGTATCGGTGCCTCCGGCGATAGCGCCGATCACCGCGCCAGAAGCCGCGCCAATGGCGGCCCCCGTATTGCGCTTTTCGTTGATCGGCTCTCCGTTCGGGCCAACGGTCCCAAGAGCTGCGGGATCAGTACACGCGCCCAGCGCGACAACGGCGCTCAGAGCGATGGAAAGGTGAATTCTGTTCATGGTTTTATCCTACTGCCTTCGAAGCGGGCCCCGTTCGGGCGGGGCGCCTTATGATGGGCACAAGATAAGCATGGCGCACTCCCACAAATAGGGGGAATTTCAAATGAGCGGCATCTCGCGCACTTATTTTACGTGCAATTGCGCGCACGAAGAGGGCGATTACGCCTCTACGCGCGCAGATTCATAGGCGAGCAGCGCACGCTTGACCGGCAGGCCCCAATGGTAGCCACCAAGACCACCGGATTTGCGCAAAGCCCGATGGCACGGGATCAACCAACTCACTGGATTTCGCCCAACCGCAGTGCCTACAGCACGAACAGCCCGCGGATTGCCAATGCTGTCTGCAATCTCGGAATAGGTGGTCACGTGCCCCGTTGGGATTTGCAGCAACGCCTCCCATACCTTGATCTGAAATGGGGCCCCAATCAGGTACAAGGGCGCTTGCTTTAGTTCCGCATCTTCGGCCCCGAAAGCAGCCAGAACCCAAGGGCGCAGACGCATCGGGTCTTCGACAAAATCGGCCTGCGGCCAGCGGCGCACAAGGTCTTGCATGGCCCAGTCTTCGCCCATCTCGGCGGCGAACCCGAGACCACAAATCCCCTTGTCCGTGCCCATGACCAAAGCCAAGCCAAAGGGGCTGTCAAACCAACCCCAATAGATGGTGAGCCCCGCACCACCCTTGGCAAACTCACCCGGGCTCATCGCCTCCCAACGCAAGAACAGATCGTGCAACCGCCCCGACCCGCTCAGACCCGCCTCATGTGCGGCCTCAAGCGTTGTAAAACGGTCGGCCAACAGCGCCTTCGCATGACCGAGTGTCAGATACTGTTGATAACGCTTGGGCGAGACGCCCACCCAGCGGGAAAAGATGCGCTGAAAGTGGGCGGGGCTCATGCCCATTTCACCTGCCAGCGCATCAAGGCTGAGCGTATCCTCCGCCCCATCGATCAGGTCGATTGCACGGCGCATGACGTTGAAGTGGTAGCCGCTGTCGGCGTCGGAGATATGTGTCTGTTCCATGGAGCGAAGATAGGCGAAGGTGATATCACACGCGACCCGTTTCCTGCTGTAATCATCCGGGGCGCTGATGACATGTGCATGGCGCCAGACCCAACCCTTCCGGTCTTGAGAGGAATTTCGAACCTTCGGCGCGCCGGATCACGCAACGTTCGATGGCCATTGCAGGGGGCGCGCGCGAATCGAGGCGTTAACGCCATGAAAATAGGGGTTGAGCCAGTCACAACCTGTACACAACCTGTGCACCACTCTGTGCACTTTGCGGCGAAATTGCGTGGTTAACACAGCGGACGGTGGTGTTTGTTCAGAAAGGGTGAATGGCGGCTTGGCGGACGAAACGGTAATTCGTCCCGTGCGGCCCCAATGACCGATGTGCGGACCGAAAAGTCGAAATGCGGAAATCGGTTTGAGGCAACCAAATTGGTTTAGTTTGGCAATTTCAGATAGTGTTCCGTCAACAGACAATTACTAATGCCAGCAGGAGGTCTCCAATGTCGACTAACTCTTCCAGTTTTGTAGGTGATATTCCGGGCCACTACGACACTGGTCTTGGCCCAAATATTTTTGCCGACTACGCGGACCGCCTTGTAGGCCTTTGCCGCGACAGCAATGTTCGAAATGCGCTCGAACTTGCAGCTGGGACCGGCATTGTAAGCCGAAAGTTGCGAAACGCGTTGCCGCCTGAGGCTGATCTCGTTGTCACCGACCTAAACCCTCCGATGTTGGACGTCGCGAAAGGCAAATTCGTGCAAGGGGAAAACGTCGAGTTTCACGTCGCAAACGCTATGGATATCCCCTTCGATAGCAACGAGTTCGACTTGATGGTTTGCCAATTCGGCGTGATGTTTTTCCTGACAAGCCAGCGTCATACAAAGAAGCGGCTCGGGTTCTCAGACCCGGTGGGCGTTATGTTTTCAACGTTTGGAGCGCCATGTCCGAAAACCCTTTCTCGAAAATGGCTCATGGTGTTGGAGAGATGTTTTTTCCAGACGATCCGCCCGGCTTCTATCATGTTCCCTTTCATTATGGGGACCCTGAATTGGTACGGGGCGATCTGGCCGCCGGAGGTTGGTCCGACATAGAACACGAAACAATCCAACTGAATAAAACCATTGAAGACCCGGAGGCATTTGCGACCGCTCTCGTCTTTGGCAATCCGTTGATAGATGAAATCAAGGAACGCGGTGGGGTTTCCCCAGAAGACGTCGTTGCAGAGATGCTGTCGGGCCTCCACGCGACATTTGGACCAAACGATATGACCATGCCGCTGTCGGCAACCACGTTTGTTTGCCACGCGTCGTAATCGTTGGAGAGTTTCCGCCCTTTACGACGTCTGCTCCGGGCTCAAAGCCGACCTTCGCCGCAACTGCAAACAAATCAACTGAAAGACGCCCCAGCGAAACCCATGCGCGGGATCAAGGCCGCAGGCCGCCGCGCCGACGCGAAGTGCGAACCCAACAGGTCTAACCGCCCCGCAACCGAACCTTGCCCAAGCGGGTAAAAGTGCCCATACCTCGCACCATGGCCAAGCAACTCGACTACCACACGATCCGCGAAATCTTTACCCGGTTCCAAACCTCTGATCCCGAACCCAAGGGCGAGTTGGAGCATGTGAACGTCTACACTCTTGTTGTGGCCGTCGCACTGTCAGCGCAAGCGACTGACGCAGGCGTAAACAAGGCCACCCGCGCTCTGTTCCAAATCGCTGATACGCCGCAAAAAATGCTCGACCTCGGCCTTGAGGGGGTGACAGAGCATATCAAGACCATCGGCCTCTTCCGGCAAAAGGCAAAGAACGTGATCAAGCTGAGCCAGATCCTCGTGGACGATTACGGCGGTGTGGTTCCCAATTCCCGTGCCGCCTTGCAATCCCTGCCGGGAGTGGGCCGCAAGACGGCCAATGTGGTGCTGAACATGTGGTGGCATTACCCGGCCCAAGCCGTCGACACCCACATCTTCCGCCTTGGCAACCGCACTGGCATCGCGCCCGGCAAAACCGTGGACGCTGTTGAACGCGCGATCGAAGACAACATACCGGCCGACTTCCAGCTGCACGCGCATCACTGGATGATCCTGCACGGACGCTATACATGCGTGGCGCGCAAGCCCAAATGCGGGGCTTGTCTGATCCGCGATCTCTGCCCTTTTGAGGATAAAACCGAATGACCAAATACACCCTCGCCGGAATCGGCAACGCTGTTGTCGATGTGATTGCCCATGCCGACGATTCCTTTCTGGACCTTATGGGGATCGAGAAAGGGATCATGCAGTTGATCGAACGCGAGCGTGGTGAAGTTTTGTACGGGGCAATGAACGACCGGTTGCAGACACCGGGTGGCGCTGTTGCCAACACGATTGCAGGCGTCGGCGCGCTTGGATTGCCCACGGCCTTTATCGGACGCGTGCATGACGATGCTCTGGGCCAGTTTTACGCAAAGTCCATGCAGGACAGCGGAACGGATTTCGTAAATGCGCCTGTTCCCGGCGGCGAACTGCCCACATCGCGTTCCATGATTTTTGTCTCGCCGGATGGGGAGCGCTCGATGAACACCTATCTGGGCATCTCGACCGAGCTTGGCCCCGAGGACGTTCCGGACGAAGTGGCGTCCAAATCCGAACTGATGTTTCTGGAGGGCTATCTCTTTGACAAGGACAAGGGCAAAGAGGCGTTCCGCCAAGCCTCCCGCCTGACCCGTGCAGCGGGTGGCAAATCCGGAATCGCCATTTCTGATCCGTTCTGCGTGGACCGGCACCGCGCCGACTTCCTCGACATGATCGGCAACGAGTTGGACTACGTCATTGGAAACGAACACGAGATCATGTCGCTGTTCGAAACGGACGATCTTGAGGCGGCAATGGCCAAAACCAAAGGCATGATCGACCTTATGGTCTGCACACAATCAGGCGACGGTGTGACCATCATGGGACGGGGCGAACGCCACGACATCCCGGTCGAAACGGTCACCCCTGTCGATGCAACAGGCGCAGGCGATCAGTTCGCCGCCGGGTTCATCTACGGCATCGCAACGGGGCGCGATCTGGCAACCTGCGGGCGCATGGGCAACCTGTGCGCCGCAGAAGTCATCAGCCATATTGGCCCCCGCCCCCAGACAGACATGAGACAGCAGTTCGCAGCCGCCGGACTGGAATAAATGCTGGCGGACGGTTTTCACGACATCCCATCGGGCAAGGTGGCGATGGTGGTCACATATCTGGAAATGCGCACGCCGCACTTGCGTGGTGTCCCACTCCCAGACGGGCTTACCTTTGAAGAAATGAGCCCGGATGTTGCGTCCTATCGCAAACTCTATCGACGCGTGGGTGATGATTGGCTGTGGTATGGGCGCAATCTACTTCCGAATGCAGACCTCGCTACGATCCTAGACGATCCTGACACTCGGTATTTCACCTTCATGAAGGACGGTGTGCCCGAAGCACTTATGGAACTGGATTTTCGCCAAGAGGGGGAATGCGAACTGGCCTATTTTGGCCTGACTTCCAAACTGATCGGCACGGGAGCGGGCGCGTACCTGATGGACCGCGCGGTCGAGCATGCCTTTGCAGCGTCCATCACCCGTTTGCACGTGCACACCTGCACAATTGACAGCCAGCAAGCGTTGCCGTTCTACCGTAGGTCGGGCTTTACGCCGATCATGCAAAAAATCGAAGTGGCCGAAGACCCGCGGATCTACCATGGCTACAATCGGGCACTGGCCCCGCATGTACCTATTATTGAGCCCAAGGGCGATTAAAACGCTTAGCGAGAGTTCGAGGGTTGGCACTGCCGTCCAGCGAGGCAATCCTGGACCTGTTTGACCTGCTCTTCGCTCGGATCCCCGAACAAGAAGCCGCTACACGCACCCACAACAAGCACATAGCTGTGTGAGGTCTTGCGTAAGAAGGCGAGGCTACGGCCCGGCGCCGGCGATGGGCACCAAGGGCCAGCACATCCGATCTCAAGCACGACATCTGTCGAGAACGGCTGGGCGACTCCGCGGACGCTCAGGGCATCGCCCTCAAAGGTCGCAGGGATCAGCGTTGTTTGGGGAACGTTAGCCTGATTGTTCCAATCGACCTCTGGGACAAGCGCGGGATCAAAGCTGAGATTGCCAAATACCGGGACATAACCTTCCTCTGCTCCGGCTGCTTCCAGATAGGCATCGGTGACGCCAAAGGGCATGCAGGACAGGGCAACAGCAGGCAAAGGTAAAACGCTCAACGCAAGAACCAGAAACCGCATCCACTAACTCCCAACGTCCCGAAACGGGATCAGACCCGCTCCACCATGATCAAATTTGCTGTCCACGATCCACGTTAAGCAATAACGCCCGGCACGTCTTCCCTCAGAGGTGATCGGCGAAGGCCTCAAGAACAGCAACATAGACGTCACGTTTGAACGGCACGATGGCATCGGGCAATTCGGCAGGCAGCATCCAACGCCACGCCGAAAACTCCGGGTGATCCGTTTCGATGTTCACCTGTGCGTCTGAACCGGCGAAGCGCAGCAAAAACCATTTCTGCTCTTGGCCACGATACTTGCCCTTCCAAAGCTTTGGAATCAGGTCGTGGGGGAGTTCGTAAGGAATATAGCCGTCAGATTCTGCGACCACCTCAACCAGATCAGGGGTAATGCCTGTTTCTTCTTCCAACTCACGCAAGGCGGCCACGCGCGCATCTTCGCCTTTGTCGATGCCTCCTTGGGGCATTTGCCAGGCGTCTTTATAGCGGTCATTGCGTTGACCGACCCAGACGTGACCAGCACCATTGATCACCATGACACCGACGTTGCGGCGATAGGGCAGTTTGGCAATCTCTTCCGGGGTCATGGCAACACCTTTTCCATCTCTGCGCGCGCCAGCGATTGATCAGCACGCGTCACCGTCTCACGACGCGTTACATGAAAGCCGCGCACTGCGAAAGCGGGCTCTGCCATCAGACTGGCATGGGTCCACAGCCTTGGAAACGCAGATACACGCGCCTCATTTTCCAATGTTGCAAGAAGGGTCGAAAATACACCCCGTCCCTGCGCGTCCGCGCGCACATAAGCAAAGTCGATGTATCCACCTGACGCCAGCGTGACAAATCCAACCGGCGATGCATCCGTCAGCGCCACCCATACGGTTTGCGCACCCAACCGCTCGGCCCAAGAGGACCCCCTATTCGGTACGGGCAGCCAGGCAGCCCGTTGTGCCGCGGTGTAAAGGCTGACGCCTTCGTGGATAGCACTGAACATGACCGCACCAAGCATGTCTGCTTCACCACTGCGCATCTCCCTGACTTCTAACATGCTTAACACCCCCATGACGCCGCGTTGTGCGTGACATCGCGCGTATCTTACAAGACACCAAGACCTAACTCGTTTGGGAGGACGAAAATGAACCAATATCCCCACTTGCTCGCCCCGCTTGACCTTGGCTTTACCACACTGAAGAACCGCGTGTTGATGGGGTCAATGCACACCGGACTTGAGGAAACCAAGGACTGGAACCGCGTGGCGGAGTTCTACGCAGAACGCGCACGCGGCGAAGTAGGGTTGATGGTCACCGGCGGGATTGGCCCGAACCTAGAAGGGTCCGTACTGCCCGGCGCGGCGATGATGACAACGGACGCAGACATCGAAAACCACTCTGTGGTCACGCAACGGGTACATGACGCAGGCGGCAAGATCGCCATGCAAATCCTGCACGCGGGCCGCTATGCCTACGGACCAAAATGTGTGGCCCCCTCTGCTGTGAAATCTCCGATCTCTCCCTTCCCTCCCACAGAACTTGACGAAGAGGGCATCGAAAAGCAGATCAGCGACATCGTGGCGACGGCCGCGCGCGCCAAACAGGCGGGCTATGACGGGGTCGAGATCATGGGGTCCGAGGGCTATTTCCTCAACCAGTTCCTCGTAACCCACACGAACAAACGCACAGACCGCTGGGGCGGATCATATGAGAACCGCATGCGCCTGCCCGTCGAGGTGGTCCGCCGCGCCCGCGAAGCGGTGGGGACAGATTTCATCATCATTTACCGTCTTTCCATGATCGACCTTGTGCCGAATGGGTCGACCTTTGACGAGGTCGTACAACTGGCCAAGGCCGTTGAGGCAGCAGGTGCGACGATCATAAACACCGGTATTGGCTGGCACGAGGCCCGCATTCCGACAATCGCCACATCCGTCCCGCGGGCCGCTTTTGCATGGGTCACGAAAAAGCTGATGGGACAGGTGGGCATCCCTGTCATCACCTCAAACCGCATCAACACGCCGGAGGTGGCCGAAGATGTGTTGGCCACAGGCTGCGCCGACATGGTGTCGATGGCCCGGCCCATGCTCGCGGATGCGCATTTCGTAGCCAAAGCGCGCGATGGAAAAGCAGACCATATCGCGCCTTGCATTGCGTGCAATCAGGCCTGCCTTGACCACACCTTCTCAGGTAAGTTGAGTTCCTGCCTTGTGAACCCGCGTGCCTGTTCCGAGACGGAACTGGTCATTGAACCGGTAGCCACAGCCAAATCCGTCGCCGTGGTTGGCGCAGGCCCTGCAGGCCTTTCGGCAGCCATGACGGCCGCAGAACGCGGCCACACCGTCACACTGATCGACCGTGCAGATGAGATCGGCGGGCAGTTAAACATGGCCAAGCAGGTGCCCGGTAAAGAAGAGTTCTGGGGTCTCGTCGACTGGTACCGCACCATGGTGGCTGAACTAGGCATCGACGTTCGTCTGAACACCGAAGCGACACCAGACATGTTAAGCGGATTTGATGAGGTGATTATCGCCACGGGAGTTTTGCCCCGCGACCCCGGCATTCCCGGGCAAGACAGCGCGCACGTGCATTCCTATATCGACGTGCTCAAGAAACGCAGCCAACCCGGCAAACGAGTGGCTGTAATCGGCGCGGGCGGCATTGGATTTGATGTCTCTGAATTTCTTGTGCACGAAGGCACCAGCCCGACCGAGAACCTGCCCGACTGGATGGTTGAATGGGGGGTCAGCGACCCCGCAGTGAACCGTGGCGGCCTCGCCCCCGAAGGCCCTAAACCCGACGCACCTGCGCGGGCGGTCACATTGCTGCAGCGCAAGGCAGAAAAGCACGGGCGTCGATTGGGCAAAACAACAGGTTGGATTCACCGCGCCGCACTCAACATGAAAGATGTGCAGTTCGTGGGCGGAGTGAACTATGAAAAGATCGACGAAGCAGGGCTGCACGTATCGTTTGGTGAGGCACGCGAAAACCCGACACTGATCGAGGCGGATGATATTATTCTCTGCGCGGGGCAGGTGCCGGATCGAACCCTTGCGGATGCCTTGGAGTCAGCAGGTATTTCCCACCACATTATTGGCGGCGCGGATGTTGCCGCCGAACTGGATGCAAAGCGCGCCATTGATCAGGGCACACGGTTGGCGGCTCAAATCTAGCCTTGGCTTGCAGGGCTCCACACCCGACGTTAGCGTCTGATCATGCCGATTTGCGTCTTTGATATCAGCCCCGAGGGCACGGCAGTCTCTTCCGCTTTGTCCGATCCGGTGCCCCATCAGCACTACCGCTGGTGCCATTTCGATCTCGGAGATCCTGAGCTCCCCAGCTTTCTTTCGGACCATGTGCCTGACATTCCGGCAGCGGCCCTGACTGCTCCCGAAACGCGTCCGCGCTGCGATAGCTATGGGGAGGGGCTGATCCTAAACCTGCGAGGCGTCAACCTGAATGCGGACGGACCTGCTGATCAAATGGTGTCTGTGCGTCTCTGGGTGACTGCGGGATTGGTTGTGACGGTCCGCCTGCGCAGGGTGTTTGTCTTGGACGACATGCGCAGCGCAGCTGCGGCGGGCAAGGCACCTTCAACCCCAATGGAGTTTGTGGGCACGCTGAGCGCGTCACTGATGCGGCGCGTCAGCGACTCGGTCTTTGCTCTGAGCCAGCGCGTCGACACGATGGAAGACGGGATAGCAGAAAACACCGGTTTTCTGCCCGGCGACCTGGCAGATGATCGACGCATGGCGATCCGCTTTCGTCGCTACCTTGGCCCGCAACGAGATGCGTTGCTCGCGCTTGTTGCCACGCAGACCGATCTGATGTCCAAAGGGCAGCGGGCACAGCTGCGCGAACAGGCGAACCTTGGCAAGCTGGCCGTCGAGGAACTGGATAGCCTTATCAGCCGCATGACAGCCATCCAGGACCATCACAGCAGCCAGATCGCGAGTAAGCAGGCCCATAACGGTTACATGCTTTCTCTAGTGGCAGCGATCTTTCTGCCCTTGGGCTTTGTGACTGGATTGTTCGGCGTCAATGTAGGTGGCATGCCGGGCCTGCAGTCAGACTTGGCCTTTACCGTTTTATGTGTGGCGCTGGTTGTTCTAACAGGACTTGCGGTCTGGATATTGCGCCGGATGGGCTGGTTGTGATCCGGCGCAAGACGTGCGCTACTCGACAGTGATTGTAATCACCTCGCTCGTCACGGGCGGCGAGTGCGGAATGTGGTTCAGGTCCCCAAGAACAAGTTGCATCGTGTGGGTGCCTGCGGGCAGATCGATGGTGGTTTGCGTTTGCCCACCACCGAAATGAATATGATTGTCATCCGCAGGCAGGCCGTATTCTAACTCTTCAGCACCCTCCTCACCCTCTCCTATCGGGGGACGGTTCAGCAATAGGTGGTGATGGCCTGTATTTTCTTTTTCCGTACCCGCAGGTGCAACGCCCATGCCTTCCAGACCGAAAACGACGGTCACAGGAGATGAAACTGTGTCGCCGTCTTCAAGGCCTATGAAATAGACTGCTGCATTTTCGGGTACTGGCGTGCCTTGCGCCCAAAGAGACGTCGACATGAGCAACCCCGCGCCGAATGCGATCACTAAAGGTTTCATTGATTTCCTCCTCCGTTTATTGATGTTCACAGAAAGTTAGCGCTCTAAGGACCGAATTCATCTCAACTCATGCTCAACAAACCGTGCGTGATGGCATGGGCGCGATTTATCCGCGTCTTTGGCGCTATTCTGTTGCGCTGACGGGTCGGCGCGACTGGGGTGATGATCTGGCGCAGACAACTTGTCTGCGTGCGCTGGACAAGGCCGATCAGTTCGAAGTTGGCACCCATCTCGACCGTTGGATGTTCCGCATGTGCCAACGCGTGTGGTTGAACGAACTGCGCTCGCGCAAGATGCGCACGGGCGGCGGCCTTATGCCGGTTGAAGAGATCGACCTTGCTGACAATTCTCCGGGCACCGAAGTGAATATTCTGGCGCGTCAGGTGTTATCCCATGTGAATGCCCTCCCTGAGGCCCAACGGCAGTCCGTCCTGCTCGTCTATGTGGAGGGGTTCAGCTACAAGGAAGCGGCAGAGATAATGGAGATCCCCGTGGGTACCGTGATGAGCCGGTTGGCCGGCGCACGCAAAAAGTTGAACACGATCATGGCCGACCCGGAGGGAGGCCAGCAATGAACACGCCCCGCGCCTTTAGTGACGAGGATCTAACCGCCTTCTTGGACGGCGAGGCGGATGATGCGCTGATGGCCGATATCTCCGCAGCGCTTGAAACAGATCCGGACCTGGCAGATCGGATGGCGGGTTTGGAAATACCAATGGATGCTATTGCAGGGGCCTTCGATCAGATGCTTGCCGATGCTCCGGCGATGCCAGTTTTACCTACACCGGAGGTCGCAAAACCGGAACCGGCCAACACCAATGCGCCCCTCAAGTGGGCGTGGGGACTTGGCACTTTCGGCACCGGGATCGCAGCCGGACTGGCCGTTGCACTTTTCACAGGCTTTGGTACGCCTGAACCTGCGCCGCGCGGCTGGGTCAGCTTCGTGGCCAGCTACCAGACGCTATACACGACCGCTACGCTGACAGAAGTAAATCCGACTGAGGCAGAGGCTGCACTTCAGCTCGCGTCCGTATCCGAGGGGATTGGCATTGATCTAGCCGCACTGCCACAGGCCGAAGGTTTGACGTTTAAGCGGGCGCAACTTTTGGGCTTTAACGGAAAGCCTCTGGTACAGATTTCCTACCTTCGCGATGACGGCACGCCTGTGGCTCTGTGCATCATCCCTGCGGGACCGGATGCGAAAGGCGTGAGCATGGGGGCCGCTGAAGGCCTTGATGCAGCGCGCTGGAACACGCCCGGTTTCGGCTTCCTGCTGATCGGTGGACAAGACGGCGAACCGCTCGCGCAAGAGGCCGAAACCTTCCAGGAATGGTCGCAGGACATCGCCACTTAAGCGAACGCCGTCGTTTCCATGCCCGGAACGATTCCTGCAATCACCCCGATATTATCCCATCCCCGCCCTGATTGTGCCGCGATTGGCCGCGATACACGGTCCTCGAAGAACTGAGAAGAAAGGGCCGGGCATGGACCGCCTTACCGAGATGGAAGCCTTCGCTATGGTCGTGGACCAGGGCGGGTTTACGGATGCTGCCAAGAAGATGGGGATTTCCAAGTCCGCCGTCTCAAAACACGTTTCGTCTCTGGAAGCCCGTTTAGGTGCCCGTCTTTTAAATCGCACCACACGCCGCGTTTCGCCAACTGAGATTGGCTTGGCCTACTACGACCGTGCCCGCCGCGTGCTGAATGATGCTGGCGAAGCGGACTCACTGGTCACTTCGATGCAATCGGCGCCTTCTGGTCTGCTACGTATCTCAGTTGCGACAGATTTTGGAGTCAATCACCTGTCACCCCGCCTGTCCGAATTCCTCGCCGATTTCCCGGACATCACGGTCAACATGGTTCTGAACAACCGCTATGTAGAGCTGATTTCGGAAGGCTTCGACATGGCCGTGCGGATCGGTGAGTTGGAAGACAGCACACTGCGCGCCCGCAAGCTGACCGAAACGACCAAGCGCATGATCGCGAGCCCCAAGTATTTTGAACAATATGGCCGCCCTGAAAAGATCGACGATCTGAACGAGCACAAGCTGCTCCATTATTCCAACCAGTCCTCCGGCAACATGTGGAAACTGACCGCGCCATCAGGCGAAAAACGTCAAGTGCGTACGGCTGGCTGGCTATCTGTTAATGACGGGCAATCCCTTCTGAATGCCGCCGTTTCCGGCCTTGGCATCGCCTACCTGCCCAGCTTTCTTTATGCGGAGGCCCTCGAAAAGGGTCTGATCGAAGATGCGATCCCGGACCTGCCGCTTGAGACCCAAGGTATCTATGCTGTTTACCCTCCAGGCCGCTTTACGCAGCCGAAGGTGCGCGCGTTCATCGACTTTTTGGTGCACGCATTTGCGGACAAAGGCCCCGCAGACTGGTAACGATTTATTCCCTGGCCGATCGTTCGGTTTTGCCTCGGTGTGAGAACACCGGGGCATTTTTTTGGGTGCATAACGCGAGAATTTTCCCGGAGTCTCCTTATTTCAATGAGGTCCCGAAGTGGTCTGGCCATCAAACGGGGCACTGCAACTTGACGGAATTGGGGTAATTTAATTGTCAGTTAAACGGCTTAAGCCCAGCCGGATCTAAGAAGATCCGTTTTGACACGAAAAATTTGTCAGGGCGACACCTCAAGACTCGCAAACAACGCCGTGAGAGCCTCAATATACGTGTGGAGGTTGTCGAAATCAAAGGGATCGTTTTTGCTCACCTCGGGGTCCCAAAGCAGTCTTGAGAACAGGTAGAGATCGTTGGCAGCGTCAAAACGAACATAAATGAAACAGTTGTATTGCTTGCGCGGTGCTCCTTTTAAATCACCGCGACAACTCAAAAAGTGCGGTTGAACAGTCGACGTAGAGGTCGGAGCATACACCAACATTCCATATGGAACTGTTCCATTCGAGAACTTTTCGACTTCTGCTGGCTTCAACTCGTCGTTTGAATAAAACTTGTACGCGGCGCCGGACAAATAAATGTCACCGATATAGGTGTCCATGATCACTTGAACCTGCTCAATTCGAGAGCTGAAGTCTTGATCTGCCTGGGTCAGACGACCCCACAAAAAATCCATCTTCTCAAACTTCTGTAATATCGGCGCCACATGTGAGCTGTTTCGTGAGATTGTCAGAAAAAGCTCGTCGCCAGAGCCATTGTTGAGCTGAAACCGACCGTCGCATATCCGAAACTGACGCCCGCCGAGATCAATTGTCTGCCCATCCGGTGCAAATCGATCGCCGGGCTTGCAATAACTCTCTGCTTTGGCGGGTTGAGCCAGTGGTACAGCTATCAAGAATAGGACTGCTAGGAATTTGATGATCGAAAACGGAACCGCCAAATCGATTTTCCTTTTTCCAGCATCTGATGCCTTGCAAAAAATCACCTAAAGCGTGGATCTCCAACGCCCCGAGCAGTGCCCCGCGCGCAGTCAATTTGATCTAAAATGCCGGCAGTTCAGACTAGCAACCCCGTTCAGCCGCGAGGGCTTCGATGGCTTCCTTTTCGGACGCGGGCGTGTCTGGGTTCAAGCCAATGCGCGTTGCGTATCCGCACCATGGACCGGGGTTTTCCGGTTCGTAGAGGGGAACAGGCTCGGGCTCAAACTCGGGTTCTTCTGGAACCGGAGGCGCGAGACAACCCGTCAGACCGACAATCGACAACATAACGCAAAAATTCCGCATATTTATCCCTCACGCGTGGCTGTCACCAGCTTCACAAGCTGGGCGCGATTTGCAAGAAGAACTTTTGCAAAAGCGTCCGTGAGCGGAGAGGCTGATCAGCTCTCAGGCACTGGCGTTGTACCCTCCACCAGATCGACGGGAACGCCCTGCAAATCCTCCGGGAACGCTTCACCCGCCGGAACATCATCGGGCGGCAGTTTCTTTTCCACGGTGATGCGAATCCCGACCTCATCGGTCGGGACTCCATCGATCCATCGCCGCGCGACTTCGACCGAGATGACACCTTGCCGTGACATCCAGTCCCGGCGCACGGAATCAAGCGCCTCAGTCGCAGTTTTGACGTGATCCGGATCTGCCACTTTCACCTCCTGCTTAGTAGTCTTGACCGTAGTCATATTCGCCCGAATGACCACCACAGGAACAGCCACCGCCGCCGTGTTCTTCCGCCTCCATCATCTCAAGCAACTGGCGCAGAAACCTCAGATCATCAAACGGTCTGGGGTCTGGGCGCGGGCGGGGCGGGTTAAAGATCGGAATGCGCCGGCGGATTAGCAGATCACAAATCTCTGGATAGCGCTGGCAAATGTTGAATACGGGTCTGGTCGGGATTGGCCGGGAGGGGCAGAAAATCGGCAGGAACGAGAAGTTCAGTGCCGACGCGACAGGTTTGATTGGATTGGCCAGTGCGTTTTCCGCTGACGCTGGCGATGGGTTCCGTTCCCCCCCAAAGTGCAGGCCAATTGCCCGGTTTGTGCGCTCGTTCAACCAGATACTGCCAGAGTCACCCCCCAAGCTGATTTCAACATCCACAGCAGGCCATGGCGGACGCGGAACGATGCGGATCTGGTTTGTGAATGCCACAACACCCGGATCGCCGTAGTCGATGGACACACTCATGCTGACCCCATCCACGATGCCCTTGGTCAGACCCGTGGTGCGGCCAGATTTTTCGACCTCCATACCCAGTGTCGCGTCGTCTGTGCCGGTGACAGTGCCAATGTTCATGATGTCACGGCTGTGCGCGCGCGCGCTGTTGAGCGTCGCAACGGCGGCGTCCATGGACGAGTCGAGCCGCATCCGCGTGAGGGTCGCAACCGCCTCTGTTCCGCCATCGACCCGGCCCGGTTGCAGGATGTCTTCGCCCACAGCCGCAGCCGAACCGCCAGCCAGAACGTGCCAGTTTGAGAGGATCATTGGTCGACAGCTCGCACGATCAAACACGATTGCGCCCAGCGTGCCTGCCGTAACCCTTGGGTTGCCACAGCTGATCCCGCCGACAAGTGGGTTGAAAGCCGTGGTGCGCTCAATACCGACCCCCACTTCGCCCATCAGGTCCTCAAGAGCGACACGGTCGGTGCTGACATCCGCTGGCGCGTAATCGCCTTCGATCACGTCGACCGGAAACCCGCCTTGCTTCGTGAGCGACTTGCCGGTTGTGTTGAAAACTTCGCTGGAGGACAGGTCAGTGACGGGCTTTTTGCGCGCGACATGAACACGAAGTGCCACGTCGTCCGTCATGACTTTGTCTTTGATCTTAAAGCCCACATCCACAGCCGTGACCCCGGGGCGGCGCATCCATTCACGGCGCACTTCGTTCAGTTTTTCGATCGCGCTGTCGACGGTCTTTTTGTTGGGTGTTTTTGGCATCTTAACTTGCTCCTAAATTGACTTTTACGGGACGCAGGGCGACCAAAAGAAAAGAGAATTGCGTTAAAAATATCGGCATCCAAAAATGACGCCCGGCGTTTCAATGCTCCAATAATAGCATAAAAACGCACACTGTTGCAACTCAGGCGTGAAATTTAAACCCGCGACAGTTGTTACCGGACGGCAGAAACCCTACCGCAGACATATAGCGGCACCTGACGAACCGTGGTTGGCTGACTATTCTTCGATCTGCATCTCGGCGACCAGCGCCGCCCACCCTGCGCCATGCATATCGCGGTCTGAAATTGTGCCCTGAACCGACGGGCGGGGCACGGAAATTTTGACGACGTTCAGGCTTTGGATATCGAACCGTTTCAGCAGTTGTTCGGGTGTATCGAACCGTTCGGCAACGGCCTTGGTCGTCAGGCCGTTCTTGATGCGCTCAAACGCTTCCGCCGAGCCGCAGAAAATGTCCACCGTCACCCAGAATGGCCCGGCATTCTTGGACCGCACCTTTTCGGCCAGATCGCGCACTTCAGGCATCGAGTACCTCAAGTGTGAAGGCGTCCATCGGATCATCCAGCCACATCACGTGGTTCAGGCAGAATTCGTAGACGGGTCCGCGGTCGATCTCGGCCGGAGAAAAGGGAAAGGCGAATGTCGGCACTTCCTCTTCTCGTGTCAGCGGGTGGTGCAACAGGTAGGGGTTCAACAGCTTGCCAATCTCATTGGCCAGTTCCGGCGTTTTTGCGGTCACCAAACCAAGCGCCCCGATCTCGACAGGGTCAGCCACACGGGTTTCCAAGTCGCCCAGCACCGAGTTTTGCCCAATCAGTCTGATTTCGATGGTGAAATCATCCGCCGTGGCACTGGTGCGTTGCAGCGCCTTGTCGGTGCATTTGGCGATGATGTCCTTGGCCCAGGTTGCCGCATTGGTCACGTAGTGTGGGTCGCGCACCACGGCGAGCACCACTGTTTGATACCCAGCCACGCGCGCGCCTTCGAGTTTGACATTATAGCCGTTCGCCTTGCGCCAGACTGATCCCGTGACCCGCACGCGGGTGTCATCGAGCGCGTCATAGCGCGCCTCGGTCACGTCCAGCGTGCCGCCCGGTTCGTGCAACAAATACGGGTCCGCATTTTCATAGAGCATGTGGGCGGAGACTGTATGCGGGGTCGCCCGCGCATCATCGGCCAATGGGGTAAGCGTAAACGCCGCGCCCTCCCAATCGATCTGGATCACGCCGGATTGCGGGTTGGTGGCGCACAATGCGCCGCATTCTCCGATTTTGGCTGCGTGCCATGCCGGTCCGGGATCAATGCCTTTGGCAATCGGAAGGGCGGCGATGATCGCCGTGTCGGTCGTGCGCCCCGCAATCACGATGTCCGCCCCGGTGTCCAGCGCGCAGGTGATTTGTTCCACTCCGGCCAGCGCCACGATGTTGGTGCAGCTTTCCAGCATGGGCGCATCAATGTCGGGTGCGGGCGTGAGCGGCGTGATCCAGTTCGCGCCAAGTGCATCAACGACACGGTTCGCGGGTTGGTCGGATTTCAGGACCGCGATCTTGGCCGTTTCGCCGCGTTCAGTCAGAATCTCTTGGGTGATCTCGACCAGCCAGTCCACCGCACTGCCAGCACCGCAGGTGCCCGCTGTCCCAATCACCAGTGGGCATCCCGCACGGCGTGCGGCGTCCATCAGCCCGGCCCATTCCAGCTTGGTCGAGGAGCGGGCGTATTTGGACACACCGCGCCCCAGATAGGACGGCCCGCTGTCCGTTGACCCCCCATCGATGGCGATCAGGTCCGGTTTGTTGGCGATCCCGCGTTCCAGCGCGTCGTGGTCATAGCCAAGCCCAAGCGCGCCAGAAGGGATGAGCACCCGCACCATCGCTTAGTCGATTACCCGGTCAGGTCGCTTGAGGATCGGGCGCAGGAACATTGGCGCGACAAACCCCACAATCGCTGCGACCCATAGGCCGATGGCAATCGGAGACGACCACAGATAGCTGACATCGCCGTCCGACAGGATCATCGCGCGCCGCAGCGCGTCCTCCATGTGCTTGCCCAGCAGGATGCCAAGGATAATGGGCACCGTTGGTATCCCGATCTTGCGGAAGAGGTACCCCATCACGCCAAAGCCGGTCATCAGCAGCAGGTCAAAGTAGCTGCCTGTCAGCGAGAAGATCCCGACAAAGCTGATCATCATCACCCCCGGCAACAGCAGCGAAGGCGGCACGGCGAGAATGTACACGAACAGCTTTACCATCGGCACGTTCATCACCAGCAGCACGAAGTTGGCGATCAGAAGCGAGGCGATCAGACCCCAGACAACTTCGGGCCGGTCAGTGAACAGGGTTGGACCGGGTGTGATGTTCAATGTCATCAAAAGCGCCAAGAGCACCGCCGTGGTGCCCGAGCCCGGAACACCCAAGGTCAGCATCGGGACCAAAGCCCCGCCAGCCGCCGCATTGTTCCCGGCCTCTGGAGCCGCGATCCCGCGCGCAACACCAGTGCCAAAGCCACCTTTTTTGCCCGCAATGGATTTCTCGGACATGTAGGCCAGGAAAGAACCCAGCGACGCCCCTGCCCCCGGCAGAACGCCAGCGACGAACCCCACCAGACTGGCCCGCAGCATGGTAAAGAAGGATTGCCCAATCTCGCGGAACGGGATGGTCACCTTCTCAAGTTTGATCCCAAGCGAGGAATCCTTGCCCTGCTTTTCGATGTAGATCAGCACCTCGGAGACAGCGAAAAGCCCGACGAGCGGGACAAGAAAATCAACGCCGTCCATCAGGTGCAGGTTTCCGCCGGTAAAGCGCGGCATACCCGTCTGGTTGTCCAGCCCGATGGTCGCAATCGCGAGCCCCAACGCCGCCGCAAAGGCCGCCTTGGCCTGGTTCTTGGACGACAGGCCACCCAATGTACAAAAGGCCAGCAGATAGAGCGCGAAATACTCGGCCGGACCAAACTGATAGGCCACCCGGCTGAGCAGAGGGGCGAGCAGCATCAACCCGATGGTGGCCAGAAGTGCGCCGACGAAAGAGGCCACGCCAGAGATCACCAGCGCATCGCCGGGGCGCCCGTTCTTGGCCATCGGATAGCCATCAAGGGTTGTCATCAGGGCCGGTTCGTCGCCCGGAATGTTCAAAAGGATCGAGCTGATCCGCCCGCCATACATCGCCCCGTAATAGACCGAGGTCAGCAGAACGAGCGCCGAGGTCGCATCCAGCCCCAGCGAAAAGGTCAGCGGAATAAGGATCGCCACACCGTTCGAGGGACCAAGCCCCGGCAACGCGCCGATGATTGTGCCCAGAAAACAGCCAATAACAGCCAGCATCAGGGTCCATGGGCTGAGCGCCACCGAGAAACCCAGCGCAAGGTTGGAAAGAATGTCCATGGCCTAACCCCTCCAGCCTTTGGGAATGGCCTGCAATGTCTCTAGGCCCAGCGCATAGCGGAAAAGCAGGTACAGGCCGATAGCCAGTCCAATGCCCACCATCACGTTAAACGTCAGGCGTGGGGTGATCAGGTAACTGAGAATCCCGGCCGCCAGAGTGGTTGGGATCAGAAAGCCCAACGGTTTCAGCGCGTAGGCGTAGGCCACCATGACAACCACTGAAATAAAGATTTTGAGGATGGCAACCGGCGCGGGCCATTCGGCCTCGTCCTCCGGTTTGAAAATCATCACGATCCCACAAAGGACCGCGATAGCACCTAACCCAATGGGAAAGGACTTCGACCCCATCGGGTCAGACAAAAAGCTGGTCTGAAGCTGAAGGGCGCTCGCGATATACGCGAGCGCCGCCAGAATCACGACCAGTCCGAAGACTCGGTCCGATCGAAGCATGTGTCAGCGCCTTACTGGATGACGCCGATTTCACGGCTCAGTTCTTCGGTGTCAGCGATCACGCCGTCCACCCAGCTTTGGAAGTCGCCGCCGACTTTGGTGAATGGCGCCAGACCATTCGCAGCCATGGCTTCTTTCCACTCGGCGCTTTCAGCAACTGCGGCCAGCTTTTGGCCCCACTCGTTGAACCGGTCGTCCGAAATGCCCTTGGGCACATACAATCCACGCCAATTCACAGCGACCGTTTTATAGCCCTGTTCGACAGCCGTAGGGACGTCTTCAAAGCCCGGAACCCGCTCTTCGGTCAGAACGGCAAGCGCTTTGACTTCGCCGGACTTCAGGAAGCCCACGATTTCCGACATGTCACCAGTCATACCCGTGGTGAATCCACCGATGGTCTGGGTGATCGCATCTGCACCACCGTCCACACCGATATACTTGATCGAACGGATGTCAGAGATGCCCGCCTCTTTGGCCAGCATCAGCACTTTGAGATGGTCAAAACCACCCGCAGCTGAACCGCCCGCAAAGGATACGTCGTCGCCAGCTTTGATAGCATTCATCAGGTCATCAAGGCTGTTCAGCGGGCTGTCAGCCGCCACCACGATCACGCCGGGATCGGCACCGATTGCGCCAACAAAGCGCACCTGATCTGCGGTTGCTCCGCCATAGGCGTTCTGCGCAAGGCGTGTCGCTGTCGCTTGCGATGCGGCCACGATCAGATCGCCATCGTCATTGCGTTCGTTCACGACGCTTGCAAAGGCCAGACCACCGCCGCCACCGGCCATGTTGGTCACCTGAACAGGTTTATCGACCTGGCCAATATCATAAAGAATTTTGCCGATCTGGCGGCAGGTAAAGTCCCAGCCACCGCCGGGGTTCGCAGGCGCAATGCATTCAGCGGCTTGGACCGCGCCAGCAGACAAAAGAAACGCGGTCGCAAGACCGGTCAAACGGGTTTTCATAGATATCCTCCCAATAGTCATTGTGCCCCCGGTTTCCGGGTGGCCTTTTTTGACTCGTCGAGAACACCAAATATACGGCTGCCTGTCCAGTGTTTAGCGCGTGTTCGGCTTTTCGTAGGTCCAGCGGTAGCTGGGCGGCGTTGGTCCCTTGTTCCGCCCGCCCTGCTGTTTCTGCTCCCATGCATGGGCGAGAATGCCGACCGAGCGGGACAGGCAAAACAGCCCCCGCGCAAGGGGCGCTTCGAACCCTAGTTCGGCGAAAATGACCGCCGTTGCGCCGTCGATGTTCATCGGCACGGGCTTGCCTGCGCGTTCTGTCAGACGGGTCTCAACCGCCATGCCTATCTGGCCAAAGTGACCCTCGACCACCCCGTCTGACGCCGCATCCTGCACCAAGGCCATCAGTCGTGGCGCGCGCGGATCGACCGGTTTGTGAAAGCGATGCCCAAAGCCGGGAATGTATTTCCCATGTTCTTTGCGCCAGCCTGCGACTTCGCGTTCCAGATCACCGCTTTTGGCAATTCTGTGGTACAGTTCGACTGCCTGCTCGCCAGCGCCGCCATGCACATCGTCCAGCATGTTGACCGCGCTGGACATCGCCTGATTAAGCGATGCGCCGCACGTCACCGCCATCCGTGCGGTCGCAATCGAAGGCGCTTGTGGCCCGTGATCGACCGCGGCCACCAAAGCCGCCTCCAAAAGCTGCGCCTGTCCGTCGCTTGGCACATCGCCGCGCATCATGAGCCAGATCATCTGCGCAAAGCTTGTGTTTCCGATCAGGTCCGCGATGGGGCGTCCGCGAATGTCTATCCGCCCCGGTTCCATGTCGATGATCGAGGTGCGCCACCAGTCTACCACGTCGCTCATATTGTGCCCGCCTTTCGCAACTCGTTGATCTCGTTCGCATCCAATCCCAGTTCCCCAAGAACCGCGTCGGTGTCTTGCCCCAGTTCGGGCGGCCCCGTGTCGACCGAAAGGGGTGCTCCGTCGATCCGCATGCCCGTCCGAAACACTTCGGCCTGACGCCCCCCTTGCAATTCGAACGCCGCGATTTGGCCCGCTGCGCGCGCTTGTTCCAACGCTTTAGGCAGGGACAGCACCCGCCCTGCCGGCACGCCGAGCGCGTTCAACTCGTCTTCCCAGACTTCTGCCGGGCGTGTGCCCAGCTTCGCTTGGATGGCTGCGTCAAGCGCTGTTCTGTTTGCCTTGCGATCCGCACGGGTTTCAAAGCGGGGATCGTCCAAAAGCGCCTCGAGACCCAGATGGCGGGCCAGTTTTTCCCATTGGTCCTGTTTGTTGGCCGCGATGTTGATCGGGCCGTTCGCGGTTTCGTAGGCGGCGGACGGTGCAGAGGTCAGATTTTCATTTCCTGCTGGCACTGCCTCGACCCCGGCGACCAGATAGTTCGACACCGCCCAGCCCATCGTCGCCATCAGCGCATCACGCATCGAGATATCGATGACGCCGCCCGGTTCTGGCGCGTTCAGGGCTGCTGAGATCGCAAGTGCTGCCGTCAAGCCGCCGACCGTGTCTGCCACGGGCCACCCGGCCCGCAGCGGGTTCGCCTCGGGTGTTCCGGTGATCGCCATCGCCCCCGAGATGCCCTGCACGATCTGGTCATAGGCCGGACGTCCTGCCAGCGCATCGTCCTGTCCAAAGCCCGAGATCGCGCAATAGATCAGGCGCGGGTTTTCGCCGCGCAGCACGTCCGGCCCGAGCCCGAGCCCGGCCATTACACCGGGGCGAAAATTCTCTACCAGCACATCCGCCTTGCGCACCAACTGCTTGAGCAGCGCCTTGCCGGAATCGTGCTTGAGGTTCAGCGTGACCGACTTTTTGCCCAGATTGGGGGCCAGAAACGAAATGCCCATGTTTCGCGCGCTCAGGCCTTCGTCTTGGCCCAGTTGCCGCGCGAGGTCCCCGCTGCCCGGCATTTCGATCTTGATCACCTCGGCGCCCAGATGCGCCAGTTGGTGACAGGCAAACGGGCCAGCCAGCACGTTGGTCAGATCGAGGATTGTTTTCCCGGCGAGTGGTTTGGCGCTCATGTCTGCTTCCGTCCAGTTGCACCAAAACCTAACCGCAAGCCAAACGAGTGTCGAACGTTCACGCAATCCCCCGTGTCACAGGCGGGTCACTCGTCAAAAGGCGGATGGCCATCGCCCATGCACGGCAAAAGCCAAACCCTATCCTGCTATCCGTCGCGTCCCGGTTCGGTTGGGTCGCTCGAATACAGGGCGATCTTGTTGCCTTGGGGATCGCGCAGGTAGCTGACATAGAAATGCGCGCCATAGTCGGCGCGAAAACCGGGCCGCCCTTCGTCACTGCCGCCCGCTGCCAGTGCGGCGGCGTGCAGGTCGCGCACCTGACGTTGGTTGCGTGCTTCGAATGCGACCATCGCGCCATTTCCGGCGGAGGCCGGACGTCCATCGAATGTCGGTTTGACGTAGAAATCCGGGAAGACTGGCTTTTTGCCCGGCTCTACAGGCAGGGCAAAGCTGAGGCCCTCTGACCCTTCTTTCAGCCCATAGTCGAGGGCGGGCAGGAATGCTGTGTAGAACCGTTTCGCAGCAGCCATGTCATCGGCCCCAACTGTGACGTAGGAAATCATTCCGCTGCGTTCCTTTTCTGGTGATTTGGACGTCTCAGGTGCGATGCCGGGTTTTGTAGGTCAACGCCCGCCCCTTCTCAACCACCGGTCCCGAAACACTGAATCGCGGGCGCGGGCGGTGCGCGTCTGTCGCGGTAAAACCGGTGCCTCTACCCGACCGCTGCCTTATGCGCGGCAAAGGTCTGGGCCAGTTGGCTGGCCTGCTGCAACCCTTGCACCGTTTCATGCAATTCACCGGCCCCGTCAAAAAGCAACAACGTCACATGAGAGACACGGTGTTTGCGCGCAAACGCAGCACCATCGAGCGTTGTGATATCAGCCACTAGACAAGTGATCCCGCAGTCATCAAAATCGCGCAACGCAGCACGCGTCTGTTTCTGCAAAGCGGTACAGGTGGGACATTGGGGATCGTGGATTTGCACGATCGCGATGTCACCCTGGCCTACACGGGTCAGATCGTGCTCAGCCGCGTAGGCGCGGAAAGACCCCATCGCCCAAAGGCCAACGCCCCCTGCCCCGGCGACAGCCAAAACCCCACCGCCTGCCAACTTCAGCATGCCGCGCCGGGTCGGTTGGGGTGGTTGGGCAGCTTTGGGTTTGCGGGTTTTTGCGCGCGACTTGGGCATCGTGTGGCGTATCCTTTTGATGCCGCCACACTAGTTCAGAAACCGATCACGCAACCCTCACGTTCGCGTCATGGAGCGAGTTTACTCAGCCGCTAACGCCGCGTTTGCAACTTCCCATGGTCTCACGAAGTCGCCCAGCACGGTTTGCACCGATGATTGTGTTGCGCCATTGAGTTCGACCTGCGCCACAAGCCCACGTTTCTTGTCATCAATGACAGAGGTCACGCGCGCCTCAAGCTCTGCTTTTTGAAGGGCTTCGTTGTAGGTACGGGTGATGGCGTCGCGGCGCAGGTCGGGTTTGAATACCTTGCCCACAGCCGTTTTGGGCAGCTCATTCATGATGGTCATGTGCTTGGGGTGCGCGGCGCGTTCGTGTACGTTTTCAGAGCAAAATGCCATCAACTCATCCGGTGTGACTGACGCTCCGGCCACCAGTTCGACATATGCACAGGGCACTTCGCCGGAGTGGATGTCGGGTTGACCGATCGCGCCTGCAAAGGCGACGGCCTCGTGGCCGAGCAGTGCTTCTTCGATCTCTGCGGGGTCGATGTTGTGCCCACCACGGATAATCAGATCCTTAGCGCGACCGGTGATCCAAAGATAACCGTCAGAGTCGATACGCCCCAGATCGCCGGTGCGCAGGAAATCGGTGTTGTAAAAGAGGTCTTTGTTCTTATCCACCTCGGTATAGGTGTGCCCCGAATAGACGCCGGGGTTGGACACACAAATCTCGCCAATCTCGTCGATGCCTGCCTCGACCGGACCTTCGGGCGTCCCTTTGTAGATTTTGACGCCAGTGTAAGGGACCGGGATGCCAACCGAGCCGATCTTTTTCTCGCCATCGAGCGGGTTGAGCGAGACCACGCAGGTCGCTTCGGTCATACCGTACCCTTCGACCAACGTAACACCAGTGGCCTTTTCAAACCGTTTGAACAGCTCTTGGGGCAGCGGGGCTGAACCGGAGAAGGCCGTTTTGATCGACGAGACGTCGGCGTCGATAGGCCGCTGCATCTTGGCCGAGATCGCGGTGGGCACGGTGATGATAAACGTCACCTTCCAGCGTTCGATCAGCTTCCAGAAGTTGTCAAACACGCCATCGCCACGATAGCCCTGCGGCGTTGGGAACACCACATGCGCGCCAGAGGCCACCGCGCCCATCAGGATCGGGTGGCATGCAAAAACGTGGAACAACGGCAGCGGGCACATCACCACGTCCTGTTCGGTGAAGAGCAGGCGATTGGCGAGCCAACCGTTGTAGATCAGGCCGGAATACTTGTGTTGCGCGACCTTGGGCATACCCGTGGTCCCGCCAGTGTGGAAATAGCAGGCGACACGGTCTTCCTGCACGTCCTCGAATTTGAGGGTCTTGGGTTGCTTGTCTACTTCGGCGTTGAAGGATTTGTACGTCGCCCCCGGTGCCTTTTCCATTTTGGGGCGGATCAGCGGGATAATCAGAGATTTGAGGCCAGAGACGTGCGCAAGCAGATCGACCTCAAGCACGGTTTTGACATTGGGTGCCAAGGCGACAGCCTTGGCGGTTTTTTCGGCCACATCCGTTTTCGGGAAAGCGCGCAAAGTGATGACAACTTTGGCGTTCGTTTCGCGCAGGATCGCGCCGATCTGTTCAGCATCCAGCAGCGGATTGATCGGGTTCACGATGCCGGCGGTGGCACCACCTAGCAGGGCAACCACGGTTTCCGTCGCATTGGGCAGAACATAGGCAACGACATCCGTCGGGCCGATCCCAAGATCACGCAGCATGTTGGCGCATTGCGTCGTGCGGTCCTTGAGCTGCGTCCACGTCAGCGTGTCTGCCTTGGATTTCGGGTCAGAGAAGATCTGGTAACTGATTGCCTTGTGGTTCGGGAATTTCTCTGCTGTGTTGCTGAGCATGCCATAAAGCGTGCTGGCAAAGTCGCGGCTTGCCCACGGCATTTCATTCTCGATAGCGTCGCGATCCGCGATCCCGGCAAAAGTCATATGCATACTCCCTGACGCGCCTTCTTGAGATCCGGGCGCATGTATTCTTCAGTGGTCAAGATGCGGTGGATGGTCGCAATCTGCAAGCTCTGCGAGACGATCCGAGCCGCAAGGACGCGGCGTCAAATGTTGTGACCCTAGGTCACAAACGGCCTTACTCGGCCGCGATCCCGTCGGTGAATTGGAGGCGCGCAAGACGGGCGTAAAGCCCACCTTCCTCGACCAACGCATCGTGGGGGCCCTGCGCCACAATGCGTCCCTGATCCAGCACGATGATGCGGTCAGCTTTTTTCACGGTCGCCAGACGGTGCGCCACAATAAGTGTGGTCCGCCCTTTGGCCAGTTTGTCCACGGCGTCCTGCACGGCGCGTTCGCTTTCCGCATCCAGTGCACTTGTCGCCTCGTCCAGCAACAGAACGGGCGCGTCGCGCAGAATGGCCCGCGCGATGGCGATGCGTTGTTTTTGCCCCCCAGACAGCATCACACCGCGTTCACCCAGCGGACTGTCGTAGCCCTGAGGCAGGGCTGAGATAAAGTCATGGGCTGCAGCGGCTTTAGCAGCGGCTTCGACCTCTTCTCGCGATGCGCCTGGGCGGCCAAAGGCGATGTTTTCTGCTGCAGAAGCCGCAAAGATCATTGGGTCCTGCGGCACCAGCGCAATGTTCTGACGGAATTTTTCTCGCTCCAAAGTCGAGACGTCGACCCCGTCCAGCCGGATGTGCCCCGACTGTGGATCATAAAAACGCAAAAGCATCTGAATGACGGTGGTTTTCCCCGCTCCGGAGGGCCCTACAAAGGCGACGGTTTCGCCGGGCTGAATATCAAAGCTCGTACCATCGAGTGCGGCGATTTTGGGCCGGGCGGGATAGGAAAAATGTACGTCTTCAAATGTAATGCGCCCCTGAATGGGTTGCGCCAACACGGCGGGGGTGTCGATGTCACGCACGTCATCACGGGTTTGCAGCAACTCCACCAGCCGTTCTGTGGCTCCGGCTGCACGTTGCAACTCTCCTATGATTTCGGACAAGGCCGCAACAGACCCAGCCACCATCACCGCATAGATCACAAACTGGATCAGTGCGCCTTGGGACATAAGGCCAGCGCGCACGTCATTTGCCCCAATCCAAAGCACTCCGACGATACCCGAAAAGGTCAGAAAAATCACGATGACGGTCATCAACGCGCGGGTGGTAATGCGGCGTTTGGCTGACCCATAGCTTGCCTCAGTAACATCGGAAAACATGCTGCGGCTGGCAGCCTCGTGGGTAAACGCCTGCACCGTTTGCACCGCACTGAGTTGTTCGGAGGCCCGGCCTGATGATGCTGCAATCCAGTCTTGATTTTCTCGGCTGAGCACACGCAATTTACGCCCTAGCACAAGGATCGGCACAACTACGGCAGGCACGATCAGCAGGACAAGACCGGTCAGCTTGGCCGAAGTCAGCAGCATCAACGCAAGGCCACCGATGAAGATCAGAAGATTGCGCAGAGCAATTGAAACAGAGGAGCCGATCACACTGAGAATCAGTGTGGTATCTGTGGTAATGCGGGACAGGACTTCACCCGTCATGATATTCTCATAGAACGTCGGCGACATTCCGATCACGCGGTCAAACACCGCTTTTCGGATGTCGGCCACCACGCGTTCCCCCAGCCGCGTCACCAGTGCGTAGCGCACCCCGGTCCCCACCGCGAGCAGGCCTGCAATGCCGATTGCGGCCATGAAGTAGAGATCGAGAATATGTGGATCTTCGGACCCGAAATTGTCCACCACGCGGCGTACGGCCAGCGGCAAGGTCAGCGAAACAATCGCCGTCGTCACCAGCGCCAGAAGGGCCGCGACCAAAAGCGGCCAATAGGGTAGCACAAAGGGCGCAAGTTCCCGCAAAGCCCCGATCTTCTTGGACTTTTCACGCTCTTCATTGCCCGAAGGAGGGGGCATTTGAGGGTTCGTGGTTTCGCTCATGCGGGCCTCGGAGTTTCTTGTCGCAGTGCAGATGGCCGAAATGGCTGTGTAAGGTCAAGTGGACAGGCCACCGCAGGCGACTGAAAGTGAGGAACTTTGGGGATTGGAGCGGGCGGCGGGAATCGAACCCGCGTCATTAGCTTGGAAGGCTAAGGTCTTACCACTACACAACGCCCGCTCAACGAATTTAGGTAGTATTTCATAGCCTTGAGGGCGTCAAGTACAGCCTTCCAGCAAGTCTGTCGATTGGATACCGAAAGTGAAACTTTGGACCTGTCGCGGTTTGATGCCGCTCAGTTAGCTGTTCTTCCTCCCCATCGACAGCAAGGACAAGGGAATGCCCTGAGGGGAAGGAACAGATCGCTCCAAACTCAGCAGTAGGGTACCTCCCTCCCCTCCGGAAACTTTAACAGTCGGGACGCCTCACTCCGCAGCTTGTCTGGTTGAGGCCAACCAGGCGTTCTTTGCAAACGCACCATCCAATGCCGTTTCTGCAACGTGGTTGGTGTAGTTGGACAGAACTTTCAGAGCAGTGCCGAGGATGACTTCCAAGACAGTTTGACGTGCATAGCCCGCTGCCAGAAATGCGTCGAGTTGCGCGTCCGTTGGCCAGCCGCGACGTTCATTTATAGCGATCGCGAATTGGCGTAAGGCCTCCAATTTGCGGTCTTCAAGGGGGGTGTTATCCCGCAAGGCTGTGATGACATCATCAGCCACCCCACCCATCTGCGAAAGCGTCGTATGAGCTGCCATGCAATACTGACAGCCATTTAGACGGTTGTTGGTCATCAGAATGATCTGGCGTTCGGTTTCTGAGAGATCGGTTTTGCCGAAGATTTTCGAAAGTGTCGCATACCCTTCGAGGATCGTTGGGGCTTCGGCCATTGTGGCATACAGATTTGGCACAAAACCGTAGCTCTCGCGGGATGCCTGAAGGATCGGTTTAGCTGCCTCCGGGGCAGAGGCCATGGTGTGCGTGGGGAAATCGGTCATGTTGCTGTCCTTATTCGCGGAAACGTTCTGACAGTCCGCTGGTGAAGATTTTCGTTGGGTCGCGGAGGCTTTCTTGAACGCGAAAGCCTCCGCGTTGCATCCCGATTGGTCAGAGTTCACTGATGGGAGTTGTCATGATTTCAGGCCATTTCGCTTCGGCACCGGCAATCACGTTTGCCTTGTCTTCGAGATATTTTTCGAAGATTGCCGCATTGACGAAGAGATAAAGCTTGCCGTCGACAATGTCGGCGTAGCGCACATCACCATCCAGTTTTTTGCCAACAAAGACACCAAAGGCGCAGAACCCGCCAAACTGAGGCAAGTATTGTGCTGGTTCAGCATCGAAAGCTGACTGTGCTTGCTCAGATGCAAAGTAGTAATCCACTCCAGCATTGGTGGAGGTGTGAACGGCAGTTCCAAGAGCAGGTGCATCGCTCTGGAACATGGAAACAGGGTCAATGCCATGCATGCCCAAGGGGTTGCCGTTCAGCGTCAGGCCATTGCCGACGTTGTATTCGTCGGCCGCAAAGGCAGCTGTCGAAATTGCCAGAGAGACAGATAGGGCTCGGATAAAAACAGAGAGTTTCATTGGATTTGTCCTTTCGTAAGAGGGGGGTGGGGGCAGAGTTAGGCAGACTGATCGATGCGAGTGACTGCTTCGTCGGTCCACCAAACGGCGTTTGCGATCATCCGGAAGTTGATTAATGCGGCGAGGTATCCATCCCCTTCAGGGACTTTCGCACCAGCGGTCGCATCCCGAACCACCGCGACTTCAAAACCGGTCTCAAGCAGTTCACGCATATGGCTTTCTACGCAAAGGTTGGCTGACATGAGCGACGGACGTGCCGGGTGATCGGCGTCGCGCGGAGCTCCCTGCAATACCGACCAGTGCCGAGAGACGATGATGCGCTACGGTTGGCGTTGATCCGGCTAGCAAAGCAATATGGTCGATACGGCTATCGTAAGATCACCGAGTTGCTTCATGTTGAAGGCCCGAGGGTGAACCACAAAAAGGTCGAGCGCCTGTGGCTCGAAGAAGGGCTACAGCTTCCGCAGCGCCAAAAGAAACGCAAGCTGCTATATCACAAGGACCATTCGATCATCCGGTTGAGGCCAACCCATCCAAACCACGTCTGGGCCATCGACTTCGTGAACGACAAGCTCAGTAACGGGCGAACCTACAAGATGCTAACTTTGCTGGACGAGTACACGCGGCAGGCGTTGGCAGTGACGGTCCGCACTAAGATGGGAGCCGAAGACGTACTTGAAGCGCTCTACCCACTCCTGCTGAGGCACGGCTCGCCGGAATACATCCGGTCAGACAACGGTCCGGAGTTCGCTGCTGAAGCAATGCAGGAATTGTTGCGAAGAGTGGGCATCAAGCCGATCCGTATCTATCCAGGCTCGCCCTTGGAGAGCGGATACAACGAGCGATTCAACGGGACACTGCGCCGCGAGGTTCTCAATGCCGAGTGGTTCACGACGACAAAGCAGGCACAGATCGTCATCAATCGCTGGCTCAGGCAATACAATCACACGCGTCCACATCAGGCGCTCAACATGCGTCCACCAGTTCCTGAAACCATATTAGAGAAAGCTCAAATCAGCGGCCCAGAAACAGGGGGCTAGACACGGGAAATGGACTTTACAGAATCTGTTTCACTTCCGCACTACGCAGCTCAAAGCCGAGCGTGTATAACGACGGCTCAGCGATCAGAGCGGACATGCCCCGACTGCCAACCGAGCAGATGCAGCAAACCTGCCGCGCCAGTCAATCCGAGAACCACACTCCAATGCAACTATAGAAGCGGCCACTCGTTGAGGCCGCAGCGAAGGCGAAAATCTCACTCTCAGCGCGACGGCGAGGTCGATGAATTCGGAGTTACTGTGAAAGCCCTTGAAGCGATCTCTGTTTTATAACGAGGACGGGTTTGAGAGCCACTTTGCCCGACTCACCGCATTTTTGTCTGACGGCGCCCCTTTGAAGGCAAATCCGTTGAAGCGTGCGATCAATAGAGATCGACGCGAAATGGCGAAATTTTCCAACTTATAGCTGCCAGTTGAATGATCCTTTCCACTGGATCTGTAGCCGCGGAGCCTGCGTTATACTTCAACAACACTTCGTCCATTGCGCTCTGGCTACTCGGCCCGAAAGCGCCATCCACTGATACGTCGCCGCCAAGTTCCAAAATCAGTTTCTGCGCCCCACCGTCCAGTGTTTTTCGTGGAAAACGGGCGATCATTTCGCGAGATCTGTTCGCGGCCCGGTGGTTGCGAAGCGCCGCAGCCTTGGCGCCGATAACGGCTGCATCGAATAGATCGTAACCGGGAACATTGCCTGACGAAACCAGATAGGCCGCTTCCTCGCCGGCGTAGGCGTCTCCTCGGTTTAGTCCTTCGGTAAACCAGTCGACTGACTTGCGAAGATCCTTTCCCGAGCTGACGAAACCATCGCGATACATGACGCCAAGATTGAATGGCGCGTCCGGTTGTCCGCCTTCGGCAGCTTTCGTGAACATTTCAAATGCGGCAGGGTGGTTGATTTTGGCGCCCCCTAGTCCACGCAGGTAGACAAGGCCCATGTTGTTGTAACCATAGATATCACCACGAAGCGCACTTTCGCGCAGATACCGCAAACCACGTTCCGGATCATAATACTCTGCGTCTTTGTTCAGATAAAAGTAGCCAAGTTCGTTCATTGCGAACGTGTGGCCGACTTCAAGAGCCCGCATCATCAGGTCGTAGCCCTCAATTTCGAGCTCTTCGTTACCGCCAAAGCGCATAAATTGGCGACCCAAAGCGTAAAACGCATAAGGGTCTCCTTCCGCAACGCCGCGTGCGAACAATTGCAAGACTTCATCGCTGGCTTGACCACTTGTCAATCCGCCGGTGATGCGCGCCTTGTTCAGTTCAGCGTTACCTAAAGCGACCCAAGCGCGAGCGTGGTTCAAATCCCGTGCCCTTTCATAAGCAGCAGCGGCTTCATCGTAGCGTCGAAGCGCCGTGAGGGCGCGTCCAAGTTGGTAATGGAAACGGCCGACAGCAGGGTCACGTAGCACTGCAACTTCGCATGCGGCCAAAGCAAACTCTGGCCGTATCTCATTGGCATAGCGTGTCACTCCCATGCCATCGGGATCAAGATGATCTCCTGCCTCGAAATCACATGCATCAGGTGTCAGATGCAGCGCTATGTTCCTTTGGTCCCCGTTGACCGACAAGACGAGTCCATCGTCAATATTACCGTCAACGAGCGAAACGGCGGGCACTTGGACGGAATCATTGATCAGAAGAAGCTTATCCACATCCGCACCCGGGATGGATTCCCCTGCCACATTACGACGAAACCCTGACTCGTCCATCAAGACCAAGCGACCGGATTTAGGACCCTCGGTGATCGTAACCTGATCAACCGGGGACAAATCCAGCGCATCACGAATGGAAAACCGGATTTCGGCCTCTGGAACAAAGTCCGCGTCAAGGATTGCCGAATTGGCAGCCGGCTCTTCCGTTGTAGAAACATTCTCAGACTGGGATGGTACGACAATTCGGACCAACCCGCGTGTCCCACCGCCACCGCGACCGTCAACAACGATGTTCTCTAATTGCGAGTCCCCGATTCCAAAGCTTGCCGGTTCGATCAGAGTCGAACTGTCCCATGGAACCTGAAGACCGTTGGTTTCCTCATAAACACGGCGGCGAACCCCCTCAAACACATCCTTGACGAGATCGTTAGGCCGCGAACTGGCCTCTTGAAACAATGCACCAGTAAACGGGCTGTTGGCACCTTCACCATCATAGGCGACGGACCCCGGTGCCGTGGAATAAACCAGCATCGAATTCAGCGGCGCGGCCTGAGAGGAAAAACCCGTTCGTGTTTCTCGAAGTTCGTTGCCGATTTGGGTCAACGCAACCTGACCGGCGAAAGGGTTATCGCGACAACTGTCCAATATAACAATTTGCAGCCGTGCGCGGGCTCCAATGATACCAACAAGGCTCCCCAGAGACACTGCTTCAAATGGTACATCATAGACTGAGTCAAAATTGGCATCGACAGGGACCAGATAATTCTCTGAACCAATTTGGAACCCGTGCCCCGCAAAGAAAACTACAACTTCCGTGTCACCATCAACGTCGAACAAAACGCGCCGTAGTACCCCTTCAAATCCGCGTTTGGTGATGTTTTCGTGATGTTTGACCTCATAGCCCTGAGATTCGAAAAACTGGGCCATAATGCGGGCGTCAGAAAGGGCATTGGGTAGGTCCGGAATCGCGCTATAGTCCGAGTTCCCAATAACAATCGCATAACGATTGGCAGCCCGGGTTTCAGCACTGACGCTGAGCTTTGGCGAAGCCTCGGAGGAACCTCGAATCAGGCGTTCGAGAGCAGGCCCATTTTGGGCGTCTGCAGTTCCTGCCGTAAGCGTAGATGCAGACAGAAGCAGCGCAGCGATCAGCGATTTTGGCCGCCTCGTTGTCACCCGCTCCAGCCTCCGCCGCCGCCTCCGCCGCCTCCGCCGCCGCCGCCTCCGCCGTCGCCTCCATCGCCACGCTCAGGTTCTTCCTCATCCGGGGATGAAATGGAACTCGAAGTGCTAGCAGGAATAGGAGCAGCGGCAGTAGTGGGCGCAGGCGCAGCGGCAGTAGTGGGCGCAGGCGCAGCGGCAGTAGTGGGCGCAGGCGCAACCGCTTGGACAACCTCCTCTGCTTCTTCGGCTTCCACCTGCGGCGGTTGGCATCCCGATAGCATCGCAAAAGTTGTCAACAGAATAGCTGATTTACAAAGCGTTTTCTTCACTGGGGTCTCCCAAAATTATTTCGTATCTCTCGATTTTTACGTAATGGACTCATCAAAAATATTGTTTGGATGGTTTACCAGACTTTTGTGCACAAATCGACCGAATGCAATAGCCACTTCGCCGAACGGTCGGCATCTTTCGGTCATCGATCACTTCCTAGGCTAAGGACGTATCACCAGAATGTGACGGTTGCTGCGAGAGCTACGGCTAACTGGAATACCTTAGGGCATCGGTCATAGCGGGTTGCTACGCGTCGCCAATCCTTCAGCCTGCCAAACATCCGCTCGAGCCTATTGCGCCGTTTGTAGCGGCACTTATCGTATCGGATGGCCTTACTACGTGACTTGCGCCCCGGAATGCAGGGCCTGATGCCCTTGTCTATCAAGGCTTCTCGGGACCAATCGGCATCATAGCCCCGATCTGCAAGTAACCAGTCCGCACCCAGTAAACTGTTCAGCAATGCTGAGGCCCCGTGTAGTCGCTGATATGACCCAAAGTAATGAAGAAACGGATCGGGCGACCACTGGTGTCCGTAACGACATGCAACTTGGTTTTCATGCCACCCTTCGTCTGCCCGATCCGGCGTCCACGCCCCTCTTTTTTCAACCCTAGGCTTGAGGCAGCACGGTGTGCTTTGAGGTAGGTCGCGTCGATAGAGAACTGGGGCCTCTGCTGCCGGCCCCGTCATTATGCGGGCGAACACACCCATATCGCTCCGGCGCTTCCAACGATTGTACAGCGTCTTGGGGAGGCCATACTCCGCCGGTGCATCACACTAGCGAAACCCATTGCGGTTGATGAAGATTATGCCACTCAGAATACGCCGATCATCGACACGTAGCTTACCTCGGCTCTTCGGAAAATAGGCCCGAAGCCGCGCCTTCTGCTCGTTGCTCAGTCAGAAAAGATTACTCATCAAGTCCCCATCACTTTGGAATCTTGAAGCGCCCTGTCTCGCAAACCTCAAGGCAACTAATGGGCCCTGAACCTAGGCCGCGATACCCCTTCCAATTCCCGGTTTTCAGCGGGCCAGATTGCAGCAACCCAGCGCGTTGCCTCAGTGGCGTTGGCCTTTTTTGAACGGCGTTGGTCGGAATTTGATGCATCAGATGGATCTTAGGAGCCCAATATCAAAGCGCGCCTGATCCAAACCCAAGGATCCGAACACCATGTGTGGCTAGGCACCCTCCAGGCCGAGGTTGGATAGATGATTTAACGGGGCACTAATCAATGTCGGTCGCTTGGAAGCTGGCTATCAGTCCTGAAACAGTGGAAGTATTTCGCAAACGGCTCTACAGAAAATGTGGTATTAGCTCACAAGCAAAACTGTTTAACTTGATCCTTCCTTTGCTGGGGGAATGCATGCTGCAGGACAAAAGTAATCGTAGTGCCCTGAAGAGTCTCCGTAATTTACCAAAAAGTCTGAATTGGCCTGTTTATGATACTATCCCCGCGGCAATGCTGGTTACACATGAGAAAAAGAGCGACTTTTAGCCTTCAAACCAGACCAACTCGACCCGTCTGCGCCATCGCGCTCGATAGCTCTGCCGTGAGAACTTCCCACAACCTGTGCAAACCCTCTTCGCCAGCTGCCGCAATGGCAAACTGTAGAATGCGGCCAAAGAAGGCGTAGTTTGCCCCCTGTTCAAACGCTTTCAAAACATCTTCGCCGTTGCGCAGTCCGCTATCGTAAAACAGCGGGTACTCTGGCCCTACCGCAGCGCGAATCCGCTCAAGCGCGTGGATCGGAGCGGGTGCGCTTTCCAACTGGCGCGCACCATGATTGGAGACTTGAACGGCGTCCACGCCCTCTGCCTTGAGCAGCTGTGCATCTTCCGCGTTGGTCACGCCTTTGATCACCAATTGCCCATGCCATAGATTGCGCAGGTCCTTGAGAGTATTCCAATCCGCCTTGGCGCGGCTTTCGGTCCGATCAAAATCGAAACCGTCCATCTCAAAATTGGCCATCTGTGGGCGCCCTGCGGCGAGCGAGCTCAAGGACCAGTGCGGATGTAGTGCGAAATCCAGAAATTGGCGCGGTCCGATGCGGAACGGCATTGTAAAGCCGTGGCGCAATTCCCGCGGCCTCCGGCCGACTTCAGGCACATCGACGGTCACGACAAGGGTTTGGTATCCCGCATCTTGCGCGCGTTTGGCCAGTTTGAAGGACCCGGTTCCGTCACCACTGAAATAGAGCTGGAACCATGCGTTGCCTTCCGCCACCTCGATCATCTTTTCCAGCGGAGTGGAGGCCACCGTCGACACGCCAACCGGCACTGAGTCGCGCGCCGCCAGTCGCGCTAGCATGAGATCGGCACCCGGGCCGGACAGATTGCACATGCCCATCGGCGCGATCCCAAAGGGACGTTTGGCCGTTTTGCCGAACAGAGGTACGGCTAGGGTGCGGTTGCTGACATCCCGAAGAATGCGCGGCTCAAGGCATAAATCGTCAAGGGCCGCGCGATTGCGTGCGGCCCCCATCTCGCGGCCCGCCGCGCCGTCGATGTAATCAAACACCATCCACGGCAGACGGGACTTGGCCAGGCGCCGCGCATCCTCACTGGAATGAATACGCGCGGCGCGGCTCATCAGCTTGCGACCGCCTTCATGAACCTGACTTTGATGACGACGGGGTCCATGGTGATCACTGGCAGCTTGATGTTGCCGCTGTCGCATTTCACCACGATGATCGTCATCTGCTTGCTGTCGATCGCCGCTTGCAGCGTCGCGCCCGTGTCCACGTCCTGACAGGTGACGACGTTCTCGCATCCGCAGGCAGCCGCCACTTTCTCAAGCGCTGTC
>NZ_JBDUXB010000037.1:0-56957 GCF_039945315.1 Tateyamaria sp. | reverse complement strand
CGACCTCGAAGCGGGACGCTTACCCCAGCCCATCAAATTGGGTGGCCGCATTTATTGGGCAGAAGGTGACATTGACGCCCACCTTCAAAGCCTACGCGAAGAGGCCGCTTGATATGAGAGGCGGGCCAATGAAAACCCCGGCGCGCGGGCAAGCGCAACCGGGGCTGGATACCTGCCCCCAATGGCCGCGACTGGAACGACATTCTGACCATGAAAGGGGAACCCGCATGAACGCGCCCCAACCTATCCAATTCAAGCCCGAAGGGCCACAACCGCTGGTGCGGGAAACGCCCCCTGGCGCGGACTATCCCGTTCACGCTCTGGGGCCGCTGCGCGCGGCGGTGGAAGCGGTGCAAGGCGTGACACAAGCCCCCGTGGCAATCCCGGCACAATCTGCGATGGCGGTGGCATCTTTGGTGCTGCAAGGCTTTGCCGATGTGGAAACGCTGGGCGGGCCGCGCGCGACTTCGCTTTACGCCCTGACCATAGCCCGAAGCGGTGAACGCAAAAGCGCTTGTGACGCCCCTTTGATGGCCGCGTTGCGCGCCTATGAACGGGAGCAATCCAAGACATACCGCGAAGATGTGCGGGCATGGGAAAACGACTATAAGCTTTGGGAAGATGCACGGGACAAGATTTTTTCCGAGGCGAAAAAGGCAAAAGGTGAAAAGAGCACGGCGGCACAAGCCGACCTTGAATCGCTCGGGCAACCCCCGATTGCCCCCGTGGTGCCAGACCGGACGGTAAGCGAACCGACATTTGAAGGGCTGACAAAGCTATTGGCGCATGGGCAACCCAGCCTTGGGGTTTTCTCGGATGAAGGCGGGCAATTCTTGGGCGGGCACGCGATGAATAGCGAAAACAGGCAAAAGACGCTGGCCGCTTTCAATGACCTTTGGCAAGGCAACCCCATACGGCGGACGCGCGGCGGCGATGGGCATATCACGCTCTACGGGCGGCGGCTGGCGGTGCATCTTATGGTGCAACCGACTGTGGCGCACGGCTTCATGGCTGACCCGCTGGCGGCGGATACGGGCTTTCTGCCCCGCTTTCTGATATGCGAACCGCCCAGCGCTATCGGCACCCGTATGCAAGCGAACGCCCGGCGGGATGATACGGCGCTTGCAAGCTTTGCGGGGCGGCTGCGCGACATTCTGGAAAGCCCCCTTCCGATGGAGCCGGAAACCCGCGAGCTTGAACCCCGCATTTTACCCCTTGCCCCCGAAGCCCGTGCGCTTCTGGGGGGTTTTGCCGACGCTATCGAAAAGGAACAAGCCCCCGGTGGCGACTTGGCCCACATCACCGGCACGGCTTCAAAGGCGGCGGAACAAGCGGCACGAATTGCCGGGGTGCTGACCCTTTGGCGCGACTTGGAAGCCCCGAAGGTGGAAGCCCGCGACATGGCCGACGCAATTAACCTTGCGCAATTCTACCTGTCCGAAGCTTCACGGCTGGCAAGCGCTGCGCTTGTTTCATCTGAAATCGACAAGGCCGAAAAGCTGCGGCGGTGGCTTCTGGAAAACTGGTCGGAACCGGATGTGCTGTTGCGGGATGTGGTGCGGCTCGGACCGAACGCGCTGCGGGAAAGCCCCAAGGCTCGGGCCGCGCTGGGCATCCTCGAAAAGCATGGTTGGCTGGTGCCGATAGACCCGGGAACCATAGTGCGGGGTGCCGCTCGGGCGGAAGCATGGGCAATCGTGCGGGGTGGTGGCGATGTGGTTTGATGCACGCGCCAAACTGGCGGAAATCACGGGGCACCCCCCTGCGACTTCTGCGACAACCGCGACACAAACCCCGCCGGTGTCGCAATTGTCGCGAGTGTCGCAAGCCCCCATGGCTGAAAATCACTCATTTGTCGCGAAAGTCGCGATTGTAGCAACGCCCAGCGCGCCCAGTACAGAGCCAGATGGCGTATCCGTGGGGGGGCGGGCTTTGACTTGGACGGGGCGTGTGGTGTCGCTGGCCGATTGGCGAAACCTGACCGAATGGGAAAAGCACGGACCTGATGGGCGACACTGGAACGGCATAACAAGGCAATGGGAACAGCCGGAAGGGGCAAAGTCATGACGGACCGAAAAAGCGGACGAAATGCGGATGGCACGTTTGGATTCGGCAACCCAGGCAAGCCCAAGGGTACGCGCCACAAGGCTACACAAGCGGCTCTTGCGCTTCTGGAAGGCGAAGCCGACGCCCTTACACGCAAAGCTGTGGAAATCGCTCTGGAAGGCGATACAACGGCGCTGCGGCTGTGCCTCGAACGCATTGCACCCGCGAAGAAAGACGCCCCGGTGACTTTCAACCTGCCCCCGATGCAATCGGCTGCGGATGCTGCAAAGGCGGCTGGTGCCTTGCTGGATGCTGTGGCGCTGGGCGAACTAACACCAACCGAAGGCGCGCATGTTATGGCCTTGATCGAAACCTACCGGCGGACGCTGGAAACAACCGAACTGGAAGAGCGGATGGCGGCGCTCGAAGTGGAGGTGGGCAAATGACCCTTAGAAGGCGACTAGATATGCTTGCTGCAAGGGCGCCCATGCCAGCAAGTGAACGCCCTACAGAGGTTTTCCTTGTTGGCATCTGTGCGCAAACCAAAGAAGCGGTCTCCGCATACGGCATGAATTCTGGACAGTCATTCGAACGGATAGACAGCGAAACTGAAGTGGAGTTTAGGGAACGTATCAATCGGTGCGGACAGGCGCAGGTTGTTCCACCGGACAATTAGCGTTGTTTGTTGCCAAATTTGTTTTGCTTTTCTTTGGATGGAGCGCAGACTTAGTTGTGGCTCGGGACCGATAATACCAAAAACTGGCGATTGATGGTAAAGCGGACATTGAGCCGCTCTGCAGCGAATGACCGCTCTGAGCCCAATTCACAATTATTGCGCGGCCATTTAATGACCGCTAACTGCAATCCACTGGCATTTGCTCCAGCGGTTTCGGGCTAAACTGCCGCTAATCGTGCGGCAATATTCACAGTGCAGGAACAAATTAAAAACTGGTTGTACTGCCAGTCTGCCGAAACAGGCGTAATTTTCTTCTGGACTACTTGCAAACCATCATCGAGGACTACTGCTGTCGGCGACGATTTTGCACGGTCCGACGCCAATGAGACGCGTAGGCCTCCAGTGACTCGCCGATGTCCGGGTTGATCAATGATAGGGTCTCTGCCGCGAGTACATCCGTCTTGCCCGTCACCAACATGGCCGCGCCCGCACTAGTGCCAGTGCTGCCAGCCGCTCTATAGACTTTGGAAGCCGCTGCGACGGCCAGCATCTTAAGATACAGCTGATTGTTTGCGAATGGACCTTCGACAACAATCGTATCCTTGTGGCCAATGTTGGAAAGACATTCCGCAGTCACCAGCGCCAGATAAACCGCCACAGCAGCCACTCTTGTGCCGGTGCCGACGTTTGGTTCAAGCCCCTCCCAACCCGAGGGATTCCCCCGGAATGGCCCGGTATCTTCGACGACGGCGGGCATCAGCATGATCCCTTCCGTCAGAACATCGCGCACATCCTGAGGCGTTGGCTCCGGACAAGTGCCACCCGTGGCAAGGTCGTGTTCGCGACCACCCATGAAGCGTGCAGACGGGGCCGGATCGCCAAGGGCGGTGACGTTAATCAAAGTGTCAAGATGGGGATCAAGCTGAACAGAATTGCCACCGATTGACATCGCAATCACCCATGTTCCCGTCGAAACCACACTAAACGGCGGTGTTTGCGAAAGGACGTAAGGCAGAAGCGAAGCGTTGGAATCGTGGATGCCGCAATAAACGGGCGTACCGGGCGGCAAGCCGGTCTGTTCAGCGATTGTCGGCAAGATCGGGCCCAGAACCTCTGACGGCTTGCGAACGGGTGACAGTTTGTCCGAGATGCCGAGCCTGTCCACCAATGACGAAAAGTCGCCCTTGTGCGGGTTCCAAAGGTCCGTGTGGCACCCAAGTGATGTGACATCCATGGCGGTGTTGCCCGTCAGCTTTGCGCCCCAGAACTGTGGATAGGTCACGATCTGGTCGGTTTTTGCCTTCAAATCCGGATCGACCTGAAACTGCCAAAACAGTTGCGCGCCGATGTTTAACCCACCCGCCAATCGTGGTGATCCAGTTTCGGAAAAAGGGGGGCGGATGGCGTTGTAGTCGTCAGCCGACTCATCCGGCCCGGCAAACTCGTAATCGAGGATGGGTGCTGCGAGATATCCACTGCTATCGAGCAGCGCGGCACAGGCACCGTGGGTGGTGATGGAAATCGCGTCAATGCCGTGCGCTGCATGAAAGTCGCGCAGGCCCTCGAGCAGAAAGGCCCAATGCCCCTCCACGTCAAAACGCGGCCATGGCGGCCCCGGCAAGACGGTGTTTGGTCGGGTAATCACCACAATCTCGGTCAGGCTTTCCCTGTCGACCAGCACAAGTTTTGCGTTAGTCTTTCCAATGTCTATAACCGCGACGTGATGTGTCATGGCATGTGGAAAACGGTTTCTAGTGGCGTTGCAACCGGTTCGTTGCCAGTGTGCGTTTCCATGATGTCTGCCATATGTGCCCACCACTTTTGCATGACCGGGTGATCGGGCAACGCGTCCATATTGTGCCCGTCCTGTCGCCACAGGACTCCGAAAAGGGTGTTGGTGTCTGCATCCAGATGGATCGAATAATCCGTTACGCCCGCATCCTTGAGGAGTGTAACAAGCTCTGGCCAGATCTCGTCATGGCGTTTGATATACTCTGCGCGACATCCGGGGTTCAGGCGCATTTTGAAGGCGTATTTTTCCATCACCGCGACCGCCACATGGACCACAGGCGCGGCAGGGCGATAACACCGATCAACAGTGCGCCAATTACGATGGACATGACGATACCAGGCACGTTCAGCAGCCCCAGTCCAAACGTGACCAACCCCATCACGAAGGCGGCAATGACAACCCCGACGATCGTACCAGAACCACCCAAGATGCTGACGCCGCCCAGCACAACCATTGTCACGATCTCAAGTTCCCAGCCTGTCGCGATGGACGGCCGGGTTGAGCCGAGCCGCGCCGTCAGGCAGATGGCGGCGACGCCGGACATCAGGCCTGTGAGCAAGAACAGGATGAATTTTACCCGTTGCACCCGGATGCCGGAAAACATGGCACCCGTCGCGTTGTTGCCAATAGCATAGACGGCGCGGCCAAAGTTAGTCTTGTGCAATAGCACTGCGTAGACCACAGCAATGATAGCAAAAAGCACGAATTCAAACGAGATTACCCACCAGACATAGCCCTGACCAAACCAAGAGAAGCTGGCCGGATACCCACGAAATGCCTGATCGCCCAATACGATGTAACTGATGCCGCGAAACAGGCTCATCGTGCCGATCGTCACCACGATAGACGGCAAACCCATACGGGTAACGAGCACGCCATTGAAGGCACCACAAAGCAGCCCAACGCCAAGTCCGATCATCACGAGGCCCGGTGTGCCAACGCCCATCTGCACAGCCGCACCCATCGCGGTCGAGGCCAGCGCGATAATCGAAGCCACGGACAGGTCGATCTCTCCGGATATGATGAGCAGCGCCATGGCAAAGGCGATCATCGCTTTTTCGGTAAAGTTAAAAGTCGCGTCACTGAGGTTCCACGCGTTGAGGAAGTAGGGCGATGCAAGGCTGTTGGCGATAAAGATGCCGATGGCCACCAGCAAAAGCAGTGTTTCCCAGCTTTTGAGCCTTTGTTCTAGCGGCGAGCGCAGGCGGTCAGGGATGATGCGTTCGGTGGTGCTCATGATGCCTGCTCCGCACGTTTGAGGATAATGCGTCCTTTTTCTCGATTGGCCTGCGCGTTCAGCGCCACAGCGACGATGATCGCGCCACCGGAAATGGCCAACTGCCAGAAAGGAGAGATGTCGACGACGGGCAATGCGTTTTTGATGATGCCAAGGAACAAGGCCCCCAGCAGCGCACCGGCCACAGTACCGATGCCCCCCATGATGGACACGCCGCCGATCACGCAGGCGGCGACCACGTCCAGCTCAAAACCCCCGGCGATATCAACGTAGGACACGGCAAAGCGCGATACCCAGAGATACCCCGTCAAACCCGCGAGCGCGCCGGAGATCGTAAAGGCCCAGAATTGCGTCTTGCCTACGTTGATCCCGGCATAGGTGGCGGCATGTGGGTTGCCGCCAGCCGCATAAAACGCCCGGCCCAGAGTTGTGCGCGTCATCACGATGGTGAACACAATTACAGCCAGAATTGCGATCCAACCCAAGACCGGCAACCCGAGCAATTCGGTGCGCGGGAACGCTTTGAACGCTGGGCTCATCTCGTGGCTGTTGACCCATTTCCCGTCCGAAATGACAAAGATGATCCCCCGAAAAATGGTCATTGTGCCCAACGTGACCACGATTGGCGGGATGGCCAGCTTCCACACCAATACGCCGTTGATCATCCCCAAAAGGGTACCAAGGCCGATTGCTATGACAAGGATAACGATAATCGGAAGTCCCGGGGCAGCAACATTGACCATGGACACCACCATGCCCGTTAGCGCCAGATTGGCCGCGACACTCAGGTCGATGCATTTGGTCAGGATCACGATCATCTGACCGATGGCCAAAAGGATCAGTGGCGACGTGTCATTGAATACGTTTGCCAGATTGGCTGGTGTGATGAAGCCCGGAAAGCGGGACGAGATAAGCGCCAGCAACAGGACAATGGCTCCGACCAGCAGGGCCTCGCGCGATGTGATCAGTCGTTTCAGCATGCTGTGTTCCCCTCAGATACCGGCGGCGTGGCGGACAAGCGTTTCGGGTTGCAGGTCTTTATCAGACAATTCAGCAACCATACGGCCTTCGCGCATCACGATAACGCGGTCGGACATCCCCAGAATTTCCGGGATCTCCGAGCTGACCATGATCACCGCAAGACCTTGCGCGGCAAGTTCAGCCATGAATTCGTGCACCGCAGCCTTGGAGCCGATGTCGACGCCTTTGGTTGGCTCATCGAGAATGATCACCTTTGGTTGGGTCGCCAGCCATTTTGCGATGACGACTTTTTGCTGGTTGCCACCGGATAGGTTCCCAACATGTGTATCCAAAGACGCGGCGCGCAGATCCAGTCGCTCGGTATATTCGCGCGCCAGCTTGAATTCTTCGGCCAACTTCAGAAACCCATTGTTGGAAAGCCGCCCCAAAGAGGGCAGCGTAACGTTCTGAAAGATTGGCAGATCAAGTATCGCACCCTGCTTCCCGCGGTCTTCGGGCACATAGACGATGCCATGATCGACAGCATCAGCGGGGGATTTGATCTGGACGGACGCTCCATCAATTTCAACGGTGCCGGCTGAGGGGCGCGTCATGCCAAACAGCGCTTGCATAAACTCGGACCGACCCGCCCCAACGAGACCGTAAAAGCCAAGGATTTCGCCCGTGCGCAGGGTGAACCCAATGTCCTCGAACTCTGTTGGATGGCTGTAGCCTGCAACTTTTAGAATGTCGTTGCCCGGATTGGGCGTGCGCTGCGGAAAGATCTGGCTGACATCGCGGCCTACCATCATCTTGACGAGGTCAGCCTCAGTCACATCAGCAATCGCGCCATCACCGATCAATTGTCCGTCGCGAAATACTGTGTAGTTGTCAGCGATCCGGAAAATCTCGTCAAACTTGTGGCTGATAAACAGGATAGCCTTTCCTTGGCCCTTGAGGCTTTCAACAAGCTCGTAGAGTTCCTCGATTTCCTTGTGTGACAGTGCCGCTGTTGGTTCATCCATGATGACAACGCGGGCATCAATCGACAGAGCGCGGGCAATGGCGACCAGATGCTTGTTGGCGATGCCGAGATCCTTGAGCTTGTGATCGGGCTCAATCTTGGCACCAACACCGTCAAGGATTTCACCCGCCTTCTGGTTCATCGTCTTTCGGTCTATCAGGCCAAACGCTCCGCGCGGGGCATGGCCCAGAAAAATGTTTTCTGCCACTGACAGTTCATCAAAAAGTACCGTTTCCTGATGGATCGCGGTCACGCCGTTGTCAGCTGCGGCCTGCGGTGCGGGAAAGGTTGTGGGCTGCCCATCGACCAGAATGGCACCGCCGTCAGGTTGATAGATGCCTGTTAGGATCTTTACGACTGTGGATTTACCAGCGCCGTTTTCACCGATCAAAGCGGTGACTTTGCCCGGTATCAGGTGCAGCGAGACCTCGGACAAGGCTTTGACGCCCGGAAAGGTTTTCGTAATCCCGTCGAGCGCAAGAATTGCTGTTTGCGCAGTCGAACCTTCAGACGGTATCGCGCTGTCTGATTTTTTCAGCATTTCAGGTCTCGACTTGTTCAGATGGGGGATGTCGGCGCGGCCGATTGGGCCGCGCCAGCGATCACGTCAGATGATCAGAAGATCGATTTGAACTGATCGATGTTGGACGCATCGTAGATGAATGGGTCGGCCATGGCAGCCGAATTGCTTTCATCCAAAGTGATGGTGCCGACCCGACCAATCGAGATTTCGGCACCGGGCTCTGCCGTTGCAGCACCGGAGACCAGTGCATGGGCAATCATTGCTGCGGAGTATCCAAGATCAATTGGGTTCCAGATTGCAAAGGACTGTGACGCACCACTCTCGATAGCACCCGCCATTTCGGACGGCAGACCAAGGCCGGTGACGTTGACTTCACCCACTTTGCCAGCGTCGACAACGGCCTGTGCCGCAGCCACGATGCCGACAGAAGTCGGCGCGATGATGGCGTCGAGGTCAGGATACGACTGCATGAGACCTGTCGCTTCGCGATAGGACTTGTCGGCAAGGTCGTCTCCATAGACTGTCGAGACGACGTTGATGCCGGGATAGTTGCCCATCACCTTGGTCATCTCCTCGATCCAGATGTTCTGGTTCGTCGATGTGGTCGTAGCCGACAGCACCGCCACGTCCCCGCCATCAGGCAAGTGATCAGCGGCCAGTTTGATGATCATGTTGCCGATCAGCGCGTTGGAAGATGGATTGAGGTGCATCTGACGACCCTCATCTGCGACGCCGGAGTCCCATGAGATAACCGTGATACCACGTTGCATGGCTTTTTTGAGTGTCGGCACAAGCGCGTCGGTATCGTTTGCCGATACCGCGATTGCGTCCACCCCCTGAGCGATGAGCGAGTTGATCACCTCGATCTGGCCTTCAGCGGTTGTATCGGTTGGACCGGTGTAGATGATCTCGACTCCGCCAAGTTCATCAGCAGCCTCTTGAGCGCCTTCGGCGGCGGCCTCGAAGAAGCCGATGCCGAGGGCCTTTACGACCAGTGCGATACGCATATTGTCCTGCGCGATGGCTGTGGTCCCGAACAGGCTTGCTGCGAGGCTAAGGCCTGCAGTTAGAGTAGTGAAAGTGCGACGTTTCATTGGTTTCCTCCCTAAAGTACGTTCGCTGGTAAAGCCCCTTTCAAGAGGCCACGTTTTTCTGAGCGCTCCCTGATTGGGTGACGATCAGCGTCACTTCGGCCGCTTCGAGCATGGAAGCCGCTTTGTCTGTTATCTGGTCATCGGTGATGACGGTTGTGATCCGGTTCAACGGGCACAGAACGAGGCTTGAGCGTTGCTCGAACTTTGTGCTGTCAGCCAGAACGACAAGTTCATCTGCCTGCCCGATCAATTTTTGCTCGGCTTGAATGAGCAGGGGATCCGCTTCCATCAGCCCAAGTGGCCCTAGCCCTTGCGCGCCCATGAACATGCGCCGCGCACAAAAGTTCCGTGTCACGTCATTGTCGAACGGCGACAGGATGATGTTCTGTTCACGATAGATCGTGCCACCCGACAGCATGATGGTATTCTTGGAATGCTTGAGCAGATGCTCGGCAATCGGAAAAGAGTTGGTAAAGACCTGCAAGCGGCGGCTGGCCAGAGGATGCACCATCTGAAACGTCGTCGTGCCGCCATTGATGATGATCGCATCGCCATCTTCGCACAGGTCGACGGCTGCGGCGGCGATGGCCTGCTTTTCGTCAATGCGCATGGCCTCATTGACCGAAAACGGACGTCCAGCAAGGCCAACGAATTGTGGCGGGCTCAGGGCTTCGGCACCGCCACGCACTCGGCGCAGCAGCTTGTCCTGATCCAGCGTTGCGATATCACGCCGGATCGTCGCCTCTGACGCGCCAGTCAGATTGCAAAGATCAACCACGGTCACAACGGGCCGTTCTTCGACCGCCGACAGAATGATCGTATGGCGTTCTTTTTCGTGCATTGCTGGCCTCCCTGATCTCGCAACCTGTCGAGATTCGTTGCACCTGTCAATCAGTTTCGATCATTATCAATCATTTTGCAGTGCAGCATGATTGATAATGATTGTTTGTGATTGACAAACCGCCGCACTCCGATCAGCCTTGTAGCGAAGATTAATGATGGGCTCGTAAAGCCAACCGGGAGGAAACATGTTGAAAACAGTGCAAACTCAGCTTCTTGAAAGCCGCTGGGATGACGATGCGGCGCAAGGCATGAGCGAATCGGAACTATTGCTTTATCGCTCCAACATCCTGGGTTCGGACAAGCGTGTGACCAATTATGGCGGCGGCAACACATCAGCCAAGGTGATGGAGGTTGACCCACTGACCGGTGACGATGTCGAGGTGTTGTGGGTCAAAGGATCGGGCGGCGACATTGGCTCGATCAAGATGGATGGCTTTTCCACGCTTTATATGGACAAGCTGCAGGCGCTGAAGTCGCTCTACCGTGGCGTGGAGTTTGAAGATGAGATGGTGGGGTATCTGCCGCACTGCACATATAACTTGAATTCTCGGGCCGCTTCCATCGACACTCCGCTCCACGCCTACGTGCCGCGCAAACATGTGGACCATGTGCACGCAGATGCCATCATTGCGATTGCGGCGTCGACAAACTCCAAGGAACTCACACAAGAGATTTTTGGTGCCTGCATCGGTTGGTTGCCATGGAAAAAGCCCGGGTATGAACTGGGCCTGTGGTTGGAAAAGTTCTGTCTTGAAAATCCTGATGCCGACGGTGTCGTTCTGGAAAGTCATGGGCTGTTCACATGGGCAGATACGGCCAAAGACTGTTACGACCAGACCATCGACGTCATCAACGTGGCGACCAAATGGCTGGCAGACCGCAGTGACGGTGTCGCCCCCTTTGGCGGGCCTGTACATGACAGTTTACCTGTCAACGAGCGGCGCGCGATCGCAGCCCGACTGATGCCCGCCATCCGTGGTTTCGTGTCAGGCAATCAGCACATGGTCGGTCATTTCAATGACAGCGATACTGTTCTCGAATTTGTCAATGCGCGGAACATGGAACCGCTTGCAGCTTTGGGCACGTCTTGCCCCGACCACTTTTTGCGCACCAAAATCCGCCCACTTGTGGTGCCATTTGATCCCGCCACGAGCAATATTGACGCTGTTCTGGAAGGGTTGCCGGATCAGGTTGGCGCCTACCGCAAGGACTATGCAGCCTACTATGAGCGTTGCAAACACAATGACAGCCCAGCACTGCGCGACCCAAACGCGGTTGTTTATCTGGTGCCCGGTGTCGGGATGATCACCTTTGCCAAGGACAAGGCGACCGCGCGCATCTCGGGCGAGTTTTACGTCAATGCGATCAACGTGATGCGCGGCGCCTCTGCTGTCAGCGAATACCAGGGCCTGCCCGAACAGGAGGCCTTTGACATCGAATATTGGCTGCTGGAGGAAGCAAAGCTCCAGCGCATGCCCAAACCTAAATCACTCGCTGGCCGGGTCGCCCTGGTCACTGGTGGTGCTGGTGGCATCGGCGCTGCCACGGCGAAGCGTTATCTGTCCGAAGGCGCCTGCGTCGTGTTGGCAGACATAAACGAAGAAGCCCTCGCATCTACTCAGAAAAATCTTGTTGGCACTTATGGCCAAGACGTCGTGCGGAGGGTCCGCATGGACGTCACCAGCGAAGATGCGGTTGCCGCTGCCTTTGCAGACGCCGCCGTTGAGTTTGGCGGTGTCGATATTTTGGTCTCCAATGCTGGCATCGCGTCTTCAGCACCGATCGAGGACACCTCGCTCGCGCTTTGGAACAAGAACATGGATATCCTCTCCACAGGGTATTTTCTGGTCAGCCGCGAAGCATTCAAGTTAATGCGGGTGCAGGATATGGGCGGAGCAGTCGTCTTCGTTGCCTCCAAGAACGGCCTCGCGGCCTCGCCCAATGCAGCCGCCTATTGCACTGCCAAGGCGTCGGAAATTCATCTGGCACGGTGCCTTGCGCTTGAAGGTGCTGAAGCAGGCATTCGCGTCAACGTAGTCAATCCTGACGCGGTCTTGCGCGGCTCAAAGATCTGGGAAGGGGACTGGCTCGAACAACGCGCGGATACCTACGGCACGGACAAAGACGGGCTGGAAGAGATGTATCGCCAGCGGTCCATGCTCAAGCGTTCGGTTCTGCCCGAGGATATTGCCGAAGCCTGCTATTTCTTTGCAGCTGATACGTCGTCCAAATCAACTGGTAACATCATCAATGTTGATGCCGGTAACGTCCAAGCCTTTACGCGATAGGAACCGGCAATGAGCTATGAAACAGCGAAGGCGGCATTTGCCGATTGGGGTGTCGATACTGAAGCGGCACTGGACCGATTAAAGACCATTCCCATCTCGATGCATTGCTGGCAGGGCGACGATGTAGTGGGGTTCGAACAAAAGTCCGGATCCTCGGGGGGAGGTATTCAGGCGACTGGAAACCATCCTGGACGTGCCCGCACACCGGACGAATTGCGGGCCGATTTGGAATTCGCCTATGCAGTGATCCCTGGAAATCACCGCTTGAACCTGCATGCAATGTATCTTGATACCGACGCAAACCCTGATCGAGATGAGATTGAGTATCAGCATTTCGCACCTTGGGTTGACTGGGCCCGTGATCAGAAGCTTGGGCTCGATTTCAATCCAACCTTCTTTGCTCACGCAAAAGCAGACGACAACTTGACCCTCAGCCATCCTGATGAGGGCATTCGCGATTTCTGGATCGAACATGGCCGCCGGTCCCGAGAGATTGCCGCACAAATGGGTGCGGCACTGGGCTCGCCCTGCGTGAACAACATCTGGGTACCTGACGGCTACAAAGACACGCCGATTGACCGGATGTCTGCTCGCGTGCGGCTGGAGGCGTCACTGGATGCGATGCTGGCGTCACCGCAAGACAAGGCACAGATGCTGGACGCCGTAGAAAGCAAACTATTTGGAATCGGTGTGGAGGCCTGCACGGTCGGCAGCCATGAATTCTACATGGGGTATGCGATCCGCAAAGGGACGTTGCTTTGCCTTGATATGGGGCATTTCCACCCAACGGAAAACATCGCAGACAAGCTCAGTTCCGTTGCCCTGTCGCTGGACGAAATCCTGCTACACGTTTCGCGCCCTATGCGCTGGGACAGCGATCATGTGATCTTGCTTAGCGACGATATCCTTCAAATGGCACAAGAACTTGTCAGCGCGGATTTGCTGGATCGCACTCACATCGGGCTCGATTTCTTTGACGCGACCATCAGCCGGACTGCCGCGTGGGTCATTGGAACCCGTAATATGCAAAAAGCACTGTTGCGCGCGCTATTGATGCCGACGGAGGCCCTGAAAACTGCCGAAACGAATCTGGACTTCACAACACGATTAACGCTGACAGAAGAGTTCAAGGACATGCCGTTCGGCTCCGTTTGGAGTGAGTTTTCTGAGCGTGAAAACGTTCCAAACGGTCAGAAGTTGATTGAAGAACTAGACCGCTATCAAAGCAGTGTGTCAGACCGCGACTAAGCCTTCCATGACCGGAAAGCCGACGTTGGTCGTAGAGTAACAAATGGCAGCTTCGTCCCGCAAGGCGGACATTATTGCAAGGCGCAGCGAACTACCGCTTTGAGCCCGAAGCGGAAGTGACAATTGCGCAGGAAATCAGATTTCACAGTGTCCAATGTAAATACTGGTGAGCGTTATCTTGAGTTTGCTGGGTGCTTGGCATGGCGGACGAGACGTGGCGGTGTGGCAAGTGCAAGCCGGTCTGTGAAAGCGATCACACGCAGTGTAGTTCACCGAACTGCCCGATCTGCACCGGCACCCATTCGGCTTTCGCTTAGTAGTCTTTGTCCCAGCGGAATTCCGATGCCGGAATTTGGGACCGAGACCATTCCACCAGATTGGCGCTACTTCTGTCTGGTATTCGTTCTGGATGCTCATCAGTCCACCGCTCGCAGTGAATGTGAATGCTACATCCACGCCAACTTGCTTTTTTCATTATGGAGTTGCCATTTTTGTCTGTCGTGGGTCGATTGCCGCTCGACAGGCTGTTGGTCAATACGCCATGCGAGCATTCGTAGTATTCGTACCCCCAAGACATTTTTTCCACAGATTTGAGACGTATGCGCAGACCCATGCCCGGATCTTGTTGCCAACTGCCTTTCCAGCGGGTGTCGTGGCGGGGCTGACCATTGCTGATCATCGTGCCGCGTGCGACGACAGCGCCGTTGGCATAAAAAGCCGTGTCAGTGGAATTGCGGGGAAATTGGTCCCAAAGCGTCATGCCGCGCCCCACAAAATCCATCGACAGAGGTCTGATATATTTGACGTGATAAGCATCGTTCAGAAGGTTGCTTTTGTACCACGCCATTTCGGGTGCATCCAATTGTGGCGGAAGGCCGGGCAGTTCAGGCGCATCGCAGAAGTCGTCCCCGTGTCGGGTTTCGTTCACGACATAGGATTTACCTGATCCAGTGGTGGGGGCTTGGGGCTCCGATGTTGCGGTATCTGTGGTCGGTGTTGGTGTGTTTTGAGGCGTTGAACTTGTTTTTTGGGGGGGCGCGCGTTGAGGAAGACGGCGGTCGTTTTGAAGCGCTTCGATAGCACGTCTGGAGCCTTTGAGACCCATTTTCATCCGTTTGAAAGCGTCATCGGCATAGCTCGCTTTGGTTTGATAGCGGAATGTGATGTCCTTGCCGGACTTCATTTCTTCCAGCAAGGCAGCTTCGTTCTGTCGGCTGATGGGAATGCGCACCTGTGCGCTGCCATTGTCATAAGACGTCATGCAATTGCGCCCATAACAATCGCCGGCGGCAAGTTCTGTGACTTTTCCGCCGGACTTCGCGACGCTGACGCCCATGAAATGGATCATTGGATCGGGAGACATACGGTAGAGGCCGTAGTAGTAGTCGCCCGTTTCAAGATCACGCCCGACAAAGACGCTGGCGATCACTTGTCCGTTTCGGGAAAGATCCCAAGCGGCTTCTCCGTCCTGATAATACCATTCGCCGGGGCCTGAGCGGACCATTTTCCCACTGTCAGAGGACGCGGTTTTCATGCTTTTTCGAAAGGCCCAGCCTTCTCGGCCATCGGGCAAGGCGATGTTGGACCAATTGCCGTTGCGTTCCAGTTCCTGTACACGAAGGCCGTTGTCCATTCGTTGGATCACGCGAAAGGACGTCCCCGGGCCGCTTCGCAAATTCAGCCATCCGTCCTTTGCGTCGTTGATGATGAGGGTGTCGGCAGTGAGGTTGGTGGACAGGGTCAAAAAGATCAGCAGAAAAGACAGATATTTCACAGAGCGTCCTCTCCTTTACGGAAGCAGTGCAGCAATGATGGAATGGGCAACCATTTTTGGCAAGGGGCCGTGTCAGAGGAAACTCTGATTATGAACCATTTCCTCTTTCTAGAGAAATCTTTGTTGCTGTTTAGTTAGTTTCTCTTGCCAAGCTTCCATCAGGGCGCGGCGCATGGTCCATGAAGTCCCCACGCCTATAAGCGCGTTCCACGTCAGACTTCACAACATGCCCCATTGCGCCCTTAACATCTTCCCTCCTGTAACCTGATCTGTGCTGCATCAGTAAACGGCGGCTGAGTCCGCAAGGCGGTCATTGGTGCAGACTGCGGCGAATGGCTGCTCTGAGCCTAGAATGCTCGTTGCTGCTTCGCCGATCAATGACCGAAGAAAACCCATTGCTGCCATTCGCTGAGATGTTGCTTAGGTCAAAGAGTAAACTGACTTGCTGCGACGCTATGGCAGCTCAGATTTGTGGCGTGAAAAGCCGGTGAAGTATGGCCCGCAGCGTGGAAGTGCTCCATTGTGTAGACAAATTCCACTAGGTCGTGACTTTGAAATGAAAGACCCTAAAGCAATTGTGTTCGATTTGGACGGCACGCTGATTCATAGCGCGCCGGATCTGCATGCCGCTGCAAATGTCATGCTTGTGGGTATTGGCAGAGACACGCTTGATCTGCCGACAATCATCTCATTCATCGGGAATGGTGTTGAGGTGCTAGTTGAACGCTGCCTCACCGCGACCGGTGGCTGTGACGTTGAGAGCCAGCAAACTGCTCACGCCCTGTTTTTGGAAGCATACGCGGCGGATATGACGACGCTGACGCGGCCCTATCCGGGCGTGGTTGCAGCCCTCAAGGGTTTTTGTGCGGCGGGTGTCCCGCTAGGCATATGCACAAACAAGCCTGCGGGGCCTGCGCGGCAAATTTGTGATCTCTTGGACCTCAGCCGATTTTTCGAGGTGATCGAGGGAGCTATGCCGGGCCAGCCCAAAAAGCCGGACCCAGACTCGCTCTTGAGATGTTGTGATCTGCTTGGCGTCCGCCCGGCACAGGTCCTGTATGTCGGGGACAGCGCCATCGACTACAATACTGCCCGCAACGCCGACATCCCGTTTCGTCTGTTTTCCGAAGGATACCTAAACGCGGCTTTGCCCGATCTGCCGAGCCGTGACCAGTTTTCCAGTTGGGCGGCGCACGGCATTGCCGTCAGTTGAAACAAGGTCATGAATCCGGCTTGTAAATTTGTCTGTTCCGGTTAGCCTCTGGCATCTGGGAGGACACTTACATGAAACTAATGAATACACTTTTGTCTGGCGCAGCTATGGCTGTTGCCCTGTCACTGGCGGGTCCGGTGGCGGCGCAGGATTGTCCGCGCGGCGATCTGGACACGCGCTTTTGTGACGTTGACGGCGATCTGATTGCGGACACGCCAACTGATCCGGCTGATCTGGTTGATCCGGATACTCTGATCTTTGCCTATACCCCGGTCGAAGATCCGGCGGTTTACAAGGAAGCGTGGTCTGATTTTCTGACCCACCTCGAAGCGGAAACCGGCAAATCGGTCGTGTTCTTCCCCGTGCAAAACAACGCAGCTCAAATCGAAGCGATGCGCTCGGGACGTCTGCACATTGCGGGCTTCAACACCGGGTCGAACCCGCTGGCGGTGAACTGTGCGGGCTTTAACCCGTTCACCATCATGGCCTCGAAAGACGGTAATTTTGGATATGAAATGGAGATCATCACCTATCCTGGATCGGGCATCGAAAAGGTCGAGGACATCAAGGGCAAGCAACTCGCCTTCACCTCGCCCACGTCGAATTCGGGCTTCAAAGCACCATCCGCGATCCTGAAGGGCGATTTTGACATGCTGCCCGAGCGGGACTTTGAACCGGTCTATTCGGGCAAGCACGACAACTCTATCCTCGGTGTGGCCAACAAGGACTATATGGCGGCGTCTATCGCCAACTCGGTGAAGGCACGGATGCTCAGCCGCGATGTTATCACCGAAGATCAGGTTGTGACGATCTACAAATCGCAAACCTTCCCGACAACAGGCTTTGGCACAGCGCACAACCTGACGCCTGAGTTGAAAGAAAGCATTCGCAACGCGTTCTTCAACTTTGAATGGGAAGGCACATCGCTGCAAGCCGAGTTCGAAAAGTCGAATGAAGGCCAGTTCCTGCCGATGACCTATCAGGAATTCTGGGACGTGATCCGCAAGATCGATGCTGCAAACGGCGTCAGCTACGCTTGCGAATAAACTCTGATCGGGCGGGCCTTTTGGTCCGCCCTTTCCAATTAGAAAAACTGGGGCGGGGAGGCTTTCATGCTGCGGCTTGAGAAGCTTGTGAAGACATATAAGACAGGCGATCAGGCCTTGAAGGCGGTCGATTTGGACGTGCCCGAGGGTCAGGTTCTGGCCCTGATTGGGCCATCTGGGGCCGGTAAGTCCACGCTTATCCGCTGCATCAACCGGTTAGTCGAGCCGACGTCAGGCAACGTTTATCTGGGTGATGTCGAGCTGACTGGACTGTCTTCTGGTGCGTTGCGGCGCGAACGGCGGCGTATGGGCATGATCTTTCAGGAATATGCGCTGGTTGAACGTCTGACGGTGATGGAAAACGTGCTGTCCGGTCGCTTGGGTTATGTCGGGTTCTGGCGCAGCTTTCTGCGCAGGTTTCCACAATCGGACGTGGACGGAGCGTTTCGCTTGTTGGACCGCGTTGGGCTTGCGCATATGGCAGACAAGCGCGCGGACGAATTGTCAGGGGGACAGCGTCAGCGGGTCGGCATCTGCCGCGCCCTTATCCAAGACCCGGCGTTGTTGCTCGTGGACGAGCCAACCGCCTCGCTTGACCCCAAGACGTCCCGTCAAATCATGCGGTTGATCTGTGAGCTGTGCAAAGAGCGTGGCTTGGCAGCGATTATCAACATCCACGACGTGGCACTTGCGCAGATGTTCGTCCAACGGGTGATCGGCCTGCGTTTTGGGGCTATTGAATTTGATGGCCTGCCCGAAGGTCTGACGCCGGACGTGCTGACCAACATCTACGGCGAAGAAGACTGGGAAGAGACGATTGAGAAGGTCGATGACGACAGCGAGGCCGCGGAATGAGCGCGCTGGACACACGCATCGGCAAGCCGTGGAAAAAGCCACCCTTCGTGCAGCGCGCATGGTTGCGGTGGGCTTTGATCCTTGGATTTGCGGCCTATCTGGTCGCCGCCTACATGACCATCGACGTCAACTGGGCAAGGGTCTACGAGGGGTTGGAACGCGGCAAGCAATTTGTCCTCGCCTTCACAAGCCCTGATTTCACGTCCCGCTCAAGCGACATCTGGGAAGGCATGATCGAGAGCATTATTATGACCGTCGCCTCGTCTGTCGTGGGCATCATCATTTCGATCCCGATTGCACTGGGGGCGGCGCGCAACATCGCCCCTTTACCGATCTACCTGATCTGCCGCGCGATCATCGCGGTCAGCCGTGCATTGCAAGAGATCATCGTGGCCATTCTACTCGTGGCGATCTTTGGGTTTGGCCCACTCGCCGGGTTCCTGACACTCAGTTTTGCGACCATCGGCTTTTTGTCCAAACTGCTTGCCGAAGATATCGAAAGCATGGACCGTGTTCAGGCAGAGGCGATCAAGGCCTCTGGGGCCAAGTGGACGCAATGGATCAATTACGGTGTGCAGCCACAGGTCATGCCGCGGCTTATTGGTCTGTCGATATACCGTGTGGACATCAACTTTCGAGAAAGCGCCATTTTGGGCCTCGTGGGTGCAGGCGGCATCGGCGCGACCCTGAACACAGCGTTCGACCGCTACGAATACGACACCGCAGCGGCGATCCTGTTGATGATCATCCTGATCGTGATGGCGCTTGAATACATATCCGGCATCATCCGCGAGAGGGTGCAATAATGCCGGTCAAGGATCTGAAAGGACAACAGGTTTGGCAACGGCGCACCAGCCGCGAGAGCCTTGGGCATTGGGTCATGTGGCTGATCGGCGTGGCGATATTTGCCTATTGCTGGCAGCAGATTTCCGAGGCGACAACGTGGTTTTTCGTCTGGGATGCGCCGCGTATTGCGAATGACATCTGGACCCGCGCGACACCGCCCCGATGGGAATACATCACCCAACTGGGCAAGCCGATCTGGGACACCCTCAACATCGCGACGCTGGGCACAATTTTTGCACTGATCCTCGCCGTGCCAGTCGCCTTTCTGGCCGCGAGCAATACGACACCGTCCAAATTTTTCATCCGCCCCATTGCCCTTCTGATCATCGTCTCAACCAGATCGATCAACTCGCTCATCTGGGCGTTGCTGCTGATCGCCATTATCGGCCCGGGGGTCTTTGCCGGAGTCATCGCCATTGCGATCCGTTCGATCGGGTTCTGCGCCAAGCTGTTGTACGAGGCCATCGAAGAAATCGACGAGACCCAAGTCGAGGCGATCACCGCCACGGGCGCGTCGCGCTGGCAGGTGATGGCCTATGGCATAGTGCCGCAAATCCTGCCCGCATTCGCTGGTATCGCCGTGTTCCGCTGGGACATCAACATCCGCGAAAGCACCGTCCTCGGCCTCGTGGGCGCGGGCGGCATCGGGTTGCAGCTTTCGTCCTCGCTCAACGTGTTGGCATGGCCGCAAGTGTCGCTCATCTTGCTGGTGATCCTAGCCGCAGTTGTCATCTCGGAGTGGGTGTCCGCCAAGGTGCGGGGCGCAATCATTTGAAGATGGAAGAAGCCTTTGCGACCTATGAGCGCGTGCGCCATCGGCTTCCCGCCGTCACGCGCCCCGCTGCATGCGTGAGGCGTCCTAACATGGATGCCATCGCAGATGAGATGGACGTGTTTCTGCTCGATGCCTTTGGCGTGCTGAGCATCGGTGAGACCGCCATTCCCAGCGTGCCGGAGCGCGTCGCAGGGCTGCAAAAGGCGGGCAAGCGTGTGATCGTGGTATCCAATGCCGCCGGGTTTCCGCATTCCAATCTGATGCGAAAGTACGCGCGCCTTGGGTATGATTTCGATCCGGACGACGTGATAACAAGCCGCAAGGCAGCACTCGCCGGGCTTGGCGACATGTCCGCGACCCGGTGGGGCCTTATGGCGACTGAAAGCTTGGGGCGCGAAGACCTCGAACATCTCGACATCACCTATCTGGCGGAAGACCCCTCAGCCTATGACGCGGCGGAGGGGTACATCCTGATGGGAAGCGCCGTCTGGACCGAGCAGCGACAGGCACTGCTTGCGGCCTCGCTCATAAGAAACCCGCGCCCTGTCCTCGTCGGCAATCCAGATATCGTGGCCCCCCGCGAAAAAGGGTTTTCGACTGAACCCGGCAGCTTTGCGCACCGACTTGGCGATGCTACAGGCGTTGAACCGCGCTTTTTTGGCAAACCCTTCCAGAACATTTTTGATCTGGTATTTGCAAGATTGGGCAGCTTTGACCCGGACCGCACCGTCATGGTCGGTGACAGTCTTCATACAGATATTCTTGGTGGGCAGGCGGCAGGCCTCAGAACAGCGCTGATCTCCGGATACGGTTTTTTCGCAGGTCACGATGTCATTGGCCCGACCAAAGCGTCCGGAATCCAGCCGGACTACATCCTCGAGCGACCCTGACTGCTTTTTGGTTTATTTTTGTCGATCGCCAACCTTGCTGACATTTCGCGGCAACATCTGGCCATGAAAATAGTTGCACCCCCTGATCCTTGTGATGCGTTTGGATGCCAAGGAAGGCAGAGTGCTGTCCTGAGGAGAGAGCAGAGGTAAAATTTTTAGCTGCGTTTTATAGCATAACGTCATTTAGTTGGTGATTAGCGGTAGGAATGACGAGCCGCGCCGCAACTTCTCTGTGTCTGTTTAATGGCTGCATCGGACCGAAAGCACCAGTTGTGCTAAATAGAAAGATGGTCTGAAAAGTCCGCAAGGCGGTCATTGGTGCAGACTGCAGCGAACGGCCGCTTTGTGGCATTTTGGTGCGTTAGAATTTTGTAGGTCTAGGTCCCAAACAGAAATCCACCAACGGCACCAAGGGGGACAATAAGGGGGATATAAAAAAGATCAAAACGTCCAAAACGCCAATATAAAACAAAATTTTTTGAAAAAATGGTGCCCAGAAGAGGACTCGAACCTCCACGACCTTGCGGTCACTGGCACCTGAAGCCAGCGCGTCTACCAATTCCGCCATCTGGGCACGGGTTGGTGGACAGGCGTGTATGCGCAGTCTCATAAGGTGTCAATCCGATTCTAGACCCGTTGAGAGGGTTAAAAGGTCAGTGTCTCAAAATCAGTGAAACGAACACCACCGCGCCAAATTGGCGTCTTGTCTGGCTGACATGGGACCGCTAGACCATATGCATCAAGCGCGAGGAGCGGGCTATGTCCAAGCTGGTCACAATCTATGGCGGATCGGGTTTTGTCGGGCGGTATATCGCGCGGCGGATGGCCAAGGCCGGATGGCGCGTTCGTGTCGCCGTGCGGCGCCCGAACGAAGCAATGTTTGTCAAACCTTATGGAGTTGTTGGTCAGGTCGAACCGGTCTTGTGCAATATCCGTGATGACGCGTCAGTGGCCGAGGTCATGCAAGGGGCCGATGCCGTTGTAAACTGCGTCGGTATTCTGGCGCGCAATGGAAAGAACACGTTCGACTCCGTGCAGGCCGAAGGTGCAGGCCGGGTTGCCCGCATTGCTGCGGCGTCCGGTGTCGCCAAGATGGTGCAGATTTCCGCCATCGGCGCGGATGCAAACAGCGACAGCGACTACGCCCGCACCAAAGGTGAGGGTGAGGCGGCTGTGCTGGAGCATATGCCAGAAGCTGTGATCCTGCGCCCGTCTATCGTGTTCGGAGCTGAGGACGGATTCTTCAACCGTTTTGCCGGTATGACGCGTATGGGCCCTGTGCTGCCTGTTGTCGGGGCGGACACGCTGTTTCAGCCTGTCTATGTGGATGATGTGGCCAAAGCGGCTGAAGCTGCTTTCACCCGCGATATTGATCCCGGTGTCTACGAATTGGGTGGTGCGGAGGTTCGGTCGTTCCGCGAACTGATGACCATGATGCTGGACATCATTCGTCGTCGTCGTTCCGTTGTGAATATCCCGTTCTTTGTCGCAAACATCATGGCCTTTGGACTTGAGGCCGTGCAGGTCCTGTCGCTTGGTCTGATCCACGCGCAGATTACCCGTGATCAGGTGTGCAACCTGCGCAACGACAACGTTGTTTCCAATGGAGCCAAGGGTTTGGCAGATCTGGGAATTGAACCTGTTGCGATGGAGTCGATCCTGCCTGACTACCTGTGGCGGTTCCGCCCGTCGGGTCAGTATGACGCGATCAAGGAAAGCGCCAAGAACCTGCGCGCCTAAGTATAGGCCCAGATCAGTAGTCCGATCCCGAATATCACGCGGTAGATCACATACGGTGTAAAGCTGACGCTACGCAGCAGACGCATCATCAGCACCAGTGCTGCAAGGGCCGCAGCGAAGGCGAAGGCCGCAGCGATTCCAGCATCACGAGCGAGTGCCCAGTTGGCTTGCCCGACGATATCAAGACTCAGAACCGCGCCTGAGGCGAGGATGACCGGGATAGACATGAGCATAGCTAGCTTCGCTGCCCCCTCACGCCCATACCCCAACTGTCGTGCGGCGGTAATCGTGATTCCCGATCGCGAAGTGCCTGGGATCAGGGCAAGGCATTGGGCCATCCCCATGATGGCTGCATGCTTGAGTGTCCATTCTTTTGCCATGCGCGTGGTCGCCCCGAAGCGATCGGCCCAAAAGAGGACAAGGCCGAAGATCAGCATGGTCCAGCCGATTATTGCGACCGAACGCATGGCTTCATCAAACCCCGTGACCTTGATCGCAAAGCCGACGATCAGTGCCGGGATTGTCGCGATGATGAGACAAAGCGCGAGGAAGGCACCCGGAGTGTCTATGCGGCCGCGAACAAGGCGCTTCACGCCGCCTGCAGCGATCCGCACATCAGTCCAAAAGTAGATGATGACGGCCAGCAAGGTGCCCACATGAACGGCCACGTCGATGGCGAGTCCTTGGTCTTGTGTGCCTGTAAGCGCTGGTAACAAAATGAGGTGGCCAGAGGATGAGACCGGCAAGAATTCGGTCACCCCTTGCACGATGGCCACTATCAGAAGTTGAAAAAGAGTCATGGCCTATGTGCCCTTGTGCTACCATACGTCTACAAGCCCATGATTCTGAACGCAAATGGCCAATAAAGTCCGATTCGGACCCAAAACATGCAAATAAAGTGTGGTAACTTGCCTAATTCACGCAAAGATTCTACTATTAGGTAAGCAGTACTGCCTTTTATTCCGACTTCAGATCATCTATTGCGCCCGAACTACCCAAGACTGGCAGGAGACGACTATGGCTGAACAGCCGATGCTGAAATTCACCAAGATCGAACGCGACATGCCTGAAAAGCGTGACGCAGAGATACGCCGTGAGGATTTCAACGAGATTTATGCAGAGTACGCGACTGCCAAGGCCGCTGAGCAATCCAGCCGGTGTTCGCAGTGTGGCGTGCCCTATTGCCAGTCCCACTGCCCGCTGCACAACAACATTCCCGATTGGCTGCGGCTGACCGCTGAGGGACGCCTGCAAGAGGCCTACGAGGTCAGCCAGGCGACAAACACGTTCCCGGAAATCTGTGGTCGCATCTGCCCGCAAGACCGCCTGTGCGAGGGAAATTGCGTAATCGAACAGTCTGGTCACGGCACCGTCACAATCGGATCGGTCGAAAAATACATCACCGATACGGCCTGGGAAAAAGGATGGGTGCAGCCCATCAAACCAGTCACTGAGCGTGCCGAATCTGTCGGTATCATTGGCGCCGGCCCCGGTGGCTTGGCCGCCGCCGATGTGCTGCGCCGTGCGGGCGTTCAGGTTATTATTTATGACCGCTACGATCGTGCGGGTGGGTTGCTAACCTATGGCATACCCGGCTTCAAGCTGGAGAAAGACGTGGTGATGCGCCGCAACGAACAGCTTGAGCAGGGTGGCGTGAAGTTTGAACTGAACTGCGAGGTTGACGCTGACATTTTTGCGTCGATCAAGGCGGAACATGACGCCGTGATTATTGCGACCGGTGTGTACAAAAGCCGCGACCTTACAATGCCTAACGGCGAAGTTGCGGGCATTGAGAAGGCCATTGATTTTCTGACCGCGAGCAACCGCAAAAGCTTTGGCGACGAGGTTCCCGAATTCGATACGGGCCGACTGAATGCAGAAGGAAAGCGCGTTGTGGTCATCGGTGGTGGTGATACGGCGATGGACTGTGTACGCACGTCGATCCGACAAGGTGCGACATCTGTTAAATGTCTGTATCGTCGTGATAGGGCCAACATGCCCGGCAGCCAGCGCGAAGTGCAAAACGCCGAGGAAGAGGGCGTTATCTTCGAATGGTTGAGTGCGCCTAAGGGGTTCACCACGGACGGCGACAAGGTCGCCGGCGTGATGGTGCAAAAGATGCGTCTTGGCGCGCCCGATGCCACAGGGCGTCAGGCGCCCGAAGTCATCGAGGGCGCGGATTATGTCGAAGATGCGGATCTTGTCATCAAGGCGCTGGGCTTTGAACCTGAGGCGCTGCCAACCATGTGGGATCAACCTGAGTTGGAAGTGACCCGCTGGGGCACGATCAAGGCGGCCTTTACCACCGGCAAGACGCAGATGGACGGCGTTTATGCGGTGGGTGACATCGTGCGAGGTGCCTCCCTTGTGGTCTGGGCCATTCGGGATGGGCGTGACTGTGCGGAGGCGATCCTGGCCAACTTTGGAACAGCGGCGATTGCGGCGGAATAGACCCGAAAAGACGATGCACTAAGTGTGCACAACCTGTGCACCGGACGTGCACCGAAACGTGCACAGCCTTTGAGACGGTAGAAACATAGGTCAGCTCGGCTGACAAACGCGGAGCAATGAGATGAACAAGTCAGGAGGATGCCTTTGCGGAGCTGTGCGCTTTGAAGCCGCGAATGTGCCTGACACTTTCGGCATCTGTCATTGCGAGATGTGCCGCCGCTGGACAGGGTCTGCTTTGCTTGAGGTGAGCATCAAGACTGAGGATCTGACTTGGCATGGGCAAGAGCATATCGCGACCCGTGCTGGCAGCGACTGGGCTGAGCGGGCGTGGTGCCGCCAGTGCGGCACCAATCTCTATTTCCGCCAGACGAAGGAAGGCGAGTGGTTCGGCAGCACTGATTTGCCCATTGGTCTGTTTGACGACCCTGACGGGTTCACCCTAACGCACGAGATATTTATCGACCATAAGCCTGACAGCTTTGCCTATGCCGGTGAAGGTCATAAACGACTGACCCGCGCGGATGTTCTGGCGTTGAACCCTGATCTGGAGGGGCCGCAGTGAGATATGCGTTGTCTCTTTGCGCCGCTTTGATGGCCGGGCCTGTTGCGGCACAGGACCCTACACTGTTTTATCCACCCGACGGGTGCACCGCGGAACTGACTGTGCAATCGCGCAGTTGTTCCCTGTCCAACATCTATACGTGTGAGGCCGATCAACCTGGTGAGAACTGGCGCGTAGAATTTGATGTCGATGGGCCGTTCTTTATTTCCAAGATCGACTACGAGACCCAGTGGCTGGAAAGCTATGATCTTTTCCCCATCAGTCGTGAGGTTCTGGTGCAGCCTGCGGATGATCCGGCGAGCCTGACCGAACTGCTGGAAACTGGCACCGATGCCTATGACTTCGTTCAACGTGGCGAGTCCGGCCCCGTTCGTGTGGTCGGCTATGACCGACTGACTGGCGAAGAAGTGGTGATTGATGGTGAGCCTCTGCTTGTCACCGAGTTCAACGCTCGCCACGAGACCACCGATGGAATCGTGCTGGAAGTGACCGGTAGCGAATACGTCTCTGTCCGTCATCGCCGTTTCATCGCTGGAACTTACAAGGGCCAGGGCGCGAACGGTGCCTATGAGATTGACAAGACACCTGTCGATTTCATCTACCCGGGCGAGCCCGGCTTCTTCTCAAAGACCCCACTTTATGACTGCGAAGCCTCTTTGGCCCGCTACGTCCCGACTGCGAAAGGATATGACCAATGACCAAATATGATGCCGAATGGGTGGCCCGCGAGGAAGCCAAACGCGCGTTGATGGCCGAGACGGGTCTGTATTCGCAAGAGGAAGAGCACAGTTCCTGTGGCGTTGGCCTTGTTGTGTCGGTGGATGGTTCCAAGAGCCGGGCGGTTGTCGAAAACGGCATCAAGGCGCTGAAGGCGATCTGGCACCGTGGCGCGGTCGATGCCGACGGCAAAACTGGCGATGGTGCCGGCATTCACGTGCAAATTCCTGTGCCGTTCTTCTATGATCAGATTGAGCGCACCGGCCATACGCCCGATCGCGATCGTTTAATGGCTGTAGGGCAAGTGTTTTTGCCCCGCACCGACTTTGGCGCGCAGGAAACCTGCCGAACCATCGTCGAAACCGAAGTGCTGCGCATGGGTTATTACATCTATGGCTGGCGGCACGTGCCCGTGGATATTTCGTGCCTTGGCGAAAAGGCGAATGCGACCCGGCCTGAGATTGAACAGATCCTGATATCAAACTCCAAGGACGTGGATGAAGAGACGTTTGAGCGCGAGTTGTATGTGATCCGTCGTCGCATCGAAAAGGCGGCACAGGCGGCACAGGTGCCGACCCTTTACATCGCCTCGATGTCCTGCCGGTCGATCATCTACAAAGGTATGATGCTGGCCGAACAGGTGGCGGAGTTTTACCCCGACCTGATGGATGAGCGGTTCGAGTCCGCCTTTGCAATCTATCACCAGCGTTATTCCACAAATACATTCCCGCAGTGGTGGCTGGCGCAACCCTTCCGCATGCTGGCCCATAATGGCGAGATCAACACGCTCAAAGGCAACATCAACTGGATGAAGAGCCACGAGATTCGCATGGCAAGCGGTGCCTTTGGCGACATGGCCGAAGACATCAAACCAATTGTGGCGTCCGGATCGAGTGACTCTGCTGCGCTAGACGCAGTGTTCGAGGTGCTGGTGCGCGCTGGGCGCAATGCACCGATGGCAAAAACGATGCTGGTGCCCGAGAGCTGGTCCAAGCAGGCCGTCGAACTGCCCGAAGCATGGCGCGATATGTATTCCTACTGCAACTCTGTGATGGAGCCCTGGGATGGTCCGGCCGCTTTGGCGATGACTGATGGCCGCTGGGTCTGTGCCGGGCTCGACCGGAACGGCTTGCGCCCGATGCGCTATGTTGTGACGCGCGATGGGATGGTGATTGCTGGCTCTGAAACCGGCATGGTCCCGCTGGAAGAAAGCAATATCGTCGAAAAGGGCGCGCTGGGCCCCGGGCAATTGCTGGCCGTCGATATGGCCGAAGGCAAGATGTACCACGACACCGAAATCAAGGATAGACTGGCGGCCAGCCAGCCATTTGGCGAGTGGGTCGGCAAGATCAAAGAACTGGAACCCGCCATCGCGGGGGTTACAGAAAATGCTCTGTTTACCGGGGATGAGTTGCGTCGCCGTCAGATTGCAGCCGGATACTCCATTGAAGAGTTGGAGCAGATCCTTGCGCCCATGGCCGAGGACGCCAAAGAGGCGCTCGCCTCGATGGGCGATGACACGCCCTCTGCTGTTCTGTCCAAGAAGTATCGCCCGCTGTCGCATTTCTTCCGCCAGAACTTTTCTCAGGTCACGAACCCGCCCATCGACTCGCTTCGCGAATTCCGAGTGATGAGCCTCAAGACCCGGTTCGGCAACCTCAAGAACGTGCTGGATGAAAGCAGTGCGCAGACCGAGATCATCACGCTCGACAGCCCCTTTGTTGGCAATGCGCAGTGGGATGAGGTGGCGCGTCAGTTCAATGCTGAACTGGTGGAGATCGACTGTACCTTTACCCCCGGTCCCGGTGCCCTGAACAACGAGCTGGGCAAGATCCGCCGCGAGGTTGAGGATGCCGTGCGCTCGGGTGCGGGGCACATTGTGCTGACCGACCAGCATTCGGATGGCGAGAAAATCGCCATGCCGATGATCCTTGCGACGTCTGCCGTACACAGCCACCTGACCCGCAAGGGTTTGCGCACTTTCTGTTCGCTTAATGTGCGCTCGGCCGAGTGCATCGATCCGCATTACTTTGCGGTTCTGATCGGGTGTGGCGCGACGGTGGTGAACGCCTATCTGGCCGAAGACTCGCTGGCGGACCGCATTGATCGCGGCTTGATCGATGGAACCTTGACCGAGGCGGTTGCGCGGTATCGCAACGCTATTGATCAGGGCCTGCTTAAGATCATGTCCAAGATGGGTATTAGCGTCGTGTCGTCTTATCGCGGCGGTCTGAACTTTGAAGCTGTTGGCTTGTCCCGAGCGATGTGTGCTGAATACTTCCCCGGCATGACCAGCCGCATCAGCGGTATCGGCATCACCGGCATCCAGTCCAAGGCAGAAGAAATCCATAGTTTGGGTTGGGGCGGCACCAACGTCCTGCCCATCGGTGGGTTCTACAAGGCCCGCAACTCGGGCGAGACTCACGCGTGGGAAGCGACATCCATGCACATGCTGCAGATGGCATGTAACAAAGCCTCATATGCGATGTGGAAGCAGTACTCGGCAAAGATGAAGTCGGCGCCGCCGATCCATCTGCGCGACCTTTTGGACATCAAACCGCTGGGTGCATCCATTCCGTTGGAAGAGGTGGAAAGCATCACTTCGATCCGCAAGCGGTTCGTCACACCGGGTATGTCCTTGGGCGCATTGAGCCCGGAGGCGCACAAAACACTGAACGTCGCTATGAACCGCATTGGGGCGAAGTCGGACAGTGGCGAGGGCGGTGAAGACCCGGCTCACTTCCACCCTGAACCCAACGGCGACAACCCGTCGGCCAAGATCAAACAGGTGGCTTCTGGCCGCTTTGGTGTCACTGCCGAGTATCTGAACCAGTGCGAAGAGCTGGAGATCAAGGTCGCGCAGGGCGCCAAGCCCGGTGAGGGTGGTCAATTGCCGGGGATGAAGGTCACTGACCTGATTGCTCGCCTGCGTCACTCGACCAAGGGTGTGACTCTGATCTCACCCCCGCCGCACCACGATATCTATTCGATCGAGGATCTGGCGCAGCTGATCTATGACCTCAAACAAATCAACCCGCGTTGTAAGGTGACGGTCAAGCTGGTCGCGTCCAGCGGCGTCGGCACGATTGCCGCCGGTGTGGCGAAGGCCAAGGCGGACGTGATCCTGATCTCGGGCCACAACGGTGGGACGGGTGCGTCGCCTGCGACATCGATCAAATATGCGGGTCTGCCTTGGGAAATGGGCCTCACCGAGGCGCATCAGGTGCTGGCGATGAACAACCTGCGTGAACGGGTGACATTGCGGACGGACGGTGGTTTGCGGACGGGCCGGGACATCGTCATGGCTGCGATGTTGGGGGCTGAAGAGTACGGCATTGGTACAGCAGCCCTAATTGCGATGGGCTGCATCATGGTGCGTCAGTGCCAGTCCAACACCTGCCCCGTGGGCGTGTGTACTCAGGACGAAGCCTTGCGCGACAAGTTCACTGGCAACGCGGACAAGGTGGTCAACCTGATCACTTTCTACGCTCAGGAGGTGCGCGAATTGCTGGCCGAGATCGGTGCGCGCAGCATGGATGACGTTATTGGCCGTGCCGACCTGCTGGCGCAGGTATCGCGTGGGTCGGCCCATCTGGATGATCTGGATTTGAATCCTCTGCTCATCACCGTAGATGGGGCGTCAGACATCGTTTACAACCGTGACAAGGATCGCAATGCGGTGCCCGACACGCTCGACGCTCAGATCGTACGGGATGCCGCGCGCTTCCTCGAAGACGGTGAAAAGATGCAATTGTCTTACGCGGTGCAGAACACACACCGGACTGTGGGCACGCGCACGTCCAGCCACATCGTGAAACAGTTCGGGATGCGCAATACGCTGCAACCGGATCACCTGACGGTGAAGCTGACCGGCAGCGCCGGGCAGTCTTTGGGTGCTTTTGCGGCGCCGGGGCTGAAACTGGAAGTGTCCGGGGATGCCAACGACTACGTGGGTAAGGGTCTGTCGGGCGGCACTGTTGTTGTGCGTCCGCCCATGGCCTCACCTATCGTGGCAGCCGACAATACCATCATCGGCAACACGGTGCTTTATGGGGCCACAGACGGGTTCCTGTTTGCTGCCGGGCGCGCGGGTGAGCGGTTTGCGGTGCGCAACTCGGGTGCGCATGTGGTGATTGAGGGCTGTGGATCCAACGGGTGTGAGTACATGACCGGCGGAGTCGCAGTGATCCTTGGCGAAATCGGCGCGAACTTTGGCGCTGGCATGACCGGCGGGATGGCGTATCTCTATGATCCCGACGGCATCGCCATGGACCGGATGAACATGGAAACGCTGGTGGCGTGCCCCGTGACGGTTCTGCACTGGATGACCCAGCTCGAAGAGTTGCTGGAACGGCATTTGCGCGAAACTGGCAGTGCCAAGGCGGCGGACATTCTGCAGCACTGGGACAACGAACAGCATCACTTCCTTCAGGTGTGCCCGAAGGAGATGCTAGTGCATCTGCCAGCCCCGCTGTCTCTCGACAAAGGGGCGATCCCGGCCGAGTGATCAGACCTTTTCAGGCGAGGCGATCATCTTGGTCGCCTTGTCCTTGCTGCCCACGTGGGTCTGTTCGGTCAGGATGCTGGTAACACGGCTGGGCATGGTGCCAAGCTTGTTTGCGATCACGTGATCCGCGTCACCGGACCATTTCAGCACCCAAACCATCGCGGCATCCGCTGCACTCAACACGCGGTATTGAGGCGGCACTGCGCCTGGGATGCTGTTTGTGGTTGGTTCAATCATCTCCAATCTCCGACAAGGTTTGTATGGTTTCGATACCAACAGTTTACCAGAATCAGCGATTTGGCGTGAGCAATTAACGCTTTGTAATTGATTAGAGTTTTCTCAAGTTCTGGTGAGCAGGGCGTTAATCTCTGGCAACGTTCGCGGGACGGCATATCTGATTGGCCATGCGATATGTTCTTGCGATGCTATTGTGCCTGGCCGCACCCTTGGGCGCGGAGCCGCTCCGTGTGCTGGCCATCGGAGACAGTATTTTGGCCTGGCACAAGTGGACAGGTCGCGACATCCCGTCTGCGATGGGTGCGGTGCTGGGTGCGCAGGTGGAAAATGACGCGGTAGCGGGCGCGCGATTTTCCAATGCCTCGGGCCTCGGCCGCGCTGCAGGCTTTGATGTACGGGCGCAGTTCCGCCCGGGTCCGTGGGACCTTTTACTGATCAATGGCGGGGCGAATGATTTTCTTGCGGATTGCAGTTGTCGTGCCTGTGATGAAGTTTTGGATGGGTTGATCGCCCCCGATCTGAGCGGAGAAGTTGCGACCTACTAGCAGAAACCCTGGCCAATGGGGTCGAGGTGGTCTGGATGGGGTACTATGCCAGTGCGCGCTCGGGCCAGTTCGCCGGCTGTCGCCCTTACCTGCTGGAGTATGATGCACGGCTCGCACGTCTGGCGGCGCAGACGCCGGGGCTGACCTTTGTAGACAGTGAAGCGGCGGTGAACCGGGAGGATCGTAGCAATTTTGCTTTTGATGGCATTCACCCCTCTCCGCAGGGAGCGCGGCGGATCGGGGCGTTCCTGGCGCAATCTGTTGCGCGGTGATCGCGCGCAATCGCTTTTTTAGAGACTGATACCGCATTGTGCCCCGTGGCTGGTCGATAAGCCACAGGTGGCCGCCGTGTGAAATCCTGCTCTACCGTCTTGCATCGAGACTGTTCTATATGTCCGCCATGGCGAAAAAGAGCAGTGCCAAGACATCGAAGAAGACAAAGAAGCGGTCCTTTGGGATTAAACGCTGGCTGTTGCGCTGGACGCTTTGGGTGGTGTCAGTCGTCTTCCTGCTGGCCGTGGCTCTCACCGTGCTTTGGGGGCTGCTGAACCCGCCGACGACCTTCTACATGCTGCAAGAATCACGACGCCTTGGTGGAGTTGAACGCGAGTGGGTCGATATGGATCAGATTGCACCGATTATGCCGCGCGCCGCTGTGGCTGCGGAGGACGCCAATTTCTGCCTGCATTGGGGTTTGGATGTCACCGCTATTCGTGAGGCGATTGATGCGGGCGGCAGTCGTGGTGCCTCGACCATCAGCCAGCAGGTGGTCAAAAACGTCTACCTTTGGCACGGTCGGTCGTGGATCCGTAAAGTGCTGGAGGCGGGCATGACCCCACTGGTCGAGGCCTTGTGGTCAAAACGGCGCATTCTGGAAGTTTATCTGAACGTTGCCGAGTTTGATGAGGGCGTGTTCGGGGTTGAAGCGGCTGCGCAGCATTATTTTGGCGTGGATGCTGCATCCCTGTCCAATACCCAGGCGGCCCGGCTGGCTGCCATTCTTCCCGACCCCAAAGGCCGATCCGCCAGCAAACCGTCATCTTTTGTACGAAAACGGGCGGGGCAAATCCTTGATGGGGCGGCCACGATCCGCACGGATGGGCGCGCGGCATGTTTCCAGAGTTGAAAATGTTGCGCCTTAAGTGCATGGATGCCTGACCAGTACTACGCCCGGAAAAATCATGGCCCGACTATTTCACGTCCCTCTATCTCCGTTTTGCCGCAAGGTCCGTCTGAGCCTCGCTGAAAAGAAGATTGAAGTGGAACTGGTCGAAGAGCGGTATTGGGAAGCTGACCCGGATTTCCTGCGCCGCAACCCGGCGGCCAAAGTACCTATCCTGCGCCTTGATGGGGCCACCATGACCGAGAGTGCCGCAATCTGCGAGTATATCGAGGAAACCCGACCAGAGCCGCCCCTGATGCCGAAAGGTGCCGAAGAGCGCCTCGAGGTCCGCCGTATTGTGGGGTGGTTCGATGACAAGTTCCACAATGAAGTAACCTCGAAACTCCTCTACGAGCGGGTCAACAAGAAGATGACCGGCGAGGGCTTTCCCGACAGTCGCAACGTCAAAGACGGGGCCAAGGCGATCAAGTATCATCTGGACTACATGACGTGGCTGCTGGACCACCGGCGCTGGCTGGCTGGTGACGTGATGACACTGGCCGACTTTGCTGCTGCTGCCCACTTGTCGGCTCTCGACTACATCTCGGACGTGGATTGGAACCGCAGTGAGGTGGTCAAGGATTGGTATGCCAAGATCAAGTCGCGCCCGGCCTTTCGTTCGATTCTGGCCGATCAGGTGTCAGGCTTTCCGCCGCCCAAGCACTACAATGATCTGGATTTCTGATTCTTGGTTCGCACTGGGGTTCCACCCCAGAACTCGTGGTATTTTTAGTCAGAAAAAGACATGGGACTGAAAGAGGTTCTTGTCGCGCGCGCCCTTGAAGAGGGGTTTGTTGCGGCCCGTGTCTGTCGCCCTAATGCTGTGCCTGATGTAGCTGAGCGATTGGCCGCCTTTGTGGATGCGGGTCACCAAGGGCAGATGGGGTGGATGGCGGAACGGATGCATTGGCGCGCTGACCCGGCCGCTTTGTGGCCCGAGGCGCGTTCCATCCTTATGCTGGCTGAGAGCTATGCCCCCGAACATGACCCCTTGTCGGTGCTGCAACGTCCTGATCTGGGTACAGTCTCCGTCTATGCGCAGGGCCGCGACTACCACGATATCGTCAAGAAGAGGCTGAAACGGTTGGGCCGTTGGCTGATTGACGAGGCCGGTGGTCAAATCAAGGTATTTGTGGATACCGCTCCCGTGCCGGAGAAGGCGTTGGGGCAGGCCGCTGGCCTTGGATGGCAGGGCAAGCACACCAACTTGGTGAGCCGTGATTGGGGCAATTGGGCATTTTTAGGCTCTGTTTTCACGACGCTTGAGTTGGAGCCGGACGCTCAGGAGGTGGATCATTGCGGGTCATGCCGGGCATGTCTCGACGTGTGCCCAACGAATGCATTTCCGGCCCCCTACCGACTCGATGCACGGCGATGCATTTCGTATCTGACGATCGAGCATAAGGGTCCCATAGATGAAGATCTCCGCACTTTGATGGGCAATCGCATTTATGGCTGTGATGACTGTTTGGCGGTGTGTCCGTGGAACAAGTTTGCCGTCGCTGCCAGCGATATGCGCTATCTCGGGGCGGTCGGCGCGCCAACGTTGGCCGAATTGGCGGTCTTGGATGACTCCGGGTTTCGCACACGCTTTTCCGGTTCACCGATCAAGCGGATCGGAAGGGATCGGTTTGTGCGCAATGTGCTGTATGCGATCGGAAATTCAGGCGATCCGCGATTGATTTCGATTGCACAGGGCCTTTGCGATGATCCAGATGGCGCTATTGCGGATGCGGCTCGGTGGGCCGTCACACAGCTTCGTTCGGAGTAAGGGTTAGCTCATGGCCATCTTGTTGGGCGTTGATACTGGCGGAACGTATACAGATGCGGTTTTGCTGCGCGATGAAGAGGTCGTGCTGGCGCGCGCCAAGGCACTGACCACCCGCCATGATCTGGCTATCGGTGTAGGCGCCGCAGTGCGCGCGGTTCTGGCGCAAGCGCAGATTGACCCGTCAGAAGTCGGGCTGGCATCGTTGTCCACCACCTTGGCCACCAATGCGCTGGTCGAGGGCCAGGGTGGGCGCGTTGCCCTGATCTATGTCGGGTTTCGAGCCAAGGATCTTGAGGCGCAGGGCCTTGCTGATGGCCTTGCGGGCGATCCGGTTTGCGTACTGGAGGGCGGGCACAATCACGATGGTTCAGAAGCAGCCACATTGGACGAGCAGGCCCTATTAGCTTTTTTAGAGACACATAAAGAGGACGTGAGCGGCTTTGCTGTGGCTGCGCAATTTGCTACGCGCAACCCTGCGCATGAAGTCCGTGTCGCTGAGCTTGTCCGCGACATCACTGGCGCGCCTGTGTCGGCCAGCCACCAGTTGTCTGCCAAGTTGGGCGGCCCCAAACGGGCTTTGACTGCGGTGTTGAACGCGCGGTTGATTGGGATGATTGACGCACTTATCGGGCGGGCAGAGGCGGAATTGCGTACCATCGGAATTGATGCACCAATGATGGTTGTCCGGGGGGACGGGGCGTTGATGTCTGCCGCACAGGCCCGGATGCGCCCGATTGAGACTATTCTGAGCGGGCCTGCCGCGTCGATTGTGGGCGCGCGCTGGTTGACGGGGGCTGACACCGGGCTGGTTAGCGATATTGGCGGCACAACCACGGATGTGGCCATGCTGAAGGCAGGGCGCCCGGCCATTGATCCGGACGGCGCGCGCGTTGGCCAGCACCGCACGATGGTCGAAGCGATCGCCATGCGCACCACCGGCCTTGGCGGCGACAGCGAGGTACATTTCGTGGGCGAAGGTCTGCGTGGCGGCGTGACACTTGGCCCGCGCCGTGTGGTGCCTGTGTCCTTGCTGGCTGTTGAGGCTCCGGATGTGGTTTTGCCAACGCTTGAGGCGCAAATGCGCAATACTACGCCGGGTGATCACGATGGTCGTTTTGTGCGGGCAGTGCAGGGCATGCATGCGGGCGGATTGAGCGCGCGCGAGGCCGACCTGCTGGCGCGCATCGGAGAGGACGTACATCCGCTCGGTGCCGTCCTGCGCACGCGAATGGAGCAAGGGGCCCTCAAACGCCTTGTGGCACGCGGGCTGGTCCAGGTGTCGGCTTTAACCCCATCGGATGCGAGCCACGTTCTGGGAGGGCTTGAGGCGTGGGATACGCAGGCCGCAGCCATGGTCTGTCAGCTTTTTGGCCGCCGGCGTACCGGCGCAGGCGAAAAGCTGGCTGAAACGTCTGAACAGATGGCACAGATGGTTGTGGATCAACTGACCCATCAGACCGGTGTGGCACTGTTGCAGGCTGCCTTGGCAGAGGATGGTTTGGATGAGGCCTTCGCTACGCATGTTCTGATCCAGAAGGGGATGAAGGGGCACCGAGGGGCGATACGTGTAGACGCCGGGCTTGGTGTGCCGGTCATTGGTTTGGGGGCGTCGGCGGGCACATATTACCCTGCCGTCGGTGACCTTGTTGGGACCGAGATGATCCTGCCCGGTGATGCGGGTGTGGCCAATGCGATCGGCGCCGTGGTGGGACGTGTCACGATGCGCCACAGCGGGACAGTGACTTCGCCCAGCGAGGGTCGGTTCCGGGTGCATCTGGACACCGGGCCAGAGGATTTTGCGGGTGCTGACCCAGCCTTGGCGCGGTTGGAAGAGACATTGCGGGATCGCGCGATGGCTGCCGCCAAGGCGGCGGGGGCCGAAGAGATTGACGTGCGCGTCCATCGGGATATCCGCACTGCGCAGGCCGAAGCGCGCGAAGTGTTTGTCGAAGCGACCCTGACAGTCGAGGCTGCTGGGCGGCCACGGGTGGCAGTGGGCTAGGCGGCCCTCTCTGTCGGGTTGCCAATAGACAAGGTTTGGGCTGATAGTCCGGCCTATGCTTGATCTTGCTGACCTCACCGCCGCCGCTGACCTTGTCCACGCCCGGATGCCACCCACAGCGCAACACCACTGGCCGCTCCTTAGTGCGGCGGCGGGGGCTGAGGTATGGGTCAAACACGAAAACCACACTCCCACAGGTGCGTTCAAAGTACGTGGCGCCATCACCTTCATGGATTGGCTGGTGCGCACGCACCCTGAGGTCCCGGGCATCTGCACGGCGACGCGGGGCAATCACGGGCAGGGGCAGGCATGGGCGGCGACCACTGCTGGACTGCGGGCTAAAGTCTATGCGCCGCACGGGAATTCTGTGGAAAAGAACGCGGCCATGCGGGCCTTTGGGGCTGAGTTGGTCGAGTTTGGCGACGATTTCGACAGTTCGCGGCAAGAGGCCTATCGTGTGGCCGACGAAGAAGGCTTGTTCATCGTCCCACCCTACCACCCCGAACTCGTGCGCGGCGTGGCCACCTATGCGTTTGAGATGTTTACGGCGCAGCCCGACCTCGACACGGTTTATGTTCCCATCGGCTGTGGGTCAGGAATTTGCGGCACTATTCTGGCTCGTGATGCGCTGGGCCTTTCGACCAAGGTTGTGGGGGTCGTATCGGACCGGGCGCAGACGGCGAAGCTGTCGTTCGATGCGGGGCGCCTGATTGAGACCAATTCTGCGAACACCTTTGCGGATGGAATGGCTGTGCGTGTCCCAGTGCAAGAGGCGTTCGACATCTATTCGAAAGGGGCGGATCGTATCATCTCTGTCAGCGACGACGAAGTTGCGGAGGCGATCCGTCTCTATTTCACCGCCACACACAACGTAGCCGAAGGGGCCGGGGCGGCACCGCTCGCGGGCCTCATGCAAGAACGTGATGCAATGGCAGGCCGCAAAATCGGCGTGATCCTGTGTGGTGGCAACATTGACACAGCATGGTTCCGCACTGTGTTGGCGGGGCAAACTCCACAAGTTTGAGTTTTGGGGTGAAATGGAGTTCAGCGGATCGGGACCTGGCCCATCACTTCGCAAAATAAACTCCGGGAAATCGCAAAAGCGATGGCGCAAAGCCCCGGAATTAAGGTGTGGCCCGATGCATGAGCACCGGGCCTCCATTGTATCACTTAGTTGACGGCCTTGGCGTCGACCACGTCGGTCTCAATCGCCTTTTGGCTGGCAATCTGGATCTGGCGTGGTTTCAGCGCTTCGGGCACTTCCTTGACCAGATCGATATGGAGCATTCCGTCCACATGGGACGCACCCGTCACGACCACATGGTCGGCCAGATCAAACCGGCGCTCGAAGGCGCGGGTGGCGATGCCGCGATGCAGGTAGGTTTTCTTCTCGCCGTCCGCCTTTTTCGCCGAAACCACCAGTTTCTTTTCTTTCACCTCAACATGCAGGTCCGCGTCCGAGAATCCGGCGACAGCGATCGAAATGCGATATGCATCATCGTCGGTCTTTTCGATGTTGTAGGGGGGGTAGGTGTTGGCGTTGCTATCAGACGCCAGAGCGCGGTCCATCAGGTCAGCGATTTGGTCAAAACCAACGGTGGCGCGGTAAAGCGGTGCAAAGTCATATGTACGCATTGTAATCCTCACTTGAGCGATGACAGGCGAGCCTTCCGATCCGGACAGACCCGCAGGGTTGCTATGGTCGGACCCCGAATGGGCATCCGATGACATTTATGTGGTGAGGATTTTTGGCCGTTCAAGACCCTTACGGTCGGACAAACTTGGCGCCCGTGTTGTTGCGCGCGCCACCACCAACGGTGATCCGGCGCGCTTTCGCCGTGGGCGGGGCCACTTGCATGCGCAACTGCCCTTTCAGCTCATTGACCCGCTCGGGCAAGACCATGCCAACTGACCTCTTTTGCCCGTCGATCTCCATCATGCCGGAGATGACGGCCATGATCCGGCCCCGCCCGTTCAAATGTGAAAACACAGGCGAACCTGACGATCCATAGGTTACGTCACAGTCAAACACCATGGCGTCCCCCAATTGGCTCAACATCTGGCACTGTTTTTGCTGCGACTGTGCATTGGCCCTGTCACGCCCATAAGAAACGACGCTAACCGGGCCCGGCGCGATGCGATCATTGTGAATGTAAAAAGGGGGTACGTCGAAGGTCGAGATGGGTTCATCCAGTCGGATCAGAGCCACATCATGGGCCACGTTTTGGGCTGTCAGTGGGCCAATTGGGTCGAACTTTTCATGTGCCGCCGCACCCCTTGCGGCACGTGTCGCAACTGCGTCGCCATCGCGTAGGCCTGCGTGAAAGCGGATCGAGTCGGTGGGCCACAACCGGTTTGAACCGGGGCGGTAGAGGCAGTGCGCTGCTGTCAGAACAAGGTCAGGAGCGATCAGCGTGCCAGAGCAAAAGGCGCGGCGTCCAAAATCAATGCGCCCCATAGCTTTCCAGCTGGCGGCCGAATAATCCGTGTCGAGCGTGCGCAAAGACGTGGTTTGCGCACTCGCTACACTGCCCATCGCGAGGCAAATCAGGGTTGCCAGCCACTTCATGGTTTCAGAAACTTTGCGCCAGTGTCATTGCGCATCCCGGGTTGAAGCCTACGGGTGATCCCGTCCTGCTGGGCCACCATTTCGGCCTGCAATTGAGCCAGTGGCGCGCCCAGTGATGTGCCAAGAGATACCGCTTGTCCCTCGACCTCGGCCTTGGCGGAGACGATCGACACGATCTGCACTTCGCCGTCCTTCACCATGAATATTGGCGCTCCTGAGCTGCCTGAATCCACTGTGCAGGAGGTCACGAGCATTCCTTGTTGCAGGGCCAGCACGCTACACAATTCCTGCAATGAAGGCGCTTCGGATCGCCCGGCACCATAGCTGACGACAGCCACTTTGGCCCCGCGTTCGGGTTTGGCCTCGGTCGAGAATGGTCGGATTTTGCCGTTGCGGATCGGGTGGTCCAGTTGCAGTAACGCCAGATCATTGCTTACGCCTTCGGAACTGATACCGCCGGTATATTCATAGTCGGGATGCACGACGGCTTGCGTCACCGACCGGTAAGCCGACGCACGTCCATTGCGCCATCCGGCAAGAAATTCGACTTGTGAATGATCGATCCGGGAGCCAGTGTCTTTGTCAAAGAGACAATGTGCTGCCGTCAGCACCATGTTCGTGGCGATCAATGCGCCCGTACAAAAGCCTGTGCCGCCGATATTCAGGCGTCCAACTGCTTCCCATGCCTTAGCTTCATCCCCGTTGGACAGTCTGCGCAAATGCGAATCCTGAGCCAACGCCGTGGTCGTCACAACCAACGTCATGATCGAAAGGGCCATCCAACGGCGCATAAACTACCTTACTTCGTACCTAATTAAACGCCCCCTGTTTAGGAGAACATAGGGGCAGAATTAGGGCAAAAATCGCATTTAGCGTAAAATTGGCACATCACTGTTAGCGCGATCAAGTGCTGGAGGGCGCGGTCCGCCGCTGGCCCAATCCAAGAGTTCCACCGTATGGACCACAGGAACCCCGGCCGCAGACCCGATTTGCATCATGCAGCCGATGTTTCCGGCAGCGATGATGTCGGGGTTTTTGGCCATCAACGTGTCGACCTTGCGGTCTTTGAGCTGCTTTGAAATCTCGGGCTGCATCAGGTTGTAGGTGCCCGCAGAACCACAGCATAAATGGCTGTCGCGCGGCTCCACAACTTTGAATCCGGCCTTTTTCAGCAGGTCCTTGGGATAAGTCTTAATCTGTTGGCCATGCTGCAGCGAACAGGCGGCATGGTAGGCGATGGTCATGTTCTGAGGGGCGCCCCTAGGCAAGTCCAGTTTCATCAACACTTCGCTGACGTCCATGGCTATTGCCGACACGCGGGCTGCGTCTTCGGCCAACGGCTCGTTGCGGAACATGTGTCCGTAGTCTTTGACTGTGGTGCCGCATCCAGACGTGTTGATCACGATGGCGTCGAGGCCCTCGCCGTCCATCTCTCGGGTCCACGCTTCGATATTTTTGGTTGCCGTGCCGTGGCTTTCGCTGGTCTTGCCCATGTGGTGGGTCAGCGCGCCACAGCACCCTGCCCCTTCGGCCACCACAACCTCGCACCCCAGCCGGGTCAGCAGGCGTATGGTGGCATCATTGATGTCGGTGTTCAGCGCCTTTTGCGCACAGCCCGTCATCAGGGCCACACGCATTTTCTTCGCTGTTTCGGGGGCGAAGCTTTGTGGATCGTCATTGCGGCTGACAGGCGGGATGTGTTTGGGCGCCATTTCCAGCATCGCCCGCAGGCGCGCATCAGGCATGGCCCAGGCAAAGGGGCGGCCAATCTTGGCGCCCAGCAAGGCCACACGAAAACGCATGGGGTAGGGCAGAATCTGCGCTAGCACCCAGCGCAGCACGCGGTCGGTCAGAGGACGCTTGTAATTGTCTTCGATGTATTCGCGCGCATGGTCCACCAGATGCATGTAGTGCACACCTGACGGGCAGGTCGTCATGCAGGCGAGGCAAGACAGGCAGCGGTCGATATGTTTGACGACCTTCTCATCCGGTTTGCGTTCGTTTTCCAGCATGTCCTTGATCAGGTAGATGCGTCCGCGCGGAGAATCGAGTTCATCGCCCAACACCTGATAGGTGGGGCAGGTGGCCGTACAGAACCCGCAATGCACGCAATTGCGCAGGATGTCGTTAGAACGCTGAATGGCTGGTTTGGTCAGCTGCTCGGAGGTAAAACTGGTTTGCATAACTTACATCATTCTTAGGGGTCTGCGCGGTCGACTGAAAAGGTGGGCACTACGCCGCCATCAGCCCCGGGTTGAGGATGCCGCGCGGATCGAACCGCGCGCGTAAAGCGGCGCTGAGGGAGGCAACGCCTGCGGACTCGGGTTGGAACACCGGTACACTTGCGCGCAACGCCTTGGGCGCCTTGATCAGCGTGGAATGGCCGCCAAGATTTGCCACGGTTGACTGGATCTGAGCGTGCAGTGCTGCATCCGCTGCATCACGCCCGGCCCAGATCAAGCCACCGCCCCAATCCATGATGCTGTGCGACCCGTCTGGCAAAGCGGCGATAACCGCAGGTCCGTCGCTCGGTTTGACCGAGATGCGCCACACATGGCCGCAGCCATGCAGGGGGACTGCGTCACGCACCCGCGTCCAGTCACAACTGTCGCTGCGCGCAATCTCACCGTGCGGGGCCAGAAGGGTGCTCAGCGCGTTGGCGCGGTAGTCGACTGAACTGGCAAAACCTTCAAGGCGCAGCCAGACTGCTCCGTCGATCCATGCTGCACCTGACACTTCGTAAGGCGAGCCGAGCGCTGCACTCATCGCAGCGACCGCCTGGGCAGGGGGGACGTCAGCAATAACAAGAGTTGTGGAGGCTTCGACCGCCGGTAGAACCTTGAGGCTGACTTCGGTCAGAACGCCAAGTGTGCCCCAGGACCCGGACATCAGTTTGACCAGATCATAGCCGGTGACGTTTTTCATGACGCGGCCACCATTCTTGACCATGTTGCCAGCCCCGTCCACGAAGCGGACACCAAGGGCAAAATCGCGCGCTGCACCGGCCTGCACGCGGCGTGGACCACTGGCATTCGTGGCGATGATGCCGCCGATGGTCGTGGCGCCGGACGTGCCCAAAAGTCCCGTCAGATCATAGGGTTCAAAGGCCAGGCGCTGGTTTTCTTCCGCCAGTTTTGCCTCAATTTCAGTCACTGGCGTGCCCGCTTTGGCGACAAGAGTGAGCGCGCCGGGTTCATAGAGCGTCACGCCTGATAGTCCGGATACATCCAGCAGATCGCCCTTTGCGGGTCGCCCGACAGAACGCGTTCCACCACCCTTGATGATCAATGGCCCCTTGGCTGCTTTGACGGCCTCGGCCACATCGCTTTCGGTATTCATCAGTTTCTCTTTTCTGATTTTGGTCCTTGAGGGGCTTATTCGGCTGCAATTGCTGTGTTGCGTCGTGCTTCGGACACGGAGAGCGGAAATACCTTGGCCGGATTGAGCAACCATTTGGCATCAAACACATCCTTGATCGCCATCTGCGCTTCCAGATCGCTGGGTGCGTATTGATGGGTCATCAAATCCCGTTTCTCGATTCCAACGCCGTGTTCCCCGGTCAGGCAACCGCCCACCTCGACACACAGTTTAAGCACCTCGGCACCGAACTCCTCGCAAATTTCCAGATCGCCGGGTTTGTTGGCGTCATAACAAATCAGCGGGTGCATATTGCCGTCGCCGGCGTGAAACACATTTCCAACCGGCAGGCCGTATTCCTTGGACATCTCGCCAATGCGCCGCAGGACATAGGGCAATTCGCTGACGGGGATTGTACCATCAAGACACATGTAATCACTCACGCGTCCAATGGCGGAGAATGCCGCCTTGCGACCCGCCCAAATCCGTTGGGATTCCTCAGCACTGGCGCTTTCACGCAGAGCGACCGGGTTTTGGCGTTTGGCAATCTCGGTGATCAGAGCCAACTGGTCGTTGATTTCCGCCTCTGATCCTTCGACCTCCACGATCAACAGTGCTTCGCACATCGGATAGTCCGCCTTGGCGAAGTCTTCGCAGACCTCGATCAGCATCTTGTCCATAAACTCAATGGCCACGGGCAGAACGCCTGCCCTGATAATGTCTGCAACACAGGCACCGGCGATCTCTGCGCTGTCAAAACCCATCAAAACAGGCCGTGCACCTTCGGGCTTGTGCAGGATGCGTAAGGTGGCCTCGGTCACAACGCCCAACTGTCCTTCGGAGCCGCAGATGACCCCAAGCAGATCCAGACCACCGGAATCGAGATGCGCCCCACCGATTTCGACCACAGTGCCGTCCATCTGCACCAAAGTGACGCCCATCAGGTTGTTGGTGGTCACACCGTATTTCAGGCAATGCGCCCCGCCCGAGTTCATCGCGATATTGCCCGCGATGGCACAAGCAAGCTGACTAGAAGGGTCGGGGGCATAGAAGAACCCGTCCGATTCGACGGCGCCAGTGACGCTCAGATTTGTGCGGCCAGTCTGCACACGGACAAATCGGTTGTCATAATCAGTCTCTAACACGTCATTCATGCGCGCCACGCCCAGGATCACGCAGTCAGCGGTGGGCAGCGCGCCACCGGCCAGTGACGTGCCAGAGCCACGGGGTACGACCGGCACACCTGCGGCATGACAAATAGCCAAGACCTCAGACACTTCTGCCGTGGTCGACGGCAGAACAGCCACCATTGGCGGGCAGCGGTAAGCGGTCAGAGCGTCACACTCATAGGCGCGGGTTTCCGCCGGGTCGTCGATGACCGCGTCTGCTGGCAACACTTCGCGCAACCGGGACACAACGCGGGCCTTGCGGGCAAGGACATCAGGATCTGGGATTGGCATTTCCATTGGGCGCTTCCTCTCGAATTGGTAAAATAATATGACCAATTTTGACTAGATGCAATCTCTATCGTTGCGGTGTAAGAGCGCAGGCATGACTTGGATCGATCGCATTGCTCTTTTTTCCACGCTTGATGGCGCAGCATTGGCTTTGCTTGTGATCGTCTGGCTTGGGATTGGTTGGCGGATCGAGCTTTCAACTGCCAATCACCTTTCCACATCGCAGATCATGGCAGGGTATCGGCGCGAATGGATGCGCCAGATGATCACGCGCCAGCCACGCATTTTCGACGCGCAGGTTGTGGCCAGTCTGCGGCAGGGCACCGCATTCTTTGCCTCCACGTCGGTGATTGCGATTGGTGGCACGCTCGCGGTGATCGGAAACGCCGACCGGGTGACGGCCGTCGCCAATGACCTGACACTAATGGATACGCCTGCCTTTGTGTGGGAGATCAAACTTGTCGTTTTGGTGCTGTTCCTCACCAACGCTTTCCTAAAGTTTGTATGGGCGAACCGGTTATTTGGGTATGCGGCTGTGGTGATGGCCGCTGTCCCCAATGACGTCAGCGACAGCTTGTGTGAACCTCGTGCAATGCAAGCAGCAGAGGTAAATGTCGCCGCTGCTCGCTCGTTCAACCGGGGTCTGCGCTCGGTCTATTTCGGTCTCACTTGTGCAGCGTGGCTGGCTGGACCGGTGCCATTGGTAATCGCGACTCTGTTCACGCTTGGGGTCATCTGGCGGCGAGAATTTGCATCCAAGTCGCGCGACATTCTGCTGGGCACGCAGACGTGACAAGACAAAGCGGGATCTGCCGTTTTAAAGTCACGGTATGAAACGCTTAGTCTTTATCCTCTCCTTGCTGGCCAGTCCGACATTCGCCGAAGAACCGGTGATCGAAAATGTGACCGTCACGCGTACTGCGCCGGAAACCTATCGCTTTGACGTCACGATCCGACACCCGGACACCGGCTGGGATCACTATGCCGACGGATGGCGTGTGTTGGATTTGGACGGAAATGAGCTGGGCATGCGCGTGCTGTACCACCCTCATGTCAATGAACAGCCTTTCACCCGCAGCCTAGATGGCGTGAAAATCCCTAACGGCACCATTCAAGTCCAGGTTCAGGCGCGAGATCTGCCTGAAGGCTGGAACGACGGCACGACAATCGTCGATCTACAATAGTGTGAAACTGCACATGGCGTCGCCGCAAGGCGGTCGTCATATCAAGTCCGGTGGTAAGGCGACCCGGCGAGGATCGAGGCGGCGCGGTAGAGTTGCTCGGACAGCATCACGCGCACTAGCATATGCGGCCAGACCATCGCTCCGAAGGACAGAAGGTGATTTGCCTCTGCCCGTAGGCTCGGGTCTATCCCGTCAGCACCACCAATGACGAAGGCGACGTCGCTGCGTCCTGCATCCCTCCATCCGCCAAGGCGTTTGGCAAAACCGGGTGAGGCTTCAACCCGACCCCTTTCATCGAGACAGCAGATCAAGGCCCCTTTGGGTAGCGCGCGGCGGAGCAGATCAGCCTCGGCCGCCATACCGCCGCCTTTGCGGTCTTCGACCTCGACGACAGACAGCGGACCGAGGCCCAGGGCCCGGCCCGTTCTGTCAAATCGGGTGGTATAATCAGAGATCAGATCGGCCTCGGGCCCGCCGCGCAGGCGGCCCACAGCACAGATATGTACGCGCATCAGGGCGGCGTCAGTTGGTCGTGGTCGGCTGCCACATCTTCTCGAGCTGATAGAACTCGCGCACTTCGGGGCGGAAGATGTGGACGATCACGTCGCCCGTATCGATAAGCACCCAATCGCCAGTGCCCTTGCCTTCGGTTCGGGCAACGACTCCGAATTCGCCCTTCAGGCGCTCGACCAGCTTTTCGGACATCGCCGCAACCTGACGTGACGAACGGCCAGAGCAGATGATCATGTAATCACCAATCTCGGTCTTGCCGCGCAGATCGATCTGCACCACGTCTTCGGCTTTGTCATCAGAGAGAGAGGAAAGGACAGCCGCAAGGAGTGTCTCGCTTGTGGCTTGCGTTTTGGCTGTGGCGATCATGCCAGCAGCCCCATCAGCGGCGCGTACCGCTTCGGCAGAAATTGACAGGACATTGTCCTCCTTTTCATCGCGCCGCCCAAATCCCCGGCGCTGGGACACCCCTATGCTAACAACGCTAACGTGACATTTCAATGAATGCCGCATCTGACGGCAATGTGACGCGCCGTCTGCTTAATCGGGTGGCAACCAGTCGAACGCAGCGCTTGCTTGATTGGTTGGGGGAATCCCGCTAACAGCATCTGCATGAACCGCCTCTTTGACATGGATGACCGCGCGCGCTTGCGTGAACGCTTTTTCGGGGCGACGCACACGGTGCTTGCGCACCTATAAGGCCGCGCGCCCGTTATCCATTCAAACACCGCACATCAAAGGGAGAGGACCATGTCCCCCAAAACGCTCTACGACAAAATCTGGGATGCCCACGTCGCCCACGAGGCCGAAGACGGCACCTGCCTGCTCTATATCGACCGGCATCTGGTGCACGAGGTTACAAGCCCGCAAGCCTTTGAAGGGCTGCGCATGGCGAACCGCCCTGTTCACGCACCGGACAAGACCATCGCTGTGCCGGATCACAACGTGCCAACGACGCCAGGCCGCGACGATCCGAAAAACATGACCGAAGACAGCGCCATTCAGGTCGCTGCCCTCGACAAAAATGCCAAAGACTTCGGGATCCACTACTATCCTGTGTCTGACGTCCGTCAGGGTATTGTGCACATTGTCGGCCCCGAACAGGGCTGGACCCTGCCCGGCATGACCGTGGTGTGCGGCGACAGCCACACGGCCACACATGGCGCGTTTGGCGCACTGGCTCATGGTATCGGTACGTCCGAGGTTGAACATGTGCTGGCAACGCAGACGCTGATCCAGAAAAAATCCAAGAACATGAAGGTCGAGATCACTGGCAAACTGGCCCCCGGTGTCACAGCCAAGGACATCACTTTGTCCGTCATCGGCAAGACTGGGACAGCTGGTGGCACCGGCTATGTCATCGAATATTGCGGTGAGGCGATCCGCGATCTCTCCATGGAAGGGCGTATGACCGTCTGCAACATGGCGATTGAAGGTGGCGCACGCGCCGGCCTGATCGCACCGGATGAGAAGACGTTCGCCTACTGCAAAGGCCGCCCACACGCCCCGAAAGGCGCGCAATGGGAAGCGGCAGAAGCTTGGTGGAAGACGCTCTATTCAGATGACGACGCCCATTGGGACGAAGTCGTCACGATCAAGGGCGAAGACATCGCACCTGTCGTCACATGGGGCACCTCGCCAGAAGACGTGCTGCCGATCACGGCCACTGTGCCGTCCGCTGATGACTTCGAAGGTGGCAAAGTCGGCGCAGCGCAACGTTCGCTCGACTATATGGGCCTCACACCGGGCACACCGCTGACGGATATTGAGATCGACACTGTGTTTATCGGGTCCTGCACCAACGGGCGGATCGAAGATCTGCGCGCCGCTGCCGAGATACTCAAGGGCAAGAAGGTCGCGGTCAAACGGGCCATGATTGTGCCCGGTTCGGGCCTCGTGCGTGCGCAAGCCGAAGAAGAAGGGCTGGCGGACATCTTTAAAGAGGCTGGCTTTGAATGGCGTCTTGCTGGGTGCTCCATGTGCCTTGCAATGAACCCTGATCAGCTGAGCGAGGGGGAACGCTGTGTGTCTACCTCCAACCGCAACTTTGAAGGGCGACAGGGATACAAAGGTCGTACGCATCTGGTGTCGCCCGGCATGGCTGCAGCAGCGGCAATCACAGGACGGCTGACGGATGTCCGTGAATTGATGTAGACTCAGGTGACGTTACTACACCTAAACTAATCCAAGAATTGGAGCACTAAGATGAAACTCTGGGTAAAATGGCTGGTACTGGGCGTTCTTTCGATCGTATTCGGTATCTTTGTTCTGGCAAACCCGATTGCCGCTGGCGCCACATTGACGATGATCATTGGCTTTATGTTTATCCTCATGGGAGCGGCGCAAATCTATGCCGGCTGGCAAGCCGACGATAGGTCGTCTCGATTTATGGGCCTCGGCCTCGGCATACTCATGGTGTTTCTGGGTGTTTCGTTTGCGTTCAAACCTTTGGAAGGCTTGATCTCATTGTCGATCGTCGTAACAATCCTGATCGGGTTGAACGGCGTGACGCGGATCATGACCGGCTATCAGATGAAAGACACGCCAATGTTCTGGCCGATGCTGCTTTCTGGCGCGGTGTCGATCCTGCTCGCGGGATACATCATCGCGAATTTCGCTGACGCCGGACCACAGTTGCCGGGCATCCTGTTGGGTATTGAGTTGCTTTTCAATGGTGCCGGGCTGATTGCGCTGGCGGTCTTCCTGCGCACCGCCAAGGGCGCTCTCAAAGCAGAGCTCGAAGGCCGGTTTGAAAAGTAAATCGACGAGGTCGACGCGAATGTACACATATCGTGATCGATCAATTCGGCCCCGAATTCGGGCTTCTGCTTATTGAAGAGCAGAAAGGCGTCGACGTGTTTGAACATTGTTGTGGCGGTCCGACGGGCCGCCGCAACAACCAAAGAGCGGATGCGCTGACATAAAAAATTGCTAACGCAGTGGTGGGTTTGCCAGTGTTGTTTGCCCATCAATGACTATTATCGCGCCCAAAAGCATGAACGTTTTTGAGCCATCAGTGCTGGTAAGACCGGCACTGATGGGTTGACGCAAATAGTTTTTGTGACAACTGCCGGGAACATTGCGAATCGAACATCGGGCAAGGTGTCTGAAATGGCCGTATCCGCCTTTGGGAAGCGACGCGCAGGACATTTCTATCCGGGGTAGCAAGCTGGAGGCATTTTCTGACCTTTTTGGGGCAACTCCGCCATAAAAACGTCGCAATGACTTAACGGTGAGCCCCCTTTAGTATATTCTCATAACCGTGACGGTGCGTGTTTTGCGATGCCGACAATATTATATTGTGTTCGTTTTTTGGCGAACTTGGTTAGACGCAAGATTGATTATGAAGTATTTTGCAATAGCTGCCGCGTTCGCTTTGACACTGCCGTCACTGGCAGGCGCCGCTACGATGGATACGGTCTTTGGAAAAGCTTTGGTTGGCAACGATGCGAACTCGCAAGTTAATACAAGCGATATGCCAACGCCGGGGACATCCGATAGCGCTGGCATTAATGCGATCAAAACGGCTTCTAACGGCGGCGATGCCAACGTTATTGGTTACTATATCCCACTGCTAGGCAGTTGCGATTTTGGGGTTGGAAACTGCGGTTTTACCGCAGATCGTGGGCTCGGTGGGTCTTTGACGATGTGGTTGCTTTTTGAAGACGTGAAAGCAGGAGATGCCACAGCCAATTTCTTCTTCGAAGATCTGGACTTGATAGGCGCGAATGACCCTGTCGGTTTTACTGAAAGCGTAACGCTTTTTGACACAAAAGGGGGGTCGGTGGCTGTCACTAATGCTGACCCCGTTGCGTCAACTGTAGGGAGTGGTCCTTCTGTAACTGTGAGCGGCGACGCAAGTACTCAATTGGCGTTGTCCATGGACCTCGGACGGCTGGAAGCAGGTGATCATTTGCTGAAACTTGACTTTACATCCTTGGTGGAGGAAGAGTTTTTTACCCCGGCTAGAGGCCGGACCTCGCTCGAACGGTACAACAAGTGCAAAGATAAATTGGCATTGGGTTATTTGACAACTAACTACTGCCCCAGAAATACGCCGGAATTCTTTATCGCGTCGATCCACACAACTCCTGTGCCGCTCCCGGCTGCGGGTTGGATGCTGCTAGCTGGTGTGGGTGGGCTTGCAGCGATGCGCCGCCGGAAAAAAGCGGCCTAGTAGCCTCTCCCCAAGTCTGACAGTTCTAAGGGCGGCGCACATGCGCCGCCTATTTCTTTTGACAGGTTCCGATTTGTTGGCGCCATTGAGCGGCTGCAGACTGATGCTTTTCAACCGTTATATGTATGGTAAATTTCCAATACGTCTTTTAGTAAGACACGCGCGTTTGGGACGGTGCCTTCACCGTTTCCTTTTAGCTTTTGGGACAAGGATGGGCCGATGGACAAATTCGACACACTCACCGGGATCGCGGCACCGATGCCGCTGGTCAATATCGACACCGATATGATCATTCCCAAACAGTTCCTCAAAACGATCAAACGGTCCGGCCTTGGTGTGAACCTGTTTGACGAAATGCGCTTTGATCGGCAGGGCAACGAAAACCCTGACTTTGTTCTGAACCAGGACGCCTATCGCAAGGCAGAGATCTTGGTCGCAGGCGACAACTTTGGTTGCGGGTCATCGCGTGAACACGCGCCATGGGCGATCAAGGATTTTGGTATCCGCTGCGTGATCTCCACCAGCTTTGCAGACATCTTCTATAACAACTGCTTTAAGAACGGCATTCTGCCCATCGCTTTGCCTGCCGAAGCTGTCGATGTGCTGATGAAGGACGCCGAAAAGGGTGCCAACGCTCGCATGACCGTCGACCTTGACGCACAGACTGTGACGATATCGGACGGCGAGGTGTTCAGCTTTGAAGTCGACAGCTTCAAAAAGCACTGCCTGCTCGAAGGGCTGGATGACATTGGCCTCACCATGGCCAAAGCCGATAGCATCAAGAGTTTTGAGGCTGAAGCGGCACAGGCGCGTCCTTGGGTTTGAGTATCGTCTAGCCACCTATGGTAGAAATTGGACGCTGCTATGCGTCTCACAAGGCCCAAGCACAATATCTTGGGTCTTGCCTAAAACCCGCCTTACAAATGATGCACAAAGGCACCACCCCCTCCCTCAAATTGCCCCAGCTATTACGTTTCACTAACCACAAGACTTGAGCGACCGGGTCAATCAAGGCACAAATGGGGCAACAATGAGGCACCCACCTGACCCGGTGGGATCAAGTTGGGACAAGTTCGCGGCAATGTATCGCGGCTGGCCAGTTTGAAGGGAACGAGACGTGATAGCACGACTATACGGTGCCGCGATACGCGGTCTACTCATGGCATTGATGATTGCCGTGCCTGCGCTGATTGTGCCGGGCATGTCAGCGGACGCGACACAAGCTACTGTTCTAATTGCGCTTTTGGCATCTTTCCTGACATTCGTTGAGTATAACTCCAGCAGTCCCAGCATTGTGGAATTTCGTGATGCCGCGCCGTTCAACCGGCTGCGCTTTGCTGCTTTGTTTGCCACGGTGTTCATGCTCAGCATGATTTGTAAGGGCCAGATTGACCCAACATTGACCACAAAAGCGCTGACATCCGTCGGCACAATTGTGGGCAACAGCATCGATTTCCCGTACTCGCCGGTCCGGATGGTTGTTCTGACCCTGCCTGCGGGTACTGACTATGAAGTGGTCGAAATCGTACGCACTGCGGCTGGTCTTGCGTATCTCGCTTCGCTCAGCGTGATGGGGGCATTCCTTGTGCTGGTGCGTATTCTCGGTTGGCCTTCCCGCAAAGGCGCATTCAACGTATGGGTGAACCTGCCTATGTTCGATCCGACCACTGGTGGAGACGTGTTGAACCGTCTGAGCCGTGATGCGCGTATTAACATCGCCTTTGGCTTCCTGCTGCCTTTCGCCATTCCGGCGGTGGTCAAACCGGCCGCTGATCTGATAAACCCGATCTCGCTTGAGAACCCTCAAACCCTGATCTGGACAATGAGTGCATGGGCCTTCCTTCCCGCCAGCATGATCATGCGCGGCATCGCCTTGCAGCGGATTGCCGAGATGATCCGCGACCAGCGCAAGCGGGCCTACGCAACCGCAGAGAACGAGCTTCAGGTCGCCTGATTGCGTGGCTGCTGTGCCTGACCGTGGGCACAGCCGCGACCGCAGACACTCTGCGCATCGCCACCTACAACACTGAATTGCAACGCGACGGTCCCGGCCTATTCCTGCGTGATCTGGCGCGCGGTGAGGACGAGCAGATCGATGCTGTCCTTGCCGTCATTGCAACAGCAAATGCCGATGTGCTGGCGCTTCAAGGAATTGATTACGACCTGACAAGCGAGGCGCTTAGCCGCTTTGCAAAGGCTGCCGGGTATCCTCACCACTTTGCGCTGCGCCCCAATACGGGCATGCCAACCGGGCTTGATATGGATGGCGACGGTCGCCTTGGCGGTCCGCGAGATGCCCAAGGCTATGGACGGTTTTCAGGGCAGGGTGGGATGGCCATCCTCTCTCGCTTGCCTATCGATGAAGGCAACGTGCAGGATCTGTCTGGTCTCTTGTGGCGCGATGTGCCGGGAGCCTTGCTGCCGAACGTGGATGGCGCACCGTTCCCGAGTGAAGAGGCGCAGGCGATCCAACGCTTGTCGACCACAGGCCACTGGGTTGTTCCGATCATCGGCCTCAATGGCCCCTTCGATCTGCTGACCTTTCATGCCAGCCCGCCGGTCTTTGACGGTCCTGAGGACCGCAATGGCAAGCGCAACCATGATGAGATCATGCTGTGGCTCCAACTGCTGGCTGGGACAGTGGGCACCGCCCCCGCCGGCCCCTTTGTGATTGCGGGCGATGCCAATCTGGACCCGGTGGGCGGCTCTGGGATCAAGGCGGCGATCGAGGCTCTGCTCGGCGCGCCGGACGTTCAGGATGTTGGCCCAATCGGGCACTTTGGGACCGATACGGTTGACTGGGACGACCCGGTGCCGGGCGATTTGCGGGTGGACTATGTCCTGCCCTCAACCCATTGGCGGGTGACAGACAGCGGTGTGCTTTGGCCCGCCCCCGATGACCCCTTCGCAGAAACGGTTGCCAGTGCCAGCCGACACCGCCTTGTCTGGGTTGATCTGGCTTATTGAAGCCCACCTTATTGACGCCGCATCCTCACGGGCGTAGTCGAACCTCAAACCAAGATCTGAGGAGTTCCGCATATGTCTAATCCATCCCTTTTGATCCTTCCCGGTGACGGCATCGGCCCCGAAGTGATGGATCAGGTTGTCCGCGTGATTGACTGGTTCGGTGCCAAGCGGGACCTGCCCTTTGACGTCTCAACCGATTTGGTAGGCGGCGCGGCGTATGACGCGCATGGCACGCCTCTGCATGACGACACGATGGCAAAAGCGCTTGAAGTGGACGCGGTGTTGCTTGGCGCTGTAGGCGGACCTGCCTACGACGATCTGGATTTTTCGGTGAAGCCTGAGCGCGGCCTGTTGCGCCTGCGCAAAGAGATGGACCTTTTCTCCAACTTGCGTCCGGCCCAATGCTTTGACGCGCTGGCAGATTTCTCGTCCCTCAAGAAAGACATCGTCGCTGGCCTCGACATAATGATCGTGCGCGAACTGACCTCGGGCGTCTATTTCGGAGAGCCGCGCGGCATCTTTGAAGAAGGCAACGAACGCGTTGGTATCAATACTCAACGTTACACCGAAGGCGAGATCGAACGCGCGGCCCGCTCAGCTTTTGAACTGGCCATGAAGCGCAACAAAAAGCTCTGCAGCATGGAAAAGGCCAACGTGATGGAAAGCGGCATCCTGTGGCGCGAAGTTGTCACCAAAGTGGGCGAAGAGTATCCCGAGGTCGAACTGTCCCACATGTATGCGGACAACGGCGCCATGCAGCTAGTGCGTGCACCCAAGCAGTTCGACGTTATCGTGACTGACAACCTGTTCGGCGACATCCTGTCTGACTGCGCAGCGATGCTGACCGGTTCGCTCGGAATGCTTCCCTCGGCCAGCCTTGGCGCGCCGATGGAAAACGGGCGCACGCGTGCAATGTACGAACCCGTGCATGGCTCCGCCCCTGACATCACCGGGCAAGGCAAGGCCAATCCAATCGCCTGTATGCTCAGCTTTGCCATGGCTCTGCGCTACTCCTTTGATCAAGGCGACGAGGCGGCGCGGCTTGAAAGCGCCATCGAAAAGGTTCTGGCAGATGGTGCCCGCACCGCTGATCTGATGGGCCCTGAGGGCGGCACGCCGCTGTCTACAACTGAAATGGGTGACGTGATCCTCGAAGCGCTGGACGCCAGCCTCTAGCCAACCCGCGAAAGGGTCCACAGTAATGTCCCCGAATGCCAAAGGTGCCATTCTGTCCCTGATCGCATTCGGCGTCTACGCGACCCATGACGTGTTTATCAAAACGCTGGGGGCCACATATTCGCCGATCCAGCTGGTGTTTTTCAGCGTTTTGCTCAGCTTTCCGCTGGCGACGATCAATCTGATGAGCGAGCGTGCGCCCGGCACGCTGATGCCCGTGCATCCGTGGTGGATTGCGCTCCGTACAATCGCGGCCGTGATCACCGGCTTTTCAGCATTTTACGCCTTTGCCAATCTGCCTCTGACGCAGACCTATGCGATCCTGTTTGCCACGCCGCTGATCATTACGGTCCTGTCCATTCCGATCCTTGGCGAACAGGTGCGTCTGCCGCGCTGGCTGGCTGTGCTGGTCGGTCTGATCGGAGTCCTTGTGGTGTTGCGCCCCGGTGCGGGAACCGAACTGGGCCTTGGGCATGCAGCGGCCCTACTCGCAGCGTTTACCGGGGCGTTTGCGTCCATCGTGTTGCGCAAGATTGGTGCGGACGAACGCCCGGTGGTGGTGATGTTGTACCCGATGGTGGCCAACTTCCTCGTCATGGGGGCAATGTTGCCTTTCGTCTACCTGCCCATGCCCCTGATGGATCTTGCCTTTCTGGCGGTCATCTCTGTCCTCGCCTGGACCGGTGGCAGGGTAATCATTACTGCCTATCAGACAGGCGAAGCAGCCATCGTGGCCCCAATGCAGTATTCCCAAATCCTCTGGGCCACCGTCTATGGGTTCATCTTCTTTAACGAAGCACTGGATCTTTACACAGGTGTGGGCGCGGCCATCATCATCGCCTCAGGCCTGTTCATTGTGTTCCGAGAAAGCCGCGGCGGCAATTCGACCAATACACCGGTTCTGCGCACGCGCACCCGAATTGGAACGCCGGCGGCCTTCCGCGTCAGCGACCTGATGAAAAGTGGCCGACACCGGGACAAAGAATCAAAGCCAGAAAAGCTGCCGGAATAACCCCTGTCCGGCTTCGTCTGAGGACGAAGTTTTAAGTAGTCTGAACGTCCAGTTTCATAAATGCGAAATGGGTTGCGATTGAGGCTCATGCGCTTGCGTCGCTGCTTTGTGACAGCATACCTTTGCACATTCTTCGCAGTCTCTGCCCAAGGCTGGTTCAGACGATCGCGTACCCGACATTAGACCATCACCCGCTCAAGGCCAGGACCCTCAAAACATGACACGCGAATACCTGAAAAAAGCGACCCTGACCGCAAAGTCCGACGCATCCGAAGTTCATGAGACAGTAAAGACTATTCTCGCCGACATCGAAGCAGGTGGGGATGCCAAAGCGATTGAATATGCGGCCCGTTTTGACGGCTATGAGGGCAACATCCTCATGACCGAGGCCGATATCGAGGCCGCATGCGCGCTTGTGCCCGAAAAGCTGAAGGCTGACATTCGTTTTGCTCATGACAACGTGCGCCGTTTTGCTGAGCTGCAAAAAGGCACGACGACGGATGTAGAGATGGAGATCAGCCCCGGTTTTGTCGCCGGGCAGAAGGTGATCCCGGTTGATGCGGCGGGCTGCTATGTGCCCGGCGGGCGTTATAGCCATATCGCCAGCGCGATTATGACGGTCACCACTGCCAGCGTCGCAGGGTGCCGCAGCATTACCGCCTGTTCACCGCCCCGTCCGGGTGTTGGCGTTGCGCCGGCCATTGTCTATGCGGCTCATATTTGTGGGGCGCACAACATTCTGGCCATGGGCGGCGTGCAAGGTGTCGCGTCGATGACCTATGGTCTCTTCGGCCTGCCGAAGGCCAACATTCTTGTCGGGCCGGGCAACCAGTTCGTCGCAGAAGCCAAGCGCATTCTGTTTGGCCGCGTTGGCATCGACATGATTGCTGGTCCAACGGACAGTCTGATCCTTGCTGACACGGACGCAGACGCACATATCGTCGCCACTGACTTGGTCAGTCAGGCTGAACATGGCTACAACTCGCCAGTCTGGTTGGTCACGGACAGTCGCGACCTCGCCGTTAAAGTGATGGATCTGGTCCCTGATCTCATCGACGATCTGCCAGAGTTGAACCGCGAAAACGCCTTCGCAGCATGGTGCGATTATGCTGAGGTGATCGTGTGTGAAAGTCGCGAGGATATGGCTGCCTGTTCCGATGAATATGCACCCGAACACCTGACCGTTCAGGCCGATGATCTGGATTGGTGGCTGGACCGGTTGACTTGCTATGGCTCTTTGTTCCTTGGCGAAGAGACAACAGTTTCGTATGGCGACAAAGCCACGGGCACGAACCACGTTTTGCCGACCTCGGGCGCTGCGTCCTATACGGGTGGCCTCAGTGTCCACAAATACATGAAGATCGTCACATGGCAGCGCGCCACCCGCGAGGGCTCGCGCCCGGTCGCTGAAGCGACGGCGCGGATTTCCCGGCTGGAGGGGATGGAGGGGCATGCGCGCGCCGCTGATGTCCGTCTGGCCAAATACTTCCCGGGCGAGAATTTTGATCTGTCGGCGGATGGGTGACGCGCTGACGGCGTTTCGATCTTAATTACACAGGGCCTCGAGCGGCCCCTATCTCTCTGAAAGGCCTCCTCTGCTATGAACATAGACAAAAAGATCACGGATGATCTTGTCGCCAACGGTATCTCCTTTGTCACCACGGTGCCGTGCAAACAGCTGGCCGGTGTGATTGACGAGATCGACGCGCGGGACGAGATTTTCC